>NZ_JBDGJC010000009.1:0-172836 GCF_057657075.1 Variovorax sp. Soil_C_26
CTGCGCTTCGCCATCCGTGAAGGCGGCCGCACCGTGGGTTCGGGCGTCGTGGCAAAGATCCTCGACATCTAAGCCGGGCACAAAGAGTTCCGGAGGGGTATAGCTCAATTGGCAGAGCGTCGGTCTCCAAAACCGAAGGTTGTAGGTTCGATTCCTACTGCCCCTGCCACCTAGGTGGCATCCCGCAGAGCCTGCCGCACACCGGTGGGAAGCTCGAAAAAGCCCATCGTGACCCGATGGGCTTCGGCGTCTCAAGAGGCGCATTGAATTGAAGGCCGCAGGGCCACAGGAAACCAGCCGAACATGGCCACTTCTCAAATCGAAACCGTGAGCACGGGCGCCGACAAGGCCAAGCTGGCTGCGGCAGTGCTGCTGGCAGTGGGCGCCATCGTTGCGTTCTACCTGCTTGCGCGCCACGGCTCGCTGGTGCAATGGGGCGCGCTGCTGCTCGGTCTGGCCGCCGCTGTGGGCGCCTTCGGCAGTTCGGAGAATGGGCGCCAGCTGTGGGCTTTTGGCCGCGACTCCTGGCGCGAAGTCAAGAAGGTCGTCTGGCCGACCCGCAAGGAAGCGATACAGATGACGGCCTATGTGTTCGCCTTCGTGGCGGTCATGTCCGTCTTCCTCTGGCTCACCGACAAGACGCTCGAATGGGTGTTTTTCGACCTCATTCTGGGCTGGAGAAAATAAATGACAGACGACGCAGTTGAAGAAACCACGCCGGGCGGCGCCGAAGAGGCGCCTGCCTCGTTGCTGCCTCCCGCCGCCAACCCCGACCTGCGTTGGTACGTGGTGCATGCCTATTCGGGCATGGAAAAGGCCGTCGAGCGCAACATCACCGAGCGCATCAACCGCGCCGGCATGCAGGACAAGTTCGGCCGCATCCTGGTTCCGACCGAAGAAGTGGTCGAGATCAAGAACGGCCAGAAGCGCACTACCGAGCGCCGCTTCTTCCCGGGCTATGTGCTGGTCGAGATGATCATGGACGACGAGAGTTGGCACCTGGTGAAGCACACCAACAAGGTGACGGGTTTTGTCGGTGGCGCCAAGAACCGCCCGGCCCCGATCTCGCAGAAAGAGGTCGAGGACATCGTTAGCCAGATGCAGCAGGGCACCGAGAAGCCGCGCCACAAGGTCGAGTTCACCGTGGGTGAGTTCGTGCGCGTCAAGGAAGGCCCGTTCACCGACTTCAACGGCACCGTCGAAGACGTCAACTACGAGAAGAGCAAGGTCAGCGTGTCGGTCATGATCTTCGGCCGTGCGACGCCCGTGGAGCTCGAATTCAGCCAGGTCGAAAAGACCTGAGTCCCTGCTGGCCTGCGGGCCAGAACCGTTTTCCGGCTGCGCGCTTGTCCGACTCGGCGCGCGGCCTTGACAGAAGAGTCGTTCAACCCCGGGGAGCCGCGGCCGATGCCGAGGCGATATCACCCGCAAGGAGCAAAGCATGGCGAAAAAAATCGTCGGCTTCATCAAGCTGCAAGTGCCAGCTGGTAAGGCCAACCCGTCACCACCGATCGGTCCCGCACTGGGCCAGCGTGGTCTGAACATCATGGAGTTCTGCAAGGCGTTCAACGCGCAGACCCAGAGCTACGAGCCGGGTCTGGCGCTGCCGGTGGTCATCACCGCCTTCGCCGACAAGAGCTTCACCTTCATCATCAAGTCGCCGCCGGCCGGCGTCCTGATCAAGAAGGCGATCAAGCTCGACAAGGGCTCGGCACGTCCGCACACCGACAAGGTCGGCAAGATCACGCGCGCGCAGCTCGAAGAAATCGCAACGACCAAGATGAAAGACCTGACCGCGGCCGACATGGACGCAGCAGTTCGCACCATCGCCGGTACGGCCCGCTCGATGGGCGTGAATGTGGAGGGCGTGTAATGGCCAAGAACACCAAGAAGCAGAAGTCGCTCGAAGGCAAGGTCGACAGCACCAAGCTGTACCCGTTCGGTGACGCGATCATCCTCGTCAAGGAAGCCGCCACCGCCAAGTTCGACGAATCGATCGATGTGGCCGTGCAGCTCGGCATCGACGCGAAGAAGTCGGACCAGGTCGTGCGTGGCGCCGTCGTGCTGCCCAACGGCACCGGCAAGACCAAGCGCGTGGCCGTGTTCGCCCAGGGCGCCAAGGCCGACGAAGCCAAGGCCGCCGGCGCCGACATCGTCGGCATGGACGACCTGGCTGCGATGGTCAAGGCGGGCGACATGCCTTTCGACGTCGTGATCGCCGCGCCTGACGCGATGCGCGTGGTCGGTACGCTCGGCCAGATCCTCGGCCCGCGCGGCCTGATGCCCAACCCGAAGGTCGGCACCGTGACCCCGGACGTCGCCACGGCCGTGAAGAACGCCAAGGCCGGCCAGGTCCAGTTCCGCGTCGACAAGGCCGGTATCGTGCACGGCACGATCGGCCGCCGCTCGTTCGACAACGACAAGCTGCAAGGCAACCTTGCAGCGCTGATCGACGCGCTGGTCAAGGCCAAGCCCGCGACCAGCAAGGGCGTGTACCTGCGCAAGGTGGCTGTGTCGTCGACCATGGGCCTGGGTGTCCGCGTGGACACGCAGACCATCTCGGCGAGCTGATGAGATTGGCTCCGCCCCTGGCCTGACGGTGAGGGGCGGGGCGAATGTGGTGGGTCGCGGCGGCTTCGGTTGCCGTGGGCCATCCAAGACCGCTGGCGTGCAGGGTGCCTGCACTTAATGGCCGGACCTTTTGTCCGGCGGCCAGCGCAGATGGCGATCCCGCTGCAAGGATTTGTTCCGAAACAGTTGGTCGCTGCATGTAGCGCGATCCGAGGCCCCGGCCGAAGGTCGCATTAAAAGGAGTAGACCTTGAGTCTGAATCGCAGTGAGAAAGAAGCGGTCGTCAGTGACGTGACCAGCCTCGCCGCTAAAGCTCAAACGCTCGTGATGGCGGAATACCGTGGCATCACGGTGGCCGATATGACCAAACTGCGCAGCGAAGCTCGCAGCAAGGGTGTGACCCTCAGCGTGTTGAAGAACACGCTGGCACGCCGTGCTGTCGCTGGTAGCGCATTCGAAGTCATCGGCGACCAGATGACCGGCCCGCTGATCTATGGCTTTTCCGAAGACGCAGTGGCCGCCGCCAAGGTGGTGGCCGATTTCGCGAAGACCAACGACAAGTTGGTGATTCGCGGTGGCGCATTCGGCGGCAAGGCCCTGGACGTCGACGGCGTGAAGCAACTGGCCAACATCCCTTCCAAGGAAGTGCTGCTGGCGCAATTGCTGGGCTTGATGCAATCCCCGATTTCCCGGACCGCCCGCGTGCTCGCGGCACTGGCCGAGAAGCGTGGTGGTGGCGAAGCTGCACCCGTTGCCGATGCACCGGCAGAAGCGCAAGCGGCGTAAGCCTTGCGTTTGAAAAATTCAACCCAATTGTTAGGAAACAAAAATGGCATTCGATAAAGACGCATTTCTGACCGCGCTCGACAGCATGACGGTCCTGGAACTCAACGACCTGGTGAAAGCCATCGAAGAGAAGTTCGGCGTGAGCGCCGCTGCAATGGCCGCTCCGGCCGCCGCGGGTGGCGGTGCTGCCGCTGCTGCCGCCGAAGAGCAGACCGAATTCAACGTTGTGCTCGCCGAAGTCGGCGCGAACAAGGTGTCGGTCATCAAGGCCGTGCGCGAAATCACCGGCCTGGGCCTCAAGGAAGCCAAGGATCTGGTGGAAGCCGCTCCCAAGGCTGTCAAGGAAAGCCTGTCGAAGGCTGACGCCGAAGCTGCCAAGAAGAAGCTGGAAGAAGCCGGCGCCAAGGTGGAACTGAAGTAATTCAGTCCCCCTAGAGGGCTGGAGGCGCCTGGAAAGGCCCTCCAGCCTTTGCCGCTTTCAGAGCGCACTCAAAAACCGCCCCTCAAGGCGATTTTTGAGTGTTTTCTGACCCCGACTGCAGAAGACCCCTTGGTTCGGGCGATGTGCAACGCATCGCCGTCCGCCAACGGCTGGTAGTGGCCAGCCGCCAAGCAGTGGTGCCTCGGCACCGCTGACAAGTCGCTGAAGATCTCAAGCTCCGGAGCTCTCATGGCCCAATCGTCCGCGTACAGTTACACCGAACGCAAGCGCATCCGAAAAAGTTTCGGTAACCGCGATAGCGTCGTCGAAATCCCCTACCTGCTGCAGATGCAGAAAGACGCGTACACCGCGTTCCTGCAAGCCGGCATCGCCCCCAAACAACGCACCGTCGAAGGCTTGCAGGCCGCGTTCGACGCCGCGTTCCCGATCGTCTCGCACAATGGTTTTGTCGAGATGAAGTTCCTCGAGTACAACCTCGCGAAACCCGCCTTCGACGTGCGCGAGTGCCAGACCCGCGGCCTGACCTTCGCCTCGGCCGTGCGCGCCAAGGTTCAGCTGATCATCTATGACCGCGAGTCGTCGACTTCGCAGTCGAAGGTGGTCAAGGAAGTGAAGGAACAAGAGGTCTACATGGGCGAAGTGCCGCTCATGACCGACAAGGGTTCGTTCATCATCAACGGCACCGAGCGCGTGATCGTCTCGCAGCTGCACCGTTCGCCCGGCGTGTTCTTCGAACACGACAAGGGCAAGACGCACAGCTCGGGCAAGCTGCTGTTCTCGGCTCGCGTGATTCCCTACCGCGGCTCGTGGCTCGACTTCGAATTCGACCCGAAGGACATGCTGTACTTCCGCGTCGACCGCCGCCGCAAGATGCCGGTGACGATCCTGCTGAAGGCCATCGGCCTGAACCCGGAATCGATCCTCGCGAACTTCTTCGTGAACGACAACTTCCGCCTGATGGACAGCGGCGCGCAGATGGAATTCGTTCCCGAGCGCCTGCGCGGCGAAGTCGCGCGCTTCGACATCACCGACAAGTCGGGCAAGGTCGTGGTCGCCAAGGACAAGCGCGTCACCGCGCGCCACACGCGTGAACTCGAGCAGTCGGAAACCACGCACATCAGCGTGCCTGAAGACTTCCTGATCGGCCGCGTGATCGCACGCAACATCGTCGACGCCGATTCCGGCGAGATCCTGTCCAAGGCCAACGACGAACTGACCGAAGCGCTGCTGAAGAAGCTGCGCACGGCCGGCGTGCAGGACATCCAGGTGATCTATACCAACGAACTCGACCAGGGCGCGTACATCTCGCAGACCCTGCGCATCGACGAGACGGTCGACGAATTCGCCGCGCGCGTGGCCATCTACCGCATGATGCGCCCCGGCGAGCCGCCGACGGAAGACGCGGTGCAGGCCCTGTTCCAGCGCCTGTTCTACAACCCGGACACGTACGACCTGTCGCGCGTGGGCCGCATGAAGTTCAACGCCAAGGTCGGCCGCGACGAATCGACCGGCCCGATGGTGCTGACCAACGAGGACATCCTGGCCGTGGTCAAGATCCTCGTCGACCTGCGCAACGGCAACGGCGAAGTGGACGACATCGACCACCTCGGCAACCGCCGCGTGCGCTGCGTCGGCGAACTGGCCGAGAACCAGTACCGCACCGGCCTCGCGCGTATCGAGAAGGCCGTCAAGGAACGTCTGGGCCAGGCCGAGCAAGAGCCGCTCATGCCGCACGATCTGATCAACAGCAAGCCGATCTCGGCCGCGCTGAAGGAATTCTTCGGCGCCTCGCAGCTGTCGCAGTTCATGGACCAGACGAATCCGCTGTCTGAAATCACCCACAAGCGCCGCGTGTCGGCCCTTGGCCCGGGCGGTCTGACGCGCGAGCGTGCCGGCTTCGAAGTGCGCGACGTGCACGTCACCCACTACGGCCGCGTGTGCCCGATCGAAACGCCCGAAGGCCCGAACATCGGCCTGATCAACTCGCTGGCCCTGTACGCCCGCCTGAACGAATACGGCTTCATCGAGACGCCGTACCGCCGCGTGGCCGACAGCAAGGTCACCAACGAGATCGACTACCTGTCGGCCATCGAGGAAGGCAAGTACGTGATCGCCCAGGCCAATGCGGCCCTGGACAAGGACGGCAAGCTGACCGGTGACCTCGTGTCGGCGCGTGAAGCCGGCGAATCGATCCTGGTCGGTGCAGAGCGCGTCCAGTACATGGATGTGTCGCCCGCGCAGATCGTGTCGGTGGCCGCATCGCTGGTGCCGTTCCTCGAGCACGACGATGCGAACCGCGCGCTGATGGGCGCCAACATGCAGCGCCAGGCCGTGCCCGTGCTGCGCCCCGAAAAGCCGATGGTCGGTACCGGTATCGAACGCGTCTCCGCGGTCGACTCGGGCACCGTGGTCACGGCAACCCGTGGCGGTATCGTCGACTACGTCGATGCGACCCGTGTCGTGGTGCGCGTGAACGACGCCGAAGCGGCTGCCGGTGAAGTCGGTGTGGACATCTACAACCTGATCAAGTATCAGCGTTCGAACCAGAACACCAACATCCACCAGCGTCCGATCGTCAAGCGCGGCGACAAGATCGCCAAGGGCGACGTGATCGCCGACGGCGCATCGACCGACCTCGGCGAACTGGCCCTCGGTCAGAACATGCTGATCGCGTTCATGCCCTGGAACGGCTACAACTTCGAAGACTCGATCCTGATCTCGGAACGCGTCGTGGCTGAAGACCGCTACACCTCGATCCACATCGAGGAACTGGTGGTGATGGCGCGCGACACCAAGCTCGGTGCCGAGGAAATCACGCGCGACATCCCGAACCTGGCCGAGCAGCAGCTCAACCGCCTCGACGAGTCCGGCATCATCTATGTCGGCGCCGAAGTGCAACCGGGCGACACGCTCGTGGGCAAGGTCACGCCGAAGGGCGAGACCACGCTGACGCCTGAAGAGAAGCTGCTTCGCGCCATCTTCGGCGAGAAGGCTTCCGATGTGAAGGACACCTCGCTGCGTGTGGACCAGGGCTCGCAAGGCACCGTGATCGACGTGCAGGTGTTCACCCGCGAAGGCATCACGCGCGACAAGCGCGCCCAGCAGATCATCGACGACGAACTCAAGCGCTTCCGCCTCGACCTGAACGATCAGCTTCGCATCGTCGAAGCCGACGCGTTCGATCGTATCGAGAAGCTGCTGACGGGCAAGGTCGCCAACGGCGGCCCGAACAAGCTGGCCAAGGGCACCAAGCTCGACAAGGCTTACCTGTCGTCGGTCGAGAAGTTCCACTGGTTCGACATCCGCCCGGCGGACGACGAAGTGGCGTCGCAGCTCGAGTCGATCAAGAACTCGCTCGAGCAGACGCGCCATAGCTTCGACCTCGCCTTCGAGGAAAAGCGCAAGAAGCTCACGCAGGGCGACGAGCTGCCCGCGGGCGTGCTCAAGATGGTCAAGGTCTACCTGGCCGTCAAGCGCCGCCTGCAGCCCGGCGACAAGATGGCCGGCCGCCACGGCAACAAGGGTGTTGTCTCCAAGATCGTTCCGGTCGAGGACATGCCCCACATGGCCGACGGCACGCCGTGCGACATCTGCCTGAATCCGCTGGGCGTGCCTTCGCGGATGAACGTGGGCCAGGTGCTCGAAGTGCACCTGGGCTGGGCCGGCAAGGGCATCGGCCAGCGCATCGGCGACATGCTGCAGCAGGAGGCCAAGGTGGCCGAGCTGCGCAAGTTCATGGAGCAGCTCTACAACGGCTCGGGCCGCAAGGAAGACCTCAGCCAGCTGAGCGACGGCGACGTGCTGGAGATGGCGGCCAATCTGCAGACCGGCGCGACCTTCGCGACGCCGGTGTTCGACGGTGCCTCGGAAGAGGAAATCCGCGGCATGCTGAAGCTCGCCTACCCGGACGATATCGCCAAGCTCAAGGGCCTGACCGACACGCGCACGCAGGCCTACCTGTTCGACGGCCGCTCCGGCGACCAGTTCGAGCGTCCCGTCACCATCGGCTACATGCACTTCCTGAAGCTGCATCACCTGGTGGACGACAAGATGCACGCGCGCTCGACCGGTCCGTACTCGCTCGTCACGCAGCAGCCGCTCGGCGGCAAGGCGCAGTTCGGCGGCCAGCGCTTCGGTGAAATGGAAGTGTGGGCGCTCGAAGCCTACGGCGCCGCTTACGTGCTGCAGGAAATGCTGACCGTGAAGTCCGACGACGTGCAAGGCCGTACCAAGGTGTACGAAAGCATCGTCAAGGGCGAGCACACCATCGAAGCCGGCATGCCGGAGTCGTTCAATGTGCTGGTCAAGGAAATCCGTTCGCTGGGCCTCGACATCGAGCTCGAGCGTTCGTAATCAGAAGAGGAAAGAGTCACATGAAATCGCTACTCGACCTGTTCAAGCAGTTCACACCCGATGAGCATTTCGATGCCATCAAGATCGGCATGGCTTCGCCCGAGAAGATCCGTTCGTGGTCTTTCGGCGAGGTGAAGAAGCCCGAGACGATCAACTACCGCACGTTCAAGCCCGAGCGCGACGGCCTCTTCTGCGCCAAGATCTTCGGCCCCATCAAGGACTACGAGTGCCTGTGCGGCAAGTACAAGCGCCTGAAGCACCGCGGCGTGATCTGCGAGAAGTGCGGCGTCGAAGTCACGCAGACCAAGGTGCGCCGCGAGCGCATGGGCCACATCGACCTGGCCGCGCCCTGCGCGCACATCTGGTTCCTGAAGTCGCTGCCGTCGCGCCTGGGCCTCGTGCTCGACATGACGCTGCGCGACATCGAGCGCGTGCTGTACTTCGAAGCCTACGTGGTGACCGACCCCGGCATGACCCCGCTGAAGAAGTTCAGCATCATGTCCGAGGACGACTTCGATGCGAAGCGCAAGGAATACGGTGACGAGTTCATCGCCAAAATGGGCGCCGAAGGCATCAAGGACCTGCTGGAGGGCATCGAGCTCGACAGCGAGATCGAGAAGCTGCGCGGCGACCTGACCGGCTCCGAAGTCAAGGTCAAGAAGAACTCCAAGCGCCTGAAGGTGCTCGAGGCCTTCCGCAAGTCGGGCATCAAGCCCAACTGGATGGTGCTCGAAGTGCTGCCCGTGCTGCCACCGGACCTGCGTCCGCTGGTGCCGCTGGACGGCGGCCGCTTCGCGACCTCCGACCTGAACGACCTGTACCGCCGCGTCATCAACCGCAACTCGCGTCTGCGCCGCCTGCTGGAGCTCAAGGCTCCGGAAATCATCGCGCGCAACGAAAAGCGGATGCTGCAGGAAGCCGTCGACTCGCTGCTCGACAACGGCCGCCGTGGCAAGGCCATGACGGGCGCCAACAAGCGCGCGCTCAAGTCGCTGGCCGACATGATCAAGGGCAAGAGCGGCCGCTTCCGCCAGAATCTGCTGGGCAAGCGCGTCGACTACTCGGGCCGTTCGGTCATCGTGGTGGGCCCGACGCTCAAGCTGCACCAGTGCGGCCTGCCCAAGCTGATGGCGCTCGAGCTGTTCAAGCCCTTCATCTTCTCGCGCCTCGAAGCCATGGGCATCGCCACCACCATCAAGGCGGCAAAGAAGGAAGTCGAATCCGGCACGCCGGTGGTCTGGGACATCCTCGAAGAGGTCATCAAGGAGCACCCGGTCATGCTGAACCGTGCTCCGACGCTGCACCGCCTGGGCATCCAGGCCTTCGAGCCGATCCTGATCGAAGGCAAGGCGATCCAGCTGCACCCGCTGGTTTGCGCGGCGTTCAACGCCGACTTCGACGGCGACCAGATGGCCGTTCACGTGCCGCTGTCGGTGGAAGCGCAGATGGAAGCCCGCACGCTGATGCTGGCCTCCAACAACGTGCTGTTCCCGGCCTCGGGCGAGCCCTCGATCGTGCCTTCGCAGGACGTGGTGCTGGGCCTCTACTACACGACCCGCGACCGCATCAACGGCAAGGGCGAGGGCCTGATCTTCTCCGACATCGGTGAAGTTCAGCGCGCACTCGACGCCAACGAGGTCGAGCTGACCGCCAAGGTCGCTGTGCGCATCACCGAGTACACCAAGAACAAGGAAACCGGCGAATTCACGCCGTCGACCTCGCTCGTGGACACCACGGTGGGCCGTGCGCTGCTGTCCGAGATCCTGCCCAAGGGGCTGCCGTTCTCGAACATCAACAAGGCGTTGAAGAAGAAGGAAATCTCCAAGCTCATCAACATCTCGTTCCGCAAGTGTGGCCTGAAGGAAACCGTGGTGTTCGCAGACAAGCTGCTGCAGAACGGCTTCCGCCTGGCGACCAAGGCCGGCATCTCGATCGCCATCGACGACATGCTCGTGCCTGCCGAGAAGCACGGCATCATCGAGCGCTCCGCCAAGGAAGTGAAGGAGATCGAGCAGCAGTACGTCTCGGGCCTGGTGACCTCCGGCGAGCGCTACAACAAGGTGGTGGACATCTGGGGCAAGGCCGGCGACGAAGTGTCGAAGGTGATGATGGCCAAGCTCTCGAAAGAGAAGGTCATCGACCGCCACGGCAAGGAAGTCGAGCAGGAGTCCTTCAACTCCATCTACATGATGGCCGACTCGGGCGCGCGCGGTTCCGCTGCGCAGATCCGACAGGTGGCCGGCATGCGGGGCCTGATGGCCAAGCCCGACGGTTCGATCATCGAGACGCCCATCACCGCGAACTTCCGCGAAGGCCTGAACGTGCTGGAGTACTTCATCTCCACCCACGGCGCCCGGAAGGGCCTGGCCGACACGGCACTGAAGACCGCGAACTCGGGCTACCTGACGCGTCGCCTGGTCGACGTGACGCAAGACCTGGTGGTCACCGAGCAGGACTGCGGCACGCACGGCGGCTACCTGATGCGCGCCATCGTCGAAGGCGGTGAAGTGATCGAGTCGCTGCGCGACCGAATCCTGGGCCGCTCGGCTGCGGACGATGTGCTGCATCCGGAAAACCGTTCGGTGCTGCTGAAGGCCGGCGAGATGTTCGACGAAGACAACATCGAGGTCCTGGAGGCCGAGGGCGTCGACGAAGTCAAGGTCCGTACCGCGCTGACCTGCGAAACCCGCTTCGGCATCTGCGCGACCTGCTACGGCCGGGACCTGGGCCGAGGCGGCCTGATCAACATCGGCGAAGCCGTCGGTGTGATCGCGGCGCAGTCGATCGGCGAACCGGGCACGCAGCTGACGATGCGTACGTTCCACATCGGTGGCGCGGCATCGCGTGCGGCGGTGGCCTCGAGCGTCGAAGCCAAGTCCAACGGCGTGATCGGCTTCAACGCCACGATGCGCTACGTGACCAACAGCAAGAACGAACTGGTGGTGATTGCACGTTCGGGCGAGATCGTCATCCATGACGAACACGGCCGCGAGCGCGAGCGCCACAAGGTGCCGTACGGCGCGACCCTGGCCGTCAAGGCCGACCAGCAGATCAAGGCCGGCCACGTGCTCGCCAACTGGGATCCGCTGACGCGCCCGATCATCACCGAGTTCGCCGGCAAGACGCAGTTCGAGAACGTCGAGGAAGGCCTCACGGTCGCCAAGCAGGTGGACGAAGTGACCGGTCTGTCGACCCTGGTCGTGATCGACCCGAAGCGCCGCGGCGCTGCCAAGGTCGTGCGCCCGCAGGTGAAGCTCATCGACGCCTCCGGCGCCGAAGTGAAGATTCCGGGCACCGACCACTCGGTGACGATCGGCTTCCCGATCGGCTCGCTGGTGCAGATCCGCGACGGCCAGGACGTGGGCCCCGGCGAAGTGCTGGCGCGTATTCCGGTCGAAGGCCAGAAGACGCGCGACATCACCGGCGGTCTGCCGCGCGTTGCCGAGCTGTTCGAAGCCCGCTCGCCCAAGGACAAGGGCATGCTGGCCGAGATGACCGGTACCGTGTCGTTCGGCAAGGAAACCAAGGGCAAGATTCGCCTGCAGATCACCGACCCCGAAGGCGGCGTCTACGAAGAGCTCGTGCCGAAGGAAAAGAACATCCTCGTGCACGAAGGCCAGGTGGTGAACAAGGGCGAGAGCGTGGTGGACGGTCCGGCGGACCCGCAGGACATCCTGCGCCTCTTGGGTTCGGAAGAGCTCGCGCGCTACATCGTGGACGAAGTGCAGGATGTGTACCGCTTGCAGGGTGTGAAGATCAACGACAAGCACATCGAGGTGATCGTTCGCCAGATGCTGCGCCGCGTCGTGGTCGACAACATCGGCGAGACCAGCTACATCTCCGGCGAACAGGTCGAACGCAGCGAAATGCTCAACACCAACGACGCCCTGCGCGCCGAAGGCAAGATCCCCGCGACGTTCACGAACCTGCTGCTCGGTATCACGAAGGCGTCGCTCTCGACCGACTCGTTCATCTCGGCTGCGTCGTTCCAGGAAACGACGCGCGTGCTGACCGAGGCCGCGATCATGGGCAAGCGCGACGAACTGCGCGGCCTGAAGGAAAACGTCATCGTCGGCCGCCTGATTCCCGCAGGCACCGGCATGGCCTACCACCAGGCACGCCGGGCCAAGGACGCGATGGACGACGCCGAGCGCCGTGCCATCGCCGAGTCCGAGGCCGCCGAGCTGGCGGGTTCGACGAGCGATGAGTCCACCACGGCCGACGCCAGCGAAGGCGCCGCGTCCGAATAACGGGTTAGCATCGCCGGCATGACCGGTATCCGACGCCCCCCGACCGATCCGGCCGGGGGGCGTTTTTATTTGTTGAGCACCTTGCTTGTTGTTGCTGTTGCTGTCGTGAAGCGTCGTTGTCGATGAGCCTCTTGCCCGATTCATTCGCTGCCTGGGTCGTGCTCGCTGTGCTGCTGTTCTGGTTCGTGGGTGCCTACAACCGGCTCGTGCGCCAGCGCTCGGCCGTGCTGCAGGCCTATGCCACGCTCGATGCGGCGCTGCGCCGGCAGCTCGACTTCGTCCAGGCCCGCATCACCGAAGGCGCGCACGAGAGCGCGCACCCGGGCGCTTCGTCGGGCTCTTCTTCGTCTTCTCCTTCTTCTTCCGCGCCGCCGGCCTTTTCAGCCGCCGTGGCGCCGCTGCAGGCCGCCACCACCCAGCTCGCGACCTTGCTCGGCGCGACCCGCGTGCGGCCGCTCGATCCCGGCGGCATGGCGGCGCTCGGCACTGCGCTGCAGGTGCTGATCGGCGCCTGGCAGCGTCAGTATCCGGACGCGGTGACCGTCTTCGATGCCGACGGCACGCTCTCGCGGCCCGTGCCGCTGTTGCAGGACGGCGCGGCCGCGGTTTCCGTCACCGCCGCGGAGCCGATGGCCTGGCCCGAGCCGTCGGCCGCGGCCGAGATTGCGCGCGGCCAGTTCAACCTGGCGGTGGCGCAGTACAACGCCGCGATCATGCAGTTCCCGGCCGTGCTCGTGGCCTGGATGGTGCGGCTGCGTCCGGCCGCGCCGCTGCTCTGAGGTCGCAGCCGCCCGCACCGCGTGGAACTCCGTATCCTTTCCTTCTTCTATTGATTCGCGGGGCGCAGCGCTTTCAGCGCCGTGCGCCCGCCCGTTACGATCGCTCCAACTTGGCAGACCTACCTTCCGACCTTTCAGCCGATGCGGTCCCGCCGGGGCAGCAGCCCCCGCTGTGGCGCCAGCTGCAATTGACCGCAGCCGCGCTCGCGTCGATCCGCGCCGGCAGCTCGGGCACCGTCGCGTTCGAGTCCGTCGAGCCGGCCCTGCGCCCGGGCGTGCAGGCGCTCGGCTTCCAGGTGCTGCGCTGGCTCGGCCGCGCCGAGGCGCTGCGCCGCCATCTGGCCAAGCGCACACCGCCGCCGTTGCCCGACGCGCTGTTGTGCACCGCGCTGGCGCTGGCCTGGGATGCGCAGCATTCGCCCTACGAACCCTTCACCCTGGTCGACCAGGCCGTTGAGGCCGCCAAGCGCAACCCTGCCACGCGCGCACAGGCGAGCTTCATCAATGCCTGCCTGCGGCGTTTTCTGCGCGAGCGCGACGAGCTCGTCACCGCCACCGACCATGAGCCCGTGGCGCAGTGGAACCATCCGCGCTGGTGGATCGAGCGTCTCAAGCGCGACCATCCGCGCGAGTGGCAGCGCGTGCTCGCGGCCGACAACGCGCAGCCGCCGATGACCTTGCGCGTCAACCTGCTGAAGACCAGCGTGGCCGCGTACCAGCTGGCCCTGGAGGCGGTCGGCCTGTCGGCCGTGCCGGTGGGCGCCGCCGGCCTGCAGCTCGCACGCGCGCGGCCCGTGCACCAGCTGCCGGGCTTTGCTGCTGGCGAATGCTCGGTGCAGGACGCGGCCGCGCAGCTCGCCGCGCCGCTGCTGCTCGAAGGCATGCTGCCCCCGGCCGGTGCTTCCAGTGCTGCCGCACCGTTGCGCGTGCTCGACGCCTGCGCCGCCCCCGGCGGCAAGACCGCGCACCTGCTCGAGCTGGCCGGCCCCGCGGCCGTCGAGGTCACCGCGCTCGAGGTCGACGCGGCGCGCGCGCGCCGCATCGACGACACCCTCGGCCGGCTCGGCCTCTGCGCCAACGTCGTCGTGGCCGACGCCTCGCGCCCCGCCGCCTGGTGGGACGGCACGCCCTTCGATGCGATCCTGCTCGACGCCCCCTGCACCGCCTCGGGCATCGTGCGGCGCCATCCCGACGTGCGCTGGCTGCGCCGCGAGAGCGACACCTCGCAGCTCGCTGCGCAGCAGGCTGCCTTGCTTGCCGCGCTCTGGCCCCTCGTCCGGCCCGGCGGCCGGCTGCTCTATTGCACCTGTTCGGTGTTCAGGGAAGAGGGTTCGCAACAAATCGATGCGTTCCTTGCGCACAACACCAACGCCCGATTGGCGGGTTCGCCCGGCCATTTGCTCCCCCAAAGCGGGGCGATTGCCCGCGCCGTCCCGGACAATCCCTCAGGTGACCACGACGGCTTCTTCTACGCCCTGCTTGAAAAACAACGCCCGCGCTGAAGTCCGCGGCCGGCGGCGTGCACTGGCGCCCCTGGCCGCGCTGTTCCTGGCCTGGGCGCTGCTGGCGCTGCCGGGCTGGTTGCCGCTCGACGCGGCCGCGCAGGTTCGCGCCGCCCCGACCGTCACGCAGATGCGCCTCGAACAGGCCGACGACGGCGTCTACCTGACCGCCGCGGTGCAGTTCGAGCTGCCCGCGCTGGTCGAGGAGGTGCTCGACAAGGGCATCGCGATCTACTTCCTCGCCGAGGCCGAGGTCGTCCAGGAGCGCTGGTACTGGACCGACCGCAAGGTCGCCCAGGTCACGCGCCACATGCGGCTCGCATACCAGCCGCTCACGCGCCGCTGGCGGCTCAATGTGTCGCCTGTGCCGATCAACGGCACCGCGGGCTTCGGCGTCTCGCTGAACCAGAACTTCGACAGCCTCGCCGACGCCATGGAGGCCGTCAAGCGCGTCGGCCGCCTGCGGCTCGGCGATGTCGCCGACATCGGCGATGAGGCGGCGCACCAGGTCATGTTCCGTTTCCGGCTCGACACCTCGCAGCTGCCGCGTCCGTTCCAGATTGGCGTGGTCGGCCAGGCCGACTGGAACATCGTGGCCGAGCGCAGCGCCCGGCTGCCGGTGGAGAAGCAGCGGTGAGCATCGGCAAGCCGCGCAGCGCCGCAGCGGACACGCCCGCCGCGCGCCGCTCCCGCGCCCTGCGCTGGGCCGTCAGCGTCGGTGCCGCGCTCGTCACCGCCATCGGGCTCGTGCTGATGTTCCTGCTCGCGCAGGCCACCAACAACCGTGCGCTCTACGAGCGTTACTACGTGCGGCTGTTCGGCATCAACGTCGTCGTCGCGGTGCTGCTGGTGCTCGTGATCGGCTGGGTCGCGTTCCGCCTGCTGCGGCGGCTGCAGCAGGGCAAGTTCGGCAGTCGGCTGCTCATCAAGCTCGCGGCCATCTTCGCGCTCGTGGGCGTGGTGCCGGGCGCACTGGTCTACGTGGTGTCCTACCAGTTCGTCGCGCGTTCGATCGAGAGCTGGTTCGACGTCAAGGTCGAAGGCGCGCTCGATGCCGGCCTCAACCTCGGGCGCGCCACGCTCGATTCGCTCTCGGACGACCTCGCCGCCAAGACCCGCGTGGCGAGCGCCCAGTTGGTGGAGGTGCCCGACGCCAGCGCCGGCCTCGCGCTCGAGCGCATCCGCAACCAACTCCAGGCCAGCGACGTCGCGCTCTGGACGCAGACAGGCCAGTTGGTGGCCAGCGCCGGTACCTCGCGCTTCCAGCTCAGCCCGGAGCGGCCGACCATTCAGCAACTGCGGCAGGTGCGCGCCGACCGTGTCGTCGCGCGCATCGAAGGGCTCGACGAAACCGCCGCACCCGGCGCCAGCCTGCCGCCGGCCAGCGTGCGCGTGCTTGCGATGGTGCAGCGCCCCGGCTTCGACTTCGACACCGCGCCGCGCTTCCTGCAGGTCACGCAGCCGCTGCCGCCCGCGGTGGTCGCCAATGCGCTCGCCGTGCAGGAGGCCAACCGCGAATACCAGGAGCGTGCGCTCGCGCGCGAGGGCCTGCGTCGGATGTACATCGGCACCCTCACGCTGAGCCTCTTTCTGGCGGTGTTCGGCGCCGTGCTGCTCGCGGTGCTGTTCGGCAACCAGCTCGCGCGGCCGCTGCTCGTGCTGGCCGACGGCGTGCGGCAGGTGGCCGCCGGCGACCTGCGCCCCACCGCCGTGCTGCAGGGCAAGGACGAGCTCGGCGGCCTCACGCGCTCGTTCGCCGTCATGACCCAGCAGCTGTCAGACGCGCGCGGCGCCGTCGAGAAAACCATGGGCCAGCTCGACGCCGCACGCGCCAACCTGCAGACCATCCTCGACAACCTCACTTCGGGCGTCATCGTGCTCGACGCCAGCGGCACCATCCTGTCGACCAACCCCGGCGCCACGCGCGTGCTGCGGGCGCCGCTGGCTGCCTATGAAGGCATGCCGCTCGCCGGCGTGCCGGGCCTCGCCGAATTCGGCCAGAGCGTGCAGCAGCAGTTCGACGAGTTCCAGGTCGAGCGCCTGCAGCACGGCCTCGACCACTGGCAGCATGCGTTCGAGCTGCATGCCTCCGGCAACGACCTGCCGCCGCACCAGGACAGCGCGATCAACATCGTCGCGCGCGGCGCCGAGCTGCCGGGCGCTGCGCGGCTGCTCGTGTTCGACGACATCTCCGAGATCGTCTCGGCCCAGCGCGCCCAGGCCTGGGGCGAGGTCGCGCGTCGCCTGGCCCACGAGATCAAGAACCCCCTCACCCCGATCCAGCTCTCGGCCGAGCGGCTCGAGATGAAGCTTTCGGGCAAGGTCGCGCCGCCCGAGCAGGCCGTGCTCGTCAAGTCGGTCAAGACCATCGTCGACCAGGTCGACGCCATGAAGCGGCTCGTCAACGAGTTCCGCGATTACGCGCGTCTGCCGGCGGCCGACCTCAAGCCGGTCGACCTCAACGCGCTGCTCGTCGACGTGCTCCAGCTGTACCACGCCGAGAACGCCTCGGTCGCGCTGCACTCCGAGCTCGACGAGCGCTGCCCGCCCGTTCGCGGCGACGCACAGCAGATCCGCCAAGTCATCCACAACCTGCTGCAGAACGCGCAGGACGCCGCCGAGTCCGCCGCCAGCACCACCGGCCGCGCCGGCGAGGTCGTCATCCGCACCCGCGTCGGCGATTCGGGCCAGCGCGTGCGCCTCACCGTGCAGGACAGCGGCCCCGGTTTTGCCGAGCACATCCTCAAGCGCGCCTTCGAGCCTTACGTCACGACGAAAACTAAAGGTACAGGTCTTGGCCTCGCCGTCGTCAAGAAGATCGCCGACGAGCACGGCGCGCGCATCGAGCTTTCCAACCGCATTGTCGATGGGGCTGTAGCGGGGGCCCAAGTCTCGCTATCATTCGCAATGGCAAGCGGCTCGCAAACAGCGGTCGCTCACACCGAAGATCCGAATTCTTCCGCCACCTGAGCGCCCGCGAATGCCGCCGCGCGCAGGCGATGGAGTGATGAACCGATCGACGGGCGTACCGACACACCTTGCAGATACCGGCGCAGACAACAAGCAGCACTCATGGCAAACATTCTCGTGGTCGACGACGAGCTGGGCATCAGAGACCTGCTCTTCGAAATTCTCAATGACGAGGGCCACAACGTGGAGTTGGCGGAAAACGCCTCCGAAGCGCGCGCAGCGCGCCAGCGTGCCCGGCCCGACCTGGTGCTGCTCGACATCTGGATGCCCGACACCGATGGCGTGACGCTGCTCAAGGAATGGTCGGCCGCCGGCCTGCTGACCATGCCCGTCATCATGATGAGCGGCCACGCCACCATCGACACGGCGGTCGACGCCACGCGTATCGGCGCCTTCGCGTTCCTCGAAAAGCCGATCACCATGCAGAAGCTGCTCAAGAACGTGGAGCAGGGCCTCGCGCGCGAGAACGCCCGGCGCGTGGCCGCCGGCATCGTGCCGCCCGCCAGCGGCACCAGCCAGCCGGTCGCGATCACCACCACCGGCGACAGCCTGCTGATGGCCTCGCTCGCATCGGTTCCCGTGCCCGACGCCGGACCGCAGTCGACCCAGAGCTTCGACCTCGACCGCCCGCTGCGCGACGCGCGCGACGGCTTCGAGAAGGCGTACTTCGAGTTCCATCTCGCGATGGAGAACGGCTCCATGACCCGCGTCGCCGAGAAGACCGGCCTCGAGCGCACCCATCTGTACCGCAAGCTCAAACAACTTGGGGTCGATCTTTCAAGAGGCCGCAGAAGCGCTGTATAATTTAGGGCTGCACACCAAGGCCCGGTAGCTCAGTTGGTAGAGCAGCGGATTGAAAATCCGCGTGTCGGTGGTTCGATTCCGCCCCAGGCCACCACTCTTCTAAGCCCTTGATTCTTAACGGAATCAGGGGCTTTTCAGTTGGTGGTGCTTCGTCGGCCCCAGGCTACGCCCGCGTCATCCTCGCCGACAGCGCCGCCTGCGGCAGGTACGCCCCGGCCTCGCGCAAGGTCTCCACCAGCACCCGCGTGTCGAGGTCGCAGGCCGGCTGCCCGGTCGCGATCGACTGTGCCGCGGCGGTGCCCACTGCCTGGCCCATCATGTAGGCGGCCGATTGGGCGCGGATCGAGCCGTGCACCTTGGTGTCGCTCGAATGGCAGCGCCCCGCGACCCAGAGGTTCTCCGAGCCGCGCGGCACGAGGATGCTGTACGGAATGCCGACGCAGCCGCCGAGGCCGAGGTTGTCCTTGCCGTGAAAGTCCTTCATGAAGCGCTCGTACTCGGCCTTCGAGGTGTCGGTCGGATGCACGTCCGTCGGGCGGTTGTACACGGCGATCTGGTCGGCGAACTGGCGGCGGTTGCGGAAGTCCTCGATGCCGAGCTCGAATTCGCCGACGATGCGGCGCGAGTCGCGCACGCCCATCACGGGCGCGGTGGTCAACAGCTCGATGTCGGCGCAGCCCGGCACGTACTTGCGATAGAAGTCGAGGTACTCCACGGCCAGCTTGCGGCCGAACACCATCCCATCCGACAGGCTGCGGTTCGACAGCGGATTGAGGTTGAAGACATGGCCGGCGTTGAGCGTGGCGGTGCGCTCGCCGATCTTGTTCATGCCGGGCATGAAGCGGTCTTCCTGCGTGAACTGGCCGTCGTCGATGGCCTGCGGCAGCAACTCGCTCTTGGTGCGGTTCTTCACCGCGTCGATGCCGCGCCAGTCGGTGCCGTAGGCCGGGTCGTCCCAGTGCATGCCGCCGATCAGCGAGCACAGCGTGCTCGGCGCGACCGAGTCGGTGTCGCGCAGCACCACCTTGCATTCGACACCCGCAAGCGCGGCGAGTGCGGCATCGCCGGTGGCATCGACGAAGGCCTTGGCCTTCACGTAGCGCAGCCCTTCGACGTTGCTGAGCACCACGCCTTCGATGCGCCTGCTGTCGCCATCACCAGCGTACATCTCGGCCTCGACCACGCGCGTGAAGAAGCGCAGCTCCACGCCGGCCTGCAGCGCGAAGTCGTCGAGGATGCGCTTGAGGTGCTCGGGCTTGAAAGGCACCCAGCGGTTGAGCTGCGCATTCAGGAACTCCGGCACCACGTGCGGGCCGAAGGCCTTCTGCGTCCACATGGTCTCGAGCAGTTCTTTCATGAAGCCGCCGACCAGCATGCGCTCGCCGTCGGCCACCGGCCCGAACGACGCCACCAACCCCGAGGTGCCCATGCCGCCCAGGCAGCCGGTCGCTTCGACCAGCAGCGTGCGCAGGCCGAGCCGCGCGCCGCACACGGCGGCTGCGGTGCCCGCGGGGCCGCCGCCCGCCACCACGAGGTCGTACTCGGCGTCATCGACCGGGATGCGGCGGGCAAAGGAATGGGTCTTGCTGTCGTTCATGGAAAAAAAGGAAGAAAGGATGGAAGGAAATCAGTTGACCGGCGCGCCGAGCGGCTTGGTGATCGCGGCAAAGCGCCGGATCTCGTCCTGGATGAAGGCCTTGAACGCGTCGGGTCCCTGGGGCGCGACGTCGATGCCCATTTCGGCGAGCGCCTTTGCGATGTCGGGCATCGCGAGCACCGCGCCGATATCGCTGGCGAGCCGCTCGGCGATGGCGCGCGGCACGCCGGCCGGCGCGACGAAGCCGGCCCAGTTGACCGCCTCGTAGCCCGGCAGCGTCTCGGCGATGGTGGGCCAGTCGGGGAAGAGCGGGCTGCGCTTCGCGCTGGTCACGCCGAGCACCTTGAGCTGGCCGGCCTTGATGAAGATGTCGGCCGAACTCGCGACCGAGAAGCCCATCGGAATCTGTTTGCCGATGATTTCGGTGTACATCTTGGCCGCGCCGTTATAGGGCACGTGCTGCAGCTGGATGCCGGCCATGTGGTTGAGCATTTCTCCCGCGAGCTGCGCCGAGGTGCCGATGCCGTTCGAGCCGAAGGAAATGCCATCCGCAGGTGACTTCTTCGCGAGCGCGATCAACTCGCGGATGTTGCTGGCCGGAAAGTCCGCCGCGGCGACGAGCGCCACGGTGTAGTAGCCCACGCGCGCAATCGGCTGCAGGTCGCGCACGCTGTCGTAGGGCAGGTCCTTGCGCTGCACCGCGTTGATGCTGAGCGAACTGCCGAGCAGGCCCAGCGTGTGGCCGTCGGGTGCGGCGCGCACGGTTGCCTGGGTGCCGATCACCACGCCGCCGCCGGGCTTGTTCTCGACCAGCACCGACTGCTTCCAGCGCGCCTCGAGCTTCTCGGCGAACAGGCGCGCCAGCCGGTCGGCCGCGCCGCCGGGTGGCTGCGGCAGGTAGATGCGCACCGGTTTGCTCGGAAATCCCTGGGTTGGTTGTAACTGCTGCTGTGCATGCAGCGTGGGTGCGAGCGCGAGCATCGCTGCGGCCTGCAGCAGGCTGCGCCGCGTCGCGCCGTGGCGGGGGTTCATTGTCCTGTCCATTCGTCTTGTCTCCGGCTTGTTCTTCGAGCGAGACCATTGTTCTGCCGCGTTTCCCGCGCCACAAATGAAAAGACGTGTCCAGGCCTTAACCTTCGGTTATGTCCTTCAACGAGCCTTTGCAATGAACCTGCGCCACATGGAAGTCTTTCGCGCCGTGATGCTGACGGGCAGCGTCAACGGCGCGGCCGAGCTGCTGCATGTGTCGCAGCCTGCGGTGAGCAAGCTGCTCGCGCATGCGGCGCGGCAAGTGGGGATCACGCTGTTCGAGCGCGTCAAGGGCCGGCTCGTGCCCACGCCCGAGGCGCAGCAGCTCTACCAGGAGATCGAAAGCCTCTGGCGCGGCGTGGAGCGCGTGCGCGACGTGTCGCGCGCGCTGGCCGAACCCGAGACGGGAACGCTGCGCCTCGCGGTGTCGGCCAGCCTCGCGTCGTGGCTCGCGCCGCGCGCGGTCGCGCTGCTGTACGAGCGCTTTCCGCGGCTCCGGAGCCGCATCGAGGTGCTGGTCTCGCCGATCATGGTTGATGCGCTGCTCGAGCATTCGGCCGACCTGGCGATCGGGCTGCTGCCCAATGCGCATCCCAACCTGGTGACGGTCAAGAGCTATCAATGCGGCCTGGCCTGTGCGATGCGCGACGACCATCCGCTTGCCGCCAAGGCGGTGATCACGCCGGCCGACCTGCGCGGCCATCGCGTGATCACCTCGCCAGCCGGCACGCCCTATGGCCAGAGCCTGCACCGGGCCTACGGCAAGTCCGCGCCGCAGCTGCGGCTCGACATCGAGGTGCGCTCCGCCACCACGGCCTGCTGGTTCGCCCAGGCCGGTGCGGGCATCGCCGTGGTCGACCGCACCGCGGTGGCGGGCCAGTCGTTCAGCGGGCTCGCGGTGCGCCCGTTCAAGAGCAGCGAAAAGCTCGAGGTGCGCATCATCCGCAACCGCTACCGGCCGATGTCGGTGGTGCAGGCGGCGTTCTGCGCCGCGTTCGAGCGCGTGTGGAGCGAGGCCTTCAAGCCGCAGCCGCCGGCACCGCGCGCCACGGCGCGCTAACCGGCCTGCAAGACCTCGGCCGCAGCGGTCAGTAGGTCGTCCGGATGCAGCATCGCCTCGCGTGCCAGGCGCGCGGTCTCGTCCTGGTGCAGCGTGGCGCGCAGGCGCGGTGCGGTGGCGAGCGCCTGCCACACCGGTGCGAGCGAGGCATGCGGCGGCGCCGGTTCGCCGCGCGCAACGCGCTGCGCGAAAGCCAGGCTCGCGGGCTCGCCCAGCAGCACGGCCTTGCTTGCCGCGCTCAACAGCGCCTGCGGCTGCGGCTCGGCCGGCGCGGGGCAGCAATAGATCACGTGCGGCGGCAGCGCATGGCCGTGCGGACGGAGACGGCGCAGCGAGCCGCCGAGGATGTGCGTCGCGCCATCGTCCGACGCGAAAGCATAGGCGGTGCCGGCGTCCGCCTGCGCGAGCCGCTGCAAGCCGCGCAAGAGGCGCGGCAGGTCGGCGCTGACGGCCGCCGGCGAGGCCTTGATCTCGGCCAGCAGCACGAGCTCCGCGGCGCCCTGCTGCGCATCGGCGCTGTGCACGATCGCGGCGTCCCATTCTTCCTTGGCCTTGCTCGCTGCGCCCGGAAAGCCGCCCGGCGTGCGCAGGCTGCGCACCACGCGGTAGCTGCCGCCGTTGTGGCCCGCCATGGCGGCCCGGCGGTTCATCAGGTCGGCGATGCCGCGCAGCGCCTGCACGCCGGCATGCTCGGCCATCTCGCCTTCGCGCGCCGAGGCGCGGCCCTGGGCCGCGGCCGCATCGCTGCCGGCCAGCGGGCCGCGCCGCTCGCACAGCGCACGGTAGCGCTGCACGGCGTCGACGCGCAGCAGTTCGTCGCCGCGCACCAGTCGCTGCAGCGCGGCGTTCGCTGCCCGGAGCTCATCGGGCGCAGGCAGGGCTGCCATGGCCTGCGCGAGCTGCGCCCAGTCGCCCGCGGCGGCCAGTGCATGCAACTGCGCCAGCGCGTCGCGCGAGGCACCGGCCGGCATGCGCTGCAGCTTGCCGGGATGGGCCACGGCATCCGCGGCGCTGCGCACCGTGCGCAGGTCGGCCGCGCGCTGCCCTGACAGCCGCACATGGTCGCGCACGTCGCGGTCCTGCGCCTGCAACACCGCTGCCTTGAACGCCGGGTCGCCGCCGTCGGGCGCAAGCGCCTCTTCGATGAGGCGGGCCAGCGCGCGTGTGAAGAGCGCCTCGGCCTGCGCGGGCGACGGCAGCCGGCTTTCGCTCGCGGTGCGCACGGCCGCAATCGCAAAGGCCAACGCCGTTGCGGGGCCGGCCGCCTCGGCGGCTTCGGCATCGGCCGGCAGCGGCGGCAGGCGGAACCTGCGCGGTGCCGCCGCCAGCGCGGCCAGCAGAAGGGTGTCGAGTGGCTGCTCCAAGATGGGTCCGGAAGGGCTGAGGGCTGGCAGGCCGGGAAGAAAAAATCCCGGAACCGGAAGCATCGCACGCGCGGTGGGCCCGGCAACGCGGGGGCTTTTCCGTTGCTGCTTCAAACAGACACTTTTTGGTTACACTTCGGCCTCCCATGCGCGCACGCCGCTCCTTCCTCCATCGCCAGGCCACCATGCTCCTCATGGTGTTCTCGCTGCTGTTCGCACAGCTGGCGCTGGCGGGCTATGCCTGTCCGACCGAGGCCGAGGCTGCGGCAGCGATGGAACTGGCGATGGCCTCGGGCGAACCCTGCCAGGGCACCGACACGGCGCAGCCGGTGCTGTGCCACCAGTACGACGCCGACATGTCGCTGTCCTTCGAACCGGTGAAGGTCGCCACGCCGTCGCTGCCGGCCATCGTGCAGGTGCTGGCGCTGCCGCTCGTGCTGGCCGCCGAAGGCGATGCGCTGCCGGCACAGGCGCGGCCCGAGGCGCAACATCCACCGCCCGACCCCGTCTTTCTCGCGACCCGCAGACTGCGGGTCTGACACCTCCGTCGACTGACCGTTGCCGGCGCGGCATGTTCGCGCGCCGGCGAATGCCTCGTTCGTCCACGGAGTTTTCATGTCCTTTTCTCTTTCGCGCGCGGCCGCCCTGGCCGTGGCGCTGCTGCCGGGCATTGCGCCGGCCGCACCCTTGTCGCTCGAGGCTGCGCTGCAGCTCGCGAGCCGGCGCTCCGAAACCGCCCGCGCCGCCGAGGCCGGCCTTCAGAGCGCCACCGAGTCCGCGCATGCCGCGGCCCAAATGCCCGATCCCACGCTGAGCCTGTCGCTGCAGAACCTGCCCACCGAGGGCGACAGCCGTTTCCACACGGCGCGCGAGCCGATGACGATGAAGCGCATCGGCATCCGCCAGGAGTGGGTGTCCGCCGACAAGCGCGCCGCGCGGCAGGCTGCCGCCGATGCCTCGGTCGGGCGCGAACGGGTGCAGTTGCGGGCGGCCGCCGCCGACACCCGGCTGCAAACCGCGCTCGCGTATGTCGATGCCTTCTATGCCGGCGAGACGCTGAAGCTCGCGATGCTGGCCCAGCACCACGCCCATGAAGCCGTCGAGGCCTCGCGCGCGCGCCTCGCCTCGGCCGCGGCAAGCAGCCAGGAGGTGCTGGCGCTCGCGGTGGCGAGCGGCGGGGCGGAAGACGGCGTGGCCGAAGTCCGGCAGCGGCAGGACGCCGCGCGCATCGCGCTGCAGCGCTGGACCGGCGTGCCGCCCGATGCGCTGGCGGCGCCGGGCGTCCGGCCGACCCTCGCCGAAGAGGCCTATGTGGCGCGGCACCCGGCCGTGGCCGCGATGCGGCGCGAGGCCGAGGTGGCCGCGCGCAAGGCGGCGGCCACCGCTTCGGAGCGCGCACCCAACTGGACCTGGGAACTCGCCTACGGCCAGCGTTCCGGACGCGCCGACATGGTGTCGGTGGGCGTGAACATTCCGCTGCGCCTCGCGCCCGCCGAGCGCCAGGACCGCGACACCGCGGCCAAGCTGGCACTGGCTGGCAAGGCCGAGGCCGAACTGGCCGAAGCGGTGCGCGCGGCGCGTACCGAATACCGCACGCTGCAGGCCGATGCCGAGCGCCTGCGGCAGCGCATCGCGCGTTACCGCACGGCCGCGCTGGCTCCGGCGCAGCAGCGCATCGCCGCGGCCACCGCGGCCTACGGGGGCGCCCAGGGCAGCCTCGCGGCGCTGTTCGAGGCGCGCCATGCCGAGGTCGAGGCCGGGCGCCGGCTGCTTGCGCTCGAGCGCGAACTCGCGAGAACCCAGGTCCAACTGGCCTTCCGGCCGATCGATGCCGAGGAGGCGCAATGAACACCCAGGACAACCAGAACCAACCCAACGGCAAGCGCAACCGCGTCGTGGGCCTGTCGCTCGTCGGCGTGCTGCTGCTGGCATCGGGCGGCGCCTTCTACCTGGGCCGCCGCACCGCCCCGCCCGCGGAGGCGCCGATGGCCGCTGCCGCAGCGCCCGAGGCCGAAGCCGCTGCCATGCCGGACGAACGCAAGGTGCTCTATTGGCACGACCCGATGGTGCCCGGCCCGCGCTTCGACAAGCCCGGCCCGTCGCCGTTCATGGACATGCAGCTGGTGCCCATGTATGCCGACAACGGCGACGCGGAGGGCGGCGTGAAGATCAGCCCCGCCGTGCAGCAGAACCTCGGCATCCGGGTGGCCGAGGTGCGGCGCGTCGAGCAGGCGTCGACCTTCGATGCCGTGGGCACGGTGCAGTTCGACGAGCGCCTTGTCGCCGCGGTGCAGACCCGGGTGGCCGGCTATGTCGAGCGGCTTTCGGTGCGCGCGCCGATGGAGCGCGTGCGAAAGGGCCAGGCGCTCGCGACGGTGTTCGCGCCCGACTGGCTCGCGCCGCAGAACGAGTGGCTCGCGCTGCGTCGCGCGGGTGCACCGGCCGAGTTGGTCGCGGCGGCCCGCGAGCGCCTGCAGGCCCTGTCGATCCCGGCCGACCTGGTCCGGCAGAGCGAGAAGGCCGGCACCGCGCAGGCGCGCTACGTGATCGCCGCGCCGGTCGACGGTGTGGTGGCCGAGCTCGGCGTGCGTGAAGGTGCCGCGGTCACGCCTGGCATGACGCTGTTCCGCATTGCCGGCCTCGGCAAGGTGTGGGCGGTGGCCGAGATTCCCGAAGCGCAGGCGGTGCGCCTCGCGCGTGGCCAGAAGGCCACCGCCACGCTGCAGGCCGACGCATCGCAGTCTTTCGAGGGCACGCTCGACGAGATCCTGCCCGAGATCCAGCCGGCCTCGCGCACCCTGAAAGCGCGCTTCGAGGTCGCCAACACCAGCGGGCGCCTGGTGCCCGGCATGCTGCTGCGGCTTGCGCTGTCGGGGCCGTCCGTCAGCCGGCTCGTGGTGCCGACCGAAGCGGTGATCCGCACCGGGCGGCGCGCGGTCGTGATCGTGCGCAATGCGAGCGGCGCCTTCGCGCCGCGCGAGGTGACGCTGGGCATGGAGGCGGGCGATGACACCGAGGTGCTGTCGGGCCTGGCCGAGGGCGATCAGGCGGTGGCCAGCGGCCAGTTCCTGATCGACTCCGAGGCGCGGCTGCGTTCGGTGCTTGGCAACATGGCGGCGCCCGCCGCTTCGCCGCCCGAGGGAGAGAAGCGATGATCGCGGCCCTGATCCGCTGGTCGGTCGGCAACCGCTTCCTGGTGCTGATCGCCACCGCCTTCCTCGTCGCAGCCGGCTGGTGGTCGGTGGTGCACACGCCGCTCGACGCGCTGCCCGACCTGTCGGACACGCAGGTGATCATCCGCACGCCGTACCCCGGCAAGGCACCGCAGGTGGTCGAAGACCTCGTCACCTATCCGCTGACCACCACCATGCTCAGCGTGCCCGGCGCCAAGACGGTGCGCGGCTATTCGTTCTTCGGAGACTCCTTCGTCTACGTGCTGTTCGACGACGACACCGATCCCTATTGGGCGCGCTCGCGCGTGGTGGAATATTTGAACCAGGTGCAGAGCCGGCTGCCCGCGGGCGCGAACGCGGCGCTCGGCCCCGACGCCACGGGCGTGGGCTGGATCTACGAGTACGCGCTGGTCGACCGCAGCGGCACGCGCGACATCGGCCAGCTGCGTGCGCTCAACGACTGGTTCCTGCGCTTCGAACTCAAGACGGTGCCCGACGTGGCCGAGGTCGCGAGCATCGGCGGCATGGTGCGCCAGTACCAGGTGGTGCTCGACCCCGACCGCATGCGCGCGTTCGGCATCGCGCAGCAGACCGTGGTCGAGGCGCTGCAGAAGGCCAACCAGGCCGCGGGCGGCTCGGTGGTGGAGGCGGCCGAGGCCGAGTACATGGTGCGTTCGCGCGGCTACCTGCGCTCGCTCGACGACTTCCGCACCATCCCGATCGCACTGGCCGGCAGCACGCCGGTGCTGCTGCGCGACGTGGCGAGCGTGCAGGTCGGCCCCGAGATGCGCCGCGGCATCGCCGAGCTCGACGGCGAGGGCGAAGTCGCAGGCGGCGTGGTGATCATGCGCTCGGGCAAGAACGCGCGCTCGACCATCGAGGCCGTGAAGGCGCGGCTCGAAGCGCTCAAGCCGGGCCTGCCGCCCGGCGTGGAGATCGTCACCACCTACGACCGCTCGCTCCTGATCGACCGTGCCGTCGACAACCTGCGCGGCAAGCTGGTCGAAGAGTTCATCGTCGTCGCGCTGGTCTGCGCGGTGTTCCTGTTCCACCTGCGTTCGGCGCTGGTGGCGGTGGTGGCGCTGCCGATCGGCGTGCTGGCCGCGGCCATCGTCATGCACTGGCAGGGCGTCAATGCCAACATCATGTCGCTCGGCGGCATCGCGATCGCGATCGGCGCCATGGTCGACGGCGCGATCGTGATGGTCGAGAACCTGCACAAGCACATCGAGGCCTTCGAGGCCACCGAGGGGCGCGTGCCCGACGCGGCCGAGCGTTGGCGGCTGGTGGCGGATTCGTCGGTCGAGGTGGGGCCGGCGCTGTTCTTCTCGCTGCTGGTGATCACGCTGTCGTTCGTGCCGGTGTTCTCGCTCGAAGCGCAGGAGGGGCGGCTGTTCTCGCCGCTGGCCTTCACCAAGACCTACGCCATGGCGGCGGCCGCGGGCCTGTCGGTCACGCTGATCCCGGTGCTCATGGGCTACCTTGTGCGCGGTCGCATTCCGCACGAGGCCTCGAACCCGGTGAACCGTGTGCTCATGGCCGCCTACCGGCCCGTGCTCGAACTCGTGCTGCGCTTTCCCAAGGGCACGCTCGTGATGGCGGCGCTGCTGCTGGCCTCGACGGCGGTGCCGCTGTCGCGGCTCGGCGGCGAGTTCATGCCGCCGCTCGATGAGGGCGACCTGCTCTACATGCCGTCGGCGCTGCCGGGGCTGTCGGTCTCGAAGGCGGCCACGCTGCTGCAGCAGACCGACCGGCTCATCAAGACCGTGCCCGAGGTCGAGCGCGTGTTCGGCAAGGCCGGCCGCGCCGACACCGCCACCGACCCGGCGCCGCTCGAGATGTTCGAGACCACGATCCGCTTCAAGCCGCGCTCGGAATGGCGCGCAGGCATGACGCCCGAGCGGCTGGTGGAAGAGCTCGACCGTGCGGTGAAGGTGCCGGGGCTCACAAACGTCTGGGTGCCGCCGATCCGCAACCGCATCGACATGCTGGCCACCGGCATCAAGAGCCCCGTCGGCATCAAGGTGGCGGGCACCGACCTGGCCACCATCGACGCGATCGCCACGCAGATCGAGGCCGCGGTGAAGGACGTGCCCGGTGTCTCGTCGGCGCTGGCCGAGCGGCTCACCGGCGGGCGCTACATCGACGTCGAGGTCGACCGGCTCGCGGCCGCGCGCCACGGGCTCTCGGTGGCCGACGTGCAGGCCGTGGTCGCCACCGCCGTCGGCGGCGACAACGTCGGCGAGGTCGTGCAGGGGCGCGAGCGCTATCCGATCAACGTGCGCTACCCGCGCGAATTCCGCGATTCGCTCGAGCGCCTGCGCGACCTGCCCTTCGTGACGCCGCGCGGCGCGCAGCTGCTGCTCGGCGACGTCGCGAAGATCGAGGTCACGCAGGGCCCGCCGATGCTGCGCAGCGAGAACGCGCGGCTCTCGGGCTGGGTGTATGTGGACGTGCGCGGCCGCGACCTGCGCTCCGCCGTCGGCGCGATGCAGGCCGCGGTCGACAAGGCGGTGCTATTGCCCGCGGGCTATTCGGTGTCGTGGTCGGGCCAGTTCGAGTACCTCGAGCGCGCGACCGAGCGGCTCCAGCTCGTCATTCCCCTGACGCTCGCGGTGATCTTCGTGCTGCTCTACCTGCTGTTCCGCTCGTTCGGCGATGCCGCGCTCGTGATGGCGGCAGTGCCGTTCTCGCTGGTCGGCGGCTTCTGGCTGGTGTGGGCCATGGGCCACGCGGTCTCGGTGGCCACGGCGGTGGGCTTCATCGCGCTCGCGGGCGTGGCGGCCGAGTTCGGCGTGGTGATGCTGGTCTACCTGCAGAACGCGCTCGCGCGGCGCCTCGAGGCCGGCGAACCGATGAACCGCGACACGCTGCTCGAGGCGATCCGCGAGGGCGCCGTGCAGCGCGTGCGGCCCAAGGCGATGACGGTTGCGGTGGTGATGGCGGGGCTGCTGCCGATCCTCTGGGGCAGCGGCACCGGCTCCGAGGTGATGACGCGCATCGCGGCGCCGATGGTGGGCGGCATGGTCACCGCGCCGCTGCTGAGCATGCTCGTGGTGCCGGCGGCGTGGTACCTCATGCGCTGCCGCGGCCTGCGTGCCGCACGCCTGGACCGCGCCTTGCAACTGCATGCGCCCGGCATGGAGTGAGTCGATTTGTCCCTTGCGCGATCTGCGCAGGGGGCTAAGAATCGCGCCCATCCGGGGTCGGAGCGGACGCGACATTCGCCTACGCCGCCTTCCGGTGAACCCTCGCCCTGCGCGGCCGCGTGCGATGTTGTTGTCGTGGCGGCCGTCGGGGTTCACGGAAAGGTACAGCTGCATGGATGCCCTCCTGCTCGCGCGGATCCAGTTCGGTTTCACGATCTCGTTCCACATCATCTTTCCGGCGCTCACCATCGGGCTGGCCAGCTACCTGGCGGTGCTCGAGGCGTTGTGGCTGCGCACCAAGCGCGAGGTCTACATCGACCTCTACCAGTTCTGGATCAAGGTCTTCGCCGTGGCCTTCGGCATGGGCGTGGTGTCGGGGCTGGTGATGGCCTACCAGTTCGGCACCAACTGGAGCAACTTCTCGCGCTTTGCAGGCGGCGTCACCGGGCCGCTGCTCGCCTACGAGGTGCTCACGGCCTTCTTCCTCGAAGCGGGCTTCCTCGGCGTGATGCTGTTCGGGCGCGAGCGCGTGGGGCCGGCGCTGCACTTCGTCTCCACGCTCGCGGTGGCGGTCGGCACGCTGGTCTCCGCGACCTGGATCCTGGCCTCCAACAGCTGGATGCACACGCCCCAGGGCCACGAGATCATCGACGGGCGCGTGGTGCCGGTCGACTGGTTCATGGTGATCTTCAATCCCTCGTTCCCGTACCGGCTCGCGCACACGGTGGTCGCCTCGTACATCGCGACCGCGCTCATGGTGGCGGGCGCCGCGGCCTGGCACCTGCTGCGCGGCAACGACAACACGCGCGTGCGCACCATGCTGTCGATGGCGCTGTGGATGCTGCTCGCCGCGGCGCCACTGCAGGCGGTCATCGGCGACCAGCATGGGCTCAACACGCTCGAGTACCAGCCCGCCAAGCTGGCCGCCATCGAGGGGCATTGGGAGCGCACGCCCGAAGGCGAGGGCGTGCCGCTGATCCTCTTCGGCTGGCCCGACATGGCGGCCGAGACCACGCGCTACGCGATCGAGATACCGCGCGCGGGCAGCCTGCTGCTCGCGCACAGCTGGGACGGGCAGATTCCCGCGCTGAAAGACTTCGCGCCCGAGGACCGGCCCAACTCCACCATCGTGTTCTGGACCTTCCGCGTCATGGTCGGCCTGGGCGTGCTGATGATCGCGCTCGCGTTCTGGGGCCTCTGGCTGCGGCGCGGCGCGCGCGTCTATGCAAAGCGGGGCTTCCTTCGCTTCGCGCTCGCGCTGTCGCCGGCCGGGCTGGTGGCGATCCTCGCGGGCTGGTACACGACCGAGATCGGGCGTCAGCCCTGGATCGTCTACGGCCTGATGCGCACGGCCGATGCGGTGTCGCCGCAGCATTCGACGGCGCAGGTCGGCTTCACGCTGCTGCTGTTCGTGGTCGTCTACTTCGTGGTGTTCGGCGCGGGCACGGCCTACGGCCTGCGGCTGATCGCCAAGGGCCCCGCCGGCGACGAGGCCGAGCGACCGCCGCGCGGCGGACCGGGCGCACCGCGCACCCCCGCGCGACCGCTGTCGGCCGCAGCCGAGGAAGAAGACCACGCCGCCGCCAGCGCGGCGCACCACACCGAGGACGGCCGCCATGGGCATTGATCTCCCCCTCATCTGGGCCGTCATCATCCTGTTCGGCATCATGATGTACGTCGTGATGGACGGCTTCGACCTCGGCATCGGCATCCTCTTTCCGTTCCTGCCCGCCAAGGAAGACCGCGACGTTCTGATGAACACCGTGGCGCCGGTCTGGGACGGCAACGAGACCTGGCTCGTGCTCGGCGGCGCGGGGCTGCTGGCGGCCTTTCCGCTCGCGTACGCGGTGATCCTCAGCGCCTTCTACCTGCCGCTGATCCTGATGCTCGTCGGGCTGGTGTTCCGCGGCGTGGCCTTCGAGTTCCGCTTCAAGGCGCGCCCCGGGCGGCGGCGCTGGTGGGACCATGCCTTCATCGGCGGCTCGGTCACCGCGGCCTTCTTCCAGGGCGTGACGCTCGGCGCCTTCCTCGACGGGCTGCCGGTGGTCGACGGCAACTATGCGGGCGGTCCGTTCGATTGGGTCTCGCCGTTCTCGTTCTTCACCGGCGCCGCGCTGGTGGCGGCCTATGCGCTGCTCGGCGCGACCTGGCTCGTGATGAAGACCGAGGGCCGGCTGCAGACGCGCATGCGCACGCTCGCGCGGCCGCTGGCCTGGCTCATGCTGGCCGTGATCGTCGCGATCAGCATCTGGACCCCGCTCGCGCACGAGGCGATCGCGGCGCGCTGGTTCAGCTTTCCGAACCTGCTGTGGTTCGCGCCGGTGCCGACGCTGGTGGCGCTCGTCACATGGCAGTTGCTGCGCACACTGCGTGGCGAGGGCCATGCGGCGCCGTTCGTGCTCACGCTGGCGCTGCTGTTCCTCGGCTACACCGGGCTCGGCATCAGCCTGTGGCCCAACGTGATCCCGCCCGACATCAGCATCTGGCAGGCCGCGGGCCCACCGCAGAGCCTGGGCTTCGCATTGGTCGGCGCCTTGCTGATCATTCCCGTGATCCTGATGTACACCGCGTGGAGCTATTGGGTGTTCCGCGGCAAGGTGCGCCACGGCGATGGCTACCACTGAGCGCCGCTGGCTGCGCCGCTTCGGTTGGCTGTTCGCGATCTGGCTCGCGAGCGTGGGCAGCCTCGCGCTCGTCGCGCTGGCCTTTCGCTGGGTGATGCGCGCCGTCGGGTTGACGGCGTAGCCGCCTAGCCGGAGTGAGCTGGCGCGGTGCGGCGACGGATCTCGCTCTGCAGTGCGCGCTGTCCCGCGGCGAGCGCGGCTTCGTAGGTGTCCGCGGGATCGAAGGCGTCGCGGAGCACCCGGGGGTTGCCTCCGTTCGCATCCGTTTCGAGCAGGCGCCAGACATAGGAACCGACAGCCGGCTCCTCGACGATGAGTTCGATGGGCTGTGTCATGGCGTCAACATGCACCGAACGGCGCCCCCTGTCTGTAGGCCGGGTTCGACGGCTGCGTGCGCGGTCACCCTGGACGCCTCGCACCGCGCAGGCGCAGCGCGTTCGCGATCACCGAGGCCGAACTCAGGCTCATCGCAAGCGCCGCCACCATCGGTGACAGAAGCCAGCCCGTGAACGGAAACAGCACGCCCGCGGCCAGCGGAATGCCGAGCGCGTTGTAGAGGAACGCGAAGCCGAGGTTCTGCTTCATGTTGGCGATGGTCTGCTCCGAGATGCTGCGCGCCTCGGCGATGCCGCGCAGGTCGCCCTTGACCAGCGTGACCTGGGCGCTGTTCATCGCCACGTCGGTGCCGGTGCCCATGGCCACGCCGACGTCGGCCCGGGCGAGCGCGGGCGCATCGTTGATGCCGTCGCCCGCCATCGCGACGATGCGTCCCTCGCGCTGCAGCCGCTCGACCAGCGCCAGCTTGTCGGCCGGCTTGACTTCGCCGTGCACCTCGCCGATGCCCAGCTTCGACGCCACCGCGCGCGCCGTGGTGAGCCCGTCGCCGGTGGCCATGATCACGCGCAGCCCCGAGGCCTGCAGCGCCGCGAGCGCCTCCGCGGTGGTGGCCTTGACCGGGTCGGACACCGCGAGCAGGCCGGCGAGGCGATCGTCGACCGCGAGGAACATCACGCTCGCGCCTTCGCGGCGCAGCGTTTCGGCCTGCGGCTCGAGCGCATCGACCGCCACCCCCAGCCGGTCCATCAGCGCCGTGTTGCCGAGCGCGAGCCGGCGGCCCTCGACGCTGCCGCTCACGCCGATGCCGCTTTCGGAATCGAAGCCGTCGGGCGCGGTGAGCCGCAGGCCGCGCTCGCGCGCCGCCGCCACGATGGCATGCGCAAGCGGATGCTCGCTGCCCTGGTCGAGGCTGGCCGCGAGGTGCAGCACCTCGTCGTCGCCGAAGCCGGCAGCCGCCGCCGTGCGTTCGAAGCGCGGCCGGCCTTCGGTCAGCGTGCCGGTCTTGTCGACGATGAGCACATCGACCCGGCGGAAGTTCTCGATCGCGGCCGCGTCGCGGAACAGCACGCCACGGGTGGCCGCCTTGCCCGTGGCCACCATGATCGACATCGGCGTGGCCAGGCCGAGCGCGCAGGGGCAGGCGATGATGAGCACCGCCACCGCATTGATGAGCCCGTGGGTCCAGCTCGGCGCCGGCCCGAGGAAGCCCCAGGCGAAGAAGGTCGCCACCGCGATGCCGATCACGGCCATCACGAACCAGCCCGCCACGTGGTCGGCCATGCGCTGCATTGGCGCGCGCGAGCGCTGGGCCTGCGCCACCATCTGCACGATGCCCGCGAGCACCGTCTGCGAGCCGACCTTTTCCGTCTGCATCACGAGCGCGCCGTGGGTGTTGAGCGTGGCGCCGATGAGCTTGTCGCCGGCGCGCTTGCCCACCGGCAGCGGTTCGCCGGTCAGCATCGATTCGTCGACCGCGCTCTCGCCCTCGACCACCACGCCGTCCACCGGCACCTTCTCGCCGGGGCGAACGCGCAGGCGGTCGCCGACATGCACATGCGCGATCGGGATGTCTTCCTCGGTGCCGTCGGCACCGATGCGCCGCGCCGTACGGGGTGCGAGCCCGAGCAGCGACTTGATTGCGGCCGAGGTCTGCGAGCGCGCCTTGAGTTCGAGGATCTGGCCCAGCAGCGTGAGCGAGACGATCACCGCCGCTGCCTCGAAGTACACCGCCACACGGCCCATCGACATGAACGACGCGGGAAACACCTGCGGCGCCATCGTGGCCACCACGCTGTAGGCGAAGGCCGCAGCGGTACCCAGGCCGATGAGCGTCCACATGTTGGGGCTGCGGTGCGCCACCGACTGCGCGGCCCGCACGAAGAAGGGCCAACCCGCCCACAGCACGATCGGCACCGAGAGCACCAGCTCGATCCAGCTCTGCGTGGCCATGTCGAACCACTGCAGGCGGTGCCCGGCCATCGCGAGCACCGCCACCGCGACCGTGAGCGGCAGCGTCCAGAAGAAGCGGCGCTGGAAGTCGCGCAGTTCCGGGTCGCCCTTGCCGTCGCCGTCCTCGTCCAGGCTCGGCATCTCGGGTTCGAGCGTCATGCCGCACTTTGGGCAGTTGCCCGGGTGATCCTGGCGGACCTCGGGGTGCATGGGGCAGGTGTAGACCGTCCCCTCGGCCGCGGCCTCGGCCGGCGCTTCGCGGTGTGCCTGCGGGCCGTGGTGGCGATGATCGTGGTGGTGCGTACCGTTCATTCGAGTGCTCCTGCTGCGGAAGAACGCCAGTCTCCACCTTGACATGGTGTGAATGTCAAGCGCCCGAAGGGCCTCCGCGCGAGGTCCGCAGCGCGCGTGCGCTACACTCCGCGCCGCTTGCAGCCGTGTCCAGCGCTGCGCCGTCATTGGCAACATGACGAGAACAAACCAAAGGAAATTTCAAGTGAACCGTATCGAACTGGTCGAAAAGATCGCCACCGCCCACAACGTCAGCAAGGCAGAAGCCGCCCGCATCCTGGAGACCGTCACCGGTTCCATCATCGCCGCCGTGAAGAAGGGCGACCCCGTGCAGCTCATCGGCTTCGGCACCTTCAAGCAAGTGGCCCGTGCCGCACGCACCGGCTTCAACCCGCAAGCCGGCGCCAAGATCAAGATCGCCGCGCAAAAGGTGCCGAAGTTCGTGCCGGGCGCTGCCTTCAAGGCCGCGATCGACCCGAAGGCTGCGAAGCGCAAGGCCGAGAAGGCTGCGGCCAAGCCCGTCGCCAAGAAGGCCGCACCGGCCAAGAAGGCTGTCGCACCGGCCAAGAAGGCTGCCGCGCCCGCCAAGAAGGCCAAGAAGTAATTGGCACGAACGCAGCCGCTGCTGGCTGCGCGCCAAAGAAAACGGCCCCTCGGGGCCGTTTTCTTTTTTTGGCCGCGCCTCAGCCGAGGCTGGACATGCGCGCGAGGATCAGGTCGTGCAGCGTCTGCGCCGCCACCGACAGGCTGCCTTCGCGGCGCTGCACGAGGTAGATGGTCCGCGTCAGGCCGGGCAGCGGCAGCGGCCGGGTCACGAGCGTGTCGCGCCGGAAGTGGAACAGCGTGAGCGCAGGCACCACGCTGATGCCGATGCCGGCCTCCACCAGGCCCATGACGGTGGCCAGGTGCTCGACCTCGAACACCGCGTTGAGCCTGAGCGGATGCAGCGCGGCATCGAGCGACTGGCGCACGCTGCTGTTGCGTGCCATCTGGATGAAGGGCCACGGCGCCAGCTGCCTGGCGGTGAGCCGCGACACCGTGGCGAGCGGATGGTCCTTGCGGCACACCAGGTGGAAGCGGTCGTCGCAGAGCTTGCGCCCGCGCAGGTCGCTCGCCGCGGCCGCGCCGGCACCGGTGGCGGCGAGCGCGAAGTCGGCCTGGTGGTTGCGCAATTGGGCGATGCAGGCGTCCGACAGCGCATCGTGCAACTCGACCGTGATGCCCGGCCAGGCCTGCATGAACTCCGACAGCACGGCCGGCAGCCAGCCCGCCGCGAGCGAGGGCAGGGCCGCGATGCTCACGCGGCCCTTGCGCCGCTCGGCATGGTCGGCCAGGTCGCCGATCGCGCCCTGCATGTCGTCGAGCAACCGGCGCGCCGAGGGCTCGAACAGGCGGCCCTCGGGCGTGAGCTGCACGCTGCGGGTGTCGCGGTCGAACAGGCGCGCGCCCAGGGTTTGCTCGAGCGTGCGGATCAGGGCGCTGAACGCAGGCTGCGACAGATGGCAGGTCTGCGCCGCGCGCGTGAAGTTGCGCTGATCGGCCAGCGCCATGAAGGCGCGCAGCTGGCGGGAAGAAAGGTCGGGCGCGGACATCGGCGTGCGTGCGTGCGGGGATCGGAAGGGGGGCGGTGCGCAACGGAAATTCAGGCCTGTCGATGGTAGGCCCGTGCCCTGGACGCAACATGCATTTGTGCATGCCGACCGCCGCTGGCGGAAAATCGGTGATTCTGTAAAAAAATTGTGACTTGAAGCACTTTTCGGCATCATGATCCGGGCGATGAAGTCCGGCGCAGCACCTCTGGCCTGGCGGCATACCCTCGGGGTGCATGTTGCCGCTCTCTTTCTGGCTATCGCGGCGACGAGCAGCGGGGCGCAGCCGTCTGCGCCCGCGCCTGTGCCGGCATCCGCGTCCGCCCCTGTGCGGCTGCGCATCGTCGGCGGCTTGGGCGGCCTGAACCAGTACACGCGCCACGAGGCGCGCTTCTGGAACGAGGACCTGCGGCGGCTGAGCAACGGCAAATACGACGCGTCCATCGTTGCGTTCAACCAGGCCGGCGTCCCGGGGCAGGAGATGCTCAATCTCATCCGGATCGGTGTGATCCCGTTCGGCACCGCGCTGCTGAGTCAGGTCAGCAACGAGTACCCCGAACTGGGCGCACCCGACATCGCGGGCCTGAATCCCGACATGGGCACGCTGCGCCGGGTCGTCGCTGCTTTCCGGCCGTACCTCGAACGCACGCTGCGCGAACGGCACGGCGTCGAGTTGCTGGCCGTGTACGCCTATCCGGCCCAGGTGATCTTCTGCAGGCAGCCCGTGAAGCAGCTGTCCGACCTGGCGGGACGGCGCGTGCGCGTCTCGGGCAACACCCAGGCCGACTTCGTCCGCGCGCTCGGTGCGGTGCCGGTGTTCACCGAATTCACCGAGGTCATCGCCAACATCCAGTCGGAGAACACCCAGTGCGCCATCACGGGCGCGATGTCAGGCAATGCGCTGGGGCTGCACAAGGTGACCCAGTCGCTCTACACCATGCCCCTCAGCTGGGGCATCGCGGTGTTCGGCGCCAACGCCGATGCATGGAGCACGCTGCCGCCCGAGCTGCAGGCGCTGCTGCGGCGAGAACTGCCGAAGCTCGAGGCGGAAGTCTGGCGCGAGTCGGAGCGCGACACCGGCCACGGCATCGCCTGCAACACGGGCGCGGACGCCTGCACCTCGGGCAGCAAGGGGGCGATGGTCGAGGCCCGCCCGTCGGCCGAGGACGACAAGCGTCGGCGCGAGATCTTTGCCGGCACCGTGCTGCCGAAATGGCTGCAGCGCTGTGGCGGGACCTGCGTCGAGGTCTGGCAGCAGACCATCGGCCCCCTGGTCGGCATCAAGGCGCCAGTCGGCCAGTGAACAAGCCGCTGCCCAGCCGCATCACCAGTTTCGTCGTCGGCGTGGCGGGGCTGTTCCTCACGGCCGTCGTAGCGGTGGCGGGCTTCATGACCTGGCAGCTGCGCGAAAGGGCGATCGGCGAGGCAGAGGCGCATGCGGTGCAGTTCATCAACGCCTCGGAAGCGGCGCTCAATCGCGGGCTGCTCGGGGTGGACGTGCTGCTCGCGGGATTCGGGCAGTTCCTGCGCAAGTCGAATGAGGCCACCGTGGCGCGCGACATCGCCCAGCCGGAAACTGCGCAGCTGATCGAGAACGTGGTGCGCCAGAGCCTGCTGGTGCGGTACGTCGCTTTTCTGACGCCGGAGGGCTCGGTGGTGGGTTCGTCCGACCGCCGGGGCGCGGGGTTGACCGTGCATCTGCCGGAGCGCTTTCTGAAGGAGATCCTAGACCGGCCCGGCTCGATGCTCGCCATCAGCACGCCCACGGTGAGCCCGACGACCTCGCAGCAGGTGCTGTTCTTTGCGCGCGTGCTTCGCCTGGACGACGGCAGCAGGCTGGTCGCGGTGGCCGAGGTGCAGGTCTCCATGCTCACCACCGTGCTTGCGCAGGGCGCCAGCATCCGGGGGCTCGAGGTCACGCTGGAGCGCGAGGGCGGCCGGCTGCTCGCCAGTATTCCGCCGCGCGACGACCTGGCCGGCCGGACCCTGATGCCGATCCTCACCGAGCAGGCGAGCGACGGGCACCCCCGGCGCATGATGTCGCGGCTCGGCGGCAAGCCGGCCATCGTGGCGGCGCGGCCCGGGCTCTACCGGAACCTGGTGATCGTCGCGAGCATTCCGATCGATGCGGCGCTCGAAGGCTGGCGCCGGGAGCGCAACGTGATCATGAGCGCGGCGATGGCCTTTGCGCTGCTGATCCTCGGCATCGGCTATTTCGCCATGACGCAGCTGCGGCGCCAGTGGCGCGCCCGCACGGAACTGGTGCGCTCCAAGGCCACGCTCGACCAGGCCCTGGAATCGATGGTGGACGGCTTCGTGCTGCTCGACCCGCAGGACCGCGTCGTCACCTGGAATCGCCGTTTCGTCGACTACTTCCCGTGGGTCGAGCCCCTGCTCGCGCCGCTCGTGCCATTCGAACGCCTCGACGAGGAGAACGCCCGCCACCTGCTCGCGCAGAACGATCAGGAGCTCACGATGCTCAACGGCCAGGTGATTCTTGAGGTGAAGAGCCCCACGCCCGACGGCGGCATGGTGTGCGTCTACCGCGACGTCACCGAGAAGAAGCGCCACGTCGCCGACATCCTCGAGGGCAAGGCGCAGCTGCAGGCCACGCTCGACGCGCTGCCCGACGTGCTGCTCGAAGCCGGGATCGACGGGCGCTGCTATCGCTTCCATTCGCCGCGCCGCCCCAAGCCGTCGATCAAGGTGCGCGAGCCGGTGGGCAAGCTGTTGTCGGACCTGCTGCCGAAGAATGCCGCCGCCGAAGTGATGGTGGCGCTGCGCGATGCCTTCGAAACCGGCTTCTCGTCGGGGCGGCAGTTCGAGAACCGCGCGGCACGCGGCACCACCTGGTTCGAGATTTCGGTCTCGCGCAAGCTGATCGGCGAGGGCGCCGCCGCGCGTTTCATCGTCATCCTGCGCGACATCACCGAGGCCAAGCTGGCCGCACGCGAGATAGAGCACCTGGCCTTCTACGACATTCTCACCGGCCTGCCCAACCGCCGGTTGCTGCTGCACAGGCTGCAGTCCACGGTCGACGCGAACGTCCGGCGGTCGCGCCATGGTGCGCTGCTGTTCCTCGACCTGGACGACTTCAAGACGCTCAACGATGCGCTCGGCCACGCCACCGGCGATGCGCTGCTCAAGCAGGTGGCCGTGCGGCTGCAGGACTGCCTGAGCGAAGGCGGCACGGTCGCGCGGCTCGGCGGCGACGAGTTCGTGGTGCTGCTCGAGAACCTGAGCGACGATGGCGCCGTGGCGGCCATGCAGGCCAATGCGGTCGGCGAGGCCGTGCTCGCGAGCATCAACCGCATGTTCCAGCTCGACGACCACCAGTACCACAGCACCTGCAGCATCGGCGCCGTGGTCTTCAGCGGCGCGAGCCAGTCGCTCGAAGACCTGCTCAAGCAGGCCGACATCGCGATGTACTACGCCAAGTCCGCGGGCGGCAATGCGCTGCGCTTCTTCGAGACGGCGATGCAGACGGCAATCACCGCGCGCGCGACGCTCGAGAGCGAGCTGCATGCAGCCATCGAGGGCGAGCAGTTCGTGCTGCACTACCAGAGCCAGGTCGCGGCCGACGGCCGCATCGTGGGCGCCGAGGTGCTGATCCGCTGGGAGCATCCGGCACGCGGCCTGGTGCAGCCCGGCGGGTTCATCGAACTCGCGGAGGAGACCGGCCTCATCGTGCCGATCGGCATGTGGGTGCTCGAGACCGCCTGCAGGCAGCTCGAGTGCTGGCGCCACGACCCCAAGCGCAGCCACCTGCGGCTCGCGGTGAACGTGAGCGCGCGCCAGTTCCGCACCGACGATTTCGTCGACCGCGTGCGCGACGTGCTGCACCGCACCGGCGCCGACCCGACGCGGCTGGAGCTCGAGCTCACCGAGACCCTGCTGCAGGAGAAGGTGGCCGACACCATCGAGAAGATGCAGGCGCTCGCGGCGCTGGGCGTGCGCTTCTCGATGGACGACTTTGGCACCGGCTATTCGTCGCTCTCGTACATGACGCAGCTGCCGCTCAACCAGATCAAGATCGACAAGTTCTTCGTGCAGAAGGTCGGCGTCGACCCGAAGGTGCAGATGATCATCCAGGCCATCATCGGCATGGCGCGCAACCTCGACCTCGAGATCGTCGCGGAAGGCGTCGAGACCGAGGCGCAGTTTGCGTTCCTTCAGGCTGCGCATGTCGAGATGTTGTGCCAGGGCTACCTGTTCAGCAGGCCGGTGCCGCTCGCGCAGTTCGAAGCGCTGCTCGACGTCGAGATGGCGGGCTGAAGGCCGCCGCCCCAGCACATCGGAGCCCCGACCATGCCCGCCCGCCGCTTCCACCTGCCCCGGCTCAGCCTGCGCGCGCGCATGTCGGCGGGCGTGGCGGCGTTCGTCTTCCTCACGGCGGTGGGGGTCACCGCGGCGGCGCTGTACCTGGTCAAGCGCAGCATGCAGGCTGCCATCGTCGACGAGGAGTTCGAGCGCATCTCGCAGATCGCCGATGCAGTGGACCAGAAGTTCCGCGCCCGGCGCACCCTGCTGAAGACCTTCGGCGACAGCATCGAGACCCACCGCCTCCAGGGCGCCGCAGGGCTGCAGGATCTCCTCGTGCAGCACAGGGCGCTGAAGGAGGCCTTCGACAACATCGCGATCGCCGACCGCGCGGGGGAGATCGTGGCCAACTTCAACGGCGCGCAACAGATCGGCAAGGCCAACGTCGCCGACCGCGAGTACTTCGAGCGCACCGTGGCGACCAAGGCCGGCGTGATCTCGAAGCCCTTTCGCAACCGCATCAGCGGCCTGCCGCAGATCGCGATGACCGAGCCCGTGCTCGACGCGGCGGGCGAGGTGGCCTTCGTCATCTCGGCCTTCGTCAACCTCAGCGCGACGAACTTCCTCGGCGAGCTCGCGAACGTGCGCTTCGGCGGCAGCGGCTACATGTTCATCACGAGCCTCGACGGCATCGTCATCGACGACCCCGACGAGTCCCGGCTCCTGCAGCATGCGGTGGACGGCGGCGCCAACAGCGAGGCGCTCGGGCGCGCGCTCGCGGGCTTCGAGGGCACCTTCGAGGCGCCCGACCGCGGCGGTACACCCGGGCTCTATGCCTTCAAGCGCATCCGCGAGACCGACTGGGTGCTCGGCGCGATGTATCCGCGCGAGGAGGCGTTCTCTCGCATTGCGCAGGTCGAGCGCTTCGCCTGGCTCGGCACCTTCCTGCTGACGCTGCTGGCCGGCGGTTTCGCGTTCGCCGCCTCGCGCGCGCAGCTTGCGCCTCTCGCGCGGCTGCGCCAGCACATGCAGGTCTCGCGCACCGCCGACGACTACGCGCCGATGAAGGACGCGCCGCCGAAGGACGAGGTCGGCGACCTGTCGCGCACCTTCGACCTGCTGATGCAGGAGCGCCAGGCCTCGCAGCAGAAGCTGGCCGAGAGCGAGCGCTTCCTGCGCGACGTGACCGACCACCTGCCGGCGGTGGTGGCCTACTTCGACCGCGATGACCGCTGCCTGTTCGCCAATGCGGCCGGGCTCGCGATGCGCGGCCGCACGCACGCCGACATCGGCCGCATGACGATGCGCGATGCGCTGCCCGACGCGGTCTACCGCCAGCTCGAGCCGCAGATCGCGAAAGTGCTCCAGGGCACCCCGTCGCGCACCGAGGGCACCTACGAGCGGCGTGGCAGGGAGGGCTTCTTCGAATGCCACCTGGTGCCCGACCTGCGCGACGGCGGCGAACTCGCCGGCTACTACGTGATGACCTTCGACGTCACGCAACGCAAGCTGGCCGAGATGCGCAGCGCCGAAAGCGAGCGGCGCCTGCGCGGCCTCACCGACGGCGTTCCGGCGCTGCTGACCGAAGTCGACCGCGACGAGCGCGTGGTGTTCTGCAACGGCAGGTACCGGACCTGGCTCGGCGTGGAGCCCGACGCGCAGGTGGGCCGCCCCTTGCGCGATGCGCTCGGCGAGGCGCAGTACCTGCAGCGCAAGCCGTTCCTAGCACGCGCCTTCGCGGGCGAGGTGGTGAGCTTCGAGCAGCCCGCCAGCCTGCTGATCGGCGAGCGCATCCTGCAGACCACCTACCTGCCGCACATGGACGCCGAAGGCGCGGTGGTCGGCCTGTACATCCTGGCCAACGACGTGACCGAACTCAAGCGCCAGCAGATGCAGCTCGACGCACTGGCGCGCGAGGATGCGCTCACGGCGCTGCCGAACCGCCGCTCGTTCGAGGAGCACCTGCGCGATGCCATTGCGCGCTCGCGGCGCTCGGGGCTGCCGGTCTGCCTGCTGTTCCTCGACGTCGACTACTTCAAGACCATCAACGATTCGCTGGGCCATGCAGCCGGCGACGCGGTGCTGAAGGAGTTCGGCCGGCGACTGCGCCAGAGCGTGCGCGAGACCGACATGGCGGCGCGCTATGCGGGCGACGAGTTCGTGATTCTGCTCGAGGCGGTATCCGATCCGGCCGACGGGCCACTCGTGGCGGGCAAGGTGCTGGCGGCGATGCGGCCGGCGTTCGAGCTGCCGAGCCGAAGCCTGCAGGTCACGACCAGCATCGGCATCGCGGTGTCGGAGCCCGAGGAAGACTTCGTCTCGCTGCTGGCGCGCGCCGACACGGCGCTGTATGTGGCCAAGAAAGAAGGGCGCAACCGCTTCATGCTGGCCGCGCCCCGGTCGCCTTCGCCCGACGGCACCCCACGGTGGCCGCGCCAGGAGTCGACGGGCGCATGAAGCGCGTGGAGAGCGATTTGCGCCTTGTCCTACGCCGAAAGCATCGGTGCCTGCCTAAATTGACGCCACCGTTGCACGATGGCGAGCAGGATGCCTGTCGCCCCGACGCACGGACCCTGGAGGAGAAAGCGCAATGACGGATTTCGGCGGCGGGAGTGCCCCCTTGAGCCAACGCACTCTGACCGACGCCGACTTCCGGCTGATGGTCGATACGGTCGTCGACTATGCCATCGCCGTGCTGGACCCCGGCGGCATCGTCATCAGCTGGAACGACGGCGCCCGCCTGCTTAACGGCTACGAGGCGCCCGAGGTGCTCGGACGCCATTTCTCGCTCATCTACCCGAGCGAGATGCTCGACCAGAATCTGCCCGAGCAAGAACTCGAGACCGCGCGCGAGGCCGGCCGCGTCGAGCAGGAAGGCTGGCGCCTGCGCAAGGACGGCACGCGCTTCTGGGCCAGCGTCGTCATCACGCGCATGAACGGCCGCAACGGCGAGGTGCGCGGCTTCTCGTTGATCTGCCGCGACCTGAGCGAGCGCCGCCGGCAGGACGAGATGCTGCGCCTGAGCGAGGAGCGCTTTCGGCTGCTGGTGGAGGGCGTGAAGGACTATGCGATCTTCATGCTCGACCCGGGCGGCCACGTGGTGAGCTGGAACCTCGGCGCGCAGAAGAACAAGGGCTACGAGGCCGGGGAGATCATCGGCCAGCATTTCTCGAAGTTCTATCCGCCCGAAGTCGCTGCCACCGGTTGGCCCGAACTCGAATTGCGAAATGCGCTGCGCGACGGCCGCTTCGAGGACGAGGGCTGGCGCGTGCGCAAGGACGGCAGCCGCTTCTGGGCCAGCGTGGTGATCACCGCGCTGCACGACGCGAGCGGCCGGCATCGCGGCTTCGCCAAGGTCACGCGCGACCTGACCGAGCGGCGCCGCGTGACCGCGCTCGAGGATGAAGGGCGGCGCGTCACGAACTTTCTCGCGATGCTCGGGCACGAACTGCGCAACCCGCTCGCGCCGATCTCGAACGCGCTCGAACTGCTCAAGCGCGAGAAGACCGAATCGGCCGTGGTGCTCCACACCCGCGACATCATCGGGCGGCAGCTGCGCCAGATGACCCGCCTCGTCGACGACCTGCTCGACGTGGGGCGCATCACCAGCGGCAAGGTCCATCTCGAAAGCAAGCCGATCCGGCTGCGCGACGCTGTCGCGCAGGCCATCGAGGCGGTTCGGCCACTGATCACGAGCAAGTCGCAGACCCTGCATCCTCCTCTGGGCGACGCCGACCCGTGGATCGCCGGCGACAGCGCGCGCGTCATCCAGATCGTGAGCAACCTGATCCACAACGCGGCCAAGTTCACCCAGGGCGGCGGCAACATCCATGTGTCGCTGACCCAGGCCGGGAGCGATGCCGACCTCAGCGTGCGCGACGACGGCCCGGGCATCCAGCCCAAGGACCTGCAGCGCATCTTCGACCTGTTCGTGCAGGGCGAGCAGGACATGGCCCGGTCGCAGGGCGGCCTGGGCCTGGGGCTCAGCCTGGTGCAGCAGCTGGTCACGCTGCACGGCGGGCGCGTCAGCGCGTTCAGCACCGGCCGGGCCGGCGAGGGCAGCGAGTTCGTGGTGCAGTTCCCCGCCACGCCCGCTCCGGCGACCACGCTCGAATCCGAGCCGCGGCCCGTGGGCGAGCAGCGGGTGCTGGTGGTGGACGACAACAAGGACGCCGCGGAGACCATGGCGCTGCTGCTGGAGGCACTGGGCTACCGGTCGAGCATCGCGCACGATGGGCTCAGCGCCATCGAAGCGGTGAAGGCGCAGGACCCCGACGTGGTGCTGCTGGACATCGGCCTGCCCGACCTGAGCGGCCATGAAGTGGCGCGGCGGCTGCGCGCCGAGCTGGTCAATCCGCCGGCGCTGATCGCGATCACCGGCTATGGGCAGGCGAGCGACCGCGACACCAGCCTCGAGGTGGGCTTCAAGGCCCACATGACGAAGCCGGTCGACGTCGACCGGCTTTCGGCGCTGCTCGAGCGCCTGCTGGCGCCCAAGGCAGGCGGCGCGGGCGGGTAGCCGGGCTCAGCCCGCGTGCGGCGGCTCGACCGGCAGTGCGCGCTTGTGTGCGCTCTTGCGGTGCGTGGCCAGGATGATGTCGCGCGCCGCGGCCGCCACGGGCTTGCCTTCGAGGAAATCGTCGATCTGCTCGTAGCTGACGCCGAAAGCGTCTTCGTCGGGCTTCTGCGGCACCAGCGATTCGAGGTCGGCCGTGGGCACCTTGAAGACCAGTTCCTGCGGCGCACCGAGCTGCTGCGCGAGCGCGCGCACGCGGCGCTTGTTGAGCCCGCTGAGCGGCGTCACGTCGGCCGCGCCGTCGCCGAACTTGGTGAAGAAGCCCATCAGCGCCTCGGCCGCGTGGTCGGTGCCGACGACGATGCCGTCGTGCGCGCCGGCCACCGCGAACTGCGCGATCATGCGCTGGCGTGCCTTGATGTTGCCGAGCACGAAGTCCTCGTGCCCGGGGTCGCGGAACCCGAGCTCGCCGGCCTTCACCGCCGCGAGCATGGCGTCGGCCGCGGGCCGGATGTCGACCGTGAGCGTGCGGTCGGGCGCGATCACCGCGAGCGAGCGCTGCGCCTCGGCTTCGTCCTTCTGCACGCCGTAGGGCAGGCGCATCGCGATGAACGTGGCCGCATGGCCCTCGGTGCGCAGGCGCTCGACCGCGCGCTGTGCGAGGCAGCCCGCGACCAGCGAATCGACGCCGCCGCTGATGCCGAGCACCAGCGCCTTCAGGCCCGTGCCGCGCAGGTAGTCGGCCAGAAACGTCACGCGCCGCTCGACTTCGGCCGCGGCATCGAACACCGGCGCCACGTTCAGCGCCGCGATGATCTCGCGCTGCCTGGCGTCCACGGCAGCAAGTTCGCCATCACTCATGATCTGCTCCTTCGTCTGTGTGCAAGCGATTAGAAATCCACCAGGCTCAGGCCGATGCTCAGCACGGTGCGCCGGCGGTTGTAGTCCACCAGCGTATCGCCGTAGCCGTGGAACAGCTGCGTGTGGAAGCGCAGGTTGCTCTTGGTCGGGTCGCCGATGGCCTTGAGCCATTCGAGCCGCACCGAGCCGCGGCCGCTGTCGCGCAGGTTGTGGCGCACGGTGATGCCGAGCGTGTTGTCGCGGTCGAGGTTCCAGCGGCCCGTGACCTCGGCGCGGCCGATGTAGCTCGAGATGTCGGGGTTGTCGTCCTTCTCGGCACCCTCGGAGAGACGCTGCCAGATGCGTCCCGTGATGTTGAAGCGGTCGCCGAGCTCGGCGCCGCCCATCAGGTAGACGCGGTTCCAGCTGCGCGACAGCGGCAGGCTCTGGCCGTTCGACTGGTGCACCAGGCCCACGCCCGCATAGCGCCAGCGCCAGCCGCCGGGCAAGGCGAAGTCGAGCGGGTACACGTACATCAGCTCGGGTTCGTGGTCGGTGGTGCGGAACGGGCGCGAGAGCTCGCCGTTGAAGAGCTGCCAGGTCGACTGCTGCGAGTAGGCGAACCACAGCGAGTCCTTCCGGGCCGGGTCGTTCTGCGTGAGCAGGCCCTGCGCGAGCTTGGTGCGCACCGACAGGCCGATGCGCATCTCGTGGGCCTGGTAGGCCACGGGCGTGCCGGTGTGGCCTTCGGACGGCGAGGTGGGCACGTCGGGCTTGCTGGTGGCGGCCGAGGCGGACACGTTGAGCGGGCGGTAGCCGCGGAACACGAAGGTGCCGCAATCGCTGCCGGTCTCGAGCTCCCAGAAGCGCGACAGGATCGAGTACTGGCGGTCGCGGCAGCCCTCGCTGGTGGCGACCGAGACCACGCGCGTCGCGGGCATCGAGGCATCCACCGGGGTTCCCGGCTGGGTGCTGGCCAGCACCGGCGGTGCCACCGGCACCGACACCGCCGGCAGCGTCTGCTGCTGCGCCCAGCGGTCGAAGCAGGCCAGGCGCGCCTCGTTGTTGGTGCCGAGCGCGGTGCACTGCTGCCAGGTCAGCTGCGCATCGGCGAGCGGGCTCGCCGGCTTGTCGACGGCCTGCGCGCCGGCAAGCGTTGCCGCGAAGAGGCCGGGCACCAGCAGCAGGCCGGCGGTGAAGGGGGGGCGGTGGCGATGGGGGAGGGGTTTCATTTTTTCTCTGCGGTCCGTTCCGTCTTGGTGAGCGTGAAGGGATGGGTGCTGTCGTCGTCGGCGTTGCGCCATGTGCCGGTGAACTCGCGGCCGCACGAGGCTGGCCGGAGCGTGCCCGACCAGACGCCCGTGATGCGCCGGCCGTCGCGCGATTCGTCGATCGCGAGCGTGCCTTCGTCGTCGACGTCGCCCGCGAGCTGGGCCACCGAGGCGTCGGCGCGCGTGACGGTGCCGCGCACGCCGGCGTATTCGGGATGGCGGTCGAGCCGCACCGAGGCCGTGCCGGCCTGGCCGTCGAAGCGGGCCTGCCAGTCGCCGTAGAGGGCGTCGACCGGCATTTCGCGCGCGGTCGCGGGGCAGCCGGGCGGCGCACCTGGCGCGGCGCAGCCCGCTGCGAGTGCGGCCGCAGCCAGCAGCGCAAGCATCCGCTGCGGCTTCATGGCGCGGCGGCAGCGGCCGCGGCGGCCGCTGCGCTGTCCTGGGCCTTGCGCGCGAACTCGGCGCGCAGTGCCTTGAGCTTCTCGCGCGGGTCCTCGCGCGTGGTGGCCTTGTCCAGGCCCATCTCGGCGATGAAGCGGCTCGGCACGCAGGGCACCATCTCGCGGCCCTGCTTGCGCTTCTTGGTCCAGCTTACCGCCAGGCTGCGCTGCGCGCGCGTGATGCCCACGTACATGAGGCGGCGCTCTTCCTGCAGCCGCTGCAGTGTCTCGTCGCTGACCTTCAGCTGGCGGCCGTTGTCGTCCTCGAGCTTGAACGGCAGCAGCCCCTCGGTCACGCCGATCAGCATCACGTGCGGCCATTCGAGGCCCTTGGAGGCGTGCAGCGTCGAGAGCGTGACCACGTTCTGGTCCTGCTCGCGCTCGCTGATGGTCGACAGCAGCGAGATGGTCTGCGCCACCTCGAGCAGGCTCTTGCGCTCGGTCTCGATGTTGCTGTCGGCGCCCGAGGTGTCGTCGATCGTGCCGCCCGCACGCAGCGACATCCAGTCGACGAACTCCATCACGTTGGTCCAGCGCGCGGCCGCGGCCTGCTCGCTGTCTTCGCCGTCGTAGAGGTGCTGCTCGTAGCCGATCTCCTTGAGCCACTCGAGCATGAAGGTGCGCGAGTCCTCGGCGCCCATGGTGCGGCGCGCGCGGTATTCGAGGTCGTTGATGTAGCGGCCGAACTCGTGCAGGCCATCGAGCGCGCGCTTGGGCACCACGCTCGGCAGCGACGGGCTGAACAGCGCCGCGAACAGGCTCAGCTTGTACTGGCTCGCGAATGTGCCCAGGCTCGCGAGCGTGGTGTGGCCGATGCCGCGCTTGGGCGTGGTGATGGCGCGCAGGAACGCCGGGTCGTCGTCGTTGTTGACCCAGAGGCGGAACCAGCCGCAGAGGTCCTTGATCTCGGCGCGGTCGAAGAAGCTCTGGCCGCCCGAGACCTTGTAGGGGATCTGCGCGCGGCGCAGCGCCTGTTCGAGCACGCGTGCCTGGTGGTTGGCGCGGTAGAGGATCGCGAAGTCGCGGAACTCCTTGTACTGCTTGCCCTGCGTGGTCGCATCGCCCGCGCGCAGGCTCACGATGCGTGCCACCGCGCGCTCGGCCTCGTGCGCCTCGGAGTCGGCATCGACGATGCGCACCGGCTCGCCTTCGCCGAGCTCGGAGAACAGCGTCTTCGGGAACAGCTTCGGGTTCGGGCCGATCACGTTGTTGGCCGCGCGCAGGATCGCGCTGGTCGAGCGGTAGTTCTGTTCGAGCTTGATGACCTTGAGCGTCGGGTAGTCGACCGGCAGCCGGCGCAGGTTGTCGAGCGTGGCACCGCGCCAGCCGTAGATCGACTGGTCGTCGTCGCCCACCGCGGTGAAGCGGCCGCGCTCGCCGGCCAGCGCCTTGAGCACTTCGTACTGCGTGGCGTTGGTGTCCTGGTATTCGTCCACCAGGATGTGGCCCAGCGCGGCCTGCCACTTGGCGCGCACTTCATCGAAGTCGCGCAGGAGCTTGAGCGGCATGCCGATCAGGTCGTCGAAGTCGACGCTCTGGTAGGCCGTGAGCCGCTCTTCGTAGCGCCCCATGATGCGCGCGGTGATGCGCTCGTTGTCGTCGGCCGCGGCGGCCTCGGCCTGGGCCGCGGTCAGGCCCATGTTCTTCCACTTGCTGATGGTCCATTGCCAGATGCGTGCGGTGGCCGCATCGGTGGTGCCGCCCGCATCCTTGAGGATCTTCGTCACGTCGTCGCTGTCGAGGATGCTGAACGCCGGCTTCAGCCCGAGCACGGCGCCGTCTTCGCGCATCATGCGCACGCCGAGCGCGTGGAAGGTGCAGATCACCACCTTCCGCGCGTCGCGCCCGATCAGCTCCTTGGCGCGCTCGCGCATTTCGCTCGCAGCCTTGTTCGTGAAGGTGATGGCCGCGATGCGCTTGGGTTCGAGCCCGGCCTGGATCAGCCGCCCGATCTTGTGCGTGATCACGCGCGTCTTGCCCGAGCCCGCCCCCGCCAGCACGAGGCAGGGGCCGTGCATGTAGTTGACAGCTTCTTGTTGGGCGAGGTTGAGACCGGAGGACATGGAGCGTGGGAACCGACGAAAGGCCGCAACGGGAATGGCGGCGCGAAAGCGGGCAATGATACGGGCCGGCGCCATCCGCCACAGCGTCCGGAGTTCACCATGCGGGACGCGGCGACAATCGCCTCCGTGCTGCAGATCTTTCTCGTTACCTTTCCTTTCTTCGCCCTGATCGCGGCAGGCTATGGCGCCGCCCGAGCAAGAATCCTGCCGCTGGACGCGATTCCAGGCCTCAACACCTTCGTGCTGTATTTCGCCCTGCCGTGCATGCTGCTGCGCTTCGGCGCGGACACCCCGATCGGGCAATTGCTCGACGGCAGTGTGGCACTGGTCTGGGGCGTGAGCGCGCTGGCGGTGGTGGCCGGCGTGGTGCTCTTCACCCGCAACACCCGCATCGGCTGGAACGACGCCTCCTTCGGCGCGCTGGTCGCGGCCTTTCCCAACACCGGCTTCATGGGCGTGCCGCTGCTGGTGGCGCTGCTCGGCGCCCAGGCCGCGGGCCCGATGATCATCACCATCGCCTTCGACCTGGTCGTGACCTCGTCGCTGTGCATCGCGCTCTCGCGCCTGGACGGCGCCGGTGCCGGGCACCACGGACCCCGGCAGGCGGCGCGGCAGGCGCTGCGCGGGGTGCTGGTCAATCCGATGCCATGGTCGATCCTGCTCGGCGTGCTGCTGTCGGCCGCGGAGTGGCGCCTGCCGGGGCCGGTCGACCGCACCGTGGCCATGCTGGCGGATGCGGCGTCGCCGGTGGCGCTCTTCACCATCGGCGCGGTGCTGGCGCGCTCGGCGCTGCTGGCGCGCGAGCATGGCGCGAGCGCGGCCGTGGCGGCGGCCATGGGCACGCGGTCCGCGCCGCGGGCCGAGGCGCCGCTGGCCGATGTGGCGCCGGTGGTGCTGGTCAAGCTGATCGTGCACCCAGTGCTGGTCTGGCTGGTCGCGCAGGGCGCCGTCGCGCTCGGGTTGCCGCTCTCGCAGCCGGCGCTGATGGTGATCGTGCTCGTGGCGGCGCTGCCGAGCGCGAGCAACGTGTCGATGCTGGCCGAGCGCTTCGGCGCCGACAACGGCCGCATCGCGCGGATCATTCTCTGGACGACGGTCGCCACCTTCTTCAGCTTTCCGCTCGCGGTGAGCCTGCTGCGCTGAGCCGCCCCGCGCCGCCGCGTCGGCCATTCGGCCGGGCTGTTGTTACCACTTCGGATGAATACTTGAGTTTGCTAATGTGCTGATAGAGTGGTGGCGAATCAATGGATGAATGGGTAGCAACATGGCCGTACTTGTTCGAATCCTGCTTTGGCTGGCCTGGGCCGGCGCTGCCGGATGGGCGTGGCATGCCGGGGTGCTCGGCGCTGGCACCGCGCTGGCGCTGGGCGCTTTGAGCCTGGTGGTGTTCGCCTGGCCGGGCAGCATCGTTCGGCGCCGCGGCGGCGGCGAACTGCGCTACGTCGACATGGGAAAGCACTAGCGGACGCTCAGATGCTGTGCGGATCGACGTCCACCAGCCAGCGGATCACGCCCTTGCCCTGCGGCGTGCGTCTGAGCGCATGCAGCAGCGGCTGCCATTGCGCGAGCAGGCGCTGCAGCGCGGCGCGTGACGGGCTCTCGATCAGCATCTGCGCCCTTTCCACATTGGCGACGCGCTGTATCGCGAGCGGCACTGCGGGGTAGCGCACCACGCGGTCGGCGCCCTCTAGCGCCTCGGCGGCTTCGTTTGCGGCATTCAGGAAGGCCTGCGCGGCTTCCTGCGTGCGCGCGTCGGCGCGCAGCAGCGCCTGGAAGGCGAACGGCGGCATGGCGGCGGCGGCGCGCTCCTCGAGCTGCTGCGCCGCGAAGGCCGCGTAATCGTGCCGGCGCAGCGCGGCAAAAAGCGGATGCTGCGCATGGTGCGTCTGGATCCACATCTCGGCCGTGCTGCCCTGCGCCGCGAGGTAGGCAGCGTCGCGGCCGGCACGGCCCGCCGACTGCATCAGCAGGCTGAACAGCCGCTCGGGCGCGCGGAAATCGCTCGAGAACAGCGCGCCGTCGGGGTTCACGGCCGCCACCAGCGTGATGCGCCGGAAGTCGTGCCCCTTGGCGATCATCTGCGTGCCGACCAGCACGTCGACCTCGCCCGCATGCACGGCCGCGAGCTGCGATTCGAGCGCGCCCTGCTTGCGCGTGCTGTCGGCGTCGATGCGCGCGATGCGGACAGGGCTGCCGTCGGGCCGCCGCACCGCGGCGAACAGTTCGGCCAGGTGCTCCTCGAGCCGCTCGGTGCCGCGTCCGACGGGCGCGATGTCGGGATTGCCGCAGGACGGGCAGGCGTGCGGCACGCGTTCGGTGAAGCCGCAGTGGTGGCAGCGCAGCGTGCGGTCGATCTTGTGGAACACGCGGTAGGCGCTGCAGTGCGGGCATTCGCTCTTCCAGCCGCAGTCGGCGCAGGCCAGCACCGGCGCATAGCCGCGCCGGTTGAGGAACACCATGCTCTGCTCGCCGCGCGCAATGCGCTGGCCGATGGCGTCGAGCAGCGCGGCCGAGAGCACGGTCTTCGGCGGCTGCAGGTTCATGTCGACCAGCCGCACCGCGGGCAGCTCGCCGGTGCCGATGCGCGACGGCATCGCCAGCCGCACATAGCGCCCGCCCGGGTCGTCGGCCGCGGCGGGCCGGCTCTGGTGCCAGCTTTCGAGCGAGGGCGTGGCCGAGCCGAGGATCACCTTCGCGCCCTCGCGCTGCCCGCGCCATACGGCGAGGTCGCGCGCCGAGTAGCGCGCGCCTTCCTGCTGCTTGTAGCTCGGGTCGTGCTCCTCGTCGACGACGATGAGCTTCAGGCCGGGCATCGACGCGAACACCGCCATGCGCGTGCCGAGCACGATGCGCGCGGCCCCGCCGTGCGCCGCGAGCCAGCTCGCGAGCCGCTGCGGATGCGTCATGCCGCTGTGCATCGACACCACGGCCTCGTCGCCGAAGCGGGCCTTGAAGCGGGCCTCGAGCTGGGGCGTGAGGTTGATCTCGGGCACCATCACCAGCGCCTGCGCGGCGGGGTCGGCCGCCAGCAGGTCGGCCACGCAGCGCAGGTAGACCTCGGTCTTGCCGCTGCCGGTGCTGCCGACCAGCAGGAAGGTGCCGCTGCCTTCCGCGAGGCGGGCCAGCGCCGCCGCCTGCTCGGCGCTCAGCGCGACCGGGTGGGCGGATTCGGCCGTGCTGGCCACCGGGCCGGCCGCGCTCCGGCGCTTGAGCCGGCGGGCCAGCTGCGTGGTGCTCAGGTCGCGCAACTGCGGCGGCAGCGCCGCCAGTGCGATTTCGCCGATCGAGCGCTGGTAGTAGCGCGCCGCGAAGCCGACCAGGTCGCGCCAGGCATCGCCGAGCGGCGCCAGCCCGTCGAGCGCCGCGCCGACGGACTTGAGCGCCATGCCGCTGTCGCCGTCGCGCGCGGCGGCCGCCTCCCAGACCACGCCGAGCACTTCGCGCCGGCCGAGCGGCACCCGGACCAGCGTGCCGGGCACGAGCGGCGCGGCGCTGGCGTAGCTCAGCACATCGCCGAGCGCGCTGTGCGCCGGCGTCTGCAATGCGACGCCGACCTGCCACTGCAGCGGCCCGTCCGCCGTGGCCGTCGTCATCGTCGAATCCCGCTCCGGGGGTGGGCTGGCGTTGGAGATAGGCCGTTCTCTCTGCGTAAGTTTGTTAAGGCTACTTGGAGCAATGCTGCTTAAGTGATTGATTTTTCAGTGCTTTGGCAGTCATCCAGAGTTTCTGTGGATAACTTTGTTGACAACCGGGCTCAACACGTCGCCGAGCCTTGCAGATCAAGGCTCCGGCTGGAATGCCCGTAAAAAAAGCAAAACTCGAAACCTATATGAATCAACCACTTAGAGGCACTATCCGCTGGAGGCAAAGTAGAAGCCGGCCTAAAAAATCTTGCGCAGTGCAACACGCGTTTTGTGCATAAGTCAGGTCCGCCGACCGCTTTTTTTGCTTGACAAACCGCGTCGGGCAGGCTTTTCGGGCGGTCCCGCGCGGCCCCTCGGCATCGCCTGGGAGCGCGTGATTCCGGGATTGTTACTTGCGCAGGGCGCGCGACTGGCTGTGGACCGCCTGCACCAGCGCGGACACATGCTCGGGCGGCGTGAACTGGCTGATGCCGTGGCCCAGGTTGAAGATGTGCGTCGGGCCCGGCTGCCGGCGGTCGGCGTGCGGTTGGCCGAAGGCCTGCAGCACCTTGGCCACCTCGGCCTCGATCTGGGCGGGCGGCGCGAAGAGCACGTTGGGGTCGATGTTGCCCTGCAGGGCCTTGGCCTTGCCGTCGTTGCCCTCGCCGACCTGCCGGCGCGCGGCCGAGAGGTTGACGGTCCAGTCGACGCCGAGCACTTCGCAGTCGAGCGCGCGCATGGCGTCGAGCCAGAGCCCGCCGCCCTTGGTGAAGACGATGCGCGGGACGGGCTGGCCGTCGGCGCCGTTGCGCTTCAGCCCGGCGAGCACGCGCGCGGTGTAGGCCAGGCTGAACTCCTGGAACGCGCCGTCGGCGAGCACGCCGCCCCAGCTGTCGAAGACCATCACGGCCTGGGCGCCGGCGTCGATCTGGGCATTGAGGTAGGCGGCCACGGCGTCGGCGTTGACCGCGAGCACGCGGTGCATCAGGTCGGGCCGCCCGTAGAGCATGCTCTTCACGAGCCGGTAGTCGCTCGAGCCCGCGCCCTCGACCATGTAGCAGGCGAGCGTCCAGGGGCTGCCCGAGAAGCCGATCAGCGGCACGCGGCCGTCGAGCGCCTTGCGGATCGAGGCCACGGCATCGAACACGTAGCGCAGCTTCTGCAGGTCGGGCACCTCGAGCGCCGCCACGGCGGCTTCGTCGCGCACGGGGCGCGCGAAGCGCGGGCCTTCGCCCGCCTCGAACGACAGGCCGAGGCCCATCGCGTCGGGCACGGTGAGGATGTCCGAAAAAAGGATGGCGGCGTCGAGCGGATAGCGCGCGAGCGGCTGCAGCGTGACCTCGGTGGCGTAGTCGACGTTGGTCGCCAGCCCCATGAAGCTGCCGGCCTTCGCGCGGGTGGCGACGTATTCGGGCAGATAGCGCCCGGCCTGGCGCATGAGCCAGATGGGCGTGTGGTCGGTGGCCTGGCGCCAGCAGGCTCGCAGGAAAGTATCGTTTTGCAATGGGGCGAAAGGCATGCCCCGATTGTCGCAGGGGCGGCAGGCCCGGCCCGCCCGGGGCGGATCAGGTCTTGTACTTCACGGAGCAGCCGTAGGGCCGCGTCGAGGCGGTCGAGATCGGCTTGCCGCCGAAGACCTCGCCGAGCGCCTGGTTCACATAGTTCGTGGCGGTCTTGATGTCGTCGGGCCGTGCCGACGCGATGCTGTCGATGCCGCCCGCATACACCAGCATGCCCTTGGGATCGATGATGAAGATGTGCGGCGTGGTGCGCGCACCGTAGGCCTGGCCGATCACGCCGTCCTCGTCCATCAGCACCGCGGTCGGCGCGGCCTTCTGCGACTTCATCCAGGCGTCGAGCGCCGCGGGCTGCAGGTAGTCGCTGGCGGCGCGCTCGGTGGAATTCACGGCCAGCCAGACCACGCCCTGGTCGGTGGCGGACTTCTGGGTGGCGGGCATGTTGCCGCTGCCGTAGTGCTTGCGCACGAAGGGGCAGCCCGGGTTGGTCCATTCGAGCACGACGAACTTGCCCGCGAAGTCCGACAGCTTGTGTTTGTTGCCGGTGGTGTCGACGGCCACGAAGTCGGGCGCCTGCTGTCCCACGGCGGGCGCGGCGAAGGCGTGGTTGCCCATCAGGAAGGTGGCGCCCAGCGCAACCGCGGCGGCCACCACGGCGCGCCGCGAAGCGCGGCTCAATGCGGCACGGGCCTGGCGCGCGGCGCGCAGGGAGCGAGAGTCGGACGATGGCGAAGGGGACATGGCCAGCTTGAACTCCATATGAAAAAACGAAACGACGGCGACAGCTTAGAGCGCTTTTCTCATGCGCATGTGACAACCCATGTCATGCACTGGGTCAAAGTGCGGCGAGTGCGGCGCGCACCTCGTCCTTGCCGAGGATCTCGGTCAGGATGACCGGCGGCCGGCCCGGCGCCTGCAACACGTAGAGCGGCACGCCGCTGCGCCCGAGCGCGGTCAGCGCGGCCGTGATGGCGGGGTCGCGGCGCGTCCAGTCGGCGCGCAGCATCGCCACGTTGCGGCGGTCGAAGTCGGCCAGCACCTCGGTATCTGCGAGCGTGGTCTTCTTGTTGTACTGGCAGGTCACGCACCATGCGGCAGTGAAGTCGATGAACACCGGCTGGCCCGCCCCGTTGAGCGCCGCCACGCGATCGGCCGACCACGGCTGCCAGCGCTGGCCCTCGCCGGCCGACGCCAACTGCTTCGCGGGCTCCAACGTCTGCAGCACGTTGGGTCCGATCGCCGCGGCGAGTGCGGCCGTCAGGGCGACGAGCACCGTGGCGATCACCATCCGAGTGCGGCCGCGCAGCGTGAGCGCCCAGACGACCGCTGCCAGGCACACCAGCAGCGCGAGCAGCGTGCCGGCGCCGTCGATGCCGCTTTGCTGCCCCAGCACCCAGACCAGCCAGGCCACGGTGGCGAACATCGGAAACGCGAGCAGCCGGCGCAGCGTGTCCATCCAGGGGCCGGGCGCCGGCAGCAGGCGCGCCACGGCCGGCACGAAACCCGCCACCAGGTACGGCAGCGCGAGCCCCAGGCCCAGCACCGCGAACAGCAGCAGCGCCTGCGCCGCCGGCAGGCCGATCGCGAAGCCGAGCGAGGCGCCCATGAAGGGCGCGGTGCACGGCGAAGCGATCACCACGGCCAGCACACCCGAGAGAAAGTCGTTCATGACCGGGTGCCTGGCCTGGGCCGTGCACAGCGACGACGGCGCGACATGGCCGAACTCGAACACGCCCGCGAGGTTGAGCCCGAGCAGCGTGAACAGCGCGGCCAGCGCCGCCACCACGGCCGGCGACTGCAGCTGGAAGCCCCAGCCGAGCTGGGCGCCCGCGGCGCGCAGCGCCAGCATCGCGCCGCCGAGCGCCAGGAACGAGAGCATCACGCCCGCGGTGTAGGCCAGGCCCGCGGTGCGGTGGGCGCTGCGGTTGCCGGCCTGCCGCGTGAAGCCCAGCACCTTGATGGCCAGGATCGGGAACACGCAGGGCATGAGGTTCAGCAGCAGGCCGCCGAGCAGCGCGCCGAGCAGCGCGACCGCGAACGTGGCGGCGGGCTGCGGCGCCGGGCCGGCCGGTGCGGCGCCCGTGCTCGTATTCGTACCGCGGGATGCCGCGTCGGCCGCGTTGGCGGCGAGCGCGGCCTGAAGCGCCGGCGAAACCTCGGCGCGCGGCGCGACCGCCGCGGGCCAACTGCCGCTGACCGGGGCCTCGGTGCGCCAGGCGACGGGCTGGCCCGCCGTGCGGTCGGATTCGGCGAGCGCCACCACCAGTGGCAGCGTCGAGGGGCTGGCGCTGCGCTGCTCGGCGAGCGGCACGGTCGCGGTCCAGCTGCCGTCGTCCTGCCAGCGCTGGGTCCAGTCCTTGCCCTCGACCGCGGCGGTGTGGATCAGTTCGGGCGTCTCGGGAAAGAACGCCAGCGTCTTGCCCCGCACCGCGGCGGGCAGGCCTTCGAGGCGCACTTGCAGGCTGTTGCCGCGGACCTCGACGGCACCCTGTTGGGCCAGAGGCCGCGGCTCGGCGGCGCGGGCGGCATCGAACGCGGGCTTGTTCAGCGCGGTCGAGCCGCGCAGCGGCAGCGCCAGGCTGAACTCGCCTTCCTCGGGAATGCACTCCTTGCGGCAGACCAGCCAGCTGGCCTTGAGCCGGATGTCCATGGCCTGCGCCTGGCTGCCGAAGGCCAGCGGCGGCTGGAAGGTGCTTGCCACCTCGAGCGGCACCGGCAGCAACACCGTGCCTTCGTAGCCGTAGTTGGCCAGCGTGCCGATCGGGATCTTGCGCGGCACCGGCCAGGCGATGTCACCGGCCGAGACGCCGGCCGGCAAGGTCCAGTTCAGTTCGGTGGGCAGGCCCGAATCGCCGGCGTTCTTCCAGTAGGTGTGCCACTCGGGCTGGTGCGTGATCTGCAGCCCGACCCAGACCGGCGCGCCGGGCGACACGCCGTCGGGCGCATGCGCGACCAGTTCGGCACGCACGTGCGGGGTGGTGACGACGGGGCCGGGGTTGGATGCCAGCTGCGCCGCGGCCGGCAGCCAGGCTGCGGCTGCCGCGATCAGGAATGCAGCGGAACGGAAGAAACGGGGAAGGATCATGCCGTCAGTCGGAGCGGGCCGGGGGTGCGAAGTTCCGGAGACCGGCGCCGGGTGGCGGTTTCAGCGTCATGCGGCCCAGCCCAGCACCACGCGGCGGCTGTTGGCGCTCTTCTTCTCGATCTTGGTCACCACCACCGCGCCGATCTCGGCGGTGTTTGCCACGTGCGTGCCGCCGCAGGGCTGGAAATCGATCTGCGCCTCGGCCTCTCCGCCGATGCGGATGGTGCGCACCGTGCCGGTGCCGCGCGGCGGCTGCACGCTCATGCTCTTGACCAGCGCCGGGTTGGCGTCGAGTTCGGCGTCGGTGATGGCCCCCACGGCGAGCGGATGCGCCGCGGCCACGAGCCGTGCGAGGCCGGTGGTCAGCGCTTCCTTGTCGAGCGGGGCGGTCATGTGGAAGTCGATGCGCGCGTAGTCGGGCGTGATCGAGCAGCCGTTCACCGGCACCGGCACGAGGTGGCAGAGCAGGTGGCTCGCTGTGTGGAAGCGCATCAGCCGGTGGCGGCGCGCCCAGTCGAGGCGGGCGGTCACCGTGTCGCCGGGCTTCAGCGCGGCCAGCAGGCCGGCCTGTTCCGGCGCGGGCACGTGGACGATCTCGCGCGTGGGCTGGCCCTCCGCGTCCTTGCCCTTGCGGGTGTCGGCGATCGCGAGTTCGCGGCCGTCGGCCAGCACCAGCACGCCGGCGTCGCCAGCCTGCCCGCCGCCCAGGGGGTAGAACACGGTGCGGTCGAGCACGATGCCGGCCTCGTCGATGCGCAGCATGCGGGCGTCGCAGGCGCGCAGGTAGGCGTCGGCGCGGAACAGGTCGTCGGTCATGCGGCCGATGGTAGCGGCGATGCGCGCATGGGGTGCGCCCACGCCAGAAAGCGCCCACGGCCGACAGCCGGCGGCGAAGTCGTCCGCATGATCGGGCGGCATGCGGCCATGGTGCCGAGACAACCGAGGATCGCGTATGCACATGACGAAAAAGCTACCGAAGAACATCGCCCTCGCCCCCGCCTGCGTGGCCTCGCTGGCCGCGGTGCTGGCACTGGCCGGCTGCGGCGAGGCCGCCAAGCTGCCGCCCGAAGCCACCGTCGGCGCGCAGCCGAAGCTGGCGGAGCCCAACAAGACGCTGATTCCCACCGTCAACGTGGCCGAGGCGATCGGCTGGACCGACACCGCCGCCCCCAAGCCCGCCGCCGGCCTGCGTGTCGCCGCGTTCGCGCGCGGGCTCGAGCATCCGCGCTGGGTCTACACGCTGCCCAACGGCGACGTACTGGTGGCCGAGAGCAACAAGCCGCCCAAGCCCGAAGGCAGCGATGCCGGGGGCCCGATGGACAAAATCCGCAAGTGGGTGATGGGAAAGGTCATGGGCCGCGCGGGCGCCAACGTGCTGAGCCCGAACCGCATCACGCTGCTGCGCGATGCCGACGGCGACGGCGCGGCCGAGGTGCGGCAGGTGTTCTTGTCGAACCTCAAGTCGCCCTTCGGCATGGCGCTGGTGGGCAGTGAACTCTTCATCGCCAATGCCGACGCGCTCGTGAAGGTGCCCTACACCGAGGGCCAGACCGCCGCCGGCGGCACGCCCACCGAGGTGACGCCGCTGCCCGCGGGCATCAACCACCACTGGACCAAGAACGTGATCGCCAACGCCGAGGGCACCAAGCTCTACGTCACGGTCGGCTCGAACAGCAACATCGGCGAGAACGGGCTGGACGCCGAAGAGGGCCGCGCGGCGATCTGGGAGGTCGATGCGAAGACGGGCGAGAAGCGGCTCTTCGCGACCGGCCTGCGCAACCCCAACGGGCTGGCGTGGGAGCCTTCGACGAAGGCGCTGTGGACCGTGGTCAACGAGCGCGACGAGATCGGCAGCGACCTCGTGCCCGACTACCTGACCTCGGTGAAGGAGGGCGCCTTCTACGGCTGGCCGTGGAGCTACTTCGGCGCCAACGTCGACGTGCGCGTCGAGCCGCCGAACCCCGAGATGGTCGCCAAGGCCATCGCGCCCGACTATGCGCTCGGTTCGCACGTGGCCCCGCTCGGGCTGGTGTTCTCCGACGCGCGCGGCATGCCGCCTGCGTTCGCGAGCGGCGTCTTCATCGGCGAGCACGGCTCCTGGAACCGCAAGCCCAAGTCGGGCTACAAGGTGGTGTTCGTGCCGTTCGCCGACGGCAAGCCGAGCGGGCCGCCGGTCGACGTGCTCACGGGCTTTCTGTCGGCCGACGAGAAGGCGCAGGGCCGGCCGGTGGGCGTGGCGCTCGACAAGGGCGGCGCGCTGCTGGTGGCCGACGACGTGGGCAACGCGGTCTGGCGCGTGTCGCCCGCCAACTAGGGCTGGCGGCGCGCGGAAGACAGGCGCGGCACCAGCTGCGCCTCGGGCCCGTCGACGCGGCGCTGGCCGGTGTCGCCGCGCAGGTGGTCGAACAGCAGCGCAATGGCCTGCTGCGCCACCTGGTCCAGGTGCAGGTCCACGGCCGTGAGCGGCGGCACGCAGGTGCGCGCGCGCAGGCCGTCGTAGCGCGTGGCGACCATCACGTCGTCGGGAATGCGCCGGCCGGACGCCAATACCGCCTCGACCGTGCCCGTGGCGAAGGCGTCCACCGGCACGCAGAAGGCATCGATGTCGGGATCGGCCGCGAGCAGCGCCAGCGCGGCCTCGCGGCCGCCGTTCTCGCCTTCGGCCTCGTCGACCAGCGACAGCAGCGGCACCTGCCCCTGCGCGGCGGCGAACGCCAGGTAGGCCGCGCGGCCCTCGAGGTACGAGTTGCGCTGCGCCGAACCCAGGATCATCGCGACCTTGCGTGCGCCCTGCGCGTGCAGGTGGTCGAGCAGCAGCGCCGTGGTGCGGCCCGAATGGATGTCGACGTACGGGGGCAGCGCCGGCGCGCTGTCGTCCTCGGCATCGCCGGCGGCCGGCTTGCCGATGGCCACCACCGGCAGGCCACGCCGCTGCAGGTAAGCCAGGTTCGCGTCGCCCGCCGAGGGCTCGATGACCAGTGCGCCGTCGACATCGAGCAGCTCCATCGGCACGCGCCCGTTCTCCATTGGCGGTGCCAGCACCAGCGCCAGCCGGCGGTCGAGTGCCTCGGCCGCCGCAACGGCCGCCACCTCCATCAAAAAGCCGAGCCGCGACGGCCCGCCCGCCACCGCGAACGGCATCGACGACAGCAGCACGATCATGTGCGCCTCGCCGGTGCGCAGCCGCTGCGCATTGCGGTTGGGCCGGTAGCCGAGCTTCAGCGCCGCCTGCTCGACGCGCGCCCGCGTTTCCGCGTCGACCTGGCCCCGCGCGTTGAGTGCGTGCGAAACGGTCGTCGGCGACACGCCCGCTTCGCGCGCCACGTCCTTGATGTTGGCGCGCGGCGATGGATGGGTATTCATCCCGTTGACCTTTTCAAAAAGCGGTGATTCAATTCTCAAATCGTTTTGGGGCGCGTTGCCACCGGAATGTACTTCACCCGCTTCGGCGGCTTTTTTTGCCAGTGTGCCCAAATCGATTTGGGCGCGGGCCAGGTTCAAGGATTCCGTCATGTCCCGTGTTCCCGATGCCTCTGCTGTGCTTTCCGCCGCGCCCGCGCCCGCGCCCGCGGCCGCTCCGGCCGCCATGGTCCCTGCCACCCCAGCCCCTGTGGATGCGATGCTGCCGTTGTCCCAATTGCTGCTGTTCGGCCTGCAGCACGTGCTGGTGATGGCGGCCGTGCCGATCACCTCGGTGTTCCTGGTGGCCAAGGCGCTCGGCCTCGACGCGGCGCTGACGGTGAACCTGATCAGCGCCACCTTCCTGCTGTGCGGCATCGGCACGCTGCTGCAGTCGTTCGGGCCGTGGAAGTTCGGCGCCCGGCTGCCCTTCGTGATGGTGCCCGGCGGTGCACCGATCGTGATGTTCGTGACTATCGCCCAGCAGCGCGACCTGCAGACCGCCTCGGGCGCGGTGATCCTCACGGCGCTGTTCTACTTTCTGGTGCTGCCGGTGTTCGCGCGCTGCCTGCGCTACTTTCCGAAGATCGTGATCGGCACCTTGCTGCTGCTGGTGTCGGTCAACCTCGTGAAGGTCTACGGCGGCATCATCGCGGGCAAGGCGGGCACGGCCACCTTCGCCGACCCGGTGAACATCGGCCTGGCGCTCGCGACCATCGGCTTCACCGTGCTGTTCGCACGGGTGTTCAAGGGCACGCTCGGCCAGCTCGCGGTGCTGCTCGGGCTCTTGGCAGGCACGCTGCTGGCGGCCGCCTTCGGGCTGATGGATGCCAGCGCCGTGGCGACGGGGCCCATCTGGAGCGCGCCGACATTGCTGCCGTTCGGCATGCCGCGCTTCGACATCGTGGCGGCCGTGCCGCTCCTGATCTTCAGCATCATCTCGATGGTCGAGGCCACCGGGCAGACGGTGGCGGTGGCCGACGTGGTGGGCCGCAAGATCGATGCGCGCGACGTGGTGCCGCGCACCATCCGCGGCGATGCCGTGGTGTCGCTCGCGGGCGGGTTCTTCGGCACCTCGATGATCATCACCAGCGGCGAGAACATCGGCATCGTGCGCGCCACCAACGTGCGTTCGCGCTACGTGACGGCGGCTGCGGGCGTGATCCTGATCCTCATCGCGCTGTCGGCGCCGCTCGGCCGGCTGGCCGCCGCCATTCCCTCGGCCGTGGTCGGCGGCACCGCGATGGTGGTGTTCGCGATCATCGGCACCATGGGCATCGACATGCTGCGCAAGGTCGACCTGCACGAGCGCGGCAACATGTTCGTGCTGGCCGGCGCGCTGACCATGGGGCTGCTGCCGATCCTGGTGCCGGGCCTGTACAGCCGCTTTCCCGACACGCTGCAGCTGGTGCTCGGCAATGGCCTGGCGATGGGCTCGCTGACGGCAGTGGTGCTCAACATGGTGTTCAACCGCGTGCATGCCGACGGCGCCGAAAGCCCCGCGGAAGCGCCCGCGCCGCGCTGAGATGAACCCACCCCGTCCCTCGCGCACTTCGTGTCGCTCGACTCCCCCTCAAGGGGCGCACCCGGCGGCCCGGCAGAGCCGGTTCCACGGGTGCCCTGGCATCGGGCCTTTTAATTTTTCCGTTACTGCCTCTTCCCCACCATGTCTCCTGAACTCGATGCCGCGCTCTTCGCGGCCGACGAGCTGTTGCTCGTTCCCGACCACCTGATGCTGCGCGAGGGCCCGACGACCGGCCATGCCGTGCGCATCGAAGGCGGCCGCTTCCGCGACGTCGGCCCCGCCGACGCGCTCATCGCGCGCCACCCGCAGCTCACGCCGCTGCGCCTGCCCGGCAAGCTGCTGATGCCCGGCATGATCGACGCACACCACCATCTCACGCAGTCCTTCGGCAAGTCACTGGCCTATGGCGAGCCGTCCGAGATCTTCCGGCGCGTGTGGGTGCCGCTCGAGGCCAGCCTGGACGACGAGTTCGTCTACATGGCGTCCAAGCTCGCGGCGCTCGAGTCGCTGCGCGGCGGCTTCACCACCGTGTGCGATGCGGGCACGCGCGCGCCGGGCGATATCGGCGCCGTGGCCACTGCCGTGCAGGAGGCCGGGCTGCGCTGCGTGCTGGGCCTGATCTGCAACGACGGCGGCAACGACAGCAGCGCGGCCGACCGGCAGGCGATCCGCGCGCAGGCCGCGCAGTTCCTGCAGCGCTGGTCCGATGCGCCGCTGGTGCATCCCTCGCTCGCGATCTCGGTGCCCGAGGCCGCCTCCGACGAGATGCTGGTGGCGGTGTCGGCCCTGTGCGCCGAAGCCAGCACCGTGTTCCAGACCCACGTGAACGAACACCTCGCCTCGGTCGAGCGCTCGGTGGTGCAGCGCGGCCGGCGCCCCCTCGAACTGCTGGCGCCGTTGGGCGCGCTCGGGCCGCAGGTGCTCATCGCGCACGGCACGCTGGTCACGCCCGCCGAGCTCATGCTGCTGCGCGACACCGACACCGCCGTGAGCTACAACCCGGTCGCGAGCCAGTGGAAGGGCAACGCCGTGGCACCGGCCAACCTGATGGCCGCCCTGGGCATCCGCTTCGGGCTGGGCACCGATGCCACGCGCAGCGACGCCTTCCGGCTGATGGACGCGGCCGAGGCGGCGCAGAAGCTGGCGTTCGGCATGGCGATCGGCGATGCGTCGAGCGGCGGTGGCTGGACCTGGTTCGACCATGCGACGCACGAAGGCGCGCGCGCAGTCGGCCTGGGCCACCTGACCGGCGAGATCGCCGTCGGCAAGGCGGCCGATTTCCTGGTCGTCGATGTCGACACGCCCGAGATGTGCACCTCCGTCGACCTGACCTGGGACCTCGTGCGCCTGGGCAACCGCGACCAGATCACGGCCGTGTTCGTCGACGGGCGCCTGCGCCTGTGGCAAGGCTGGCCGCCCGACTGGGACGCGCGCGCGCTGCAGCGGGAGCTGGCGCGCGTGGCCCATGCGGCCATGGACCGCGCGCCCATCGTGCGCCTGCATCCGCCGGCGGCCGAGCACCGGCGCCTGGCGGCGGCTGCCGGCATGGGACGGAATCCACAGTGAGCACGCAGCATCTCGTCCTCGTTTCGCTTGCCGTGCTGTTCGCCGCCTTCGTGCAGGGCGCGACCGGCGTGGGCTTTGCGTTGATCGCCGCGCCGGTGATCGGCATCGTGCGGCCCGACCTGCTGCCCGTGTGCGTGCTGGTGCTGATGCTGCCGCTCAACCTCTACGTGCTGTGGCGCGAGCGCGGCGCCGTCGACCGCATCGGCGCGGGCTGGATCAGCGGCGGGCGCGTGGTCGGCACGGCCGGCGGGCTCTGGGTGCTGGCGGCGCTGAGCGCGACGCACCTGTCGCTCTTCGTCGGCATCTCGACCATCGCGGCGGCACTGGTCACCTTGATGATGCCGGCCTTCTCGCCGGGCCGCACCGCTTTCGTGTCGGCGGGCCTCATCACCGGCGTGACCGAGACCGCGACCGGCATCGGCGGCCCGCCACTGGCGCTGGTCTACCAGCACCAGCCGCCGCCCACGATGCGATCGACCATCGCGCTGTGCTTCTTGGTCGGCGAACTGGTGTCGCTGGCCACGCTGATGGCGATGGACCGCATCGACGGTGCGCAGCTCGAGGCGGCGGCGCTGCTGTTGCCCGCACTCGTCGTCGGCGCGGTGCTCAGCCGCATGGTGCACCGGCGGATCAATGGCCGCGTGCTGCGGATCTTCGTGCAGGTGTTCGCGATCGTCTCGGGCGCCGCGCTGCTGCTGCATTCAATCTGACGCGATGCGCGCGACACGCGCGATGCGGTAGAGCCGGTGGCGGCGCAGCGCATGGCCTTCGGGCACGCCGGGGTGGTCGAAGGCGCCGACCCGGTCCTCGTGCATGCCGATGCGCTCCATCACCGCGGCCGAGCGGACATTGCCGGCGGCCGTGAACGCGACGATCTCGTCGAAGCCCAGGCGATCGAAGCCCACCTGCAGTGCGCCGCGCGCGGCTTCGGTCGCGAAGCCCTGGCCCCAGGCATGGCGCGCGAGCCGCCAGCCGATCTCGACGCAGGGCGAGAAGGGCAGCGTCGCCAGCGGCTGGTTGAGGCCGGTGAAGCCGATGAATTCGCCCGTGGCTTTTTGTTCGACCGCCCAGAAGCCCCAGCCCTGCTCGGCGATGCGTGCCGCGATGCGAGCAGCCATCGCATCGCTGTCGGCGCGCGTGGGCAGCGGCAACAGGAAGGCCATCACCTGCGGGTGGGCCGCCATGGCGGCGAACGGTGCGAGGTCGCTCTCCCGCCATTGGCGCAGCCGCAGCCGCTCGGTGTCGAATTCGATGATGGGTTGTTGGGTGAGCTCGGCCATGCGGCCGATTGTGCGCAGATCAGAACCCGGCCAGCACCACCTTGCCCTGCGCCTTGCCGCTTTCGATCAGCGCATGCGCCTTCTTCAGGTTGGCCGCGTTGATGGTGCCGAAGCTCGCATTCGCCGTGGTGCGGATGCGGCCCGCGTCGACCAGCGCGGCCACCTCGGCCAGCAGTGCGCCTTGCGCGGCCATGTCGGGCGTCTCGAAGCGCGAGCGCGCGAACATCATTTCCCAGTGCAGCGAGATCGACTTGGTCTTGAGCGGCATCGCGTCGAGCAGCTTCATGTCGTCGATCACCGCGAGCTGGCCCTGGGGCTTGAGGCTTTCGATGATCTGCGCGTAGTGCTGCTCGGTCTGGGTCAGGCTCGCGACCATGTCGACCTGGCCGATGCCCGCGGCCTGCAGCTCCGCGGCGAGCGGCTTCGAATGGTCGATGACGGCATGGGCGCCGAGCGCCAGGCACCAGGCGCGGGTCTCGGTGCGCGAGGCGGTGGCGACCACGCGCAGCTGCGTCAGCTGGCGCGCCAGCTGGATCAGGATCGACCCCACGCCGCCGGCGCCGCCCGTGACCAGCAGCGTCTGGCCGGCACCGCCGCCCCTGGGCACGCGCAGGCGGTCGAACAGCAGTTCGTAGGCGGTGATGGTGGTCAGCGGCAACGCGGCGGCCTGGGCGTCGTCGAGGCTCTTCGGCGCGAGGGCGACGATGCGTTCGTCCACCGTGTGCAGCTCCGAATTGGCGCCGGGCCGCACGATCGAGCCCGCGTAATACACGCGGTCGCCGGGCTGGAAGTTCTTCACCTGCGCGCCGACGGCCTCGACGGTGCCGGCGGCGTCCCAGCCGAGCACTTTGGCCTGGCCTGCCTCGGGCGCGCTGTTCTTGCGGACCTTGGTGTCAACGGGGTTGACCGACACGGCCGCCACGCGCACCAGCAGGTCGCGCGGGCCCGGCACGGGTGCGGGCAGTTCGATGTCCTGCAGGGCGTCGGGATGGTCGATGGGAAGGGGTTCGCGGTAGCCGATGGCTTTCATGGGAGGACCTTTTTTGTGCGTGAACAAACGATGCCTCGACTGTAGGATCGCAATCCTGCTTTGATAAGCAGTGTCGAACCACCAACACTTTCAAATGAAGATTGAAAATCTGTCGGACTTGCAGGTGCTCGTGCAGACCGCGCGCGGCGGCACGCTCACCGCCGCCGCCCATGCGCTCGGCATGACGCCCGCGGCGGCCAGCGCCACGCTCAAGCGGCTCGAGACGCAGCTCGGTGCGCGCCTGTTCGAGCGCTCGACGCGCGCCATGCGGCTCACGCCGCAGGGCCAGACGCTGCTCGACTATGCGGTGCGCGCCTTCGAGCTGCTCGACGAGGGCGAGTCGCTGGTCACGGCCGACCGCGGCGAGCTGGTCGGCACGTTGCGCGTGGCCGCGCCGTCCGACCTCACGCGCAGCACGCTGCTGGCCTGGTTCGACGAATTCCTTGCGCTGCACCCGGGGCTGCAGCTCTCGCTGTCGGTCGGCGACCGGCTGCTCGACGTGATGCGCGACGAGGTCGACGTGGCGCTGCGCTACGGCACGCTGGCCGATTCGCGGCTGGTGGCGCGGCCCTTCGCCCAGACCAGCCCGCTGCTGACCGCTTCGCCCGACTACCTTCGGCGCCATGGCGCGCCGGCGACGCCGCACGACCTGGTGCACCACAACTGCCTGACCTTCGACCGCGGCGGGCGCCGCCATCGGATCTGGCGCTTCGTGCAGAACGGGCAGTGGACCGAGGTGCGCGTGAAGGGCGACCGCAGCGCCGACGATGCCTCGCTCGCGCGCGAATGGGCCGTGGCGGGGCGCGGAATCACGCTGAAGTCGGCGCTCGACGTGCGTGACGACATCGCAAGCGGCCGGCTGGTGCACCTGCTGCCCGACTGGGGCACCGAGCCCTATCCGCTGCATGCGCTGCTGCCGAGCGGGCGCTTCGTGCCGGCGCGCGTGCGGGCGCTGGTCGACTTTCTCGCGCTGAAGTTCGAGGCGCTGCCGCCCGTCAGATCATCGGCGTGACGGCCCCGTCCATCGCGAGGATCGCGCCCGTGATGTAGCTCGCCTTCGGCGAAGCGAGAAAGACCACCGCGTTGGCGATCTCCTCGGGCGTCGCGATGCGGCCGAGCGGCAGCCGGCCCGTGGCGCGCTGCAGCGCTTCGTCGCTGTCGATGCCCTGCAGCCTGGCGTCGGCCTTCATGCCCTCCTGCAGGCGCTCGGTCAGCGTCATGCCGGGGTTCACCGCATTCACGCGCACGCCCTTGGCCGCGTAGGCCGCAGCCATGCCGGCGCTCACGAGCATCAGCGCCGCGTTCGCCGCGCCGCCGGCCATGTGCACGGGGCTGGCGACCTTGCCGCCCTGGCCGATCACGTTGACGATCGCACCGCGGCCGCGCCGGCCCATGCGCTTCACCACGGGGTCGATCATGTGGATGTAGGTGAAGTACTTGGCGTCCATCGCGGCATGCCATGCGTCGGCGTCGAGCTCGTCGGGCGGCGTGCGGCGCGCGGCCCCGGCCGAGTTGACGAGCACGTCGACCGGACCGAAGGCCTGCTCGGCGGCGTCGAGCGCGGCCATGGCGCCTTGCGGGTCCTTGAGGTCGGCCGCATGCACCGAGATGCGGCCCTCGGCCTGCGCGAAGCCGTCGCCCAGCGTCCTGCGGCCCTGTTCGAGATTCTGCGGGTCGCGCGACACCAGGCTCACGCGCGCCCCCTCGCGCAGGAAGCCCAGTGCGCAGGCCAGGCCGATGCCCTTGCTGCCGCCGGTGATGAGAACGTGCTGGTCCTGTAGCTGGAGATCCATGGCGTCAGTCCTTGAGAATTGCGAGGAATGCCGGGCGATTGAATCACCACCGCGAGATTCCTGCAGGCCCGCGGCTCGGCACCGGCCCGGCCTAAGATCGCGGCATGAACGCTTCCACCGTTTCCCTGCCCCGCTTCTGGGCCCAGCTCACCACGCGCGACTTCGCGGCGCTCGATGCGGCGTCCACGGTCGCCGTGCTGCCGCTCGGCGCGACCGAGCAGCACGGCCCCCACCTGCCGCTGGGCGTGGACACCGTGCTGGCCGACGGCATCGTGGCAGCGGCGCTGCCGCTGCTGGCGCCGGCGCTGCCGGTGCTGTTCCTGCCGACGCAGCAGGTCGGCCTGAGCCCCGAGCACGCCCGCTTCGCGGGCACGCTCACGCTCTCGGCCGAAACGCTGATCCGGGTGTGGAACGAAATCGGCGCCGGCGTGGCGCGCGCCGGCGTGAAGAAGCTGGTGCTGTTCAACGCGCACGGCGGCCACGTCGGCGCGATGGACATGGTGGCACGCGAGCTGCGCGCTGCGCATGGCCTCATCGTCTACAGCGTGAGCTGGTTCAACCTGCCGCTCGGCGATGCGGGCGCGCAGTTCAGTGCCGCGGAGCATCGCTTCGGCGTGCATGCCGGCGAGATCGAAACCTCGATGATGCTGGCGCTCGCGCCGCAGTCGGTGCGCATGGACGAGGCGAAGGACTTCGGCTCCACATCGGCCGAGCGCGCCGCGGGCTACGCGATCCTGGGCAACGGCAAGAGCGCCAAGCTCGGTTGGGCGATGGAAGACTACAACGCCGAGGGCGCGGCGGGCAATGCCGCCGCGGCCACGGCGGCCAAGGGGCAGCAGGTGGTCGAAGCGGCCGCGCAGCAGTTGGCCTTGCTGCTCGCGGAGGTGTCGCGGCTGTCGCTGGACACCGCGAACACGGGGCCGCTGCCTTAGCGCGCCTGCAGCACCTCGGCGAACATGTCCGAGTCGACATTGCCGCCGGTCAGGCAGATCCCCACCCTTTTGCCGCGCCAGCGTTCTTGCTGCTGCAGTGCGCCCGCGAGCGCCGCGGCGCCCGCGCCCTCGGCCACGTTGTGCGTATCGCTGAAGAGGATGCGCATCGCCGCGGCGACTTCGTCGTCGGTCACGGTGATCACGTCGTCGGCTTCGCGCAGGATCACGTCGACGGACTCGGGCACGGGCGTGCGGCAGGCCATGCCGTCGGCCAGCCGCGTCGTCACCGGCGACTCGAGCGGCCGGCCCGCGCGGAACGAGTCGCGGTAGGCCGAGGCATGCGCGGACACCACGCCGATGAGCTTGGTCGGCACGCCGCAGTGGGCCCGCGCCGCAGCCGCCCCCGCAAAGCCCGAGCCGAGGCCGATGGGCACGAACAGCACGTCGGGCGGCGCATCGGCCAGCGCGCTGAAGAATTCGACGTACGCGGTCGCGACGCCGCGCACCAGCTCGCGGTGGAACGAGGGCACGCGGTGCAGGCGGTCGCGCTCGGCGAGCAGGGCCGCGTGTTCGGCCGCGGCCTGGAAGTCGTCGCCGTGCTCGACCAGCTGCACGCCGAGCGCGCGCATGGCGGCGTTCTTCTCGCGCGAGTTGCCGTGCGGCACCACGATGGTGGCGGCGATGCCATGGCGCCGCGCGGCGAAGCCGACCGACTGGCCGTGGTTGCCGCGCGTGGCGCTGATCGCATGGCGCACGTCGGGCTGCTCGCGCGCGAGGGTCTCGAAGTAGGTGAGGCCGCCGCGGATCTTGAAGGCGCCGGCCGGCGTGTGGTTCTCGTGCTTGGCCCAGACGGTGCAGCCGAGGCGCTCGGCGAGCAGCGGCCAGGCGTACTGCGGCGTGGGTGGCATGGCGGTGCGCACGGTGCCGAGCGCGGCCTCGATCTCTTCGCGGGTGAACCTCATCGTGCGGACAGTCTTTCTTTCTTTTCGGCTACTTGCGTTCGGTCAGCGCCACGCGCACGGCCATGGCCGCCAGCACGCTGCCCATGATGTAGCGCTGCGCTCGCAGCCAGCCCGCGCTTTGCGACAGCACGGCCGTGATGCCCGCGGCGCCGAGGATCACGAGCGTGTTGACCACCGCGCTGCTCGCGATTTGCGCCGCGCCGAGCTGCAGGCTCTGCAGCAGCACCGAGCCGCGCTCGGGATGGAGGAACTGCGGAAAGAACGAGAGGTAGAACATCGCCACCTTCGGGTTCAGCAGGTTGGTGAGAAAACCCATGCGGAACAGCTTGCCCGGCGGATCGGCCGGCAGCGCGCGCGCCGCGAAGGGCGCATGGCCGCCGGGCCTGACGGCTTGCCATGCGAGCCACAGCAGGTAGGCCGCGCCCGCGAGGCGGATCGCGTCGAATGCGAGCGGCACCGCGAGCAGCAGCGCGGTGAGGCCGAGCGCGGCGGCGAACAGGTGCACGAGGAACGCCATCAGCACGCCGCCGAGCGAGACCAACCCGGCGCGGCGGCCCTGCACGAGCGTGCGCGACACGCAATAGATCATGTTCGGCCCGGGCGTGAGCGCCAGCACCATCGAGGCCAGTGCGAACCAGGCGATTTCGGTCAAGGTCAGCATCTCAGGTTCCTTCCGATCGAAGCGTGACCGCGCCACGCGGGGTGTCGAGCACGGCCACCAGGTCAGGCGCGCCGGGCTGCACGGCGAACCCTTGCATGCCGATGGCCGCGAGCGCCGCGGCAAGATCGGCCGCGCGCGGATGCGTGGCCGCGAGCGAGCGCATCGCCAGGCCTGAAGCGGGCATCGCGTCGGTGGGGTGAACCGGCCCCCACTCGATCAGCGTGGGCAGCGCGCCGTAGAAGAGCCGCTGGCCGTCGTCGCGCACGGTGATCTGCCATTCGAGCCGCCCGGCGGGCGTGTCGCGCGAGGCCGCGAGCAGCGGGCCGCGATCGATCGGCAGGCGCTCGTTGTGGGCCAGCGCCTGCACGGCGAGGCGTGCGTCGGGCACGCTCGCGACGAAGTGCACGAGCCGCGGCCCGTGCTGCACCAGCGCGGCCTGCTGCACCGGATCATCGAGGTCGAACCAGCGCCGCGTGCCGCGCCGCGAGGGCTTCTTGCCGGGCTCGATGGCGATGATCTCGAGGTAGGCCCGCGGGAAAGCGTCGCTCGCGATGTTCAGCAGCCGGTTGTGCGTGCCCATGAGCGGGTGCGAACCGCCCGGCCCGGGCGTGACGCCGAGCGTCGCTTCGCACCAGGCCACGCCCTCGGCCAGCGAGGCGGCGGCGATCACGAGATGGTCGAGGCGGGCTTGCATGGTGTCGATCGCTTCTAGAGCGTGACCTGCCCGTCGATGCAGGTCACGGCGTCGCCGCCGACCCACACCGTGCCGTCGGCGTCGCGCTCGATGTGCACGCGGCCCGCGCGGCCCAGGCACTGCCCCTGCGCGGCGAGGTAGCGCGCGGGCATGAGGCCGTCGGCGATCAGCCATTCGGCCAGGCCCGCGTTGAGGCTGCCGGTCACCGGGTCTTCTTCCACGCCGAGGGGCGCGGCGAAGGCGCGCACCTCGAGATCGATCTTCGCGCCGTCGTCCGCATCAGCCCGCGCCGGTTGCCCCGCATCGCGACGGCCGCCGAAGGCACGTGCCTCGCGGTTGGAGCGGCCGATCAGCATGGCCTCCTCTTGCCCGGCAGGCACGCCCGCCACGCCGACCTTCACGCCCAGCTCCTTGAGCAGGCGGTGGTCGGGCGCGAGGCCGAGCACGGTGTCGGCGTCGTTGAGCAGCAGGCCGAACCAGACCGGCCCGTTGTCGAGCACCTGGGCCGCCACGATCTGCTGTGCCTTCAGGCCGAGCGCCCCCGCCACCTTGGCCAGAAGGCTCGGGCTCGGCGCGCTGCGCGCCAGCGGCGGCGCCGCGAAGGCCAGGCGCTCGCCCTCGTGGCGCAGCGGCACCAGGCCCACCGCGCATTGCTGCACGATGCGCCCCGCCGCGCGCGGCTTGCCACCGGCCTGCAGCCAGGCGTGGCAACTGCCGATGGTGGGATGGCCCGCGAACGGCAGCTCGCCGCCGGGCGTGAAGATGCGCACGCGGTAGTCGGCCGTGGGCTCGGTGGGCGGCAGCAGGAAGGTGGTTTCGGACAGGTTCGTCCACTGCGCGAAGCGCTGCATCGCGGCGTCGTCCAGGCCGCTGCCGTCGAGCACCACCGCAAGGGGGTTGCCGCGCAAGGGCTTTGCCGTGAAGACGTCGACTTGCTTGAAGGGGCGGGATTTCATCGTCGGATCCGAAGGGGGCATGTCATTCGAGGCCCAGGTCGAGCACGCCGCGCGCGCCTGGCCGGGAGAGCAATTCGCCGTACCAGCGTTCGAGGTTCGGCCAGGCCGGCCGCTGGTAGTCGAGCGGCGGCAGGCCGAACCAGCGGTGGGCCTCGCAGCCGATCGGGATGTCGGCCATGGTGAAGCGCTCGCCCGTCATGTAGGGCTGGCGCGCCAGGTGCGCGTCGAGCCGCGCGAACAGCGCCTCGCTCGCGTACACCGAGGCCGCGATCAGCGCCGGGTCGCGCTCTGCCGGCGGCGTACGCACCCATTGCACGAAGGCATCGCGGCTCGCGCGGTTGAGCATGGTCTGCTGCCAGTCCATCCAGCGTTCGGCGTCGAAGCGCGCCGGCAGTTCGCTGGGGTAGAGCGTGCCGTGCGAGTGCTTGGCGCAGAGATAGCGCACGATGACGTTCGATTCCCAGAGCGTCACGCGCTCGGCACCCTCGCCGTCGTCGATGGTGGGCACCGTGGCATTGGGATTGAGTGCGAGGTATTCGGGCGTCTGCACCACGCCGGACAGGCCACCGGCCTCGGTGCGCTGGAAGTCGAGCCCGAGCTCCTGTGCGCACCAGACGACTTTGCGCACGTTGATCGAACTGATGCGGCCCCAGATATTGAGCATGGTGTTCAGCTTCCTTGGACAGGTGTGGCGGACAGGGCGGAGGGCATGGACGGACGGTCGAGCAGCAGCAGGCGAATTGCGAGTCCGACCATCACGAGCGCGAGCAGGATGCGCTGGAATCTTTCAGCCCCCGGACGGCGCTGCAGCCATCGGCCAATCTGCCCGCTGCAGGCGCCGAGCAGCGTGTTGAATGCGAGCGCGGCAGCCGAGAGCATGACGCCGAGCTGCACCAGTTGCAAGGACACGCTGCCGCGCGCCGGGTCGACGAACTGCGGCAGGAACACCATGAAGAACAGCAGCGCCTTCGGATTGACCAGGTTGTTGAAAAAGGCCATGCGCACGATGCGTGCGAAGGCGGAGGTCCGCGCGCGCGTGCCGGCGGGCAATCCGCCGTTGCTGTTGTTGCTGCTGCTGCGCAGCGACTGCAGCGCCAGCCACAACAGGTACAGCACACCCGCATAGCGCAGCAGGTCGAACGAAGGCGGCCATGCCGCCACCAGCGCGGTGACGCCGGTGGCGGCAAAGAGCGTGTGCAGCAGATCGGCCGACGAAATGCCGAGCGCCGCCGCAAATCCGCCGCGCGGCCCGTGCGCCACGCCGTGCGAGAGCACGAAGGCCATGTTCGGCCCGGGCGACAGGAACAGCGCGAGCACGGCCAGGAGGAAGAGCGCGAGCGTGGCGAGGCTGATCATGGCGTGACCTGCAGCAATGCGTCTCTCAGGCCGCTGCGGCTGCGGTTGTCGCAGCCTGCGGCAGGTACGGCTCGATGTTGCGCATGGCCTGCGCCACGTAGTCGTCCTTCTCGCCCACCGGGGCGACATAGTGCAACGCGCTTCTTGCCGCCTCGACGCCTTCGCTGCGCGCGATGAGCCAGGCCGCGAGGTAGGGCGCCGACAGGCATCCGCCCGCGGTTGCCACGTTGCCGCTCGCAAAGAAAGGCTGGTTGAGCACCTCGACGCCAGCTTCCTGCACCCATGGCTTGGTCGTGAGGTCGGTGCAGGCAGGCACCGTGCCCAGCAGCCCCAGCTTGGCGAGCAGCAACGTGCCCGAGCACTGCGCGCCGATCAGCTGCCGCGTGGTGTCGAGCCGGCGCAGCACGCCCATGATGGCGGGATCGGCGGCGATTTCGCGCGTGCGGATGCCGCTGCCGACGAGCACCGCCTCGGCCTCGCAGGCGGCCTCGAGTGTCGAGGTCGCGTGCAGCGTCACGCCGTTCATCGAGGTGACCGTGGCCGAGGGGGAGGCCAGCGTCACACGCCAGCCCGGGCGCTTCACGCGGTTGAGCACGCCAAGCGCGATCAGCGAGTCGAGTTCGTTGAAGCCGTCGAAGGTCAGGATGGCGATGTGCATGGCTCTCAGACCGGTTCGGGCGCCAGCGTGCGTTGGGTGCCGAGCGCGGCGATTTCTTCGCGCAGCACGGCAGCGAGCGCGGCGATCGCGGTGTCGATCTCCTCGACGCTCGCGGTCACGAACGACAGCCGCAGCGTGCGCGGATCGCCCTGGCCCGCATAGAACGGCGCGCCCGGCACGAAGGCCACGTTGCGCTCCACCGCCTTGGGCAGCAGCGCCACGGTGTCGATGCCCTCGGGCATGCGGGCCCAGAGGAACATGCCGCCGAGCGGGGCGTTGAACTTCACATCCAACCCCGCCATCTCGCGCGTGAGCGCGGCCAGCATCGCATCGCGCTGGCGCTTGTAGAGTGCGCGGATGGTCGGCACGTGGCGATCGAGAAAACCATCCTTCATCACTTCGCAGACCATGCGCTGCGTGAAGATCGGCGTGTGCAGGTCGACCGCCTGCTTGGCCTGCAGCAGCTTCGGGTAGATGGCCTTCGGTGCCACCAAAAAGCCGAGCCGCAGCCCGGGCGCGAGCACCTTCGAGAACGAGCCGAGGTAGATGCAGCCTTCGGGATTGCGCGCGGTCAGCGGCAGCGGCGGCGCCTCGTCGAACCAGAGTTCGCCATAAGGGTTGTCTTCGACGATCGGCAAGCCCGCCGCGGCAGCCGCGGCCGACACGGCCGCACGCCGCGCCTCGGTCATGGTGCGACCCGTCGGGTTCTGGAAGTTGGGCAGCAGGTAGACGAAGCGCGCCGCATCGTCGGCACCCGGGCGCGCTTTGGCGATCAGGTCGTCGACCACTACGCCGTCGTCGTCGCTCGCCACGCTCACCGGCGTCGGCTCCATCGGGCCGAAGGCCTGCAGCGCACCGAGGTAGGTGGGCGTTTCCACCAGCACGCGGCTGCCCGGGTCGATGAGCGCCTTGGCCACCAGGTCGAGGCCCTGCTGCGAACCGGTGGTGATGAGCACCTGCGCGGGATCGACGTTCCACGGCAGCATGTCGGCCACCGCCTGGCGCAGCGGCGCATAGCCTTCGCTCGCGGCATATTGCAGCGCCGCCTGGCCGTCGTTGTGCAGCACCTCGGCGCAGGCATCGGCAAAGGCCTGGATCGGGAAGGTCTTGGGCGAAGGCAGGCCGCCGGCCAGGCTGATGATGCCGGGGCGCTCGGTGACCTTGAGGATTTCACGCAGCACCGAGGGGTTCATCTTGGCGGCGCGGGCGGCGAGTTTCCAGTCCATGGGGTTCTTCTTTCAGGCAGAGGGTATGCGGTGCGGATTCAGGGTGTGGCGGTGCGCGCCGGGCTGGCGATGGCGGGCTGCGGCTGCGACAGCCGCTTGCCGAGCACGACGGTGCAGACCACGGCGGCGGCGAAGCCGAGGGTGACCACGTCGAGCGGTTCGCCCAAGAGCGGGATGGCCGCGAGGATCGAGAGGAAGGGCTGCAGCAGCTGGGTCTGGCTCACGCGCAGCGCGCCGCCGAGCGCGAGCCCGCGGTACCAGGCGAAGAAGCCGATCCACATCGAGAACACGCCGACGTAGACGAAGCCGGCCCAGGACGACGCGGCGATCGGGGTCTGCGGCCACAGCACCAGCGTGGCCGGCAGCGTGACCGGCAGCGCCATCACGCAGACCCAGCAGATCACGCGCTCGGCGCCGAGCGAGGGCGTCACCTGGGCGCCGTAGATGTAGCCGACCGATGCCGCGATGACGGCGCCCACCAGCAGCAGGTCGGCCCATTCGAAGCCGAAGCCGTGGCCCTGCTGGGCTGCACGCAGCAGCGAGAACAGCACCACCAGGACGCTGCCAGCGATGGCGCAGAGCCAGAAGCCCAGCCGTGCGCGCTGGTGCAGCACCCAGGCCGCGACGGCCGCGGTCACGAGCGGCAGCAGCGCCGTGACCACCGCCGCGTGGCTGGCCGTGACCACGCGCAGCGCATAGCCCAGCAGCAGCGGATAGCCGATCACGTTGCCGAGCACGGCCATGCCGAGCGGCTTCCACTGGTGCGGCGCCGGCCGCGGCGAGCGCGTGGCAAGCAGGAACACCGTCGAGAGCAGGCCCGCGAGCGCGGCCCGCCCGAGCGTGACGAACCAGGGCGACAGCTGCGGCGCCTCCTGCGTGCCGGTGGCGAGCCGCGTCATCGGCAGCGTGACCGCGAACAGCGCCACGCCGATCACGCCGAGCCACATGCCGAGCGTCTCGTCCTTGATGGCGAGCCGCTTCATACGCCGAGCATCCACCCGGCGGTGAGCACCAGCACCAGCGCCATCGCGCGGTTGAACCACAGCAGGCGCCGGCCTTTGGCCAGCCAGCCGCGCAGCAGCGCACCGGCGAGCGCATAGACGAAGTTGCTGGCGAAGGCGTAGACCACCATCACCGGCGCCACGATCGCGAAGCGGCCGAGCGGATCGGGCTGGCCCGCGATCCAGCCGGCCACGAGCGTGAGCGCGAGCAACCAGGCCTTGATGTTGACGAACTGCAGCATCACGCCCTGGCCGAAGCCGATCGACAGGCTCTGGCCGTCGGCCTTGCCGAGGGTGGCGCTGCCGCTGAGCTTGTAGGCGAGCCACAGCAGGTAGCCGATGCCGAGCGCCTTGATGGCGAGCCGCAGTGACGGCACCGCGACCACCAGCGCGCCGATGCCGGCTGCCGACAGCACCAGCAGCAGCGTCCAGCCGACCGGCACCGCGATCACGAAGCGCATGGCGCGCGGCAGGCCGCCGTTGGCTGCGAGCGCGGTGGAGAGCGTGGTGTTGGGCCCCGGCGAAAAACTCATCGCGGTGGCCAGCACCAGCAATGCGGTGAATTCTTGCCAGTTCATTTCTTACACTCTAAACTTTGGGACCATTACAGTTCCAATACAGTTATGCACACATGCGCTGACACTGTATTGGCCTTCCCATCGACACAGGCGCCGCGCAGATGTTGACACGAACCCCCACCCAGTCGCTGACAGGGCAATTGGCCGACCGGCTGGCGGAGCGCATCCGCACGCGGCTGCTGCCGCCCGGTGCGCGCCTGCCTTCGGTGCGCGAATGCGCGCGCCAGCAGGGCGTGAGCCCCTACACCGTGGTCGCTGCCTACGACCAGCTGCTGGCGCAGGGCCTGATCGAGGCGCGCCGCCAGCGCGGCTTCTATGTGCGCGATGCGGCGCCCGCCCAGGACGCCCGCTCGGCCAGCGTGGCGCCGAGGGTCATGCAGATGATGGGATCGCGCGTGCCGGCCGACGCGAGTTCGCTGATCCGCAGCATGTTCCACCGGCCGAGCGACAAGCCGCAGCCCGGCATGGGCGTGTTTCCGCCCGACTGGATGGCCTCGACCTTCATGCCGACGGCAGTGCGCCGCATGACCAACACCGCGGCGCTGCAGGAACTCTCGCTGCAATACGGCGAACCTTCGGGCGATGCCGCGCTGCGACGCAGCCTGTCGAACCGGCTCGTCGGCATCAACGTGCCCGCGGCGCCCGACCAGATCGTGACGACGGTGGGCGCCACGCATGCGCTCGACATCGTGAGCCGCACGCTGCTGCGCGCGGGCGATCCGGTGATGGTCGAGGAGCCCGGATGGGCGCTCGAGTTTGCGCGGCTCGAGGCGATGGGCATGCGCATTCTTCCGGTACCGCGCCGCGCCGACGGGCCCGACCTCGAGGTGATGGCCCAGTACTGCGCGCTGCACAGCCCCAAGCTCTTCGTGAGCGTGAGCGTGCTGCACAACCCGACCGGCTACAGCCTCACGCCGGGCAGCGCGCACCGGATTCTGAAGCTCGCCAACGAGCACGACTTCCACATCGTCGAGGACGACACCTACAGCCACCTAGCGCCCGAGCATGCGACGCGGCTCTGCGCGCTAGACGGGTTGCAGCGCACCATCTACGTCAGCGGCTTCGCGAAGATCCTCGCGCCCAACTGGCGCATCGGCTATCTCGCGGCCTCGGCCGAGCTGAAGGATCGGCTGCTCGAGACCAAGCTGCTGGCCACGCTGACCACGCCCACGCTGTTCGAGCGGGCCTTGTCGTGGTGCATCGACCAGGGCCAGCTGCGTCGGCATTCGGAGCGCGTGCGCATCCGTCTCGACGGCGCGCGGGGGCGCGCGGTGAAGCTTGCGATGGCGCACGGCTGCCGCTTCGCGTCGGAGCCCGCGGGGCTGTTCGGCTGGGTCGACACGGGCGTCGACACCGACGCGCTCACGCAGCGCATGCTCGACCAAGGCTACCTGCTGGCGCCGGGTTCGCTGTTCCATGCGCGGCGTCCCCCGAGCACGCTGATGCGCATCAATTTCGCGACCTCGCAGGATGCGGCCTTCTGGAAGGTGTTCAGCAAGGTGCGCGCGGAGCTTTGACCCGTGCGCAACGCTTGTCCGCGCGGGCGAAAAGGCCGTGCGTTGGAGTAAGCTGGCACCACAGGACAACCCCTTCGGAGACCGCCTCATGAGCAACGCCAGCCAGCCCTTCGATTTCAGCCAGTTCGTCCCCGGGTTCGACTTTCTGAAGAACCTCGCCGGGGGCGGCGCAAACCCGGCGGCCGCCCCCGGGCTGCCGAGCCTGGCGAGCTGGGTGGCGCCCACGCTGAGCGTGGAAGAACTCGACAAGCGCATCCAGGAACTCAAGACGGTGCAGTACTGGCTCGAGCAGAACGGCCATGCGCTGAAGGCCACGGTCCAGGCGCTGGAGGTGCAGAAGATGACGCTCTCGACTCTGCGCGGCATGAACGTGCGCATGGAGGACATCGCGAGCGCCTTCTCGAAACAGGCGGCCGCGGAACCCGCTGCCGCCGTGCCCCGGTCGGTAGCGGCAGAGCCTGCGGCGGGGGCCGATGAAGCGCCGGCGCCCGGCGTGGTCGATCCGATGCAGTGGTGGGGCTCGCTGACCGAGCAGTTCCAGCAGATCGCGAACTCGGCGCTGCAGGACGCGGCCCAGCTCAAGGTGCCCGCCATGGCGCAACCGATGGCCGATGCGGTCGGCAAGGCCATGCGCGGCAGCCCGTCCGCAACAACGCAGAAACCCGCCGCCAGGACGGCCACTGCGAAGAAAACCCCACCCAAAAAGACGCCCACCGCCACGCGCAAGCGAACCACCGGCGGGCGTTGATCTCTTACATGCTCTCCTTCGAGAAAAAGAACGGAAGGCACGCACCATGAAACTGTTTCCTTCCGGCCACGCCACCCATCCGCAATGGCGCATGGCCGCCGGCCTCGTGCTGGCGCAGCTGCGCGCGCAGATGGCGCTGCCCGAATACGCCCCGTCGCCGACGCTCGGCCTGCTCTACATCACCGATCACTACGCCTCGGACGCGCAGGAGATCCTCGATCACCTGAGCGCCGAGCTGCCCGAAGTGACCGACTGGTCGGGCACGGTCGGCGTCGGCGTGGCGGCCAACAACGCCGAGTACTTCGACGAGCCCGGCCTGAGCCTCATGCTGTGCGCGCTGCCGAGCGACCAGTACCGCGTGTTCTCGGGCGTCGCGCCGCTCGGCAGCTCGGAAATGAGCGGTTTCGAGGCCCATACCGCGCTCGTGCATGCAGACCCCGCGACACCCGACCTGCCCGAACTGATCGGTGAAATGGCGGGCCGCACCGACACCGGCTACCTGTTCGGCGGGCTGTCGTCGGGCCGGGCCGGCGCGCTGCAGTTCGCGGTCGGCGGCAACGGCAACATCCGCGGCCATGGCGCCGCGGGCGGCGTGTTCTCGGGCGGGATGTCGGGCGTGGTGTTCGGCGAGGGCGTGCGGCTGGTGTCGCGCGTCACGCAGGGCTGCCAGCCGCTGCGCGCGGGGGCCGGGCGCGAGCGCGTGATCACCGAGGCCGACGGCAACCTGCTGCTCAAACTCGACGGCGAGCCGGCGCTCGACGTGCTGCTGGCGGAGCTGCAGGTGTCGCTCGAACGGCCGCAGGAGGCCATCGACGCGGTGCGCAACACGCTGGTGGGCCTGGCCGATGCGGGCAGCGACGGCATCCGCCGTACCGGCGACCTGGGCGCCGACGTGCTGGTACGTCACATCATCGGGCTCGATCCGACGCGCCGCGGCGTGGCGATCGCCGACGTGGCCGAAGCCGGCATGCGGCTGAGCTTCTGCCGCCGCAACGCGCAGGCCGCGCGTGCGGACCTGATGCGCATCTGCGCCGAGATCCGCGAAGAGCTCGAGCCCGAGGAGCAGACGCTGGCCACCGCGCGCGCCGTGGCGGCCGGGGAGGCCGAGGCCGCGCCGCATCCGGCACGCCGCATCGCCGGCGCGGTATACGTGAGCTGCTCGGGGCGCGGCGGTCCGCATTTCGGCGCACCCGGCGCCGAACTGCAGATCGTGCGGCATGCGCTCGGCGACGTGCCGCTGGTCGGTTTCTTCGCGGCCGGCGAGATCGCGCGGCACCGGCTGTATGGGTACACCGGCGTGCTGACGGTGTTTGCGGCCGCCGACTGAACGCCGAAGTCCGTGTTCAGTCGGCCCTGGCTCAGCCCACGGCCGCCGCCATGACCCCGTGCGCCGGCCGCGGCATTCCCGTGAATGCGAAATCGACTTCGGGCGCGAGCCCGGTCACGATGCGCGCGATCGATTTGCCCGATCCGCAGGCATGCGTCCAGCCCAGCGTGCCGTGGCCGGTGTTGAGGTACAGGTTCGGCAGCTTCGTCTTGCCGATCATCGGTACGTTGCTCGGCGTCGCGGGGCGCAGGCCGGTCCAGAACTGCGCTTGTGTGGTGTCGCCCGCGCCGGGGAACAGTTCTTCGACGCGGCGCACGATGGCCTCGCAGCGCACGCGGTTCAGGTCGCGGTCGTAGCCGTTGAGTTCGGCCGTGCCCGCAATGCGCAGGCGGTCGCCCCCCTCGGCGCCCGGCGAGGTGTAGCGCGAGAACACGAGCTTGAATTCGTCGTCGGTGAGCGAGACCTGGTGCGCCTTCGAGGCGTCCTTGACCGGCAGCGTCACCGAGTAGCCCTTGGCCGGATAGATCGGCAAGCGGATGCCGAGCGGCGCCGCGACGAGCGGGCTCAGCGAGCCCATCGCGAGCACGAACGCATCGCCGCCGATGCGCTGGAAGCGGCCTTCGGGGTCGGTCGCCTCGACATGGTCGAGCCGGCCGCCGGCCTCGCGCAGCGCGGTCACCGTGTGGCTCATGAGGAACTTCACCCCGGCCGCTGCGGCGAGCCTGGCGAGTTCGCGCGCAAAGAGGTTCGCATCGCCCGACTCGTCTTCTGCGGTGTAGGTGGCGCCGGCCAGCTTCGGCCGGATGTGCGCGAGCGCGGGCTCGATGGCCACGGCCTCGTCGGCCGAGATCACCTGCCGCTCGCAGCCCAGCGCGCGCATCTGCTCGGCCGGCGCGAGGGCGGCATCGAACTCCTTCTGGGTCGTGTAGAAGTGCAGGATGCCTTGCGTGCGCTGGTCGTACGCCAGACTGGTGTCGCGGCGCAGCTGCTGCAGCACCTCGCGGCTGTAGGTGCCCAGCCGCACGATCTGCTCGATGTTGTGCCGGGTGCGCGCCGGTGTGCATTCGCGCAGAAACTGCAGGCCCCAGAGCCACTGGCGCATGTCGGCGCGCACGCGGAACAGCAGCGGTGCGTCTTCCTTGCCGAGCCACTGCAGCACCTTGAGCGGGGCGCCCGGATTGGCCCACGGTTCGGCATGGCTGACGGAGATCTGCCCGCCATTGGCGAAGCTGGTTTCTGCGGCCGGCGTGGCTTGCCGGTCGATCACGGTCACATCGTGGCCGAGCTGTTGAAGGTAATAGGCCGAGGTCACGCCGAGCAGGCCGGCGCCAAGAACGATCACGCGCATTTCAGGTACTTCTTTCGAGGTGCGCTTGGATGGCGGCGGGGTCGCTGTGCTTTGCATAGCGAGCAACCGGACGATCGCCGTCCAAGTTGCCGCTCCCCCTGTCCTCGGTACCTGAGAGATTCACCCGCTGCGCCCGCAGCGGGTTTGCTCCTTCGGCGCGTCACGCGGGGTGACGTCTCTCCAGACGGCGTGTCAGTTGGTGCAGTACAGGCCTCTTCGGCCGACCTGAGCGTTTATGGGAGTTTGCGCCTTCGGTGGGACAACGCATGTTGTCCGCTCTCCTGCAGTGGCGCGATTGTATGCGGGCGACATGATCGCCCTGGCCCGATGGGATAATCGCCTGTTCAATCGCCGGGTGGCGATCGTTCCATTTCAGCAGGGGACTCCATGATCCTGGTAACCGGCGGCGCCGGCTTCATCGGCGCCAATTTCGTACTCGACTGGCTCGCGCAGAGCGATGAACCGGTCGTCAACCTCGACAAGCTGACCTACGCGGGCAACCTCGAGACGCTCGCCTCCCTCAAGGGCGATGCCCGGCACATCTTCGTGCAGGGCGACATCGGCGACAGCGCGCTCCTCGATCGCCTGCTGGCCGAACACAAGGTCCGCGCGGTGGTCAACTTCGCCGCCGAATCGCATGTGGACCGCTCGATCCACGGCCCCGAGGACTTCGTGCAGACCAACGTGCTCGGCACCTTCCGGCTGCTCGAGTCGGTGCGCGGCCATTGGAACGCGCTGCCGGCCGACCAGAAGGCCGCGTTCCGCTTCCTGCACGTGTCGACCGACGAGGTCTATGGCTCGCTCTCGAAGACCGATCCCGCCTTCGCCGAAGACAACAAGTACGAGCCCAACAGCCCGTATTCGGCCAGCAAGGCCGCGAGCGACCACCTTGTGCGCGCCTGGCACCATACCTACGGCCTGCCGGTGGTCACCACCAACTGCTCGAACAACTACGGGCCGTTCCACTTTCCCGAGAAGCTGATCCCGCTGATGATCGTCAATGCACTCGCCGGCAAGCCGCTGCCGGTGTATGGCGACGGCATGCAGGTACGCGACTGGCTCTACGTGAAGGACCACTGCAGCGCCATCCGCCGCGTGCTCGAAGCCGGCCGACTCGGCGAGACCTACAACGTAGGCGGCTGGAACGAGAAGCCCAACATCGAGATCGTCAACACGGTGTGTGCGCTGCTCGACGAGCTGCGCCCGCGCGCCGACGGCAAGCCCTACAAGGAGCAGATCAGCTACGTCACCGACCGTCCCGGCCATGACCGGCGCTACGCCATCGACGCGCGCAAGCTCGAGCGCGAGCTCGGCTGGAAGCCGGCCGAGACCTTCGACACCGGCATCCGCAAGACCGTCGAGTGGTACCTGGCCAACGGCGAATGGGTGCGCAACGTGCAAAGCGGCGCCTACCGCGAATGGGTCGAGAAGCAGTACGACACGAAGGACGCCGCATGAAGCTGCTGCTGCTGGGCAAGGGCGGACAGGTCGGCTGGGAGCTGCAGCGCAGCCTCGCGCCGCTGGGCGAACTCGTCGCGCTCGACTTCGACAGCACAGAGCTTCACGCCGACTTCAGCCGACCCGAACAACTCGCCGAGACGGTGCGCAAGGTGCGACCCGATGTCATCGTGAATGCGGCGGCGCACACGGCCGTCGACAAGGCCGAAAGCGAGCCCGAGTTCGCGCGCAAGCTCAACGCCACCTCGCCGGGCGTGGTGGCTGAGGCGGCGCAACAGGTCGGGGCGCTGATGGTGCATTACTCGACCGACTACGTCTTCGACGGCAGCGGCAGCACGCCCTGGAAGGAAGACGATGCGACCGGCCCCTTGAGCGTGTATGGCAGCACCAAGCTCGAGGGCGAGCAGCTGGTGGCCACACACTGCGCGAGGCACCTGATCTTCCGCACCAGTTGGGTGTATGCGGCGCGCGGCGGCAACTTCGCCAAGACCATGCTGCGCCTGGCCAAGGAGCGCGACAAGCTGACCGTCATCGATGACCAGTTCGGCGCGCCGACCGGCGCAGAGCTGCTGGCCGACCTGACCGCGCATGCGATCCGCGCGACCTTGCAGGACCCCGCCAAGGCGGGCCTCTATCACGCGGTGGCTGGTGGCGTCACCACCTGGCATGGCTATGCGCGTTTCGTCATCGAGCAAGCGAAGACGGCCGGCGTCGAGCTGAAGGCGGGGCCCGATGCGGTCGACCCCGTGCCTACGAGCGCCTTCCCCACGCCCGCCAGGCGTCCGCACAACTCGCGCCTCGACACCACGAAGCTGCAATCGACCTTCGGCCTGCGGCTGCCGCCATGGCAGGACGGCGTGGCACGCATGCTGCGCGAGACGCTCTGAAGACAACAAAAAGGGAAAGAAGACCCAACAATGACCACGACGACAAAACGCAAGGGCATCATCCTGGCCGGCGGCTCCGGCACCCGCCTGCATCCCGCCACGCTCGCGATGAGCAAGCAGCTGCTGCCGGTGTACGACAAGCCGATGATCTACTACCCGCTGAGCACGCTGATGCTCGGCGGCATGCGTGACATCCTGATCATCAGCACGCCGCAGGACACGCCTCGTTTCCAGCAGTTGCTGGGCGACGGCAGCCAATGGGGCCTGAACCTGCAATACGCGGTGCAGCCCAGCCCCGATGGTCTGGCGCAGGCGTTCATCATCGGCGAGAAGTTCGTGGCCAACGAGGCGAGCGCGCTGGTGCTGGGCGACAACATCTTCTACGGGCATGACCTCGCGCATCTGCTCTCGGGTGCCGATGCCAAGGACCAAGGCGCGACCGTCTTCGCCTATCACGTGCAGGATCCGGAGCGCTACGGCGTGGTGGCCTTCGACGCCGAGGGCAAGGCCAGCAGCATCGAAGAGAAGCCGGCCAAGCCCAAGAGCAGCTACGCCGTGACGGGCCTGTACTTCTACGACAACCAGGTGGTCGACATCGCCAAGGCCGTGAAGCCGAGCGCGCGCGGCGAGCTGGAGATCACGGCGGTCAACCAGGCCTACCTCGACATTGGCCAGCTCAACGTGCAGATCATGCAGCGCGGCTATGCCTGGCTCGATACCGGCACGCACGAGAGCTTGCTGGAGGCGGGGCAGTTCATCGCGACGCTCGAGCATCGGCAGGGGTTGAAGATCGCGTGCCCCGAAGAGATCGCCTGGCGCAACGGGTTCATCGACCGCGAGCAGCTCGCGCGACTCGCAGCGCCGCTGCAGAAGAATGGCTACGGCAAATACCTGAACCACCTGTTGGCCGAGGAGGTGCGCTCGTGAAGGCAACGCCCACCGCGATTCCGGAGGTGCTGGTCATCGAGCCGAAGGTGTTCGGCGATGCGCGCGGCTTCTTCTACGAGAGCTTCAACGGCAAGGCGTTCGACGAGGCCGTCGGGCGGCACGTCGAGTTCGTCCAGGACAACCATTCGCGCTCGGCCAAGGGGGTGCTGCGCGGGTTGCACTACCAGATCCAGCAGCCGCAGGGAAAGCTGGTGCGTGTGGTTCGGGGCGCGGTGTTCGACGTGGCGGTGGACATCCGCAAGTCGTCGCCGACCTTCGGCAAGTGGGTGGGTGTGGAACTCAGCGAAGACAATCACAGGCAGTTGTGGGTGCCTGAGGGGTTCGCACACGGGTTCCTGGTGCTGAGCGAGACGGCGGAGTTTTTGTACAAGACCACGGATTACTACGCACCGGCGCATGAGCGTGCGATCGTCTGGAACGATCCGGACCTGGCAATCGAGTGGCCCGACGTCGGCCTTGCCCCACAACTTTCGGCCAAGGATCAGGCCGCATCGAGGTTCGAGCGGGCCGAAGTCTTCAGCTGACGACAGCGTTTGCCGCGCTGGCCTTTGCCGCCAGGAGCATTCGCGCGAGCGTTTCTTCGAGTTCCGGCTCTTCCAGAGAAGCCCCGTGTCGGGCCAGCAAAGCTTGCAGTTTGGAAGGGTCGCCGCAAAGGCGGTGGACTTCGTTGGCTCTGACGAACGCTGGATTGACCTCGAGACGGGGATTGTGCGAAGTCATCCGGGCAAAGGTCTCGACCACCTGCCGCAGAGAATGTGGGCGACCGGAGCAGATGTTGTAGGCCTCCCCCGGCTCACCGTAAGCGATCAGCAGCAAGTAGGCGTCGCAGACCATCTGTACGTCGTTGAACTCGCGCTCCACATCGAGATTGCCCAGTGCGATCGACGGCGAGCGTGCGGCAAAGTGCAGTGCCAGCTTCGGGATCAGGAAGTGGTCGTCTTGTCCGGGGCCGGTGTAGTTGAAGGGGCGCGTGATCACCAGATTCAGGCGATCACGATACGTCCTCGCCATGCACTCCATGGCCAGCTTGCTCGTGCCATAGTGGTTCACCGGCGCCGGCAACTGCTCTTCGCGAATGGGCGACTGCGCCGTGTTGCCGTAGATGTTGGCACTGCTGGCCAGAAGAACCCGGGTCGGAGGTGCCGGCAACTGCACCAGCGCATTCAACAAGTTGGTGGTGCCGACGACATTGACCGCGTAGAAGGCGGCATCGTTGGCGTGCCCGACGAAGCTGATGGCGGCCATATGCACGACGGCTTCGGGCGCAATCTGCAGCACTTCCTCAAGCACGGAGTCACTCTGCGTCAGGTCGGATTCCAGAGGGCAGATCGTGTGGCCCGCTGCAACGGCCCGTTCGGCAAAAAGGCGGCCGGTGAATCCGTGGGCGCCGGTCAGCAGGATTCTCAAAACGAGAAGCCCTGGGTGTTGCGGCGGATGTCGGCCTCGACCATCATCTGGCAGAGTTGCTCGAGCGTGGTGGCCGGCTCCCATCCGAGTTTGGCCTTCGCCTTGGCGGGGTTGCCGATCAGCAGTTCCACTTCGGCCGGGCGATAGAACTTGGGATTGATGCGCATCACGGTCTTGCCCGTGGAGAGATCAACGGCCGTCTCGGCTTCCCCGCTACCCTTGAATTCCACCGTGATACCTGCGCCCTTGAACGCCATCTGCACGAAGTCCCGAACCGTCTCGGTGCGATTGGTGGCGAGCACGTAGGTGTCGGGTTCGTCGATCTGCAGCATGCGCCACATGCCTTCGACGTATTCCTTGGCAAAACCCCAATCGCGCTTGGCGTCGAGGTTGCCCAGTTCGAGCACGTCGAGTTTGCCGAGCTTGATCTTCGCTACGCTGTCGGTGATCTTGCGCGTCACGAACTCTCGTCCGCGCAGCGGGCTTTCGTGGTTGAACAGAATGCCGCTGCAGCCGAAGATGTCGTAGCTCTCGCGGTAGTTGATCGTCATCCAGTGTGCGTACAGCTTGGCAACGCCGTAGGGGCTGCGTGGATAGAAAGGCGTTTCCTCGACCTGCGGAATGGCCTGGACCTTGCCGAACATTTCGGAGGTCGATGCCTGGTAGAAGCGAATTTTTGGGTTGACCAAGCGAATGGCCTCCAGCAGATGCAATGCGCCCACGCCAGTGATTTGCGCCGTGGCAACCGGCTGATTGAAGCTGACGCCGACGAAGCTCTGCGCCGCGAGGTTGTAGATCTCGTCGGGCTCGGTGTCGCGAACCAGGCTCAAGGAGCTCCCGAGATCGGTCAGGTCGTATTCGACGAGATGGAGGTCTGGATGCGCCTGGATGCCTAGCTCTTCGATCCGCCAGAAGTTCACCGAGCTCGTGCGTCGGTAGGTGCCGTGAACGATGTACCCCTTAGAGAGCAACAGTTCGGCCAGGTAAGCGCCGTCCTGGCCGGTAATACCTGTGACAACGGCGCATTTCTTTTTCATGGGATCTTTCACTTAGGCGTGGGCTGGAAATTCGATGTGATTGCAGTTCAAGGCCGGCGCTCCAGGGCAACCTCTTGGGCCAATATTCTCCACCAAGTGCATCTGCCGCTGGCGGTCGTTCAGTGCTCGCTTCAAAGGGATCGGGGACGCGCTCCGGCATCGATCAACGACTGCAGGAACCCTCTTGCTGCGTGTTCGCCGGGAGGATCTTCCGAAGCGCCCTGCGCGTCCAGCTCCAGCCGATGAATCCCCGCCTCGTGGACGACGGGGTGGAGAGCCAGGTCGGCAGCGGCGGTGGTGGCTTGGAAGAATCGGACGCACACACCCGAGTGACGCAATTTGCGGATGGCTTCCGTGTGCCCGCCTTCCGAATTCGACGGCGTGAGCATCACAGCAAGAACATCCCCCGGGCGAAAGTCGATTGGCTCGTCGACGAGTACATCGGCTGGCAGCCCCCGCAGCCCGAGCGCATAACGCCTGGCATATCGGTACCCCCGGGAGCTTTGGGGGCCGTTCTCCAAGCGCACAGGCTCGACCCTGTAGCCGTCGATCTCGACTTCCAGCGACGCCTCGATCCAGCGCTCCAGCGGTTGCGCTGTTCGCGCGCCGTCGTCTTGTCGAACCCATGCCGAAACGTCGATGAGCAGTTGCCGCCGCGATGTTGCAAGTGGGAGGCTTTCCGCGATCGCGCACGCCAGTTCGATCGCTTCGCCGGGGCCGCGCCCGGCTGGATCCAACGGATTTTCCGCGCCGATGGCGCGCACCAGCCCTGTGCGGCTGGAGCGATGGCGCTGGCCGAAGCGCTCGATCAGGTCGGCATAGAGCGCCGCGCAGGCCTCCGGCGCGTGCAGCGTTTCGACCATGTGTCGCCCCTTGGCCCCCAGGGCAATCCGTGCCGGAGCGTCGTTCCATAGGGTTTCAATGGCTTCGATCAACTGCGCGTCATCGAACTCGTCGTCGATCATGTCGACGGCATCGCGCGGCAGGAAGGCCATCGAGCCATGGGCGTTGACGATGGTCGGGATGCCGCGGCTCATCGTGTCCAGCACCGCCGCCGAGGTCTCTCCACGTGATTTTGTGCGAAGCTGCACTGCCAGATCGGCCGCGGCGAGATAGCGGCGATAGGTCTCGGAGGAGGCCCTTCCCGTGATCTCCACGCCACCTGGGTCACGCTCGATCTGCCGCAGCAGTTCGGCACCGTATGCGTCGGAAGCGTTCTCTCCCACGAAGCGTAGCTTGCATCGTGAATCCGTGGCGAGTCTGGACGCCCGCCACGCCTGGAGCAGCCGGTGGACCAGTTTCGTCGGCCCCAGCAGCCCGAAGCTGCACACCAGAAAATCGTCGGGGCCCAAACCCAGTTCGTCGCGTGCCCGCTGCCGTTCGTCCGCGTCCGAGGGGGGCGACGGCGCGCGCAGCAGAGGAACCATCTCCAGGTCGTCGGCGATCGACCCGTACCACTTTCGCGCAAGGTCGATGGCGTGCGGCGAGTGAACAATGACGCCTTGTGCCTGCCGCAGAACGTCGAGGCTGCAGGGATACCTGTTGATGGTGTCGGGGATGTCCTGGGTGCGGAAGTGCTGGATCACCGCGGGATAGCCGTGGGAGCCATAGAGGGAACGGGGCCAGGCATGTCGATGCCCGGTTCCGAATTCTCTGAATGCCTGAACGCCGCCAAGGTAAAGGTCGTGCAAGACGACCACGCCAGGTATCTCTTCGAGAAGCGGCAGCATGTGCACATGGAACTCCGAGTTGCCGAAGTGATACAGCACACTGTCGAAAAGCTCGGCGTGCGAGCGAAACCACTCGAGCGAGCGCAGAGGGAAGGAGGCGGTCAGGTAGGTGTCGGTCGTGGCGTCCGAGCCGGTCACCAGATCGATGTCGTAGTGCTGCGCGAGTGCCGGAAGCAGTTCTGCGCTGTAGTCGGCAATGCCGCTGGGCTGCGGAGGCAGCGGGGAGAGAAAGGCCAGCCGCGGTCGTGATCGCCGCGGTGCGGACAGTCGTTGCGGTTCGTGGCCAGCCGACCGGCAGAGCGACTCGAGGCCGTCGAGCGCGCGCCGCGCCGTCTCGTCCCAGGTGAACTTCGCTGCCTGGACCTGCCCGTGCGCTTTGAGCGCCGAGCGGAAATCTTCGTCGGCCAGGCCCTGCGTCATCTTTGTCGCCATGGCCTGATCGCTCCTGGCTTCGAACAATGCATCGTTCCGGCCGACGACCTCCGGAAGGCTCGACGTATTGGCTGCGATCACCACGGCGCCGCACTGCATGGCCTCCAGCGCCGGCAGGCCGAATCCCTCGTGCCACGATGGAAAGACGAACAAACGGCACAGGTTGTAGAGATCGACGAGGTCCTGCTCCGGCACGAAACCGGTGACGGCCAGCTTGCCGTCTGGCAATCCGGATTGCTCGGCCAGGGCCTGCAGCGCTCGGCGGTCCTCGGGACGTGCGGAACAGACGATCGCCAATTGGTGGCCCGCCACGAGTTCGGGCGGAAGAAGGGCGAAGGCCCTCACCAGGCCTTCGAGGTTCTTTCGCACGTCGATTCCGCCCGTGTACATCACGAACGGCTGGTACAGGCCGTAGCGGCTGCGCAGTTCCTGCTCCCGCTCGGGGGGCGGCGTTGCCGGCTTGAAATGATCGTAGGCGGCCGTAGAGATGTTGATGCAGCGGTCCGCGGGCAACCCGAGGTGGTCGATTCCTTCCCGACGCGACGACTCGGAGATGGCGAGCCACATGTCGGCGCGGCGCAGCGAATCGATCTTTCGCATGTACCAGGCACGGATGAGGTCGTCTGCCAGGTAGGACCGGGCATTGATTAGCGGAATCAGGTCGTAGAGCGTGACCGCAGTCGGCTGGCGGACGAAGTTCCCGATGCTCGTGATGGCCGCATCCCCGGGCCCCTCGAACAGACTCGACACATGCACGACATCCGGCTGAAGCGAGGCGAGAAATGCCTCGTTGAGCTTTTCCCTCGCCCTGAGGCTGCCGGGGCTTGCCTGGGCCGAATGGCCCGGAGGATGCCAGACGCGAAAGTTCTGCGGTTCCACGACCCCATCGAAGACAGAGCGAATTTCATCGATGGCGTCGGGGAAGCGCCCGTTCAGCGCCAGGACGATCTCGTGACTGCGTGCGCGTCGGGCCATCGCCAGTGCCAGTGACGACGAATAGCGCCCGATGCCGCGCGTCCTGTTTCCGGAAGACTGGGCACCCTGAAGATCGATGACGATGCGCATCAAAGGACTTTCCCGCACTCTTGCTGGCGCGACAGTTGGCGAAAGAGAACGCTCGCGTCCGGAGAAAGCGGCGCTGTGCCGGCAAGCGATTCGTGCTCTCCATTCATTGCGGGGGGCGCCACGGGAGCGGCGCCAACGATCGCCCTCAACCGCCGATCAATCGGCGGAACCAGCGCGAACCCTCGAGTGGCTGCGCGCCTGAAAGAGGGAAAGCGCGCCGACACGTTCGCTGCGGCGCGCACGAATGTCTTGATGCGCCGCTTGATGCCACTGGAAAGCCGCCCCTCGTGGATGGCCGATCTGCCGCGCCGGACGAGCCCGCCAGCAACACGCGCGGGGGCCGTGATACGCCATGACGTGCTGTTCAGGACGGCTTCGTTGGACTGTCGAGCAAGCGCCAGCTGCGCTTCCGCAAGCGCGGCCCGGGCGCCTTCCTGCGCGAGACGCGCTTCCACCCGGGCGATCTGGTGCTCCCGGGCGACAGCCAGAGTGCGCGATTGTTCCTCCGCAGCGACGGCGCGGCGAAGCTGGGCCTCCAGATCCGCGATTCGCGTGCGCAACACGGCAAGTTCCTCTTTGAGCGTCTCCTCTGTCTGGCGATGCCGCTCGACAAGGCCCCTGCACCAGACGTTCGATGCGGTGCCGCTGAGCTCCGCCGCATCGAAAACGTTGGGGGGCAAGCGCAGCTTCTCGGCGAGATCCCTGTGCTCGGCGGCGGTATAGAAACGGTTCAGGCCGTCGAAGTAGGCGAACTCGTAGCCGGCATCGACCAGCACGCGGTCCGCCTGGGCGTAGCTGAGTTCCTGCGACAGCGGTACGGTGGCCTCAATCACAATGACCCACGGGCGAAGGACCTTGCTGTCCCAACCCAGAAGCACTTGCTCTTCCAGTCCTTCGACATCGATCTTCAGCCAGTGCACCTGCTGCCCGTTCAAAGAGGCGAGCGCCACCGACATCGGGAGCATCGGAACCTTGACCACCTCGGTCGCAAAGCCGTGCTCGGACGAATGCGTGCTGGCATACGCCTTCACGCCCGTGCTCAGCCCGGTTCCGGCGATCACGTTGAGATCAAGTAGGCCCGGCCGGTCGGAGAGCGCCAACTGAAGCACTGTTTCATCGGGTCGGTCTTCCCGCAGCAAGGCCGCATAGGCGGGGACGGGTTCGATGTGAACACCGCGCCAGCCGTGTTCGTAGAAGGCCTTGCTGACCGAATCCACAACCGGATGCTGAGCGCCCACGTCGACATACGTGCCGTTGGGAATGTGCCCGAGCGCGCGCCAAAGAATGACATCCTCGAAATTCTGGGCGTAGGAAGTGATGGTCATGCGTTCCAACTCATCTAAGGGGAGGGAAAGGCCGAGGACGGGCGCGCACCGGAACTGCGATGACCTTACCTGAGCATGATGCGATGAAGCGTGCGCAAGTAACTCTGACCGATATGTTCGGGCGAAAAGCGACGCACATACGCTCGGCCGGCATCGGCGTATGCGGCATAGCTTGCCGGCCCTCGACCTTCCTGCCAGTCTGCAGACCGCACCTGCCGCGCCGCCGCCTGCAGCGCCCTCGCGAACCCGTTGATGTCGCCGGTCTGGACCATCGTGCCGAAAGCGCCTGCGACGTCGGAAGTGTTCGAGTTGTCGTAGACAACCACCCGACAACCGCTCGCGATCGCTTCGATGATGGGAACGCAGAACCCCTCGTGGTAGGTCGGCAGGGCGAAGATGTCGGCTTCGCCGAGAAGGCGGTGCTTGGTTTCGTCCGACGCGCTTCCATGGATTCGAACGGTCAGGCGCGCGCCATGTCGCCGATGGATATCGGCGATCATTTTCTCCATGACGGCAATCATGCCGTGGTCGGAAAAGGCAAGATTACCGATGAGGTCCAACTGCACGGAAGCCTCGGGTTGGCCGCTCGTTACAGCCTGGTCGACCGCCGCGAGCAATTCATGGGGTCCCTTTGAACGGGTGAATCGTCCGATGAAGACAATGCGCGTGATGTGATCGGAGAACCCCGGCTTTCGCTCGGGGGCAGCGATCTTCGAATGGACGGCCAGCGGAACCACCGACGCGGGACCGGTCAACCCATGCGATCGCAATACACCGAGGTTCGTGTCGCTGACGCAGATCACATGATCGGCCCAGCGAATGTTGTCGAGTTGCGCGAACGATTTGTCGATGAGCCAGCGACTGTCCTCGGGTACCAGGGCGCGCGGGGTGATGTTGTGAAAAACGACAATCTTCCGCGCCCGCATGGGAACGACGGGAAAGAGGTTAAACAGCGAGTAGTAGATGCCGAAATGAAAAACGACGAGGTCGCTCTCCAGGAAGTGCGGGTGGCTCGCGATGTCCGTGATGCTCTGGCAGGGTGTGAACGGCATCTCGGGGTGGTCGCACTGGAAGGCGAACAGCCGCGTGTCGGTGTAGCCTGCGCCGGCCAGGAAGCCGAACTCGTCCACGATCGCATTAGAGATGGCGTCGTTGCGGACGCACACGCTGTTTACGTACGATATCTTCATCGTCCGTCTTCGCGGGTGGGGAGAATCCCTCGCGCTGTCCGATACAGCGCGGCACTTTCGGCCGCCATCCGGGCGACGGAGAAATGGGTTTGGAATCTCGCGAAGCCTGCGTCGCCGTATGCCTGCCGGAGCTGCTCCGACAGCAGCAAACGCAGGATTGCGGCTGCGAGCGCTTCGGCGTTGCCCGGGGGCACCAACAGGCCGCACACGCCGTCCTCGATCACTTCCGGCATGCCGCCTGCCGAGCATCCGATGACCGGTTTTCCTGCCCGCATGGCTTCGAGGAAGACCAGGCCGAACGATTCGAAGCGGCTCGGCGCGACGAAGAGGTCGCAACCTGCATAGGCTTCGCCGAGCGTTGCCGCATCGACATGACCTTCGAAGCGCACCTGCGACGCGAAGCGCCTGCCTGCATCGGAGGAAAGAAACTCCTCGGCGTAGGTCTTGCCCGAGGGCGAAGCCTGGCTCTTGTCCCCGATGATTCTGAAGACCGCCAAAGGGACCTGTTCGAGCACCCGTGGGATCGCATCGAGCAGCACGTCGATGCCCTTGCGGGCTTCGAGCCGGCCGACGAAGAGAACGACGGGGGCGCCGTCGGTGCGAGACCTGGGTGCTACGGCATGGCTGTTCGGCATCGGTTTCAAGCCGTGCGGAATCACCTGCACCTTGCCGTCATCGAACTGGAAGCCGTAGGCCTGCTCGATTTCGGTGCGGATTGCCCGGCTGTTCGCCCGGATGGCGTCGGAGCCCTCCATGAGCATGCGCTCGGTCTTCAGCACCGGCGTGCTGAACCGCGCCATCCACTCGGGATCCTGGCGGTGCTCCGGGTGCGAATCGAGCCAGAAATGATGCGTCGTGTGGAGGCTGGTGACGAGTGGCCACTGGCGGTCGAACAGGAAAGCCGCGCCTTCGCAATCCCAGATCGGTGCCTCGACGACGTCAACCTTGCGATGCGTGGCGATTCGCATCGTTTCAGCATGGGCGCTGGCAGACCAGTTCCACATCTCCGCAGGCAGACCGGTATTCGCGGACTGCACCGAATGCGGATGGTGTTTCGGGACGATGCGATGAACCCAGACGCCGCCCTCGAAATCGACCCGGTCGATGTCGGGGCTCTGCGCAATGACGTGGACGATATTGCCGCGCGCGGCATAGGCTTCCGCCAGGTCGCGGCTGAAGGTCGCGATGCCGTGGCTGTGATCCGGCGGGTAGCCCTTCGACACCAGAACGAGTGTGCATCGATCGGTGTCTGGCAGGGGCTCGAACGCGAGGAAGTCGCCGGTCCACGCCTCGCGCTTTTTCTCGTCGATCATCGCGTCCGGCTTGGGCCCTTCCGCGCCGCGGCGCAATCCGACCTCTATCGCACGCTCGACGTCGCAACTGAAAGTTTGGAGGTCTTCAGCAGAAACCAGGCCCGCTTCATGGGCCGACGACATCTCCTCGCGCTGGTAGGCAACGAAAGCGGCCTGCTCACGCATCAAGACCTCGGGTGCATAGAACTCTCGCGCGTGCTTCAGGATGAAATAGATCTTGTTCTTGATTATCGGATAACGATGCCGGGGAATCCTGTTCGTCCCGCGGATGTTGCTCGGCGCAAACTTGTGATGGACATACGCGTTGGGAAGCTGGGCGATCAGGTAGCCCGCGTCGACGATGCGTGCGCAGACGTCCGTTTCGTCGAGGAAATACTCGAACTCCTCGTCGAACCCCCCGATCTCGAGCAGGGCAGCGGTCTTGAAGGAAGAGTTCGCGCCCAGCAGGTGAGGGAAGCGCAGGCTCTTCGGATAGGACAGGTGCGGCATCGGTACCCGCACCGTCGCGTCGCCATGGCCGAAGCGATCGATCACGCAGTACCGGGCTTGAAAATCGTAGCCGGTGTGATCGAACACGAAGCCGCCTGCGGCACCCACCTGCGGATCGTCGTAGGCTGCCGCCAATTGCTCCAGCCACTCCGGTTCGGGTATCGCATCGTCGTCGATGAATGCCACGATCTCGCCGCGCGCCAGGCAGATGCCGATGTTGCGGGAGACGGAGAGATTGGCCACGGGGCAACGCGCGGCGCGGACGCGTCCCGCCCAGCGGGCAATAACCTCTTCCGAGTCGTCCGTCGAAGGACCGTTGACGACGATGACTTCGAACTCGCCACTGTACCGAAGCCATCGAAAGCTCTCGAGGGTCTTGTCGAGGCTCGGCCCCCGGTTGAGGGTGTTGATGACAACGGAAACTGTCGGAACGCGTTTTTTTTGAACCGTCATTGGAGCGCCTTCTCCTTGTGCGCAACCAACTCGAACTCGAGTCTGCCCTCGTTGGGACGCGCTTCGCCGACCAATTCGATGTGGGCGAAACTCGCTTCCTGGAGCAATTGCGTCAACGTCTGCACCGTGAGCAGTTGGCGCCGAGGGGTGTCGCGGTCCGCGGCGCGCAGGTCGAGCAGGGTCTTGCCGAGATCATTGTGCGAGACCGTACCCCGCAAGACCGCGCGCATCATTGCTTCGGCGTCCAGTGCTGTCACATGAAGCCGGCCGCCGGGCGCGAGCAATGAAATAAGGCGGGGCAATAGCGATTGGCTCAGCTGCTCCGAGGAGAAAAACTCGAAGACGTGAGAGGCGTAGATGTCGTTGACCTGCGCATTGCCTAGCGGCAGGTCGTCGAGCGCGGCGACGGGGCCGGACTGTGGCAAGGGGTGATCGACGACGATGCGTCCCTTGCGTGGTGCGTGGCCGCTTTCCACCGTGATGCGCTGCCCGTCGCTGCCGATCGATGGATGGCCGAGCGAACTTCCTGCATCCTGGACACTCCTTCGCTTCAGTGCCTCGAGCTCCTTGCCAAGCGTCCATACGTCGCGCGTCAACTTGCGAAACACGATCGGTGCCGATTTAGTGAGCGCAGCCTGGTCGCGATCGGAATTGGCCTGGCGATGATTGAGTTCCGACAAAGTTTCGAGCAGCTGCGGCAGCTGCTGCGTCATGAAGACTTGCTGACGATCAACATGCGCCGGGAGACGCAGGACAGCGATTCCGATTCTCACGAGCCGGCCAATGCCGGGCTTCGAGGCCAGCCAACGTGCAGCGCGTCTAAGTAGTTGCTTCATTTGCTCAATTTTTAAGGTGTTCTGGTTTGGCGCCGTCGATCCCAGTCGGCTCGAGCGTAAGGACAAGGAGGTGCAGAATGCGGGACGACGATTGTCTACGAGTTTGTTAAGCCGTATGGAGCCCGACAATCCGCTTGCCTTGATGAATCTAATAGTGACAGCAGTAAGAATGTTTTTTCGATGGCGCGCTCGCATGTAAGAAGATTTGCTAAGGCCGCGTGGTGGCTGGTTACGCCGTGGCGTCTGCCAGACCGCTTGCGATTCATACGCGAACGCTCACGCGAGGCGCGAAGGAACGCGGCATTGCTGCGACTGTTGGAGCGAGAACGCACTCTTGTGGAACAACGGGTGAGAGGCATTGCCGTCGAACCTCCAAGGGAGATCGACTGGTTCGATGACGACGATGTGGCTGAGGCATCGGGTCTCGCGCTGGAAGACGTCCTGTGGTCGCGCCAACAGGGAGCGACCATCGATTCGAAATGGGCTGCGGTGCGGTTCTGCGTGGACCTGCTGCGAACGCGCAAGGAGGTGTACGCGCAGTTTCCAACGGCGCTGAGCGACGGCGCGGGCGGGGCATTCCTGGTCTGGTTGAGGACGGTTGGCCCCTCGGAATTCGGGCTGACCGCCGAGGGAATGATGCAGCTCGAAGCAGCTTTCGCTTCTGACGTGGATGCGCGGGCCCGTCGGGTTTTTCTGGATCACGACGAACTCCGGCGCGCGATGCCGCACGGTTTGACCCCCGCGGGACATCGCGCATTGTTCGCGTGGTTCATGCAATTCGGTCGGGAACAGCAAGGACTGCGGCTCGAGGAAATCTGGTGGCTGTTTCTGGTCGCCAGTGAACAGGCCGCACGCGAACTTGCGCGGGCTTATTGGTTCACGCCATCATGGCAGGAACTCTTTCCGGACGGCATGACGCATTTCGGGCTCAAAGCGTTCTTGGCTTGGTGCAGCAAGGCCTACGGAATGAAGGCCGCCTGGCTTGACAGGCAGCCCTGGACGGATTTCTTTGCTCCCGCGCATGAGCAATTGCGCAACGCCTATGGGGCAAGGCCGCAATGGCGCGAGCTCCATCCGCGAGCCATGCAGGATGTGGCGGCTGCGCGCGCCTTCATCGCGTGGCTGCAACTGCCGGAGGCGGCGCTTTCTCCGGAGGCGGCGAGCTGGGTCTCGCAACTGGATGCCGCGGCCGAGGCAGAGCAACTGGCAGCATTGGGTGTCAACATCGTCGGGCATTTTTGCTATCCCTCGGGCCTGCGCGTTTCGGCGGAGTCCATTGTGGAGGCAATGAGGTGCGCTGGCGTGCATACCGCCCTTCGCGATGTGCGCACTGATATGAGCGACGAGCCTCGTCATATAGAGTTCCATGCAAGCGAGTGCCACGACATCACTGTCGTGCACACCCAGCCCGAGCCGTTCTTCGATCAAGCTTATGCGCGGGCCGACCTCGGCGCCCGTGAGCCGAGAACCTACCGCATCGCATACTGGTACTGGGAGTTCGACTCAATTCCCTTGTCTTGGCAGGCGCAAGCACAGGACGTTGACGAAGTCTGGACGGCGACGGAGTTCGTCGCGGTGGGGCTGCGCGAGCGTCTGCCGGTTCCCGTCAGAACGTTGTTCCCCGGAGTGCGCCTTGCGCCGTACCAGCGCCGAAACCGGACTGCCTTCGGATTGGAATCCGGACGATTCACATTCCTCTTCACCTTCCACATGATGAGCGTGATGGAGCGGAAGAATCCACTGGGACTCATTCAGGCCTTTCAGCGTGCTTTCTCCAAGGATGAGCCGGTCACCCTCGTGCTCAAGACTTCTTTCGGCGACCGGCACCCCGAGCAATTCGCAATGCTGCAAAGTGCAGCCGTAGGCCGACACATCGCGTTGATCGACGAAATCTACAGTCCCGACGAAGTCCTGTCGCTGATGGATGCTTGCGATGCATATGTTTCGTTACATCGCAGCGAAGGGCTTGGTTTGACGATGGCGGAAGCGATGCTTATGGGCAAGCCCGTTATCGCGACGAAGTTCTCCGGAAACGTCGATTTCATGGACGACAGCAACAGCCTGCTCGTTTCTTACGAGTTGGTTCGCCTGAAGGAGCCTGTCCCTCCTTATGATGCCGACCTGGAGTGGGCTGAGCCGTCAGTCGAGCATGCTGCGCAACTCATGCGACGCGTGTACGAGAACCAGGAATGGGCACGCGAGCTGGGCCAAAGAGCCAAGGTGAATGCTGAAGCGAATCTCTCGTTAGAAGTAGCGGGCAGAAGAATCGTGAAACGGCTCGAAGAGATCCGAGCCCTGCAGCGACCGGCTTAGGCCTGAGCAGACTTCTCGTCCACGATACGCCCGTGCTCAAGGTGGATGACTCGGTTGCACTCTTTCGCAATCAGCTCGGAGGAGTGCGATGCGAGCACCAGGATGCCGGATTTCGCCACCACGTCTCGCATGCGCTTCTCAGCTTTCTCCGTGAATTCGGCGTCACCGACCGACAGCCATTCGTCCATCAGCAGGATGTCTGCCTCGACGCTGGTCGAGATCGAGAACGCCAGGCGCATCAGCATGCCGGTAGAGTAAGTGCGAACCGGCATATTGACGTATTCGCCCAGGCCGCTGAACTCGCAGATGTCCGCGGTGAGCCGGTCGATCTGGCTCTTGCTCATGCCCATGACGAGGCCACGAAGCATGATGTTCTCGATGCCGGTTGCGTCCATCTCGATGCCCAACGCGGGATCGATCAGGCTCGCGACCGAGCCCTTGCGTGTGAACTCTCCAGCGGAAGGCTCGTAGACGCCCGCGAGCATGCGCAGCAAGGTCGACTTCCCCGCGCCGTTGTGTCCGACCAGGCCCAGGCGATCCCCGCTCTTGAGTTCGAGGTTGATCCCACTGAGCGCCTGCACCACGGTAACGCCGGTCTCCTTGCCGAAGCGTCCTCCGGTGACCGAGGCAGCAAGGGTCTTCTTGAGCGACGCTGCACCCGCACCGTAGATTGGAAAGTTGACTGCGACGTTTTTGAGAGAGATGAATGCCATGGATCAGAGCCAGTAGACAACGCGGCGGCGGTATTTGGCGAACAGAGTGATGGAGCCGGCGATGCAGACGGCCGTCCACGCCACGATCCCGAGCCAGCTGTGCAGCGAGGCCGTTCCGCCCATCAGTGGAGTGCGCACCAGATCGAGCATCTGGGCAAAAGGATTCCAGAGAATATATTGGGCGCGATCCGGCAGGCTCTCGGGTAGCCAGAACACCGGCGTCAGGAACATCAGCATCTGCATCACGCTCGTCACAATCTGCGTGACATCCCGGTATCGCGTGCAGATCAGCCCGAGCAACAAGCCGAGGGCATGCGCATTGAGGATCAGGATGGCGAACGCCGGCAGCACCAGCAGTGCCGACCATGTCAGCGAGACGCCGGCCCAGATTGCGACCGGGATGTAGAGAACGATTTGATGCGCGAACTGGATCAGGTTGCGCGCAATGCTGCGCCAGACGAAGAGGCTGATCGGGAAGTAGCCCTGCTTCAAGTAATTCGAGGAGCCCACGAAGGCGTTGCACGCATCCGTGACCATGCTCGAGAAAAAGCTCCAGAAGATGATGCCGAGCGCCAGGTGGGGAAAGAACTTGGACAGTTCGGTGCCGAAAAGTGAGCTGTACAGCGGCCCCATGCCGCCGATCATGGCGCCCATGCTTAGCGTCAGCCAGAGCGGCCCGAGCATCGAGCGGCGGTAGCGCAGCACGATGTCGAACCATGCCAAGGTCCACCAGATGTCGGTGCGGCGGGTACCTTCCCACCAGTCGGAGAAAGCGCTGCGATGCAGATTGGATTGAACTTGACTCATGCGCGTCCGTAGGTATCTGCGAGGCGCACGATGTCGTCCTCGCCAAGATAGGCACCGCACTGGACTTCGATGAGCACGAGCTCTTCGTCGCCATCGTTGATGAGGCGGTGCTTTTCTTTCAATGGGATGTAGCGGTACTGGCCGGGAAGCGTCACATGCTCGGCGTCGCCGATCTGCACGATGCCGCGCCCCTGCACGACAACCCAGTGCTCCGCACGGTGATGATGGTACTGCAAGGAGAGCGACTCTCCCGGCTTGACGGTGATCCGCTTAACCTTGTAACCGTCCTCTTCCTTCAGCGAGGCAAAGGTGCCCCACGGGCGATGAACAACCGCGGGCAGCTGCACGGACTCATGGCCGCGCGACTTGAGGATGTCGACGGCTCGCTTGACATCCTGCGCGCTGTTCTTGTGAGCAACCAGCAGTGCATCGGGGGTGTCGACGATCACGAGATCGCGCACGCCCAAGGTGGCGACCAGCTTGGGAATGTGGCTGTCTACTTGCACGTGGGTGCCGGTGGTGTCGATGGCTACCACGTCGTCAGGCAGGAACGTGTTGCCGTTCGCGTCCGGCGTGTGGGCCAGGGCCACTGCCGGCCAAGAGCCGACATCGCTCCAGCCGAACTTGGCCGGCACCACGTGGACATTGTCCGCGGGTTCCATGACGGCGTAATCGATGCTGATGTCCGGCTGCAGGCCGAAGGCGTGCAGATCGAAGTCGATCGTGCGCTCGGCGCTGGAGGTTGAGGATTTCAACGCGTTCCGGGCCGCTGCAAGCAATTCGGGGGCATGTCGCTCGAAAGCCGAGACGATCGCGTCCGCGGTGAAGCAGAACATTCCACTATTCCAGTAGTACCGGCCCGTGGCGAGGTACTCCTGCGCCGTGGCGAGGTCCGGCTTCTCTACAAAGCGTTTGGCTGGCTGGCTCTCTCGGGAAACCTTCGCCACCTCGACGTAGCCGAAGCCGGTTTCCGGTGCGGTCGGGCTGATGCCGAAAACCACCAGCGCGCCCTGGGTGGCCAGGCGGAATGCCTGGCGGGCGCTGGCGACGAAGGCCTCGACGTCGGGGACGAGGTGATCGGCCGAGAGCACCAGCATCACGGTATCGCCACCGAATTGCTCGATGCATCGCAGTGCTGCCAGCGCGATCGCCGGGCCTGTGTTGCGCCCCTTCGGCTCGAGCAGCAGGGTGGCCTCGGGTGGGTCCGGCATCTGCCGCAGAACGTCCTTCGTGAGAAAGAGATGATCCTTGTTGGTGACGATCATCAAGTCACCGGTGCCGCAGGCCTGCCCTCGCTCGATCGCTTGCTGCAGCAGCGTCGATCCGCCCAACTGCATGAAGGGCTTCGGGAACGTCTGTCGCGACGCCGGCCAGAGCCGGGAGCCCGCTCCCCCTGAGAGCACAACGGAAAGGACGCGCATTTGTTCTTGGTGGGGTGTGAAGAAGCGATAATTTTACCGGCCCCGTCCTGGAGCCCTCGTAACCTTTGGAAGCCGTTGATCGCCCGTCATGCCCAGTAAGCCCGTGCTGCCTTCGGCGCCGTCCCGTCAACGGCGAGGTGAGGCTGCCGCGGCGTCGAGCAATGCCCAGCTGCAACGGCAGATCGGCTTGCTGGAGGTGAAGGCCACGGCCCTCGAGGACGAGTTGCAGGCCATGCGGCGGTCGACGAGCTGGCGCCTCACCGCTCCGTTGCGGTGGCTCGGCGGCCTTCGTCGGCGCATGCGGGGGCAGGCGGATGCGCCGCCCGTGCAGCGTGGAACCTACGCCGACTGGATCGCCCGCTACGACACCCCCAACACAGTGCGGATGTCCGCGCAGGTGGCATCGTTGTCGATGCAGCCACGCCTGGCAGTGCTGGTCGGCCACAGCCCGGGCGACACGGCCATGCTGCGCGCCACCTTGGGCTCCCTGGACGCGCAGGTGTATCCCGCGTGGGATTGGCACCTGGTTTCGCCTGCCCCCGTCGGCGAAGAAGCGCAGATGCTTGCCATCTCCTCCTCTCGCTTCAAGCCGGGCGCGCCCGCCGGCAGCGACTGGATCGTCTGGCTCGAGCCCGGTTGTGTGTTGCCGCCGCATGCGTTGTTCTGCCTGGCAAGCGACATCTGCGCGCATCCCGACGTACGCTTGCGCTATGCCGATGCCGACGCCATCGATCTCGGTACCCGGGAGCGAAGCCGACCCGAATTCAAGCCCGACTGGAATACCGACCTGTTCCTCGCGCGCAACCTGCTCTCGCCGATGGGCGCGGTCGACGCAGCCTTGTTCGAGGAGGCCGGCGGCATCACCGACAAGCTCGATGCGGTGCATGCGTTCGACTTGGCGCTGCGTTGCGTCGAGCGCATCGTGCCGGCCCAGATTCGCCACATTCCGCGCATCCTGAGCCATTCGGCCGCGCCTTACGTGCCGCCCGACGTGGCGCCGCTCGCCGCGTTCCTCGCGCGCACCGGCATCGCGGCCGTCGCAGAGCCCACGCCGCACGGCTTGCGCACGCGCTACACGCTGCCCGTGCCAGCGCCGCTCGTTTCGATCATTGTTCCCACGCGCAATGCGGTGGCGCTGGTGCGCCAGTGCGTCGAGAGCATCGTGCTCGAGACGGCTTATCCCAACTACGAGATTTTGCTGGTCGACAACGGCTCGGACGATGCCGAGGCGCTCGCCTACTTCGCCCAACTCGCGAGCCAGCCGGGCTTCACGGTGATCCGTGACGAGCGGCCGTTCAACTATTCGGCGCTCAACAACGCTGCGGTTGCGCATGCCCGCGGGGATCTGGTCGCGCTGCTCAACAACGACATCGAGGTCATATCGCCACACTGGCTGCATGAAATGGCGTCTCTGGCCATGCAGCCCGGTGTGGGGGCGGTAGGCGCAAAGCTGCTCTACCCGGACCTGACGATCCAGCATGGCGGCATCGTGCTGGGCGTTGGCGGCATCGCGGGTCATGCGCACAAGCATTTGCCTTCAACGGTGCCCGGTCACGGCGGCCGGGCGCAGCTCGCGCAGGCTTTCTCCGCGGTCACCGCCGCCTGCATGGTGGTGCGCAAGGCGCTCTATGAGCAGTTGGGCGGCCTTGACGAACGGAATCTCGGCGTCGCTTACAACGACGTCGACTTCTGCCTTCGTCTGCAAGAGGCGGGTTACCGAAACGTCTGGACGCCATATGCAGAACTGCTGCACCACGAGTCTGCAACGCGGGGGCTCGAATCCGCCGCCTCGCAGGAGCGGCTCGCGCGGGAATCGACGTGGATGCGCTCGCGGTGGCCCGCGCTCATTGCCGCCGATCCGGCCTACAACCCCAACCTGTCCCTCGATACGGAGGACTTCGACCTCGCATGGCCTCCACGGAACGATATGCTGCCGACCAGCCCATGACAGTGCCCGCTCCGCTCTCCGTTTCCGTCGCGCTGTGCACCTACAACGGCGCGCGCTTCCTGCGCGAGCAGGTGCGCAGCATCTGCCTTCAGACCCTGCCACCGGTGGAAATCGTGCTGTCCGACGATGCCTCGACCGATGGTTCGGTGGACGTGGTGCGCGCGGCAGTGGCCGAATGCGCCGCCGAACGCCCCGGCCAGCCTGTGGTGCTGCGGATCTTCGAGAACCGACCCGCGCTGCGCGTCGTGAAGAACTTCGAGCAGGCGATCGGTGCTTGCACCGGCGACCTGATCGCACTGAGCGACCAGGACGACGTCTGGGTGCCCGACCGGCTGGCGCAGATGGCCGCCAGCTTCGCGCAGGACGAGCGCCTGGTGCTGCTGCACACCGATGCGCGCCTCGTCGATTCGCAACGCCGCGACCTCGGCCAGACGCTTTTCCATGCGCTCGAGGTCACGCCCTCGGAGATCGAGGGCGTGCACACCGGCCGCGCCTTCGACGTGCTGCTGCGGCGCAACCTCGTGACCGGCGCCACCACCGTCTTTCGCCGTTCGCTGCTGGCCGACGCGCTGCCGCTGCCGGTGGAATGGGTGCACGATGAATGGCTGGGTATCATCGCCTCGGCCACGGGACGCGTCGAGCTGCTCGAGCAGCCGCTCATCGAGTACCGCCAGCACGAATCCAACCAGATCGGTGCGCGCCGCGATACCTTCGCGGAGAAGGTCCGCAAGGCGCTGGGCTCCAGGGGCACTCTTCATGTCGAGCGGGCGGTCAAGGCCGAACTTTTGCTGGCGCGACTGCTGCAGTTCGGTGACCGCATTCCCCCCGAGATCATCGAGAAGGTACGCGGCAAGATCGTGCATCAGCGCTTTCGCGCCGCGCTGCCGGCTTCGCGGCTGGCCCGCTGCGGTCCGATCTTCCGCGAAGCCATGACCGGGCGGTACGACAAGTTCGGCCGCGGCGTGCGTGGCGTGGTGCGCGACCTTTTCGAATCCGTATAGCCGCCATCAAGACCGCGTCAGTCGCAAAAACAATGACTCCCACGAACCCTTCTCCCACTCCAACCGCTAGCGGCCAGGCCACTTTGCCCACTGTGGTGGTGGTCATCCCGTTCTACAACGGCGCCGACTTCATCGAACGCTCGGTCCGAAGCGTCTTCGAGCAATCGGTCCCTGCGAACGAAGTCATCGTCGTCAACGACGGGTCCCGGCCGGAGGAACGCGCGGTGCTGGACGGGCTCGCGTTGCGCTACCCGTTCCGCATCATCGACAAGGAAAACGGTGGCCAGGGCTCGGCCCGGAACGCGGGAGTCCAAGCCTCGACTTCCGACTACATCTGCTTCCTTGATCAAGACGATTTCTACCTGCCCAACCACATCGAGACACTGGCGTCGTCGATCCCGCCTGGCGACCGGCTGTTTGGCTTCGTCTATGCCGACCTTTACGAGGCCGATGCCGACGGGAACGTGATCCGCACGGGCGTGGTCAAGGAGCACGCGACGCATCCGAAGCGCAACATCAATGACTTGCTGCGCCATGACATGTTCGTGCTTCCATCGGCTACGCTGGTGAGTCGCAAGGCCTTCGAGGCGGTGGAGGGGTTCGACCCGCAGTTCATGGGGTTCGAGGACGACGATCTGTTTCTTCGCATCTTCCGCGCCGGCTACAGCAACTATTTCGTCGACAAGGCGGTCACCGTGTGGTGCATCCATACCGCGAGCACGTCCTTCGGCATCCGGATGATCCGCAGCCGCTTCAAGTACTTCAAGAAGCTTGTCGCGATGTTTCCCGACGAGCACCAGCGCGGCCGCTACTACTTCCGCGACTTCCTGATCCCGAGATTCCAGCCGTACTTCGTCAACCATGCGATCGAATCGATCAAGAACGACGACCAGTACCGAGAGGAAATGAGCGCGATCCTCAACGAGTACGGCGCGATGGTGCTGGCCAATCCCTACGTCGGGCGCAAGAAGAAGCTGCGGCTGCGGCTCACGCTGTTCCTGCTTGCGCACTGCCCGCCCGCCGCAGTGCGCCTTGTCGGCGCCGTCACGCGCCTGCCGGTCATTCGCAGCCTGCGGCGCCTGTACGCCTAGCGGGCCGGGGCCGTTGCCGCGGGGCTCGGCTTGGGGGGCGTCGTTATCGCCGGATCGATGTAGGTCGCAAACCGGCGCACATACTCGGCCCGCAGATGGCCCGCGTCCTTGTAGATCGGCGTCGCATCGGCATCCGCCCGCGTACACCAGTCCTTCTGGCAAAGCGTCGGGATAGGGTCGATCACGGTCGCGCCGGCGCGCAGCGCCATCTGGCGCATTCGTTCGTGCAGCGCTTTCTGGGCCGAGACCCATGGCGCAGTGGGCGTCATGCGTCCCACGCGCATGCTGCCGAGCCGGCCGCCCTGGATGAACTCCTCGGGACCGAAGCCTTCGCCGACAGGGTTGTCCAGCACCAGGTACACCTGCTTGTGCTTGGCCAGGTTCGTCATCACCGCCTCGAGCATGTTGAGCGCAAAGTCCGCGCCGCCGCCGCCCATGAAGCGGCGCTTGGTCGTGCCGTCGAAGTAGTAGTAGCGGTCGGCCTCGGCGTTCGCCGCATTCGGCTTTCCGGTTTCCGAGAAATAGCAGTTCCAGCAGCCGCCGAAGACGACCGCGTCGAACCTGTCGCTGATGGCCAGGCGCATGCCGCCGTCGCGACGCTCGGCGCAGAGCTTGTTCTGCTCGTCGATGACGTTCGGGATCGGCGGGCATGCACCCCATGTCATGAACGACAGCGAATCCAGCGTCTCCGGCGCCATCTTGCTGAGCGCCACCGCGCGCGGCCCGTATTGCTCGATGTGGCTGTCGCCGAACAGCAGCACGCGGCGCTTGCCGCTGCCGATCTGCTGCAGCACCTCGCCGTCGACCTTGATCGGGCTGAGGCCGTCCGGATAGGCCCAGTCCTTCGCCGCCGCCGCGGTCTTGTTGAAGTAGGGGTCACTGTGCCGTCCGACGTAGTAGCGCGTGGTGGCAAGCAGGCCGAGCACCACGAAGCCCGCCATTGCGGCGACCAGGGCGGCGGTCACCACCGGGTTCTCGGTCTTGCGGGTGTGGCGCTCGACGAAGCGGTAGGTCAGCCAGGCCAGCACGAAGGACGCCACCAGCATGAGCGCGCGGATGCCGTCGGACGGCAGCTTGCCTTCGAGAATGCGCGCGTAGGCCAAGAGTGGCCAATGCCACAGGTAGAGCGGATAGCTGATGAGGCCGATCCACACCATCGGCCTGGAGGCGAGCACGTAGCGGTTGAGCACGCCCGTCGGCCCGGCCGCGATGCAATAGAAGGCGCCCAGCGTCGGCAGGATCGCCCAGAAGCCTGGAAACGCCTTGCCGCCGCGGATGTAGACGAGCCCCAGCACGATCAGCACCACGCCGGCGATCGACTGAGCATGCCGGCCCCAGCCCGGTTTCGGCGGTGGCCGGTGCAGGCGCATGTAGGCGAGCATGCCGCCGATCATCAGTTCCCAGAAGCGCGACAGCGGCGAATAGAACGCGGCCGTGCGGTGGCTGTGGATGGTCGTGACGTTCAGCAGGAACGACGCCGCCGCCACCGCGCCCACGACCCAGAGCACGCGCCATTTGCGCTTCCAGGCCAGGCCCAGCAGCACAGGCCAGAAGATGTAGAACTGCTCCTCGATCGCGAGCGACCACAGGTGCAAGAGCGGCTTGGTCTCGGCCGCGTTGTCGAAGTAGCCGGCCTCGCTCCAGAACGCGAAGTTCGACACGAAGCCCGCGCCCGCGGCCACGTGCTTGCCGAGCTGCTCCCACTCGTGCGGCAGCAGCGAATACCAGCCGAAGGCGAAGCTGGCCGCCAGCACCAGCACCAGCGCCGGGAAGATGCGCTTCACGCGCCGGGCATAGAACTCGCGGTAGCTGAAGCCCTCGCCCTCGAAGCTGCCCAGGATGATCGTCGTGATCAGGAAGCCCGAGATGACGAAGAAGATGTCGACGCCGATGAAGCCGCCCTTGATCCACTGCGGGAACGCGTGGTAGCCGAGCACCGAGAGCACTGCTACGGCGCGCAGGCCGTCGATGTCGGGCCGGTATTTGGGATGCAGCAGGTGCGGTTGCGCCTGCGGGAAAGTCGGGCTGCTCGTGGTCGTCATCGTCGGTCGGTGGGAGGGAGAAGCGCCACGGATCGGGGCTTTCCTGCCCCGGATTGTCTTCGCAAACGCGAGATGTGTTTTTTTGTCAGCCCTGGCGCGGCCGGGTGCGCAGCAGGTAGCGCCAGAACGCCGCCGAGGTCCAGACCTTGAGCAGGCTGGTCACGTGCCAGTAGAGGTGCTTCCTGCTGCGGCGGCTCGCGCGCTGCGCTTCGTGGCGCGCGAGCAGGTCTTCCCCGACCTGCAACCGCCAGCCGGCCAGCTGGGTGCGTGCGCAGATGTCGAAATCTTCCCCGTACATGAAGAAGCGCTCGTCGAAACCGCCGATCTGCCGGTAGGCGTCGCTGCGGAACAGCATGAACAGGCCCGGAATCCACGCCGGCACCGCCGGTCGCACGTAGCCCGGGCGGCGCCGCGTGAGGATCTCGCGCGGTGTGATGATCGCGCGGTGCTGCTCCGGGGTGTCGTTGCCGGGCTCGAGGATGCGCGGCGTCAGGAGGCCGGCGTCGGGCGCGGCCTGCGCGAGCAGCGGCGCGAGCACATCGGCGTCGAAGCGGATGTCGGGGTTGAGCACCAGGAACCAGGGCGTTCGGCAGCGTTCGAAGGCCTGGTTGTGGTTGGCGCCGAAGCCCAGCCGTTGCGCATTCTCGATGCGCTCGAGCGGAAATCCCCAGTCCAGCCCCGCGAGCAGGTCGGGCTCGGGGATGTTGAGCGTGAGCACCACCTTGGCAATCGAGCCCTGGCTGAAGCGGTCGAGCTGGTCGAGCAGCGGACGCACCAGCGCGAGCTGGCCGTGGCTGACGATCGAAATGGTGATCGGGGGGGAGGGGGAGGAGGGCGCTGGCATGGTCTAATTTCGCTCGGGAATTCTAGGGTTCCCTCCACACCCCCATGATTGCCCTGATCGTCATCAGTTTCTTCGTCTCCGCCATCGCGGTCCAGCTGTTCATGCGCCGCGCGCGCCGGCATGCGCGGCTGTATGGCGCCGACATGCCCCAGCGCTTCCACAAGGGCCATGTCCCGCGGCTCGGTGGCGCGGGCATCCTGTTCGGCATGGGCGTGGCATGGCTGGCCGCAGGCATCACCGGAACCGATCCGTTCAACGTCGCCTGGCCCGTCAAGGTCTCGATGCTGACGCTGCTGTGCATCCTGCCCGCGGTCATCGGCGGCATCGTCGAGGACGTCACGCAGAACGTGAAGGTGCGCTACCGGCTCGCGCTCACCATCGGGTCCGCGCTGCTGGCCTGCTGGGTGCTGGGTCTGGGCCTGGCGCGCACCGGCATCGAGGCCGTCGACCAGGGGCTCGCGCTGGTGCCGTACGGTGCGGTGCTGTTCGCGGCGCTGGCCATCGGCGGGCTGCCGCATGCCTTCAACATCATCGACGGCTACAACGGGCTCGCAGGCACGGTGGCGGTGCTGGTGTGCCTGGCCATCTCGCACGTGGCGCTGCAGGTGGGGGACAGGCAGCTCGCGGCCATGGTGATCTGCCTCGTCGGCGCGACCTTCGGCTTCCTGATCTGGAACTATCCGCGCGGCAAGATATTCGCCGGCGACGGCGGCGCCTACGTCTGGGGCATGGTGATCGCCGTGGCCTGCGTGACGCTGGTGCAGCGCCACCCCGTCGTCTCGCCATGGTTCCCGATGTTGCTGCTCATCTATCCGGTGTGGGAGACGCTGTTCTCGATCTACCGCAAGCTCGCGCGCGGCCAGTCGCCCGGCACCGCCGATGCGCTGCATTTCCACCAGCTGATCTTCCGCCGCATCGTGCGCGTGGCCTTCGCCGACGACGAGGCCCGGCAGCTGCTCGCCCGCAACAACCGCACCTCACCGTACCTGTGGATGTTCGCCGCGCTCTCGGTGGTGCCGGCGGTGCTGTTCTGGAACAACACGGTCGTGCTGATGGCGTTCTGCCTGCTGTTCGTCACCACCTACGTGGGTGCGTACCTCATGATCGTGCGATTCAAGGTGCCGCGCTGGCTCAGGCCGTGAGCGAAGCGGCCGCGGCCAGCGGCGCGCCGGTTTGCGCGAGAATTTGAAACCTCTTCGTCTTCCTCTTCTTCATCGACCCCCGTTTTGGAGCCTGCCCGCCCATGACCGATCCCGTCCTCAACATCCCCCCGCGCGACAAGGCGGAGATCCTGGCGCAGGCGCTGCCGTACATCCGCAAGTTCCACGGCAAGACCATCGTCATCAAGTACGGCGGCAACGCCATGACCGACCCCGCGCTGCAGGCCGATTTCGCCGAGGACGTGGTGCTGCTGAAGCTGGTGGGCATGAACCCGGTGGTGGTGCATGGCGGTGGGCCGCAGATCGAGGCGGCGCTCAACCGCCTGGGCAAGAAGGGCAGCTTCATCCAGGGCATGCGCGTGACCGATGCCGAGACCATGGAAGTGGTCGAGTGGGTGCTGGCCGGCGAGGTGCAGCAGGACATCGTGGGCCTGATCAACCAGGCCGGCGGCAAGGCCGTGGGCCTCACCGGGCGCGACGGCGGCATGATCCGCGCGCAGAAGCTCAAGATGGCCGACCGCACCGATCCCAACCTGCAGCATGACGTGGGCCAGGTCGGCGACATCGTCGCGATCGACCCCAGCGTGGTCAAGGCGCTGCAGGACGATGCTTTCATTCCGGTCGTGAGCCCGATCGGTTTCGGCGAGGAGAACGAGAGCTACAACATCAACGCCGACGTCGTCGCCGGCAAGCTCGCCATCGTGCTCAAGGCCGAGAAGCTCATGCTGCTGACCAACACGCCCGGCGTGCTCGACAAGAATGGCAAGCTGCTCACCAACCTGAGCGCGCGCGAGATCGACGAGCTGTTTGCCGACGGCACCATCTCGGGCGGCATGCTGCCCAAGATCGAAGGCGCGCTCGATGCCGCCAAGAGCGGCGTGAACGCGGTGCACATCATCGACGGTCGCGTGCCGCACGCGATGCTGCTCGAGATCCTGACCGACCAAGCCTACGGCACGATGATCCGCGCACGCTGATCCGCGTGCGCGCCCGCTGCCGGCCGTTCAGGCCCCGGCAGCAGCGGCGGGCTTGCGGCCCAAGAACTCGAAGCCTGCGGCGCCCACCTCCTGGGCCGACTGCGGAAGCTTCTCGAAGTCGGTCCAGAGCGGCGTCTCGCGCCGCGACGGGTCGCGCCACAGGTCCACCAGCTCGCCCGCGGGGGCGCTGCGGAAGCGCTCGGCGGCTTCGTCGGACAGGTTGGCGCGCAGCGCCTGCTCGCATTCCGAGGCCAGCCAGCTGATCGAATGGTTGGGGCAGAAATTCTCCGACACCTTGATCCGTTCGGCCTCGAACGCCTGGAACCACTGCGCCAGTCCATAGCGGGTGCAGTTGAAGAAGTGCCACGGTCTTTCGTGCAGCGGCTGCATGAACGCGGTGCGAACCAGCACTTGGCCGCCCGGCTTCAACACGCGCAGGAGTTCCGCGGCCACCTTCTGCGGCTCGCGGTAGTGCTCGAAGGCGTTCATGACGATGGCAGCGTCGAAGACCTCGTCGTCGAACGGCAGCGCATGGGCGTCTGCCACCACGTCCGTGTGCCTGAACAGGCTGTATTCGACCTCGACCACGTTGCCGAGCTTGTTCTGCGAACCTCCGCCGCTCAGGTTCAGGACCCAGCCCCGGGTGTTTTTTGCCAGCGCCAAGGCCTCGCTTGGCAACGCGTTGCTGACATGGTCCGCAGGCTTCACCTCGGGCTCGCCGATCTCTTCGCACAGAACCGGACGCCCCTCGACGATGGGCCAGGTCCTCCAGCCGTCCACGGTCACCAGTGCGCCTTGTCCGGCGTCGAGGGCCAGCTTGAGCCCCGTCTTGGGACAGCGAAGGATCGGCAACAGCGTTTGAAGCCGCGTCTTCGCGGCGTCGTCGCTCAGCGCCACCTGCAGCGCCGGTGGTTTGCGCGCAAGCCGCTCGTCGATCAGCGACACCCAGGGATGCTCGGCCTTGAAGTTCTCGATCAGCCGCTGGTAGTTCTGCGGGACCGTCGTCTCGGCCCGGAGCATCGAGCCCGCATGCACGCGGTAGTCCGCGAGCGTCTGCGGCTCCCAGAACCCACGCTGGCCCTGCTCTGCGAGCCGGCACCAGAAGTCGTAGTCCTCCCACCCATGGCGAACGTGGTTGTAGCCACCGACGATCGCCCAGGCTTCCTTCGAGACGAGCGCCATCGCATCGACATAGTTGCCGGCCACGAAGCGCTGCGGTTCGTAGCTGGCGTCACCGAGCAACGCGCTGGAGGCGCCGAAATGCTGGATCGTCGGATAGACGAACGCGACCCGCTCGGCGCGGATGGCGCGGCGCAGTTCCTCGCAGCATTTGGGCCGCAGCCGGTTGTCGGCGTCCAGCGGCAGCACGTAGGGGCTGTCCGCCAGTTGAAAGGCCGCATTGCGCGTCAGCCCCAGGCCGCTGTTCGATGCATGCCGGGCGACCACCACGCGGTTGAAGCGCGCAGCGTGCTGCCGGACCCATGCCAGCGCGATTTGCAGCGAATCGTCGGTCGAACAGTCGTCCACCACCACCAGGTCCAGCACGGCCAGCGTCTGGGCCCGGACGGACTCCAGCGCCTCGACGATGAACTGCGCGTAGTTGTAGAGCGGAATGACGACTGAGACCTCGGAAGTCTCGATCTCGTCGGCCCTGTGCTCGAACACCACGTCGAGCGGCATCAGCACGGGCCGGCGAACTGGCGTGGAGCGAAGGTGCGCATCGAGCGCGAAGGCCCGCGCGGCCAGCGCATCGCCCTGCAGCTGGTCGAGCACGCGGCCGAACTGTGCGGCGCGCTGCAGCGGTCCGTACGAGGCCATGGCCCGCAGGAAGGCCGCCGAGCTCACCTTGGCGCGCAGCGCTTCGTCTGAAACCAGGGTCGAGAGGCAGTGGTACCAATCGTCGGCGGTGGCAGCCAGGAAGCCCGTCGCGCCGTGTTCGATCGCTCGCCTGAAGGGCCCGGTCGGCGATGCGATGGTCGGAACATCGACCAGCGCCGCCTCGAAGAATTTCAGTTCGCTCTTGGCTTCGCAGAACGGGTTGCCGAACTCCAGCGGCGCGATGTTGATGTCGAAGCGCGCGATCTCGCACGGCAGCGTTTCCAGCGTCTGGAAAGGTCGCCATTCGATGCGGTGCTCGAGGCCCACCATCGCGGGGTATTCCTCCACGTCGACCAGGCGCATGCCCGAAGCGGTCTGGAAGAGCACCAGGCGGCACCGTTCGTTCTCCCGCAGCACGCGTGCAATGGCCTCGATGGCCAGCCCCAGGTCGCGCTGGTGCGTTCGCGATCCGCCGGCATAGCCGATCCGCACCAGATCGTCGATCCGTGCGCTGCGCCACTGCCGTGCGCTGCGCCGGGACAGCGCCAGGGTCTGGTCATCGAAACCGTTGGCCAGCACATGGGTGGTCTTGCCGGCCCAGCGCATGTGGTAAGCCAATTCCTGGGTGCTCGCCGTGCACACGTCGGCCGCGAGCATGGCCCGGCGCACGCTTGCAAAAAGCTCGCGCACCGCGGCTTCCGGATGGGCGTTCGACCGGATGCCGTCGATTACCTTGGTGTCGGCCAGGTCCGGTTCGATCATCAGGTCGTCGATGTCGAACACCACCTTCTTGCCTTGGGCGTGCATCAGCTCGACGGCTTTCTCGAGGGCGGGGCTCCACGGGGTGCGCCAGAGGATCATCACGTCGTGCCGCGAGGTCAGCTCGAGCCGCGACGCGAGCTCATCCTGCCGGACCCACTCGGCCGGGACCCCGTTCATGCGTGCCGCATCGACATGCCGCGCGACGCGGTACAGGTGCCCGGGCGTGTCCGCCTCACCCGACACATAGAAGATCGAGAACACCCGGCTGGGCAGCGGCGCACGCGCCGGCTCGGCTTCTTCGACGCCGAGCAGACCGGCACGCCGCCCCTCCTTTGCACCGACCAGCGTGTAGTGGAGCAGCGGATTGAAACCTGCGGCGTCCGGGTAACGGGCCGCGTATTCAGTGCCCGAGAACCACGGGCCGGGGTTGCGCCCTTCGGCCGCGCCGTGGGTCGCGTAGTGCTCCGCGGGGTCGGTGCCGGCCGATGCGACATCGGGGTAGGTCTGCAGGTACCAGTCCCGGTCGAAGTAGGGCGAGAACCGGATGATTTCCACCGCGCCGAGATCGACGGGTCGGCCCGAAAGTCGGCGGGCCAGCAACCGCAGGCGCCTGCGCATCTTGGCCTTCACGCTCAGTGCGGGGTCGCCCCGCAGGCGGGCGAAATGCCTCGTCAGCGATTCGATCCGGTCTTCCTTCAGGTCGGCGAGGTGCTTCCAGGCCAGGGCGGTGCGCTGCTGCAGGCTCTTTGCTTCGCTGCTTTCCTTCAGCTCGCTCGCCAATTGCGCCACGAGGTTCCGCAACTCGGCCACGCGCCGGTTCGCCTGCTCGTGCGCGAAGCCCGTCGCGCGGGCGGCGGCTTCCGCCTGGGCGGCCTTCGCCTCCGCGTCGCTGGCCTGCCTGTTCAGGGCCTCCAGCCGCGCGGCCTTGTCTGCGACTTCCTGGGACAGGGCGTCCAGCCGGCCTTCGGCGCTGGCGCGGGCTTCGGCCTCGGCGAGACGGGCAGCCGCCACCTGGGCCAACTCCGCTTCGATCGGCGCGCGCTGGGCATTGGCCTCATGCAGGCGCTGATGCAGTTCGGCCGAACCGAGCTGCTCGCGGGTGGCGACGAACCAGCGCGTCCCGAGGTGCGAGAAGCGGGTTCGGGCAGCGTCCGCGCGTTCGCGGTCGAGGTTGCACAGCGCCATGGCCGCGGCCGGTGCGCGATCGCCGACCGCGAGCACGCCGAGCCCGTGGCCGTGCAGGAACTCGAAGGAGGGATAGTGCCGCGCCTGTTCGGCAAAGAAGCGGAAGACGCCGAAATTGCCGCTGCGCACATTGGTGTCGTGGAACAGCACGACGGCCTTGTCCGACAGCTTGGGAAGCCAGGTCTCGAAGTCGTGCCTGACCGCCTCGTAGGTATGGAAGCCGTCGATGTGCAGCAGGTCGACGGAGCCATCGGCGAAGTACGGCAGCGCATCATCGAAGGTGGACTTGAGCAGCTCGGAGAAGGCGCTGAAATGCTTGTCGTGAAAGTCGCGAAGCTCGTGGTAGACCTGCGCATCGAAGTGCCCGGCATGTGCGTCGCCGGCCCAGGTGTCCACGGCGTAGCAGCGCGTGGCCGACTTGATGCGAGCCACGGCCTCGCAGAATGCCGCATACGACACCCCGTTGTGCGTGCCCAGTTCCACCAGCAGGCCCGGCTTGCATGCGGCCACGATCCAGAACGCGAACGGCGTGTGGGTCCACCAGGCGCTCGCCTTGCCGAGCAGGTGGGGTGTCCAGAAGAGCGGGTCGAGCACCGGATGGGTCAGCACGTCGAGCGACTTGTCGACCGTGGGAAGGATGAGGGTGGGTTCTTTCATTTTTCTGCCGGACGCATCCGGACCTCCGCGAGAGAATCAATCGATGAAGCCGCTGCGCGCCGCTACGTCAGCGCGCGAGCTGCCACGGCTGGCCGACACTGGTGGCGAGGTGCGCACCCGTGAGCCAGTCGAGCTGGACGTTCGGGTTGTGATACGGGTCGTGCTCGAAGCGATCGATCCATTTGGTGCCGGCGTGCGCCTGCTCGGATCGCGCCCGGCGCTGCCTTTCCTCGGACACGTGGTCATGCCCGCGCGAGGCGCTTTCCAGGTGCAGCAGCGAGGCAAACGGCGTGCAGATGTTGCGGTAGCCCGCGTCGCTCACCTTCAGGCACAGGTCGATGTCGTTGTAGGCGACCGGCAGGTGCTCGCTGTCGAATCCGCCCACCTGCTCGAACACCGTTCGACGCACCGCCAGGCAGGCCCCGGTGACCGCCAGGTAGTTGCGCGTGCCCGCGAGCCGCCCTTCCATGCCGGTCTCGGTGGCGCCGTCGGTACGGCAGACGTGCATCGCCAGCGGGCCGCGCTGCAGGATGACGCCGGCGTGCTGCACCGTGCCGTCGCCATAGAGGAGCTTCGCGCCCACGCAGCCGATGTCCGGGCGCATGACCTCGCCGACCATCTCCCTGAGCCATCCGCCATCCAGGATCTCGATGTCGTTGTTCAGGAAGAGCAGCACCTCGCCCGTCGCGTCTTGCACGCCCGCGTTGTTGATCGACGAGAAATTGAACGGGCCGGGCACGCGAAGCACGCGCACACGCGGGTCGGCGCGGAGCTCGGCGAAGAGCGCAAAGGTCGCCGGCTCGACGCTGTCGTTGTCCAGGATGATGACTTCGAAAATCGGGATAGTCGGTCTTGCCCAACAGGCCGTCCATGCAGGCTCTCACCAGAGAGGCGCGGTCGCGTGTCGGGACCAGGACGCTCACGCGCGGGGCGGGCTCCGGCAAGGGGCGGCGCACATGGTTGACGAATTGCGCGATCGGCGAGGGCAGCACCTCGACCGCCACGCCGGCCTGCGCGAACGCTGCCTGCGCCGCCACCTGCCGGGCCGCGGCGGCATAGGCCTCGACGGCGCGATGGGCTTCGGCCGCATCGGCCACCGGCGGCACGCGCCGGTGATACAGCACCGACGGAATGTGGCGGACCTGGCTGCAGTGCAGCGGGAGGGCCACACGGCAATGGAGGTCGTAGCGGGCGGCCGGTTCGAATTCGGCGCGAAACCCACCGGCCTCGAGGATGTGGGCGCGCTTCATCACGCACAGCCCGTCCAGCAGATCGAAACCGAGCTGGGCCTCGGGATCCCAGGCCGACTTGAAGCGCGGCTTGCATCGCGCTCCGTCATGGCCGCTCCAGTCCTCGTCCGCATAGACGACGGCGGCATCGGGCCATTTCGCGAGCGTGAGCTGCAGCGACGACACCGCGTGCGGGGCGAGCCGGTCGCCGGCGGCGATCACCCCGAACCAGGTCTGGACCGCATCCGCGAGTGCGCGCTGCTGCAACGCCAGAGCGCTTGGCGGCTCGCTCGCAGCGACGATGCGGACAGGGACCGCATCGCGAACGAACGACAGCGCGCGGGCGACTGCGGCGCTGCGCGACGCCGCGCACGCGACCACCACGTCGAACCGGCGACAGGCCTGCGCGGCAAGCGAAGCCATCGTCTCGCGCAGCGCCTCGTCGCTGCCACTGTCGGCGATGGCGAAGGTCATGCCGTCCCCGTACGCAAGCCTTTCCAGGTCTGCGCGCAGCGCTGGCTGTTCGGTCTCGTGGCGGGATGCCTCTGCATCAGTCCATGCGCGGTAGGCGGCGTCGGTGAACGGTGAGAACCGGCACGCCGCGGCCCAATGGGCGTATCGCGCTTGATCGATCGGCAAGATTCCCCCTAACGCTGCAAGAGATGGCAAGACAGGGGCCCCGGCGTGCGCACCCCCTTAATGCAGGATAGCGACGCGGAGGAGGCGGAAGCGTAACAAGCCATGCAACAGTCGTTGCGCAGCGGTTCCATTCGTTACTTGAACGGGGGAGTTCGCCGGCCCCCGTGCGGCCGGACGCTCAGCCGGGCGCGGACGGCGAGTCGTACCCGTTCGGATTGCCCTGCTGCCAGCGCCAACTGTCGGCGCACATCTGGTCGAGCCCGCGCTGCGCACGCCAGCCCAGCGTGGCCGCTGCAAGCGATGGATCGCCCCAGTAGGCGGGCACGTCGCCAGGCCGGCGCGGCCCGATCTCGTGGGCCAGTGCGCGACCGCTCGCGCGCTCGAAGGCGTGCACCACCTCCAGCACCGAGGCACCGCGGCCGGTGCCGAGGTTCAGCGTGACCAGGCCGGCACCGCGTTCGGCGTGCCGCAGCGCCGCGACATGGCCTTCGGCGAGGTCCATCACATGCACATAGTCGCGCACCCCGGTGCCATCGGGCGTCGGATAGTCGTTGCCGTGGATCACCAGCTGGTCGCGCCGCCCCACCGCCACCTGGCACACGAAGGGCATCAGGTTGTTCGGCTTTCCTTGCGGATGCTCGCCGATCAGGCCGCTCTCGTGTGCGCCCACGGGATTGAAGTAGCGCAGCAGGGCAATGCGCCAATCGGGCTCCGCCTGGTGCAGGTCGATCAGCGCCTCTTCCACCATGCGCTTCGAGCGTCCGTAGGGATTGGCGGGCCGGCAGGCAGCGTCCTCGGGGATCGGCGATTGGTCGGGCTCGCCGTAAACGGTGGCGGACGACGAGAAGACCAAGGTCCGCACGCCGGCCTGCCGCATCGCCGCGGCGAGCACGAGGCTGCCGTGCACGTTGTTGTCGTAGTAGGTGAGCGGGTCGGCGACCGAGTCGCCCACCGCCTTGAGCCCGGCAAAGTGAATCACGGCCGAGAAGTCCCTCCCGGCCAGTACCCGGTCGAGCAGCGCGCGGTCGCGCACGTCGCCCTCGATCAGCTCCGGCCGCGTGCCCGTGATGCGCTGCAGCCGGTCGAGCACGCGGATGTCGCTGTTGCCCAGGTTGTCGAGGATCACCGGCACGTACCCCGCCGCAGCGAGCGCCACGCAGGTGTGGCTGCCGATGAAACCCGCGCCGCCGGTGACCAGAACGTGGTGGGTGGAAGCCATGAGAACCTTTTACGGAATATGGATGGCGCCGATTCTCTACGAGCTTTCCCCGAGCCGGTTGGCACGCGCTCACTGCGCGCCCGTGTGCGAGAATCAATTGATTACATCTTTGCCGTGCTCCCATGCAAAACGAAGAGACAAGCTACCCGGGCATCGATGCCCCCGCCGAGGCGCCCGCGACCGTGACCGCCGCCCCCACCGCGCCGGTGCGCAAGCGGCCCAAGCCCGGCGAGCGGCGCGTGCAGATCCTGCAGGCGCTCGCGGCCATGCTCGAGCAGCCCGGCGCCGAACGCGTGACCACGGCAGCGCTGGCGGCGCGGCTCGATGTCAGCGAGGCCGCGCTCTACCGCCACTTCGCGAGCAAGGCGCAGATGTTCGAAGGCCTGATCGACTTCATCGAGCAGAGCGTCTTCACCTTGGTCAACCAGGTGCTCGAGCGCGAGGGCGTTTCGGGCGCGCAGCAGGCCGCGCGCATCCTCACGCTCGTGGTGCAGTTCGCCGAGCGCAACCCGGGCATGACGCGCGTCATGGTCGGCGACGCGCTGGTGTTCGAGAACGAGCGGCTGCAGCAGCGCATGAACCAGTTCTTCGACAAGATCGAGGCCACGCTGCGCCAGGTGCTGCGCGGCGCGGCGGCGGCAGAGGGCTCGGCCACGCCGAGCGTCGATGCGCAGGTGCGCGCCGCAGCGCTCACCGCCTTCGTCGTCGGCCAGCTGCAGTGCTTTGCGCGCTCGGGGTTCCGCCGTTCGCCATCAGAGCACCTCGAAGCCACGATCGCGCTGATCGTCTGATGCTGCCCGGCCTATCGAGGCGATAGCCGAATGTAAACAAGCGGGGCCATGTTCATTGGCAGAATCGATCGGGTCGCTACAAACCCAGAGAGGAAGCCCACATGACCCATCCCCGCACGCTCACGACCGAGAACGGCGCGCCCGTCGAGAACAACCAGCAATCGCAGACCGCCGGCCCCACGGGCCCGGTGCTGATGCAGGACCACCACCTGATCGAGAAGCTCGCGCGCTTCGACCGCGAGCGCATTCCCGAGCGCGTGGTGCATGCGCGCGGCTCGGGCGCCTTCGGCCACTTCGAGGTCACGGCCGATGTGTCGAAATGGACCAAGGCCAAGTTTCTCGCAGGGGTCGGCAAGAAGACCGAAGTGCTGGTGCGTTTCTCGACCGTCGCGCTCGAGCTCGGCTCGGCCGACACGGTTCGCGATCCGCGCGGCTTCGCTGTCAAGTTCTACACCGAAGAAGGCAACTACGACCTCGTCGGCAACAACACGCCGATCTTCTTCATCCGCGATCCGCTGAAGTTCCCCGACTTCATCCACTCGCAGAAGCGCGATCCCTACAGCCACGTACAGGAGCCCAACAACGCCTGGGACTTCTTCTCGCATTCGCCCGAGGCCACGCACCAGTTCACGTGGCTGTTCGGCGACCGCGGCATCCCGAAGAGCTACCGCCACATGGACGGCTTCGGCTCGCACACCTTCCAGTGGGTCAATGCGCAGGGCGAGGCCTTCTGGGTCAAGTACCACTTCAAGACCCACCAGGGCATCGAGACCTTCGTCGCCGAAGAGGCGCAGCGCGTGGGTGGCGAGAACCCGAACCACCACCACCTCGACCTGCTGCATTCCATCGAGCGCGGCGAGTTCCCGAGCTGGCGCGTGCAGGTGCAGATCATGCCGGTGGCCGAGGCGCGCACTTACCGCTTCAATCCCTTCGACCTGACCAAGGTCTGGCCGCACAAGGACTATCCGAAGATCGACATCGGCGTGCTCACGCTCGACCGCAACCCCGACAACTACTTCGCCGAGATCGAGCAGGCCGCGTTCAACCCCGCCAACTTCGTGCCCGGCATCGGCCCCTCGCCCGACAAGATGCTGCAGGGGCGCCTGTTCAGCTACGGCGACACGCAGCGCTACCGGCTCGGCATCAACCACACGCAGTTGCCGGTGAACCGCCCGCGCGCCACCACCGCGCAGAACTACGGCCGCGACGGCGCGATGCGCGGCGACGGCAATGGCGGCCGCGGCCCGAACTACGAGCCCAACAGCTTCAGCGACGCGCCCAAGCAGAGCAACGAGCCGGTGTATGCGCCGCTCGAAATCCATGGCTGGACCGGCAGCCACGCCTGGCAGCAGCACCCCGCCGACAACGACTTCGTGCAGGCCGGCGACCTTTATCGCCTGATGGACGAAACCGCCAAGGAGCGACTCGTGAACAACATCGCTGGCGGCCTTGGCGCGGTGACGCGGCAGGACATCATCGACCGCGCCGTGAGCTACTTCCGACAGGCGGATGCCGACTACGGCGCACGGCTCGAGAAGGCCATCCGTGCGGTGCAGGCGAAGATCAAGGGCGAGGAAGTCAGCGTGCAGGTCGGCAAGCCCGCGCACGACAGCAGCAACAGCTGAGCGCGCAGGTGCCTTTCTCCCTCCCCCGCTGGGGGAGGGCGGGGGTGGGGGGCAGCGGCGTCACCACAGGGCGCATCGCTGTGCCCCTATCCCAACCTTCCCCCAGCGGGGGAAGGAGCAAGACATCAATCGCTGACCGCCACGCCCACCTTGGCGCCCGCAGCCACGATCTCGCCCCAGGTCGCATCGTCCAGCCAGATGCCGTCGCGCTCGCGTGCCACGCGCGCGGCGCGTTCGGGTTCGCCGGCGATCTGCACCTGGTCGAAACCGGCCCCGGGCGGGCTCTGGCGCAGCCAGTCGACGAACGCCGTCGCTTCCTGCGCGAAGCTTTGCTGGGTGCCGAGCCGGGTCGGGTCGATCAGGATGGTGAGCATGCCGTTGAGCACCGTGCGCGCGGCATCGGCCGGCCGGTGCCAGGTACCGCCGCCGCTGAGCGCACCGCCCAGCAGCTCGCAGGCCATCGCCATGCCGTAGCCCTTGTGCTCGCCGAAGGTCATCAGCGCGCCGAACAGGCCGTTGGACTGCGGCACCACCACCACGCCCGGGTTGTTGGTCGGTGCGCCGCGTTCGTCGATCAGGTAGCCGTCGGGCACCTGTTCGCCCTTGTTGTGGGCGACGCGCATCTTGCCCTGGGCAACGCGGCTGGTCGCGAAGTCGAGCAGGAACGGCTCAGCGCCCGCGAGCGGAATGCCGATGCAGCATGGGTTGGTGCCGAAGCGCCCGTCGCCGCCACCCCAGGGCGCCACCACGGGCCGCGAGAGCACGTTGACGAAGTGCATCGAGACCAGCCCTTCGGCCGTCGCCATTTCCGCGAAATGCCCGATGCGGCCCAGGTGGTGCGCATTCGCGAGCGTGAAGATGCAGCTGCCGTGCTGCTTCGCGCGCTCGATGCCCAGCGCCATGGCCTGCACGCCGACCACCTGGCCGTAGCCATGCAGGCCGTCGAGCGCGAGCAGGGTGCCGATGTCCGCATTGACCTTCACGGCCGCGTTCGGCACCAGCCCGCCCTCGGCCACCGCATCGACATAGCGCGGCAGCATGCCCACGCCGTGCGAGTCATGGCCGCTCAGGTTGGCGAGCACCAGGTTGGCGGCCACCTGTTGAGCTTCGGCCGGCGTGCTGCCGGCGGCTTCGAGGATGCGCGCGCAATCCGCACGCAGCGAAGAGGCTTGGAGAGTTCGAGGCATGAGATCAGCTTATGTGCAGTGGGTTGATTCAAGGCCCCGCGCCAGCGAGGGCTGTTCGGGAAACACCGCGGAACCGGCTTTGCCGGGCCGCTGGTGTTGCCCCCTTGAGGGGGAGGCGGCGACACGAAGTGCGCCGCTTCGGGGGTGGGCTACATCACGGCGCCGACTTGCCATGGGACGAATTCGTTTTGGCCGTAGCCGTGTTTTTCGCTCTTCGACGGTTCACCGGATGCCGTCGCCAGCACCAGTTCGAAGATCCGCTGGCCCATTTCCTGGATCGAGCTCGTGCCGTCGACGATCTCGCCGCAGTTGATGTCCATGTCTTCTTCCTGCCGCTGCCACAGCGCCGAGTTGGTCGCGAGCTTGAGCGACGGCGAGGGCGCGCAGCCGTAGGCCGACCCGCGCCCCGTGGTGAAGCAGATGACGTTCGCGCCGCCCGCCACCTGGCCGGTGGCGCTTACCGGGTCGTAGCCGGGCGTGTCCATGTAGACGAAGCCGTGCGCCGTGACCGGCTCCGCGTATTCGTATACCGCCTCGAGGTTGCTGGTGCCGCCCTTGGCCACGGCGCCGAGCGACTTCTCGAGAATGGTCGTGAGGCCGCCTGCCTTGTTGCCCGGCGAGGGGTTGTTGTTCATCTCGCCCTGGTTGATCTCGGTGTAGTGCTCCCACCACTTGATGCGGTCGACGAGCTTTTGCCCCACTTCGCGCCGCACCGCGCGGCGCGTGAGCAGGTGCTCGGCGCCGTAGACCTCGGGCGTTTCGCTCAGGATGGCCGTACCGCCATGCGCCACCAGCAGGTCGACCGCGGCGCCCAGCGCGGGGTTGGCGCTGATGCCCGAATAGCCGTCGGAGCCGCCGCACTGCAGACCGATCGTGATGTGCGCGGCGCTGCAGGGCTCTCGCTTCACCGCGTTGGCGCGCGGCAGCATCTCGTTGATCAGCGCAATGCCCTTCTCGACCGTCTTGCGCGTGCCGCCGGTGTCCTGGATGTTGAAAGTGCGAAAGTTCTCGCCCTCGGCCAGGTGGCCGGTCGCGAGCCAGGCATTGATCTGGTTCGCCTCGCAGCCCAGGCCCACCACCAGCACGCCCGAGAAGTTCGGGTGCGTGGCATAGCCCGTGAGCGTGCGCTCGAGGATCTGCATGCCCATGCCCTGCGTGTCCATGCCGCAGCCCGTGCCGTGCGTGAGCGCCACCACGCCATCGACGTTCGGGTAGTCCGCCAGCGCCGCGGGGTTGGTCCGGCGCGAGAAATGGTCGGCGATGGCGCGGGCCGCGGTGGCCGAGCAGTTCACGCTCGTGAGCACGCCGATGTAGTTGCGCGTGGCCACGCGGCCGTCCGCACGCCGGATGCCCATGAACGTCGCCTCGCGCTGCGCGGGCGCGGGCTTCACGTCGGCGCCGAAGGCGTAGTCGCGTTCGAAGTCGCCCTTGTCGGGGCCCATGTCGAGGTTGTGTGTGTGCACATGCTCGCCGGGGGCGATGGGCCTGCTCGCGAAGCCGATGATCTGGTTGTAGCGGCGAACCGGCTCGCCGGCGCCGATGGCGCGCGTCGCTACCTTGTGGCCCGCCGGAATCAGGCCGCGCACCGCCAGGCCCTCGACCGTGGCGCCGCCGACCAGCTGGCTGCGCGCGATCACGACGTCGTCGGCCTCATGAAGGCGAATGAAGGGATTCATCGTGGAACTCGTTGTGATGTCGTTGTGGTGTGGGGATCAGAAGAACATTCTCGGCAGCCAGAGAACCATCGACGGCATGTAGGTGATCGCCGCCAGTGCCAGCAGCAGCGGGATCAGCCACGGCAGGATCGCCATCGTCGTGCGCTCGAAGCTCAGGCCCGCGACGCGCGCCAGCACGAACAGCACCATGCCCATCGGCGGATGCAGCAGCCCGATCATCAGGTTCAGCACCATCACCAGGCCGAAGTGGATCGGGTCGACGCCCAGCTGGAGGGCGATGGGCAGCAGGATCGGCACCAGGATGGTGATCGCGGCCGTGGGCTCGAGGAAGCAGCCCACGAACAGCATCAGCAGGTTGGCCAGCAGCAGGAACACCCAGGCTTCCTTGGTGAAGCCCAGCACCCAGCTCGCGATGTCGGTGGTCACGCCGGTGGCGGTGAGCATCCAGCCGAAGATCGACGCGGCCGCCACGATGAACAGCACGGTCGACGTGGTCTCGACGGTGTCGAGGCAGACCTTGACGAACATCTTCCACGACAGCGTCTTGTACCAGGCGAAGCCGAGGATCATGGCCCACACGCAGGCCGCGATGGCGCCCTCGGTGGGCGTGAACAGGCCCGTGCTCATACCGCCGATCAGCAGCACGGGGGTCATGATCGGAAGCAGCGCCTCGAAGCGGAAGATGCGGTCGAGCACGAACAGCGACGCCAGGCCCGCAAACACCGTGAGCTGCGGCGGCGTGCCGAGCTTGGCCACCAGCAGCCACAGCATGAGCGGCCAGCCGACCACCACGGCCATCTCGCACATCGCCTTGAAGAAGCGCGTGCTCGAGAACTTGATGTCGCCGCCCCAGCCGTTGCGGTGCGCGAAGTAGGCCACCGTCAGCATCATCAGAATGGCCAGCAGCACGCCCGGAAGGATGCCCGCCAGGAACAGCGCGCCCACCGACACGTTGGCCATCATTCCGTAGATCACGAACGGCAGGCTCGGCGGAATGATCGGCCCGAGCGTGGCCGACGCCGCGGTCACGCCGACCGCGAACTCGGTCGAGTAGCCGTGCTCCTTCATCGCCTTGATCTCGATCGTGCCGAGGCCCGCGGCGTCGGCGATGGCCGTGCCGCTCATGCCCGCGAAGATCACCGAGCCCAGCACGTTCACATGGCCCAGGCCACCTTTGAGCCAGCCCACGAGCGCGAGCGCGAAGTTGTAGATGCGGGTCGTGATGCCCGCGTTGTTCATCAGGTTGCCTGCCAGGATGAAGAAGGGCACCGCGAGCAGCGGAAAGCTGTCGATGCCGCTCACCATGCGGTGAATCACCACGAACGGCGGCAGGTTGCCGCTCACGAGGATGTAGGCCAGCGAGGCGCCGGCCATGGCCACGGCCACCGGAATGCCGCCCGCCATGAAGATCAGGAAGAAGATTTTCAGCATGCGCTTGTTCTTGTTGGAGGTTTCACCGGTCCGCGAGCGTGGACTCGGGGCGTTCGAGCACGCTGTAGCCGCGCTTCCAATGCAGGCGCATCACCTGGACCGAGCGCCAGGTCATCGCCGCAAATCCGAACAGGCACAGCGCGTAGACGATGTTCATCGGCGCATCGACGATGGTCATGCGCGTGTTGTTGCCGATCTTCAGCATCATCTGCACCGTCATGACGACCGCGGCCGCGAAGAAGGCCGTGCGCAGCACATCGACCGCGCGCGAGAGCCAGCGTCCCATCGCCGCGGGCATGTGGCGGTAGAAGAAGTCGACCTGGATCTGGTTGTTCTTCGCCACCCCGATTGCCGCGCCGACGAACACCACGCCGATCAGCATGTAGCGCGCCACCTCCTCGGTCCAGGCGGCCGAGTCGTTCAGCACGTAGCGCGTGACGAACTGGTAGAACACGGTGAGCCCGAGCGCCCAGAAGATCGCCAGGGCGATCCAGCCCTCTGCGATCGTGTCGGAAAGATCGACGACCTCGTCTTCCGCATGGAAGTGGCCGTCGTCGTCGATGATCTTCTGTTCGGTCAACACAGTCTCCTAAGCGCCCGGCGAGCGGAGCGAGGTCTTTTCGGGAGACACCGCGGAACCGGCTTTGCCGGGCCGCTGGTGTCGCCCCCTCGAGGGGGAGGCGGCTACACGCAGTGAGCCGCTTCGGGGGTGTTACTTGATTGCAGTGATGCGGTCGTAGTCCTGCTGGCGGTAGCCGTGGTCGGTCGGCTTGGTGTTCTTCAGCACGGCTTCGCGGAACGCGGCCTTGTCGACCGTGATCACGTTGAGGCCCTTCTTCTTGAACTCGTCCACCAGGCGCGCTTCCGAGGCGATGACCTCGCGGCCCGTCTTCTCGGCGGCCTCCTGCATCACGTCGGTGAAGATCTTTTTCTCGTCGGCCGACAGCTTGCCCCAGAGCTGGCCCGAGACAATGGTCAGGAGCGAGTCGACGATGTGGCCCGTCAGCGAGATGTTCTTCTGCACCTCGAAGAACTTCTTGGCCTCGATGGTGGGCAGCGGGTTCTCCTGCGCGTCGACCGTGTTGTTCTGCAGCGCGAGGTAGACCTCGGCAAACGCGATCGGCGTGGCGTTGGCGCCCAGTGCCTTGGGGAAGGCCAGGTAGGCAGGCGCATCGGGCACGCGGATCTTCAGGCCCTTCATGTCTTCGGGCTTGGCCACCGGGCGGGCCGCGTTCGAGGTGACGTGGCGCGCGCCGTAGTAGTTGAGCGCCGTGATGTGGTTGCCTGTCTTGTCGTCGTAGCCCTTGGCGAGTTCCTTGAAGACGTCGCTCTTGGCGTACTTCAGCTGGTGCTCGGCGTCGCGGAAGATAAACGGAAAGTACGACACGGCCAGCGGCGGATAGCTGCGGCCCGCGAAGCTCGCGCCCGACAGGATGATGTCGACCGTGCCGAGCGTTAGGCCCTGGTTGATGTCGGCTTCCTTGCCCAGGCTCGAGGCGGGGAACACCTGGATGTCGTACTTGCCGTTGGTCCGCTTCTTGATCTCTTCGGCGGCCCAGACCGAGTACTTGTGGAAAGGCTCCGAGGTTTCGTACACGTGGGCCCACTTGAGCTTGGTCTGCGCGGCGGCGATGCCGGCCGTGCCCAGCGCGGTGGCGGCCAGGGCGCAGGCGGCAATGGCTTTGAGGATGTGGCGTTTGCTGTTCATCGGTTTGTCTCCGTTGTGTGGATGAGAAAGAAATGCTGGCGGGTCAGGAGGCTTTCGCGCGGCGCCAGCTCGCGCTGAATCGGTGGTGGGAGTTGTCCATGTGGGCGTGCATCGCGGCGCGCGCGGCCTCGGCGTCGCGGGCGGCGATCGCGTCGCGGATCGCCTCGTGCTCGGCGATCGCCGAGCGCCACGAGGCCACCGTCTCGAAATACCCGCCCAGCCGCGTGAAGATCGGGCCGTTGCGCGAGTCCCAGAAGCTCTGCACCGTTTCGACCAGCACCGCATTGCCGCTGGCGCCGACGATGGCCAGGTGGAACGCACGGTCGCCATCGAGCGGCAGCACCTCGCGATCGGCAAGCTCGCACATCGTCCTGATGGCGCGGCTCATTGCATCGACATCCTTGCGCTTGCCCTGGACGGCAGCGATGGCGGCGGTCTCGCCCTCGATCACGCGGCGCGCGCGGATCAGCTCGAGCGGGCCCCATTCGGTGGGCGCCACCGGCTTGCTCGCGCGGTGCGTGCGGTCGAGCACATAGACGCCCGAACCGGTGCGCACCTCGACCCAGCCCTCGACCTCGAGCGCGATCAGCGCCTCGCGCACCGACGGCCGGCTCACGCCCAACTGCTTGGCCAGGTCGCGCTCGGCCGGTAGCCGAGCGCCCACGGCAAACTCGCCCTGCCCGATCAGCGCGCGAAGCTGGTCGGCAATCTGGCGGTACAGGCGCTGGGGTTCGACGGTCTGGAGCGGCACGGTGGACGGTTAAGGGTTGTCCTGAATTGGACAAGTGGTAAGACCAATTCAGAATACGATCCGCACCGCGCCGTCGCCATCGGGCCAAACCCTGAACACCGCCTTGCAGGTGCCCCACTTTTTCCATTCAAGGAGACATGCATGAGACTCAAGGGCAAGACCGCGCTGGTCACGGCCGCCGGGCAGGGCATCGGCCACGCGAGCGTGCTCGCGATGGCGGCCGAAGGCGCGGAAGTCTGGGCGACCGACGTCAACGAGCAGCTGCTCGAACGCTATGCGGGCGTTGCCAACGTGCGCACCGCCCGCCTCGACGTGCTCGACCGGACGGCGATCGACGCCTTCTTCGCGCGCGTGCCCACACTCGACGTGCTGTTCAACTGCGCGGGCGTGGTGCACAACGGCACCGTGCTCGACGCTACCGACCGCGACCTGGAATTCGCGTTCAGCCTCAATGTGCGCGCGCAGTTCTGGACCATCCAGGCGGCGCTGCCCGGCATGCTGGCGGCCGGCCGCGGCAGCATCATCAACATGGCGAGCGTCTGCTCGAGCATGAAGGGCCTGCCCAACCGCTTCGTCTACGGCACCACCAAGGCCGCGGTGCTCGGCCTCACCAAGAGCGTGGCGGCCGACTTCGTGGCGCGCGGCATCCGCTGCAATGCCGTGTGCCCCGGCACGGTCGACACGCCCTCGCTCGGCGAGCGCATCAACGCCAATGCCGATCCCGACGCCGCGCGCCTGGCATTCATCGCGCGCCAGCCGATGGGCCGGCTCGCGCAGGCCGAGGAGATCGCGCCCGTGGTGGTGTTCCTCGCGAGCGACGAGTCGGTGTTCGCCACCGGCCAGGCCTTCACCGTCGACGGCGGCATCACGATATGAACCGGCTCGACTTCGACGGCCGCCATGCGGTGGTGACCGGCGGCGCCACCGGCCTGGGCTACGGCATCGCCGAGCGGCTCATCGCCTCGGGCGGCAGCGTCACGCTGTGGGACCGCGACGAAGCCGCCGCCGCCAAGGCTGCCGCTGCGCTGGGCCCCAATGCCTTTGCCGTGCAGGTCGACGTGGCCCAGCACGATTCCGTGGTTCGGGCGTTGGCCGACACGCTCGCGCAGTCGCCGCGCATCGACGCGCTGGTCAACAGCGCCGGCATCACCGGCCCCAACACCAAGCTGTGGGACTATCCCGTGGACGACTGGCGCCAGGTGATGGAGGTCAACATCAACGGCGTGTTCCTCTGCTGCCGCGAAGTGGTCGCGCAGATGCGCACACAGGGCTACGGCCGCATCGTCAACATCGCTTCGGTGGCCGGCAAGGAGGGCAACCCCAATGCCAGCGCCTACAGCGCGAGCAAGGCCGCGGTGATCGCGCTCACCAAGTCGCTCGGCAAGGAACTGGCCGACACCGGCATCCGCGTCAACTGCGTGACGCCCGCTGCGGTCAAGACCGCCATCTTCGACCAGATGACGCCCGAGCACATCGCGTTCATGCTCTCGAAGATTCCCATGGGCCGCTTCGGCACCGTGGAGGAAGTGGCCGCGATGGTCGGCTGGCTTTGCACCGAAGATTGCGCGTTCGCCACCGGTGCGGTCTTCGACCTTTCCGGCGGCCGTTCGACCTATTGAGTATTTTTTCGATTCCCCAAGAAAGGACAGCATGAAACTCGTTCGCTATGGCAACCCCGGCAAGGAGAAGCCCGGCCTCATCGACGACGAAGGCCGCCTGCGCGACCTGAGCGCCCTGGTCGCCGACATCGGGCCCGACCAGCTCGGCGACGCCGCGCTGGCGAAGCTGCGCCGGCAGAAGATCGACAAGTTGCCGCTGGTGCGCGGCAAGCCGCGCTTCGGCTGCCCGGTTGCCAACGTCGGCAAGTTCATCGCCATCGGCCTGAACTACGCCGACCACGCCGCCGAGTCGGGCCTGCCGATCCCGAAGGAGCCCGTGGTCTTCATGAAGGCCACCAGCTGCATCCAAGGCCCGAACGATCCGGTCATGCTGCCGAAGAACTCGGTCAAGAGCGACTGGGAGGTGGAGCTCGGCGTGGTCATCGGCGCGCGCGCCAGCTACGTGTCGCAGAAGGACGCGCTCGACTACGTGGCCGGCTACTGCACCATCAACGACGTGAGCGAACGCGAGTTCCAGATCGAGCGCGGCGGCACCTGGGACAAGGGCAAGGGCTGCGACACCTTCGGCCCGATCGGCCCCTGGCTCGTCACGCGCGACGAAGTGCCCAACCCGCAGAAGCTGTCGATGTGGCTCGACCTCAACGGCAAGCGCATGCAGACGGGCAGCACCAAGACCATGATCTTCAGCATCGCCAAGATCGTGAGCTACCTGAGCCAGTTCATGACGCTGATGCCCGGCGACGTCATCACCACCGGCACGCCGCCCGGCGTGGGCCTGGGCATGAAGCCGCCGCTCTACCTGAAGAAGGGCGACGTGATGACGCTGGGCATCGAAGGGTTGGGCGACCAGCGGCAGGACGTGATTCCGTTCAAGCGCTGACGCACGACCCGCTGCGCGCGCCTCATCAGCGCAGCGCGCGCAGCAGCGCGTCGTACACCAGCCGCACGCGCGCCGGCACCGGCGCGCGCTGCGAGCGGTAGACATGGATCGGCCAGGGCTCGGGCGCCTCGGCCTCGAGCACCGCCACCAGCTCGCCCGACGCCATCAGCGGCTCGGCCAGTGGCGCCACGAGCTGGCCGAAGCCCAGGCCCGCGCGCACCGCGGCGCATTCGGCATCGACGTCGTCGGTCACGAACGCGGGTGCGGTGATCGGCATCTGCCGCCCCTTGCTGAAGAACCATGACCACGGCCGGCCCGCACTGCGGTCGATCAGTCCCGTGAGCGGCAGCCGCGACAGCGCCTCGAGCGTGTCGGGCACGCCGGTGCGCGCCACCAGGGCCGGCGCCGCCACCACGTAGAGCGCCATCTTCCCCACCACGCGGGTGACGAAGCGCGCATCGCGCACCGGACCGGCGCGCACGCCGATGTCGATCTGTTCGTCCACCACGTCGGCATGCTGCTCGGACAGCCGCAGGTCGAGCACCAGCCCCGGGTGGTCCGCGAGCATCGGCGCCAGCGCCTCGGGGATCAGCCGGCGGCCGAACACGTTCGGCGCGGTCACGCGCACCGTGCCCGCATGCTGCGAGAGGGCGCGCCGGTCGGTGCGGTGGAACAGCGCATCGACCCCGCCGACCGCCGTGCGCGCACGCTGCGCGAGCTGGCGGCCGAAGTCGGTGAGCTGCACGCCGCGCGTGCTGCGATGGAACAGCGGCTCGCCGAGCTCGTCCTCGAGCTCGCGCACCGCCCGCGTGACGACCTGCGGCGAGACCGACAGCCGCACCGCGGCCTCGCGGAAATTGGCGGCATCGGCGGCGGCGCAGAACACGCGGAGGGCTTCGAGGCGGTTGCTCATGAATGTTCCTGATTCTGGAATTTTGAAGTCGTGCAAGTTTCATTTACGGGAATGCGTGGATTTTCCACACTGCATGCACCTCTTCAACTTCTTCAAGGAATTTCCCATGACATCCGTTCAAGACAACATCCGCGGCAAGGTCGCCATCGTCACCGGCGCGAGCAGCGGGCTCGGCGAATCCACCGCGCGCCACCTCGCGCAGCGCGGCGCCAGGGTGGTGCTCGCGGCCCGCCGCACCGACCGGCTCGACAAGGTCGTGGCCGAGATCCGCGAGGCCGGCGGCGAGGCGATCGCGGTGGCGACCGACGTGTCGAAGCGCGACGATCTCGAGCGGCTGGCCGCCGCCACGGTCGAGGCCTTCGGCCGTATCGACGTGCTGGTCAACAACGCGGGCGTGATGCCGCTGTCGCCGATCGAGCGGCTGAAGGTCGACGAATGGAACCGCACCATCGACGTCAACATCAAGGGCGTGCTCTACGGCATTGCCGCGGTGCTGCCGCGCATGCAGGCGCAGGGCAGCGGCCACATCGTCAACATCTCGTCGATCGCGGGGCTCAAGGTGTTCACGCCGATCGGCACGGTCTACAGCGCCACCAAGCATGCGGTGCGTGCGATCTCCGAGGGGCTGCGCGTCGAGGTGGGCGACAGCGGCATCCGCGTGACCATCGTCTCGCCCGGCGCGATCGAGTCGGAGCTGAAGTTCGGCACCACCGATGCCGAGACCGCCGCCGGCGTGCAGGCCTTCTACGAGGCGAGCCAGATCCCGGCCGATTCGGTGGCGCGCGCGGTGGTCTACGCCGTCGAGCAGCCTGCCGACGTGGACATCAACGAAGTGGTGCTGCGGCCGGTATCGCAGGCGTTCTGAGCGGCGCGGGCCACCGCCCGCCGGCCACTGCGATTAACCTAGAAAAACCGAAGGTTAATCGGCCTCAAATCCGGGAAGCCCCTGCAAAATAGAACGACCGTTCGTTTTATTTGAGGTTCCCGATGTCCGTCACCGCAGTCTCCGCCAAGCCGCGCGCCGCCCAGAAGGGCCAGCAGACCAAGGCCGTGATCGTCGACGCCGCGCTCGCGCTGGCGGCCCAGATCGGGCTCGAGGGCCTGTCGATCGGCGCGGTGGCCGAAATCACCAAGATGAGCAAGTCGGGCGTGTTCGCCCACTTCGGCTCGCGCGAGGAGCTGCAGATCTCGGTGGTGCGCGAGTATCACGCACGTTTCGAGCAAGAGGTGTTCTATCCCGCGCTCGAGGCGCGGCGCGGCCTGCCCCGGCTGCGCGCGATGTTCGCCAACTGGATGAAGCGCACCTCGGCCGAGATCGACTCGGGCTGCATCTACATCAGCGGCGCCTCCGAGTTCGACGATCGCCCGGGCCCCGTGCGCGATGCCCTCGTGGAGTCCGTCAGCATCTGGCAGGCCGCCGTGCTGCGCGCCATCGTGCAGGCCAAGAGCGAAGGCCACCTGCGCGCCGATGCCGACGAGCGGCAGATCGCCTTCGAGATCCACGGCCTGATCCTTGCGCTGCACTACGAAGCGCGCTTTCTGCAGGTGCCCGGCTCGATCGCGCGCGCCAACGTCGGCTTCGACAACATCCTCGCGCGCGCGGCCACGCCCGAAGCGCCGCCCGCTGCTGCTGCCGCCAAGCCTGCCGCACGCCGCCTCAAGACGGTGCGCTGAGCGGCCACGATTTCGCTTTCTCGCTTTTCCCCTTCTTTTTTTACCCAGCTTCGACCAGGAGAGTCCCGGATGCCGACCTATACCCCACCCGTGCGCGACATGCAGTTCGTGCTGCACGAGATGCTGAACGTTTCCGACGAGCTCAAGGCACTCCCGGCCCATGCCGAGACCGACGCCGACACCATCAACGCGGTGATCGAGGAAGCCGGCAAGTTCGCGGCCGAGGTGACCTTTCCGCTCAACATCAGCGGCGATGAAGAGGGTTGCACGCTCGACAAGGCGACGCACGAGGTGAAGACGCCCACCGGCTTCAAGGAGGCCTATGCCAAGTTCGTCGAAGGCGGCTGGCCGGCGCTCTCGTGCGACCCTGAACATGGCGGCCAGGGCCTGCCCTACGTGGTCAACCAGTGCCTGTATGAAATGCTCAACAGCGCCAACCAGGCCTGGACCATGTACCCGGGCCTCTCGCACGGCGCCTACGAGGCGCTGCATGCCTACGGCACGCCCGAACAGAAGAAGACCTACCTGCCCAAGCTCACGAGCGGCGAGTGGACCGGCACCATGTGCCTGACCGAGCCGCATTGCGGCACCGACCTGGGCCTGCTGCGCACCAAGGCCGAGCCCCAGCCCGATGGCACCTACCGCATCACCGGCAGCAAGATCTTCATCTCGGCCGGCGAGCACGACATGGCCGAGAACATCATCCACCTGGTGCTGGCCCGCCTGCCCGACGCGCCCAAGGGCAGCAAGGGCATCAGCCTGTTCGTGGTGCCGAAGTTCCACGTCAAGGCCGACGGCGCGCTCGGTGATCGCAACCCGATCTTCTGCGCCGGCCTGGAGCACAAGATGGGCATCCACGGCAACGCCACGGCGCAGATCGTGATCGAAGGCGCCACCGGCACGCTGGTGGGCGAACCGCACAAGGGCCTGGCCGCGATGTTCGTGATGATGAACGCCGCGCGCCTTGGCGTGGGCAACCAGTCGCTGGGCCTGACCGAAGTGGCCTACCAGAACGCACTGGCCTACGCCAAGGACCGCCTGCAGATGCGCTCGCTCTCGGGTGTGAAAGCCAAGGACAAGGAAGCCGACCCGATCATCGTGCACCCCGATGTGCGCAAGATGCTGCTCACCGCCAAGGCCTACGCCGAGGGCGGCCGCGCGCTGCAGATCTTCTGCACGCTGCTGCTCGACAAGGCGCACCACCATCCCGACGAGAAGGTGCGCAAGGACTCCGACGAGATCGTGGCGCTGCTCACGCCGATCGTGAAGGCCTTCATCACCGACAACGGCCACATCGCGACCAACACCTGCATGCAGGTGTTCGGCGGCCATGGCTTCATCAAGGAATGGGGCATGGAGCAGTTCGTGCGCGACAACCGCATCAACATGATCTACGAAGGCACCAACACCGTGCAGTCGCTGGACCTGCTGGGCCGCAAGATCCTCGGCAACAACGGCGCGTCGCTCAAGAAGTTCGGCAAGCTCGTGGCGAAGCTGGTCGAGGAAGAGGGCGTGAACGAGAAGATGGCCGAATTCATCAATCCGATCGCGGGCCTCGGCGACCAGCTCACCAAGTTCACGACCGAGATCGGCTTCAAGGGCTTTCAGAACCCCGACGAAGTGGGCGCCGCCGCGGTGGACTACCTGCGCGTGGCCGGGCATTTCGTGTTCGGCTACCTGTTCGCGCGCATGGCGCAGGTCGCGCTGCGCGAGATCGCCGCAGGCAATGCTGATCCCTTCTACGTCGCCAAGCTGCAGACCGCGCGCTTCTACTTCGCCAAGCTGTTCCCCGAGACCGCGACGCTGATGCGCACCGCGCGTGCCGGCAGCAAGGTGCTGATGGACACCGACGCCGCGCTGGCCTGAGCCGACCATGAAAAAAGCAATGCTCGCAGCCGTCGTGCTCGCCGAGGTCTCGTCCGCGGCCATGGCCCAGGCCACGCCCGTGGGCCTGTGGCGCAACGTTGACGACAAGACCGGTGAGGCCAAAGCCGAGATCCGAATCGCCGAAGCCAACGGCGCACTCGTCGGGCGCATCGAGAAGTCGTTGAAGAAGGATGCGAAGCCCGACGCGGTCTGCGACGAATGCAGCGACGACCGCAAGGGCAAGCCGATCGCGGGTCTCGAGATCGTCCGCGGCGGCCAGAAGGCCGAGGGCAAGGACGTCTGGGAAGGCGGCCGGATCCTCGACCCCGAGAACGGCAAGGAATACCGCGCGAGCTTCACGCCCATCGATGGTGGCAAGAAGCTCGAGGTGCGCGGCTACCTCGGTCCGTTCTGGCGCACCCAGACCTGGAACCGCGTGCAGTAAGCCTGCTGCACGCAACCCATCCAAGAAATACGAAGCAACATGTCCCGATTTCAAGTGAAAAAGGTCGCCGTGCTCGGCGCCGGCGTGATGGGCGCGCAGATCGCCGCCCACCTCGTCAATGTGCGCGTGCCCGTCGTGCTGTTCGACCTGGCCGCTAAAGAAGGCCCGAAGAATGGCATCGTCTCGCGCGCCATCGACAACCTCAAGAAGCTCAAGCCCGCGCCGCTCGGCGACGTCGGCGACGCGGTGCTGATCGAGCAGGCCAACTACGACGACGACCTTGCCAAGCTCGGCGAGTGCGACCTCATCATCGAAGCGATTGCAGAGCGCATGGACTGGAAGCTCGATCTCTACAGGAAGATCGCGCCGCACGTGGCCAAGCATTCGATCCTGGCCTCGAACACCTCGGGGCTGTCGATCACCAAGCTCAGCGAGGCATTGCCCGAGACGTTGAAGCCACGCTTCTGCGGCATCCACTTCTTCAACCCGCCGCGCTACATGTTCCTGGTGGAGCTGATCAACACGCCCACCACCGAGCCGCAGGTGCTCGACGACCTCGAGGCCTTCGTCACCAGCACGCTCGGCAAGGGCGTGGTGCGGGCGCACGACACACCCAACTTCATCGCCAACCGCGTCGGCATCGCCGGCATGCTGGCCACGCTGAAGGAAGTCGAGAAGTTCGGCCTCACGCCCGACGTGGTGGACGACCTCACGGGCAAGAAGCTGGGCCGCGCAAGTTCGGGCACCTTCCGCACGGCCGACGTGGTGGGCCTGGACACCATGGCCCACGTCGTCAAGACGCTGCAGGACAACCTGAGCGCCGAGACCGATCCGTTCTACGCCAACTTCGCGACGCCGCCGGTGCTCGCCAAGCTGCTCGAACTCGGCCACCTGGGCCAGAAGACCAAGGCCGGCTTCTTCAAGAAGGTCGGCCGCGACATCCTGCGCTTCGACCAGGCCAGCGGCGAGTACGTGCCCGGGGGCGCCAAGGCCGACGAGGTCTACGGCCGCATGCTCAAGAAGCCCGCGGGCCAGCGCCTGAAGCTGCTGCGCGAGGCCGAAGGGCCGCAGGGCCAGTTCCTCTGGGCGATCCTGCGCGACGGCTTTCACTATGCCGCCGTGCACCTGGCCGAGATCGCCGAGAGCGCGCGCGACATCGACTTCGCGATGCGCTGGGGCTTCGGCATGAAGCAGGGCCCGTTCGAGCTCTGGCAGGAAGCCGGCTGGGCACAGGTCGCGCGATGGATCCAGGACGACATCGATGCGGGCAAGGCATTGAGCACCGCGCCGCTGCCGAAATGGGTGTTCGAGGGCCCGGTCGCCGAGGCCGGCGGCGTGCACACGCCCGAAGGTTCGTGGAGCGCGTCGCAAGGCAAGTTCGTGCCCCAACGCAAGCTGCCGGTGCACGCGCGCCAGCTGTTCCCCGAGAGCGTGCTCGGCGCCGACGCGACCGATGCGAACACCGCGGGCACCACGATCAGCGAAGAGGGCGACGTGCGCGTCTGGACGCTCGACGGCGAGGTGCTGATTGCCAGCATCCAGTCGAAGATGCATGCGATCAGTCCCGACGTGGCCGAGGCGCTCGGCGCCGCGGTCGAACTGGCCGAAGCCGAATACAAGGGCCTCGTGATCTGGTCGCCCGACGAGATGTTCTCGGTCGGCGCCGACCTGCAGGCGATGCTGCCGGCCTTCGTCGTCGCCGGGATCGGTGCGGTCGAAGGGGCCGAGGAAGAGCTGCAGAACGTGATGCTCAAGATCCGCTACGCCAGCGTGCCGGTGGTGTCGGCCGTGCGCGGCATGGCGCTCGGCGGCGGCTGCGAGCTGGCGGTGTATTCGGCCAGGCGCGTGGCGGCGATGGAAAGCTACATCGGCTTGGTCGAAGTGGGCGTGGGCCTGATCCCGGGCGCAGGCGGCCTGACCTACATCGCGCGCCGCGCGGCCGAGAACGCCGCGGCCTCGACCGGCAGTGACCTGCTGCCGTTCCTGACCGAAGGCTTCACCGCCGCCGCGATGGCCAAGGTCGGCACCGGCGCGCTCGATTCGAAAAAGCTCGGCTACCTGCTCGACAGCGACGTGATCGTGCCCAACAAGGACGAGCTGCTGTACGTGGCGCTGCAGCAGGCCAAGGCCATGGCCGATGCCGGCTGGCGCCCGCCGCTGCGCCGCAGCTTCCGCGTGGCGGGCCGCAGCGGCGCCGCGACGATCAAGGGCCAGCTCGTGAACATGCGCGACGGCGGCTTCATCAGCGCGCACGACTTCCACATCGCGAGCCTGATCGCGCACGTGGTCACCGGTGGCGACGTGGATGCCGGTTCGCTGGTGACCGAGGAATATGTGATGGCGCTGGAGCGCAAGGCGTTCTGCTCGCTGATCGTGCATCCCAAGACGCAGGAGCGGATCATGGGGATGCTGAGCACGGGGAAGCCGGTGCGCAACTGAGTCGGCAAAGACCATGAGCGAAGACCTCGATCCGTCCGGTTCCCTCTCCCGCTTGCGGGAGAGGGCCAGGGTGAGGGCGAGAGCGCTTCGCGGAGCCCCGACCGACGCCGAATCGCTACTCTGGTTTCATTTGCGCGATCGCCGCCTCGGCGGCTTCAAGTTCCGTCGCCAACGACCTATCGGCCCTTACTTTGCCGACTTCGCATGCCTCGAAACGAAGTTGGTCGTCGAACTGGATGGCGGACAGCATGCAGAAGCTGCTGCCTACGACGAGCGTCGTACACGCTTCATCGAAGCGCAAGGCTACCGGGTTCTTCGCTTCTGGAACAACGAAGTGCTGACGCAGACCGATGCTGTTCTCGAACGGATCCTGCTGGCGCTCCAAGACGGCAACCCTCACCCCAGCCCTCTCCCGCAAGCGGGAGAGGGGGCAAGACAAGATACAAGGACTGAAAAGCCATGAAACAAACCCAAGACGCCTACATCGTCGCCGCCACCCGCACCCCCATCGGCAAGTCCCACCGCGGCTACTTCCGCAACCACCGCCCCGACGACCTGCTCGCGACCACGCTCAAGGCCGCACTCGCCGCGGTGCCCAGCCTCGACCCGCAGGCCATCGAAGACATCATCTGCGGTTGCGCGATTCCAGAAGCGCAGCAGGGCCTCAACGTCGCGCGCATCGGCGCGGTTCTGGCGGGCCTGCCGACCAGCGTCGGCGGCATCACCGTCAACCGCTTCTGCGCCTCGGGGCTGTCGGCCGTGCAGATGGCGGCCGACCGCATCCGCGTGGGCGAGGCCGACGTGATGATCGCGGCCGGGGTCGAGAGCATGAGCATGGTGCCGATGATGGGCAACGCGCCGTCGCTTTCGCCGTCGATCTTCGAACGCGACGGCGACGTCGGCATTGCCTACGGCATGGGCCTCACGGCCGAGAAGGTCGCGCAGCAGTGGAAGGTCGGCCGCGAGGCGCAGGACGCGTTTGCGCTCGCCTCGCACCAGAAGGCACTGGCAGCGCAGAAGGCCGGCAAGTTCGCCGACGAGATCACGCCGATCGAGGTGACCGACCGGGTGCCGAACCTCGAGACCGGCGAGTCGGTCGCGACCACGCGCACGGTGACGCTCGACGAAGGCGCGCGCCCCGACACGAGCCTCGAAGGCCTGGCGAAGCTGCGCACCGTGTTCGCCGCGCGCGGCACGGTCACGGCCGGCAACAGCTCGCAGACGTCCGACGGCGCAGGCGCGCTGATCCTCGCGAGCGAGAAGGCGGTCAAGCAGTTCGGACTCGTGCCGCTCGCGCGCTTCGTGAGCTTCGCGAGCAAGGGCGTGCCGCCGCACATCATGGGCATCGGCCCGATCGAAGCCATTCCGGCCGCGCTGCGCTATGCCGGCCTGAAGCACGAGGACATCGACTGGTTCGAGCTCAACGAGGCCTTTGCGGCGCAGTCGCTCGCGGTGATCGATACGCTGGGGCTCGACCCGTCGAAGGTCAACCCGATGGGCGGCGCGATCGCGCTCGGGCATCCGCTCGGCGCGACCGGGGCGATCCGCTCGGCGACGGTGGTGCATGCGCTGCGGCGCGAGAAGCTCAAGTACGGCATGGTCACGATGTGCGTGGGCATGGGCCAGGGCGCCGCGGGCATCTTCGAACGCGTCTGACGGCCATGCAGGCACACCCGCACAAGCTCCCGGTCGACGGCGGCAGGCAGCAGATCGCGGTGCGCCACTACGCGCCCACGGCCGCGGCCGAGGCGCGCGCGAGCATCGTCATCGGCGGTGCGATGGGCGTGCGCCAGTCGTTCTACGAGCCGTTCGCGCGCTGGCTCGCCGCGCAGGGGTTCAGCGTTTGGACCTTCGACTACCGGGGCTCGGGCGATTCGCGCGCGGGTGCTTCGCTGCGGGGCTTCGACGCCGACCTCTTCGACTGGGCGCGCGACTACGAAGCGGTGGTCGATGCCGCCAAGGCCGCGCTGCCTTCGCAGCCGCTCTACCTGCTCGGCCACAGCCTCGGCGCGCAGCTGCCGGGCTTGCTGCAGCGGCCAGAGCAGGTCGACGGCCTGGTGAGCATTGCCGCGGGCAGCGGCTACTGGCGCGAGAACGCGCCGCGCCTGAAGCGCAGCATCCTGTATTTCTGGTTCGTGCTGGTGCCGCTGGCGACCCGGCTCTGGGGCTACTTTCCGGGCCGCCGGCTGCGCAAGGTGGGCGACCTGCCGCGCGGCGTGATCCTGCAATGGCGCCGCTGGTGCCTCGACCCGCGCTACAGCGTGGGCGCCGAGGGCGAGCGCGCGGCGCGCAGCTACAGCCGCGTGCGCTTCCCGGTGCTGGCGCTGTCGATGACCGACGACGAACTGATGACGCTGGCCGGCACGCGCAGCCTGCTGAGCTTCTACGACCAGGCGCCGCGGGCGATGGAGCGCATCGCGCCGGCCGACGTGCAGGCGTCGCGCATCGGCCATTTCGGTTTCTTCCGCGAGCAGTTCAGCGCCACGCTCTGGCCGACCACGGTCGACAAGCTGCACCGGCTCGCGGCGATCACTGCGCCGTCGCTGGCGGGCGTCCCGCAGACGACTGCATGAGTCCACCCACCGGAGGCACACTGCGACCATGACGAGCACCCATCCCTTCGACAAGGCCCTGGCGCTGCAGCACAGCGACCTGCGTGCCGGCCACTTCACCGGCGCCACGAGCGCCGAATACTGGAACATGGTGGGGCCCTTCGGCGGCGCCACCGCGGCCATCGCGCTGCAGTCGGTGCTGCAGCATCCCGACCTGCTCGGCACTCCGCTCGCGCTGACGGTCAACTTCGCGGCCGCCCTCGTGGCCGGACCGTTCGACGTGCAGGCCACGGCCGTGCGCACCAACCGCTCGACGCAACACTGGACGGTGCAGATCACGCAGCCCGGTGCCGACGGCACGCCGAACATGACGACCACCGCCACCGTGGTCACGGCCGCGCGGCGCGAGACCTGGAGCCAAAGCGACCTGCCGATGCCCAAAGATGTGCCGCGGCCCGAGTCGGTCGAGCGCTTCAGCATCGGCCCGGCCGGCGTCGCCTGGCTCGATCGGTACGAGATGCGTCCGGTCAGCGGCTTCATCCCCACGCAGTGGGACGGCAGCGAGCAGCGCAGCGAAAGCCTCTACTGGCTGCGCGAGGCCGAGCCGCGGCCGCTCGACTTCGCCTCGCTCGCGGCGATGAGCGATGTGTTCTATCCGCGCGTGTGGCTGCGCCGCGCGAAGCATGTGCCCGCGGGCACGGTGTCGATCACCACCTACTTCCATGCCGGTGCCGCGCAGTTCGCCGAGGTCGGCACCGGCTACCTGCTGGGCCGCGCGACGGGCCAGCAGTTCTTCAACGGCTTCTTCGACCAGGCCGCGCAGCTCTGGAGCCAGAATGGCGTGCTGCTCGCCACCTCGAACCAGATCGTCTACTACAAGGAATAGACACCGCCCATGACGAAATCCGTCGACTTCTATTTCGACTTCGGCAGCCCCGCCGCCTACCTCGCCGCCACGCAGCTGCCGCACGTGTGCGCCGACACCGGCGCCGCACTGGTGTGGAAGCCGATCCTGCTCGGCGGTGTGTTCCAGGCCACCGGTAACCGCTCGCCAGCCGAGGTCAGGCCCAAGGGGCCCTACATGACGACCGACCTGCAGCGCTTTGCGAAGCGCTATGGCGTGCCTTTCGTCCACAACCCGCACTTCCCCGTCAATACGCTGCTGCTGATGCGCGGCGCCACGGGCGTGCAGATGAAGAACCCCGAGCGTTTCGGGGCCTACGTCGATGCCGTGTTCCACGCCATGTGGGTTGCACCGCAGAACATGAACGACTCGGCCACCGTGGGGGCGGTCCTGCAGAACGCCGGCTTCGACGCCCAGCAACTGCTCGCGCTGGCCGGCGCGCAGGAAACCAAGGACCGGCTGAAGGCCGTCACGCAGGAAGCTGTCGAGCGTGGCGTGTTCGGTGCACCGACCATGTTCGTCGGCAGCGAGATGTTCTGGGGCCAGGACCGGCTCGATTTCGTGCGCGAGGCGCTCTCGGCCTGAGCGGCCCGGTCGCCCATTCCTTCCAGTTCTCTCCTCCAAGGATCCATTCCATGAGCGACATCCTCGTCCACACCGAAGCCGGCGTGATGACCCTGACCTTCAACCGCGTCGAGAAGAAGAACTCGATCACCAGCGGCATGTACGCCGAGCTGGCCGACGCGCTCGCCGCGGCCGAGGGCGATGCCGCGGTGCGCTGCGTGCTGATCCAGGGCGACCCGACGATCTTCAGCGCGGGCAACGACATCGGCGATTTCCTCAATGCGCCGCCGGCCGGCGGGAACTCGCCGGTGTTCCGCTTCCTGCGCGGCATTGCGGCCTTTCCGAAGCCGATCGTCGCGGCGGTCTGCGGCCCGGCCGTGGGCATCGGCACCACGATGCTGTTCCACTGCGACCTGGTCTATGCGGGCGACAACGCGGCCTTCTCGATGCCTTTCGTGAACCTGGGGCTGTGCCCCGAGGCAGCGTCCAGCCTGCTGGTACCGCAGATGTTCGGCCACCACCGCGCCGCCGAGGCGCTGCTGCTCGGCGAACCCTTCATGGCCGAGGCCGCGCTCGAGGTGGGGCTGGTCAACCGCATCGTGCCGCCGACCGAGGCCAATGCCATCGCGCAGGGACAGGCCCGCAAGCTTGCGGCCAAGCCGCTCTCCGCGCTGGTCGAGACCAAGCGCCTGCTCAAGAAGGCGCAGTTGCCCGCGGTGATCGAGCGCATGGACGAGGAGGGCGCGAGCTTCGGCCGGATGCTGCGCGAACCCGCTGCGCGCGAGGCTTTCGGCGCTTTCATGGAGAAGCGCAAGCCCGACTTTTCGAAGGTCTGATCGTAGTTCCACGCATTGCCCCGCCCTGGTGCATGCGTACACTGGGCGGCGTGCACATCTTCCAGTCAGGATCGGCCGCAGTCCCCGGCCAGCATGTCGGTGCAGCTACTGAAAAAGTAGCAACCGGCGTCACGCGCCGGCGTACTTTCGGCTTGCTCGCGGGGGCGCTGGTGGCGTCGCCCGCGGTGGTCCGGGCCCGCGTGCGTCCGTTGCGCATCGGGCTCATCGGCTCGTGGTCCGGGCCCTATGCGGGGGGCGGGCGGCAGTTCGATGCCGGCATGTCGGCCTGGCTGGCCGCGCACAACCAGGCCATCGCGGGGCGTCCGGTCGAACTGCTGCGGCGCGACGTGCCGGGCAGCGCACCCGAGCAGGCGCGGCGCCACGCACAAGACCTCGTCGAGGGCGAGCGCGTGGACCTGCTGGCGGGACTCGACTTCAGTTCCAACGCCTATGCCGTCGGTGCCGTCGCCACGCAGGCCAAGGTGCCGCTCCTGGTGATGAACGCGGCTTCCTCGGGCATCACGGCGCGCTGCCCGTTCGCGGTGCGGCTGTCGTTCACCATCTCGCAGGTCACGATGCCGCTTGCGCGCTGGGCGCTGCAGCAGGGGCTGCGCGATGTCTGCACGGTGGTGGCCGACTATGCCGCGGGCGTCGACGCCGAGGCCGCGTTCGTCTCGGGCATCAGCGCGGGCGGTGGGCGCGTGGGCGCGATGCTGCGCGTGCCGCTCGCCACGCTCGACTATTCGGCCTACATGCTGCGGCTGCGCGAGCTCAAGCCGCAGGCGGTGTTCTTCTTCCTGCCCTCGGGACAGATGCCCGCGACCTTCCTCAAGTTCTGGCGCGACCGCGGCATGGCCGGCACCGGCATCCGCCTGCTCGCCACGGGCGACGCGACCGACGACCATTACCTCGAGGGCATCGGCGAACTGGCGGACGGCCTCGTGACCAGCCACCACTATTCGTTCGCGCATGATTCCGCGGCCAATCGGGCCTTCACCGGCGCCTTCGAGGCCGAGTACGGCAGCCACCTGCGGCCCGGCTACTTCGCGGTGGCGGCGCACGACGCGCTGGCGGCCACCGACGCCGCGATGCGCTCGGCACGCGGCAGCAATGCCCGCGGCGAGAAGCTCGTCGACGCCTTCCGCGGGCTCAAGCTCGAGAGCCCGCGCGGGCCGATCGAGATCGACGCCTACACCCGCGACATCGTGCAGGCGGTGTACATCCGCCGCACCGAGCGGCAGGACGGGCGCTGGATCAACCGCGAATTCGAGCGCTTCGACCGGGTGCGGGACGCCGCCGGCTGAGCCGCCGCGGCGGGGCCCGTTCGGCCTTCAGGCTGCCGGCTGCTCGATCGGCCGCGGCCGGCCGTTGTCGTCGATGGCCACGTAGGTGAAGGTGGCCTGCGTCACCTTGATGTACTCGCCCTGCGCGCGAAAGCGCTCGGCAAAGACCTCGACCGTCACGGTGACCGAGGTGCGCCCGATGCGCACCAGCTTCGAATAGAACGAGAGGATGTCGCCGAGCCGCACCGGCTGCTTGAAGATGAACTCGTTGACCGCCACCGTGGCCTGCCGGCCCTTGGCATAGCGCGCCGGAATGACCGAACCGGCCAGGTCGCACTGCGCCATGACCCAGCCGCCGAAGATGTCGCCATTGGCATTGCAGTCGGCCGGCATCGGGATGACCTTGAGCACCAGCTCCATGTCGGTGGGCAGGCTTTTCAACGGGGCGGCAGCGGCGCTGCTGGAAATATCGGACATGGGCACAATCGGGAGCAAATAAGCAACCACGATTGTCCTTCATGCGCCGCAGCGGCGAAGCCCTCCCACCCCCTTCTCATTCCGCACACGCCCCGGGCCACGCGCCGGCGCGCAGCGACCGTTCCGACTGGGCCACGCTGCGGCGGCTGTTCCCCTACCTGTGGCAATACAAGTGGCGGGTGGCCGCGGCGCTGGCCTTCATGGTGGGCGCCAAGGTGGCCAACGTCAGCGTGCCGGTGCTGCTGAAGGACCTGGTCGACACCATGACGCCCAAGCCCGACGTGGCCGCGGCGATCCTCGTGGTTCCCATCGGGCTGCTGGTGGCCTATGGCCTGCTGCGCTTCTCGACCTCGCTGTTCGGCGAGCTGCGCGAGCTGATCTTCGCCAAGGCCACCGAGGGCACGGCGCGGCAGATCGCGCTCGAAGTGTTTCGGCACCTGCATTCGCTGAGCCTGCGCTTTCACCTGGAGCGCCAGACCGGCGGCATGACGCGCGACATCGAGCGCGGCACGCGCGGCGTGCACTCGCTGGTCTCGATGTCGCTCTACAGCATCGTGCCGACGTTCATCGAACTGGTGCTGGTGCTCACCATCCTGGGCGTCAAGTTCGACGCTGCGTTCGTCTGGATCACGCTGGCCGCGCTGGTGCTGTACATCGGCTTCACGGTCACCGTGACCGAATGGCGCACCCAGTTCCGCAAGATCATGAACGAGCTCGACTCGGTCGCGCAGAGCCGCGCGGTCGATTCGCTGCTGAACTACGAGACCGTCAAGTACTTCAACAACGAAGACTTCGAGGCCGGCCGCTACGACGCGAGCCTCGACCGCTACCGCAAGGCGGCGATCAAGAGCCAGCGCACGCTGAGCATGCTCAACATCGGCCAGCAAATGCTGATCGCCGTGAGCCTGGTGCTGATGCTGTGGCGTGCCACCGCGGGCGTGGTCGAGGGGCGCATGACGCTCGGCGACCTGGTCATGGTCAACGCCTTCATGATCCAGCTCTACATCCCGCTCAACTTCCTGGGCGTGATCTACCGCGAGATCAAGCAGAGCCTGACCGATCTCGACAAGATGTTCGTGCTGATGGAAAAAGACCGCGAGGTGCGCGACGCACCGGACGCACAGCCGCTCGGCGGCGCCGATTCGGCGGTGCGCTTCGAGGACGTGAGCTTCGCCTACGAGCCCGCGCGGCCGATCCTCAAGCATGTGAGCTTCGAGATACCGGCCGGCAAGACGGTGGCGGTGGTCGGCCCGTCGGGTTCGGGCAAGTCGACGCTCGCGCGCCTGCTCTACCGCTTCTACGACGTCCAGGATGGGCTTATCACCATCGGCGGCCAGGACATCCGCGAGGTGCAGCAGTCGAGCCTGCGCCGCGCCATCGGCATCGTGCCGCAGGACACGGTGCTGTTCAACGACACCATCGAATACAACATCGCCTACGGCCGCCCCGGCGCGTCGCGCGAAGAAGTCGAGACGGCTGCGCGCGCGGCGCGCATCCACGACTTCATCTCGGCCACGCCGAAGGGCTACGAGACCACGGTCGGCGAGCGCGGGCTCAAGCTCTCGGGCGGCGAGAAGCAGCGCGTGGCCATTGCGCGCACGCTGCTCAAGAACCCGCCCATCGTGATCTTCGATGAAGCCACTTCGGCGCTCGATTCGGCCAACGAGCGCGCGATCCAGTCGGAGCTCAAGAGCGCCGCGCAGGACAAGACCACGCTGGTCATCGCGCACCGGCTGTCGACGGTGGTCGACGCGCACGAGATCCTGGTGCTCGATGCCGGCACGATCATCGAGCGCGGCACGCATGCCGAACTGCTCGCGAAGCAGGGCCGCTATGCGCAGATGTGGGCCTTGCAGAAAAGCGAAGCCGCACCGCTGCTGTAGCGGCTGATCACCTATTTTTATTGATTCTCCCAGGAGTTCAGACGTGTCGACGAAGATACCCCTGCTGGTGCTCAACAGCCTCTCGAGCGCACACCGGGCCCAGATTGCCCAGGTCTACGAGATGACCTATGCCGCCACGGAGCGCGAGCGCGCGGCCGCGATCGCGACGCACGGCGAGCAATTTCGCGCGGTGCTGACCATCGGCGTGATCGGCATCACTCCCGAGGAGATCGCGGCCATGCCGGCGCTCGAGCTGATCTGCTGCATGGGCGCGGGCTACGAAGGCCTGCCGCTCGAGGTCACGCGCGCACGCGGCATTGCCACAGCCAACGGTGCGGGCACCAACGACGACTGCGTGGCCGACCATGCGTTCGGCCTTCTGATCGGCATCGTGCGCGAGTTTCGCAAGCTCGACCGGCTGTGCCGCGAAGGCGTGTGGCGCGATGCGATCCCGCAGGCGCCGAACGTCTCGGGCAAGAAGCTCGGCATCCTCGGACTCGGCACCATCGGCCAGAAGATCGCGAAGCGCGCAGCCGGCTTCGACATGGAAGTCGGCTACCACAACCGCAATCCCAAGGAAGGCGCGGCGCACCGCTACTTCGGCGACCTGAAGTCGCTCGCCGCCTGGGCCGACTTCCTGATTCTGGCGGCGCCCGGCGGCGCCGCGACGAAGCACCTGGTGAATGCCGAGGTGCTCGACGCGCTCGGGCCGCAGGGCTATCTGGTGAACATCGGCCGCGGCAGCGTGGTCGACACCGAGGCGCTGGCCGCGGCGCTGCGCGAGAACCGCATTGCGGGCGCGGGGCTCGACGTGTACGAAAGCGAACCGAAGCGGCCCGAGCTGCTGGTCGGCCTCGACAACGTGCTGCTCACGCCGCACATGGCGGGCTGGTCGCCCGAGGCGACGCAGAAGTCGGTCGACCATTTCCTTGCGAATGCCGAAGGGCACTTCGCGGGGCGCGGCGTTCTCACCCCGGTCTGACGCCGGTCTGACGTGCCTCAGCGGCGCCAGAACTGCGGCGTCAGCAGCACCAGCAGCGACAGCAGTTCGAGCCGCCCAAGCGGCATGGCGAAACTCAGCACCCAGGTCTGGAAGTTGGTGAGCCCCGCGTAGTTCACGGCCGGCCCGACGTCGCCGAGGCCCGGGCCGATGTTGTTCAGGCAGGCAATCACGGCGGTAAAAGCCGTCACCACGTCCAGCCCGCTGAACAGCATCACCATGGTCAACGCGACGATGGTCATGCCGTAGAGCATCATGAAGGCGATCACGCTGTGCATCACGCGCGGCGGCACGGTGACGCCGCCGAGCACCACCGGGTTGACCACGTTCGGATGGATGATGCGCACCAGCTCGCGCTGCGACTGCTTGAGCAGCAGCAGCACGCGCAGCATCTTCACGCCGCCGCCGGTCGAGCCCGCGCAGGTGGCAAAGCAGCCCAGCAGCATCATCAGGAACGGCACGAAGGTCGGCCACAGCGCGTAGTCGTGCGTGGCGTAGCCGGTGGTGGTGGCGACCGAGACCACATGGAACAGGGTGCGCCGCAGCGTGCGCAGCACGTCGCCGTCCGGCGCGTTGGCCAGCAGGTAGCCGGTGATCAGCGCCACGCTGCCCGCCAGCACCAGCACGTAGGTGCGCAGTTCGGCGTCGCGCCACAGCACGGTGAGCGAGCGGCGCTTCCAGGCCAGGAAGTAGAGCGCAAAGTTGACACCGGCCAGCAGCATGAAGACCACCGCCACCATCTCGACCTGCGGCGAGTTGAAGTAGCCGAGGCTCGCGTCGTGGGAGGAGAAGCCGCCCAGGCTCATCGTCGAACACATGTGCATGAAGGCATCGGCCCAGCTCATGCCGGCCCAGCGGTAGGCCAGCAGGCAGGCGCTCGAGGCGAGAAAGTAGACCGTCCACAACCCGCGCGCCGTGTCCGAGATGCGCGGCGTGAGTTTCTGGTCCTTCATCGGGCCCGTGATCTCGGTGCGAAACAATTGCGAGCCGCCCACGCCGAGCATCGGCAGCACGGCCACGGCCAGCACCACGATGCCGAGCCCACCGACCAGGTTGAGCAGGCAGCGCCACACGTTCACTGCCATCGGCATGTGGTCGAGGCCGACCAGCACGGTCGCGCCGGTGGCGGTGAAGCCGCTCATGGCTTCGAAGTAGGCGTCGGTCACGCTCAGGCCGGGAATGGCCAGCAGCAGCGGCACGGCGGCAAAGGTCGGCAGCAGGAACCAGATCACGCCGACCATCACGAAGCCATCCCGCGGGCGAAGTTCGCCCAGATGGCCGCGCGTCAGGACAACCATCGCGAGGCCGCTGGCCAGCGTGGCGAGCAGCGACCATGAAAAAGCCTGCAGCGCGCGGCCACCGTCGAGCCAGCTGGCAAAAAGCGGCGCCAGCATCAGCAGTGAGAACAGGACGACGAGGCGTCCGACCAGGGCAACGATGGCCTGCGGTGAAGACATGGATGGCGGCGCCTGGCGGCGTTCAGAACAGGAAGATCGCGCTGACCTGGAACAGCCGCTCGATGTCGCGGATCATGCCCTTGTGCGGCACGAAGACGACGACGTGGTCGTTGCTGGCAATCACCGTGTCGCGGTGCGGAATGATCACCTCGCGCGGTCCCTCGTCGGGGCCGCGCACGATGGCGCCGATCTGCGCGCCGTCGGGCAGCTTGATCTCGCCGACGGTCCGCGTCGCCACCTTGCTGGTCTTGCGGTCGCCGCGCACCACCAGCTCCAGCGCTTCGGCGGCGCCGCGGCGCAGGCTGTGTACCACCTCGATGTCGCCGCGCCGCACGAAGGCCAGCAGTTCCCCAATGATGGTGTGTGCCGGCGAGATGGCGATGTCGATCTGCGTGCCCTGCACCAGGTCGGCGTAGGCGCGGCGGTTGATCAGGGCCAGCACGCGGCGCGCGCCGAGGCGCTTGGCCAGCAGGCAGGCCATGATGTTGTCTTCGTCGTCGTTGGTGACGGCCATGAAAAGGTCCATGCCGGCCACCTGCTCGGTGGCCATCAGGTCGGCATCGGTGGCGTCGCCGTTGAGCACCAGCACATCGCTGGGCAGGCTCTCTGCCAGCAGCGCGCAGCGGGGCAGGTCGCGCTCGATCAGCTTGATGGCGCAGTTGCCGTGCAGCTCCCGCGCCAGCCGCATGCCGACGCGGCCGCCGCCGGCCATCATGATGCGGGACACGGGCCGGTCCATCTGGCGCAAACCGCCCAGCACGCCGCGGATGTGCTGCGTGGCGGCGAGCACGAAGACTTCGTCGTCGGCGCGGATGCGGGTGTCGCCGTGGAGCACGCCCAGCGCGCGGTCGTTGCGGTAGATCGCCACGATGCGCATGTCGGCATCGGGCACCAGGCTCGGAATCTCAGCCAGGCTGTGGCCCACCAGCGAGCCGCCCTCGATCGCGCGCACCGCGATCAGGCTGACCAGCCCCTGCGCGAACTGGATCACCTGCAACGCCTCGGGGTATTCCACCAGCTTGTGGATGTAGTTGGTCACCGAGCGCTCGGGGCAGATCACCTGGTCCACCGCGAAGCCGGTCTTTTCCAGCAGTGCGTTGTCGTGGAAGGCGGTCGAGCGTATGCGCGCGACGGTGGTCTGCACGTTGAAGAGATCGCGTGCGAACTTGCAGGCTAGCAGGTTGGTCTCGTCGAGCGGCGCGCAGGCGATCAGCATGTCGGCGTCAGGAGCGCCGGCCTCGCGCAGCACCTCGGGCTCGATGCCGCTGCCGAGCACGCCGCGCAGGTCGAACTGCTCCTGCAGCCGGGCCAGGCGGCCGGCGTCGGTGTCGATGACGGTGATGTCGTTGCGCTCCGACAGCAGGCTCTCTGCCGCGCTTTCCCCGACGCGGCCGGCTCCCACGATGATCATTTTCATGCGCGCATTCTGCATGCGTCGCAGGGGTTGCGCACCGGGCGGCGATCAGCCTGCGCTCAGCAGCGCCGGCGGACGCACCGCCGACCAGGCGCATGCGCGGTCGTAGGCATGCCCGGCGCGCAGCACGGCAAGGTCGGCATTCACCGGCCCCGCGAGCGAGATGCCCATCGGCAGGCCGCCTTCGCCGAAGCCGGCGCGCAGATTGAGCGTCGGCAGCCCTGCCAGCGTGAACGGCGTGACGATCTCCATCCAGCGGTGGTAGGTGTCGCTTGCGACGCCGTTCGCCTCGGCAGGCCAGTGCAGCTCGGCGTCGAACGGAAACACCTGCGCACTCGGCGCCGCCACGAAGTCGAAGCGCTCGAACAGGCGTGCGAACGCGCGGTACACGTTCGAGCGGTAGAGCGAGGCCTGGTAGAGCGAGGCTGCGTCGAGCTGCCGGCTCTGTTCGACCTCCCACTGCGCCTCGGGCTTGAGCTGGGCGAACAGCTTCGGATCGTTCATGAAGGCGCCGAGCTTGCCGCCCACAAGCAGCTGGCGCAGGCGCAGCCAGGCGCTCCAGTTCTGCTCGCGCGGCACGTCGAGCGTGCAGGCTTCGACCTCGCAGCCGAGGCTGCGGAAGATGCCGAGCGCCTGCTCCCCGAGCGCGCGGATGCCGGGCGCGAGCGGCAGGTCGGGCCAGATGCTGCCGAGCCAGCCGATGCGCAGGCCGCGTGTCTCGCCTTCGAGTTGCAACGCGTCGGGCGAGGGCAGCGCGTCGGGCGACGAGAGCGGCACGCGCGCATCGAAGCCCGCCTGCACCGCGAGCAGCCGCGCGGCGTCTTCCACGGTGCGCGCCATCGGGCCTTCGATGCCGAGCTGCTGGAAGAACAGCTCCTGCTCCGGATCGCCCGGCACACGCCCGCGCGAGGGCCGCATGCCGATGACGTTGTTGAACGCGGCCGGGTTGCGCAGCGACCCCATCATGTCGCTGCCGTCGGCCACCGGCAGCATGCCGAGCGCCAGGGCCACGGCCGCGCCGCCGCTGCTGCCGCCGGCGCTGCGCTCGGGCGCATGGGCGTTGCGCGTGATGCCGAACACCGTGTTGTAGGTGTGCGAGCCGAGGCCGAATTCGGGCGTGTTGGTCTTGCCGATCACGATGGCGCCGGCCGCGCGCATGCGCGCGACGTGCAGGCTGTCGGTGCGCACCGGCGAGCGCGGCGACAGCGGCGAGCCCATCGAGGTCGGCAAGCCGGCCGCATGGCTCAGGTCCTTCACCGCGAGCGGGAAGCCATGCATCCAGCCGCGCCGCTCGCCGCGCGCCAGTTCGGCGTCGCGTTCGCGTGCATTGGCCAGCAGGTCCTCGGGCGGCCGCAGCGACACGATGGCATTGAAGCGCGGGTTCAGCGCCTCGATGCGGGCCAGTGCGGCCTGCATCAGTTCATGGCAGGACACGCCGCGCGCGGCGATCCGGCGCGAGAGTTCCGTGGCACTGAGGTCGAGGATATCGGTGGGCGTCATGGCGGTCCGGGGCGGATGGCGGCGAGCGCGGGACGCCAGTATCGGCCAGGGGCCCCGCAGCGGGCGGCGCGCGCACATAATCGCCGCGTATGGAAACCAAGTGGCTCGAAGACTTCATCAGCCTGGCGGAAACGCGCAGCTTCAGCCGCTCGGCCCAACTGAGGCATGTCACACAGCCTGCGTTCTCGCGGCGCATCCAGGCGCTCGAGGGCTGGGCCGGCACCGACCTGGTCGACCGCAGTTCGTACCCGACGCGGCTCACGCCAGCGGGCCAGACGCTCTACAGCCAGGCCATCGAGATGCTGCAGGCGCTGCAGAGCACCCGCGCCATGCTGCGCGGCCACTCGGCCGCCGGGCAGGACGTGATCGAGATCGCGGTGCCGCACACGCTGGCGTTTACGTTTTTCCCCTCGTGGGTGACCAGCCTGCGCGAGCACTTCGGGCCGATCAAGAGCCGGCTCATCGCACTCAATGTGCACGACGCGGTGCTGCGCCTCGTCGAAGGCAGCTGCGACCTGCTGATCGCCTACCACCACCCCTCGCAGCCGCTGCAGCTCGACGCCAACAAATACGAGATGGTCAGCCTGGGCGAGGAGGTCGTGAGCGCGTGGGTCCGGCCCGATGCCGACGGCGCGCCGCGCTTCCGGCTGCCGGGGCGTCCGGGCCAGCCGCTGCCTTACCTGGGCTATGCACCCGGCGCCTACCTGGGGCGCGTGGTCGACCAGCTGCTCAAGGAATCGGGCACCGCCATCCACCTCGACCGGGTCTACGAGACCGACATGGCCGAAGGCCTCAAGGTGATGGCGCTCGAAGGCCACGGCATCGCCTTTCTGCCGCAGAGCGCGGTGCGCAAGGAGATCAAGGCCCGCAAGCTCGTGAGCGCGCTGCCGCCCGAGATCGACAGCCTCGAGGCGACGATGGAGATCCGCGCCTACCGCGAGCGACCTGGCGCGCCGGTTCCGGCGAAGCCCGCCGGCAGCCGCTCGGCCAAGGCGCTGGCCTCGGAAGGCCTACAGCCCAAGCGCACGGCCGACGCCTTGTGGTCGTACCTGGTCAGCGCCGAGCCGCTGCGTTGAGGCGGAATTTGTGCGATGCACAATCTATGAACCCGATGCATAACCGGCGCCGCAAACGGCATTGGCGTGCTGGCCGGGGGTTCTCTACAGTCGCGGCAGTTTTCCAACGCTGCCACACGAACCGACGAAGCCCAGACCGTGCAATTCTCCACATGCGCGTGTCCACGGCGAGAGAACAGGCACAAAGGCTGCTTAACTTCAGTCCGACAATGCCGCTGCACCGGGATGGCCCGGGTATTCCCGGCCTGCCAACTGTCTAGAATTTCGTTTGGTTTCCAATTTCCCCTTTCTGTCACCATCAGGAGTCTCTGTATGAAAAAACAAGTGTTGGCATTGGCCGTTGCAGTAGTCGCTACCGGCAGCGCTTTCGCCCAGGATGGCACGCTGGCCAAGATCAAGAACAGCGGCGCCATCAGCCTCGGCGTGCGCGATTCGTCGGCGCTGTCGTTCTCCGTCGGCGGCGGCAAGTACGGTGGCTTCCACACTGAAATGGCCGAACGCATCGCTGAAGACCTCGGCAAGACTGCCGGCAAGAAGCTGGCGGTCAACTACACCCCGGTCACCTCGCAGAACCGGATTCCGCTGGTGCAAAACGGCACGGTCGACCTGGAGTGCGGCTCCACCACCAACAACGCCACGCGCCAGAAGGACGTCGATTTCGCCCACACCACCTACGTGGAAGTGGTGCGCATGGTCATCAAGAAGAATTCGGGCATCAAGGACCTGAAGGACCTCAACGGCAAGACCATCGCCACCACCACGGGCACGACCTCGGTGCAGACCCTGCGCAAGAACGAGCGCGCCCAAGGCATCGACTTCAAGGAAGTGCTGGGCAAGGACCACGCCGACAGCTTCCTGCTGCTCGAGTCCGGCCGTGCCGACGCCTTCGTGATGGACGGTTCGATCCTGGCGGCCAACGTCGCCAAGTCGAAGAACCCGGCTGATTTCGCCATCGTCGGTCCCGAGCTGTCGGTCGAGCCGATCGCCTGCATGGTGCGCAAGGGCGACGACGCGTTCCTGAAAGCCGTCAATGCCAGCATCGAGCGCCAGATCAAGGACGGCTCGCTCGCCAAGCTGTACGACAAGTGGTTCATGCAGCCGGTGCCGCCAGCCAACGTGAACATGAACCTGCCGCTGTCGGAGGCCACCAAGGCCGCCTGGGCCAGCCCCAACAACAAGCCGATGGAAGACTACGCCAAGAAGTAATCTGCATGGATGAACGACAGACGCCCGCCCATCGAGGCGGGCGTTTGTTTGGTGCGTAGTCAAAGCAAACAGACCGAGGAGTGCCCGATGGGAAATTGGGATTGGCAGGTGTTCTGCAAGGACACCATCGACGGCACGGTGGTGCCGTCGTGTTACGGAACGGGCGGTGCGTACACCTACCTGAACTGGATGATCGACGCCTGGGGGTGGACGGTGGCCGTCGCGCTCGTGGCGTTGCTCGTCGCACTGGTGTTCGGCTCGATCATCGGCATCCTGCGCACGCTGCCCGACAGCCCGTGGCTGGTGCGTTTCGGCAACGCGTGGGTGGAGCTGTTCCGCAATATCCCGCTGCTGGTGCAGATCTTCCTGTGGTACTTCGTGGTGCCCGCGCTCGTGCCGCCGATGCGCGACTTTCCGCCCTTCGTGCTGGTGGTGCTGGCGCTGGGCCTGTTCACCTCGGCACGTATCGCGGAGCAGTTGCGCTCAGGCATCCAGGCGCTGCCACGCGGCCAACGCTATGCCGGCATGGCCGTGGGCTTCACCACGGTCCAGTACTACCGCTACGTGCTGCTGCCCATGGCCTACCGCATCATCCTGCCGCCGCTGACCAGCGAGTCGATGAACATCTTCAAGAACTCCTCGGTGGCATTCGCGGTGTCCATCTCCGAACTGACCCAGTTCTACCTGCAGGCCGGCGAAGAGACGGCGCGCAACCCGGAGATCTACATCGCCGTGGTGGTGCTCTACGTCATCTCGGCCATGGTGATCAACCGCCTGATGGCCTTCATCGAGAAACGGGCGCGCGTCCCGGGCTTTGTCGTTGCCGGCGGAACGGGAGGACACTGACATGGATCTCCAATTCTCCGTCTACACCTGGGACGTCATTCGGAACTATGTTCTCAATGGTCTGTACTTCAGCATCTTCCTGACCGTCGTCGCAACCCTGGGTGGCATCTTCTTCGGCACCATCCTCGCGCTGATGCGCCTGTCGGGAAAGAAGTGGCTGGACATGCCGGCCGCGTTCTACGTCAACGGCATGCGCTCCGTTCCGCTGGTGATGGTCATCCTGGGCTTCTTCCTGCTGGTGCCGTTCGTCATCGGACGGCCCATCGGGCCGGAGTATTCGGCGGTGATCACCTTCATCGCCTTCGAGGCGGCGTACTTCAGCGAGATCATGCGGGCCGGCATCCAGTCGATTCCGCGCGGCCAGGTCTCGGCCGGGCTGGCGGTGGGCATGACCTACGGCCAGAACATGAAGCTGGTGATCCTGCCGCAGGCGTTCCGCAACATGCTGCCGGTGCTGCTCACGCAGACCATCATCCTGTTCCAGGACACCTCGCTGGTGTACGCCATCGGTGCATACGACCTGCTCAAGGGTTTCGACAACGTCGCCAAGAATTTCGGGCGGCCTTACGAGTCGTACCTGCTGGCAGCGGTCGTCTACTTCGTGATCTGCTATTCGCTGTCGTATCTCGTCAAGCGTCTGCACAAGAAGATCGCCATCATTCGCTAGTGAAAGAATCGAAGAGGAAAAGCCATGGCTGAACAAATGATCAGTATCAACAACGTCTCCAAGTGGTACGGACCCGTGCAGGTGCTCAACGACTGCTCGGTCAGCATCGCCAAGGGCGACGTGGTGGTGGTGTGCGGCCCGTCGGGTTCGGGCAAATCCACCCTCATCAAGACCGTCAACGCGCTCGAGCCTTTCCAGAAAGGCGAGATCATCGTCAACGGCATTCCGCTGCACGACCCCAAGACCAACCTGCCCAAACTGCGTTCCAAGGTCGGCATGGTGTTCCAGCACTTCGAGCTGTTCCCGCACCTGTCGGTCACCGAAAATCTGACCATCGCGCAGATCAAGGTGCTGGGCCGTTCGCAGGACGAAGCCAAGGTGCGTGGGCTCAAGATGCTCGACCGCGTGGGCCTGATGGCACACAAGGACAAGTTCCCGGGCCAGCTCTCGGGCGGCCAGCAGCAGCGCGTGGCGATCGCCCGCGCGCTCAGCATGGACCCGGTGGTGATGCTGTTCGACGAACCGACCTCGGCACTCGACCCCGAAATGGTCGGTGAAGTGCTCGACGTGATGGTCGCGCTTGCCAAGGAAGGCATGACCATGATGGTGGTCACGCACGAGATGGGCTTCGCGCGCAAGGTCGCCAGCCGCGTGATCTTCATCGACGTGGGCGGCCGCATCCTGGAAGACTGCTCCAAGGACGAGTTCTTCAACCACCCCGAGAACCGTCAGCCGCGCACCAAGGACTTCCTGGACAAGATCCTGCAGCACTGACGGCGGGCTGCCCCTGCGGGCAGCATCAGCACTGCCCCGGCCCGCGTCGTCAGGGTAGTCGCGCCACGTGCGCCGTCAGCAGGTCGAAAAAGCCTGCTGCATCCCCCTCCACGATCCAGTTCACGTTCGCCGGCCGGCCCAGGCTGCCGTGCCAGTCGGCCACGGTCTGCCCGAAGCCCATGCCTTCGCGGCTGTCGACCTGGACGTGGATTTGCCGTCCCTTGAACAGCGCGGGCGCGAGCAGGTAGCCGATGACGGTGGCGTCGTGCACCGGCCCGCCCGGCAGGCCGTAGTGCGCCATTTCCTGCGGCGCATAGGCGTCGAGGATGTCGGCCACGGTGCGGCCGGCGCGGTTGCCGATGCCGCGCAGCCGCGCGATGCGTTCCTCGCTCGTGAGGATCCGGTGCGTCACGTCGAGCGGCAGCATCGTGATCGGCACGCCGCTGGCGCCGCATTTGTCGAGCACCAGTTCGGCCGCGTGCGGATCGGCAAACACGTTGAACTCGGCGACCGGCGTGATGTTGCCGCCGTTGAAGTGCGCGCCGGCCATCAGCACCAGTTCGCGCAGGCCGCCGACGATGTCGGGCGCCCGCTCGAGCGCCAGCGCCAGGTTGGTCTGCGGGCCGAGCATGGCGAGCGTCACGCTGCGGGCGGGCGCGGCGCGCAGCCTACGCACCAGGTGGTCGACGGCATGGCCTTCGGCGAGCGGCGCGGCGGGCTCGTGCACTGCTACGCCCGTGATGCCTTCCTCGCCGTGGACATGGGCGGCGTGGATCGGCGCACGGCGCAGCGGGCGCTCGGCGCCGGCGTACACCGGAATGCCGGGCCGGCCGGCCCATTCGCAGGCGAGGCGCGCATTGCGCGCGGTCTTGGCCAGCGGCACGTTGCCGGCCACCACGGTCAGCGCCTCGATGCCGAGTTGCTCGGGCGCCGCCATCGCGAACAGCAGCGCGATCACGTCGTCCGCGCCGGGGTCGGTGTCGATGATCAGGGTGTGCATCGCACCATTGTCGCGGCGGGCACCGCTGCCCGCCGCCTCGCTGCTTCGCCTACTTCTTGCGCGCCGCGATCGCCTTCTCGGCCTTCGCCACGAGGTCGGCACCCACGGTCGACTTCCACTTCTCGTAGACCGGCCGCGTGGCCTTGACGAAGGCCTCGCGCTCGGCCGGCGTGAGCTGCGTGACGGTCACGCCCATTGCGGCGATGTCCTTGAGCACGGGCTTGTCGGCTTCGACCAGGCCCTTGCGCGCGATCTCGATCTCCTGCTTGCCAGCGTCGATGGCGGCTTGCCGCACGATCGCTTGGTCGGCCGGCGTCCACGAGGCCCAGATTTCCTTGTTGACCACGAACACCAGCGGGTCGGCCACGTAGCCCCAGGTGGTGACGAACTTCTGGCCCACGTTCTGCATCTTGAGCACGGTGAACAGGAACAGCGGGTTCTCCTGGCCGTCGACGGCGCCACTCGAGAGTGCCGGCTGCGCATCGGCCCAGCTCATCTGCGTCGGGTTGGCGCCGAGCGCGGTGAGCATGTCGGAGTAGATGGGCGAGCCGACCACGCGGATCTTCATGCCCTTCAGGTCGTCGGGCGACTTGATCGGCTTCTTGGAGTTGGTGATCTCGCGGAAGCCGTTCTCGCCCCATGCGAGCGGCACCACGCCGGCCTTGTCGAGCGTCTTGAAGATGTCCTTGCCGACCTCGCCCTGCGTGAGCGCGTCGATGGCCGCGTAGTCGGGCATCAGGAAGGGCATCGAGAACAGGTTGAGCTGCTTGACCTGCGGCGACCAGTTGATGGTCGAACCCACGGCCATGTCGATCACGCCCTGGCGCAGTGCGCTGAACTCGCGCGTCTGGTCGCCCTGGATCAGCGACACGCCCGGGTACAGCTTGATGTTGATGCGGCCCTGGGTGCGCTCCTTCACGAGGTCGGCCCAGATCTTCCCGGCCTGGCCCCAGGGGGTCGGCGGGCCGAGCACGAGCGACATCTTGTATTCGGCCTTGTAGGCGGCCTGCGCCATGGCGCCGGTCGAGAACATGCCCAGGGCGGTGGCGACGGCGGCAAGGCCGAGAAGGGTGCGACGGAATTTCATTTTGTCTAGTCTCCAGTTGTCAAAGTCAATAACCGAGCTTGCGCGGCAGCCACAGCGCCAGCTCGGGGAACGCGATCACGAGCACCATCACGATGAACATCGAGAACAGCAGCCAGCCGACCCAGCGCACGGTTTCCTCCATGCGCACCTTCGCGATGCGGCAGGAGACCATGAGGTTGACCGCGAGCGGCGGCGTGAACTGCCCTAGCGCGACCTTCAGCGTGAGGATCACGCCGAACCAGACCGGGTCCCACTTGTAGTGCTGAACGATCGGCAGCAGGAGCGGCACGAAGATCAGGAAGATCGAGACGCCGTCGAGGAACATGCCGACCGTGATGAGCAGCAGGATCAAGAGCGCCAGGATGCCGTATTCGCCGAGGCCCGAGTCCACGATCGCGCGCGTCACCGGGTCGATCACGCCCAGCGTCGAGAGCGAGTACGCGAAGATGCCCGCGAGCGACACCACGAGCAGGATCACCGCCGAGAGCTCGCCCGATTCGCGCAGGATGACGAACAGGTCGCGGACCTTGATGGTCCGGTGCACGCACATGCCAACGAACAGGCCGTAGAACACCGCCACCACCGCGGCCTCGGTCGGCGTGAACCAGCCGGCGCGCATGCCGCCCAGAATGAGCACCGGCGCCGCGAGGCCCCAGCTCGCGTCGCGCAGGCTGGCCCAGAACGGCGGGCGCGGCAGCGTGGATTCGAGCGCGCCCATGTTGTGGCGGCGCGCCATCAGCACGGCCGGGATCATCAGCGCCAGGCCGGCCATCACGCCCGGGATCATGCCGGCCGCGAACAGCGCCGGCACCGAGGCGCCGGGCACCAGCACCGAATACACGATGAAGGCCACCGACGGCGGGATCAGGATGTCGGTGGCCGCGGCGGCGCCCACCACGCTGGCCGAGAAGGCGGGCGGGTAGCCGGCGCGCGACATCGCCGCGATCATCACCGCGCCCACGGCGGCGGCATTGGCCGGGCCCGAGCCCGAGATGCCGCCGAGGAACATGGCGACCGCAATGGCGACCAGCGGCAGCATGCCCGGGCCGCGGCCGACGATCGCCACCGCGAAGTTCACCAGCCGGAGCGCCACGCCCGAGCGGTCGAAGATCGAGCCGACCAGCACGAACATCGGAATCGCGAGCAGCGGGTACTTGCCCAGGCCGGCATAGAAGTTCTGCGGCACGGCCAGGAGGCCGAACCACTGCGCGTCGGCGTTGGCGAGCGCGATGCAGGCGGCGCCCGCCAGCCCCAGCGCCGCGCCGATGGGCACGCCCACCAGCATCATCGCCACGAAGGCGACGAAGAGCAGCGTCGCGATCACAGGGCGCCGCCCTGGCCATTGGCCGTGTCGTCATCGCTGCGCGCGTTCTTGCGGCCGCGCCGGATCATCAAGCCCACCGCGCGCAGCGCGATCGCGAACGACACGATCGGCAGCCAGATCGAATACCACCAGGCCGGCAGCCCGATGCCGGGCGTGGTCTCCTCATAGCGGTAGTCGTCCCAGACCATGCGGATGCTCAGTGTGCCGATCAGCGCGAAGAGGATCGCGATCATCAGCGCGCCGAACTGCGCGAGCCGCCGGCGCCGCGCCATGCTGCCGCTCTCGGAAAAGAACTCGATGCGGATGTGCCGGTCGCGCGCAACGGCGGCCGAGCCGGCCACGAGCGCGAGCATGATCATCAGGAAGACCGAGAACTCCTCGGTCCAGGCGAACGACGAATCGGTGAAGTAGCGCACCAGCACGTTCGCGAACGTGATGAGCGCGAGCGCGCCCATGATGATCACGGTGAGCCAGTCCTCGATGGCGAGCGGCACCTTCGCGGGCTCGTCGGCGGCTTCGATGTCGGGGGGAAGGGGGCTGGCAGCGTCCAGCACCGGGCCGGACTCGTTGGGAGTGGTCATCGAAGGGGAAAGGGGAAGCGGCGACAGATGTTACCGGTGCATGCCCTTTCCTCCATCGGGGTTTTCCTATGCGATCCGCGCGCGCGACGCCGTCCCCCGAACCGGCGCTATTCGAGCTTGGCGCCCGACGCCTTGATCAGGCGTTCCCAGACCGGGGCTTCCTTCTTGACGACGGCCGCGAACGCCTCGGGCGAGCTGTCCTGCAGGTCGAAGCCCATGGCGGCCACGCGCGTCTGCACGTCGGGCTGCCGCGTGGCCTTGCGCACTTCCTCGGCGATGCGCGCCACGATCGGCTTCGGCGTGCCGGCCGGCATGGCGATGGCCAGCCAGCCCGCCACGCGGTAGGCCTCGTCGTCCAGGCCCTGCTCGGCCAGCGTGGGCACGTCGGGCAGCGTGGCCATGCGCCGCTCGCCCGTCACGCCGAGCGCCCTGAGCTTTCCCGCCTCGATGTGGGGCTTGGCCACCAGCGCGCTCGCGAACGACATCTGGATCTGGCCGCCGATCAGGTCCTGCAGCATCGGGGACTCGCCCTTGTAGGCGACGTGGTTCATTTCGGCGTTCTGCGCCAGGCTCATGTGCGCGCCCGCGAGGTGCGGATAGGCGCCGACGCCGTACGAACCGTAGGCCATCTTGCCCTTGTTGGCGGCGACGTACTTCAAGAGCTCGGGCCCGGTCTTGACCGGCACGCTCGGATGCACCACCAGCACCAGCGGCGCCACCGCGATCTGGTAGACCAGCGCAAGGTCGCGCTGCGTGTCGTAGGGCAGCTTCTGGTAGAGGAACTGGTTGGTGAGCAGCGAGTTGGAGAGCGCCAGCACCATCGTGTAGCCGTCGGGCGGCGCCTTGGCCACTGCGTCGGTGCCGATGATGCCGGCCGCGCCGGGCTTGTTGTCGACGATGACCGGCTGGCCCAGCCCTGCGGCCATCTTCTCGCCGATGATGCGGGCCAGCACGTCGGTCGCGCCGCCCGCGGCGAAGGGCACCACCATGCGGATCGGCTTGCTGGGGTAGGCCGGCTGCGCCCAGCCGGCGGTGGAAGTGGCGGCGAGCGCGAGCGTGGCGACGGCGCCTTGCAGGGTGCGGCGGCGGGTGGGGGATGCGGCGTTCATGATTTCTCTTTGTCTCCGAGGGTTGATTGTTCTTGGGTGTGCAAGGGGCTGCCGCCGCCGGCGCTATGCCGACAGCACGCGCGTCTTGAACGGCAGCGGCAGGAGGTCGGCCTCGATGCGCTGCTGCAGCGGCACGGCGAGCGAACCGGTCGCGGCGGCATCGATGCGCACCTCGATCAGGCGCTCGCCCTCGTGCGCCACGTGCGGCCGCGCGGCCGGCGCCACGCCGAGCTCGCCGCACGCCTGTTCGACCATGGCGGCCACAACGCGGCTCGCCGCCATCGCGCGCAGCTCGGGCTTGTAGATCTTGCCCACGTTGGTCACCGGCATCTGCTCGATCACCACCACCGAGCGCGGCCTGGCGGGCGCCTCGTCCACGCGCTCGGCCGTGAAGGCCAGCAGTTCCTCCTCGGTGGCCGAGGCGCCGGGCACCAGCGTCGCGAACACCACCGGCAGTTCGCCCGCATAGGCGTCGGGTGCGCCCACGGCCGCGCACAGCTGCACGGCCGGATGGGCGCCGATCGCGTCCTCGATCACCTTCGGGTCGATGTTGTGGCCGCTGCGGATGATCAGGTCCTTCGAGCGGCCGCTGAGGTTGAGCCGGCCTTCGCCATCGATCCAGCCCAGGTCGCCGGTCGCGAGCCAGCCGTCGGGCGTGAAGGCCTTCGCGTTGTCGGCCGGATCGACGAAGCCCGAGAACAGGTTCGGCGACTTGAACAGCACCATGCCCTGTTCGCCCGCCGGCAGGTCGCGGTCGCTCGCATTGCCGTTCTCGTCGAGCGCCACGATGCGCATCTGCATGTAGGGCAGCGCAAAGCCGACGCAGCCCGCGGGCCCGTCGACGCCCGGCGGCGTGATGGTCGAGATGCCCGCCATCTCGGTCATGCCGAGGCTCTCGTGCACATGCAGCCCGAACAGGCGCTCGAAGCGCGCGGCGAGCTCGGGCGACAGCACCGCCGCACCCGTGCGGCAGTACACGATCGACGAGATGTCGGCGCCTTCCAGCGGCACGTTGGCCAGCGCCGCGAGCACCGTCGGCACCGCCGACAGCGAGGTCGGCCGGTACTTCTCGACCAGCTTCCAGTAATTGGCGATCACCTCCTTGTTGCGCAGCAGCGAAGGCGTCGGAACGATCACTTCCACCCCGGCCGACAGCGAGGCCAGCGAGGCCGGCAGCACGCCTGCCACATGGAACAGCGGATAGCCGTTGATCGAGATGCCGTTCTCGTTCATGCCCGCCACCTGCACGCTGGCCCAGGCCGTGAACACCTGCGCGCCGTGGCTGTGGCGGGCGAGCTTGGGCGCACCCGTGGTGCCGCCGGTGTGAAAGTAGGCTGCGATGTCCGTGGGCGCGATGTCGCGGCCGCTCACGAGGCGGTCCGAGGGCTGGGCCGCGCGCAGCACGTCGAACTCGGCCACGCCGTCGGGCAGCGTGCCGGGGCCCCCGGGTGGCTCGTCGTGCGGCGCCACGCGCAGCACGGTCGTGAGCGTCGGCACCTGGCCGCGCAGCCGCATCGCCTTCGACCACATGCCCGATTCGGCGTCGGAGCCGTAGGCGATCAGCACCTTGGCGCGCGCCGCGGTCATCAGCGCCACGAGCTTCTCGTCGGTCAGGAGCGGATTGAGCGGTTGCACGATGCCGGCCGCCTCGCCGCCCCAGAGCGCCAGGTGGTACTCGAGGCAGCCCGGCAGCAGCACCGCCACCGCGTCGTCGGGACCGACGCCGAGCGCATGCAGCATGTTCGCCGTCTGGTGGATACGCGCGAGCAGCTCGGCGTACGACCAGCGGATCGGTTCGTCGGCCGGATTGCCGGTGCGCAGGAAGGTCAGCGCGGTCTTGCTGCCGAAGGCATGCCCCGCGCTGCGGAAGATTTCGTAGGTGCTGCGCACCGAGAGCGCCTGTTCGAGCGGCGTCTCTTCGAGCCGGCGGATGTCGGCCAGGCTGCGGACCGGGAACCGGGGGCGGAACGGGGCGCCGCCCGCGTTCTGCGTGTTGTTGTGGTCGTCGCCTGTCATGTCGTCTCCTGAGGTTTTTTTTGATTTCCGGCGGGCGCGGTGCGCGCCCTGTTTTTACTGGTTCGTGATCTTGTTGTCGCGAATGACCTTGCCCCAGCGCTCGAAGTCCTGGCGCATGCGCTCGCCGGTCTTTGCGGGCGTGCCGTAGGCCGCGAACGAGCCCACGCCCTGCAGCTTGTCCTGCACCTCCTTGTCGGCCAGCGCGGTCTTGAGCTCGGCGCTCATGCGCTCGACCACGTCCTTCGGCGTGCCGGCCGGCGCGAGCAGGCCGCCCCACGAGGTGGCGTCGAAGCCTGCAAAGCCCTGCTCGGCCACCGTCTTCACGTCGGGCAGCAGGCTCACGCGCTTGCCCGAGCCGACCGCGATGGCGCGCAGCGTGCCCGCGCGGATGTGCGAAATCACCGCCACCAGGTCCGAGAACATCGCGGGCACCTGGCCGCCGATCAGATCGGTCACCGCGGGCGCGCTGCCGCGGTAGGGCACGTGCTGCATCTCGAACTTGCCGATGTTCTTGAGCTGCTCGGTCGTCAGGTGGCCGAAGCTGCCCGCGCCCGCCGTCGTGTAGTTGAGCTTGCCGCCTTCGGCCTTGGCCTTGGCGATCAGGCCCTGCAGGTCCGTGACCTCAGGCAGCGACTTCGGGTTGACCACCATCACGATCGGCAGGTCGTACACCGTGCCCACGGGCGTGAAGCTCTTGAAGATGTCGTAGGGCGTCTTGCCGTACAGGTGGTCGGCCAAAAGCGTCGGCGTGGCCAGCATCACGAAGGTGTAGCCGTCGGGCGCGGCCTTGGCCGCCACGGCCGCGCCGATGGTGCCCGAGGCGCCGCTGCGGTTGTCGATCAGGATGTTCTGCTTCAGGCTCTGCGACATCTTCTGCGCCACGATGCGCGTCGCGACGTCGGTCGGGCCGCCCGGCGGGAACGGCACGACGATGGTGATGGGCTTGGTCGGCCAGGCCTGCTGGGCGAAGGCGGTGCCGGCCACGAGCGGGAGGGCGGCCAGTGCGAGCAGCGCGCGGCGCGAGGGGTTGCGAAGGGAAGCGAAAGAGGAGAAAGCCATGGGGTTCTGTTTCAGGGGATCAGGATGTACGGAAAGGCGTCGTTCGCGAGCTTCTCAGACGACGCCGCTGGATTTCAGCGCGGCGAGTCGTTCTTCCGACAGGCCGAGCAGGGACGTGAGCACGTCGCGCGTGCCTTCGCCCAGGGTGGGCGGCGCGCTGCGCACCGGCAGGCGCTCGCCATCGAAACGGTAGGGCGGCGCAAGCACGTCGACTGTGCCGGCCACCGGGTGCGGCTGCTGGGTGACCAGCCCGGCCTCGGTCGCGCGCTTGCTGCGCAGCGCCTCGTGCAGGCCCAGCACCTCGCCGCAGGGAATGCCCGCCGCCGTGAGCTTCTCGAGCAGCAGCGCGCGCGGGCGCTTAGCCAGCTCGGCGTGCAGTTCGGGCAGCAGCACCGCGCGGTTTGCCGAGCGCAGGATGTTGGTCTTGAAGCGCTCGTCGGCCGCGAGGTCGGGCCGCTCGATCACCTCGGTGCAGAAGCGCGCGAACTGCGCGTTGTTGCCCACGGTGATCACCACCGGGCCGTCGGCCGCGTCGAACACGCCGTAGGGCACGATCGACGGATGCGAGTTGCCGAAGCGCGGCGGGTCCTCGCCCATCAGGAGCGCCTCGAGGCCGTAGTAGGCCGTGATCATCAGCCCGCAGTCGAACAGCGCCATCTCGACGTGGCGGCCGCGGCCCGTCTTCTCGCGCTGGTAGAGCGCCGCGAGCACGGCCTGCGCCGAGTACATGCCGGTGAACAGGTCCACCGCGGCCACGCCGAACTTCAGCGGCGGCTGGTTCGCCTCGCCGTTGATCGCCATCAGGCCGGCCTCGCCCTGCACCACGAGGTCGTAGCCCGGGCGTGCCGCCTCGGGGCCGGTGCGGTCGTAGCCCGAGATCGAGCAGTAGATGAGGCGCGGGTCCTCCTGGCTGAGCTGCGCGTAGCCGAGGCCGAGCTTGTCGATGCCGCCGTACTTGAAGTTCTGCAGCACCACGTCGCATTGCTTTGCGAGGTCGCGCGCGATCTGCTGCCCCTCGGGCGTCTGCAGGTCGAGCGTGACCGAGCGCTTGTTGCGGTTCACGCTGTTGAAGTAGGCCGTCTCGGTGTCGCCGACGCGCAGGCCCCAGTCGCGCGTGTCGTCGCCGCGGCCCGGGTGCTCGACCTTGATGACCTCGGCGCCCATGTCGGCCAGCACCATGCCGCACCAGGGGCCGGCCAGGATGCGTGACAGATCGAGCACGCGCACGCCGGCCAGCGGCAGGGATGAATTCAGTGAAGCCATGGCAGAGAAGATGTCTTTCGGAAAACAGGAAAGCCCCGCACGGCGTGCGAGGCAGGCATGAGGAACGGTGGGAGTCTTGGCGTCAGCTGGCGTTCCCGCCGCCGCGGCGCAGCGCCACGAAATCGGCCTTTCGCTTGCCCAGGAAGGCACCGATGCCTTCGGCCGCTTCGGCATCGCCCTGCGACTCGACCATGAACACCGCCTCGGCATCGAGCTGTTCCTCGAGCGTGGCATGGTGCGCCTGGCGGCACAGCGCCTTGATGCGCGTGGTGGCCCGCTGCGGACCGGTGGCGATGCGCGCCGCCAGCGCGACGGCCTCGGCCAGCGCCGCGCCCTTGTCGGTCAGCCGGTTGACCGCGCCGAGCTCGTTCAGGCGCTCGGCCGTCATGCGGTCGCCGGTCAGGCACAGCTCGGTCAGCACCTGGCGCGAGACGAACTCGGCCAGGAACGCCGTGGCGCCGCCGTCGGGCGTGAGGCCGACCTTGACATAGGCCACGGTGAAGAAGGCATCGCGCGCCGACACCAGCATGTCGCAGGCCAGCGCCATCGACAGCCCCGCGCCCGCGGCACCGCCTTCGACGGCCGCGATCACCGGCTTCTTGCAGTCGCGCAGCGCACGGATCAGGTTGTTGAGGCCTTCGAGAATCTTGCGCCGCTCGGCGACCGGCAGTTCGCGCCGCGTGGCGAGCAGGTTCAGGTCGCCGCCCGAGCAGAAGAAATCGCCCGCGCCGGTGAACACCACCGCGCCCACTTCGGGGTCGCGCTCGGCGTCGGTCAGCGCGGCCGACAGCTCGGCATACAGCGTCGGCGTGATCGCGTTGCGCGCGCCGGGGTTGCTGTTGGTCAGGATGCGCACGGCGCCTTCCTGCGAGACGAGGACGGTCTTGGGGGGGGTCATGCCGGTTCCTTTGCGAGTGCGATGTAGCGCTGCAGGTGGTGGTCTTCGTCGCCGAGCTGGTGATCGATCATCACGAGGCGCTTGGCGTAGTGCGGCAGCGGCAGCTCCCAGGTCATGCCGATGCCGCCGTGCATCTGGATGCTCTCTTCGGCCACGAGCGCGCCGATGCGGCCGATGCTGAACTTGGCGGCCGACAGTGCGCGCTCGCGCGCCAGGCGGTCGCTGCCGTCGATGGCGGCGGCGGCATTGATGACCGCCGAGCGCGCCTGCTCGATCTCGAGCAGCAGGTCGGCCATGCGGTGCTGCAGGGCCTGGAAGCTGCCGATCAGCAGGCCGAACTGCTTGCGCGTGCGCAGGTACTCGAGCGTGGCCGTCTTGGCCGCTTCCATCGCGCCCAGCGCTTCGGCGCACAGCGCAAGCACGCCGCGGCCGATCGCGCGTTCGAGCACCGCATGGCCCTGGCCTTCGCTGCCGAGCAGCGCATCGGCGCCGAGCTTCACGCCGTCGAGCGTGATCTCCGCGACCCGGCCGCCGTCGATCGCGGGGCAGCCGCGCACCGCGACACCGGCGGTCTTCGCAGGCACGAGGAACAGCGAGATGCCGGCCGCGTCGTCGACATTGCCCGCGGTGCGCGCCGAAACCAGCAGCAGGTCGGCCTGCTCGCCCTGCGGCACCACGGCCTTGGCGCCGTGGAGCACCCAGCCGTCGCCGCTCTTTACGGCGCGGGTCGCGACACGCGTGCGTTCGTGGTGCGTGTCGGCCTCGTCGTGCGCAAAGGCCGCGACGAGGGCGCCGTTGATGATGTCGCCGAGCTTCTCCTTCTGCGTGCCGCTGCCGGCGGCGCTGATCGCCTCGCCGACCATCAGCGCGCCGAGCAGCGGCTCGACCACGAGGCCGCGGCCGAGCGCCTCGAAGACCACGGCGATGTCGAAGCCGCTGCCGCCGAAACCGCCATCGGCCTCGCTGAACAGCGCGCCGATCACGCCGAGTTCGGCGAACTGCTGGAAGATCTCCTTGCTGAACCCGTGCTCGGATTGCGCGATGCGGTCGCGCGCATCGAAGGCGTACTGCTCGGCGATGAAGCGGTTCAGGCTGTCGGCGAGCATGCGCCGGTCTTCGGTGTGTTCGAAGTTCATGCCGTTCCTTTAAAGACCGAGGATCATCTTCGAGATGATGTTCTTCTGGATTTCGTTCGAGCCGCCGAAGATCGACAGCTTGCGGTTGTTGAAGTAGCGCGAGGCGGCGGCCGATGCGTAGTCGGGGCCGAAGGCCTCGCCGTCATGGCCGTCCTTCAGTGCCTCGGCCACGAAGGGCCGGCCGTACACGCCCATCGCGCGGCGCGCGAGCGACGAGATCTCCTGGCGGATCTCGGTGCCGCGGATCTTCAGCATCGAGCTCTCGGCGCCCGGCACGCCGCCGCCGGCCACCGCCGCGATCACGCGCAGGTTGGTGGTCTTCATGTTCTCGAGGTCGATCTCCACGCGCGCCAGGCGCGCCGCGAAGGCCGGGTCGTCGGCCAGCGGCTTGCCGTTCTTGGTGCGCGCCGCCGCGATGCCCTTGAGCTGTTCGAGCGCGGCCACCGAGAAGCCCACGCCCGCGATGTTGGTGCGCTCGTAGGTCAGTAGGTACTTGGCGCAGGTCCAGCCCTTGTTCTCTTCGCCGACGAGGTTCTCGGCCGGCACGCGCACGTCGGAGAAGAACACCTCGTTCACTTCATGCTCGCCGTCGAGCGTGATGATCGGGCGCACTTCCACGCCGGGCGAGGCCATGTCGATCAGCAGGAAGCTGATGCCTTCCTGCTTCTTCGCCTCGCGGTTCGTGCGCACCAGGCAGAAGATCATGTTGGCGTGCTGGCCCAGCGTGGTCCAGGTCTTCTGGCCGTTGACGATGAAGTGGTCGCCCTGGGCGTCGATGCCGCGCACGGCCGAGGTCTTGACCGCGGCGAGGTCGGAGCCCGCGCCGGGTTCCGAATAGCCCTGGCACCACCAGTCGTCGCCGTTCAGGATGCGCGGCAGCCAATGGCGCTTCTGCGCCTCGTTGCCGTACTTGATGAGCACCGGGCCCAGCATGTTCACGCCGAAGGGCACGATGCGCGGCGCGAAGGCGAGCGCGCATTCGTTCTCGAAGATGAATTTCTCGATCGCGCTCCAGCCCGGGCCGCCGTACTGCTCGGGCCAGTGGTTGGCAAGCCAGCCGCGCGCATTGAGGATGGCGTGCCACTCGGCCATGTCGGCCTTCTCGAGGATCTTGCCGCTCTTCACCTTGTCGGAAAGGCGCGCGGGCAGCTTGTCGGCGAGGAAGGCGCGCACTTCGGCGCGGAAGGCTTCTTCTTCGGGGGTGAAGTTCAGGTCCATGAATTCTCGGTCTCAGTAAATCTCGAAGAGGCCCGCCGCGCCCATGCCACCCGCGATGCACATCGTGACCACGGCGTACTTCGCGCCGCGGCGCTTGCCTTCGATCAGCACATGGCCCGTGAGGCGCGCGCCGGTCATGCCGAAGGGGTGGCCGATCGAGATCGCACCGCCGTTCACGTTCAGCCGCTCCGAGGGGATGTCGAGCTTGTCCTGGCAGTAGATCGACTGCGAGGCGAAGGCTTCGTTGAGCTCCCAGAGGTCGATGTCCTCGACCTTGAGGCCGTGGCGCGCGAGCAGCTTGGGCACCGCGAACACCGGGCCGATGCCCATCTGGTCGGGCTCGCAGCCCGCCACTGCGAGGCCGCGGAAGACGCCCAGCGGCTGGAGGTTGGCGCGCTCCGCGTCCTTGGCTTCCATCAGCACGCAGGCCGAGGCGCCGTCGGACAGCTGCGAGGCGTTGCCCGCGGTGATGAACTTGTCGTCGCCCATCACGGGCTTGAGCTTGGCGAGCGCCTCGTAGGTGGTGCCGCGGCGGTTGCAGTTGTCTTCGGTGGCGGTGACTTCGCGGTAGCTGACTTCCTTCGTTTCCTTGTCGGTCACCGCCATGGTGGTGGTGCAGGCCACGATCTCGTCCTTGTAGCGCCCGGCGAGCTGCGCCTCTTCGGTGCGGCGCTGGCTCTCGGCCGAGAAGCGGTCCTGCGCCTCGCGGCTGATGTCGTAGCGCTGGGCCACGATGTCGGCGGTCTCGATCATCGCCATGTAGAGCGCGGGCTTGTGCTCGACGATCCACGGGTCCATGCCGTTGTCGCCCGCATCGGTGGCGCTGCGGCCGCGGATCTGCGAGATGCTTTCGACGCCGCCCGCGATCATGGCCGGCGCGCCGTCCACCACGATGCGGCCCGCCGCCATCGCGATGGCCTGCAGGCCCGAAGCGCAGAAGCGGTTGACGGTGGTGCCGGCGATCGAGATCGGCAGGCCCGCGCGAATGATGGCCTGGCGCGCGATGTTGCGCCCGGTCGTGCCCTCGGGGTAGCCGCAGCCGAGGATCGCGTCCTCGATCAGCGCCGGATCGAGGCCCGAGCGCTCGACCGCGGCCTTCACCGCGAAGGCCGCGAGCGTCGGGCCCGGGGTGATGTTGAACTCGCCGCGGTGCGCCTTGGTGAGCGGGGTGCGGGCGGTGGAAACGATGACGGCTTCGCGCATGGCGTTGTCCTTAGTTGGATTGATTCAGACTCGAAAAATCGGCGCCGCGCTCGACCAGGTCGACCAAAAGCGGCGAGGGCTGCCAGAACAGCGGGTCTTCCTTGGCGAACTCGCGGATGTCGGCCAGCACCTTCGCCAGGCCCACCGTGTCGGCGTATTTCATCGGGCCGCCGCGATGGCGCGGGAAGCCGTAGCCGTAGAGGAAGGTCACGTCCACGTCGAGCGGACGCAGCGCAATGCCCTGGTGCACCACGTTCGCGCCCTCGTTGACCATCGCGGCCATGTAGCGGCGCATGATTTCGTCCTCGGTGAAGGCGCGCGGCGTGACGCCCGCACGCTGGCGCTCGGCGTCGATGATGGCCAGCACTTCGGGGTCGGGCTGGCCGGTGCGTGCGCCCTCGGGGTAGAGGTAGTAGCCGCGCTGCGTCTTCTGGCCGAACCAGCCGCGCTCGCAGATGCGGTCGGCGATCTGCACGTAGCGCGCCTTCGGGTCGCGCGTGGCGGCCTTGCGCTTGCGCGTGGCCCAGCCGATGTCGCCGCCCGCCAGGTCCGACACCTGGAACGGCCCCATCGGGTAGCCGAAATTGCGCACCGCCTCGTCGATCTGGTAGGGCGAGGCACCGTCTTCCATCATGTGGTCGGCCGCCTGGCGGTACACCGCGAGGATGCGGTTGCCGATGAAGCCGTCGCACACGCCCGCGCGCACCGGCACCTTCTTGAGCTTCTTGGCGAGCTCGAAGCCCGTCGCGACCACGTCGGCGCTGACCTTGGCGGGCACCACGATCTCGAGCAGCTTCATGATGTTGGCCGGCGAGAAGAAGTGCAGGCCCACCACGTCCTGCGGCCGCGAGATGCTGGCCGCGATCTCGTCGATGTCGAGGTACGAGGTGTTGGTGGCGAGCACCGCGCCGGGCTTGCAGACGCGGTCGAGCTCGGCGAACACGGCCTTCTTCACGGCCATGTCCTCGAACACGGCCTCGACCACGATGTCGACCTGGGCGAGCGCGTCGTAGCTGGTGGAACCGTTGAAGCGTGCCATGACGGCGACCTTGGCTGCGTCGGTCATGCGGCCCTTCTTGACCAGGCCGTCGTAGACCTTCTCGACATTGGCGCGGCCGCGCGCGAGCTGCGTGTCGTCGCGCTCGATCATGGTCACCGGCAGGCCGGCGTCGAGCATGGCCACCGCGATGCCTGCGCCCATGGTGCCGCCGCCAACGATGCCGGCCGCGTCGAGCGCGCGCGGCTTGGCAGCCTTGGTCTCCGGCGCCTTGAGCACTTCGCGTTCGGCGAAGAACGCATGGATCAGCCCGGCGCGCTGCGGGCTGTCGATGCACTGCATGAACAGCTTGCGCTCGAGCGCCATGCCTTCGTCGAAGGGCTGCGTGAGCGCGGCCTCGACGGCTTCGATGATCTTCATCGGCGAGAACAGGCCGCGGCTCTTCTTGGCGGTGTCGGCGCGCGCGGCGTCGAGCGCGGCGCGGCTGGCGTCCTTGTCGGCCAGGCCGGCGGCCTCGCGCGTGCGGCGCACCGGCGCGTTCGCGGCGGCCAGTTCCTTCGCATAGGCCAAGCCCTCGGCGCGCGCATCGGCGTCGTTGCCGAGCTTGTCGACCAGGCCGAGCGACAGCGCTTCCTTCGCGCCCGCATGGCGGCCGCTGAGCATCAGGTCGAGCGCGGGCTTCACGCCGATGAGGCGCGGCGCGCGCTGCGTGCCACCCGAGCCCGGCAGCAGGCCGAGCGCCACTTCGGGCAGGCCCAGCTTGGCGCTGGGCGAGGCGATGCGGTAGTGCGCCGCCAGCGCCACTTCGAGCCCGCCGCCGAGCGCGGCGCCGTGGATGGCGGCCACCACCGGCTTGCTGCAGTTCTCGATCGCCAGGCACACCTCGGGCAGCGAGGGCGGCTGCGGCGTCTTGCCGAATTCGCGGATGTCGGCGCCCGCGATGAAGTTGCGGCCCGCGCCCACGAGCAGCACGGCCTTGGCGGCGCTGTCGGCCTCGGCCGCCGCGATCGCGGCCACCAGACCACGGCGTACGTCCACGCCGAGCGCATTGACGGGCGGGTTGTCGATGGTCACGACGAACACGTCGCCCTCGCATGCGAAGGTGACGGGACCGAAAGGCGTGGAGGGGCTGGAGGGGGTTTGATTGGCCATTTGCTTTGTCTCTCGCGTGGCGGGCCCGCAGTGCGAAGCCCGAGGCTCTAGGAGGCTGCCGGGCTTGGGCATGGCCCCGCGTTGCGCGAGACAGGGCGCAGGCAAGGCGCCAAGCGCAAGCTGGACTGATGTCCAGCGAGCATTGGCAACGCCGCATGCGCC
>NZ_JBDGJC010000010.1:0-129429 GCF_057657075.1 Variovorax sp. Soil_C_26
TGCTGCGCGCGGGCGCCTTGCAGCCAGCCCCTTGGCGAAGCAACGCGATCCCCTTGCGTAGTGTTAACAGGCCCTAGACACCGCGTTGTTGCGCTCGCGAAGCACCGCGTCGAAGCGCTCGATCCGCGCCAGCGCGAAGGCCGGGCGCTGCTGCACGCGCTGCCACCAATCCGCCAGGCGCGGGCTGCGCTCGCTCGACAGCGCCTGCGGCGCGAGTTCGGCGATGCGCGCCACGAAGGGCACGGCCGCGATGTCGGCCAGCGAATAGCGCCCGCCGACCAGCCATTCGGCATCGGGCTGCAGCATCGCCTCCATCTTGTCGACCAGCGCCAGCAGCTTCTCGAGCGCGGCGGCTTTCTCTTCGTCGGTATAGGGCTGGCGGGCGATGCGCAGCCAGGCCTCGCGCCGCTCGGGCGTGGGCACGCGGTCCAGGCGTTCCTGCAGCTGGGCGTCGCTCCACTGGCTCGCGCCGGGCTGCAGCGCGATGCTCCAGTTGAGGATCAGCAGGTTGGGCAGCGATTTCTCGTCGGTCCAGCGGACGAAATTGCGCATCACCGCACGCTGGTACGGGTCGGCGGGGCGCAGCGGCGGGGCGGGGTGCAGGTCGTCCAGGTACTCGCAGATCGTCGAGCTTTCGTAGAGCGATTCGCCGTTGTCGAGCTGCAGCGCGGGCACCACGCCGTTCGGATTCATCGCCAGGTAGGCCGGCGAATGGTGTTCCTGCCGCCCCATGTCGATCGGGACGCTCTCGTAGGCCAGCCCTTTCTCGGCCAGGCAGAGGCGCACGCGGCGCGAGGCGCTGGAGAGCCAGCCGTGGTAGAGCTTCATGGGATGAGCACCGCGGCGCCGGTGGTGGCGCGGCTTTCGAGTTCCTCGTGCGCGCGCCGCACGTCGGCGAGCGCATAGCGATGGCCGACCGCCAGCTTCACCTGGCCGCCCAGCACCACGTCGAACAGCGCCGCAGCGCCGCGCCGCAGGTCGGCGGCCGTGGAGATGAAGGTGCGCAGCGTCGGGCGCGACACGCTGAGCGACTTCGCATGCAGCCGCTGCAGGTCGAAGGCCTCCACGTCGCCCGATGCGGTGCCGTAGTTGATGGCCATGCCGAGCGGGCGCAGGCAGTCGAGCGACGGCAGGAACACGTCCTTGCCGACCGCGTCGTAGACCACGGCCACGCCCTGGCCGTCGGTGGCCGCCAGCGTGCGCGCGACGAAGTCCTCGCTGCGGTAGTCGATCACGTGGTGGCAGCCGTGCGCCAGCGCCACCGCCTTCTTCGCCTCGGAGCCGACGGTGCCGATCACGATGGCGCCGAGCGCGCGCGCCCACTGCGACAGGATCACGCCCATGCCGCCCGCCGCCGCATGCACCAGCACCGCCTCGCCGGGCTGCACCACGTGGAGCCGGCGCAGCAGGTACTCGGCCGTGAGGCCGCGCAGCAGCGTGGCGCCCGCCACTTCCTCCGACACGCCCGCCGGCAGCGGCACCACGCGGTGCGCCGGCACGTTGCGCACCGCCTGGTAGGCGCCGGGATGGAAATACGCCACCGACTGCCCCACCCGCAGGCCCGCAGTCTCGGTGCCGGGCCCGAGGGCGTCGACCGTGCCCGCGCCCTGCGCGCCGAGCACGACCGGAAACGCGGTCACCGCATGCGGCCCGTGCGAACCGCGGCGCTGGTAGATGTCGGCGAAGTTGAGCCCGATCGCCGACTGCCGGATGCGGACTTCGCCCGGGCCGGGCTCGCCGACGTCGACCTCGACCGTTTCGAGCACGTCGGGGCCGCCGTGGCGCTGGATTCGAATGGCTTGGGTGCGCATGGTGTCAGGCCTTGCTTGTCGACTTGCGCCGGCCGGTGGCGGCGCGCTGCGTCACCGCCAGTGCATCGGCCGCGACCTCGGGCGTGGCGATCGGCGCCGCCACCGGCACGCCGTGCGGCATGCTGGCGATGGCGTCGGCATACACGTTGCCGCCGCTCGAGATGTGCCCCGTCATGCCGCGGTCGGCGGCATCCTCGTCGCCATTGAGGATCGCCTCGAGCACCACGCGGTGCTCGGCCAGCGAGTTGCGGATGCGGCCGGGCCGGTCGAACAGCGTGCGCTGCGGATGGCGCATGCGCAGCCGCATCGCACGCAGCTGGCGCGCCAGCACTTCATTGAGGCTGCCGTCGTAGATGATTTCGTGGAAGCTGCGGTTGGCCGCGCCGTAGAGCTCGGCATCGTTCCTGGCGGCGGCATCGCGGCAGGCCTTGTCGGCCTCTTCGAGCAGCTTGCGCTGCACCGCCGGCATGCGGCGCGCCGCGAGCCGCGCTGCCAGGCCTTCGAGCTCCATCAGGATCTCGAGCATTGCGACGTATTCGGGCACCGACAGGCTCGCCACCACCGCGCCCTGGCGCGGCACCGTGGTGACCAGGCCCGCCGACATCAGCTGCAGCAGCGCTTCGCGTGCGGGGGTGCGCGACACCTCGAAGCGCTCCATCAGTTCCTGTTCGTCGATGCGGGAGCCGGCCGTCAGGTGGCCGGAAGTGATTTCCGCCTCGAGGGCGGCGCGGATCTTGTCGCTGAGGTTGATGCGTGTCGATGGGGGCATGGGCGTCTCCGATGGGTTGGATTCTACCTAGCACCGTGCACGGAAGATCGATTTAAGAATACGTATAAACCCGTTATGTATTTTTATAAGTTTCATACGTACACTGAAAAAGAGCCGGCGCATTTCGCCAACGACCCCGGCCACGGAGACCCCCATGCCACTGAACAGACGCCATTTCCACGCCCTGGCCGGCGCGGCCGCATCGGCAGCCGCGCTCTCGCCGTGGCTTGCCGCGCACGCCCAGGCCTCTTCTTCCTCGTCGCTCGACGCGCTGCACGAAGCCGCGAAGAAGGAGGGCGAACTCACCTGGTACATCGTCTACCTGCCCTCGGAAGATGCCGAGCTCATGTCGCGCACCTTCACCGCGCGCTATCCGGGCGTGAAGGTCAACGTGGTGCGCACCACCGCGCAGGTCGCGTTCCAGCGGCTCAACCAGGACCTGAAGGCGAAGACGGCCAACTGCGACGTCTTCTCCTCGACCGACGTCGCGCACTACCTCGACCTCAAGAAGCGCAAGCTCCTCGCCAGGTACGTGCCCGCGGCCTCTGCGTCGATGGACAAGCGGCTGCAGAACCTCGACCCCGACGGCTACTTCCACGTGGCGAGCGTCGCGATGGTCGGCCTGGTCTACAACACGCAGAAGGTCAAGCCCGAGGACGCGCCCAAGAGCTGGAACGACCTGATCGACCCGAAGTGGCGCGGCCTGGTGTCGGTGGGGCATCCGGGCTTCAGCGGCTTCGTGGGCGTCTGGGCGATCGAGATGCGCAAGCTCTATGGCGACGGCTGGTTCAAGAAGCTCGCAGCCAACAAGCCACAGGTGGGCCGCTCGATCATCGACACGGTCACCACCGTGACCTCGGGCGAACGGTCGATCGGGGCCGGTCCTATCAACCTCGCGGCCATGATGGCCAACAAGGGCAATCCGCTCGCCATCGTCGCACCGAAGGAGGGGCCGGTGCTCATGCTCTCGCCCTCGGCGATCATGGCCAACGCGCCGCATCCGAATGCGTCGAAGCTGTTCATGGAGTGGCTGCTCGGCAGCGAAGACGTCGACAAGCTCTCGATCGAGCGCTTCGGCGTGCCCAAGCGTGCAGGCGCCAAGCCGCGCCCGGGCGTGCTGGGCCTCGACGACAGCAAGGCCGCGCTGCGTCCCGATCCGCAGGAATCGGTGGACGGCGTGCCCGAAGTCATCGACCTGTGGCGCGATGCCTTCGGTGTCTGAGGCGGTGGTGCCGTCCTCCGCGCAGGTGCTGCGCGCACCGGTGCCGTCGCGGTTCGCCGATCCGTCGCTGTGGCTGTTCGGCATCCTCGTCGTGCTGCTGGTGCTGCTGGTCGCCAACCCGATCCTGCGGCTGGTGTGGGACAGCTTCAGCGCCACCGACGGCGGCGCCACGCTGCGCAACTACACGAGCGCTCTCGGGCGCAGCCGGAACCTGCAGGCGCTGCTGAATTCGCTGTACCTCGGCGGCGCGGTCACCGTGCTGGCGCTCGCGCTCGGCGTGCCGCTCGCGCTGGCGGTCTCGCGCACCAACATGCCGTTTCGCAACCTCACGCACATGGGCGTGCTCGCGGCCTTCGTCATGCCGAACTTCCTCGGCGCCATCGCGTGGATCCTGCTGGGCGGGCCGAACGCGGGCTGGCTCAACCGGCTCTGGCTCGGGGTGTTCGGCGGCGACGCGGGGCCCTTCAACATCTACAGCTTCTGGGGCCTGGCGTTCGTCATCGCGCTCTACACCTTTCCGCTGATCTACGTCTTCACCAAGTCGGCGCTCGACCTGATCTCGACCGAGCTCGAAGACGCCGCATCGATCCACGGCGCGGGCAAGTTCCGCACGCTCACGCGCGTCACGCTGCCGCTCGTCTTGCCGTCGATCGTGGGCGCGGCGATCCTGATCTTCCTGGAATCGGTGGCGCTCTACGGCACGCCCGCGCTGATCGCGATTCCCGCGGGCATCAACCTCGCGACCACGCAGATCGTGTCCTTCTTCGAGTACCCGATGCGCGTGGAGCAGGCGGCGGCGTTCTCGATGCCGATCCTGGTGCTCACGGTGGTGATGCTCTGGGTGCAGCGCCGGCTGCTCTCGCGCAAGGGCTTCGTCTCGGTGTCGGGCAAGGGGGGCGAGCGCCGGCCGTTCGACATCGGCTGGTGGAAGTGGCCGCTGCTGGGCTATGCCGCCTTCGTGTCGCTGCTCACGGTGGTGATGCCGCTCGCCATCCTGGTGACCGCATCGCTGTCGAAGGCCTGGGGTCGCGGGCTCGCCAGCGGCAACCTCACGCTAGCCAACTACCGCGCCATCTTCTTCGAGCAACTGACGGTGCGCGAAGCCATCGTGAACACCGTGCTGTATTCGGGCGCGACCGCGCTGGTCTGCGTGCTGATGGGCCTGTGCGTGGCCTATGCGGTGCAGCGGCGCATCACGCCGTGGCCGAACGTGGTGCAGTTTCTGGCGCTGGCGCCGATCGCGGTGCCGGGCCTGATCCTGGCGATCGGGCTCTACGCCGCCTACGCCGGGCCGCCGTTCTCGCTCTATGGCACCGGCACGCTGATCGTGGTGGCCTTCACCACGCGCTTCCTGCCGATCGCGGTGACCGCCTGCGCCGCCGCGGTGCGCTCGCTCAACCCCGAGCTCGAGGAAGCGGTGCGCGTGCTCGGCGGCGGGCGCATCACGGTGCTGTCGCGCGTGGTGTTCCCGCTGCTCAAGACCACGCTCGTGGGCGTGTTCATCCTGGTGTTCGTGATCTGCACCAAGGAGCTCTCGACCGCGGTGTTCCTCACGGGCCCGGCCTCGCGCGTGGTGTCGGTGCTGACGCTCGACCTCAGCGAGCAGGGCAACTACGAGGTGCTGGCCGCAATGGGCGTGGTGCTGGTGGTGATCACCACGCTGGTGGTGGCTGCCGGGATGCGCATCGCGGGGCGCGACTTCATGCTGCGCCGCGGCTGAACGAAACGAAGAACGAAACGAAGAACGAAACGAAGAACCCACCCATGTCCAAGCTTCGACTGCAGAACATCCACAAGCGCTACGGCGCCACCGCGGTGGTCAACGACCTGAGCCTCGAACTGCGCCAGGGCGAGCTCGTCACGCTGCTCGGCCCCTCGGGCTGCGGCAAGACGACCACGCTGCGCATGATCGCGGGCTTCATCGAACTATCGGAAGGCGCCATCGAGATGGACGGCCGCGAGATCTCGGGTGCCGGGCGCACCGTGCCGCCCGAGCACCGCGGCATGTCGATGATCTTCCAGAGCTATGCGATCTGGCCGAACATGACGGTCGCCGAGAACGTGAGCTTCGGCCTCGACGTGCGGCGCACGCCGGCCGAGGAGTCGAAGCGCCGCGTGGGCGAGATGCTCGAGGTGGTGCACCTGTCGCACCTGGCCGAGCGCTATCCGGCCGAGCTCTCGGGCGGCCAGCAGCAGCGCGTGGCGCTGGCGCGCGCGATGGTGGTGCGGCCCGAGGTGCTGCTGCTCGACGAACCGCTGTCGAACCTCGACGCCAACCTGCGCGAAGAGATGGCCGGCGAGATCCGGCGGCTGCACGACGAGTTCCGCTTCACCACGGTCTACGTCACGCACGACCAGTCGGAGGCGATGACCATCTCCGACCGCATTGCGGTGCTCAACCTCGGCCGGCTCGAACAGGTCGACACGCCGTGGAACCTCTACAACCGGCCGCACACGCCGTTCGTGGCGGGATTCATCGGCCGCACCAACCTCGTCAACGCGACGCTGAGCGCGGGCTGCATCCGGCTCGACGGCCTGCACGGCGAAGTGCCGGTCGACGGCGAGGCCGCCCGCGACCGCGCCGACGCGCGCGTGTCGATCCGTCCGCAGTCGCTCTATCTCGGCACACCCGTGAGCGGCTCGCTGCCGATGGGGCAGGTGTCGGTGGTGGCGCGCACCTACCTCGGCGAATACTGGGACTACGTGGTGCAGCCGGTGGGCGGCGGCGGCACGCTCAAGGTGCATGCGCCGCCGTCGAGCGTGCTCGAGATCGGGCACGAGTCGGCGCTGTCGCTCGACCCGCGCGGCGTCGCCGTGGTGAGCTGAGCATGCAGCTGCCACATCAAAGAAAGCACATGATGTCCGATACAGCCACTCCGTCCCCACTGCCGCTCTCGCGCTACAAGGTGCTGGACCTTACGATTGCCCGTGCCGGTCCCGTGGCCGTGCGGCTGCTGGCCGACTGGGGCGCCGACGTGACGCGCGTCGACCCGCCGCCCGCGCAGGACCGCGGCTCCGTCACCGGCCGCCGGCGCGGGTCCGACGAGCAGAACCTGCATCGCAACAAGCGCAGCCTCTGTCTCGACCTGAAATCGCCGCGCGGCGCGGAGGTGCTGCGGCGGCTCATCGCGCGCAGCGACGTGGTGGTCGAGAACTTCCGCGCCGACGTGAAGGAGCGGCTCGGCCTGGGCTACGAGCAGCTCCGTCGCATCAACCCGCGCATCATCCTCGCGAGCATCTCGGGCTTCGGTCAGGACGGGCCCTACAGCGACCGGCCCGGCGTCGACCAGATCGTGCAGGGCATGTGCGGGCTGAGCTCGGTCACCGGCGAGCCGGGCCGTGGGCCGGTGCGCGTGGGCATCGCCATCTCCGACACCACGGCGGGCATGTTCCTCGGCCAGGGCATCCTGCTCGCGCTGCTGCACCGCGAGCACACGGGCGAGGGCCAGTGGGTGCATACCTCGCTGATCGAGAGCATGCTCAACAAGCTCGACTTCCAGGCCGCGCGCTATACCGTCGACGGCGAGGTGGCGCAGCAGCAGGGCAATTCGCATCCCACGCTCGCACCCATGGGCACCTACCGCGCGCGCGACGGCATGGTCAACATCGCGGCCACAACGGCCCGAATGTGGGCGGGCTTCTGCGAGGCGCTCGATGCCCAGGCGCTGCTCGCGCACCCCGACTACCAGGAGGCTGCCTCGCGGCTCGCGCACCGCGCACAGCTCGATGCCGACATCGACGGCATCACCTCGCGCTTCGACACCGCCGAATTGGTGGCGCGGCTCAACCCCGCGGGCGTGCCGTGCGGCCCGATCTACGACATCGGCCAGGCCTTCGAGGACGCGCAGGTCAGGCACCTCGGCATGACGCGGCCCGCACGGCATCCGGTGCTCGGCGACATCGCGCTGCTGCGCTCGCCGATCAACCTTTCGGCTTGCCCGCATCCGGCGCAGTTCCACCTGGCGGGGCCCGACCCCGGCGCGCAAAGCGACGCGCTGCTCGAAGAGCTGGGCTACGACACGGGCGCCATCGAGGCGCTGCGCGCCGAAGGGGCAGTGGCATGAACCGCCTTCAATTGGCCACGCCGAAGATCATCGCCGAGATCGAGGACGGCGTGGGCTGGCTCACCTTCAACAACCCCGAGCGCCGCAACGCGGTGTCGCTCGAGATGTGGCAGGGGCTCGGCGATGCGGCCGAGGCCTTCGAGGCCGACCCGCAGGTGCGCGTGGTGGTGATGCGCGGTGCCGGCGGCCGGTCGTTCGCGGCCGGGGCCGACATTTCGGAGTTCGAGCAGTTCCGCGCCAATGCCGAGCAGAAGGCCGCCTACGGCAAGGTCGCCGCGCGCGGGCAGGGCGGGCTGGCACGGCTCAGCAAGCCGCTGGTCGCGATGATCGAGGGCTTCTGCATCGGCGGCGGGCTCGCGCTGGCGCTGACCGCCGACGTCCGGATCGCCACCGCGGGCTCGCGCTTCGGCATTCCCGCGGCCAAGCTGGGTCTGGGCTACGAATACGCGGGCATTGCGGGGCTCGCGCGGCTGGTGGGGCCCTCGGCCACGAAGGACATCCTGTTCAGCGCGCGTTTTCTCGAGGCTGACGAGGCGCATCGCATCGGCCTGGTGAACATGATCGCGGCCGACGGGCCGCAGCTCCTCGAACAGGTGCGCGCCTATGCCGCCGGCATTGCCGGCAACGCGCCGCTCACGGTCCATGCGGCCAAGGCGGCGGTGCGTGCCTTCGAAGGCTACTCGGCCACGCCCGAGGCCGAGGCGATCGAGGCATTGGTCGACCGCTGCTTCGACAGCGAGGACTACCGCGAAGGCCGCCGCGCCTTCATGGAAAAGCGCACCCCGGTTTTCAAAGGACGATGACAAAGATGGGCATTCCCGAACTGACGATCGACGGCGCCGTGGCGCGCATCACGCTTCGACGCCCCGCGCAGGCCAACCGGCTCGAATCCGATGACCTCGCGGCCATCGCCGCGCACATCGCGGCGGTGAACGCGAAGCCCGAGGTGCTGGTGCTCGCGCTGCAGGCCGAAGGAAAGTACTTCTGCAGCGGCTACGACATCGGGCGCATCGGTGCCTCGCGCGACGTGGCCTTCGACGCGGTGGTGAACGCGCTCGAGGAGGCCCGGCCCGTGACGCTGGCGCTGCTGCAGGGCAGCGTCTACGGCGGCGCCACCGACTTCTCGCTGGCCTGCGACTTCCGGCTCGGCGTGGTGGGCATGGACATGTTCATGCCGGCCGCGCGGCTCGGGCTGCACTTCTATGGCCGCGGCCTGGAACGCTACGTGACGCGGCTCGGCCTGGACAACGCCAAGCGGCTGTTCCTCACGGCCGAGCGCATCGGCGCCGAGGAGATGAAGGCGATCGGCTTCCTGACGCACCTGGTGCCTGCGGCCGAACTCGCGGCGGTGGGACAGCGCCTGATCGACACGCTCTCGGCGATGGCGCCGATCCCGCTCGTCGGCATGAAGAAGCACCTGAACCGCATCGCATGCGGCAGGCTCGACGCGGCCGAGCTCCAGCACGACATGGCGCAGGCCGCCCGGTCGGAAGACCTGCAGGAAGGCCAGCGCGCCTGGGCCGAGAAGCGGGCGCCGCGCTTCACCGGACGGTAGCGCAGGCGCACGCGACCGGTCAGGCCATGCGCTCCGACAGGAAGTCGAGAAACGATGTGATCCGCGCCGACAGCTGCGTGTTGCGGTAGTACACCGCGTTGACCGGCTGGCGCACGTCGACCGTGTCCCTGGGCAGCAACTGCACCAGGTCACCGCGCGCGCGGTCGGCCGCGGTCATGAAGTCGGACAGGCACACGATGCCCACGCCGGCAAGCGCGAGCTGGCGCAGCGTCTCGCCGCTCGATGCCGAGAGCGACGGCGTGATCGTCCATTCGTCGCCATGCAGGCCGCGCAGCGGCCAGCGGTTGAGCGACTCGGGCTGCGTGAAGCCGAGCAGCGCATGCCCGGCCAGCTCGGCCACCTTGCGCGGCTTGCCGTGCGCCGCGAGGTAGGCCGGGCTCGCGAGCACGCGCAGGCGGTGGGTGCCGAGCGGACGGGCATGCAGCGTGGAGTCGCGCAGCGGCCCGATGCGGATCGCGATGTCGGTGCGGCGCTCGAGCAGGTCGATCGGCAGATCGTCGGTGTCGAGCTCGAGCGCGATCTGCGGAAAGCGCCGGCGGAATTCCGGCACCAGCGGCACGATCGCATGCAGCATGAAAGGCGACGCTGCGTTCACGCGCAGCCGCCCGGCCGGCTGCTCGCGCCGCGCAGCGAGCAGCTCTTCGGCCTCGTCGATCGCATCGAGGATGGCCCGGGTGCGCTGCAGGAAGGCGGCGCCTTCCTCGGTCAGTTCGAGCCGGCGCGTGGTCCGCCGCAGCAGCGTGGTCTGGAGCTTCTGTTCGAGCCGGCTCAGCGCGCGGCTGACGCCCGAGACCGTCTGCGCGAGCTGCTCGGCCGCGGCCGTGATCGAGCCGGTGTCGACCACCGCACGGAACGCGGCCAGTTCATCGAGCGTGGTCTTCATGCGGCGCTTCGCCGGTGTTGCGGCTCGTGAGTGCCGCGAGCGCCTCGCTGTCGGTGCGGTAGCTGAAGAGCATCGGCCCCGGCGCGAGCAGCCCGGCGCGCTCGAGCACCTGCAGCGCCGGCAGCTTCAGGCCGCTCAGGTGCAGGCGCACGCCCTTGGCTTCGAGCATGCGGCGGATCGAGCCGAACACTTCGGCACCCGTGATGTCGATGCGGTTGATCGGCTGGGCGAACAGGCACACGTCGGTCAGCTCGGGCCGCTCGGCCAGCGCGACGGTCAGGGTGCGCTCGAGCGTGGAGGCAGTCGCGAAGTCGAGCTCGGCGTCCATGCGCAGCGCATAGAGCTGCGGCGCCAGCGGCGGCAGCTTCCAGAGCTGGCGGTCGCGCAGGCTGCCGTCGGGATGCAGCCCCACCTCGATGATGCGCGGATGCAGGTGGCGGTACATGTAGTGCGCCAGGCTCGCGAGCAGCCCGCCCAGCACGCCCCAGTAGATGCTCGGCGCCGTGGCGATGGTGAGCACGAAGGTGCCGAACGAGATGCCGGCCTCGATGCGCGACACGCGCCACAGCGCCACGAAGCTCGCCGGCCTGACCAGCCCGAGGATGGCCGTGACCACCACCGCCGCCAGCACCGCCTGCGGCACGTGGTAGAGCAGCGGCATCAGCCAGAGCAATGCGCCGGCCACGACCACCACGCTGAACAGCGTGGCCCAGCCGGTCTGCGCGCCGGCATAGAGCGTGATGGCCGAACGCGAGAACGACGAGCTGGTAGGGAACGCGCCCGAGAAGCCCGAGGCCAGCTTGGCCAGCCCCTGGCCGATCAGGTCCTGGTTCTCGTTCCACAGCGTGCCCGCGCGCGCGTTGTCGACCTTGGCGCTCGAGGCGGTCTCGAGAAAGCTAACGAGCGTGATCATCAGCGCCGGCAGCACCAGCGCGCTGAAGGTGTCCAGGGGCAGCAGGCTCGGCCAGTAGAAATCGGGCAGGCCCGAGGGCAGGCTGCCGACCACGGCACCGCCGCGCAACGCGTAGTCGATGGTCCAGCTGATGGCCGCCGCACCCGCGACCAGCGCCATCGTGGTCGGAAAGCGCGGCACCAGCCGCTTGCCGAGCCACAGCACCGCGATGCCGCCGAGCCCGAAGGCGATTGCCACGAAGTCGGGCGGTGGCCCGCCCTGCAGCACCTGCGGCAGGGCGCGCCCCGTGTAGCCGAGCAGCGCCGGCAGTTGCGAGATGGCGATCAGCACCGACGCGCCCTGCGTGAAGCCGATGAGCACCGGCGAGTTGACCAGCCGCAGCAGCCAGCCGAAGCGCCCGACGCCCAGCACGATCTGGATCACACCCGACATCAGCGTGAGCCACACCGCCATCGCCACCCATTCGGGGCTGCCGGGCACCGCGAGCGGCGCCAGCGAAGCGCCGACCAGCAGGCTAGTGAGTGCCGTGGGCCCGACCGACAGCCGCTGCGACGAGCTGAAGATCACTGCGATGAGCGCCGGGAACAGCGCGGCATACACGCCCGTGACCAGCGGCATTCCCGCGAGCGCCGCATAGGCCACGCCTTGCGGCAGCACCATCAGCGCCACCGTGATGCCGGCGATGGCCTCGTTGCGCAGCAGCGCGGCAGAAGGGCGGGGCCATGCAAGGCAGGGAACCCAGCGCGACAGGCGCTGGCGCAGGGAGGGCGAAGAGGAGGAGGCTGCGGAATTCATGAAGGGGAGATGGCGACCGCGTAGCACCCGCCTGTTGTGTTCCTAGGGCCTGCGGAACAGCAGCACGGAATTGGTTCCGCCGAAGGCAAAGGAGTTGCTGATGGCGGCTTCGATGCCGGGTGCGGCCGCATCGCCGGGCCTGACCAGGTCGAGGCTGCAGGCGGGATCGGGCGCGTCGCAATGCGCGTTGGGAGGCAGCTCGCGCCGGTGCAGCGCGAGGATGGTGATCACCGCTTCGATCGCACCCGCCGCGCCGAGCATGTGGCCGTGCAGTGCCTTGGTCGAGCTCACGCGCAGTCGGTCGAGGTCGGGGCCCCAGACTTCCGCGAGTGCGTTGCGTTCGACCACGTCGCCGATGCGGGTGGCCGTGCCATGTGCGTTGCAATAGCCCACGTCGCGCGGCTGCAGCCCCGCTTGGCGCAGCGCGGCTCGCAATGCGCGGGCCTGGCCCGGCGCGTCGGGCTTGGTGAGGTGGGTGGCATCGCTGTTCAGGCCCCAGCCGGCCAGCGTGGCATGGCTGCGGGCACCGCGGCGGCGTGCGCGTTCGGCGGATTCGAGCACCAGGAAGGCTGCGCCTTCGCCCAGTGCGAATCCGCTGCGGTCGCTCGCAAAGGGCCGCACCGAACTGGCCGCTTCGCCCGGCGCGAAGGTGGCCAGGGTCTGCATCGCCTGCCAGGCCAGCACCACGCCGGGCACGATCAGCGCCTCGCTGCCGCCCGCGATCGCGAGGTCGACCTCGCCGCGCTGCACCGCCTTGGCAGCTTCCGCGATGGCGACCGACGACGAAGCGCAGGCGACCGAGTAGGTCAGCACCGGGCCCTGCACCCCGTTGCGCATTGCGACGTGCGCCGCGGGCGCGTTGGGCATGAAGGCCGGAATGGTGAGCGGCGGTACGCGCATGCCGCCGCGGTAGGCGGCCTCGAGCGCCGCTGCACCGCCCATGCCGCAGCCGGCATAGACGCCGATGCGCTCGGGATCGGTGTCGGCGCGGTCGAGGAAGCCTGCGTCGTGCAGGGCAAGGTCGGCGGCGGCCACTGCGAGCTGGCTCACGCGGTCGACGCCCGCGAGCTGCAGCTTGGTGAACCAGCGGGTTTCGTCGAAAGCCACGGTGGCCGCGGCCGCGGGCTTGGGCAGGTCGGGAAAGACGGGCTGGATGGCCGAGCGGCCGTCGAGCAGCGCCTGGAACAGTGCGTCGGGCGCGCTGCCGTGCGGCGCCATGACGCCGAGCCCGGTGACGCTGACCTCGTGGTTCACGCGACCTTGGCGGCCCTGACCTTGTCGACCAGCAGCGCGAGCTCGCCCAGCGTGTCGATGTTCGCGTCGTCGTCGGGCATGGTGATGCCGAAATGGTCTTCGATGGCGAAAAGGAACTCGGCCAGGGCCAGCGAGTCGAGCCCGCCCGTTTCGCGCATCGATGCGTCGGGGTCGAGTTTCGACGGTTCGATACCGTACTTCTCGTGGATCAGGTCCTGCAATTCCTTCAGCGAACTCATCGTGCGATGCCTGTTGTCATTTGCCGTCGCTGATCGATCGGGCCGCCGCAAGGTGCGCCATGGGATCGACCCCTTCCTCGCTCGGCATGTGGTCAGTGATTGCCAATGATATCCGCTCCGACCGGCACAGTGCTCCGCTCGGCGCGCCCCGGCCGCCAGCGCAGCGACGGGTAGGCGAAGGCGATGCCGAGCAGCGCGCCGGCCAGCGCATCGAGCACCACGTGCTGTTTGACCGCCAGGGTCGAATACGCAATGGCCGCGAACCAGACCCAGTTGGCCACGCGAAAGGCCACCGGCGTGCGGGTCTCGCGCAGCACATGGTCGAGGCGGATGGCCGTGAAGATCGCCACCGCCACGTGCATCGAGGGGCAGGCATTGCCCGCGGCGTCCACGCCCTGCAGCATCGCGAAACCCGGGTAGCCCGACACGTCGATCGTGAGCGGCGGGATCTGCGTCGGCCACAGGTAGAACAGCCCCAGGCCAGTGAGGCACAGCGCGCCGATCCAGAGCCCGTACACCAGCAGTTCGCGGAAGTTCGGCAACAGCCCGGGCGCGAACCCGACGTAGAACCAGAGCGACAGGTACGCGCCGAGCGCGTAGGGCTGGAACGGGATCAGATGGTCGAGCGCGGTGAGCGGCATCACCGTGACGGGGTACGCCGGGTTGCGCAGCAGGTGGAAGTAGCCGATGAAGAACAGCCAGGTGAAGGCCGTGGTGCCGATCGCCTTGAGCCAGAAGAGGCGGCGCATGCGCGCACCGATGTCGGCGGTCCAGGTGGGGGGGCGATGCGGTCGGGAAGGGGGCGCCATGGGGCTGGTTTGTGGTCCGTGGTTTCGTCTTGAAACCCGCCGATCTTGCCAGAGCGCCATGACGGCGCCGCCTGCGCCCTCAGGCGAGCGCCGCGGAACGCTTCTTGTGCTGGAACGAGGTGGGCGAGCGCCCCGTGGCGGCCTTGAACATTGCGCAGAACGCGCTGTCGGTGGCATAGCCGCTGGCCGCCGCCACCTGGCTCACGGCCATGCCGCGCGCCAGCAGCGGCAGCGCGTGCGCCATCACGGCCTGCTGCCGCCACTGCTGCCAGCTCATGCCGAGCTGGTCGCGAAACAGTCGCGCCACGGTGCGCTCGCTGGCGCCGATGGCGGCGGCGCGTTCGGCCAGCGTCGCGCGGTCGGCGGGGTTGCGCAGCAGCACTTCGCACAGCTGGCGCAGCCGCTTGTCGGCGGGCAGCGGCACGTCGATGCGGATCTGCGGGGCGCGCTCGAGCTCGTCGATCAGGAGCGGCGCGATCATGCGTTCGCGCTGCGGCGCATGCGCATCGGCCAGCGGCAGGCCGTCGGGCGTGGTGTCGAGCGCGAGCATCAGCGCACGCAGCAGCGGGCTGATGTCGAGCACTTCGCATTTTTCCCACGGGGGGCCGAGCCAGGCATGCAGGTACACGGTGCGCAGCTCGGCGTCTTCGATCAGCATGATGCTGTGCGGCATGTCGGCCGGCACCCAGACCGCCCGCGACGGCGGCACGATGTAGCTGCCGTCCTGTGTGTTGAGGCGGATCACGCCGCGCGTCGAGAAGGTGAGCTGCGGCCACGGGTGCTGGTGCAGCTCGACGAAGGTGTCGGCGCTCAGGAAGTGTTCCTTGGCGCGAAGCGGCCGCACCGCGTCGGGCGCATAGAGGTGCGGCGTGAGCGACGCCACGCTGGTGACGGGTGACGGAGACGAAGGCGGTGAAGAAAGTGCGCGTGGCATGGTTTCGACAAATGTTGTCGCTGTATCGCCATTCTGCCGCGGCGCGCCCGCATAGCATCGGTGCCTGCCCTGGTTTTTTGTAAGCAATCCAATGTCCTCCCCGACTTCTACGAACGCCGCGCCCGCAACCAACCTGCGCGGCGATGCCCAACTGATCGGCCTCGTCGGCCTGGCCCATGCGATCAGCCATTTCAGCCAACTCATCCTCGCGCCGCTGTTCCCCTGGCTGAAGGACGCGTTCGACGTGAGCTACACCGAACTCGGTGCGGTGCTGACGGTGTTCTTCGTCGTCTCGTGCGTGGTGCAGGCCGCTTCGGGCTTCGTGGTCGACAAGCTCGGGCCGCGGCCGGTGCTGTTCGTGGGGCTCGGTGCGCTGGCGCTGGCGGCCTTCGGCTATGCGCTCGCGCAAAGCTACTGGATGCTGCTGCTGGCCGCGGTCGTCGGCGGCATCGGCAACGGGGTGTTCCACCCGGTCGACTACACCCTGTTCAACCGCAAGGTGGCGCCGACCCGGCTCGGCCACGCCTACAGCGTGCATGGCATTACCGGCAGTCTGGGCTGGGCGCTGGCGCCGGCTTTCGTGGTGCCGATCGCGATCGCCTTCTCGTGGCGCGTGGCGCTGGCTTCGGCGGGCGTGCTGGCGGTGGTGGTGCTGCTCGTGCTCTGGTTCTACCGCAGCGTGCTCGCGGTCGACGTGGCGGCGGTGCACAAGGCCACAGGGCAGGACGGGCCGGCGCCGATCGGCGGTGCGTTCGACTTCCTGCGCATTCCGGCCGTGTGGATGTGCTTCGGTTTCTTTTTCTTCTATGCCGTGGTGATCAGCGTGGTGCAGACCTTCGCGCCGGTGGCGGCCGGCCACCTGCATGCGGTGCCGGTGGCGCTGGTGGCGGTCTGCCTAACGGTGTACATGGTGGCGAGTGCGGCCGGCATGGTGGTGGGCGGCTTCCTGGCGTCCGATCCGAGCCGCTGTGAGCGCATCGTGGGCACCGGCTTCGGCGTGGCCGCCGCGCTGGCACTGGTGCTGGCCTTCGCGGAGTTTCCGCCGGTGCTGGTGCCGGTGCTGTTCGGCGCGATGGGCCTGGTCACGGGCGTGGCGGGGCCTTCCCGCGACCTGCTGGTCAAGCGCTCGACGCCGCCCAATGCCACCGGGCGTGTCTACGGCGTGGTGTATGCGGGGCTCGACATCGGCCAGGCGCTGGCGCCGCTGGTGTTCGGCCGGCTCATGGACCACGGCCAGTACACGAGCGTGATCGTGGGCCTCGCGCTGGTGCAGGGCATGCTGATCGCGAGCGCGTTCAACGTGACGCGCGCGCGCCGCACCACGCTCGTGGCCGCCTGAAAGAGACGCCCTTCAGCCCGCGCCGCGCTCCCAGCCCGGCACGAACGGAAAGCGCGCGGCCCAGAACGCGGCCAGGCGCGGATCGGCATCGACGCGCTTCACGGGATCGGCCATGCGCGGCGCCTCGCGGTAGAAGCGCTCGCGGTGCGGTGTCCAGCGCGACACCACGGCCACGTACAGGTCGAGCATGCTCAGGCGCTCGCCGAGCAGGTAGGGCGCGGGCGTGCCGATCTGCGCGTCCATCAGGCGCCAGCATTCGGCCACGCGCTCGGCGGTGCGCTCGAGCAGCGCGGGCTGCGCCGCCGGATCGGGCGCGAGCCGCGAAGGCGCGTCGCGCACCCAGAACATCGAATAGATCGCGGCCGGCACATAGACCATCCAGCGCAGGTAGCGCGCACGCAGCGGGTCGCCGGGCGCGGGGCAGAGGCCCGCCTCGGGATGGCGGTCGCCGAGCCAGAGCAGGATCGCCGCGCTCTCCGTCATGAGCTCGCCCGACGGCAGCACCAGCGCCGGCACCTGCCGCATCGGATTGACCGGCGCGATGCGCTCGCGCTCGGCGTCACCCTCCCAGGGCGCGACGTCGACGACGTCGACCTGCGCGCCGATCAGCGTGAGTGCGGCATGCACCGGCGTGGCGCCCGAGCCGGGCGCGCCGTAGAGGGTGTAGCGGTCGTTCGAAGGCGTGGAGGCGGAAGTCATCCGCCCAGATTACGCCAGCCGGTGACCGGTTGTCACGCGGCCAGCAGCGCGTCGACCTTCTTCAGGCCCTCGAGCGTCTTCACGCAGGCCTCGGCCACTTCGGTGCCCTTGACCGCGAAGTGGCGGTGGAAATATTTGCGGTGTTCCACATGCTCGTGGAAGTGGTGCGGCGTGAGCACGGCCGAGAAGATCGGCACGTCGGTCTCGAGCTGCAGCGACATCAATGTGCTGACGACGGTGCTCGCGACGAACTCGTGGCGGTAGATGCCGCCGTCGACCACCAGCGCGCAGGCGACGATGCCGGCGTACTTGCCGGAGCGCGCGAGCCGTCGCGCGTGCAGCGGGATCTCGAACGCGCCGGGCACGTCGAACACGTCGATCGTGTCGCGGGCCACGCCGAGCCGCTCCATTTCTTCGAGGAAGGCGTCGCGCGCCTGGTGGACGATGTCGGCATGCCACTGCGCCTGCACGAAGGCGATGCGCTGGCCGCGCGGTTGGCCCGACGCGTCGATGGCCGAAAGGGGAAGGTCGTTGATCTGACTCATGGTGTGCCTCTTGAAAGCAGGTTTCCTGAATCAGGGCGCACGAAACCGCAGGGCAGCCGAACGCGCTTTTCGCCATGGCGAAGCACGCGGGGCCGGCCCGCATTTCGCGCTCTCTTTCATCCGGACTGTGACCGTCGGCTTCGGAATCGCACCGAAATCTGCTGACCCCGCAGCCCTTGTCGGACTGCGGGCGCTCGCGGGCTCGTGCGGTCCTTCTTGCGAAGAGAACCGCCATGACCGCCGGTGGGGAATTTCGCCCCGCCCTGAGAACGCTGCCCCGGCTTGCACCGGAGCGGGGCCATTCTAGGCAGGACAGCGGCGGCACGCTGTCACCCATGAGCCAAAGCCCCTCGCCGGCCGAGGCGAGCGGATGCGGCGCTCAGCGCCGAACTAGAAACTGCGCCATGCGTTCGAGCTCTTCCTCGAGCCCGCGGCGGAATGCCGCATCGCGTGGCGCCTTGCCGGCATATCCCAAAGCGGGCTGCAGCCCGCCGGCGCCGGCCGCGGCATTGGCCCAGCCGATCACGCGGTCGCCCCACAGCATCGGCAGCGCGTAATAGCCGAACTGCCGCTTCGGCGCGGGCATGTAGGCCTCGAACTTGTACGACCAACCCCAAAGCTGCTCGAAGCGGCGGCGGTCCCACACCACCGGGTCGAACGGGGCGAGCAGGCGCACCGCGTCGTCGGGCGCGTGCCGCCGCGAGGCCGGGTTCTCGTCGGCGGGCCAGTACCAGGTGGTGCCGTCGATGCGGCAGCTGGCGAGCATATCCTCGCGTGCGATGCGCAGCGCGGCCTGGGTCTGCGCCGAAAGATGCGGCGCGCCGTAGCCGAGCAGCCGCACGAGATACGTCAAGCTCGCCGCGGGCAGCGGTGCGTATTTGCGCACCACCAGTTCGATCAGTGCGGCGGCGCGCAGGGCGCGGCCCGCGGGGCTTTCATCGGCGGGTGGATGGGCCACGGCCGCGTACACGCGCGTGCCGCTGTCGCGCCGCACCACGCGCAACTGGCCGCGGTAGTGCAGGCCGTCGAGCAGCCGCGTCGTCGCATTGCTCGAGCCGCCCCAGTAGTTCTTCACGCTGCCGTGCGCAAAGTGCTGTTCGACTTCGCGCGGATGCACGGCCCCGCGCTCGCGCACGAAGGCGAGCACGTCGGCAGCCTTGCGGCGGGTGTCTTCGTCCCATTGCGTGCGGGCTTCGCGCGGATGCATCAGCGCCAGGTGCTCGCGCGGCAGGAAGCCGTAGTTGACGAGGCAGTCTTCCTCGACTGCCAGGCGGGTGTAGCGGCTTTCCAGGTCGCCCGCGCGGTAGTCCTTCACGCGGTGGCGCAGCGTGAGGTCTTGTGCGCGCGCGGGTGCGCGGATCGGATCGGCCTGCACGAAGCCGAGCTGGCGGATCGCGGCCGGCAGCGTGGTCGGCCGGAAGAGGGTGCGCGCCACCGCGTAGCGGCGCAAGTCGTCGAGGGTCGGGTCAGCCATGCGCCGAATTGCAGCACAGGCGGGGAGGCCTTGCTTCGGCTGCCCGATCCTTGGGTCTACACCGCCGAACGGTGCCGCTCGATGCAGGTGTCGAGCGTCTCGGCGCCTGGGCGCTGCCACCAATCGAGGTTGGAGAAGATCTCGACTTCGCTGAAGCCCGCGAAGCCTGCGGCCTCGACCCAGCCGCGGATCTTCTTGAGCTCGACCACGCCGTCGCCCATCATCCCGCGGTCGGACAGCAGGTCGCGCGTCGGCGTGCGCCAGTCGCACACGTGGTAGGCCAGCAGGCGCTCGCGGCCGGCGCGGGCGATCTGCTGCTCGAGCTTCGGGTCCCACCACACGTGGTAGATGTCGAGCGCCACGCCCAGCATGCCGCTCTTGTCCGCGTCGAGTTCGTCGCAGATGTCGAGCGCATGTTCGAGCGTGTTGATGCAGGCGCGGTCGGCGGCCTGCATCGGGTGCAGGGGCTCGATCGCCAGCGGCATGCCGACCTCGCGCGCGTAGTCGAGCGACGCGGCAATGCCGTCGCGCACCTCGCTGCGGGCGCGCGCGATATCGGTGTAGGCCGCCTTGCCTTCGAGCGCGCCGGGCAGGGCGCCCACCACCAGCACGACGCAAGGGGCGTCGAGCGTCTTGGCTTCGTCGATGGCACGGCGGTTGTCGTCGAGCGCGGCCTTCAGGCCGGCCGCATCGGGTGCCGGGAAGAAGCCGCCGCGGCAGTAGCCCGACAGGCCGATGCCGTGCGCCTTCAGCTGCCTGGCCACCTTGTCGAGCCCGACCGCCGCCACCTGGTCGCGCCAGGGGCTGATCGCGCGGATGCCGCGCTCGGCGCACTGGTCGATGATGCGGTCCAGCGGCACCTCGGCGCCCGACTGCTTGCGCACCGTGGCGGTGTTGATCGACAGCCAGTCGTGGTTTGGCGAGAAATCGCGCATCGGCCGCTCAACTTTCCACGCCGTGCAGCGCCAGCAGCGTTTGCATGCGCTTCACCGCGAGTTCCGGCTGTTCGAGCAGGTTGGCCGCGTCCGCAAGACGGAACAGCTCGGCAAAGTGTTGCAGCGAGCGCGTGCTCTGCTGGCCGCCCACCATCGTGAAGTGCTTCTGGTGGCCGTTGAGCCAGGCCATGAACACCACGCCGGTCTTGTAGAAGCGCGTGGGCGCCGCGAAGATGTGGCGCGACAGCGGCACGGTGGGCCCGAGGATCGCGTGGAACTTCTCGGTGTTGCCTTGCGCGAGCGCACCGAGCGCGGCACTGGCCGCCGGCGCGATGGCGTCGAAGATGCCGAGCAGCGCGTCGCTCTGGCCATGCATGGGTTCGCTGCCGAAGCCGTCGCCGGCAATCAGCTCGGCGTAGTTGAAGTCGTCGCCGGTGTACATGCGCACGCCGGACGGCAGGCGCCGGCGCATCGCGATTTCCTTGTCCTTGTCGAGCAGCGAGATCTTGATGCCATCGACCTTCTGCGGATGCGCCGCGATGATGCCCACGGCCGTGTCCATCGCTGCATCGACATCCTTCGTGCCCCAGTAGCCTGCGAGCGCCGGATCGAACATGTCGCCGAGCCAGTGCAGCACCACGGGCTGCTTCGCCTGGCTGAGGATGCGGTCGTACACGCGTTCGTAGTCGGCCGGGCTCTTGGCAACGCGGGCGAGCGCGCGGCTCGCCATGACGATCAGCTTGCCGCCCAGCGCCTCGATCGCGGCCATCTGCTCCTCGTAGCCGCGGATCACGTCGTCGACGCTCTTCACGTCGTCGATGTTCAGGTGGTCGGTGCCGCAGCCCGAGGCCACCAGCGCGCCCGGCACATCCTTGGCCGCGTCGAGCGAGCGGCGGATCAGCTCGAGCGAGGTCGGCCAGTCGAGGCCCATGCCGCGCTGCGCCGTGTCCATGGCCTCGGCCACGCCCAGGCCGAGCGAGAACAGGTGGCGGCGGTAGGCGATCGTGGTGTCCCAGTCGACGGCGGACTGCAGCCACGGGTCGATGGCCGCGAGCGGGTCGGCCACGACGTGGGCGGCCGAGTAGGCGATGCGGTTGAACTTGACGCCCGCGTCGGGCTTGACCGGTGCGGTGCCGCGCAGGGCGTAGGGCGCGAGCGCGCCGCTCGCGGTGGGAAGGGTCAGCGACAGTGCCATGGCGACGGGCCTCAGACCTTCAGCGCCGGCACGTCGACCCAGCGGCGGTCCTGCCACGATTCGAGCGCGGCCTCGACCAGCTGCACGCCCTTGGCGCCTTCGGGCAGCGTCCACTTGTAGGGCTCGTTCTCGACCACGTGGCGAATGAAGTGCTCCCACTGGATCTTGAAGCCGTTGTCATAGGCCTGCGAATCGGGGATCTCCTGCCACTGGTCGAAGAAGTTCATCGTCTGCTTCTCGTCGGGGTTCCACACCGGGCGCGGCGTGGCCACGCGCGACTGGGCGCGGCAGCTCGACAGGCCCGCCACGGCCGAGCCGTCGGTGCCGTCGACGTGGAAGGTCACCAGGTCGTCGCGCCGCACGCGCGTGGCCCAGCTCATGTTGAGCTGCGCGATCACCGGCTCGCCGTTGTGGCCGGTGAGTTCGCAGGTGGCGTAGGCCGCGTCGTCGGCGGTGGCCTCGTAGGGCTTGCCGGCTTCGTCCCAGCGCGTCGGGATGTGGGTGGCACCGATGCACGAGACCGACTTCACTTCGCCGAACAGGTTGTCGAGGACATAGCGCCAGTGGCACATCATGTCGAGGATCATGCCGCCGCCGTCTTCCTTGCGGTAGTTCCAGCTCGGGCGCTGGATCGGCTGCAGGTCGCCCTCGAACACCCAGTAGCCGAACTCCAGGCGCACGCTGAGCATGCGGCCGAAGAAGCCCGCGCGGCGCAGCATGTCGAGCTTGCGCAGGCCGGGCAGGAAGAGCTTGTCCTGCACCGCGCCGTGCTTCAGGCCCGATTCCTGCGCGAGGCGCGCGATCTCGACGGCTTCGTTGAGGTTGGTGGCGATCGGCTTCTCGCAGTACACGTGCTTGCCGGCGCGGATCGCCTTGGCGAGCAGCGTCGGGCGCATCTGCGTGGTGCCGGCGTCGAAGAAGACCGTGTCTTCCTTGTTCTCGAGGGCCTTGTCCAGGTCGGTACCCCAGCGCGCGATACCGTGGGTCTTGGCGAGCGCTTCCATCTTCTCGGCGTTGCGGCCGATGAGGATCGGGTCGGGCATGACCTTGTCGCCATTGGAAAGCGTGACGCCGCCCTGGGCGCGGATTGCGCAGATGGAGCGGATCAAATGCTGGTTCATGCCCATGCGTCCGGTGACGCCGTGCATGATCAGTCCGAGTCGTTGTGTAGCCATGTCTTCAGCCGAAAAGGAGTTGGAGAGAGAAGAAAGAAGAAGAAGGGAGACGGGCCGATGCAGCTCACTGCGGCGACAGGCCGGCGGCCTTGACGAGCGTCGCGTTGCTCTTGATCTCGTCCTTGATGTAGGCGTCGAACTGCTCGGGCTTGAGCGTCCAGGCGTCGGCGCCGAGCTTCAGGAAGCGTTCCTTGACCTCGGGCGAGGCGAGTGCCTTGGCCACCTCGTCGTGCAGGCGGTTGACGATGTCGCGCGGCGTCTTGGCGGGCGCCATCATGCCGATCCAGAAGTTGAATTCCGAGCCGGGCACGCCCGCTTCGGTGGTGGTCGGCACGTCGGGCAGGGCGGCGGAGCGCTTGGGCGAACCCACGGCCAGCGCGAGCAGCTGACCGTCCTTGATCTGGCCGATCACCGGCGCGATCGGCGAGAAGTAGTAGTCGACCCGGCCCGAGAGCACTTCGGTCACGGCCTCGGCCGAACCCTTGAACGGGATGTTGGTGGCGTCGATCTTCGCGGCCATCTTGAACTTCTCGGCATTCAGGTGGGTGGCGCTGCCCTGGCCTGCCGATGCGAAGTTGATGGTGCCGGGCTTGGCCTTGGCGGCCGCCACCAGCTCCTGCAGCGTCTTGATGCCCTTGGAGGGAGCGATGACCAGTGCGTTCGACAGCGACGAGATGGGCGACACCCCGGCGAAGTCGGCCACCGTGTCGAACGGCAGCTTTGCAAAGGTCGAGGGGCTGACCGTGTGCGACGACGAGTGGATCATGACCGTGTAGCCGTCGGGCGCGGCCGTGGCCACGGCCTGCTGGCCGATGGTGCCGCTGGCGCCGCCGCGGTTGTCCACCACCAGCGTCTGGCCCATGCTCTGGCCCATCTTGTCGGCGATGGCGCGCGCAATGATGTCGGTGGTGCTGCCGGCCGCGAACGGCACGATCACGCGGATCGGTTTGGTGGGATAGCCGTTTTGCGCCGACGCGAGGCCCGGCATCAGGGCGGCCATGCAGGTGAGCGTGGCCAGTGCGGTGGTGCGTGCGAGTTGCTTCATGGTTGTCTCCGTGCGGGCGGGCCGCTTGTCGTAGAAATCGATTAATTCACCAGCGGGTGAATTGTGGATTCTAGAAAGCCCGCCGCACCAGCGCAACCGCTGCGAATCCGTGAATACCCTTAAAGGCCCGCGAACGGGCGTGCGCCGCTCAGTGCAGCACGTACCCGAGCACCAGGTCGGTCATGTGCGAGAGGCGCTGCGCCATCGCCTTGGGCGCGCGCAGGTCGCGCCCGAACACCGCCGACAGCGTGTTGTTGTTCGACAGGTAGAAGTAGCAGAGCGAGGCGATCGAGATGTAGAGCTGCACCGGGTCGACGCCGGCGCGGAACAGGTTGTCGCGCTTGCCGCGCTCGAGCACCGTGTCGAGCAGTTGCACCAGCGGCGAGTTCATCTCCTGGATGCGTCCGGAGCGCTTCAGATGCGCAGCGCCATGCAGGTTCTCGCTGTTGAGCAGCGTGATGAACTCGGGATGCTCGAGGTAGTAATGCCAGGTGAACGAGACCAGCTGCCGGATGGCCTCGACGGGATCGATCTCGTCGAGGTGCAGCTTCTGCTCGGCTTCGCGGATGTCGGCGTAGGTGCGCTCGAGCACCGCGAGGAACAGGTCGTCCTTGCTGCCGAAGTAGTAGTAGATGAGGCGTTTGTTGAGCCCCGCCCGCGCGGCGATGCTGTCCATGCGCGCGCCGGCCAGCCCGCGCTGGGCGAACTCGTCGCGTGCCGACGCAAGGATGGCGAGCTGCGACCGATCGGCGTCGCGCGAGCGCGGCTCGAGCGCTTCGGGCGGGGAATCCTTGGGGGCCTTCATGGCGCGAATTTAACCATTTGGTGAATTAACGCAAGGCGACGAGAGGGGGTGCACATAATTGCCGAGACATTGACTGCAACGAGGTTCGACTTCTCATGAGTACATCACAACCCGCGGGCCACCTGATCGTCGAGTGCCTGATCGCACAGGGCATGGAGATCGCATTCGGCGTGCCGGGCGAAAGCTTCCTCGCGGTGCTCGACGGCTTCCATGCCTTCGGCGACCGCGCCCGCTTCATCGTCAACCGCCAGGAGGGCGGTGCGGCCTTCATGGCCGAGGCGCACGGCAAGCTCACCGGTCGGCCGGGCGTGTGCTTCGTGACGCGCGGCCCGGGTGCCACCAACGCCTCGATCGGCGTGCACAACGCGTTCCAGGATTCGACGCCGATGGTGCTGTTCGTCGGCGACGTGGGCAGCGACTTCCGCGACCGCGAGGCCTTCCAGGAGGTGGATTACGCGAGCTTCTTCGGCCCGAGCACCAAGGGCTTCGCCAAGCGCGTCGAGCGCATCGACGACGCCGACCGCATTCCCGAGTACGTGTCGCGTGCCTTCGCGACCGCGATGAACGGCCGCCCCGGCCCCGTCGTGCTGGTGCTGCCCGAGGACATGCTGCGCACGCACACCGCGGCACGGCCGCTGCCGCGCGTCGAGGCCGTGCAGCCGTGGAGCGACCCCGGCGCGCTGCGCAGCCTGCGCGAGCTGTTGCTGAAGTCCGAACGCCCGCTGGTGATCGCGGGCGGCGGCGGCTGGACGCCGCAGGCCGCGCAGGCGCTGCAGCGCTTTGCCGAGAACTGGCGCCTGCCCGTGGCCAACGCCTTCCGCTTTCAGGACACCTTCGACAACCACCATCCGCTCTATGCGGGCGACGTGGGCATCGCGATCAACCCCAAGCTGGCGCAGCGCGTGAAGGACAGCGACCTCGTCATTGCGATCGGTCCGCGCCTGGGCGAGATGACGACTGGCGGCTACACGCTGCTCGAAGCGCCCAAGGCGCGCCAGAAGCTGGTGCACATCCATGCCAGCGCCGAGGAGCTCAACCGCGTCTACCAGGCCGACCTGGCGATCAACGCCGGCATGAGCGCCGCCGCGCGCAGCCTCGAGGTGCTGAGCGCGCCACCGACGCTGCCCTGGGAAGCCTGGACCGCGCAGGCACATGCCGACTACGAGGCCAACCTCGTGCCGCAGGCGCTCGCGGGCATGCCCGCCGATGCGCCGCGCGGGCCCGTCGACATGGCAGAGGTCGTGGCGCTGCTGCAGAAGCACCTGCCGGCCGATGCCGCCATCACCAACGGGGCAGGCAACTTCGCGAGCTGGGTGCACCGCTACTTCCGCTACCACGGCCTGGCCAAGGGCGCGAAGACGCAGCTGGCACCCACCAGCGGCGCGATGGGCTACGGCGTGCCGGCTGCCATCGCGGCCAACCTCGCGACCGGCCGCGTGGGCTTCACGATCGCGGGCGACGGCGATTTCCTCATGAACGGGCAGGAGCTCGCGACGGCGGCGCAGCACGGCGGCAAGACGATCATCGTGCTGCTCAACAACGGCATGTTCGGCACCATCCGCATGCACCAGGAGCGCGAGTACCCCGAGCGCACGAGCGGCACCGCGCTGCGCAATCCCGACTTCTGCGGCCTCGCGCGCGCTTACGGCTACGCGGCCGAGCGCGTGACCGAGACCGCGCAGTTCGAAGCCGCGCTGCTGCGTGCGCTGGCTGCCGACACCGGCACGCTGATCGAGATTCCGCTCGACCCCGAGGTGATCAGCACGCGAGGCACGCTGGGCACGATCACGCGCGCGGCAAGGCAGCAGCAACAGGCGCAGGGCTGAAGGCGGCGAGATGCTGCGCGACCTCTGCGCGCAGGATGGGCGAGCGCAGCTCGAACACCTCGAACAGGCCCAGTGCCTCGAGCGTGGGGATCAGTGCGACGAGGTCCTCGCGTGCGGTCTGGCGCTCCGCAACGGATGCGCCGGCGTCCTCGAGCACGCGCACGTTGGCGAGGAAGGCGCCGACCGAGCCCTTGCGCACGGTCCGGCCGCCGAGCAGGGCGAAATCGTGGTCGTCGGGCAAGACATCCTGGGCTTTCATGGCAATTCCTTCGGGAAGACGGGGATAGGTGGATCGATGAGGATTCCGATGCTAGGCAGAACCCCTTCGGCGGGCTTGCGGCGCTGGGCCGATCGACATCGCGATCGGGCCATGCATCGATCCGCGCAGGGACGCGATGGCTGCTGATCCTTCCCCACCGCACCTGCACCTCTCGGTCGATGCCCACGACGCCGCGCGCGTGACCCACGCGCATGCGCATGCGCAGGGACAACTGTTCGCCTTGCGCGCCGGCCTGCTGCTGATCGAGACGCCGGCCGGCCGGTGGGTTCTGCCGCCCGGTTGGATCGGCTGGATCGCGCCGCGCTGCACGCATGCGGCGCACAGCCGTGGCGCGACGGCCGGCTGGAGCCTCTACCTCGATCCGGCACTGACCGGCGCGCTGCCGGCGCAGCCGCATGTGTTCGCATCGACGCCGCTGGTCCGCGAACTCGTGGCGCGGCTGCTTTCGCTGCCGCAGGAGCCCGACGCCGATCAGGCGCAGCGCCGGTTGCGGCTGGTGGCGGTGCTGCTCGATGAACTGGCCGCGAATGCGGGGGCTTCGCTGCACCTCCCGATGCCGCGCGACGCGCGCCTGCTCGCGATGGCCGCCGCCCTGGCCGAAGACCCGTCGCCGGACGACACGATCGCGCAATGGGCCGGGCACATCGGCATGGCGGCACGCACGCTCACGCGGCGCTTCGCGGCCGAGACCGGCTTGAGTTTCGCGCAGTGGCGCCAGCAGGCGCGGCTCTTCAAGGCGGTGCAGTTGCTGGGCGCTGGAGCGCCGGTGACCGCGGTGGCGCTCACGGTGGGCTACAGCTCGGTGAGCGCTTTCATCGAGACCTTCCGGCGGCATTTCGGCTGCACTCCTTCGCGCTTCCTTGCGCCGGCGGTGGACGCGATGCGCTGAGGCTTCGAGGAAGAAAAGCACGGACGAAAAAAAGCCGGCTTTCGCCGGCTTTCCTGAGCGACCCGGGTGCCTGCGGCACGGAGGTCGTTCGGGGTGGTGCGCTTACTTGACGTGCTTGCCGATCAGCGCGGCCAGTTCGAACATCGACACTTGCGGCTTGCCGAAGATTTCCTTCAGCTTGGCATCGGCGTTGATGTTGCGCTTGTTGGCCTTGTCCTGCAGGTTGTTCTTCTTGATGTAGTCCCACAGCTTGCTCACGACGGCGGTGCGCGGCAGCGGCGTGGAGCCGACCACGGCGGCGAGTGCCGGGCTGGGGGTCAGCGCCTTCATGAAGGCGGCGTTGGGCGTGCGCTTCTTGGCGGGAGCGGCCTTCTTGGCAGGGGCCTTCTTCGCAGGAGCAGCAGCCTTCTTGGCAGGAGCAGCAGCCTTCTTTGCAGGTGCGGCAGCCTTCTTCGCAGGAGCAGCAGCCTTCTTGGCCGGAGCCGCCTTCTTTGCAGGTGCAGCCTTTTTAGCCGGAGCTTTCTTGGCCGGAGCCTTTTTTGCAGTTGCCATGGTTGATTTCCTTTTTTGGTTGAACGTTCACCAATGAAAGACTGGCGTCTCCAGTGGCACTGCGGATGCTAAAGGAGAAAAAACGCGTTTCCAAGGGAAAAAACGCTTTTTTCATTGGGAGTTGTTGTTTTTTCAGAGGGGCGTATGCGTCTCTTCAGCTCCGGCGTGCGGGCCACGTGGCGAGCACCACGCCGACGAGTGCAAGCGCGAACGCAACCAGCTGTGCCGCAGAGAGGTTCTCCCCGAGCGCCAGCACGCCCACGAATGCCGCACTCACGGGCAGCATCACGGTGAAGACGCCGGCCTGCGCAGCGGGCACGTTGCGCAGGCCCGTCATCCAGAGCCACACCGTCCAGATGCTCGCGGCGAGCGCATAGAGCACGAGCAGCGCCCACATCTCGATGCGCACGGCCGAGAAGTCGAAGTGCCATGCGAGCCACACGCCGAACGGCATCGACAACACGAAGCCCCAGAGGTTGATCAGCGACGAGATCCGCTTCGGGCCGAGCCGGCCCGTGAGCGACTTGCCGATCACCGCGTACGCGGCCTCGCAGAGCACCGCGCAGAAGACCAGCAGGTTGCCGAGCCAAGGCATCGCGGACGGCGACGCGCCGCCGGGCGTTGCCGCGGGCGCATGCGCCGGCGTCAGCGCCAGCAGGCCGATGCCGAGTGCGGCGCAGCCGATGGCGAGTGCGATGCGCACCGTGATGCGCTCGCGCAGGAAGAGCCAGCTCGCCACCGCGACCGCAGCGGGGATCGACGCCATGATCACGCCGGCCGACACCGCGCTCGTCATGCTCACGCCGAACAGCATGCAGATCGAGAACAGGAAGTTGCCGAGGAACGACTCGAGGAACACGAGCCAGCGCGTGCGCCCGCTCATGGGAGGTTCGCCGGGCGCGCGGCGCAGCCAGTGCGGCATCGCGAGCGCCGCGATGCCGAAGCGCAGCCACGCGAGCAGCAGCACCGGGAACGCGACGGTCAGGGGCTTGGAAAGTGCCACGTAGGCGCCGACGAGCGACATGCTCAGGGCCAGGCAGCCATAGGCCGCGAGGCGGCTCGAGGTGGGGGCGGTAGCGGTCAATGGGAGCTTGTTGAACAAGGAGCCGCCGATGATGCCCCAGCCGCTCGACACCCAGGGCCGCACGGCGCGTGTTCGAGGCCGCGCCATTTTTCACACTGAAAGATTGACTCCACAATGCGGAATGGGCACCTGCTGCGCTGCAATATTTTTTCTCAATATGAGAAAGACTATTTCATATAGAGGGATACGCGTCTAAGTTGTTGATTTTGTTGATGCAAAAATATGTCTTCTATAAGACATAAGAGTGGTGCACAGGTTTAAAGTGGATGCCAAGGCCCCAGCGGCCGATGCCTTCAACAACCTCACGGAGTGACCATGCCCCAGACCCTTACCGAACAACTGAGCCGCGAACAGCAGATTGCCGCCCTCGAGAAAGACTGGGCCACCAACCCGCGCTGGAAGGGCATCAAGCGCAACTACAGCGCCGCCGACGTGGTCCGCCTGCGCGGCTCGCTGCCGATCGAGAACACGCTCGCGCGCCGCGGCGCCGAAAAGCTGTGGGACCTGATCAACGGCGGCGCCAAGAAGGGCTACGTCAACTCCTTCGGCGCCATCTCGGGCGGCCAGGCGCTGCAGCAGGCCAAGGCCGGCCTCGAAGCCGTCTACCTGTCGGGCTGGCAAGTGGCTGCCGACGGCAACACCTCGGAGACGATGTACCCCGACCAGTCGCTCTACGCTTACGACTCGGTGCCGGCCATGGTCCGCCGCATCAACAACACCTTCAAGCGCGCCGACGAAATCCAGTGGGGCCGTGGCCTGAATCCCGGCGACAAGGAGTTCATCGACTTCTTCCTGCCGATCGTGGCCGATGCGGAAGCCGGCTTCGGCGGCGTGCTCAACGCCTTCGAGCTGATGAAGAACATGATCGCCGCGGGCGCTGCGGGCGTGCACTTCGAAGACCAGCTGGCCGCCGTCAAGAAGTGCGGCCACATGGGCGGCAAGGTCCTGGTGCCGACGCACGAAGCGGTCGAGAAGCTGCAGGCCGCGCGTTTTGCCGCCGACGTGATGGGCGTGCCGACCATCGTGCTGGCCCGCACCGACGCCGAGGCCGCCAACCTGATCACCTCAGACCACGATGCCAACGACAAGCCTTTCCTCACCGGCGAGCGCACGCAAGAGGGCTTCTTCCGCGTCAGGAACGGGTCGGAGCAGGCCATCAGCCGCGGCCTGGCCTATGCCGAAGTGGCCGACCTCGTGTGGTGCGAAACCGGCACGCCGGACTTGGGTTTCGCGCGCGAGTTCGCCGATGCCATGCACGCCAAGTTCCCGGGCAAGCTGCTGAGCTACAACTGCTCGCCGTCGTTCAACTGGAAGAAGCACCTCGACGACAAGACCATCGCTTCGTTCCAGGACGAGCTTTCGGCGATGGGCTACAAGTACCAGTTCATCACGCTGGCCGGCATCCACAGCAACTGGTACAACACCTTCAAGTTCTCGCACGCCTATGCGCGCGGCGAAGGCATGAAGCACTACGTTGAAATGGTGCAGGAGCCGGAATTCGCGGCGCGCGAACTGGGCTACACCTTCGTGTCGCACCAGCAGGAAGTCGGCGCCGGCTACTTCGACGACGTCACCACCGTGGTGCAGGGCGGCGCGTCCAGCGTCAAGGCGCTGACCGGTTCGACCGAGGAAGAACAGTTCCACTGATCGGGCAGGCGGTCTCGCTCGAATGAAGCCCGGCCCGCGTGCCGGGCTTTTTTGCGTCTCTGCGGCTAGAATCGGCGCTTTCCTACGTCAACAAGGGCGAGAAAGGCAATCTGGTTATGACACCGCGAACTACGGACACCGCACTGGTTGTCCGTCTCGAAGAAGGCAGCTTCGTCGAGACGGCCCGTTAGGCCGCGCGCGCTGGTTCTTCCAGCCAACCAGACCCCAGCAAAGCGCGGCCAACCCCCGCGCTTTTTGCTTTTTCTCAGCAGGTTTTTCACATGATCCAGATCACGCTTCCCGACAACTCGCGCCGCGAGTTTCCCGGCCCGGTTTCGGTGGCCGAAGTCGCCCAGTCCATCGGCCCGGGCCTTGCCAAGATGACGGTGGCCGGCAAGGTCGACGGCCGCCTCGTCGATGCCAGCGACGTCATCGACCACGACGCCAAGCTGCAGATCATCACGCCCAAGGACGACGAGGGCCTGGAGATCATCCGCCACTCGACGGCTCACCTGGTCGGCCATGCCGTGAAGCAGCTCTATCCGACGGCCAAGATGGTGATCGGCCCGGTGATCGAGGAAGGCTTCTACTACGACATCTCGTACGAGCGCCCCTTCACGCCCGAGGACATGGCGGCCATCGAGGCGCGCATGCGCGAGCTGATCGCGCAGGACTACGACGTCGTCAAGAAGATGACGCCGCGCGCCGAGGTGATCGAGGTCTTCAAGTCGCGCGGCGAAGACTACAAGCTGCGCCTCGTCGAAGACATGCCCGACGAGCAGGCCATGGGCCTGTACTACCACCAGGAATACGTCGACATGTGCCGCGGCCCGCACGTGCCGAACACGCGCTTCCTGAAGGTCTTCAAGCTCACGAAGCTGGCCGGCGCCTACTGGCGCGGCGACGCCAAGAACGAGCAGCTGCAGCGCATTTACGGCACGGCCTGGGCCGACAAGAAGCAGCTCGACCAGTACATCCAGCGCATCGAGGAGGCCGAGAAGCGCGACCACCGCAAGCTCGGCAAGGAACTCGACCTGTTCCACATCGACGAAGTGGCGCCGGGCGTGGTGTTCTGGCACCCCAAGGGCTGGGCGATCTGGCAGCAGGTCGAGCAGTACATGCGCGCCATCTACCGCGACACGGGCTACTGGGAAGTGAAGGGCCCGCAGATCCTCGACAAGAGCCTGTGGGAGAAGACGGGCCACTGGCAGAACTACCGCGACAACATGTTCACGACGGAGTCGGAAAAGCGCGAATACGCGCTCAAGCCGATGAACTGCCCCGGCCATGTGCTGATCTTCAAGAGCGACCTGCGCAGCTACCGCGACCTGCCGCTGCGCTACGGCGAGTTCGGCCAGTGCCACCGCAACGAACCGAGCGGCGCGCTGCACGGCATCATGCGCGTGCGCGGCTTCACGCAGGACGACGGCCACATCTTCTGCACGGAAGACCAGATCCTCGAAGAGTGCGTGGCCTACACGGCGCAGCTGCAGAAGGTGTACGCCGACTTCGGCTTCACGGACATTCTCTACAAGGTCGCGACGCGGCCCGACAACCGCGTCGGCTCGGACGAACTCTGGGACAAGGCCGAGCATGCCGTCATGGAGGCGCTGCGCCGCTCGGGCGTCGACTTCATCATCTCGCCCGGCGATGGCGCCTTCTATGGCCCCAAGATCGAATACACGCTGAAGGACGCACTCGGCCGCCAATGGCAGTGCGGCACGATGCAGGTCGACTTCAACACGGCCGAGCGGCTGGGCGGCGAATACGTCACGGAATCGAGTGGCCGCGCCAACCCCGTTATGCTGCACCGCGCGATCGTCGGCAGCCTCGAACGCTTCATCGGCATGCTCATCGAGCATCACGCCGGCGCGCTGCCCGCATGGCTCGCGCCGGTGCAGGTGGCGGTGCTCAATATCAGCGAAGGGCAGGCCGATTACGCCAGCGCAGTGGCGAAAACGCTGCAGAATCAAGGGCTTAGGGTTCAGCTGGATCTGCACAACGAGAAGATTACGTATAAAATACGCAAGCATTCGTTGCAAAAGCTTCCCTATATCCTCGTCGTCGGCGACAAAGAGAAGGAAGCTGGTGCCGTCGCAGTGCGCGCCCGGGGCAATCAAGACCTCGGTGCAATGTCCCTCGAATCGTTCATGCAACGGCTCGTCCAGGATGTTGCTGACAAGCGTTGATTTGTCCGCGAGGCACCCCAAAGTGTGCTTTTCGAACCATTTTGCCGCTTGTCCGCGAGGGCTGACCCGGCGTCCGCTACAGATTTTGTAGCAATTTTTGAAGGATTCTGACCATCGCTACTGCATTTCGCGACCGCCGCCACCGCGAGGAACGCCAACACCGCCTGAACCGGGAAATCATGGCCCCGGAAGTCCGCCTTGTCGGCCCGGAAAACGAGCCAATGGGTGTCATGAGTCTCTCCGAGGCCTTGCGCCTTGCCGGTGAGGCCGATGTGGATCTGGTTGAGGTCGTCGCGGCGGCCAATCCGCCGGTCTGCCGCCTGATCGAGTACGGCAAGTTCAAGTACCACGAGCAGAAGAAGGCGGCCGAGGCGAAGTCGAAGCAGAAGGTCATCGAGGTCAAGGAAATCAAGTTCCGGCCCGGCACCGACGACGGCGACTACAACATCAAGATGCGCAACATTCGGCGCTTTCTTGAAGAGGGTGACAAGTGCAAGATCACGCTCCGCTTCCGCGGCCGCGAAATCACGCACCAGGAACTCGGTCTGGCCCTGCTGCAGCGCATTCGCGAAGAGCTGGGCGACACGATCGTCGTCGAGCAGTTTCCGAAGCTCGAGGGCCGGCAGATGATCATGATGATCGCACCGGGCCGCAAGAAGCCGGGCGCCAGCCCCAAGCCGGCTTCGTCGGAAACGCCGGCGCCCGCGTCGGCCTGAGCGAAACGCCCGCAAGGGCGTGACAGGGAAGGTTATCGAAGGGATTTCGCTGTTGCCGGCACTTCGCAAGAAGCGCAGGCAGCAGCGGGATGAAGAAGTGTCTCGGGGCCAACAAGTCCGTGGAGTATCCGCGGCGCCTCACGAGCACAAACTAAAGGAGCATTCACATGCCCAAAATGAAGACCAAGAGCAGCGCGAAAAAACGTTTCCGCGTTCGTCCCGGTGGCACCGTCAAGCGCGGTCAAGCCTTCAAGCGTCACATCCTGACCAAGAAGACCACCAAGAACAAGCGTCACCTGCGTGGTGCAACCGCAGTCCACGAGACCAACATGGTTTCGATGGCCGCGATGTTGCCCGGCATGGGCATTTGATCAACTGACGAACAAGGAGTAATCACATGCCTCGCGTCAAACGTGGTGTAACGGCTCGCGCCCGCCACAAAAAAGTTCTCGCACTCGCCAAGGGTTTCCGCGGTCGCCGCGGCAATGTCTTCCGCATCGCCAAACAGGCGGTGATGAAGGCTGGGCAATATGCCTACCGTGACCGCCGCACCAAGAAGCGCGTGTTCCGTCAACTGTGGATCGCGCGTATCAACGCCGCCTCGCGTGAACTGGGCCTGACCTACAGCCAGTTCGCCAACGGCATCCGCAAGGCCGGGATCGAGATCGACCGCAAGATGCTTGCGGACATCGCCGTGCACGACAAGGCGGCTTTTGCCGGCATCGTGGAGCAGGTCAAGGCCAAGCTGGCTGCTTGATTCTGCACAGCAGGGCGCTGCCTTCGGGCGGCTCCTGCGCCCACGGCTCAAGGGCTGGCGCTTGAAAAAGCTCCAGCTCTTTTTTATTTCCCCTCGAAATTTGTTGTTGTTGCTATGAACGAGTTGGACTCCCTGGTCGCCACCGCAGGCGCCGCCTTTGCCCAGGCCAAGACGCCCGCCGAACTCGAGAACGCCAAGGCGCAGTTCCTCGGCAAGTCGGGCCGCATCACCGAGCTGATGAAGGGCATGGCCTCGCTGAGCGTCGACGAGAAGAAGTCGCGCGGTGCCGCGATCAACGTGGCCAAGCAGGCCATCGAGTCCGCGCTGACCGAGCGCCGCCAGCAGCTGGCCGACGAAGAGCTTTCGCTGCAGCTGCGCGCCGAGGCGCTCGACGTGAGCCTGCCGGGGCGCCGCCGCACCGCCGGTGGCCTGCACCCGGTGAGCCGCACGCTCGAGCGCATCGAGGAGATCTTCTCGAGCATGGGCTTCGACGTGGCTGACGGCCCCGAAGTCGAGAGCGACTGGCACAGCTTCACCTCGCTCAACAACCCGCCGAACCATCCTGCGCGCTCGATGCAGGACACCTTCTACGTCGACCTGAACGGCGAAGACGGCATTCCGTACAACCTGCGTCCGCACACCAGCCCGATGCAGGTTCGCTATGCGCACCAGCACATCAAGAAGTACGCGGCCGAGTTCGAAGCCGCCGCGGCCGACAGCACCGGCACCGCCAAGGCGCCCGAGATCCGCGTGATCGCGCCAGGCCGCACCTACCGCGTCGACAGCGACGCCACGCACTCGCCCATGTTCCACCAGTGCGAAGGCCTGTGGCTCGGCGAGAACGTGAGCTTCAAGGACCTGAAGGTCGTCTTCACCGACTTCTGCCGTACCTTCTTCGAGCGCGACGACCTGGTGCTGCGCTTCCGCCCGAGCTTCTTCCCGTTTACCGAGCCCAGCGCCGAGATCGACATCCAGTTTGCGAGCGGCCCGCTGGCCGGGCGCTGGCTCGAGGTGGCGGGTTCGGGTCAGGTGCATCCGAACGTGGTGCGCAACATGGGGCTCGACCCCGAGCGCTACATCGGCTTTGCGTTCGGCATGGGGCCCGACCGGCTCACCATGCTGCGCTACGGCGTGAACGACCTGCGGCTCTTCTTCGACGGCGACTTGCGCTTTCTCTCGCAGTTCCAGTAAGCACCACGCTCCAGACACACACCTACCGAATACGAGATCGAAGAGATGCAATTCCCGGAATCCTGGCTGCGCGAGTTCTGCAATCCCCCGCTCGACAGCGCCGCACTGGCCGAAACGCTCACCATGGGCGGCCTCGAGGTCGAGGAGCGCCGCCCCGTGGCGCCGCCGTTCAGCCGCATCGTCGTCGGCGAGATCAAGGAAGCGGTGCAGCACCCCAACGCCGACCGGCTGCGAGTCTGCCAGGTCGACGCGGGGCAGGGCGCCTTGCTCAACATCGTCTGCGGCGCGCCCAATGCGCGCGTCGGCATCAAGGTGCCTTGCGCGCTGGTCGGCGCCGAGCTGCCGCCCGGTGAAGACGGCAAGCCCTTTCTCATCAAGCTCGGCAAGCTGCGCGGCGTTGAAAGCCAGGGCATGCTGTGCTCGGCGCGCGAGCTGCACCTGAGCGAAGACCACGGCGGCCTGCTCGAACTGGCCGTCGACGCGCCCGTGGGTGCCGACGTGCGCGAGGTGCTCAAGCTCGACGACGCGCTGCTCACGCTGAAGCTCACGCCCAACCTCGCCCACGGCCTCAGCGTGTATGGCGTGGCGCGCGAACTCGCGGCGCTCACCGGCGCACCGCTCAAGACACCGGCCATCGCACCCGTGGCAACGTCGTTCGCCGACGTGCTGCCCGTGAAGGTCGAGGCGCCCGAACTCTGCGGCCGCTTCTCGGGCCGCATCGTGCGCGGCGTGAACACCCAGGTGGCCACGCCCGCGTGGATGGTCGAGCGACTCGCGCGCTGTGGCCAGCGCAGCGTCACGCCGCTGGTCGACATCTCGAACTACGTCATGTTCGAGTACGGCCAGCCCAGCCACATCTTCGACCTCGACAAGATCCACGGCGGGCTCACCGTGCGCTGGGGCAAGGCGGGCGAGCAGCTCAAGCTGCTCAATGGCAACACCATCGGCGTCGACGACAAGGTCGGCGTGATCGCCGACGACCAGGCCGTCGAATCGCTCGCCGGCATCATGGGCGGCGACGCCACCGCCGTGTCCGACGACACGCGCAACATCTACATCGAGGCAGCCTTCTGGTGGCCCGAGGCGGTGCAGGGCCGTTCGCGCCGCTTCAATTTCTCGACCGATGCCGGCCACCGCTACGAGCGCGGCGTGGATCCGAGCCGCACGGTGGAGATCATCGAGCGCATCACCCAGCTCGTCATCGAGATCTGCGGCGGCCAGGCCGGCGCCATGGACGACAAGATTTTGCGCGTGCCCGAAGCCATGCCCGTCACGTTGCGCGTGGCGCGTGCCGCGCGCGTCATCGGCATGCCGCTCACGCAGGCGCAATGCGCCGATGCGCTGCGCCGCCTCGGCTTTGCGCTGAGCGAAGGCGAGGGCACCCTGACCGTCACGCCGCCGCCGCACCGCTTCGACCTGCTGATCGAGGAAGACCTCATCGAAGAAGTGGCGCGCCTGATCGGCTTCAACAACCTGCCGACCACCGCGCCGCTCGCGCCCATCACCGCACGCGTGCGGCCCGAGGCGCAGCGCAGCCGCTTCGCGGTACGCCGCAGCTTGGCGGCGCTCGGCTACCAGGAAACCATCAACTTCAGCTTCGTCGAGGCGCACTGGGAGCAAGACCTTGCGGGCAATGCCAATCCCGTGAAGCTGCTCAACCCCATCGCCAGCCAGATGAGCGTCATGCGCTCGTCGCTCGTCGGCTCGCTGCTGCAGGTGCTCAAGTTCAACCTGGACCGCAAGGCGCCGCGCGTGCGCGTGTTCGAAGTCGGCCGCGTCTTTCTGCGCGACGACAGCGTGCTCACCACCGACAGCACCGTGCGCGGCATTCACCAGCCCATGCGCGTGGCGGGCCTTGCCTGGGGCGACGCCGAGGCATCGCGCTGGGACGGCAAGCCGCAGCGCGTCGACTTCTACGACGCGAAGGGCGACGTCGAAGCGCTGCTCGCACCGCGGGTGCCGAGCTTCGAGCCGGCCGAGCATCCTGCGCTGCACCCGGGGCGCTCCGCACGCGTGCTGCTCGACGGCAAGGCCATCGGCGTCGTCGGCGAGCTGCATCCGCGCTGGCGCCAGAAGTGGGATCTCGCCTCGGCGCCCATCGTGTTCGAGCTCGAGCTCGATGCCGTCACCGCGCGTCCTGTGCCGGTGGCGCGGCCGGTGCCCAGGAACCAGGCGGTCGAGCGCGACATTGCCGTGGTCGTGGCCGAGGCTGTCACGCACAATGCGCTGATGCAGGCCATCCAATCGGCGGCCGCCGCGCAGGGGTTGCTGCGTGACGCCACGCTGTTCGACATCTATCGCCCACAGCCTGCGCGCGACGGCGTATCAGCAACCACATCCGGCGGCCTCGCGCAGGGAGAGAAGAGCATGGCGGTGCGCCTGAGCTTTCAGGACGACAGCGCCACGCTCACGGACGAGCAGGTCGAACCGGCCGTGCGCGCCATCGTCGAACAACTGGGCGCCCAGCTCGGCGCACGCCTCAGGGGGTGATGAAAAAAATGAACGCTGCGGAATTCACGCTCGAGGCCCTCGAGACGCCCGCGCTCACCAAGGCGCACCTGGCCGACCTGCTGTTCGAGCAGATCGGCCTCAACAAGCGCGAGTCGAAGGACATGGTCGAGGCCTTCTTCGACCTCATCGCCAACAGCCTCATCGAAGGTTCCGACGTCAAGATCTCGGGCTTCGGCAACTTCCAGATCCGCGTGAAGGCGCCGCGCCCGGGCCGCAATCCGCGCACCGGCGAAGCCATCCCGATCGGCGAGCGCCGCGTCGCGACCTTTCATGCGAGCGCCAAGCTCAAAGAGCAGATCCAGGGGAGCGCCGAGCAGCCGAGCGGCACCGCCGAGGTCGAGTGGAGCCTGGGCGCCGAATAGTGCTTGTTGCGGCGCGCGTGCGTAGAGTAATCTCTAAGGTTTGCTGCGCACGGTCTTGATTTCAATGGAGAAAACACTCCCGCCCATTCCCGTCAAACGCTACTTCACCATCGGTGAGGTCGGCGAGCTCTGCGGCGTCAAGCCGCACGTGCTTCGCTATTGGGAGCAAGAGTTCACGCAGCTGCGCCCCATGAAGCGGCGCGGCAACCGGCGCTACTACCAGCACCACGAGGTGCTCATGATCCGCCGCATCCGCGACCTGCTCTACGACCAGGGCTTCACGATCAGCGGCGCGCGCAACAAGCTGCAAGAACTCGTGCAGGGCGAGCGCGACCGCCGCAAGTCCGGCGTGGTGCCGCTCGAGGGCATGGAAGCCGTCGAGATCGATCACGAGGCCTTCGAAGCGGCCATCCACCAGGACGAAGAAGCCGAGGCCAGCGCAGTTGCTGCACCGCGTGCCGTGAACACCATCGATCCCACGCAGCTGATGCACCTTCGGCGCGAGCTTTTCGAAATTCGTGAACTGCTGTCCGTCGGACGCTGATTTCTGCCGGCTATAATCGCTGGCTTCGGTGTGTGGCGCAGCCTGGTAGCGCACTTGCATGGGGTGCAAGGGGTCGAAGGTTCGAATCCTTTCACACCGACCAACAAACGTCCAAGGGCGTCCGGTTTCATCGACCGGACGCCCTTTTTCATTGGAAACTTTATCGCCACGCCGGAGCTTGCAGCAATGGATGATCCTGCAGGGCGTCTGCGATGAAGTCGACGAACGCCCGCACTGGCCCGGGCAGATGCTTGCGGTCGCGGAAGCAGACGAAGTACTCCAAGGGCCCCGGGTCGGCAAGCGCCGGCGCCGGTTCGGCACCGGCCAGAAACAACGGCTCCAGCAGGCCGGCGGCGATCAGAGGGTTGGCAATGAAGCTGCTGAGTCGGGTCACGCCTGCACCGGCCACGACCAAGGCGGCCAGGGTGTCGATGTCGTTGCAAACCGTCGCAGTGCGGAGGGTCGGCGCAAAACGCACACCGTCGCGCAGAAACGGCCATTCCACAACGCGCCCGTCCATTGGCCTGCGAAACGTCAAGCAGGAGTGCGATGCCAGATCCTCAGGCGTGGTGGGGCGACCATGCTGATGGAGGTAGCCTGGCGCCGCGCACAGCAGGATGGGGGAAGTGGCTATGCGCCGTGCCACCAGGCCTGGGCCCAGCACATCGCGGTATCGGATGCTGGCGTCTACATCCTCTTTCACGTGGTCTACATCGCGGTCTGCCATCAGCAACTCGAGGTTTACCTGTGGATAGCGCGACAGGAAGGCCGGCATCAGCGGTGCCACTACGTGGCGACCAAAGGCCGCAGAGCATGAGAGCTTGAGCCGACCCTGCACCACATCGTGCAGCGCCGAGAGTTCGGACTTGGCGTAGGCCAGTCCATCGATCAAGGGCCTGACCTGGGCGAAGTACACCTCACCCGCAGCCGTCAGTGCCTGCGAGCGGGTCGTGCGCGTCAGCAGCCGCGTGCCGAGTTCTTTTTCGAGCCGACCCAGGTTCTGGCTGGCGGCCGCAGCGCTGATGCCCAGATGGCGTGCCGCAGCGGCGATGCTGCCGCCTTCCACCGCCCGCACAAACGTCTCGATGCCACGCAAATAAGACATGAATTCCTCTCGTCGGGATGCGGTTCGTAAGCTTAGCTTGGTAGTGAAAGTGCCTTCGGCCGCCTACCGGGAAATTGCTTCGGCGTTCAAAGTTGCGGCAGCCGAGGGCGAACCTGCCCAACACCCGTATCGACAAGGAGAACACATGTCCGACAGCAACTTTGATCCACCCGCGCCGCCGAAGAAAAACCAATGGTTGAAGCGCTACTATTTTTCTCGGGCAACATTTTCAGTTGCCTGGGTCGTTGCCGCGTTCGCGCTGGGCACGAGCAACGCTGCCATTTCTGCTGCCTTGCTTCTTGCCTATCCGCTCTGGGACGCCGGCGCCAATTTTGTCGATGCACTGCGCAGTGGAGGGATGAAGCGAAACGCAACGCAGGCTATCAATGTTGGCGTCAGCGCCCTGACGGCAGTCGCGGTCGCCATCGCGCTCGGGAAGAGCATGAATGCGGTGCTCGTCGTGTATGGGGTCTGGGCGGCTCTGGCCGGGCTCTTTCAGCTCGCGACAGCGGTGCGGCGCTGGAAAAGCCATGCGGCGCAATGGGCGATGATCCTGAGCGGAGCTCAATCGGCGCTGGCGGGCGTCATATTCCTCAAGCAGGCAAGCGGCCCCAAGCTGCCCAGCATTGCGGACATTGCTCCTTACGCGGCCTTTGGTGCCTTGTATTTTTTCGTCTCGGCCATCTCGCTGACGGTGTCGGATTTGCGCCGCCACAAAGCCTTGTCCATCCATGCTTGACATCAACATGCCAGATCTGCGCGAGACCGTTACCGCCGCCAGCCTGCCTTCGCCGTACGCGGCAGGCCGACGTCACGGTCTGCTACAATCCACTCTCGCTCACAATGCTGAGCGTTGCCTGGCCAGGCAAGCTGAATCTCACACCAGCGCGTCGAAGTCACTACGACGAGAAAAACAACAATGACTTCCGCAAAAGAATATTTGCCGTAGCGTGGACCGCGTAAGAGTTCACGACCAAATTCCGAACAAGCCCGCCTGGTCTCAGCGCGGGCTTTTTCATGTCCCACCGCCCGGGCCTTGCACAATTGTCGCTGATGCGAATCCAAGAGCTGAAACGCCGACTGCGCGATGCTGGCGCTGGCCCAAGCCACGAGCAGCGCATCTTGCGCCTGTGGTCGCATGCATTGCCCCGAGGCAGCGGCAGGCGCCTGCCGGAGACCTTCTTCCCGTCTACCTTGCTCGCCGAGCTGCCAGCGATCGAAGCCGAGCTAGCGGGGCTCGCTCGCATCCAGGCCGTTCACCCTGGTGCCGACGGCGCCGAGCGCCTGCTTGTTGCCTTGGCCGACGGGCAAACCGTCGAAAGTGTGTTGCTGCCTCGAGACGGACTTTGCGTTTCGTCACAGGTCGGCTGCGCCGTGGGATGCCAGTTCTGCATGACCGGCCGTGATGGCTTGATCCGGCAGGTTGGCAGTGCCGAGATCGTGGCCCAGGTTGCCCTTGCGCGCACGCGGCGCCCCGTGCGCAAGGTCGTCTTCATGGGCATGGGCGAGCCCGCGCACAACCTCGACAACGTGCTCGAGGCCATTGAGCTGCTCGGCACCATCGGCAACATAGGCCATAAGAACCTCGTGTTCTCCACGGTCGGCGATCCACGCGTGTTCGAGCGGCTGCCGCGTGAACGCGTGAAGCCTGCGCTTGCCTTGTCGCTGCACACCACCAAGGCCGAACTGCGCAAGCGCCTCTTGCCGCGTGCGCCCGCCATGACGCCCGACGAGCTGGTCGACGCAGGCGAGCGCTACGCCCGCAGCACTGGGTACCCCATTCAGTACCAGTGGACGCTGCTCGAAGGCGTCAACGACGGCGAGGACGAGATCGACGGCATCGTCGCGTTGCTTTCGGGCAAGTACGGCGTGCTCAACATCATTCCGTTCAACGCGGTCGATGGCGTGGCTTTCGCACGCCCCGCTTGGGTGCGCTGCAAGCAGATCGCCCACACGTTGCACCAGCGCGGCATTCTCACCAAGCTGCGCGATTCGGCAGGGCAGGACGTAGAGGGCGGTTGCGGTCAGTTGAGAGCGCGGGCGGCACAGCACGTGATCGAGCGCCAACGTGCATACATCCAGCCGCTGTCATATTTCCGAAGTGTTGGGTAGCAAAAGGTAATAGTCGTCAATTAGTTGGCATTCGAGTCGCCCTGGCAACGGTCTCAATCCCAAACGTTTTGCAACGAAAGATAAAATCCGAGCGAGAACGAGGCATTCAGCGACAGCGGGTCCTCTGTGAGCATGTCGCTCAAAAAGAAACAAAACGTAGAGGTCTGTCTTGATTCGAGAAGTAAACGCGGCTGCAGCGGCCGTCGCTGGGTTGTTGGTGCTGGCCGTGCTGCAAGGCTGTGCCGTGGTTCCGGGTATGGGCACTGCAGAGCCCTACCAGGTTGCCGAAGACCTCCCACCCAAGTTTCAGTACCTCCCCGATGCGGCGCCCGAAGACCGCATCACCCCCATCACCCCCGCGCTGGTGCGCACCTTCGCCAAGACCGCGCCCACGGCCTTGCCGCCCGAAGTGAGCGCGCTGTTCGGCAAGCCGCAGCGCTACACCATCGGCCCGGGCGACGTCGTCGGCGTCATCGTGTATGACCACCCCGAGCTGCTGCCCAACGCGGGCGCCGTGATCTCGCAGCAGGCCGACCCCACGGGCGTGAGCGTGGCGCCCGGCTTCATCGTCGATTCGTCAGGCGAGATCGCGTTTCCGTATGTCGGCCGCGTTCGCGTGGCCGGGCTCACCGAAGCCGAGGCTGGCGAGCTGATCTCCAAGCTCATCGTCACCCAGGTGCGCGAGCCCGAAGTGACCGTGCGCATCCAGTCGTTCAGAAGCCGCCGCGTGTATGTGGAAGGCGAAGTTCGCTCGCCTGGTTCGCAGATCGTCACCGACCTGCCGATGACGCTGAGCGAGGCCATCAACCGTGCGGGCGGCATCACCGCCAACGGCAACCGCGCCGCGGTGACCCTGGTGCGCGACGGCAACTCGATCGACATCGACCTCACGCGCCTGCGCGAAGCCGGCCGCGACGGCAACGACATTCCGCTGAAGAACGGTGACACCGTCCGCATCGCCAACCGCGAAGACGCCAAGGTGTACGTGATGGGCGAAATCCTGCGTCCCTCGGCGCTGACGATGCGCAGCAACGGCCGCCTCAACCTGAATGAAGCACTGGGCGAAGCGGGCGGGCCGATCCTGACCACGTCCAACCCTGGCCAGATCTTCGTCATTCGCCAGGGCGCCACCGGGCTGCCCGCGATCTTTCACCTCGACGCCAAGAACCCGGCGGCCCTGGTGCTGGCCAGGCAGTTCAGGCTCGAACCGCAAGACGTGGTGTATGTCGACCCGGTTCCGCTCGTGAGGTGGAACCGCGTGATCAGCTTGATCTTGCCTGCTGCGCAGGTGGTGAATTTGGGCGGAGAGACGGCGGACCGATTCCGCTGATCCTGGTGACCTCGGCTGCATTGGGCTATTCGCGAATGCAGCCGGCTTTTCTTTTCTGCCGCTCGTCGGGGTCATTGCCTCGGCGCAGCGTCTCCCAATTCGTGCGCTTATGAAGATCCTCCTCGTGTTCGGAACCCGGCCAGAGGCCATCAAAATGGCGCCTCTCGTCAAGCATTTGCAGACCTTGCCGGCCTTTGAAACCCGGGTTTGTGTGACTGCCCAGCATCGCGAAATGCTGGACCAGGTGCTTAATCTCTTCGAGATCACACCGGATTTCGATCTCAATCTTATGAAGCCGGGCCAGGATCTGACCGACATCACGGCAGGAGTGCTGCAGGGATTGAAGGAGACTTTGAGTAAGTGGCGACCCGACGCTGTGCTCGTTCACGGCGACACCTCCACCACGCTGGCTGCCACGCTTGCTGCCTTCTATCAACGCATTCCAGTGGGTCACGTCGAAGCTGGGCTTCGCACTGGCAATCTCTACTCGCCGTGGCCTGAAGAGGCCAATCGAAAGCTGACAAGTGTTCTGGCGCATTGGCACTTTGCCCCGACCAGTGCTTCTCGTGACAACCTCCTGGCAGAGGGGGTGGCGCCGCATACGGTGCATGTGACTGGAAATACCGTGATCGACGCACTGCTGCAGGTGCGAGATCGGATAAAGAGCGACCCGGTTCTGCAGCAAAGCTTTGCGGACCAATTTCGCTTCATCGATCCGGCCAAGCGTCTTGTTCTCGTGACCGGGCATCGTCGAGAGAACTTCGGCGGGGGGTTCGAGCGCATCTGCGAGGCGCTCGCACGCATTGCAACCAATCACGCCGATGTACAGGTGGTGTACCCGGTGCACCTCAACCCCCAAGTGCAGGAACCGGTGCGGCGCTTACTGGGCAACATCGGCAATGTGCATCTGATTCAGCCGCTCGATTACCTGCCGTTCGTCTACCTGATGGACCGTAGCGCCTTGATCTTGACGGATTCGGGCGGCATCCAGGAGGAAGCACCTTCGCTCGGAAAGCCGGTGCTGGTGATGCGAGATACCACGGAGCGTCCAGAGGCCGTGGCTGCCGGCACCGTGAAACTGGTGGGCACCGATGCGCACAGGATTGTGGCCCAAACCCACGCGCTGCTGACCGACGCTGAGGCGTATCAAGCGATGGCCCATGCGCACAACCCCTACGGCGATGGACACGCATGCCAGCGCATCGGCGAGGTATTGCTGCAAGCCAAGACCAACCTGTCCCTTCCTCAAACTGCGATCGCATGACTTTCAAGACCATTTCCGTTATTGGCCTCGGGTATATCGGCCTTCCAACTGCCGCCGTTCTTGCATCGCGCAAGGTCAAGGTCATTGGTGTGGACGTCAATCAAAAGGCTGTAGACACCATCAACAGTGGGCAGATCCACATCGTCGAGCCGGATCTCGACATCGTGGTGCATGCGGCAGTCACCGAGGGGTACTTGCGCGCGACCACCCGCGCGGAGCCGGCGGATGCTTTCCTCATTGCCGTTCCGACCCCCTTCAAAAGCGGTCCGACTGGTGATCATGAGCCTGACTTGAGCTATATCGAAGCGGCAAGTCTCTCGATTGCACCGGTGCTCAAGAAGGGTGACCTCGTCATTCTGGAGTCCACCTCACCGGTGGGGGCGACCGAGCAAATGGCTGGTTGGCTTGCGCGAGCAAGACCGGATCTTACCTTTCCGCAGAGCCACGGGGATGCTTCGGATATCAGAGTCGCCTATTGCCCTGAACGGGTATTACCAGGACATGTTTTGCGCGAGCTTGTGCAGAACGATCGGGTGATCGGCGGGATGACAACGAAATGCGCAGAAGCCGCAATTTCTCTTTACAAGATTTTTTTGTTGGGCGAATGCGTGGAGACAAACGCGCGAACTGCAGAAATGTGCAAACTGACGGAAAATAGTTTCCGCGATGTTAATATTGCGTTCGCAAATGAATTGTCGATAATCTGCGACGAGCAAGAAATTAATGTGTGGGAGTTAATACGACTGGCAAATCGCCATCCCAGGGTAAATATCCTTCAGCCTGGACCGGGCGTGGGCGGTCACTGCATTGCGGTGGATCCATGGTTTATCGTCAGTGCCGCGCCAAACTCAGCACGACTAATTCGCGAGGCGCGCAACGTTAATGACAGAAAACCTGTGTGGGTGGTCAAAAAGGTGGAGCACGCCGTTGCGGAACTGCTTAAAAGAGAGCGCAAGAGCTTAGATCAGCTTAGGATTGCCTGTCTCGGTTTGGCCTTCAAGCCTGATATCGATGACCTGCGAGAAAGCCCTAGCGTCGAAATTGTAAAAGTCCTATATGAGAAATATGGGTCCTCTTTGATCGCTGTGGAGCCTAATATTGAGGAGCTGCCGGGTAGTTTGATGAGCATGCCGGAAATAACGCAATTTGAGGAAGCAGTCTTGCAAGCTGATGTTTTGGTGATCCTGGTCAAGCACAGACTGTTTGTAGAGAAGCTCCCTCAAATTTGCAGAGGTAAGGTAGTGATTGACGCCTGCGGAGCCTTGGATTAATAGATGTTCAAGCACTTCTGTTCTCGAGCTTTCTTGAGCTGCTGGCGAATGTTTCTTCTTGCCAACCAATATGCTTGGTAACTCTTCCCGCTATTTTTTCCTCGCGATTGCGTCGGCGGGATTGCTGCCGTTCGTTCCTCGTCTAGACGATCCTGCTGTCTATCTGTTCGGATTCTTTTTCCTTCTAGTCGTCGCTTTTGCGCTGGTCAGGTTTGCTAGAGTTCCCACAATGGACAAGTACGGGTTTTATACGCTGCTGTTCATTGTCTATCTTACGTTCAACTCAATTATTGCGATAATGAACGGCGTGGAGCTTGCGGATTGGTTTCGTGGTATTGTCCCATTCTTGTTTTTTGCCACCTACATCATCGCCGCAAAGATATATTCTCAAAGCCTAGATAGGCTGCACTATGCAATTTGGGTTGCTTGCCTGTTATGGGCTGGACGTCTCCTAATAAGTGTAGGAGTCTCTTTCCTCGAGGTCCTGCGAGGAGGTCTTGGTCGTCTTTCGTACGTCGCAACAGAGGCATTGATTCCTCTAGGGATGATTGGATTTATAGTCAGCCTTTCGCATCCCTCCCTCAACAAAAGCCGTCGCTACGTATTCGCCGGGAGCTTCTTTTTGTTGGTTGCGATGATTGGCTATCGTAGTCAGATCGCATTGTGCATCGCAGTATTTATTGCTTGGGTGTCCATCTATGGATCCCTAAAACGCATCCTCGTCACACTCATTATTGCACTTCCTGCTGGTGCTTTTGTGTTGATTGATTCGAATTTGCCTCTTATCGATGCTGTGATGGGGCGATTCGAAACAATCTCAGAAGAAAAAACTGGAGTGAGAAGCAGTGAGTTGCAATACGCACTCGAGAAATTTCAAGAATCTCCGCTAGTTGGTAAGGGGTTGTCTTACCCAATTCCAGTGGAACTTACGCGGCAAGGCAGTATTCTTGAAGGATTTGAAGTCGATCAGGTTCGATACATGCACAACATTGTTGGTTATTTCCTGATGGACACTGGATTGTTGGGATTCATTTTCATCCTGGTGCTCTTTGGATTCGTGGCAAAGAAGATTAAAAGCTCATGGCGGCATTTCGTCAATTATCCGCCGATGTTAGGAATTGTTTTTGCTTGGTTGGCTATCTCTGTGTTTTTTCTTGTTTCCGCTTCATTTCGTCAAATTCAAACAGTCGCTCTATATTCATTGATGAGTTATATGATCATCAAAAGATCTAAGGAGGCGTAGAGTTGAAATCAGTGGGTGCTTTGTTGCAATTGAATGCAATGCTGTTGCTGGTGATTCAACTTATTCTCGTTCCTCGCTTATTTGGCCCTGAGAATTTTGCAATTGCAATGCTTTTATTGGCGCCATCTTTTATCGTACAAGGAATTTTTGAGCCAATATCTCAATGGCACGTTTTTCTGAAAAAGGGTGCTGGAATCTTTTGGGTTTTGGTGTGTTTGTGGGTTGCTGTTTTGGTGGTAATTGGTTTTCAAGTTTACCTCTATGTTAATCGTCATGCGTCCGTAGCGATGGTTCTGCTCGCTGTGCATGCTTTTGCTTTTCTCCTGCTTACATTGCATACCCTCTGGGCACTTGAAGCCAGAAGACATAGAACCCTAATTGCATCTCAGATTTTTGGTATAGCTGCGTATTTGATGGTTTCTATGTTTTCAATTGATGAAGGCAGCTTAGGGATCGTGGGTGCAAACTTGGCCATGTGCACAATTGGAGTTGCCGTTCTTTCTGTGGCAAAAGCACAATTGTTGCCTATCTATGGAAAATTTGAATTTAAAGATTTTGCACGGGGAATTTTTGCGAGCTTGCCGCGCGTCCCTACAATATTTTTGAATTCTGTTTCGGTGATGTTGGTTGGTTTTTTTGTTGCTCCTATTCTTCTTGCTCATTATCGCGTTTCTGTCTCTTCGGTTAATGCATTGAAATATGTAACTCCTTACAGTTCGAATCAAATAATTCATCGTTTGAGCCAGGCCATGCAATTGGAGAGCAAAGATGAGCGATTCAAAGTCCTGTTTGTTCAGATGCTCTCTGCGTGCGGATTTTGGATTTTCGGATCTTTCTGTGTACTCCTGATTTTTCCCTACTATGTGCAGTACGTATTCGGATCGTCTGATCTTCCAGCGTTCTGGTGGATGATTCCGACCGCGGGAGCATTGTTCCAACTTCTTCAGCCATTGGTATTTTTTCTAAAAGAGAATATAGCGACAAAGTGGCTTCTTGTTGTGGTGGTCTTGCCGTGTGCCGTTATTTGTCCAATTTATATAATCAACCCATTTGTCGCATTCTTTATTAATTGTGTGCTCTCGGTGGCTTTTGCAATTGTTGCAGTCTGCCGGGTTTTTCGATAGCGTTTGAAAGATTAGTTTGAAGCAGATTTTGCAAAATTTGTCCTCCGGCAAAAGCATCATTTGTGTTGCGCCTTCACCTCAGTGCACCCGCGGGAGCCTGGCGATCAATACGGCTGTTTCTTTGATTTCGGCTGGAACTGAGCGGATGCTTGTCAACTTTGGGCAAGCTTCGTATTGGGAAAAGGCACGGCAACAACCTGAAAAAGTCCAGATGGTGCTTGGCAAAGTTCGCACAGATGGCTTGATAACGACAATCGATGCCGTGCGATCGAAGCTGGCTCAGCCATTGCCTTTGGGCTATTGCAATGTGGGCGTGGTATTCGGGGTGGGAGCAGGGGTTGACAGTTTTCAACCTGGAGACCGCGTCATTTCCAACGGACCACACGCAGATGTTGTGAAGGTTTCCCAGAATCTCTGTGCACGTATCCCCGCGTCGGTGGACGACGAATCCGCGTCATTCACTGTAGTCGCAAGCATTGGCTTACAAGGCATCCGTCTCGCGCAGCCGACGTTGGGCGAGGCCTTCGTCGTCACTGGAGTCGGATTGATTGGATTGCTCACAGTCCAGTTGCTTCGCGCACACGGCTGCCGCGTACTCGCAATCGACTTCGACGACTCGAAGCTGGAACTAGCGCGGCAATTCGGTGCATCTACCTGCAACCCTGGTTCCGGAGAAGATCCGGTGGCCGCTGGCATGGCATTCAGCAGAGGGCAGGGTGTCGATGGCGTCATCATCACTGCATCGACAAAGTCCAGCGACCCCGTCACGCAGGCTGCCCGCATGAGCCGCAAGCGTGGGCGCATCGTGCTTGTCGGTGTCACTGGGCTCGAACTGAATCGCGCGGACTTCTACGAAAAGGAGCTGAGCTTTCAGGTTTCCTGCTCGTACGGCCCGGGCAGATATGACCCTGCCTACGAGGAACAAGGGCAAGACTATCCGTTTGGATTCGTCCGCTGGACTGAGCAACGAAATTTCGAAGCCGTTCTCGACATGATGGCAAGTGGCCAACTCGACGTGAAGCCGCTGATCACGCACCGCTTCGCATTCGAAGATGCGCCTCAGGCCTACGACGCGCTGACGCAGGACAAGGGGGCGCTTGGCATCTTGTTGCGCTACTCCTCGCCAGTTGAGGAGCGCATGGTGCAGCAGGTGACATTGGCCCCCGACGCAAAGTTCGACGCGCAGAAGCCGGTTCTCGGCTTCATCGGTGCCGGCAACTACGCGTCGCGCATGCTGATTCCGGCATTCAAGGCCGCGGGCGCGCAGTTCCACACGATCGTCACGGCTGGTGGCATCAATGGTGTCATTCACGGGGAGAAGGCAGGCTTTGCCGCGGCATCCACCGACGTGAAGGCGATGTTGGCGAGCGGTGAGATCAACACCGTCGCCATCGTCACTCGACACGACTCTCACGCAGGGTTCGTGTCGCAGGCGCTGCAGGCAGGCAAACACGTGTTTGTTGAAAAGCCACTCGCCATCGATCGGGCGGGGCTGGATGAAGTCAGGGCTGCCTACGAGCAGGCTCATCAGGCTGGGGCGGGTCCGCAGCTGATGGTGGGTTTCAACCGGCGCTTTTCGCCGCAAGTGCAGAAAATGAAGGCACTGTTGAATGCCGTCAAGGCACCGAAGTCTTTCATCATGACGATGAATGCGGGGGCCATTCCGGCCAACCACTGGACACAAGACAATGATGTCGGCGGCGGGCGAATCATTGGCGAAGCGTGCCACTTCGTGGATCTCATGCGGTTCCTGGCCGGGAGTCCGGTGGTTTCCGTCCAGGCTCGTCGGATGGGCGATGCGCCTGGCGAGGCGATCACCGAAGACAAGGCATCGATAACTCTCGGCTTCGAAGACGGCTCTTTCGGCACGATCATGTACCTGGCCAATGGTGCTGCGAGCTTTCCGAAGGAGAGGGTGGAAGTGTTTGCGTCAGGTCGCGTGCTCCAGCTCGACAACTTCCGCAAGCTCCGGGGCTTCGGCTGGCCGGGTTTCACCAAGCTCAACCTGTGGAAGCAGGACAAGGGGCAGAGCGCATGCGCGGCGGCCTTTTTGCAAGCGGTCCAGTCCGGGGTGCCTGCCATCCCGCCGGAAGAGATTTTTGAAGTGGGGCGTGTCACGCTTGATGTGACAGACCAGTTGCGAAGCCAATGAGCGCCTTCGCCGTCAAGGCCCGAACGGCGCTCGCGCTTGGCCTGCCCAACCTGCGCAGGGTGGCCGTTTACCGCCTTGAAACGCGCCTGCGTTGGAGCCGAGTACGTCGTTTGCGGGCGGATTTGGTCAGCGGGCCGTTCTTTGCACCAAGCAGGTTGCCGCCGGTTTCCGCGACACCAGTGTCTTCTTGGCACCGCGCAGCACGGCTTTTGAGTTTCTGGCCCTTCGAGGTTTCCGCGGAACCACCCGATTGGCTGGCCAATCCGTTGACCGGCAAGCGCATGCCGGAACCGCAGAGACCGTGGTGGGAAATTCCTGATTTCGATCCCGCCGTGGGCGACATCAAGCTCCTTTGGGAGCTGTCTCGCATGGACTGGGTGCTGGCTTTTGCGCAGCAGGCACGTCAAGGCGACCAGGCCGCTCTTGAACGCCTCAACAACTGGTTGAACGACTGGTGCGCGGTAAATCACCCCTATCGAGGCCCCAATTGGAAGTGCGGCCAAGAAGCTTCTCTGCGTGTCATGCATCTGGCGATGGCTGCCGTGATGCTCGGACAGGCGCGCAGCGCGGTGCCCGCGCTTTGCGAACTGGTCCACATGCACCTCCAGCGTATTGCGCCTACCGTTCAATACGCCATGGCCCAAGACAACAACCACGGAACGTCGGAAGCCGCCGCGCTTTTCATCGGTGGGAGCTGGCTGGCGGCTCATGGGCGCAGCGATGGAGAAGGGTGGCGCCGCCAAGGCGTGCGCTGGCTCGAAGACCGCGCTGCAAGGCTTATCGGCGATCAAGGCTCGTTCAGCCAGTACTCGCTGAACTATCACCGCGTGATGCTCGACACCCTTTCCATGGCAGAAGTCTGGCGCAGGCACATGTCGGAGCCGGCCTTTTCGGATGGTTGGTACCAACGGGCTTCCGCTGCTACGCGATGGCTTTACTCAATGGTCAGCCCTGCCGATGGCGATGCACCCAACGTCGGCGCGAACGATGGCGCTCGACTGCTGCAACTTGCTGACACAGCCTACCGCGACCACCGCCCGACGGTGCAGCTGGCGATGGCCTTGTTCGAGCAGCGCCGCGCCTACGCGAAGGATGGGCCGTGGAATGACGCGCTGCGTTGGCTCGACGTCGATCTGCCTGCCATGACCGCAGAGCCGCCGGTCAGCATGATGGCGGACGACGGAGGCTTCGCAATGCTGCGCAAAGGGCCGGCCTTCGCATTGCTGCGCTACCCGCGCTTCCGCTTCCGCCCCAGCCAGGCGGACGCGCTGCACGTCGACTTGTGGGTGGACGGCCAGAATCTGTTGCGTGATGGCGGCACGTTCAGCTACAACACAGATCCGCGTTGGCTCAAGTACTTCGGCGGCACGGCAAGTCACAACACGGTGCAATTCGACGACCGGGACCAGATGCCCCGGCTAGGGCGCTTTCTGCTGGGTGACTGGCTGAAGACATCCTTTCACGAAGCACTGTCGCAAGATGAATTGGGCTGGACAGTGGCGGCGGGTTACCGCGATGGGCAAGGCGCTCTGCACCGGCGGCGCGTCCGTCTCGAAGCCGGATGTCTGCGCGTCGAGGACGAGCTGAGCGGCTTTCGCGACAAGGCAGTGCTGCGCTGGCGTCTTGCACCCGGCTCGTGGCGCCTCGATGGCATGCACGTAAGCGACGGCAAGTTCACCCTCAGCGTGGAGTCGAGCGAAGAGATTGGCCGGATCGCAATCGAAGAAGGCTTCGAGTCGCGCCACTACATGGAAAAGACGCCGCTTCCCGTTCTTGAGGTAGAAGCGCGCAAGCCCTGCAAGCTAGTCACTTGCTTGCGATGGAATGTATGAAGGTTCTCTATTTTCACCAGCATTTCTCGACGCCCAAAGGCGCCGCGGGAATCCGCTCCTACGAAATGGCTCGCCACCTCGTGGCGCTTGGCCATCAGGTCACGATGGTTTGCGGCAGCTACAGCGGCGGTGAAACCGGGCTGGTAACGCCATTCGAGCGGGGTCGCAGGCGCGGTCGAGTCGACGGCATCGACATCGTTGAGTTTCAGCTGGCTTACTCCAACAGCGACGGGCTTTTCAAGCGTGCCATGTTGTTCCTGAAGTTCGCCATGCGCAGCGTTGCACTGGCGCTGAGCGAGCCTTGCGATGTGGTGTTCGCCACCACGACGCCTTTGACGGCCGGTATTCCGGGCATCTTTGCGCGCTGGCTGCGCCGCAAGCCTTTCGTGTTCGAAGTGCGGGACCTCTGGCCAGAACTGCCCAAGGCAATGGGTGTGATCCGCAATCCGCTGGTTCTGGGCGCCATGTCGCTGCTCGAATGGGCGAGCTATCGATCGGCGCATCGGCTGGTCGGCCTTTCGCCGGGAATCGTCGAGGGAATTGCGCGTCGCGGTGTGCCGCGCGAGCGCATCGCACTTGTGCCCAACGGGTGCGATCTAGGAATCTTCGGCCAATCGTCCGAGCCTTGGCGGCCTGCCGGCGTCGGCGAGAAGGATCTATTGGCAGTCTTTGCCGGCACACACGGTATGGCCAACGGGCTCGACGCGGTGCTGGATGCGGCGCACGAGTTGAAGCGCCGCGAACGCGGTGACATCAAGCTGCTGTTGATTGGGCAAGGCAAGCTGAAAGAAAAGCTACGGCAACGTGCCGATCGTGAAGGTCTCGACAACGTGATATTTCATGATCCCGTTGGAAAAGCTCGACTGGCAGGCCTGATGGCGCGCACCGATGTTGGCCTCCAGATTCTCGCCAACGTTCCGGCCTTCTACTACGGAACGTCGCCCAACAAGTTCTTCGACTACATCGCCGCAGGACTGCCGGTGTTGAACAACTATCCGGGATGGTTGGCCGATCAAATCGCGGCGAACGAGTGCGGTTTTGCGGTGCCGCCGGACAATGCGGCCGCATTTGCAGACGCGCTTGAAAAGGCTGCCGACAACCGCGAGGCATTGAAGGCAATGGGGCAGCGCGGCCGTGCTTTGGCAGAGCGCGAATTCGACCGGGCGAAGCTGGCGGCAAAATGGGCCGACTGGGTCGTCGGGGCCTCGCCTCTTTCTGCGGACGCGATCGAGCGCGCGATTGGCGAAGGCAAAGGCATGGAGCCGAAATGAAGCGCGCCTTCGACATCGTCGTTTCGTTGGGGGCGCTGGTGCTTCTGTGTATCCCGCTTCTGCTGTTGGTTGTGCTGGTTCGCGCCAGGCTCGGTAGCCCGGTGTTCTTTCGCCAGCGACGCCCTGGTTTGGCTGGGCGGCCTTTCGAAGTGCTCAAGTTCCGCACTATGACCGATGGACGAGCTGCTGATGGCAGTCTGCTTTCTGATGCACAGCGGCTCACACCATTCGGCCGCTTTCTTCGAGCCAGCAGCATGGACGAACTGCCTGAGCTGTGGAATGTGCTCAAGGGAGAGATGAGCCTGGTCGGCCCGCGCCCATTGCTCATGGACTACCTGCCGCTCTACTCGGCAGAGCAGGCCCGCCGCCATGAGGTGCGCCCCGGCATTACGGGGTGGGCGCAGGTCAATGGCCGCAATGCGCTGAGCTGGGATGAAAAGTTCAAGCTCGACGTCTGGTACGTCGACAACCGGACGATGTGGCTCGACATCAAGATCCTGTGGCTAACGGTTCGCAAGGTGCTGGTGCGTGAGGGCATTTCGGCCGAAGGCGAGGCAACCATGCCGAGATTTACGGGAGGCCGTTCGTGACCGATCCTCTGTTCGCGGTGTACGGCGCCAGTGGTTGCGGTCGCGGCATCATGCCGCTGGCGCGAGCGCAGCTTGAGAAGCAAGGCATTGGATCTGCGCGGCTCGTCTTTGTCGACGACGGCCCCGCAGCATCTGTGATCAATGGACACCGGGTTCTCCGCTACGCCGAGTTTCTGCAGCAACCTGCAAGCGAGCGCCACGTCGTGCTGGCCATTGCCAATGGCAAGGTGCGCGAACAATTGGCCGCACGTTGCGCGGCCGATGGAGTTCGCCCCTGGACGGTGATCGCGGACAGCGTGGTGCAGATGGATGAAGTTGCACTGGGCGAGGGCGCGGCCCTTAGCCCTTTTGTCACCATCACTTCCAACATTCGCATCGGCAGGCATTTCCACGCCAATCTCTACAGTTATGTCGAGCACGACTGCATGATCGGCGATTTCGTGACGTTCGCGCCGGGTGCCAAGTGCAACGGCAATGTGGTCATCGAAGACCACGCCTACATCGGCTCGGGCGCGGTCATCAAGCAGGGCCGACCGGGCAAGCCCTTGGTCATCGGACGTGGTGCCGTCGTCGGCATGGGCGCCGTGGTCACGCGTGACGTGCCGGCTGGCGCCACGGTGGTGGGCAACCCGGCCCGTCTCTTTTCTCCCAAAGGCTGATTTGTTGTGTTGAATACCTCTTTCTCCCCCTGGCCCAGTTTCACCACTGAAGAAGCCGAGGCCGTGCAGCGCGTGCTGTTGTCCAACAAGGTCAACTACTGGACCGGGCAGGAATGCCGTGAGTTCGAAAAAGAGTTCGCCGCCTGGACGGGCACCGCGCACGCGGTGTCGCTGGCCAACGGCACGCTCGCGCTCGACGTTGCGTTGAAGGCTCTGGGCATCGGGCCGGGCGACGAAGTGGTGGTCACGCCGCGCACCTTCATTGCCAGCGTGTCGTGCGTGGTCAATGCGGGCGCGACACCGGTGTTTGCCGATGTAGAGGCCGACAGCGGCAACCTTTCGGCGGCCACCATTGCCCGCGTGCTCACGCCGCGCACGCGCGCGGTGATTTGTGTGCACCTGGGCGGTTGGCCCTGCGACATGGATCCGATCATGGCGCTGGCCGAACAGCATGGCTTCAAGGTGATTGAAGACTGCGCGCAGGCGCATGGTGCACGCTACAAGGGCCGCGCGGTCGGCGCCATCGGCCATGTGGGCGCATGGTCCTTCTGCCAGGACAAGATCATGACCACGGGCGGCGAGGGCGGCATGGTCACCACCAACGACGAGTCGCTGTGGCGCGCCATGTGGGAGTTCAAAGACCACGGCAAGAGCCACGATGCAGTATTCAAGCGCGAGCACCCGCCCGGGTTCCGCTGGCTGCACGAAAGCTTTGGCACCAACTGGCGCATGCTCGAAATGCAGGCTGTCATCGGCCGCATCCAGTTGCGCCGCATGGCCGATTGGACGGCGCAGCGCACGCGGCACGCCGAAGCGATCTGGGCCGCCTGCCAGCCGCATGCGGCGGTGCGTGTGCCCGCGCTGCCCCAAGGCAGCGTGCATGCGCACTACAAATGCTATGTCTACGTGCAGCCGTCGCGCCTCGCGCCCGGCTGGACCCGCGACCGCATCGTGAGTGCGATCCAAGCCATGGGCGTTCCGTGCTACCAGGGCTCGTGCTCCGAGGTGTACCTCGAGAAGGCTTTCGACGGCACCGGCTGGCGGCCGGCCGAGCGCTTGCCGGTGGCGCGAGAGTTGGGCGACACCAGCATCATGTTCCTGGTGCACCCCACGCTGACGGCCGCCGAGATGGACGCAACCTGTGCGGCCATTGCGCGCGTGCTTGACGACGCGAGCGCAGCATGAGCGTGCTTGCCGTGCTCAGCCGATGGCCGCGACGCGGTGCCGCGGTCTGGCGGTGGCTGTTGGGGTTGGCGATGCTCGCGCTGCTGGTGCTGAGCCTGGCGCCATTGTCGAGCAGCCTGCCTAGCACGGGATGGGACAAGGGCAACCACGCACTCGGGTTTGCGATCCTGGGTTGGCTGGGGCGGTGGAGCTGGCCGGGTCGCATGGCCATCGTCTTGCCGGCGCTGATGGGCTACGGCGCCTTGATCGAACTGCTGCAGTCTTTCACGCCCGACCGGCTCGCCGAGTACGGCGATCTGCTGGCGGACGGTGTGGGCTTGTCGCTTGGGGCCGGAATGGCGTTTCTGTCGGAGCGATGGCGCTCCGCAGGCCGGAGGCTGCGATGACCGAACGTTTGCCGAGGGAATTGTCATGATCGATCGGATGGCCCAGCCGTTGCTGGCCTTGCCGCGCTCCGTGAAGCGATCGCTGGCGCTGACCATCGACGCGGCCCTTTGTGTGCTGTGCGTCTGGCTGGCACTCAGCCTGCGGTACGAAGCATGGGTAGAGCTGAAGGGGGTGCATTGGCTGGCAGTCGGGGCCGCGATCGTGGTGGCGCTACCGGTGTTTATCTTCACGGGGCTCTACCGCGCCATCTTCCGCTATGCGGGCAGCGCGGCGTTCATGGCGATCGTGCGGGCCTGCCTGGTGTTCGGCATCGCCTATTTCCTGATGTTCACGGTCATCGGTGTTCCCGGAATTCCACGGACGGTGGGCTTGTTGGTACCGGTGTTGCTGTTCCTCGCAATCGGCGGGTCGCGCTTGCTGGCGCGCTACTGGCTCGGCGGCCTGTACATGCAGGTGCTGCGCAGCAAATCGCTGCCGCAGGTGGTGATCTACGGCGCGGGCAAGGCCGGGCGCCAATTGGCGGGAGCACTCGCGCACAGCCCCGAGATGGTGGTTCGTAGGTTTATCGACGATTCGGTTCAGTTGCAGGGCCGCACGCTGAACGGCTTGCCGATTCACGCACCATCGTGGCTCAAGGCCAATGCTGCAGCGCATGGCATCACCGACGTGCTGCTGGCGATTCCGTCTGCTTCGCACAGCCGCAGGGCGGAGATCTTGAACGAGCTGCTGTCGCTGCATCTTCATGTGCGCACGTTGCCCGGCATGGCCGATCTTGCGCAGGGCCGGGTCCAGGTCAAGGACCTGATGGAGGTCGACATCGAAGACCTGCTCGGGCGCGACCCGGTGGCGCCGGTCGATGACCTGCTGCACCGCCACGTGCGCGGCAAGGTGGTGCTCGTGACCGGCGCCGGCGGCTCCATTGGCAGCGAGCTGTGCCGCCAGATCGGGCAGCTGTCTCCCTCGACGCTGCTGCTGGTCGAATGGAGCGAATTTGCGCTCTATGCCATTCACCGCGAACTGGAGCAGGCCGCGCCCGCAGTCAACGTGGTGCCGCTGCTGGCGTCGGTCAGCGACGGCGCGCGCATGCGCCAGATCATGGGCGTGTGGCGCCCCGACACCGTCTACCACGCTGCGGCCTACAAGCACGTGCCGCTGGTCGAGCACAACCCCGTCGAAGGCCTGATCAACAACACGCTGGGCACGCTGACCACCGCGCTGGCCGCACGCGACCATGGCGTGTCGCAGTTCGTGCTGGTCAGCACCGACAAGGCGGTGCGACCGACCAACATCATGGGCGCCAGCAAGCGCCTGGCCGAGATGACGCTGCAGGGCCTGGCGCAGCAGAAGCCGCACACCTGCTTTTCGATGGTTCGCTTCGGCAATGTGCTCGGCTCCAGCGGATCGGTGGTGCCGCTGTTCCGCCAGCAGATCGAGGCGGGTGGGCCCATCACGCTCACGCACGAAGACATCACGCGCTACTTCATGACCATTCCGGAGGCGGCGCAACTGGTGATCCAGGCCGGCGCCATGGCGGAAGGCGGCGACGTGTTCGTGCTCGAGATGGGCGAGCCGGTGCGCATTGTCGACCTGGCCCGCCGCATGGTCGAACTCTCGGGACGCACGGTCTGCGATGAACAGAATCCCGAAGGCGACATCGAACTGCGGATCACCGGCCTGCGGCCCGGCGAAAAGCTGTACGAAGAACTGCTGATCGGCGACAACGCCATGCCCACCGCGCATCCGCGCGTGATGAAGGCGCACGAGGCCTGCCCGCCCTGGGCACAGCTGGCGCAGCAGATCGAAGAGCTGGGCGTACTGCTGGAGCGCAACGACGTGCCGGCCATCAAGAGCAAGCTCAAGCTGTTGCTCGGGGGTTACCAGCCGCACGCCGAGGTGGTGGACTGGGTCTATCTGGAGCGCCAGCGCCGGACGTCGGCATTGCCGACGGCGGCTGCGGCAGATGCAGCAGCCGCAAGACCAGGACTCGCACCGATCTGAGGGACCTGGTCGGCCTTGCGAGGCGTCGGGATCGCGCTTTGCCGCGATCCCGGTCCTGCGCAGATCATTCGTTGTACTTGTACTCGGTGTACCGGTAGCCGCCGTAGCGGTAGCCATGGCTGCCGTAGTGGCGGCGCGTCAGGTCGATGCCGTTGAAGACCACGCCGGTGACGCCCTTACCCGCATGCGCGAGGCGCTTGGCGCTTTCGTTGAGCTCGCCGAGTTGGGTCTGGTCGGCGCGGGCCACCAGCAGTACCGCACCCATGTGCGGTGCCACGCCAGCGGTGTCGGCAGCGACCAGCACGGGCGGCGTGTCGATGATCACGAGCTCGTACTGCTCGGAAGCCATCTCCAGCACGCGCAAGAAGCTCTCCGACATCAGCATGTCGGCGGGATTGCTCGGCAGCTTGCCGGTGGTCAGCACGTCGAGGTTGGGCATCACCTGCCTGCGGATCGCCTGCTCGGCCGACAGTTCACCGGCCAGCAGCTCCGAGAGGCCGCCCTCGCGCGGGAGCCCGAACTGCTTGTTGAGGTGGCCCTTGCGCATGTCGGCATCGATCAGCAGCACCCGCTTGCCGGCATGCGCCATGATCGCGGCAAAGTTGCCCGAAACGAAGCTCTTGCCGATGCCCGGCGTTGCGCCGGTGATGAGTACCCGGTTGTTGCCGGCTTCGAGCGTGGTGAACTGGAGCGCGATGCGCAGGCTGCGCAGCGCCTCAATGGGCGGGCTGTCGGGATGGGTGGCCGCGAGCAACTGGATGCCCTTGGCACCTGCCGCCACGCGTTGATCGAGCATCGTCTGTTCGGCTGTGAAGGGAACGACTGAGTAGACCGCCAACCCGGTATGGGCCTCGATTTCCTGCGGGTCGCGGATTCCGGCGAAGAAGCGGCTGCGCAGGACGGCGAGCACCGCCGCACTCGCCAGGAGGCCGAGTACGAGCGACAGCGCGAGGATCAGCGGCTTTTGCGGCTTGACCGGCACTTTGGGCTTGACTGCCTTGTCGAGCAGTCGGACGTTGCCGGTCTTACCTTCTTTGACCAGCCGCAGTTGCAGCGCATTGTTCTGCAGCGATTGATAGAGGCCGCTGTTCACGCGCACATCGCGCTCCAGGCGCAGGGCGTCCTGCTGCATTGTCGGCATACGGCTCACGCGGGCATTGAGACTTCCGAGTTCCTTTTCAATGGCGCCGATCTGACCGTCGATGATCCTCACGCGCGAATTGGCGTCCGTGAAGCGCGCGGCCACCTCGCGGCGGCGCTGCTGCGCTTCGAGCAGCTTCGTCTGCAGCTCGATGGTCTGAGCCAAAACCCCCTTGGCTTCTTCATCGAAAGCTACGGTGCCGTTCTTGTTGCGGAAGCGCGTGTAGGCGTCCTCTGAGGCTTCGAGCTGGCGCTTGAACTCGGGAAGTTGCTCGTCGAGGAACTGCAGCGTCTTCTGCGCTTCGGCGGACTTGCGGTCGACGTTTTGCTTCACATACTGCTCGCCGATTGCATTGAGGATGCTCGAGAGCCGATCGCGGTCGCTGTCTTCGAGCGAGACGCTGATCACATTCGATTGCCGACCCTGCTCACCGAGCTGCAAACGTTTCTGCAACTCTTCGATGGTGCGCAGCCGTGATGCGCGAGAGACAACGAATTCCGCACCGGCTCTTCCGTCGAGCCGTTCGACGAGCAGTTCGATGGCGCCATCTTCGAATATTTGGTGCAGGGGTTGACCGACTGTGCCCGCGAGCGGTTGCTCCATTGCCGGGTGGTTCAATGTGTACGCGCCGTCGCCCTGGGCGGTCAGCACGAAAGGTTCGTCATCTTCAAGTGCGGGTGGCACGTCGAAGCGCGCGATGGTGATCCGTTCCTTCCCGCTGACATAGCCGTCCATCCCAAGAAAGCCGGGATTGGACAGCCCTTCCGCGCGTCGCGCCAACCATGTGCCAACGACGGGCAGGTAGCGCGGCGCCGCATCGATATAAAAGCGTGTCTGGTCCACCGCTGCGCCAACGACCATGCGCGAGCGAATCACCTGGATCTCGCCTGTGGCAGGCGTCTTTACGTCGAAGAGGCTGGAGGCTTCGCCGAGGAAGCCCTTCGCATCAGCGGCCGAGTCTTCGACCTGAACCAACAGGTTCGACTGATAGATGGGCGTGGCCAGCACGATATAGGCCACCCCAATCGCGAAAGCGAAAGCCGTGATCGCGGCGACCAGCCACTTGTGGTCGAGAAAGATGTCGACGAATTCCGACAAGTGGATGTCGTCATCGGCAGCTCCAACTGAAGGCGCAGCCCCCTGCCCAGGGCGCGCAGGATTCGAATTGGTGACAGCAGGAGTGTTCATTTGAATCGCCGAATGCGTTCGGCCCATGTCTCGACGCCGGCGTCGATGAGTTGGAGTGCGTGCTCGAAGGCTCCCTGGCCCATCTTGTACGGGTCGGGGATGTTCAGCTTGGCGGTTTCGGCAAGGCGAAAGACCTTGCCGCGCGTCAGCGGGTAGTTGTTTTCGATGTGGCGGCGCTGGCCCTCGTCCATCGTCAGGATGAGGTCGACCGGGGCGCACATCGACTGGGTGATCTGGCGCGCACGGTGTTCGCTCAGGTCGAGCCCGCGCGCGGCCATCAGCTCGCGGGCGATCGGGTCTGCCGGGTGGCCGATCAGGGCGCCGGTGCCGGCCGACGACACGGTGAGCTGCGGAAGGGCATTGGCCAGCAGGATGTGGGCCATCGGGCTGCGGCAGATGTTGCCGATGCAGACCACGAGGATGGATTTCATCGTGCGCTCCTTCCCGCTCGGCCGCGGGTGGGCTGGGTTTTCATGCGAACACTCATTGGCTGTTGCTGCTGCTGTCGAAGTTCAAGATGTTGTCTCCCGCACGAGGCGCTTTGTTGGGCGGTGGTGCAAAGTCGAAGGCGCCGCGGTCGCGCACGGACGTCATTTCGTAAAGGGTTTGGCTGCGGCCGAGCCGTGCGCCGCCGTCGCGCGTGAGCGGCGACCATCCAAAGCCGATCGAGAACTTGCTCGACCGCGGAAGCAGGGCGTCCAGCGGAATCGACAGGTAGATGCCCTTGTCGAAATCGCCTTCGCCGAACTGCTGCGACGAGACGTTCGTCTTGGTGGCATAGGCCCCGAGCACCAGCCCGTTGTCGAACCGGCGGATGATCTCGAGCGTCACGCCGCGGTCGCCCGCAAGGTACTGGCCGGCGCTGACCTTTGCCAGCACGCCGTTCCAGCCGGTGTCCCAGTAAAGGCTCGCGTGGCCGGTGGTCACCTTGTAGTCGCGCAGGCCGAAGTCTTGCGCAAAGTCGCGTTGCCGCACGCGGTTGATGTCGACGCCGAAGGCAATGGGCGAGCGCGCCGGCCGGTACAGCCACTCGGCGCCGACGCCCGCGAACATCGATTCGAGCAGGCCGCCATAAGCGCTGTAGTAGTGGTTGGTCGACCACTGGCCCACGTGCGTGAGCTGCAGCGAAGGAATCGTGAAGCGCCGCGAGGTCACGTACTCGCGCTGGAAAGTGCGCACGCGCGGCAACTCGCTGGGCGCGGTGTAGGTGAACTTGTCGTAGTTGTCGGCCAGCCGCAGGTTGACGTTGCCGCTGAGCCAGGTGCGCGGCGTGAAGCGGTATTCGGCGGTGGCCTGCACGCCGATCTGGTAAAGGATGAAGGCGTCGGGGCCGCCCACGATCTGCCCGTAGCTCGGCGCAAGCCCGAAGCTGAACTTGTCGCGGGCCTTTTCCCATGGCCCGAGGGTGGGTGCGGCAGGCGCATTGCCGTCGGCCGGGCTGCGCTCGACAGGCGGGAGCGGTGCCGACAGCTCGGGCGTGGCGGCAATCTGTGGCCTCTCGCCGCGGCGCGGCAGTGCGGGTTCGTAGTCGCGCTTCGACACGGCGCGGGCCTGGTGCGGCGGCAGCGCCTTGATGCGCGCGGTCACCCATTCGGCCCGATCGATCACTTGCGCATGCACCGCGAGCCCGCGCTCCGAGTAATGAAAGACGAAGCTCTTGAAGGCGTCCGGCGCGTCGTGGTGCAGCACCGCAATGGCTTTCTCGACGCGGGCGGTGCGATAGACGGTGTTGCTGTCGGTCACCCACACATGCACCACGTCGTGCTTTGGCGCGATGCGCTCGACGGTCCATTCGGTTTGCGCCTCGATCTCCATGGCCGTGGCCGCCCAGCCGGGCGAGCGCTCGGGCCCTTCGGCCCTGAAGCCCGGCAGCGGCCGGTCGGCCACCTTGGTGGTCTGGGCATTCGCCATATTGCCCGCCAGCGTGATGCCGACCATGAACTTGTCGCCACGCTCGAAGCCTGTCGACAGTGTGATCGTGGGCGAGACGCGGTAGGTCAGGCCGATGTTGAAGGGCGAGCGCTGGCGCTGGTTGTTGGCTTGCGGCTCGTTCTGGTAGTTGTTGCCGTCGTATTCGAGCTTGAGCGTGAGCGGGTCCCAGGGTGTGCGCCACTGCAGGCCGCCAAACAGCGCGGCAGGGCCGCGGAAGTAGGAGCCGAACCGGCCCGTGTTGGCACCCGAGTTGCCGCGCGTGTCGAAGCGGCTGCCGAGCAGCTTGAACGGGTTGCCGATGTTGCCGCTGTTGCCCAGGTAACCCCAGCCGATGCCCAAGTTGAAATCGAAGTCGTTCCAGCGTTTGCTGGCGACCAGGTACTCGCCCGAGAACAGGCCCGTGCCGCCGATGTCGCGAAAGCCCAGCGCCACCTCGGGTACGCGGGCGCTTTCCTTCAGCAGCCGCAGCTTGATGTCGATGCTCTTGTCCTTGTTCGACTGGCCGGTGTTGCTGGCCTCGTAGGCGCGGTTCGAGATCGACGTGTAGCGAAAGCCCGCCTCCATCCAGTCGAACGGCTGGAGCATGAAGTTCAGCCGCGTGTAGGGCCAGATGGACGTGAGCGATACGCGCCCGTCGCCGGCTTGTCCCATGCGTGCCGAAGGGGTCTGCAGCAGGCCGATTTCGCCCCAGTCGTTGCCGCTGATGTCGAGCGGGCGCGGCTGGGTGGCGACGGTGTCTGGCAGGGCGGCGCTCGAGGTGGGGGCGGCGTACGCGGGCGCGGCGGCGGCAGTTGCGGCATTGGTCGCCATCGGGGTTGCCGCATCGGTCGATTCCTGCGGCGACGGGCCCTGCACCGCCAGAAACTTGATCATGCCCTCCGACAGCGCAGCGAGCTCGGGCATGCTGCGTGGCGGCGCCCAGATCCACGCACCCGGGGCGGGCTCGTCGGCGGGCTCGGCGTTCCAGGCGGCGATGGCGGCGCGCGTGGTGCGGCCATCAGGCTGGGCAATCCAGGCCCAGTCGGCACCGCCTTCGGGTGCGCAGCCGGCCAGGTAGTCGAGCACCGTGCGCCCGGCCTCGTGCCTCACGCGGCAGAAGCTGCCGTCGGGCTGCACCACCGTCACCCAGCGCAGCGCGGGTGGGGGCGCCACGAGCCGCTGGCCTTCGCCGAGCACGGGATCTTGTTCGGGGTTGGCCTGGAGCCAGCGCGCATCGACGATGCCGAGCGCCACGCGGCCGGTGACCGGCAGGCCGTTCAGCACGGACAGCAGTTGCTCGCGCGCGGGCCGCTCGCTGGGCGATGCCGACCGCACGGCCGCTTCGACGCTGACCAGCAAGGTTTCCTTCAACAGTTGCTGCGCCAGCAGCTCCTGCGGTACCTGCCAGGCCAGGCCGGGGTTCGCTACCTGCTCGGGCTGGCGCAGCAGCCAGTCGCTGAGCCGCTCGCCCGCCTGCACCTGGTCAGCGCGCGCGGTCAGGCGGTCGTTCGGCGCGGCGTGGGTGGAAGGAACCGTCAACACGATCGCTGTGGCCAGCAGGCTGAGGCGGAAGGGGAGGTTGATCGGGCCGAGCGGTGCCAAAGTCATGAACCAGCGCTTGTCGAGGCAATGTTGGCCGGGGCAGGCGGGTTCCATCGCTCGAAGCTCAGGCACAGGTCGCGGGAAAGGCACTGTTCCGAATACACCACCTCGAACCGGTCGCCCACAGGCGCGAGGCCGAAGCGCGCCGGCGGCAGCGCGGCCGAAGCGGGGTGCGTGCTGCTGCGTTCCTCGACCCAGCGCAGCGACTCGGCGGACCGGCCGGCGAGCAGGGTGTCGCGGGGCGGATCGATCGGGTGTTGTTCGATTTCGTCGCGGATGCCGGCACGGTAACCGGGCATGAGGTCGCGTTCACGTTCGAACCGCACTGCCGAAGGCTCGCCTTTGGCGGCCTGGGTCCACGTGGGCACGTTCGAGAGGCGCACCGCGCGCCAGTCGGTCGTGAGCCCGGCCGTGGAAACCACGCGCCCGTGGCGCAAGCGCACTGCTTCACCCGAGGCGCTGTACCAGACCTCGGTGGGACCTTCAGGATGGGGGTCGACGTATCCGAGCACGAGAAAAACGGTGCGGCCTTCGAAGGAGGCGCGGAGATAGCTGAATTCCGGGCGGAATACCGGGGAGTCCGATGGCGAGGCGCTGAAAAGTTGCCGGGCGGTGGCGAGCATTGCCGAGGAGCCCGAAGAGCATCCGCCCAAAAAAAAGGATGATGCGAGAACGCAACATCCTAATTTTCGGACCGCGCCAGTGGTGCGCCGGACTCTCGCTGAGAACCCCCCCTTGCGGAGGGTTCCGGCCATTACCTGGTGCCGGTGGTTCCAGTGCCGGTACCGCCCGGGGGAATGTAGAAGCCGCCGCCGCCGCCACCACCGCCGCCGGCAGTTGCTGCGATGACCACACCGGTCACGGCGCCGATGCCGATCATTTGTTCGCGGGTCAGGGAGCCACCCGACGCTGCTTGGCGGGCTTGTGAGGCGTTGGCCGGCTGGGCCGCTTGGGCGGGCTGTTGTTGAGCCAGCGCAGGGGCGGAAGCCAGGGCTGCCAAGGCCATTGCGGCGATCAGGTGAGTGTGCTTCATGATTTCCCTTTTCAGAGGTGGAATGGGCGCTTATCGAGGTTACTTGCACAGATGCATTGTTACGACTCGCTGGGTGGATACTACCACTCTCAGAGCGGTGGGAGCTACCCGCATGAGAGGAGAAACGCTTCGGGAAGACCCGCTTTTCGCCGGAATTGCGACTTTTGTTGCAAATGGTTGCCCAAATTCTCAGTAAGCGGCACGCGAGCCGGCTTCGGCAGGCGCCGCCGCGCCCTTGAACTCGCCCGCAAGCCGCCGCGCGGCGCCCGCGAACAGCAGCAGATCGACGCCCACCGCGACGAAGGTGCAGCCGAGTTCGAGATACCGCCGTGCGAGCTTCGGGTCGGAGGTCAGCGTGCCCGCGGCCTTGCCCGACGCCACGCTGGTGCGCATGGCCGCTTCGATCGCGGCCTGGACCTCCGGATGCCCGGGGCGGCCCCGGTGGCCCATCGACGCGGCCAGGTCGGCCGGGCCGATGAACACGCCGTCGACGCCGTCCACTGCGCAGATCTCGTTGAGGTTCGACAGCGCCGTTACGGTCTCGGCCTGCACCAGCAGGCAGACCTCGTCGTCGGCGACTTCGAGGTAGTCGGTGCGCCCGCTCCACTGCGAAGCCCGGCCGACGGCGCTGCCCACGCCGCGGACGCCCAGTGGCGGGTAGCGCGTGGCCGCGACCAGCGCGCGTGCCTGCTCGGCCGTGTCGACCATCGGCACCAGCAGGTTCTTCGCGCCGATGTCGAGCAGCTGCTTGATCAGCGCGGCGTCGCCCTGCACCGCACGTACCACGGGTTCGGCCGGGTGGGGAGCAACCGCCTGCAGCGTGGCGAGCGTGGAGCGCAGGTCGTTGGGCGCGTGTTCGCCGTCGATCAGCAGCCAGTCGAAGCCGGCGGTGGCGCTGACCTCGGCCATGTACGGATCTGCCATCGACAGCCAGAGGCCGACCTGCGGCCGTTTCGCGGCCAGCGCGGATTTGAAATTGTTGTGGGCAGGCATGAAAGGTGTCCTTGGGTGGGGTGTTTGCGTCAGTCCAGCTGGCCCTGGCAGACGTATTTGGTGTGCAGGTAGTCGTCGAGCCCATGAACCGACCCTTCGCGGCCGTAGCCCGAATCCTTCACGCCGCCGAAGGGCGCGGCCTCGGCGGCGAGCGCGCCCTCGTTGATGCCGACGATGCCGGCCTCGAGCGCATCGGCCACGCGCCAGACGCGGCGCACGTCGCGCGAATAGAAGTACGCGGCCAGCCCGAACGGCGTGTCGTTGGCCTGGGCGATCACCGCCGCCTCGTCGGCGAAGCGCGTCAGCGGCACGACGGGGCCGAAGGTCTCTTCGCAGGCGCAGGCCATCGTGGCGTCGGCATCGGCCAGCACGGTCGGCGCAAAGTAATTCGGCCCGAGCGCGGGCAGCCTGGTGCCGCCGGTGAGCACGCGCGCGCCGCGCGTGGTGGCGTCGTGCACATGGCGCTCGATCTTCTCGACCGCGCGCGCATTGATCATCGGGCCGATCTGCGAAGCGCCGTCCGACGCCGGCCCCACGCGCAGCGCGGCCACGCGGGCGACGAGCAGCGCGGCAAAGCGGTCGTGCACGGCCTCGTGCACGAACACGCGGTTGGGGCACACGCAGGTCTGGCCGCCGTTGCGGAACTTGGCCGCCATCAGGCCGTCGACCGCGGCCTCGAGGTCGGCATCGTCGAACACGATGAAGGGCGCGTTGCCGCCGAGTTCGAGCGAAAGCTTCTTGAGCGTGTCGGCCGAGCGCCGCGCCAGGTGCTTGCCCACAGGCGTCGATCCGGTGAAGGTGATCTTGCGCACGCGCGCATCGTCGAGCCAGGCATCGACCACCTGGGGCGTGCGCTCGCGCGAGGCGGTCACGATGTTGAGCACGCCCGGGGGCACCCCGGCCTCGGCCGCCAGCGCCACCAGCGCGAGCGAGGTCAGCGGCGTGTCCTCGGCCGGTTTGCAGACCACGGTGCAGCCGGCCGCGAGCGCCGGCGCGATCTTGCGCGCGATCATCGCGGCCGGAAAGTTCCAGGGCGTGATCGCGGCCACCACGCCCACGGGCTCGCGCAGCGCGAACATGCGCCGGCCGGCCAGGGGTGCGGGAATCACCTCGCCGTTGGCGCGCGTCGCCTCTTCGGCGAACCACTCGATGTAGCTCGCCGCATAGGCGACCTCGCCGATGCCCTCGGCCAGCGGCTTGCCCTGTTCGCGCGAGATCATCCGGCCCAGGTCGTCCTGGTGGGCGAGCACCAGGTCGTTCCAGCGCTTGAGGATCTGCGCGCGCTGCTTGGCCGGCGTGCGGCGCCAGGCCGGAAAGGCGGCTTGCGCCGCATCGACCGCGGTGCGGGCGGCGGTGGCGTCGGAATCGGGCACCTGCGCGATCGGCGCGCCGGTCGCCGGATCGGTCACGTCGAACATGCGGCCGGCCGGCCGGTGCCATTCGCCGGCAATGAAGTTCGCGCTGCGCTGAAGGTCGGGGCGGGAGAGGGTGAGCATGTCCATTCAGATCATTGGTTCAGAAATCATCAAGCCGTCGCGCAATCGCCGCGCATGAAAAAGTGCGGCTGGGGCCAGGAACACCGCGGAACCGGCTTTGCCGGGCCGCTGGTGTTGCCCCCTTGAGGGGGGAGTCGAGCTACACGAAGTGAGCGAGGGCCGGGGGTGGGCCTTTCTCTAGCTCACGATGCCGAGGTGCCATGGGACGAATTCATGGTCGCCAAGGCCCAGTGCCTCGCTGCGCGTGCGTTCGCCCGAGGCATGGCGCAGGATCTGTTCGAAGATGCGCTCGCCGAGCTGCGGCACGCTGAGCTCGCCGTCGAGCACCACGCCGCAGTTGATGTCCATGTCTTCTTCGAGGCGGCGAAACATCGGCGTGTTGCTCGCGAGCTTGATCGTCGGCGCCGGCTTGCTCCCGAACATCGAGCCGCGGCCGGTCGTGAAGCAGATCAGCTGTGCGCCGCTCGCGATCTGTCCCGTGACCGCCACCGGGTCGTAGCCCGGCGAATCCATGAAGACGAAGCCGGCCTTGTCGATAGTCTCCGCATATTCGTACACCGCCTGCAGCGGCGTGGTGCCGCCCTTCATGGCCGAGCCCAGCGATTTCTCGAAGATGTTCGCGAGCCCGCCGGCCTGGTTGCCGTGGCCGACCACGCCGTTGAACTGCGCGTTCTGCCCCGTCGCATAGCGCTCCCACCAGGCCAGGCGGTCGAGCAGCTTCTGCCCGACTTCTGGCGTGACGGCGCGGCGCGTGAGCATGAACTCCACGCCGTGGATCTCGGGCGTCTCGCTCAAGATGGCGGTGCCGCCGTGGCGCACCAGCAGGTCCATTGCGGCGCCGAGCGCGGGGTTCGCGGTGATGCCCGAGAAGCCGTCCGAGCCGCCGCACTCCAGGCCGACCTTCAGGTGGTGCGCGCCCACGCGGGTGCGCACCGCGGCATTGGCCTCGGGCAGCATCTCTTCGACCGCGCGGATGCCGGCCTCGATGGTCTGGCGCGTGCCGCCCACCTCCTGCATCACCAGCGTGCGCAGCAGCCGGCCCTGCTCGAGCCCTTGCGAGTCGACCAGCGCGTCGACCTGGTTGCGCTCGCAGCCCAGCCCCACGATCAGCACGCCGGCCAGGTTGGGGTGGCGTGCATAGCCCGCGAGCGTGCGACGCAGCACGTCGAAATGCTCGCTCGGCGACGACATGCCGCAGCCGCTGGTCTGCGCGAAGGCGGCCACGCCATCGACGTTCGGAAAGGCCGCGAGCCGCTCGGGCGTGAAGTGCGCCGCGATGCGCTTGATCACCGTGGCCGAGCAATTGACCGACGACAAAATGCCGACGAAGTTGCGCGTGCCCACGCGCCCGTCGGCCCGCACGAAGCCCATGAAGCCCGCGCGTTCCGCCTCGGGTACATAGTCGACCGGGCGCACGTCCTGGCAAAAGCCCGGGTCGCGGTACGAGTCGACCAGAGTGAGGTTGTGGCTGTGCACGTAGTCGCCGGCCTCGAGGCTGCGCGAAGCGACGCCGATCACCGTGTCGTACTTCTTCACCTGCTCGCCGGCCGCAATCGCCCGCGCGGCGATCTTGTGGCCCGCCGGGATCTGGGCGCGTGCGCGCACGCCGAAGCCGGCGATCGTCTCGCCAAGCGCGATCGGGGTCTTGGCCACCAGCACGTTGTCGTTCGGGTGGAGGCGCAGCAGGCGGGCGTCGTTCATGTCGGTCAGCCTTTTTCCATCAGCTCCTTGAGATTGAGCTTGCGGATCAGCTCGGTCTCCTGTCGGTAGACGGCCTCGACGTACTTGCGGTAGTCGGGGCCGTCCTGGTACATGACGGGTGCATCGATGCTGTCGGCCACTTTCTTGAATTCGTCGCTGTTCACCGCCACGCGGAAGGCGTCGCGCAGCTTCTTCTCCACCGCGGGCGACAGGCCGCGGGGCGCGCCGATGCCGTTGGGCGCTTCGACCACCACGTCGTAGCCCAGCTCCTTGAGCGTGGGCGTGTCCTTGAAGCGCGGCGTGCGCGCATCGCCCCAGGTGGCGAGCAGGCGCAGCTTGCCGCTTTCGACGTGCGGCGCCCACGAGCTGCTGTCGGCCAGCACGTCGACCTGCTCGCCGAGCACGTCCTGCAGCGCGGCCGAGCCGCCCTTGTAGGCGATGGCGTTGAACTTCACGCCGGCCGCCTGCGCGAACTGCTCCATGCCCACGTGCGTGGCGCCGCCGATGCCCGCATGTGCATAGCTGATCGCGCCAGGCTTCGCCTTGGCCTGCGCCACCAGGTCGGCCAGCGACTTGAAGCGCGAGTTCGCATGCACCGCGATGCCGAAGGTCTGGCCCGAGGTGCGCGCGAGAAAGCTCAGGTCCTTGAGCGGATCGATCTGCACCGTGCCGATCTGCGCAAAGCGCGTGACCGAGATCGGGATCTGCCCGATGGTGTAGCCGTCGGGGCGGGCCGAGGCGAGCGCCTTGGTACCGATCATCCCGGAGGCGCCGGCGCGATTCTCGAGCGCGACCGGCTGCCCGAGTTCGCGCGCCGCGATCTGGCAGATCGCGCGCATGGAGCGGTCGGCTGTGCCGCCGGCCGGCCAGGGGCAGATGAAGGTGATCGCGCGCTCGGGGTACTCGGCCGCGAAGGCGCGGCCGGTGGTGGCGGCGAGCGCGGCGGCGCCGAGGCCGCCCAATACCAGCTGCCGGCGGGGAAGGGTGCGATGGATGCTCATTTGTTGTCTCCGTTGTCGGGTTCGAAAGGCCACGCGTATTCTTCAGCAGACAATCATTGCAATCCAATGAAATAGCGGACTCGCTTCATAGCCTGGAGGTTATGTAGCCGCCGTAAGCACCCCATGAGCCAGATCGACCGCGTTCTTCGTTCCAACCTCAAGCTGCGGCATCTGCAGATGCTCGTGGCACTCGACCAGTTCAGGCATCTGGGCCGGGCCGCGGAGTTCCTGTCGGTCACGCAGCCCGCGGTGTCCAAGTCGCTCGCGGAGATCGAACGCATGTTCGGCTTGGCGCTGTTCGAGCGCTCCACGCGCGGCACAGAGCCCACGCCCTACGGCGACAGCGTGGTGCGCTTTGCCCGCTCGGTGCTCGCCGACTACGACCGCACACGCGACGAGATCGCCGCGGTCGCGAGCGGGGCCGCAGGCCGCACCAGCGTGGGCGCCATGGTGGTCGCCACGCCGGTGTTGCTCGCGCGCGCGGTCGAGATGCTCAAGGCGCACTCCGCGCAGACGACGGTGCTGGTGGAAGAGGGCGACCTCACTCGCCTGCTGCCCAAGCTGCGCCTCGGCGAGCTCGACCTGTTCGTCGGCCGGCTCGAGCCCGGCTATGCGGCACCCGACCTTGAAACCGAGGCGCTGCATGCCGAGCCGATGGCGGTGGTGGTGCGGCCCGGCCATCCGCTCGCGTCGAAGCGCCGGCTCGACTTTGCGGGGCTCGCCAAGGAGCCTTGCGTGATGCCGCCACCCTGGGCGTCACTGCGCGTCAAGCTCGACCAGATGTTCTTTCGCGACGGCGTGCATCCGCCGGCCGACATCATCGAGTCGGCCTCGTTCCTGGCGCAGGTCAGCTTCGTGCAGCAGCGCGATGCGGTGGCCTTCATGGCGCGCTCGGTCGCGCGCCATTTCGAGCGGCAGGGCATGCTCAAGGTGCTGCCGATCGCGGTGCCGATCGATCTGCCGCCGGTGGGCCTGATCACGCTGCGCGGCCGCAGGCGCACGCCGAGCACGCAGCAGCTCATCGAGTGCCTGCGGCGCGCCGCCCGGGCCAAATCGCCGCGCTGACCCCGTCTATTGGCTCGACGGGCTGGCAGGCGCGGCGGGCGGGTTGCCCGTGCCGGGCGTGGTCTGGAGTTGCGGCGCGCTCTGGGTCGGCGTCTCGGGCTTGACCGGGCCTTCCTCGCGTGTCTGGATGAGCAGGTTGTAGAGCACCGCGAGCAGCATCACCGTGATCGCCGCGCCAATACCCCAGCGGAACACGCGCTTGTTGTCGCGCTCGTCGCTCTTCGCTTGTTCGGTCTTCATCATTCTTGGTTCACCCCTTCAATGCGGTGCAATCACGCTGCCTCGGCAGGGGGCTTCGGGGTGTCGGACAGCGACTCGGGTCCTTGGCGATGCCTGCCTACGCGGTGGTGCTCCGCATCGCACGCGCGTGCGCCGCCTCTGCGGCCATGCTCCGCGCATGCAGCAGCAGCAAGAAGACGACCCGCAAGATCCTTCACGCGACACGCGCGCGCGTGCCTGCCCGCCGTTCCGGTCCGCCATCCGCACCGGCCTGATCGCAGGCGCCTTCGCGAGCGTGGCCTCGACGATCGCGCTGTCGGTATTGGGGCGTTGCCAGACCGCCAGCGCCAGTGCACCGACCAATGCGACGAGCCACTGGATCTGGGACCGCACCGCGCTGATCAGGCGGTCGCCCTCGCTGCGCCACACGCTGATCGGCTACGCCATCCACCACGGTTCCGCCACCTTCTGGGCGGTGCTCTACGCCTGGCTCCATGCCAACCGCAGGCCAGCGCAGTCGGTGCCCGCGGCGCTGTCGGGTGCCGGCGTCGCGGCGGCCACTGCCTGCGCCGTCGACTATCTGGCGACACCCCGGCGCCTGACGCCCGGGTTCGAGCACCACCTGTCGCGGCCGGCCATGGCTGCGGTGTATGCCAGCTTCGCAGTGGGCCTGGCGCTCGGCTGCGCAGTGGCCAATCGCCCGCCGCGGCATTGACGCGCGGATGCCAGCGGCATGGTGAAAGAAGGCCGGCCATGCGCGTGGTGATCGTCGGCGCATCGGGCTTTCTCGGCCGCGCATTCGCAGCCGCCTTCGCGGCGCACGGCGCCGACCTGCTGTGCACCGCACGCGACCCCGAGCGCGCCAGCGCCGAGGCGACCTGGCCGCAGGCACACACGCAGTGGCTCGGCGCCGACCTGATGCAGGTTCCGCCCGCGTCGTTCTGGGCCGACCACCTGCGTGCCGGCGACGTGGTCATCAATGCGGCGGGCGTGCTGCGCGAGCGCAGCGAAGGCGAGTTCGAGGCGATCCATCACCTCGCGCCGGTGCAGCTTTTCGACGCTTGCGCCGCGGCGGGCGCCGCGCTCGTCATCCAGGTGTCGGCGCTCGGCGCCGCGGTGGACGCGGCAAGCGCCTACCACCGCAGCAAGGGCGCCGCCGACCGGCATCTGCGCCAGTGCCGCGTGGCGTCGGCGATCGTGCAGCCTTCGTTGGTCTGGGGCGACGAGGGCGCGAGCGCCAGGATGTTCGCCACACTCTCCGTGATGCCGCTGCTCGCGCTGCCCGGCGGCGGTGGCCAACTGGTGCAGCCGGTGCACCTGCACGACGTGGTCGCGGGCGTGGTCGCGTTGGCCGAGGCGCGCCCCGTGCGCAGCCGCACCATCGCCTTCGTCGGTCCGGAGCCGGTACGCTTTGGTGACTACCTCGCCGACCTGCGCCGCCAGCTCGGCCATGCACGCGGCGCCTGGGTGCTGCCGCTGCCCGAAGGCCTGTTCCGCTTCGGCGCGCGGCTCGCCGGCCGATGGAAGGGCAGCTTCCTCGATGCCGACACCGCAGGCATGCTGCTGCAGGGCAATGCCGCGCCGGCCGACGAGTTCGCGCAATGGCTCGGGCGCGCGCCGCGCTCGCACCGCAGCTTCGTCCCCGCGCAGGGTGCCGAGGCGCTGCGGCGCACGGCCTGGTTGCAGTGGATGCTGCCGCTGCTGCGGTGGTCGGTGGCGGCGGTGTGGATCTGGACCTTCGTGGTGTCGATCGGCCTCTATCCGCGCGACCAGAGCCTGGCGCTGCTCGCGCGCGTGGGCGCGCACGGCACGCTGGCCGAATGGCTGCTGAACGGCGCGGCGCTGTTCGACCTGGCGCTCGGCATCGGCACCGTTGCGTTGTCCGCCGCCTGGCGCGCCCGCGTGCTGTGGCCGCTGCAGCTCGCGCTCATGGCCTTCTACACGGCGGCGATCACCTGGGCCATGCCCGAGTTCTGGCTCCATCCCTTCGGACCGTTGTCGAAGAACCTGCCGATGGCCGCCGCCATCGCGCTGCTTTGGGCGATGGAGCCGCCCAACCGACCGGAGAAAAAGGAGATGAAGCCGCCATGGAATACCTCGTCCTGAAATACCTGCATGTGATCTCGTCCACGCTGCTGTTCGGCACGGGCATCGGGTCGGCCTTCTATTTGCTCGCGACCACGCTCTCGCGCGACGTGCGCGCGGTGGCGGTGGTGGCGCGCATGGTGGTGCGCGCAGACTGGCTGTTCACCGCGACCACGGCCGTGCTCCAGCCGGTCACCGGCTTCATGCTGGTGCAACGCATGGGCCTGCCGCTCTCGACGCCGTGGCTCAAGGCTTCGGTCGTGTGCTATGCGCTCGCGATCGCCTGCTGGCTGCCCGTGGTGTGGCTGCAGATGCGCCTGCGCGACCTGGCCGCCGAGGCCGCGCGCGAGGGCACGCCGCTGCCGCCGCGCTACTGGCTGCTGTTCAAGTGGTGGGTGGCGCTCGGCGTGCCGGCGTTCTTCCTGTTCCTGGCGCTGTTCTGGCTGATGATCGCGAAGCCGGCGCTCGGAGGAAGTTAAACAGACGTCTTGGCGCGCTCGATGATGCACCGCACCGTGATGGCCAGCGTGCAGAGGTAGCGCGCATCGGCCGCGAGCGACCGGGTCATGGCGGCCACGAGGTCATCGAAGTCTTCTTCCGATGGGCGCAGGCCGGCCTCGTCGTGGCGCCGGTCCAGCGCCCGGCGCACGCGGTCCTGCGCCTGCATGTAGTCGGTGCGCAGCAGCACGCTGCGCGCCAGCAGCACATCGAGGTTGAGCAGGTCGAGCGCGTTCATCGCAAGCCTCATCCGAGCGCCGTGTCGAGCACCATCATCACGACGAAGCCGACCATCAGCCCGCCGGTGGCGAAGGCCTCGTGGCCCTGGCGGTGCGACTCGGGAATGATCTCGTGGCTGATGACGAACAGCATCGCGCCGGCCGCGAGCGCCAGGCCCCAGGGCAGCAGGCTCGCGGTCAGCGTGACCAATGTGGCGCCGAGCACTGCCATCACGGGCTCCACCAGCCCCGACGCGACGCCCAGGCCCGCCGATGTCAGCCGCCCGTAGCCCACGCCGCGCAGCGCGAGCGCCACGACCATGCCCTCGGGCACGTCCTGGATCGAGATACCGGTGGCCAGCGCGGTGGCGGCCACCGGATCGGAGCCCGCGAAGGCCACGCCGATCGCCAGGCCCTCGGGCAGGTTGTGCAGCGCGATCGCCAGCACGAACAGCCAGACGCGCTTGAGCTTGACGGCCCGGGGCCCTTCGACGCCCTTGATGAAATGCTCGTGCGGCACGACGCGGTCGATCGCCAGCAGCAGCGCCGCGCCCAGCAGAACGCCGCCGCCCACGATGCCACCCGCGCCCCAGGCGCCGAAGCCCTGCGTGCCGGCAGCCTCGAGGGCCGGAATGACGAGCGAGAACGATGTGGCTGCGAGCATCACGCCAGCGCCGAAGCCCAGCATGGTGTCGAAGGTGCGCTGCGAGAACTGGTGCGACAGCAGCACCGGCAGCGTGCCGAGCGCGGTCGCCAGCGCGGCCAGCGAACCGCCGAGCAGCGCACCGCGCACGCGGGCATCGCCCAATGCCACCGCCTCGAATGCTTCGAGCAAAAGAAACACCACGCCGGCCGCGACGATGCAAAGGCCAAGCAGCCGGCGCCAGGACCGCCTCCGGCCGGCGCGTGCGAACAGCAGTTCGAGGGTCGTCATCTTGGAACCAGAAGAAAGGTGTTCGCAAAAAAAGGAGCGGCGACCTTGATGGCCGCCGCCCAACTCGCACCCACGAGAGAAAAGGTTGTCGAGCCGGTGTTTGTTCACCCTGGATGAAGATTCGGTGCGGCGAATGTGGCCGCGCGTAGGAGCGTTTCTCGTGTGGGCTGCAAATGCAGACTACATGCGCCTCCATCGCATGAGGCATTGAGCTTTGGTTTGCTCAGCTGCCGTGAGGCAGCCGCGCGTGCCCGCGCATGTCTGCCTCGGGCATGCCGATTGCCGCTCCCATCGAGCGCCGGAAAGCGCATTGCTTCCGGACCGACTCCTTCTTTCTCGATGCTGGATAACTGCCATGAAAAGATCGCGGCGGCGCGCGGGCCGCGCCAATGAGTGCTACGAACTGCTCGAACAACTCTCGCGCCGGAAACTGCCGGTGGTGTGCTCGGAACCCGATGAGATCGACAAGATCCTCGCGCTGCGCAGCGCCTTGCTGCTGCAGGCGCAGACGGAACCCACGGTGGTGCTGCGCACGGGCGAACGCCGCATCGCGCGTGCGATCGTGACCGCCATCACCGCCGAAGGCCGCGCTGCCTGCGCGTTGCACGGCGCGGCAGCTCCGCCCGCCCGCCGTTGAGCCATCCCGGCCCAAGCCAGGGCACCCGTGGAACGGGCTTTGCCCGGCCACCGGGTGCGCCCCCCAGTGGGGGGAGGCGGCTACACGAAGTGAGCCGCTTCGGGGGGCGTCCTGGTCCTCTAGAACTGTCCCTGGCCGTCGCCTGTTCTGTCGTGCACCCAGCGCATCGCCTGCTGCTCGGCATGGCGCAACGCCTCGGCCTCGCTGGCATAGCCGATCTCGTCGGTGTCGTCGGGCAGCGCCTGTTCGCGGTGGCCGGCGCCCTGGCCCAGGCAAACCACGACGGGGCGGTACACGCCCGTGGCCATGCGGCGCGCGCTGTAGATGAAACGCCAGCCGCGGTAGGCGAAATCGTGGCGATCGCCGGCCCCCGGATCGCCGCCCGCTGCTGCAGGTTCGCGTGCACTCATTGCGGTTGCTCCATCGTCAAGGGATTGCCGTGGCGCCGAACGGCCTCGCGGCGGCGTTCGAACGGGTCGATGTTCATGCTCTGGCGGTACTTGGTGACCGTGCGGCGCGCAATGCGAAAGCCCTGCTGCGCGAGCTGGCGCGCTAGCGCGGCGTCGCTGAGCGGTGCCACCGGCTTTTCCACCGCGATGAGCTCGCGGATCAGGCCCTGCAGCGCCACGGGCGCACTCGCGCCGCCGGCCGCATGCGCGAGCCCACGCGAGAAGAAATACTGCAGCTCGAAGACGCCGACCGGCGTGGCGATGTACTTGTTGTGCACGGTGCGCGACACGGTGGACGGATGTACGCCCACCTCGTCTGCGATTTCGCGCAAGCCCAGCGGCTTCATCGCGAGTGGGCCGTGCTCGAGGAACAGCTTCTGCCGCGCGACGATGGCGCGCGCCACGCCGAGGATGGTGGCGGCGCGCTGCGAGACGTTGCCCGCCATCCAGCGCGCCTGCTCCAGGCATTCCTTCATCGCGGGGCAGCGGTTGCCGCCGTGCTTCTCGAACAGCTGGACGTAGTCGGCGTTCACGCGCGCGCGCGGCACGGCGCCGGGGTTGAGCGCGGTGCGCCACGCGCCGGCCACCTTCCGGACGGTGACGTCGGGCGCCACGAAACGCGCACCGGTCTCGCCGAACTGCCAGCCCGGGCGCGGGTTCAGGCGCCGGATGGCGTCGACTGCGGCCTGCACCTCGTGCGCCGCGGCGCCGAGTGCGCGTGCGAGCCGGCCGGTGTCGCGCGCGGCGAGCAGCGCGATGTGCTGTTCGAGGATGCGGCGCGCCAGCTGGCGCGTGCCGTCGTCGGCAATCGCATCGAGCTGCAGGCACAGGCATTCGGCCAGGTCGCGCGCCGCCACGCCTGTCGGCTCGAGCGCCTGCACGCGCCGCAGCGCGGTGCGCAGCTCCTGTTCGGCGTCGGCATGGCATTCGCCGAGCGCGGTACCGATCTCTTCGAGCGAGATGCGCAGGTAGCCGTCCTCGTCGAGGGCCTCGACCAGCGCCTGCGCGAAGGCGGCTTCGCGCTCGGACAGCCGCAGCACGCCGAGCTGCGCATGCAGGTGAGCGCGCAGCGAATCGGGCAGCGGCACGCGCTGCATCAGGTCGAAGCTCTCGTCGTGCGACAGGTGGCGTTCGCCCGTGGCGGGCGCGGCGGTGAGGCGGTCGAAGGCGGCGGCATCACTGGCATGGTCGGCGAGCGCCGGCGCGGCCTCGGCCGTGTCTGCCGCCACGACGGCCCCCGCTTCGGTACCGTCCTGAGAGGCCGCATCGACTTCGAGGAAGGGATTGAGCTCGGCCGCTTCGCGCAGCGCCTGCGCGTAGTCGAGCGACGACATCTGGAGCAGCCGCACCGCCTGCTGCAGCCGGCGCGAGAAGACCGGCGCCTGGATCTGGCGGGCCTGCATGGCAATGGAAGTGTTCATGGATCTCCGTGTGTTGGCCTGGCGGGGCGGTCGGCAGGGAGACGGTCCTGCGCAACGGACGTGCCAGCGCCGCGGGGGCCGGAATCGGCTTGATCAGTAACTCGAAAGTTCGCGAAAATCGGGCCGGACCCCGGCACCGGCAGAAAGCCTTGCGGTAAATCTTGCGGACCGGCAGGGTAGAGACAGCCGCCTGCGCTTGCAGCACACTCCGGCCAATGAAAATTCCGGCAAGTGGGAACGAGGGCGCGTGGGCGAAGTTGGCCGGCGCGGGCGTGCTGTTGCTGAGCCTGGGGCTCGTGTGCGCGCGCCAGGCGCGCTCGTCCGCGGCGGCCCACCTGGCGCTGGCCGACCATGCACGGCGCCAGGCGGCACGCGCAGAGGCGGCGCGGCGGCTCGAGCACGACCTGCGCAGCCCCGTGGGCGCCATGGCCGTGGCGCTGGAGCTGCTGCGCAGTGCCGACGACGACGCCACGCGCAACGAAGCGATGGCGGTGCTCGAACGCCAGGTCGCTCGTATGACCTCGCTGACAGAGCGAGTGCACGAATTCGCACAAGGCATGGCCGATTGAGCTGTCCGGCGAACGCCTGCCCGCGAGGCAGGCTCGAGTTTCAGGGAGTGACGCGGAGCAACGCAAGCAAGCAATCAAGGCGCGGGCGCAGGCAAGAGCGCAGGGCAGGCAGCAAGCCGGGGAACAAATTGGGCCACGCACTCATTGTTGAAGACGACGAAGATTCGGCGCGCATGATCGGCGCGCTGATTGCGCGCGAGGGGCACACGGTGATGAACGCCCACTCGATCGCGGCCGCGCGCCGCATGCTCGCGATGCAGCGGGCCGACCTGCTGCTGCTCGACCTGCACCTGCCCGACGGCAACGGGTTCGACCTGCTGGACGATCCTGACATCGTGAAGGACACGGTGCTGGTGCTCATGACGGGCCAGGCGAGCCTCGAGACCTCGATCCGGGCGCTGCGCCTCGGCGCGGCCGACTACCTCGTCAAGCCGATCAATCCGCAACACCTCAAGGGGCTGCTCTCGCGGCTGATCGCGCCGTCGCAGTTGCGCGCCGAGCTCGACGAGGTGCAGGAGCTCTGGCGCGAGACCGGGCACTTCGGGCACCTGATCGGGCGCTCGCAGCCGATGCAGCGCGTCTACCGCCAGATCTCGCGCGTGGCCGGCACCGCGGTGTCGGTGTTCATCCATGGCGAGAGCGGCACCGGCAAGGAGCTGGTGGCCCGCGCGGTGCACGACCTGAGCCGGCGGCGCGAGCAGCCGTTCCTGGCGGTGAACTGCGGTGCGCTGTCGCCGCACCTGGTCGAGAGCGAGATCTTCGGCCACGAGCGCGGCAGCTTCACGGGCGCCGAGCGCCAGCACCAGGGCTTCTTCGAGCGCGCGCATGGCGGCACGCTGTTTCTCGACGAGGTCACCGAGATGCCGCTCGAGCTTCAGGTGAAGCTGCTGCGGGTGCTCGAGAGCGGCACTTTCATGCGCGTGGGCTCGACCCAGGTGCAGCAGACCGACGTGCGCATCATCGCGGCCACCAACCGCGACACCGGCAAGGCGCTGGCCCAGGGCGCGATCCGCGAAGACCTGCTCTACCGCCTCAACGTGTTCCCGATCTCCCTGCCGCCGTTGCGCGAGCGCGGCGAGGACGTGGTGCGGATCGCCAGCAGCTTCCTGCAGGATCTCGTACGCCAGGAGGGCGGGGCCAAGCAGTTCACGCCGCAAGCGCTGGCACGGCTGCAGGCCTATGCCTGGCCCGGCAACGTGCGCGAGCTTCGCAACGTGGTGCAGCGGGCCTGGGTGATGGCGTCGGGTGACGACATCGACGAGGAATGGCTCCCCCAACCAGACGCGGCGGCCGAGGCGCCCGACGCGTGGCCGCCGACAGTGCCAGGCGGCGCGTCCGAGAGGGCCGCCGGTGGCTTCGATGCGGGGAAGAGCCGGCTGGTGGTCGAGGTGGGCACGCAGCTCGCCGACATCGAACGGCAGGTGATCCTGGCCACCTACGAGCACTGCGGGCGACACAAGGAGCGTACTGCGGCGCTGCTCGGCATCAGCATGAAGACGCTCTACAACAGGTTGAAGGAGTACCGCGAATGAGGCGGCGCGGCGGTGTGCAGCGGCCCGTGCCGCCGGCCTGATGATGCGGCGCCCGAAGGCTGCCTCTCGTGCAGGATGGGCGGACGCGCGCGGTAGCTCTCCTGCCAGGTTTGAAGCCGCAGCCTGTAGGCCGCGGCGCCGGCAGGGTCGAAGTCGGTTCCCAGGTAGTTCGCTGGATTCTCGAGTGGATGGTGGGTGAAGTAATGGCTGAGTTCGTTCATGCATACCTCCAGGCGCACGAGGCGTTTTGTTCGGGTTCTCGTGCACGGCCTCTCCGGCACCCGGCAAACTGCGTGCCGCCTCCGGGACCCGGTCGGCGGATGGCGGCTTGCAACCAGGAGAAAGCGCATTGGATGAGTTGAACGCCGATCCTGCCGACGACGCGGCCCCGCCGCGCCGCGGGCGGCTGCTGCCCGTGGTGGGCCTGGGTGGCTGCGCCGGCAGCCTCGAAGCCCTGCGCGCCTTCTTCGAGGCCACGCCGGCCGAGACCGGCATGGCTTACCTGGTGGTGCTGCATCCCTGCGCAGCCCCCGAGCGCGCGCCGGTGCTCGACATGCTGCGGGCCGCCACCCGCATGCCGGTGCTGCCGGTCGACACGCGCGAGCGCATGCAGGCCGACACGGTGCATGTGGCGGCACCCGGCAGCACGCTGCGCCTGCGCGGCGAACGCATCGAGCCGGTGGCGCTGGCGTCGGCGCGCGGCGCCCACACGGCGATCGACATGTTCTTCCGCGCGTTGGCCGACAGCCACGGCCCGAGCGCGGTGGCGGTGGTCCTGTCGAGCCGGCACGAGGACGCAGCGATCGGCCTCAAGCGCATCAAGGAGCGCGGCGGGCTCACCATCGCGCAGGCGCCGCAGGAAGCCCGCCACGCCGCGATGGTGCTGGCGTGCATCGCCACCGGCATGGTCGACTGGACCCTGCCGGTCGGCGAGATCGCCGCGCGCATCCAGGCCTACCGCCGCATCGAGTCGCAACTCAGGTTGCCGGCCGAAGAGCTGGCCCAGGAAGGCGGCGCGGGCGTGTCGCCAGCCGCGCGCGACGAAGAGTCGTCCTTCAGGGAAGTGATGGCCTTCGTGCGGCACCGCACCGGACGCGACTTCGCGCACTACAAGCGCGCCACGGTGCTGCGGCGCATCGCGCGGCGCATGCAGGTGAACGGCGTCAGCGACCTCGCGGCCTACCTGGAGTGCCTGCGCACCCTGCCGGGCGAGGCCGGCGCGCTGCAGCAGGACATGCTCGTGAGCGTGACCAATTTCTTCCGCGACGCGGCCTGCTTCGAGGCGCTGGAGGCGCGGCTGCCGGCGCTGTTCGCCGGCAAGACCGCGACCGACACGGTGCGCGTCTGGGTGGCCGCGTGTGCCACCGGCGAGGAGGCGTATTCCGTGGCCATGCTGCTCAGCGAGCATGCGCAGACGCTCGAGAGCCCGCCGGCGGTGCAGGTGTTTGCCACCGACCTGAACGAAGAAGCGATCCGCACCGCGCGCGAGGGCATCTATTCGAGCGCCGAGGCCGACCTGCCGGCCGACCGGCTGCGCCGCTTCTTCGTGCGCGAGCCGCGCGGCTGGCGCATACGGCGCGAATTGCGCGAAATGGTGCTGTTCGCGGTGCACGACGTGCTCAAGGACTCGCCATTCGCGCGCATCGAGCTCGTTTGCTGCCGCAACCTGCTGATCTACCTCGATCGGCAGGCGCAGGCCAAAGTGCTCGCGAAGCTGCACTTCTCGCTGCAGTCGGGCGGGCTGCTCTTCCTCGGTCCGCAGGAATCGGCCGAAGACCAGCGCTCGCTGTTCTCCGCGGTCGACGAGCCACACCGCCTCTATGTGCAGCAGGACGTGCCCCGGCCGGCGCTCCCGGCGCTCCGGGGCACCGGGCGCCGGCTCGCAGCCGCACCGCGGGCGGACGGCGATGTCGCACCGCTGCCGCGCATCGCGCTCTCACCCTATGGCGGCACGCGCGCGATGAGCTGGGCCGAGCTGCACCTGAAGCTGCTCGACCGCCTGGGGCCGCCGTCGATCCTGCTCGACGCCGAGCACGAAATGCTGCATATCTCGCCCGCCGCCACGGCGTTCCTGCATTTCAGCGGCGGAGAGCCGTCGCGCAACGTGGTGCGCGCCATCGTGCCCGAGCTCAGGTCCGAGCTGCAGACCGCGCTCTACCAGGCCCATGAGCGGCGGCAGCCGGTGGATGTGGCGCCGGTGCATGTGCGGCTCGGCGGGCGCGATGTCGAGGTGGCCGTGCAGGTCGTGCCGGTGGACGAACTCGGGGGTGCGCTGCTGGTGTTGCTGCGCTCCAGCGAAGCGGCTGCTGAGCTGCGCGAGGTCGTCGTGGTGCCGCGCGCCGACCCTGCCTCCGTCGCCGGCCACCTCGAGCGCGAGGTGGAGCGCCTGAAGCAGCAGCTGCGCGAGACCGTCGAGCAGTACGAGACCTCGACCGAGGAGCTCAAGGCCAGCAACGAGGAACTGCATGCGATGAACGAGGAGCTCCAGTCGACCACCGAGGAGCTCGAGACCAGCCGCGAGGAGCTGCAGTCGATCAACGAGGAGATCACCACCGTCAACCAGGAGCTCAAGAGCCGCGTGGACGACCTCGGCCAGGCCAACAGCGACATGCTGAACCTGATGGACGCGACCGCCATCGCCACCGTGTTCCTCGACCGGGCATTCCGCGTCACGCGTTTCACGCCCAGCGCGGCCGCGGTGTTCAAGCTGATCGCCGCCGACGTCGGGCGCCCGCTCTCCGACCTGGCGACCTCGCTCGACTATCCGCAGCTGCCGGACGACGCGCACCGCGTGCTCGAGACGCTGCTGCCCTGCGAGCGCGAGGTCGGCGACGACCAGGGCACCTGGTACCTGGCGCGCCTGCGGCCCTACCGCACCATCGAAGACCGCATCGCCGGCGTGGTGCTGAGCTTCGTCGACATCACCGAGCGCAAGGCCGCCGAGGCCGCGCTGCGCGAGAGCGAGGAGCGGCTGCGGCTGATGCTGGAGAACGCGGTCGACTACGCCATCTTCTCGGTCGACATGGCGCGCCGCGTCACCAGCTGGAACACCGGCGCCCAGCGGCTGCTCGGCTACACCGAGCCCGAGATCCTCGGGCGCTCGGCCGACATCATCTTCACCGAGGAAGACCGCACGGCCGGCGCGCCGGAGGAAGAGGCGCGCACCGCGCTGGCGGCAGGGCGCGCGGCCGACGACCGCCAGCACAAGCGCAAGGACGGCTCGCACTTCTGGGCCAGCGGCGCGCTCATGCCGATGCACAACGGTCATGGCGCGGTGATCGGCATGGTGAAGGTGCTGCGCGACCAGAGCGAGCAGCGCGCGGCGCAGCAAGCGCTCGAAGCGGCCGATGCCGCCAAGGACCGCTTTCTCGCGGTGCTCTCGCACGAGCTGCGCAATCCGCTCGCGTCGATCAGCGGCGCGGCGCAGCTGCTGGCGCCCGAAAGCCAGCTCACGCCCGACCAGGCGCACGCCGCGCGTGTGATCCAGCGGCAGGCCTCGGCCATGAAGGCGCTGCTCGGCGACCTGCTCGACGTGTCCAGCCTGCGCATGGGCCGGCTCGCGCTGCGCCGCGAACGCTTGACGGCGCAGGCGGTGGTGGAGGCTGCCGTCGAGGCCACGCGGCCGCTGATGGAGCTCGGGCGCCATACCTTCGAGCTCGATGTCAGCGCCGAGGAAGTCAGGCTCGACGCCGACCCGATGCGCTTGACGCAGGTGCTGTCGAACCTGCTGTCGAACGCGGCCAAGTACACGCCCGACCGCGGCGTGATCCTGCTGTCGATGCACCCCGACGCCGCGGCGCGCGAGGCGGTGTTCACGGTGACGGACAACGGCATCGGCATGGAGCCCGATACCGTCCAGGCGATGTTCGAGATGTTCACGCAGAGCGTGCGTTCGCACGACCGCGCGGCCGGCGGGCTTGGCATCGGGCTGGCGCTGGTGCGCAGCATCGTCGAGATGCACAGCGGCAGCGTCATGGGCGAGAGCGCGGGCAGCGGGCACGGCAGCCGCTTCACGGTGCGCATTCCGCTCGCGCGCAGCGAGGCGCAGGCCGCCGGTGCCGAGCGCGTGGCGAACCTGCCGCCGCCGGGGCCCGGACAGCCGCCGGCGTCGGAGCGGGCCTTGCGCGTGCTGCTGGCCGATGACAACGCCGATGCGCTCTGGGGCATGGCGCGGGTGCTGTCGATCTCGGGCTTCCACGTGGAGACGGCCGAGAACGGCATCGACGCGCTGCGCATCGCCGAGGCGTTGCGCCCCGACGCGGCCGTGCTCGACGTCGACATGCCGGGGCTCGACGGCCACGAGGTGGCGCGGCGAATCCGCTCGCACCCCTGGGGACGCGCGATGCTGCTGGTGGCCGCCACGGGATGGAGCCAGCCCGAAGACAAGCAGATGGCGCTGGCGGCCGGCTTCGACGAGCATCTCGTCAAGCCCGTGGCCCTGGGCGACGTGCAGCGGCTGCTGCGCAACTGGCGCGTGTCGGGCTGACGGCCGCAGGCACGCCGTTTGCCAGCATGTCAGGAATGTCCCAGTCTTCTTCCTCCCTGCAAGCGATCTGCATCGGTGCCTCTTCGGGCGGCGTCAATGCGTTGCTCCAGCTCGTTCCCGCGCTGCCGGCCGGCTTTCCGGCACCGATCTTCGTGGTGCAGCACATCGGCGCGCACCGCAGCCAGCTGGCGTCGCTGCTGGACGCGCGCGGGCCCAACCGCGCGGTCGAGGCGAGGTCAGGCGACGTGCCTGCCGCCGGCACGATCTACGTGGCGCCGTCCGACCACCACATGCTGCTCGACGGCGGCGTGATCCGCCTGAACCGCGGGCCCAAGGAACACCATGCCCGCCCCGCCATCGATCCGCTGTTCCGCTCCGTCGCGCTCACGTGCGGGCCGAACGCCGTGGGCGTGGTCATCACCGGCATGCTCGACGACGGGAGCGCGGGGCTGCGCGCCATCAAGGACTGCGGTGGCGTCGCGGTGGTGCAGGACCCGGCCGAGGCGCACGAGCCCAGCATGCCGCGCGCGGCGATCGCCGCCGTGCAGGTGGACCACGTGGTGAAGCTCGCGGCGCTGCCGGGGCTTCTGATGCAGCTGGCGCGCCAGCGCAACGACACGGCGGTTGCGGCCGTGCCCGCGGCGCTGCGCGATGAATATGAAATCGGTCTCGGAGGATCCACCGTGGAAAAGCTCAAAGCCATTGCCGAGCCCTCGATGTTCACGTGCCCCGACTGCGGCGGCGTGCTGTTCGAACTCAACGACAAGCGGCCGGTGCGCTACCGCTGCCACACCGGCCACGCCTTCAGCCTGCGCAGCCTGGCGGCCACGCAGGAAGAAGTGACCGACGGCGCGCTCTGGACCAGCCTGCGCACACTGCAGGAGAAGGAATCGATCCTGCGCCGCCTGGCCGCGATGCAGCGCGACGACGGCACCGGCGACCCCGAGGGCAGCCTGCGCGAGGCCGACGACCTGGCGGCCGTGAGCACCGCGCTGCGCAAGCTCACGCTGAAGGCGCCGAGCCCGTCGGGCTTCGCCGTGCGCTGAGGCGCGGCGCCTTCTTTTCTTACTTACCTACTTCGCCTTCTTCTTGGCGGCAGGCGTGGGGCCGTTGTCGGCCGGGCCGGACGCGGGCCCTTCGCCCATGCCGAGCTCGGCACCGGTGAGCGGGTCGCCGTCGGGCTGCGACTGCGTGCGCTCGGCCATCTGCTGCAGCGTGGCGGCATCGGCGTCGTCGAGCTCGACGGTCGCGAGTCCGTCGCCGCCGTCCACGGGCGCCGAGTCCTGGGTGACGGGCACGAAGTCCCAGCGCTCGCCCTGGTTCCACGGCCCGCGCAGGTCCGCGTCGCCTTTCGACATGCGGAAGTACACGCTGGTGAAGCGCGGATCGCCCGGCAGCTTGCCCGGCGGAAAGTTCGGCTCGATCGCGTACAGCGCCTTCTCGAACGACTTCTGGTGCGCGATCTCGCGCGTCATGAGGAAGGTCAGCGCGTCCTTCACGCCGGGGTCGTCGGTGAGGTTGATCAGGCGCTCGTAGACGATCTTGGCGCGCGCCTCGGCCGCGATGTTCGAGCGCAGGTCGGCCGTGGGTTCGCCGATGGTGTCGATGTACGCCGCGGTCCACGGCACGCCGGCCGAGTTGACCAGGGGCGGGCCGCCGCCGTAGAGCACCTGCGTGATGTGGCTGTCGTTGCCCGCGCCGGTGATGGTGCGGTACATCTCGCCTTCCTCCTCCACGCCTTCGGCGAGCCGGCCCTTGGCGCCCTTGTTGAGCATGCCGACGATGGTGCCGATGATCTCGAGGTGGCTCAGCTCCTCGGTGGAGATGTCGAACAGCATGTCCTTGCGGCCGGGATCGTCTTCGCCGAGCGCCTGGGTGAAGTAGCGGCAGGCCGCCGCGAGTTCGCCCTGAGGACCGCCGAACTGTTCGAGCATGAGGTTGGCGAGGCCGGGATTGGTCTCGCTGACGCGCACCGTGTATTGCAGGCGCTTGTTGTGAGAGAACATGGGGACTGCTCCTTTGTTGAGTGGGGTCTGTTGTCGATCGAACGGCTGCGCGCTCGGCGCCGCCGCAGCTTCTTGCGGGCAAGCGGCGTGCCCTCTGGCGTGCGGCGGCGGCTGACACGCCGACGCGAAACGGCCTTGCTTGGACCTCGCGCGCACGTCCCAAACATCGCCGCGTGTTACCCGCGTTTCTTTCATCCACCGACCTCACTTTTTCGAAGGAAGTCACATGCCCGTCAAGAACATCTCCGATCTCTTCGTCCACGAACTTTCCGACACCTACAGTGCCGAGAAGCAGATGACGAGGTCGCTGCCGAAGCTCGCGCGCGCCGCCACCGACGAAGGCCTCGCCTCGGCCTTCGAGACCCACCTGGAAGAGACGCGCGGCCAGGTCGAGCGCATCGAGCAGATCGCCGAACTGCTGAAGATCAAGCTCAAACGCATCAAGTGCGAAGGCATGGCCGGCCTCGTCGAGGAAGGCGATTCGCTGATCGACCAGATCGAGAAGGGGCCGGTGCTCGACGCGGCACTGATCGGCGCCGCGCGCAAGGTCGAGCACTACGAGATTGCCGGCTACCACTCGCTGTGCACGCTGGCCAAGCAGTTGGGCCACACCGACGCCATCGAGCTGCTCGAAGCCTCGCTGGCCGAGGAGACCGCCACCGACGGCAAGCTCAGCGCGCTGGCCGAAGCGCAGGCGGTGCAGAAGGCCGTTACTGCCGATTGAGGGCGAGCGGGCACGCCGCTTGCCGGTGAACGGGTCGGCGCGCAAGGGTTGCGCGCACAGGCCCGCACTGTTTCGCGGATCGAAGGAAAGCACTTCAATGGACGATCAACAAGATCGCACGCGCGCCCCGCGCGGTTTTGCGAGGATGGACCCCAAGCGCCAGCGGGAGATTGCGCGCCAGGGCGGGCGTGCCGCGCACCGTCTGGGGCTGGCCCACGAGTTCACCCCTGAGGAAGCGCGAAGTGCGCGCGCCAAGAGCCTTGCCGCGCGTGCCATGGCGTCGGCCGTGCCGCCGGAGCCGCAGCCGCAGCCGGAATGACCGTCGTGCCCGCGCCGGGCATCGGCGCGGGCGACGGTGGCGAGCGCTGCACGGCCTGCGGCGGCACCGGCAAGGTCAACGTGGGAGTGGGCGGCGGCTGACGAGCGCTGCCGCAGCGGTTCAGCTGCCCGGTCGGGCACCAGCCGCGACTGCTGTTCCTGCAGCGTCTATCGGCCCGCCTGCGCGCCCTTCGGGTGCTGGTGCTCGGTACCGGTGGGATCGGCGATCTGCACCGGCGTGCCCTTCAGCCAGCTGTCGGCGCCTTCGGCGATCGGGGGCGACGGAATGTCTTCGCGCTGCTTTCTCTTTTCCATCGAGTCGACACCGAAGCGCTTGTCGCGCTCGGCCACCATCGCGGGGTCGATCTGGCCGTCGGCGGTGAACCCCATCATGAGCTGCGGAATGCCGATCGGCAGCTCTTTCTGCAGGTCGGTGTGCCAGGTGTGGAAGGTCTTGCCGTAGGTGCCGACCAGCTTCTGCATCAGCGCGTGCTCGGCTGCCTGCGGAATGCCCGGCGCGATCAGCTGCCCCGACTTGACCTCGTGCACATGGCTGTGCCAGAGCGCTTTTTCCTGCGGGGGCAGCGTCTGGAACAGGCGCTCGCTCACGATGTACTCGACGCCCATGATCTTTGCGGCTCGGGTGTTGCCGTCGTAGATCATGCACTGGATGAGCTCCTCGTTGAGCACGGCGCAGTAGTGGTGTGCCTCCATCTGGGCCTTCAGGTTGCCGCTGTAGAAGTGAAAGCCGTCGAGGTAGGCGTTGAGCGCCTCGATCGGCGGCTTGTCCTGCAGCGCCGCGGCGCCTTTCTCTAGCGCGGCGGTCTTCGCGCCCGTACCGGCACCGGGCGCTTCGACGTTGGATGCGGTGTTGCTGCCGCCGCAGCCCGCGAGCAGCGCGCCCGTGGCAAGGGTGATGGTGATGGCAAGGGCTGGGGTGGAAGGGCGCATGGCCGAGAACCTCGTGAAGCGGGTGGGCATGACCCGCGACCATGCGCCGCGGGCTTGCCGCATCGGCAAGCGACCGTCGCGAGCGGCTGTAGGATCAGTGCGAATCCGGTATCGCGGACAGCATGGTCGCGCGTTGCGCCCCTTCGGGGGGCAAAATCGGAGCTGGAACGCCACACGCCGGGGGCCATGGAAGCCACGGCTGCGCAACGACACCTTCATGCCAAAACCGAGCACGCCCCCGCCGTCTTCTTCGAACGAACCCGAACTCGTGCCGAGCACGCTGGACATGCCCGTGGTCGGCATCGGCGCCTCCGCGGGCGGGCTCGAGGCGCTGATCCGCTTCTTCGAAGGGCTGCCGCCCGAGCCCGGCATGGCATTCGCCGTCATCCTGCACCTGTCGCCCGAGCACCAGAGCAATGCCCCGGAGATACTGCAGCGTGCCACCTCGATGCCGGTGACGCAGGTCACGCAGGTGGTGCCCATCCGCGCCAACCACGTCTACGTGATCCCGCCGGGTGTCGAGCTGATGATGAACGACGGCCACCTGCAGCCCGTTGCCAGCAAGCGCATCAAGGGCCCGCACGTGGCGGTGGATGTGTTCTTCCGCACGATGGCCGAGGTGCACGACCGGCGCGCCGTCTGCGTCGTGATGTCGGGCACCGGCAGCGATGGGGCGGTCGGCCTCACGCGCGTGAAGGAGAACGGCGGCCTCGCGATCGCGCAGTCGCCCGAGGATGCAGGACATGACGGCATGCCACGCGCGGCCATCGCGACCGGCATGGTCGACATCGTGCTGCCGGCCGGGCAGATGGGCCAGCGCCTCGTCGAGCATTGGCGCAATGCGAAGCAGATCCGGCTGCCCAGCGCGAACGAGCCCGCAGCGGCCGGCCAAGAGCCCGGCGCTCAGGCGGCGGCCGCGCTCGCCGAAGAGGCGCTGCAGGAGATCATGGCGCTGCTGCGCACCTACACCCGCCACGATTTCCGCCACTACAAACGCGCCACGGTGCTGCGCCGCATCGAGCGCCGGCTGCAGGTGAACCGCGTGGCCGACCTGCCGGCCTACCGCGACTTCCTGAAGGCGCATCCCGAGGAAGCGACCCCGCTGCTGCAGGACATGCTCATCAGCGTGACCAACTTCTTCCGCGACCCCGACGCCTTCGAGGCGCTCGCGCGCGAGGCGCTGCCCACGCTGATCGAGGGCATGCAGCCGGGCGAGCAGGTGCGCGCGTGGGTGGCGGGCTGCGCCACGGGCGAGGAAGCCTACTCGCTGAGCATGCTGCTGCGCGAGGGGATCGACGCGCAGTCCAAGCCGCTCGACATCCAGATCTTTGCCACCGACATCGACGAACGCGCCATCGCCTCGGCGCGCAAGGGCCTCTATGCGCAGGGCATCGCGGAAGACCTCTCGCCTTCGCGGCTGCGGCAGTACTTCGTGGCCGACCAGGTCCAGTACCGGGTGGCCACCGTGGTGCGCGAGCCGGTGCTGTTCGCGCTCCACAACCTGCTGCGCGACCCGCCGTTCTCGCGGCTCGACCTGATCTGCTGCCGCAACCTGCTGATCTACCTCGACCGTGCGGCGCAGGCCCATGTGCTCGAGATGTTCCGCATCGCGCTCAAGCCCGGCGGTTACCTGTTTCTCGGCACCTCGGAGTCGATCGATGCGGTCGGGAGCATGTTCACGGCCGTGGACAAGAAGAGCCGCATCTACCGCGCGAATCCGGGGCCGACGGCAGGGCGCCAGCTGCCGCTCATCAGCGATGCGCCACCGCGGCCCGGTGGCGCCGGCGCGGTCCAGGCGCCGCGCACGCCCAAGCGCCCCGATCGGCCCCGCTTCTCGGAGCTGCACCAGCGCGCGCTCGAGCAGTTCTCGCCGCCGAGCGTGCTCATCAACGGCCAGCACGAGGTGCTCCACCTCTCGAACGGCGTCGGCCGCTTCCTCGAGCGCGCCGGCGGCGAGCCGTCGAACAACTTGCTCAACAACGTGCGGCCCGACCTGCGGCTCGAGCTGCGCACCGCGCTCTTCAAGGCCGGGCAGACGGCCCGCAGCGTGGAGACGCGGCTGCTGCAGAAGCGCGAGGACGGCCGCCAGGCGTTCCTCAACATCACGGTGCGCCCGCTGCAGCAGGACGACCAAGGCGCGCCGCAGCTCACGCTCGTGGTGTTCGACGAGGTCGAGGAAAGCATGCGCCCCGAAGGCGGCGAGCCCGCGCACGCGGCGCGCGAGCTGCTGATCGGGCAGATGGAAGACGAGGTGCGCCAGCTGAAGATGCACCTGCAGGAGACCATCGAAAGCTCCGAGACCCCCAACGAGGAGCTCAAGGCGTCCAACGAGGAACTGCAGGCGATCAACGAGGAACTGCGCTCGGCCACCGAAGAGCTGGAGACCAGCAAGGAAGAGCTGCAGTCGATGAACGAGGAGCTCGTCACCGTCAACTACGAGCTCAAGATGAAGGTCGAGGAGCGCGGCCACATCAACGACGACCTGCAGAACCTGATCGCCTCGTCGGAGATCGCGACCGTGTTCGTGACCCGCGGCATGCACATCAAGCGCTACACGCCGCATGCGAGCAGCCTGTTCAACCTGATTCCCTCCGACATCGGGCGCTCGCTGTTCGACATCACGAGCCGGCTCGACTACCCCGAGCTGGCGAGCGACACCGCGTCGGCCTTCAAGGACCTGCGCACCACCGAGCGGCACGTCACGAGCGTGGACGGGCGGCACTTTCTGGCGCGGATCCTTCCGTACCGCACCGCCGAAGACAAGATCGAGGGCGCGATCCTCAATTTCTTCGACATCACCGACCTGCATGCCGCCGAGGAGCGGGTGCGCGCGGGCGAAGAGCGGCTGCGGCTGGTGGCGGCCACCACGCGCGACTTCGCGATCATCACGACCGACGAGAACGGCCTGATCACCACCTGGAACGCGGGCGCCCAGCGCATCTTCGGCTACGCGGAAGAAGAAATGCTGCGCCAGCCCCTGGCGACGATCTTCACCGAAGAAGACCGGGCGCACGGCGTGCCCGAAGGGGAGATGCGCCGCGCACTCGAACTCGGCCGCGCGGAAGACGAGCGCTGGCACCTGCGCAAGGACGGTAGCCGCTTCTTCTGCAGCGGCGTGACGACACCGCTCGAGCTGTCGACCGGGCGCGGCTTCGCCAAGATCGCGCGCGACATGACGGGCACCAAGCAGCACGAGCTTGCGCAGGAGCACCGCCTGCTCAAGGAGAAGAAGGCCAGCCTCAGCGCGCAGATGGCCAACGAACTCAAAGACCGCTTCCTGGCCGTGATGTCGCACGAGCTCAAGCAGCCGCTGAACCTGATCCAGATGAGCGCCGAGCTGCTGGTGCACCTGCCCGCGACCGCCGCCGATCCGGCCGTGCAGCGCGTGGGCGACACCATCAAGCGCGCGGTGGCGAGCCAGACGCGCATCATCAACGACCTGCTCGACCTGTCGCGCATCCGCACCGGCAAGCTGCGGCTCAACCGCGTGGCGGTGAACCTCGGCGAGCTGGTGCAGGCCGCCGCGCAGGCGGCGCTGAGCAGTGCGGGCGGCAAGCAGATCGTGCTGCAGGTCGATTGCGAGGAAGGCGTGGTCTGCGACGGCGACCGCGTGCGCATCGAGCAGATCGCCTGGAACCTGCTGAGCAACGCGGTCAAGTTCACGCCCGAGGGCGGACGCATCTCGGCGCGCGTGTCGGCCGACGACGGCTACGGCCGGCTGACGGTGAGCGACACCGGCTGCGGCATCGCGGCCGAATTCTTGCCGCATGTGTTCGGCATGTTCAACCAGGCCGACAGCGACACCGCGCCGTCGAACGGCGGGCTGGGCATAGGCCTCGCGCTGGTGCAGGAGCTCGCGCGCGCGCATGGCGGCCGCGTCGAGGTGACCTCGCCGGGCGTGGGGCAGGGCGCCGAGTTCAGCGTGTGGCTGCCGCGCATGGGTGTGTCGATCCCGGCGCCGGCGGAGGCGCCCGCGGCCGAAGTCGACCTGCATGGCTGGCGCGTGCTGGCGGTGGACGACTATGCCGACGCCCTGGCGCCGTTCGCCGAGGTGCTGCGGCTCGAGGGCGCGATCGTCGACGTGGCGCAGAGCGCGAAGCGGGGCCTCGAGTTGCTCGAGGCGAACAGCTACGACCTGCTGGTGTCCGATCTCGGCATGCCCGAGATGGACGGCTACCAGTTCATCGCCGAAGTGCGCCGCAGGCCCGCCACGAGCGATTTGCGCGCCATTGCGATGAGCGGCTTCGGCCGCCGCTCCGATGCGCGCCGCGCGCTCGAAGCCGGCTTCAGCGCGCACCTGCCCAAGCCGGCGTCGATCGAAGAACTCAAGGCGGCGATAGGGAAGCTCTGACGACGAAGCCGCTGGCCGGCGCGAGCCATTCGGCCTCGGCCGCCGCAGCGGCCATCGCGCAGCCCGTGAACAGCACGCGCTCCTCGGCGAGCAAGAACTGCAGCGCGGTGCTGCTGCCCGGCGCGGCCTGCATTGCCTGCAGCGTGGCGCCGCCGCCGAGTGCCAGGCGCTCGCCGGGCGCGGGCCAAAGCACCGAAGCGCCGGGCCACGACGAAGCGTGTTGCGCCAGCGCGGCCTCCGCTGCGGGCGTGCGCGGCGCGGTCGACAGCAGCCAGCGCACGGGCCCGGGCGCCGCGGCGGCAGTTTCGGCGCGCATCGGGTCGATCAGCGCGAACGGGCCTTCCGCTGCGCCGACGAAATAGCTGTGCGGTCCCGCATCGCCGCCGTCGCCGGCCACGCGGCGGATCCGTGCCGTGAGCTGCGTCAGGTCGCCGGGCGAGAGCGCATAGCGCCCGGGGCCGCCGCGGCCCGAGCCATCAGGGTCGACGAGGCCGATCTCCGCGTAGGCGGCTTCGTCGATGTTCACCGCGCGGCGTCCGGCGGGGCCGTCGGCCAGGCGCGGCATGTTGAGCGGCAGGCGGGCCAGGCCGCGCGCATGCGCCATGCATTCCGCGGCGCTGGCAAAACCCGTGAGCGCTTCGAGCGTGCGCCGCGTCACGTTCATCAGCTTGAGCCCGCGGCGCGCGTCCACCGCCTCCGCGGGCCGCAGCCACATGTGGGCGACGGTCTCGCGGCCGTCGGGCTTCACGCTTTGGCCGGCGGGCATCTGGGCGATGAAGAAGCGCGTGTCGAAGCGGCGCGGCATGCCGGGCGGCGTGAGCCAATGGCTGAAGTACGCGAGCCGGTCGATCGCGAGCCGCCAGCCGTGGGCGTCGCACATCGCGAGCAGGGCATCGGTGCCTTGCTCGGCGGCATGGCGCATCGCCTCGAGCCGGCCGGGCGCGAAGCCGTCGAGCTCGACCACCCGGTCTTCGGCGTCGCAGGCGAACAGCACGCCCGCTTCCTCGAAGCACTCGCGCACCGCGGCGGCGTAGTAGTCGAGGCCGCCTTCGGCCACGCCGAGGCGCGCGCTCGCGCCGCGGTCATCGAGGCCCTGGCACATCAGGTGCAGGCCGCGGTCGTGGGCATCGAGCACGCCGCCTGGGAACACGCTGGCGCCGCTGTTCTGGTCGTCGGCTTTTTCGGCGCGGCGCAGCAGCAGCACTTCCATGCCGGCCGGGCCGTCGCGCAGGAGGATCAGGGTGGCGGCGTTGCGGATCGGGCGCGCGGGGATCGCCGGGACCACCGGGACCACCGGAACCACCGGGGAAGAGGAATTCATGGGCGCCGATTGTCGGGCCATCGCGGCTCGGGCGCCTGGCGGCTCAGTCCTTGGGTGTCAGCGGCCCTGCAGCGCCGCCGGCCGGCGAGTTGGCGGATCGCGAACTCGCGCTGCATGCCTGTTCTCCGACACCGGGCGCGCAGCTTTGGCGCCATGATCTCCCCGTGAAGATCGCGACCTTCAATGTCAACGGCGTCAACGGGCGGCTCCCGCGCCTGCTGGAATGGCTGGCCGAATCCCGCCCCGACGTGGCCTGCCTGCAGGAACTCAAGTCGCCGGATGCGAACTTTCCCGCCGCGGCGATCCGTGAGGCCGGCTACGGCGTGGTGTTCCACGGCCAGCGCTCATGGAACGGCGTGGCCATCCTGGCGCGCGGGCGCGAACCCATCGAGACGGGTCGCGGCCTCGAAGGCAACACCCAAGACGACCAGAGCCGCTACCTCGAGGCGGTGGTCGGCGGGGTGGTGGTCGGTTGCCTGTACCTGCCCAACGGCAATCCGCAGCCCGGCCCCAAGTTCGACTACAAGCTCGAATGGTTCGAGCGGCTCCAGGCCCATGCACGCCGCCTCTTCGATTGCGGCCTGCCGGTGGTGCTGGCCGGCGACTTCAACGTGGTGCCCACCGATGCCGACATCTACAACCCGGCCTCGTGGCGCAACGACGCCCTGCTGCAGCCCGAGAGCCGCGCCGCGTTCGAACGCCTGCTCGCGCAGGGCTGGACCGATGCGATACGCGCCCGCCACCCCACCGAGGCGATCTACACCTATTGGGACTACTGGCGCAACCGCTGGCCCCGCAATGCGGGCCTGCGCATCGACCACTTGCTGCTGAATGCGGAGCTGGCGCCCTTTCTCGTCGACGCGAACGTGGATCGCGAGGTGCGCGGGCGCCCGGGCGCGAGCGACCATGCGCCAGCCTGGGTCGAGCTCGACCTGCCGCGATAGCCGAGGGGGGAGCGGCGTTTGCGCTCTATCGGTATTGCGCCGCGGTGATGAACTGGCCGAACGATTCGCACCAGACGATGACCGTGTCGTAGGCCGCCGGATCGGCTGATTCGGGCATCGGCACAATGAAGTTTTCGAAGGTCTTCACGTCGCCGATGCGCAGCATCTTCGGCTTCAGCCGCAGGAACTCGGCCTCGGTCTGGACGAACGCCGGCGCGAGATAGAGCTTGTAGTCCGGCCCGGGTGCCACCTTGCCTTGCAGCGACACGGCGCTGCGGCTCACGGTGACCGTGCCTTCACCCCAGTGCAAGGCATCGCTGTCGGTCAGGTCGCGCTTGAATTGGCCGGTGAACTGCGCCTGGGCGGCCACCGCGGAAACCTCGGCCGACGTGGGTGCGGGCGGCGCCGTCAGGATGGGCAAGGCATAGATGCCTGCGCCAAAGCCCAGGCCCGCCACGATCCCGTGCGAAGCGACGAGGAGAAGGATCTTCTTCATGCCTGTCCGCCTACAGGGTGCCGGAGCGACCCACCAGCACCGGTTCGGAGCGATAGCGCCCGGGGAACACGCGTTGCAGGTTGTCCACCTTGGGCAGGTCGTTGATCACGATGTAGGGCTGCCGCGGGTTGCGGGTCATGTAGTCCTGGTGATACGCCTCCGCGGGGTAGAAGGCCTTTGCCGGCTCGATGGTGGTGGCGATCGGCTTGCCGAACACCTTCGCGTTGTCCAGCTGTGCAATGTAGGTCTTGGCCACCCGGGCCTGTTCGGCGTTCGCGGGGAAGATCGCCGAGCGGTATTGCGTGCCCCGGTCGGGACCCTGGCGGTTCAGCTCGGTGGGGTCGTGCGCCACCGAAAAGTAGATCTGCAGCAGTTGTCCGTAGCTGATCTGGCGCGGATCGTAGGTGATGCGAACCGACTCTGCATGGCCGGTCCGTCCCGAGCCGATCGCGCTGTAGCTGGCAGCGGCGGCATCGCCGCCGGCATAGCCGGACACGGCGCTCCTCACGCCCTTCACGTGCTGGAAGACGCCCTGCACGCCCCAGAAGCAACCGCCTGCGAACACGGCCGTTTCCGAGTCCGCACCCGGGGCCGCGGCAAGATCCTCCGCCGGTGCCGGAATGGCGACGGCCGCCTCCGCCATCGCGGAGGGCTTGGCTTGCCCCACGGCGGCGCCGGCGAAAAGGGCCATGCCGGTGCCGGCGACGATGCCGGCGGCCAACAGGGTGGCGGTGAGCTTGTTCATGTCAGGGTCCTCTCATGGGTCTGATTTCAGACAACACGAGTTCGAGTGAACGCGGTCGTGCGTTACACCTGGGTGGCCTCCGTCGTGAAATTTTCGGCGGCCGGCACGCCGGATCGATGGCTGAAGCGCGCTACACGTTGCTGGTCGCGCGCACTTCCTCGATGGTGGTCTGCCCCGAAAGCACCTTGTCGATGCCGTCCTGGCGCAGCGTGCGCATGCCTTCGCGGAGCGCGGCCGCCTGCAGTTCCTCAGCGCGGGCGCCGCTCTGCACCATGCGGCGCAGTGTCCGGGAGATGACCATCAGCTCGTGGATGCCGACGCGGCCCTTGAAGCCGGTGTTGTCGCAGCGCGGGCAGCCCTTGCTCGAATAGCGCTGGAGCTGGCCGTCACGCGCGTGGCGGCCGAGCCAGCCGCTGCGCACCGCCTCGCGCTCGGCCGGCGTGTCGTGGTCGCTGCCGAACGCGTGCATGTAGTCGGCGAGCAGTTCGTCGACTTCCTCGGGGCTGAGCGGCCGGCTCTGCAGGCAGTGGGTGCAGAGCCGCCGCACCAGCCGCTGCGCCAGCACGGCGAGCAGCGAGTCGGCGAAGTTGAACGGGTCCATGCCCATGTCCAGCAGCCGCGTCACGGTTTCGGGGGCGCTGTTGGTGTGCAGCGTCGACAGCACGAGGTGCCCGGTCAGCGAGGCCTCGATCGCGGTCTTGGCGGTTTCCTCGTCGCGGATCTCGCCGACCATGATCACGTCGGGATCGGCGCGCACGAAGGCGCGCAGCGCCTTGGCGAAGGTCCAGTCGATGCGCGGGTTGACCTGCACCTGGCGCAGGCCCGGCTGCGTGATCTCGATCGGGTCTTCGGCGGTCCAGATCTTGCGCTCGGGCGTGTTGATGTGCATGAGCGCCGAATGCAGCGTGGTGGTCTTGCCCGAGCCCGTGGGGCCCACGCACAGCACCATGCCGTAAGGCCGCTCGACCGCCTTCGTCAGCTCGGCGAGATTGCGCGGCGAGAGGCCGAGCTGGTCGAGCGGGATCGGCGTTGCCGACGCCAGGATCCGCATCACCACGTCCTCCAGGCCGTTGCTGGTGGGAATGGTGGCCACGCGCAGCTCGATGCGGTGCTGCGGCGAATAGCGCGAGAAGTTGATCTTGCCGTCCTGGGGCTTGCGCTTCTCGCTGATGTCGAGGTCGCACATGATCTTCACGCGCGCGACCACCGCGCTGCGGTAGCTCGCGGGCAGCTCGAGGTGCGTGCGCAGGCGGCCGTCGCGGCGAAAGCGGATGCGCGTCTTTTCCTTGCCGGGATAGCTCTCGATGTGGATGTCGGACACGCCTTCGCGGTGCGCGTCGATGATCATGCTGTTGATCATGCGCACCAGCGAGTTGTCCGACTGCTCGACGACGTCCTCGTCGGCGCTCGGCGCGGAGGGGCGTTCCTTCTCGAGTGTGACCAGCAGTTCACTGGTGCCGACGCCCAGGTCGAACTCCAGCGGCCGCGAGGGGTCGGCCGGCATATCCGGCTGGTGCGCGAGCGTGGGATCGAGGATCTCCGAGCCCACCTTCGAATAGGCCTTGAAGAGCAGCGGGTCGAGCGCCAGGCACTGGCCGACGACCGGGATCACCTTCATCTGCGAGATGAACTCCACCTCGTCGATCGCCGCATGGCGGCCCGCGGGATCGTCGAGCGCCAGCACGAGCCGGCCCTGGTGGACCATCAGCGGCATGACCTGCAGGCGCCGGGCGACCGCGAGGCCGACGCTGCGCAATGCCTCCACCTCGGCCGGGAACACATGCAGGTTCACGAGCGGATAGCCCATCTTGCGCACCAGCGCGGTCTGCAACTGGTCGCGCGTGACGAGCCCCATGCGGACCAGCGTTTCGCCGAGCGGCACGCTGCGGTCGAGCTGCTGCTGTTCGAGGCCGGCGCGCAGCTGCGCCTCGGTGACGGCGCCGCTCGCGATCAGCGCCTGGCCGATGCGCAGGATGGGCATGCGGCTCTGGGCTTCGAGGGCCTGCAGCAACTGCTCCGGCGTGACGACTTCGTGGGGGGACATGGATGGGTTCTCCTGTGTGAGGCGATTCTGGGGGCGGCGGCGTGGCTTGTCAGCCGGAGCAGGCCGCTCCCGCGCAGGTCGCGACAAAGCGCGGGTACGAAAGTTCGCAATCAGCCATCGGAGAAGCCGAAGGTGTTGCGCCCCGCCGACTTGGCGCGGTACAGCGCCGCGTCGGCGCGGGCCAGCAGGTCCGTTGGCTCGACGGGCGCGTCGGTGGCGCGGTGGAAGGCCACGCCGATGCTGGTGGTGACCTGGAGGCTGCGGCCGTCGAGTTCGAACGGTGCGCTGCCGACCTGATGGACGATCTTGCGCGCGGTGGCCACCGCGTCTTCGCGCATGTGCAGGTTCTCGAGTACCACCACGAACTCGTCGCCGGCCAGGCGGGCGACGGTGTCGGTGCTGCGCACGCTGCCCTTCAGGCGCTTCGCGTACTCGACCAGCACGCCGTCGCCGGTGGCATGGCCGAGCGTGTCGTTGATGCGCTTGAAGTGGTCGATGTCGAGGAACATCACGGCCAGCGCCTGGCCCGTGCGCTGCGCCCGCGCGACCGCGCCAGGCAGGAATTCGTTGAAGGCAAGGCGGTTCGCGAGCCCGGTGAGGGTGTCGGCGCGCGCCAGTTCGGTGAGCTTGCGTTCCACGTCCTTCAGCGCGCTGATGTCCAGGCTCAGCGAGAAGATGCCGCGCACGCTGCCGTCGGGCGCGACGTCGGGCACGTAGCTGACGCGGGTCAGCCGGTCGGAGGCCGCGGTGCGGGTGTGGGCCTCGAATTCCAGGCGCTCGCCGGCCAGCGCGCGCGCGATCATGGCCTTGCGCGACAGGTAGAGATCGAGCCCGGCCACGTCGCGCACATGGTTGCCCAGGATGGCCGATGGCTCCACGCCGAGCCAGTCGCGGTAGGTGGCGTTGGCGAAGGTGATCTTCTCGTCGCGGTCGATGTAGGTGATGAGCGCGGGCAGGTTGTCGGTGATGGTGCGCAGCCGCCGTTCGCTCTCGGCCTGGCGCAGCTCGGCGCGCTTGAGCGCCGTGATGTTGAAGGTCATGAGGTAGAAGCCCGTCACCGCGGCTTCGTGGTTCCTGTCGGGAATCAGGTTGACCTGGAAGTAGCCGGTCTTGCCGTGCAGCGGTGCGCGCACCGGAAAACGCACCGCCTTGCCTTCGCGCACCATCGGCAGGTAGGGCTGCAGCTGCCTGTAGACCGCGTGGCCCACCGCCGAGCGCAGCGTTACGCCGTCGAGCGGGCCGTTGCCCAGGCCCGCCATCTGCCGTGCGCGCACGTTGCCGAACAGGCAGTTCTCGTCGTTGTCGAAGTAGCCGACGAGGGCGGGGATGTTGTCCGTCACGTCGCGCAGGCGCTTCTGCTGCTCGGTCAGGGCACGGCGGATGTTCACCTCGTCGGTGATGTCGAAGGTCATCGAGAACACGCCCTGGACCACGCCGTTCGCATCGCTGTCGGGGATGTAGTGGGCCTTGAAGGTGCGGTCGCCCACCCCCAGCCTCGGGTCGCCGTTCTTCTCGAGCACGACCGCGTGGCCGGCCAGCGCGCGGGCATAGGCGGGCGCCACGCTGGCGTACTCATCGGGGCCGCGCATCTCGGGCATCGAGCGGCCGAGCATCTCCTTGCCGCCGTAGAGCATGCGGACCTGCGCGTTCACGAAGGTGTAGTGCAGCGACGCATCGACGCGGGAGACCAGCGCGGGAATGTTGTCGGCGATGGTCCGCACCTGCGCCTCGCTGTGCGCGAGGTTGAACTCGATCTGCTTGCGCTCGGTGACGTCGGAGGTCATGGCGTAGTAGCCGCGCACCCGGCCCGCCTTGTCGCGGTCGGGAATGAGCTCGGTCTGGAAGTGGCGCTCCCGTTCGCCGCGGCTCTCGATGCGCATGGCCTGGCCGGCCAGCACGCGCCGGACCGCAGCGTCGAGCGCCTCGTCCTCGGCGATGGCACTCAGCCCGCGCACGGGCTCGCCGACCAGCTGTACCGCATTGCGCCCGAGCTTCCGGCTGAGCGCCTCGTTGACGAAGGTGTAGCGGCCCTCGGCGTCGACGTGCGCAATCATCGCGGGCAGGTTGTCGGTGATGTCGCGCAGGAACTTCTCGCTCGCGCGGCGCTGCAGCATCAGCGTGTCGAAGGTGCGCCGGAGGTCGCCGATCTCGTCGCGCGCATAGTCCGGCAGCACGGCGATCTCGGTCGCGAGGTTCTCCGCGTCGAGCATGTGGCGGTGCAGGTGCCTGAGCGGATCGAGTTGGCGGTGCACCACCGCCAGCGCGAGAGCCCCCGCCATCACCGCGAGCAGCACCGCGCCGATCCAGGCTGTGCGCTCGATCGATTCGAAATGTGCGAACGCCTCCGAGGTCGGGTACATCGCGCCGATCACCCAGTCGGTCTGCGGAATGCGCTTGAAGGCATACATGCCATGCACCCCGGCATGGTTGAAGCCTTCGGCGATGCCTTCGAACTGTTTGGCCGGGAGGTCGATCTCTGGCGGGGCGGTGCCCGTCGGGTCGGCCGGCCGGGCGATGAGATCGGTGCGGGGATGATCGATGACGACCCCGTCGGTGGTCGTGATGAACAGGTAGCCGGTGTCGCCGAACCGGGTGCCGGCCATCTCGGCGAGGATGTTGCGGCCGCCGAGGTCGATGGTGGCCGAGATCACGAAGCGCACCGCGCCCGCTTCGTCGAACACCGGCTGGGTGAGGGCGACCTGTGCCAGGCCGCTCAGGCGGTTGAAGTAGGGCTCGGAAACCACGCCGGCCTTGGCCTGCAGGGTCCGGCGGAAGTAGGGCCGGTCGAGGATGTTGACCGCCCCCTCGGGCCGTGCCCCGTTCAGGTTGGCGACCAGGTCGCCCTCGGCCGTGAACATCGCAACGTTGCTGAAGGCCCGGCGCAGGGGCGCATGCCGCTCCAGGTACGGCTGCAGCAGGGCCGGATCTTCGAATCCGGCCACCTCCACGCCCACGGCGAAGGTCTGCAGCAGGGTCCGCCAGCCCACGAACTTCTGGTCGACGGTGTCCGCAATCGCCGACAGCCGCGCCTGCTCCTCGCTCTCGATCGACGCTTTCATGCTGGTGCGCACCAGATGCAACGCCACCGTTGCTATCGCGATCGTCGCCAAAAGGACCACCAGGGCTGCGCCCAGGCTCAGGCGCATGTTCAAGCTGAAGCGGATGTTTCTTATTAGACCGGGTGAGTTCATGGGCGATCGACATGCATCGCGTGATCCGCGCCGCGCCCCGTAGTGTGTCAGAAGGAGATTTTCAGATGTTTCTGGCAATCCCCCATATACACGTTTAATAACAAATCGGATTCACTTTTGGTGCGTCGGGCAGGCTGGCGCACCGACACGCGGGGGAGGGACGCCAGCCGGGCGCCTTCGGGGTCGGTCCGGTCGAAATAGTCGAGCACCGCCTCGATGGAGCCGTGCAGGCTGTAGAGATCGAGACCGTAGAAGCCGGTCTTGCCCTGCGGCGGCCCGGCCTCGTTGAAGGCGCGCTGCCACTCGACGAAGCGCGCCACGTCCTGGTTGCGCCACATCCAGGTAGGAAAGCGCGTGAAGCCTGCGAGGGCCTCGTGCGCCGTCGCCGAAACCGCGCACGTAGCGGTTCACGCGCCAGGCGTCGGGCCAGTCGCCCTCGACCGCCACGGCGCTGAACCCTTTCTCGGTAAACAGGCGCCGGGTGATGGCCGCGCGCTCGGCATAGAACTCGTGCGTGCCGTGGGAGGCTTCGCCGAGCAGCACGTAGTGCGCATCGCCGATCAGTTCGAGCAGGGCATCGTGGTCGTGCGCCGAGCCGTCCATGGGGTGCGCGACGGCGCGCAGTGCATCGGTGTCCTTCCGCATCTTCGACGGGTCCATGGATGACGGTCCTCCGTTCGCCAGTGTTTCAGGCCGACAGCGCGCCGTGGTGACGGTTCGCCGCGTCATCGAGCAGCGCGCAGACCTCCTCGTCGCTGGTCTGCGAAAAGTCGATGTACCAGCGCCCGACGCCGAGGAAGGATTCCGGCACTTCAGCACAGACGATCTCGTCGGCCTCGCTGCGCAGCAGTTCGCAGGCCTCTGCCGACGCCACCGGCACGGCCACCACGGTGCGTGCAGGCTGCTGCCGGCGCACCGCGCGCACGGCGGCGCGCATGGTCGATCCGGTGGCCAGGCCGTCGTCGACCAGGATCACGGTGCGCCCGTGCAACGCCAGCGGCGGACGGTCGCGGCGGTAGGTGCGTTCGCGCCGCGCCAGCTCACGCTGTTCGCGGGCTACGACGTCTTCGATGTCGCTGCGGGTGAGGCCGAGTTCGTGCACGACCCGCGCGTCGAGCAGCTGCTCGCCGCCGCTGGCGATGGCGCCCATGGCGTATTCCTCGTTCCAGGGAATGCCGAGCTTGCGCACCACGAGCACATCGAGCGGGGCGTCGAGCGCCCGGGCCACTTCATAGGCCACGGGTGTGCCGCCGCGTGGCAGGGCCAGCACGACCACACCGGGCTGCCCGGCGTGGCCGCCCAGCTTTTGCGCCAGCGTGCGGCCGGCGTCCCTGCGGTCACGAAAGTGTTCGAAGGCCATGTGTCCGGCGCTCCCGGAGGAGCTTTGCCGGACGACCTTAAATTTGCCGTGCCGCCGCGGGTGTAGGGCGAAGCCCACATCGGCGTAGGCGCCCGCTGCCACGGGCACCTGCGCTGCCTGCGCGCTCAGGCGGCCTGGATCTCGATGCGTCGCGGCTGCGCGTGTTCCGCCTTCGGAATGCGCAGCTTGAGCACGCCCTGCGACAACTCGGCCGTGATCGCGGCGGTGTCGAGTTCCTTGCTGAGCGTGAAGACGCGGCGGAAGCGTGCCAGGCCCACTTCGGTGTGGCTCGACGACAGCCCGTCGGGCACCGAGATGTCGGTCTCGGCGTCGATGGTCAGCGTGTCCGCCGCCACGTGCAGGCCGAGCTTGTCGCGCGAGACGCCGGGCAGGTCGGCATAGAGCGTGATGCCGCCGCTGTCCTCGATCACGTCCACCGGCGGGGTCAAGGCCGCATCGCTGTAGCGGGTGTCGTCCCCGCGGGCGACCTGTGTTGCCGTTTGCTGCGCCTTCTGCTCGGCGACGCGGTTCGATGGAGTGGTGTTCATGGTCGTTCTCCTTTCTTGCCTGGTTCTCTCTGCTTCGTCATTGAACGGCAATGCGCCGCGGCTGCGACGAGGCACGGCGCTGCACGCTGATGTGCAGCACGCCGTCGCGGTACTTGGCGGTGACCGCGTCGGGGTCGGCATCGTCGGGCAGGGTCAGCACCCTGCGGAAGCTCCCCTCGAAGCGCTCGTTGATGTGAACGGCCGCCTTGGCGCCGGCTTCGGGCAGCGCATTGCTGCGCTGGCCGGCGATCGAGAGCAGCCCGCGCTCGAGATGGACCTCGAGGCTGGACGGATCGACGCCGGGCGCGAACGCGTAGATCTCCACGGTCTGCGGCGTGCCGCCGATGTTCAGTGCCGGAAAGCCGTTGCGGGCGAGGCCGCGGATGGTGGGAGACAGATCGAAGGCCTGCTGCATCTCGCGCTGCAGGCGATCCATCTCGGCGAACATGTCGCGTGGAAACAGGGATCGGTACATGGCGAAACCTCCATTCAGAAACAAGTTGACGCTGCGCCGGAGGCCACCCCCGACGCTTCCGTCTTGCGAAGTAGGTGCCACGACCTTCTTTTCAAGAGGGGTTTCGTAGCCGTTTCCGGCCGATCGCGCGCATGCTATTGCGCCGCGTAGCGCGGCAGAAAAAACCAATCTGCAGACTCTCTTGAAGGCTTGGCCGGAAGACCTATTTCGATGCTCGTCGAACCGTCAATCGTCATCTCGAACCTAGAGGAGATTTGTCATGCCGATGGACCTGCTCAAGCAGATTGCCGCATCCCGGCTTCCCGTGTCGTTTCGCACGCCGAAGGAGATCGACGAAGTCCGGATTCTTCGCCAGGCCGGACTCGTGATCGCCTTCGTTCCGGCGCCAGCCGATCCCTTGAAGCTGTCGGGCGCGGAGCCCGCCGCCCAGGTGCTGGCCATCACAGAGAAGGGGCGCGAGGAGCTCGCGCGCATTCACTATCCCGGCGAGTTGCCGCGCGGTCCGTCGCCGCGCGCGGGATGGAAGAATCTGCTCGCGGGCGCGCGATTCGGACAGAAATCGCGGCAAGTCTTGCCGGCGCGCAGTCACGACGCGCACCCATCGCAGCGGATGTAGGCGGCATCCTTCCTGAACTCGCGCGGAAATCCATGCCGTTCCAACGTCCATCCCGCGCTGAATCCAGTCGCCATTGAGGGCATCAACAGGAGACAGACATGGATTTCGAGGGCATCTACTGCTTTGACACCGCCACCGTCCGCTTTGCGATCTACCCGGACGGGCCCGATGGCGCGCGGATCGTCGCGCAGATATCGGAGGAGACGCTGCACGACGTGTTTGGTACGCGCAATCTCGGGGACCGCCTGCTCGAAACGTGCAAGGCGCACTTCGATGCGATCGGGGGGGCTGCGAAGCGGCGCTACCGCGCCAATCCGCACCAGGCCATCGTGCTGACCGTGCGCGATTTCTCGCTGCGCAGCGCCGATCCTTCACCTGTCGTCAGCAAGATACATCAAGAATTAGTCACAACGTGATGTAAATCACGTTGCACGGCGTGCGGTGCGAGCATCTCTCCGACATGCAGAGGAGGCCAACCCTCCTGGGCCGTATCGTATGGGCTCTGTAAATTCTGTTCAGGATTTGTGAAGCGTCTGCGCGCTCTTTCGTGCGCTGGCTCGCAATCCTATTCTCAGGGAGGAACGCTGGTGCCATTGACTCAGCCGTCCATCGGACTCGAACCGCACGATGCATATCTGTTCCGCGAAGGAACGCACGCCCGCCTATACGACCGCCTGGGTTGTCATCTCGACCCCCAACAAGGAGGCGCACGCTTCGCCGTGTGGGCGCCCAATGCGGAGTCCGTCTCGGTCGTCGGCGATTGGAATCACTGGTCCGGCGAGGCCGATCCGCTGTCTGCGGACCCGGGTGGCACCGGCATCTGGCACGGCCACGTGCCGCAGGCAGCCGTGGGGCAAGCCTACAAGTTCCGCATCCATTCGCGCGTCAACGGCTACGTGGTGGACAAGGCCGATCCCTTTGCCTTCTGCGCCGAGCTGCCGCCTGCCACGGGCTCGCGCATCTGCGACCTGAGCTACGAGTGGAACGACGCCGAATGGATGGCGACCCGCGCCGCTCATAATGCGCTCGACGCACCGATGTCGGTCTACGAGGTGCACCTGGGATCGTGGCGCCGGCGCGAGGGCCAGTTCATGGATTACCGCGAGATGGCGCACGCCCTCGCGACCTACGTGAAAGAAATGGGTTTTACCCACGTCGAGCTCATGCCCGTGACGGAGCATCCGTTCTATGGATCGTGGGGCTACCAGACCACCGGCTATTTCGCCCCGACCTCGCGCTTCGGTTCGCCGCAAGACTTCATGTACCTGGTCGACCATCTGCACCAGAACGGCATCGGCGTGCTGCTCGACTGGGTGCCGTCGCACTTTCCGACCGATGAGCATGGCCTCGGATACTTCGACGGGACACACCTCTACGAACATGCCGATCCGCGCCAGGGCTTCCACCCCGAGTGGAATTCGAGCATCTTCAACTACGGGCGCAACGAAGTGCGCAGCTTCCTGGTGTCGTCGGGCCTGTTCTGGCTCGACCGCTACCACCTCGATGGCCTGCGCGTGGACGCGGTCGCCTCGATGCTCTACCTGGACTATGCGCGCAAGCATGGTGAGTGGATTCCCAACCGCCATGGTGGGCGCGAGAACCTGGAGGCCATCGAGTTCCTCCAGACCCTGAACCGCGCCGTCTATCGCGAGCACCCCGACACGGTCACCGTGGCCGAGGAATCGACCTCGTACCCGCGCGTGTCGCGACCGACCGACATGGATGGCCTGGGCTTCGGCGAAAAATGGAACATGGGTTGGATGCACGACGTGCTCGACTACATGAAGGAAGAGCCGATCTACCGCAAGTACCACCATCACAAGATGACGTTCTCGCTGGTGTACGCCTTCCACGAGAACTTCGTGCTGCCGCTCTCGCATGACGAGGTGGTGCATGGCAAGGGATCGTTGATCAACAAGATGCCTGGCGACCCGTGGCAGCAGTTCGCGAACCTGCGCGCGCTGTTCGGCTACATGTGGACGCATCCGGGCAAGAAGCTGCTGTTCATGGGGGGCGAGTTCGGCCAGCGCCGTGAATGGACGCACGACGGCGAACTCGAATGGTGGGTCTGCGGCCTCGAAGGGCACTCGGGCCTGCAGCGGCTCGTGGCGCAGCTCAACCGCGTGTACCGCGCCTCACCGGCGCTCTACCAGCAGGACTTTTCGCCTGCGGGCTTCGAATGGATCGCGGCCGATGAAGCCGACACCAGCGTGTTCGCGTTCCTGCGCAAGGCCCGCGACGGCGCACCGCCGCTGCTGGTGGTGAGCAACATGACGCCGGTGCCGCGCACCAACTACCTGCTGGGCGTGCCGCTCGGTGGGGTGTGGCGGGAAATCCTGAACACCGACGCCGTCGAGTTCGGCGGCTCCGGATGGGGCAACCTGGGCGGCGTCGAATCCGCCCCCGTGCGCTCGCATGGCCGCATGCAGGCCGTCAATCTGACCCTGCCCCCGCTTTCCACATTGATCCTCGAGCACAGCCCATCATGAAGAAGAAAATTTCCGCTACCCCCATCTCGCAGACCGTCGCCAACACCGTGTCGCCCGACATCACCGACGGCGCGCGCCGCGCCGTGATCGACGCCGTTCTGCCGTCCGTGGACCACGGCCGGTTCCCGGTCAAATGCGTCGTCGGCGAAAAGTTTCGCGTGACCGCGCACTGCTTCACCGACGGCCACGACGTTCTGCGTGCCAACCTGTGCTGGCGCGCCGAAGGCGAGGCCGAGTTCCGCGAGGTGCCGATGACGCCCCTCGTCAACGACGTGTGGGAGGCTTCCATCACGCCGCCGTCCCTCGGGCGCTACGGCTACACCGTGGCCGCTTGGGTCGATCCGTTCGAGTCCTGGCGCCACGAGCTGACGCGCCGTATCGACGCGGACGACGTGCGCATCGCGCTGCAGGTCGGTGCGCTCGAGATCGCCGAGGCCGCGAAGCGCGCCGCCGGTGCCGACCGAAAGGCACTTGCGGGCTGGGCCAAGGCGCTGGACGCGCTGGCACGCGACCCCGACGCACAGGTCGCCACGCTGAAGGCGCTGGCGCTCGACGAGGAACAGACCACGCTGGCCCGTCGCTACCCGGACCGGCGCCACGAAGTGCGCTTCGCGATCGAGTTGCCGCTCGACGCCGAACGCGAGCGCGCGCGCTTCAGCACTTGGTACGAACTCTTTCCACGCTCCACCGGCCCCACGCCCGGCGTGCACGGCACCTTCAGGGACGTCGAGCGCCGCCTTCCGGCGATTGCCGCCATGGGCTTCGACGTGCTCTATTTCCCGCCGATTCACCCCGTGGGGCGGGTGCAGCGCAAGGGGCCGAACAATGCGCTGACCCATGGTCCCGACGACGTGGGCAGCCCGTGGGCCATCGGCGCCGAGGAGGGAGGCCACAAGTCGATCCTGCCGGCGCTCGGCACGCCTGAGGACTTTCGCCACCTGCGCGAGGAGGCCGCCAAGCACGGCATCGAGCTCGCGCTCGACATCGCGTTCCAGTGCGCGCCCGACCATCCCTACGTGAAGGCGCATCCCGAGTGGTTCCGCTGGCGTCCCGACGGCACCGTGCAGTACGCCGAGAACCCGCCCAAGAAGTACCAGGACATCTATCCGTTCAACTTCGAGAGCGAGGACTGGCGCGGCCTGTGGTCCGAGCTGCGCAGCGTGATCGAGCACTGGATCGGGGAGGGCGTGCGCATCTTCCGCGTCGACAATCCGCACACCAAGGCTTTCCCGTTCTGGGAATGGTGCATCGGCGAGATCCGGCGCCAGCACCCCGAGGTGATCTTCCTGGCTGAAGCCTTCACGCGGCCCAAGGTGATGCACCGTCTCGCGAAGGGCGGCTTCTCGCAGTCGTACACCTACTTCACCTGGCGCAACACCAAGGCCGAGCTCATCGAGTATTTCACCGAGCTGTCCACCGCACCGGGGATCGACTACTTCCGTCCCAACGTCTGGCCCAACACGCCCGACATCCTGCACGAGCAGTTGCAGGGCGGCGAGATCTCGGTCTACCAGACCCGGCTGGTACTGGCGGCGACGCTCGCGGCCAACTACGGCATCTACGGCCCCGCCTACGAACTGCGCGAGCACAAGCCGCGCGAGCCCGGCAGCGAGGAATACCGCGATTCCGAAAAGTACCAGCTGCGCCACTGGAACCACGACGATCCGGAAAGCCTCGCGCCGTTCATTGCGCGCGTGAACCGCATCCGGCGCGAGAACCCCGCGCTGCAATGGGACCGCACGCTGCGCTTCCTGCCGATCGAGAACGATCAGCTGCTGGCCTATGCCAAGGCGTCGGAGGATGGCCGCAACGTGATCGTCACGGTGGTCAATCTCGACCCGCACAACGTGCAGTCCGGCTGGGTCAACCTGGCCCCCAAGAGCCTCGGCATCGAGACGCACGAGGCGTTCGAGATGCACGACCTGCTGAGCGGCCAACGCTTCATGTGGCAAGGCGATTGGCACTACGTGCAGCTCGACCCGCATCGCGTTCCGGCGCACATCTTCGCCGTGCGGCGTGGGAATGCCGACGACCGCGATTTCGATTACTTTCTTTGAAGGCGCAAGATGAACGCACCTGTATCCCATATTGCGCTTGAAACGGTCGAGATCGACACGAGCGACGATCCGCTTTGGTACCGCGACGCGGTGATCTACCAGCTGAACGTCAAGGCGTTCTTCGACACCAACAACGACGGCTTCGGCGACTTCAAGGGCGTGACCGCCAAGCTCGACTACGTCAAGGAGCTCGGCGTCAACACGATCTGGCTGATGCCGTTCTATCCCTCGCCGCTGCGCGACGACGGCTACGACATCTCGGCCTACGAGGACGTGAACCCGCAGTACGGCACGCTCGAGGATTTCCGCGAGATGATGGACGAGGCGCACAAGCGCGGCCTGCGCGTGATCACCGAGCTGGTCATCAACCACACCTCGATCGACCACCCCTGGTTCCAGGCTGCGCGCAACGCGCCGCCCGGGTCGCCCGAGCGCGACTTCTATGTCTGGAGCGACACCGACCAGATCTACCAGGGCACCCGGATCATCTTCACCGACACCGAGACCTCGAACTGGGCCTGGGACCCGGTGGCCAAGGCCTACTACTGGCACCGCTTCTTCAGCCACCAGCCCGACCTCAACTTCGACAACCCGGCCGTGCTGGAGGCAATCTTCAAGGTGATGCGCTTCTGGCTCGACATGGGCGTGGACGGGTTCCGGCTCGACGCCATTCCCTACCTGGTGGAGCGCGACGGCACCAGCAACGAGAACCTGCCCGAGACGCACGACGTCATCAAGAAGCTGCGCGCCGCGATCGACGCCGAGTACAAGAACCGCTTCCTGCTGGCCGAGGCCAACATGTGGCCCGAGGACGTGCGCGAATACTTCGGCGACGGTGACGAGTGCCACATGGCCTATCACTTCCCGCTGATGCCGCGGATGTACATGGCCATCGCCCAGGAAGACCGGCACCCGATCGTCGAGATCATGCAGCAGACGCCCGACATTCCCGAGGGCTGCCAGTGGGCCATCTTCCTGCGCAACCACGACGAGCTCACGCTCGAGATGGTGACCAGCAAGGAGCGCGACTACATGTACAACATGTATGCCGCCGACACCCGCGCGCGCATCAACCTGGGCATCCGGCGCCGCCTTGCGCCGCTGATGGAAAACGACCTCGATCGCGTCAAGCTCATGAACGGCATGTTGCTGTCGATGCCCGGTTCGCCGATCATCTACTACGGCGACGAGATCGGCATGGGCGACAACGTGTTCGTCGGCGACCGCAACGGCGTGCGCACGCCGATGCAGTGGAGCCCCGACCGCAACGCCGGCTTCTCGCGCGCCGACCCGCAGCGGCTGTACCTGCAGCCGATCATGGACCCGATGTTCGGCTACGAGGCGCTCAACGTCGAGGCGCAGGCGCGCGACGCCAGCTCGCTGCTCAGCTGGACCAAGCGCATGCTCGCCGTGCGCAAGACCAGCCACGCCTTCGGCCGCGGCAAGCGGCGCTTCCTCAAGCCCGGCAACCGCAAGATCCTGGCCTACCTGAGCGAGTACGAGGACGACATCATCCTGACGGTGTTCAATCTCTCGCGGGCCGCCCAGCCCGTGGAGCTCGACCTGTCCGCCTTCAAGGGGCGGGTGCCGATCGAGATGCTCGGGCGCGTGCCGTTCCCGCCCATCGGCGAGCTGCCTTACCTGCTGACGCTCGCTTCGTACGGCTTCTACTGGTTCAAGCTCGCCTCCGACGCCGAGATGCCGAGCTGGCACCAGGAGGGCGTGGCGCTTCAGGATTGGCCCACGCTCGTGCTGTTCGACGGCTGGAACAGCTTCTTCCGGGACCGCGTGATGCCGTGGCGCATGGGCATGTCCGAGCGCATGCGCAACCAGTTCGAACTCGACATCCTGCCGCGGCACATCGAGATCCAGCGCTGGTACGCGTCCAAGGGAACCCCGATCGCCCGGGCGCAACTGGCCGACTATGGGGTGTGGGAAACCGATGGGCAGAGCTGGCTGCTGCCGACGCTCGAACTCGACGGCCCACCCGGTGGCGCCACCTACTTCATGCCGCTCGCGCTGGCATGGGAAGAGCGCGACGAGGAGCGCATGAATGGCCTCACGCAGGCGGCACTGGCCAAGATCCGCCAGCAGGCGCAGGTGGGCGTGATGGGCGATGCCTTCTACGACGAGGCGTTCTGCCGGGCCCTGGTGCAGGCGATCCGCGACGGCATGGAGCTGCCGACCGCGAACGGCCGGCTGCGCTTCAAGGCCACGGCCGCGTTTGCGGCCATCGACGCCGACATCGCCACCATGCAGGTGGGCCGGCCCAGCGGCGTGAGCAGCAACACCGTGCTCACGATGGATGAAACGCTGTTCCTCAAGGGATACCGCAACGTGCGCGAAGGCTTGAACCCCGAGCTCGAGATGGGACGCTTCCTGACCGAGGACGCAAAGTACCCGTCGTGCGTGCCGGTGCTGGGCGCGCTCGAGTACATCGGCAACGATGGCCGCACGATGACGCTCGCGATGGTGCAGTCGTATGTGGCGAACCAGGGCGACGGCTGGGAGCACACGCTCGGCTACCTCGAGCGCTACCTGCGCGACTTCGCCACCACCGACGGCGGTGCCGCGCCCGATCCGCTGATCGAGCATGGCGGCTTCCTGGCGCTCATGACCACGCTGGGGCAGCGCACGGCCGAACTGCACAACGCACTCGCGATGCGCACGGGCGCGGCGGCCTTCGAGCCCGAGCCGCTGCAGCCCGAGGACGTCGCGCGCTACACGGCCAGTGCCGACGCCGACGCCAAGGTCACGCTCGCGCTGCTGCGCGAACGCATCGGCCAGCTGCCCGCCGTGGCACAGCCCGATGCCCAGTCGCTGCTCGACATGGAGGCTGCGCTGCACGCCACCATTGCGGCACGCCGGCCGCAGACGCAGGGCGCCATCAAGAGCCGCTACCACGGCGACTACCACCTGGGGCAGGTGCTGCTGCGCGACAACGACTTCCTGATCATCGATTTCGAAGGCGAACCGGCGCGCAGCTTCGACGAGCGCCGCACCAAGGGGTCGCCGCTGCGCGACGTGGCGGGCATGCTGCGCTCCTTCAACTATGCGCGTTGGTCCGCCCTGCGACGCGTGGCGCAGAGCGCCGAGGAAGCCGTCATGCTGGCCACGCCAGCCGCGGCCTGGGAACAGGCGGCGCGAGAAGCCTTCCTGGCAGGCTACATGGGATCGCTCACCACCGCGGACGGCAAGGCCGCGGCGATCGATGCCGAACTGCTCGCGCTGTTCGAGCTCGAGAAGGCGCTCTACGAAATGCGTTACGAACTCAACAACCGGGTCGACTGGGCGCAGGTCCCGTTGAACGGCGTGCTCGCCATGCTCCAGCCACCGCCCGCCGCCTGACCCATCGATCCTCCACCCCGAAGCACGCGCCGCCCCCGCGGCAACTGCTTCGATTTTCATATCCGCCTACCACCGCCATCACGCACGGGAGAAATACATGGACCGATTCGGCATTCAACTCGAACCACTGAATGCGATGCTCTACCAGGTCGGGGCCTTCGTGCCCCGCCTCGCCATCGCCATCGTGGTCGTACTCGCCGGCTGGCTCGTCGCCAAGACGGTGCGCTTCGCTGTCACCAGGGCCTTGCGGGCCATCAACTTCAACGTGCTCACCGAGCGCGCCGGCCTCGACAACTTCCTGCGCCAAGGCGGCTGGAACGGCGACACCAGCAGCCTCTTCGGGGTGCTGGCCTACTGGATGGTGATCTTCGCGTCACTGCTGCTGGCCTTCAACGGCATGGGGCTCAGCTACATCGCAGACCTGCTCGGTCGCGTGGTGTGGTTCGTGCCGAACCTCTTCGTCGCATTGCTGGTGCTCGCGTTCGGCTCGTACTTTGCCCGCTTCGTGGGCGAGGCAGTGGCCAGCTACCTGCGCGGCGTGCAGATGCGCGACGCGGCGCTGCTCGGGCGCATTGCGCGCTACGCGGTGATGGCGTTCGTGATCCTGATCGCGCTCGACCAGGTCAAGGTGGGTGGCGACATCGTGCGCGAGAGCTTCCTCGTCGTGCTTGCGGGCGTGGTGTTCGCGCTGGCGCTGGCCTTCGGCCTCGCAGGCAAGGACTGGGCTGCCACGCAGATCGAACGCTGGTGGCCCCGCGTGCCCAAGGACGACGTCAGGGCTGCGCCTCCCAGCACCACCACCACGACCACAGGGATTCGCCGGCCGGGCCCGCCCGTGCCGCCCCAGTCGGCGGGTGACCGTCCGCCACGCTGACGGCAGGCGGGATCCGTCTCGCCTCGTTCCCCATCCTGATCCAACTTCTTCGTCCAACTTCTTCGCGCAATCCATCCGATGACTCGCAGCAAAAACACCTCGATCACGGCCGTCTGGCCGGGGCGCCCCTATCCCCGGGGCGCCAACTGGGACGGGGAGGGCGTCAACTTCGCCATCTACTCGCAGCACGCCGAAGGCGTGGAGCTGTGCCTCTTCGACGAGAAGGGCCGCCATGAAATCCAGCGCATTCCGCTGCGCGAGCGCACCGACGGCGTGTGGCACTGCTACCTGCCCGAAGCCCGTCCCGGCCAGGCCTACGGCTACCGCGTGCACGGCCCCTACAAGCCCGAGGAGGGCCACCGGTTCAATCCGCACAAGCTGCTGGTCGACCCCTACGCCAAGGACCTGGTGGGCGAGCTGCGCTGGGGCGATGCGCTCTACGGCTACACCGTGGGCAGCAAGCGCGAAGACCTGTCGTTCGACCGCCGCGACAGCGCGCCGCTGATGCCCAAGGGCCGCGTGCTCGAGACCGCCTTCACCTGGGGCGATGACCGCCGTCCCTCGGTGCCCTGGCAGGACATGGTGATCTACGAACTGCATGTGCGCGGCTTCACCATGGGCCATCCCGATGTGCCGTCCGAACTGCGCGGCACCTATGCGGGCATGTGCTGCGCGCCCGTCATCGATTACCTCAAGCGCCTGGGCGTCACCACGGTCGAGCTGCTGCCGGTGCACAGCTTCCTCAACGACCGGCATCTGGCCGAGAAGGGGCTGCAGAACTACTGGGGCTACAACTCGCTCGCGTACTTCGCGCCCGAGACGCGCTACAGCGCGTCGGGCAAGGTGAAGGAGTTCAAGACCATGGTCAAGACCCTGCACTCGGCGGGGATCGAGGTGATCCTCGACGTGGTCTACAACCACACCTGCGAAGGCAACCAGCTCGGCCCCACGCTGTCGATGCGTGGCGTGGACAACGCCTCCTACTACATGATCAACGCCGAGAACCGGCGTTACTACGACGACTTCACGGGCTGCGGCAACACCGTCAACCTCGAGCATCCGCGGGCACTCCAGCTGGTGATGGATTCGCTGCGCTACTGGGTCGAGGAGATGCACGTCGACGGCTTCCGCTTCGACCTCGCCTCGGCGCTGGCGCGCGAGGCTGGCAAGGTCGAGAACCTCGGCGGCTTCTTCGACGCCATTCGCCAGGACCCGACGCTCAACCGCGTCAAGCTGATCGCCGAGCCCTGGGACCTGGGCCACGGCGGTTATCAGGTCGGCAACTTCCCGGCCGGCTGGGCCGAGTGGAACGATCAGTACCGCGACGGCATGCGCGGCTTCTGGAAGGGCGATGGCGGACTGATCGGCGAAGTCGGCAAGCGGCTCACCGGCTCCGAAGATCTTTATGGCTGGTCGGGCAAGCGGCCGACCGCGAGCATCAACTTCATCACCGCGCACGACGGCTTCACGCTCAACGACCTCGTCTCTTACAACGAGAAGCACAACGAGGCGAACGGCGAGGACAACCGCGACGGCAACAGCCACAACATTTCGTGGAACTGCGGTGCCGAAGGCCCCACCGACGACGCCGAGATCGTGGCCCTGCGCGAGCGCCAGAAGCGCAACCTGCTCGCCACGCTGCTGCTTTCGCAGGGCGTGCCGATGCTGCTGGCCGGCGACGAGCGCGGCAACACGCAGAACGGCAACAACAACGTCTATTGCCAGGACAACGAGATCGGCTGGATCGACTGGACGCCCACGCCCGAGCGCCAAGCGCTCGTCACTTTCGTGGAGCGGCTCATCGCATTCAGGCGCTCGCATCCGTCGTTCCGCCGGCGCAGCTTCTTCGCGGGCACGCCCAGGGAAGCCGACGGCGTGACCGACGTGGTGTGGCTGCGGCCCGACGGCGGCGAGATGAGCTCCGACGACTGGAACGATGGCAATGCGCGCTGCATTGCGATGTACATCCCGGGCGGTGGCATCGTCGACCGCGGTCCCCGCGGCGAGGCGCAGCACGACGATGACTTCCTGGTGCTTTTCAATGCGCACCATGACGAGATCGCGTTCACGCTGCCCGCGTCGCGCCATGGCAGTTGGCGCCTGCTGGTGGACACCGCCAGCGGCTCGCCGCCGCTCGCTACCGAGGACGTGGCGGCGCATGCGCCGGCCTGGTCCGAGCCCGCCTACCCCTTGCAGTGCCGCTCGCTCGTGGTGCTGAGCCGTCCGGACGTCCGACCATGAAACGAATTCACCGCATGCCCTTTGGTGCCACGGTCCATGCCGCTGGTGTCGATTTCGCCTTCTGGGCGCCCTCGGCCGAGGGCGTTTCGCTGGTGCACAGGCCCGCGGGTGGCGCTGCGGCCACGCACGCGCTCTCGCGCGGAGCAGACGGCTGGTACCGCACCACACTGGCCGATGCGCGTGCTGGCGACAGCTACGCCTGGCGCCTCGCGGACGGCACCACCATGCCCGACCCGGCCTCGCGCTTCAATCCCGAAGACGTGCACGGCCCGAGCCGGGTGGTCGACCCCACGAGCTTCGACTGGCCCGATGCCGCATGGCGCGGCCGGCCCTGGCACGAGGCCGTGGTGTACGAGCTCCACATCGGCACCTTCACCGAGGAAGGCACCTTCCAGGCGGCACGCGAGCGGCTCACCGAGTTGGCGGAACTCGGCATCACCGCGATCGAGCTGATGCCGCTCGCGGACTTTCCGGGCTCCCGCAACTGGGGCTACGACGGCGTGCTGCAGTTTGCCCCCGACGCGAGCTATGGCTCGCCCGATGATCTCAAGGCGCTGGTCGCCGCCGCGCATGCGCTGGGCATCATGGTGCTGCTGGACGTGGTCTACAACCACTTCGGACCCGAGGGCAACTACCTCCATGCGAGCTGCCCCGAGTTCTTCAACGCCGCAGAGCGCACGCCCTGGGGCGCAGCCATCAACTTCGACGGGCCGGGTTCGCGCACCGTGCGCGACTTCTTCGTGCACAACGTGCTCTACTGGATCGAGGAGTTCCAGTTCGACGGCCTGCGCATGGATGCGATCCACGCCATCCGCGACAGCTCGCCCAAGCACATCGTGCAGGAGATTCGCGAGGCGCTCGATGCCGGCCCCGCGCGCGAGCGGCAGGTGCACCTGGTGCTCGAGAACGACGCCAACCAGGCCCGTTTGCTCTTGCGCGGAAAGGGTGGGCATCCGCTGGCCGGCACCGCCCAGTGGAACGACGACCTGCACCATGCGGCGCACGTGCTGACCACCGGCGAGCGCGACGGCTACTACGTCGACTACGCCGACGCACCCGCGCGCGACTTCGCGCGCTCGCTGGCCGAAGGCTTCATCTACCAGGGCCAGGCTTCGCCGTTCCGCGACGGCGAACTGCGCGGCGAGCCGAGCACCGCGCTGCCGTCGACCGCGTTCGTCTCGTACCTGCAGACGCACGACCAGGTCGGGAACCGCGCCTTCGGCGACCGCATCCATGCCTTCGGCGACCCGGTGCTGCTGCGCGGCGCCTTCGCATGCCTGCTGCTCTCGCCGCACGTGCCGATGCTGTTCATGGGCGACGAGTTCGCCGCGTCCACGCCGTTCCTGTACTTCTGCGATTTCGGACCCGAGCTGGCCGCCGCGGTGTCGGCTGGCCGCCGCGCGGAGTTCGGCGGCTTCGCGGCCTTTGCCGACGAAGCGGCGCGCGCCCGCATTCCGGACCCTAACGCCGAGCAGACCTTCCTGGCGTCTAAGCTGCGTTGGCGCGAGCGCGGCACGCAGCCGCACTTTGCGCGGCTGTGCGAAATGCAGCAGCTGCTCGAGGCCCGCCACCGCCTGCTGGTGCCGCACTTCGCGGGCTCGCAGGGTGCCGGCTGCTACAGCTGCGACGACGGCCTGGTGCAGGTCCACTGGGACTTCGCCCGCACAGGTGGCGCGGCGGGCGCGTCGGCCAAGCGCCTGCACCTCGCCGCGCACCTGGGCACGGAGCCAGCCACGGAAACCGCCACGCCACCCGGCGCGCCGGTCTACAAAATGAGCGTCGCGGCAGAGGCCGCCGGTCGCCTGAGGCTTGAACGCGGAGGCGTCTACGCCTCGCTGGAGGATATCGCTGGTGGATGAACTGACTCACGGCGCAACTGCTGCGCTCGAACGGCTGTGCCGGCGCTACGGCATCGACCCCAGCTATACCAACGCATTCGGAATCGAACAGCACGCCACGCCCGAAAGCCTGGCTGCGCTGCTGGCAGAACTCGGTGTGGTTGCCGATGCGGCGGCCGTTGAACCGCCCGCAGACGACGCCGCCATTGCGCCGGTGCAGGTGGTTCCGGCCGACATGTCCGATTGGCGCGTGACCTTGCCGCTCGCCCGGGCGCAGGCCGATGGGCCGCTGCACTGGCGGCTGCGCGACGAGGCGGGCCGCACCCAGGAAGGCGATGCCAAGCCGCAGCCGGCGCCCGGCGGCGGCCGCGAGTTGCAACTGGCGCCCGCGCTCGCCGCGGGCTACCACTGGCTGCAGATCGACGGGCTCGACGGCGAGATGCTCGTCGTCGCGTCGCCAGGGCGCTGCTACCGCCCGCCCGCAGTGCAGGACGGTGGCCGCGTCTGGGGCCCTGCCATCCAGCTCTATGCGCTGCGCTCGCCGCGCAACTGGGGCATCGGCGACTTCGGCGATCTCGAGACGCTGATCGGCAGCATGGCCGAGCAGGGCGCCGATGTCGTCGGGCTCAACCCGCTGCATGCGCTGTTCCCGACCGACCCGCTGCGCGCGAGCCCCTACAGCCCGTCGTCGCGGCAGTGGCTCAACGTGATGTACATCGACGTCGAGGCCGTCGAGGAATTTGCCGGCTGCGAGGCGGCGCGCGAGCGCGTGGCCTCGCCGGTGTTCCAGGCGCGCCTCGCGGCGCTGCGCGCCGAGCCGCTGGTCGACCACGCCGGCGTCGCCGAGGCCAAGGCCGAGGTCATGGAGATGCTGTTCGAGCATTTCCGCGCGCAGCATCTCACGGCGGGCGGTGCGGTCGACGAGCGCGGCGAGTCCTTCCTTGCGTTCGTCGCCGCGCATGGCCAGGCGCTGCGCCGGCATGCAATCTTCGAGGCGCTGCAGGCGCACTTTGCCGCGGCCGACCCCGGCTGCTGGGGCTGGCCGGCCTGGCCCGAGGCCTACCGGCAGCTCGACGCGCCCGAGGTGCAGGCCTTCGCGACGCAGAACGCCAAGCGCGTGCAGTACTACCAGTACCTGCAATGGGTGGCCGACAGCCAGCTGGCCCGGGCCAGCCAGCGCTGCAACGCGCTCGGCATGGGCATCGGGCTCTACCTGGACCTGGCCGTGTCGGCCGACCGCGGCGGCTCCGACGTCTGGACCGCGCAGCAATGCTTCGCGGCCGGTGCCAGCATCGGCGCGCCGCCCGACGAGTTCAATCCCGCGGGCCAGAACTGGGGCCTGCCGCCGATGCGCCCGGACCGCCTGCGCACGCACCACTACGCGCCCTTTGTCCAGATGCTGCGCGCGAACATGCGCCATGCGGGCGCGCTGCGCATCGACCATGCCATGGGGCTGATGCGCCTGTTCTGGATTCCGCCCGGCCGCTCGGCCCGCGACGGCGCCTACGTGCGCTACCAGGTCGAGGAGATGCTCGCCATCGTGGCCGTCGAAAGCCACCGGCACGGCTGCATGGTGGTGGGCGAAGACCTCGGCACCGTCGAGGACGCGATGCGCGAGGCGCTCGCGCGCGCCGACGTGCTCTCGTACCGGCTGATGTACTTCGAGAAGCAGCCGGACGGCAGCTTCACGCCGCCTGAAGACTATCTTCCGGCCGCGCTCGTGGCGGTCAGCACCCACGACCTCGCCACGCTGGCCGGCTGGTGGACGGGGCAAGACCTGCGGCTGCGGCTCTCGCTCGACCTGTTCCCCGAACCGGGCCTCTTCGACGCGCAGCTGCTCGACCGTGCCCAGGAGCGCATCCGCCTGATGCTCGCGGTGCGCGAGGCAGGCCTGCTGACGGCAGACGAAGCGGCGCAGGCGCTCGCGCAGCCGACGCCGTCGCTGCGCGTCATGCAGGCCGTGCACGCCTTCCTGGCCAAGGCGCCCTCGGCGCTGATGGTGTTCCAGCTCGAGGACGTGGCGGGCGAGATCGACCAGGCCAACCTGCCCGGCACCATCGACACCCATCCCAACTGGCGGCGCAAGCTTCCGTCGAACGTGCAGGCACTCGCCGCGAGCGATGCGATGCAGGGGCTTGCCGAGTGCCTGCGCGCCGCGCGGCCGCGGCGCAGCACGGTGTCCAACGAGCCCGCACCGCTGCCCGAGGCGCGCGTGCCGCGCGCGACCTACCGGCTGCAGTTCCACAAGGACTTCACCTTCGACCATGCGATCGAAGTGCTGCCGTACCTTGCGCAGCTCGGCGTGAGCCATGTCTACTGCTCGCCGATCCAGCGCGCCCGCGCCGGCAGCACGCACGGCTACGACGTGGTGGCGCATGCCGAGGTCAATCCCGAGCTCGGCGGTGCCGAAGGCTTCGAACGCTTCGTCTCGGCGCTCAAGGCCAACGGCCTTGGCCAGCTGCTCGACCTGGTGCCCAACCACATGGGCGTGCTCGGCGCCGACAACGCCTGGTGGATGGACGTGCTCGAGAACGGGCCGGCTTCGCCGTTCGCGCAGCACTTCGACATCGACTGGCAGCCGCTCAACGCCGAGCTCGCCGGCAAGGTGCTGCTGCCGGTGCTCGGCGGGCACTACGGCGAGATCCTCGAGGGCGGCGAACTGGTGCTGCACTTCGAGGTGGCCGAGGGCACGCTGGCGCTGCGCTACTACGACCACCGCTTCCCGCTGGCGCCCGAGACCTATCCCGCCGTGCTCGCGCGGGCGGTGCCGCACTTGGCGGATGCGACGCTGTCGGCCGAGCTCGCGAGTTTGTCGACAGCCTTCGGGCACCTGCCGGGTCGCAGCGTGTCGGGGCCGGCGGAGCGCACCGAGCGCGTGCGCGACAGCGCACTCTTCAAGGCCCGGCTCGCAGCGCTGGCCGAGGCGCATCCGCCCGTCGCGCGCGCCGTGCTGGCCGCGGTGGCGGAGCTCAACATGGCCTCGGAAGAAGCCCGCGACGCACTCCACCGGCTCATCGACGTTCAGGCGTACCGGCTTGCCTACTGGCGCGTCGCGTCGGACGAGATCAACTACCGGCGCTTCTTCGACATCAACGACCTGGCGGCCGTACGCATGGAGCGCGAAGAGGTGTTCGAGGCGACCCAGTCGTTCGCGCTCGAACTCACCGCCGCCGGCGTCGTCGACGGATTGCGCATCGACCACCCCGATGGCCTCTATGACCCGGCGCGCTACTTCCTGCAGCTGCAGGAAGGGCATGCGCGCCGCGCCGGGTTTGCGCTGCCGCCAACCGGTCCGGATGGGCGCCCCCCGCGCCCGCTCTACGTCGTCGCCGAGAAGATCGCCGCCGCCGAGGAAGAGGTGCCGCTCGAATGGCATGTGCACGGCACCACCGGCTACCGCTTCGCCAACGTGGCCAACGGCGTGCTGGTGGATACCGGCGCGGCCGATGCGCTGCGCAAGACCTGGCACGACTTCACGCGCGAGACGCAGGATTTCCATTCGCTCGCGCGCGAGGGCAAGCACGAGGTGATGCGCAGTGCGCTGTCGTCCGAGCTCAACGTGCTTTCCACCGAGCTGCTGCGCATCGCGCGGGCCGACCGCAGCACGCGCGACTACACGCTCAATGCACTGCGCCGCGCGATCGCAGCCGTGGCGGAATGCATGCCGGTCTACCGCACCTACATCGTCGACGCGCCGTCCGAGCAGGATGCGCACTTCATCGACGTGGCCACGCGCGAAGCCGAGCGCCAGAGCCGCGATGCCGACCGCTCGGTGTTCGCCTTCGTGCGCCAGTCGCTGCGCGGCGAGGCCGTGGAAGGCGCCCCGGCGGCGCTGGCCGAGCGCGTGCGCCGCTTCGCGGTGCGCTTCCAGCAGTTCAGTGCGCCGGTGACGGCCAAGGGCGTGGAGGACACTGCCTTCTACCGCTACTTCCCGCTCAGCGCGCTCAACGAAGTGGGCGGCGAGCCCGACCAGTTCGGTTTCGACGTGGACGAGTTCCATGCCTTGAGCGCCGACCGCGCGCGGCGCTGGCCGCATACGATGCTGGCCACTTCGACGCACGACAACAAGCGTTCCGAAGGGGTGCGCAACCGCATCGACGTGCTGTCGGAAATGCCGCGCGAATGGCGCGAGTCTCTCGCGCGCTGGCATGCGCTGTGCGGCGAGGGGCCCGATTCACCGTCGCGCGCCCACGAGTACCTGCTATACCAGACGCTGCTCGGCGCGCTGCCCTTCGGTGGGCTCGATGCGGAGACCGCGCCCGCCTTTACCGCGCGCATCCAGCAGTACATGCAGAAGGCGGCGCGCGAGGCCAAGCAGCACACGGCGTGGACCCAGCCCGACGAAGCCTACGAAAAGGCGCTCGAGGGCCTGGTGCACAAGATACTCTCGGACTTGTCCGACGGCGGATGCCTGGCCGACATCCAGCGGCTGGCCGATCGGCTGTCGTGGTACGGCGCCTGGAACGGGCTCACGCTGGCCCTCTTGAAGTACGGCTCGCCCGGCGTGCCCGATCTCTACCAGGGCAGCGAGCTCATCGACCTGAGCCTGGTCGACCCCGACAACCGCCGGCCGGTCGACTACGACCTGCGCCGCGGCCACCTGAACACGCTGGTCGCCGCTGCCGCAACGCCCGACGCCCCCGCGCAGCTGCAGGCCCTGGCCGCCGCGCCGCACGACGGCCGCGCCAATCTGTGGTTCATCTGGCGCATGCTGTCGCTGCGGCGCGGCGACCCCGACCTGTTCAAGCTCGGCGGCTACGAGGGACTCACCGTCGAGGGGCCGCTCGCCCGGCACGTGGTTGCGTTCGCACGCCGACACGAGGGCCGCACACTGATCGTTCTTGCGGGGCGGCTGTTCACCGGCATTGCGCGCCCGGCCACCGGGGGTGCGGCGCCGGTGCTCCCCGATGCCGCGGCATGGCGCGGCACGCGGGTGTTGCTGCCCGAAGGCTTCGACAAGCCTGAACTCGACAACGTGCTGACCGGGCAGGCCCTGGCGCCGAACGGTGGCGAGATTCAGCTCGATGTGGCTTTCGCGCGCATGCCTTGGGCCGTGTTCTACAGTCCGTAGTACTTGTCGACAGTGCCCTTGTACGTATCGTCGTACTCGGGCACGCGGTCGTTCGCGTAGCGCGGCGCACCTTCGATCTGGGTCTTGTCGAGCGGCACGACGTAGCCGTCCTGGGCTGTGTCGTACTTCAGCATCGACCACGGGATCGGATAGCGGTCGGTACCTATGCCGAGGAAGCCGCCGAACTCCATCACGGCGTAGCAGACCTGGCCCGAGATCTTGTCGATCATGAGTTCGTCGATGGTGCCGAGCTTGTCGCCCGCGGTGTTGTAGACGGTGGTGCCTTCGACACGCTCCGAGGAAATGACAGGGTTCGCGCTTGTCATGGAAGGAAGTCTCCGGCCAGCATGCCTGGGAAATGCCGGCGTTGATTGCAATGCCCAGACCCTTCACTCTCCGCGCGAAAGAATCCAGCCGCATCGGCTGGTGGATCGTCGTGGTGTAGGAGGCTGTCGGCCGTCAGCCGAGCCAGCGCGGCACGAACTGCACGGCGGCTGCGGCAAGGATGCCCTGCACGGTCACGCAATGCCACATGAGGCCGGTGTTGTCGAGCGTGGCGCGCGCCGCCGGCTGCAGCCTGCCCGTCCATGAGCGCGCCAGCACATAGCCGCCCATCAGCGCCAGCACCGCGACGTGAAAAGCCTGGTAGCCGAGCAGCATGCCGACCGAGGCGCTCCAGCCCTGCGCGCGCGGGTCGAGCCCGGCCTGCAGATGGCCGACGATCTCGAGCACCGATGCGCCTGCCGCGCAGGCGACCGCCAACGCGACGAAGAGCCTCAGCCAGCGCTGGCCGCGAGCTTGCGCGGAGCCGAGCGAGCGCGTGGCCACCAGCATCAGGACCGACCCCGCAGCGAGCAGCAGCCCCGCGCCGGCCGGCCAGCGTGAAGCCGGCAGCGCCGCGCCTGCGGGCGGACACACGTCACTGGCCATGGCGAGGTGCACATGGGTGTAGAGCAGCGAAGCGAAGATGGTCATGTCGACCGCGATCAGCACCACCATCGCCCACCACGAATGCGACGCCGCGCCGCTGGCGCCCACCGGCAGGTGCACGCCGTGGCCGACGTCGGCGGTGGCGACCGGCGGCGGCTGGTCGGAATCCCAGAGCCAGCGCATGATGCACACCACCGCGAGCACGCCGCAGGCGAGGGCAGGCAGCGCCTGCGAAACGGTGAGCAGAAGGAAGAAGCCGGCCGTGCCGGCGGCCGCCAGGAGCGGCCACCAGCTGTCGGTCGGCAGCCGAAGCAAGTGCATCGGGCGCGCCGCGAGCACGCTGGTCACCAGCGTTTCGCGCCCGCCGAACACCGTGCCGGGTAGCCAGAAACGGCCGGCCTCGGCCTCCTGCGGTAGCGTCGGCCGCTGCCAGAGCGGATAGCGCGAATCCACGGGCGGAATGCTCCGCACGCCGTATTCGCGTGGCGGCAGCCATTCGAGCGTGCCGGCACGCCATGGGTCGCCATGGTCCTGCTCGGGGCGCCGCAGCGTGCGCACCACGTCCACGATGAAGATCAAGACCCCTGCGGCCAGGATGTAAGCGCCGACGGTCGAGAGCATGTTGAGCGTGTTCCACCCCAGGCCGGCGTCGTAGGTGTAAACGCGCCGCGGCATGCCGAGTAGCCCCGCGAAATGCATGGGAAAGAAGGTCAGGTTGAAGCCGCCGAACATGAGGCCGAACACCCAGCGGCCCCAGCGCTCCGAAAGGCGGTGGCCGTTGAAGAGCGGCGCCCAGTAGTAGAAGCCCGCGAAAACCGGAAACACCATGCCGCCGATCAGCACGTAGTGCAGGTGCGCCACGATGAAGTAGCTGTCGTGCGCCTGCCAGTCGAAGGGCAGCACCGCCACCATCACGCCCGTGAGGCCGCCCAGCACGAAGATGAAGTGGAAGCCGAGCAGGAACAGCGTCGGCGCATTGAGCGTGACGCGGCCGCGCCAGAACGTGGCGATCCAGGCGAACACCTGCACTCCGCTCGGGATGGCGACGATGAAGCTCGCGGCCGACACCACCAAGAGCGACAGCTCCCCGAGCCCGGCGGTGAACATGTGGTGCGCCCACAGTGCAAAACTCACCACGCCGACGCCGATCAGCGCCAGCACCACGGCGCGGTGCCCCACGAGCGGCGTGCCCGCGAGCGTGGCAGCCATCATCGAGACCATGCCCGCCGCGGGCAGGAAGATGATGTAGACCTCGGGATGGCCGAAGAACCAGAACAGGTGCTGCCACAGCAGCGGATCGCCGCCGCGCGCGGGGATGAAGAAGGGCCAGTCGAATGCGCGCTCGAGCTCGAGCAGCATGGTGGCCGCGATCACCGCCGGAAACGCGATGACGATCATCAGCGCGCTCACGAGCATGGCCCAGGCAAAGATCGGCATGCGCATCAGCTTCATGCCGGGCGCGCGCGTGAAGAGAATGCCGATGATCAGCTCGATGGCGCCCGCAATGGCCGAGATCTCGATGAAGCCGATGCCCAGCAGCCACCAGTCGGCGCCGCGCCCCGGGGAGAATTCCTTGCCCGTGAGCGGCGGGTACATGAACCAGCCGCCATCGGGCGACTGCCCGAAGAAGAGGGTGCAGAAGAACGCGATGCCGCCGATCGCATAGGCCCAGAACGCATAGGCCGACAGCAGCGGAAAGGGCAGGTCGCGCGCACCGAGCATGCCCGGCAGCAGGTAGATGGCCACGGCCTCGACGATCGGCACCGCGAACAAAAACATCATCACGGTGCCGTGCATCGTGAAGAGCTGGTTGTAGGTGCCTGCGTCGATCAGGTCGTTGTCGGGTACCGCGAGCTGCGTGCGCATCAGCAGCGCCAGGATGCCGGCCAGCACGAAGAACAACATGGCCGTGGCGATGTAGTACACGCCGATGTGCGTGTTGTTGACCGCCGAGAGCCGGCGCCATCCGCGCGGCGGTGCCCAGGCGCGTTCGAGCGCTTCGCGTTCGTCCGCGGGGCGCGGCTGCGGGTTCGGCGGTTCTGCGTATGCTGCTGCGGATGCGTCGTTCGTCATTGGAGTTGGGCAAGCCAGGCTGCGATGGCGTGGAGGTCGGCGTCACCGATGCGCTGGCCCGACGAGGGCATCTGCGCACCGGGCTTGAGCTGCTGCGTGTGGGCGACCCAGCGTGCCAGTTCGCCGGGCGAATTGGCGACGGTGCCGGCACCCAGGTGGAGGCGGCTGCCCACATGCGTCAGGTCGGGGCCGAGGCCGCGCTCCTCGCTCACGCCGCGCACGGTGTGGCAGGCGTTGCAGCGGTGCGCGAGGAAGGCCTCGCGCCCGCGCTCGACCTCGGCCGAAGGCGCAGCGGGTGCGGCGGCCGGCCGCGCCTGCGCCGCGAGCCACGCATCGAAGGCTTCGGGCGCTTCGGCAACCACGTGCAGCGCCATGCGCGCATGCTGCTCGCCGCAGTATTCGGCGCATTGGCCACGCCAGGTGCCGGGCCGGTCGGCCTGCAGCAGCAGGTGCTGCACGCGGCCGGGCAGCATGTCCATCTTGCCGCCGAGTGAGGGCACCCAGAAGCTGTGGATCACGTCGGCGCTACTGAGTCCGAAGTACACCGGCCGTCCGACCGGGATGCGGATTTCGTTGGCGGTGACCACCTCGGCGCCGCTGGCGGGGTCGCGGTAGCGCACCTCCCACCACCACATGTGGCCCGTGACGCCGACGATCAGCGCATCCGCCGGCGGCACCGGGCGCCAGGGCGGACGATGCCACTCGCTGTAGAAGAACAGCGCGACCAGCACGGTGGTCGGAAACACCAGCCCGCCGCCCACGAGCCACCAGCGTGCGTTCACCTGGCCGCCGCCGCGGCGCCGCACCGCGAGCACAAGCAGCAGCATGACGCCCGCGAAGATCAGCGTGCCGCCGACCGCCAGCACCACGCTCACCTGCAGCAGCGTGTCGGCCACGGGGCCGGCGGCGCGCAGCGCGGACTGGGTCGGAGCTTCGACGGTACCGTTCATCGCGCTCATTCGAGGCTGAGCAGGTAGGCTGCCATGTCGCGCGCATCGGCAGGCGACACGCCCATGGCGGGCATCAGGGTGCCGGGCACGAGTTCGGCCGGGGCGACGATCCAGCGCGCGAGCGCGGCGGGGCCGTTCGGCACCTCGCCGGCGATGTAGCTGCGGCGTCCGAAGGCGGCGAGCGTCGGGCCCATGCGGCCGCGCGCGGCCGACACCTCGGGAATGGCGTGGCAGCTGCCGCATTGGTACTGGGCCAGCAGCGATCGGCCGCGCTCGAGCTGCTGCGCCGATGAGGCGGCCAGCGTGCAGCCGCAGGCCAGCAGCGCCAGCATGGGCAGGGCACAGGCACGAACCGCGCGGCAGGAAGGGGCAGCCAACATGCCCGCCATTGTGCAAACGGAGACGCGGCTTGCGCCGACAAGGCGGCGCCCGTGTGCGTCGGACAATGCCGCGATCGATGCGTGCACCGAAGACCGTTCTCCTCACCCTGGCCGCGCTGGGCCTCGCCGGCGCCGCGGCGGGCGCGCTGGTCGTGTTCGGCGGGCTCTACGACGTCTCGGCCACCTCGCAGCACACGCAGCCGGTGTACTCCCTGCTCGAGACCGCCATGCACCAGTCGGTGCGGCTGCGCGCGCGCGGCATCGAGCCACCCAATCTCGACGACGAGCGCCTGCTGGTGCACGGCGCGGCCTGCTATCGCGACAAGTGCGTGCAGTGCCATGGTGCACCCGGTGTGGCGCAGAACGACATCGGCAAGAGCATGCAGCCGCTGCCCGGGCCGCTGGTGGACGCGCCCGCGCGCTGGAAGCCGCGCGAGCTGTACTGGCTCACCAAGCACGGCATCAAGATGAGCGGCATGCCGGCCTGGGAGCACCGGTTGACGGAGGACGAACTCTGGGCGGTGGTCGCTTTCCTCGGACGGCTGCCCGATCTGTCGCCGCAGCAATATGCCGAAGCCGTGCGCGCGGCGCCCACGGTGGTGGCGCAGGGTGCGCCTTCGCCTTTGGCCTGCGGGCGTGCGCAGGATGCGCCGCCGACCGGAGAGGGCGACGTTCGGCGCGGGGCGCAGGCGCTGCACCAATATGCCTGCAGCGCCTGCCACACGATTCCCGGCATCACGAGTTCATCGCCCCACGTGGGACCGCCGCTCGAAGGCATCGCTGAGCGCCTGCTGATTGCTGGAAAGCTGCCCAACACGCCCGAGAACATGGTGCGCTGGCTGCGCCACACGCACGAGGTCGACCCGCGTTCAGCGATGCCCGAGATGGGGGTGAGCGAGCAGGATGCGCGCGACATCGCAGCGTACCTGGGCACGCTGCGCTGAAGGGGCAGGGAGTCAGAACTTGCCGGCAGTGCTTTCGTCGTCGACGGTGGCGATGCGCAGCCGGGCGCGTTCGTGCTTGACGACGAGTTCGGCGCAGCGATCGCGCAGCATGGCATCGGCCGGCGGCTGGCCCCGGCAGTCGACGAGCAACTGCGACTCCGCGAAGTCGAGGCCGTGAAGAACCTCCTGGCCATGCGAATTGATGGCCAGGAGATTGTCCGCGGCGAGCTGCGCGCGCAGGGCTTCCGGGATGGCGAGCGACTGCAAGGGAGCCCCTGCTTACTTCTTCATGGCCTTGATGTCGGCCTTGCCCTTGGACTGATCGGCCTTGGCCTGCTTCACGCAGGCATCCTTCGCATCGCCCTTCTGGTCGTCGCACTTCTCTTTGGCGACGTCGTAGGCTACGTCGACCTTGGCCTCCGCGACCTTGCGTGCATTGCCATCGCTGGGCCTCTGCTTCTGATCGAGTTCGGCCTTGGCGATCTTTTCCTTGCCCTTGGCCTCGGCCATGCAGACGTCCTTGGCGTTGTCCTTCATGGCGTCGCAGGCCGCCTTGTCGGCCTTGGCGTCGGCCGAGATCTTGTCGCGTGCGGCCTTGTGTTCGGCCATGGCGGGATCGGTGGCCGCAGCCGGCCCGGTGGTCACTTGCGCATGCACCTGGACCATTGCCAGGCAGGATGCTGCGGTGCAAATCATCAGCAGTTTCTTCATGGTGATCTCCTTGGCGGCGGGGGTTTGTTTTTGAAAGCGAGGATCCGCCGTCGAAATCAATATAGAAGTCGGGATGACCGCCACGGTAGGACGCCTGTCGAAGCAGCCGTAAGCACATGCTGACGTGAGGGCTGTGCGCGTCCGTCCTACCATGGGCAACGCACAGGAGTTCGTCATGAAGCTTTCAATTCACCTGTTTGTCTGCGTTGCCACGCTCTCGGCGGCGGCGCCCCCGGCTGTGGCGCAGCAGGACGTTCAGCCGCGTCCCGCGGAGATCGACCCCGCCACCATCGACGACGGCGTCGCGCGCCAGCGCATCGATGCCCAGCGCAAGGCCGCGCTGGAGCGGTGCGAAACCCAGGCCGGCAACCAGCGTGCGGTGTGCCGCAAGGAAGCCGAGGGCCGCGAGAGGATTGCGCTGGCCGAACTTGCACACCAGCGAAACCCGAGCGAGGCCAACGAGCGCCGGCTGGCCGACACAAAGGCCGGCGTGGACCACGAGATCGCGCGCGAGAATTGCAATGCACACGAAGGCGATGAGCGCAACGCATGCCTGTCGCGCGTCGCTTCCGAATCGGAGCGGGCCCGCCGCCAAGGTGTCCGGCCTAGGGCCTGTTAACACTACGCAAGGGGTCGCGAAGCTCGCCACAGCCCGCCCATCAAGGCGCGTGACGCCGTGCGTGCGTCCGCACGCACAAGGAG
>NZ_JBDGJC010000011.1:0-111003 GCF_057657075.1 Variovorax sp. Soil_C_26
CGCTCGCCTAATGAAAAATGCCCCGCTCTCGCGGGGCATCTCGATCTAAGCGGGCGGCAGACTATTTACACAGACTGCAGATCCGGGCTTTTTTCATGGGCGCAGATCCGATCTGCCCGGGCTCAGAACGGCAGCTTCGGGCCGCCGGGTCCACCCATCCCGCCCATGCCCTTCATGCCGCCCATCTTCTTCATCATCTTCATGAGGCCGCCGCCCTTCATTTTCTTCATCATGCCCTGCATCTGCTCGAACTCGTTGAGCAGGCGGTTCACTTCCTGAACCTGCACGCCCGCGCCGGCTGCGATGCGGCGCTTGCGCGTGGCCTTGAGCAGCTCGGGCTTGCGGCGCTCCAGCGGCGTCATGCTCTGGATGATGCCTTCCTTGCGGCGGATGTCGCGCTCGGCGCGGGTCATGTCGGCCTCGCTGGCCTTGGCGGCCATCTGCTGCGGCAGCTTGTCCATCAGGCTGGAGAGGCCGCCCATCTGCTTCATCTGCTGGAGCTGGCCCAGAAAGTCGTTCAGGTCGAAGCCCGCGCCGCTCTTGACCTTGGCCGCGAGCTTCTGCGCCGCAGCCACGTCGACGCCGGCCGTGACCTGCTCGACCAGCGCCACGATGTCGCCCATGCCGAGGATGCGCCCCGCATGGCGCTCGGCGTCGAACACCTCGAGGCCGTCGATCTTCTCGCTGGTGCCGGCAAACTTGATCGGCACGCCCGTGACCTGGCGCACCGACAGCGCCGCGCCACCGCGGGAATCACCGTCGGTCTTGGTCAGGATGATGCCGGTGAGCGGCAGCGCCTCCTTGAAGGCCTTGGCGGTGTTGATCGCGTCCTGGCCCTGCATGGCGTCGACCACGAAGAGCGTCTCAACCGGGTCGAGCGCGCCGTGCAGCTGCTGGATCTCGTTCATCAGCACTTCGTCGATCGCAAGGCGGCCGGCCGTGTCGACCAGCAGCACGTCGAAGAAGTGCCGCCTGGCATGGTCGAGCGCCGCGCGCGCGATGTCGAGCGCCTTCTGCTCGGGCGTGCTTGGGAACCATTCGGCGCCCGCCTGCTTCGTCACCATCTTGAGCTGCTCGATGGCGGCCGGCCGGTAGACGTCGCCCGAGACGGTGAGCACCTTCTTCTTGCGCTTCTCGATCAGGTGCTTCGCGAGCTTGGCGGTGGTGGTGGTCTTGCCGGCGCCCTGCAGGCCCGCCATGAGGATCACCGCGGGCGGCTGGGCCACGAGGTTGATGTCGGAGATGCCCTCGCCCATGGTGGCGGCGAGTTCGCGGTTGACGATGCCGACCAGGGCCTGGCCGGGCTTGAGCGAGCCCAGCACCTCCTGGCCGAGCGCCTTGTCCTTCACGCGGGCGACGAAATCCCGCACCACCGGCAGCGCCACGTCGGCTTCGAGCAGCGCCATGCGCACCTCGCGCAGCATGTCCTGCACGTTGCTTTCGGTGATGCGCGCCTGGCCGCTCATCGTCTTGACGAGGCGGGAGAATTTTTCGGTGAGGGCGGTGGCCATGAGCGGGATGCCTTGTTGCCCGCTGCGGCGGGCATTGGGAAGTCGTGAACTGGATCGGCCGCGTTGGCGCTGCGGTACGCAGCGTGCAAGCCGGGGGGAGATAAACTCCAGCCATGATTTTAGCGATCCCCTCCCCACTCGCCGTGGCGCTGGGCATCGCCACTGCGGCGGCCTATGGTTCTGCCGCCGCCGCGGGTGCCCGGCTGAGCCGCCGCGGCACGCAATGGGCGCTCGGCCTCGCCTGGCTGCTGCACGCCGCCGTGCTGGGCTACGGACTGGTCGGCAGCGAGCCGCGCTTCGGCTTCGCGCCGGCGCTCTCCGTCACCGCCTGGCTGGTGCTCACCGTCTATGCGGTCGAAAGCAGCATGTACCCGCAGCTCAAGGTGCGGCGCGCGCTGGCCTGGCTGGGCGCGGCCGCCGTGCTCCTGGCGGTGCTGTTCCCGGGCACGCCGCTGCATGTCGCCGCTTCGCCGTGGCTGCCGCTGCACCTCGCGCTCGGCATCGCCTCGTACGGCCTGTTCGGCGCCGCCGTGGTCCATGCGTGGCTGATCACGCGCGCCGAAAAGCAGATTCGGCTGGCCGCCGAGCCACAGGGCGGGGTGCCGCTGCTCACGCTCGAACGGCTGACCTTCCGCTTCGTCGCGGCCGGCTTCGTGCTGCTGTCGGCGACGCTGCTCGCGGGCCTGCTGTTCAGCGAAACGCTCTACGGCGCCGCCGTGCGCGGCTGGAAATGGGACCACAAGACCGTGTTCTCGGTGCTCGCCTGGCTCAGCTTCGCGGTGCTGCTCGGCGGGCGCGCACGCTTCGGCTGGCGCGGGCGAACCGCGCGGCGCGTGCTGTATGCGGGCACGGCGCTGCTGCTGCTGGCCTACGTGGGTTCGCGCTTCGTGCTCGAAGTGGTTCTGGCGCGCGGCACGGCATGAAGTACCTGCTCGTTTTCGCGGTGATCGCGGTGGCGATCTGGCTCTGGCGCAAGAACCGCCGCGAGGAAATGCGCGACACCCGGCGCGAGCAGGCGGCGCGCGCCAAACGGCCCGGCGCCGCGCCGGCCACCCCGAAAGCCATGCTGCGCTGCGCCCACTGCGGCCTGCACCTGCCGGCCGCGGACGCCATCGGCGGCACGGGCGAGGCGGCCTACTGCAGCGCCGCGCACCGCCAGGCCGCCGAGCGCGGCTGAAGGTGCGCCCATGAGCGCAGCGCCGGGCCGCCCCAAGCAAGCTCGCTCCCGCCTGGCGGGAAAGCGCGCAGCGCGAAGGGTGCACCAGTGACCGCAGCGCCGAGGCCGCGAGGCGAGCCCGTCACCGATTGGGGCGGGCTCGAAATACAGCATAGCCAGAGCGCCGCGCTGCTGCGGCTCTGGCGCGGCTTCATGGCGGCGCGCTGCTTCGTGGCGGTGGTGCTGGTGCTGCTGCAGGGGGTGGCTCTCGCGCTCGGCCAGGCGATGCAGCCGCTGGCCGTGGCCCTGTCGGCGGGCTACCTCGTCGTCACCTGGGTCAGCGCACGCTACGTCCGCTTCACCCCGCCGATCCGCGCCTTCGCGGCGGTGTGGTTCCTCACGATCGGCATCGACCTCGGCACCTTCACCGCGCTCCAGGTTCTGCAGGGCGGCAACATCAACTACACGCCGCTGTTCGCGCTGCCGGTGCTCATGAGCGCCGTGCTCGGAACCGTCACCGTGGGCCTGGGCACCACCTCCGCCGTCACGCTGCTGCTGCTGGCCGACGCGGGCTGGCACTGGCTGCAGCAGCCCGGCGACCCATCGAACCGCTTCGTGCAGGCGGCGCTCACCGGCACCGGCCTGTTCGTGGTGGCGCTGCTCGCCCACGAGCTGGCGCGCCGCCTGGCGCGCGAAGAAGCGACGGCCCAGCGCAACCGCAGCAGTGCGCAGATGCAGGCGCAGGTCAACGACCTCGTGATCGAGACGCTCAGCGAGGGCGTGCTGGTGATCGACGCCGAAGGCCTGGTGCATGCGGCCAACCCGGCGGCCGACGCGATCCTCGGCCAGGGCCTGGCCAAGCTCGGGCTGCCGTTCGCGCTGCACGCGCAGCCCGCCTGGCATGCGCTCGCGGCGCTCGCACGCCAAACCTTCGCGCGGCGCGCACCGCAGAGCGAAGAGATCCCGGTGGCGCAGGCGCGCGGCGCCGCGCGCGAGGTGCGCGTGCGCACGCGGCTCACGCCGACGAGCGACCGGCGCGTCGAAAGCCTCTGCGTGATGTTCCTGCAGGACCTGCGCGAACTCGAGGCACGCATTCGCACCGAGAAGCTGGCTGCGATGGGCCGCATGTCGGCGGCCGTGGCCCACGAGATCCGCAATCCGCTGGCCGCAATCACCCAGGCCAGCGCGCTGCTCAACGAAGACCTGACCGATCCCGCCCACCGCAAGCTGACGAGCATGGTGCAGCACAACGCGCAGCGGCTCGCGCGCATCGTGGACGACGTGCTCGACGTATCACGGGCGCGCCAGCAGCGCGTGCTTTCGCTCGGCGAGCAGGTGGTGCTCGATCCCGCGGTGCGCGCGCTGGCCGAGGAATGGGTGCGCCAGACGCAGCGCCAGGGCGTGCAGATCGCGCTCGACGCCGGCGAGAGCGAAGTGCGCTTCGACGTCGAGCACCTGCGCCGCCTGCTCGTGAACCTGCTCGACAATGCCGCGCGCTACGCCGGCAGCAGCGACGGCTCGATCCAGGTGGTCACCACCCTGCAGCGCGGCGGCGCCGGACAGCCGACCCTGCTGGTGTGGAGCGACGGCGCGCCGCTCGAGCCCGCGGTGCAGCGCCACCTGTTCGAGCCCTTCTTTTCTTCCGAGAGCCGCTCGAGCGGGCTTGGCCTCTTTCTGTGCCGCGAGCTGTGCCGGCGCCACGGCGCGACCATCGGCTACGAGCGCCGCTCGCTCGTCGCGGGCGGCCCCGAGGGCAACGAATTCTTCGTGCGTTTCGCGCCGAGCGAAAACCGGCTGACACAATAGCGCCGTGAGCACGACCCCTTCTTCCGCGCAGCGTCCGGGCAACATCCTGGTCATCGACGACGAGCCCGACCTGCGCACGCTCTATGAACTGACCTTGCTGCGCGAGGGCTACCGCGTCGAGGCGGCCGGCAGCGTCTCCGAAGCCTGGCAGCACCTCGAGGCCGCGCAGTTCGACGCGGTGATCACCGACATGCGGCTGCCCGACGGGCAGGGCATGGAGATCATTCAGCGCATCCAGAAGAACCACCGCAGCGAGCGCTGCGTGGTGATGACGGCCTATGGCTCGGCAGAGAACGCTGTCGAGGCGCTCAAGGCCGGCGCCTTCGACTACCTGACCAAGCCGGTCGACCTCAAGCAGTTCCGAGCGGTGGTCGCCTCCGCCGTGCAGGCGCAGCAGGCCACGCCGGCCAGGGCGGCGCCGATTGCGCCCGCAGGCTTCGGCGAGCGGGCCGACGTGCCAGCCATTCCGGTGAACGGCGCCGCGGCGCTCGATCGGCTGGTCGGCGACTCCGAGCCGATGCGGCGCGTGAAGTCTCGCATCGCCAAGGTCGCGCGCGGCATGGCGCCGGTGCTGGTGCGCGGCGAATCGGGCACCGGCAAGGAGCTCGTGGCGCGCGCGGTGCACGCCTGCAGCCAGCGCAGCGACGGGCCCTTCGTCGCGGTCAATTGCGGCGCCATTCCCGAGAACCTGCTCGAGGCCGAATTCTTCGGCGCCCGCAAGGGCTCGTACACCGGCTCGTCGCAGGACCGCGACGGCTACTTCCAGGCCGCCCGCGGCGGCACGCTGTTCCTCGACGAGATCGGCGACCTGCCGCTCGCAATGCAGTCCAAGCTGCTGCGCGCGATCCAGGAGCGCAGCGTGCGCTCGATCGGCTCCACGCAGGAAGATGCGGTCGACGTCCGCATCGTCAGCGCCACGCACAAGGATCTGCATGCCGAGGTGCAGGCCGGGCGCTTCCGCCAGGACCTGTTCTACCGGCTCAATGTCATCGAGATCGCCGTGCCCGCGCTGCGCGAACGGCGCGAAGACCTGCCGGCGCTGTGCAAGGCGCTGCTCGCGCGCATCGCGCACGACGGCGGGCTGCCGGTGCCGCACCTCTCGGACGAACTGCTGCGCCGGCTCGCGCAGCATCCGCTTGCGGGCAACGTGCGCGAACTCGAGAACCTGCTGCACCGGGCGGTGGCGCTCAACGACGGCGACGAGCTGCATCTCGACCTGATGGGGCCGGGCCATGCGCCGGCGGAGGCAGTCGCGGCCACACCTGCCACGCCTTCCGTGGCGGCGCCCGAACAACCCGACGAGCAGACGCGCCCTGCGCCGGCGCCAATCGCCCAGCCCCGGCCGGCGCCGCCGCCCCTGCCCTCCGACCTGCAGGCCTACCTCGACCAGCAGGAGCGCGAAATCCTCGTGCGTGCGCTGCACGAGAGCGGCTTCAACCGCACCGCGGCGGCCGCACGGCTCGGCATGAGCCTGCGCCAGATCCGCTACCGCATCGCGCGGCTCGGCATCACCACGCCGAGCGGCGACGAAAGCGCCGCGAACCATGTCGACGACTGAAACGCAGGACGGCGCCGCCGCGCAGCAGCGCCTCTGGGAGGCCGGCTGGTACCGCTTCGCGCGGATGCTGCGCTCGCCGAACTTCGGGCCGCGGCCCGCGGGCGCGCAGACCGACCTCGTCGTGCTGCATTCGATCAGCCTGCCGCCGGGCGAGTACGGCGGCGAGGCCGTGCAGCAGCTCTTTGCGAACCAGCTCGACTGGGACGCGCACCCGTATTTCCAGTCGATCCGCGGGCTCGAGGTGTCGTCGCATTTCTATGTGCGGCGCAACGGCGAGCTCTGGCAGTTCGTGAGCTGCGACGACCGCGCCTGGCACGCCGGCGTGTCGACCTGGCGCGGGCGCGCCAACTGCAACGACGACTCGATCGGCATCGAGCTCGAAGGCCTCGAGGGCCAAGCGTTCGAAGAAGCCCAGTACGAAACGCTGGCCGGCCTCTGCGCCGCGATCGCACAGCAGTTTCCGATCGCGCACATCGCCGGCCACGAGCACATCGCGCCTGGCCGCAAACACGACCCGGGCGCGGGCTTCGACTGGCCGTTGTTGCGCGGTTGGCTCGGCTGGCCTGCAAAAATGTTCCCCGCGCAGGTGATGGGCCGCTAATTTTTTCAATCACGTCGCGCAACGCGATGCGCCCCGCGCGCCGCCGGACTGGGACGATATTGCAAACGCCGCATGCAGCAACCATGCGCCCTGCAAGCCCAAATCGGCCTGCAGGCCCCGTTCCACGCGGGTTGCGACACCATGAACCAATGTTCATGGGGCACAAATGGCCGTGTCACCGTGCGAGCCAAGAAACGACCCGCATGTATCCGATGGAAAACGCTACATCTAGTGGGTTGTAGCCCCCTCACACCCCAGATATAGTGTGTTCCGTCCAGCCACCTGCCCCGGCGCAATGCCCGGCCCAGACGCTGCCACCCAACAAGAATTGCCAACCGAGAGGAAGCGAATGCAAACATCCCTGAACACCCCATCGACTCCGCGCGCCGTTCCTTCCACGCCGTCGCAGCAGCCGCAAGACACGGCCGGCTCGCCGACGAGCCAGAGCCTCGCGCACTACCAGATCATTCGCCGCAACGGCGCCGTGGTGCCCTTCGAGCCGAACAAGATCGCGATCGCGATGATGAAGGCCTTCCTGGCGGTGCACGGCACCCAGGGCGCGGCCTCGGCGAGCGTGCGCGAAACGGTGGACACGCTCACGCAGGGCGTGATCCGCGCCATGGTGCGCTCGCGCCCGGGCGGCGGCACCTTCCACATCGAGGACGTGCAGGACCAGGTCGAGCTCGGCCTGATGCGCGGCGGCCACCACGAGATCGCGCGGGCCTACGTGCTCTACCGCGAGCGCCGCACGCAAGAGCGCTCCAAGCAAGGCGAACAGGAAGCCCCCGCCGCACCGACGCTGCACGTGCTGGACAACGGCGAGCGCGTTGCGCTCGACCTGAACGAGCTCAAGGGCCTGATCGAATCGGCCTGCGAAAACCTGGGCGACAGCATCACGGCCCAGCCGATCGTCGCCGAGACGATGCGCAACCTGTACGACGGCGTGCCGCTCGACGAGGTCTACAAGGCCTCGATCCTGGCCGCCCGCACGCTGATCGAGAAGGACCCCGACTACACCTTCGCGACCGCCCGCCTGCTGCTGCACACGATCTTCAAGGAAATCATCGGCCGCGAAGTCATGCCCGCCGAGCGCGCGCAGACCTACGCCGACTACTTCCCGCAGTTCATCAAGAAGGGCGTCGAGAACGAACTGCTCGACGAGAAGCTGCTCCAGTACGACCTGCCCCGCCTGGGCGCGGCGCTCAAGGCCGAGCGCGACAACCAGTTCGACTACCTCGGCCTGCAGACCCTGTACGACCGCTACTTCCTGCACGTGCGCAAGAGCCGCATCGAGCTGCCGCAGGCCTTCTTCATGCGCGTGGCCATGGGCCTCTCGCTCGGCGAAATCGACCGCGAAGCCCGCGCCATCGAGTTCTACGAAGTGCTGTCGTCGTTCGACTTCATGTCGAGCACGCCCACCCTCTTCAATGCCGGCACGCTGCGCTCGCAGCTGTCGAGCTGCTACCTGACGACCGTGCCCGACGACCTCGACGGCATCTACGAGTCGATCAAGGAAAACGCCCTGCTCTCGAAGTTCGCGGGCGGCCTGGGCAACGACTGGACCCGCGTGCGCGCGCTCGGCAGCCACATCAAGGGCACCAACGGCGAATCGCAGGGCGTGGTTCCCTTCCTCAAGGTGGTGAACGACACGGCCGTGGCCGTGAACCAGGGCGGCAAGCGCAAGGGCGCCGTCTGCACGTACCTCGAAACCTGGCACCTCGACATCGAGGAGTTCCTGGAGCTGCGCAAGAACACCGGCGACGACCGCCGCCGCACGCACGACATGAACACCGCCAACTGGATTCCCGACCTGTTCATGCGCCGCGTGATGGAAAAGGGCACCTGGACGCTGTTCTCGCCTTCCAACGTACCCGACCTGCACGACCTGTTCGGTGCCGCTTTCGAGAAGGCGTATGTCGCCTACGAAGAAAAAGCCGCGCGCGGCGAGATCAAGCCCTCGCGCACCATCCAGGCCTCCGACCTGTGGCGCAAGATGCTCACGATGCTGTTCGAGACCGGCCATCCCTGGATCACGTTCAAGGACGCCTGCAATGTTCGCTCGCCGCAGCAGCACGCCGGCGTGGTGCACTCGTCGAACCTGTGCACCGAGATCACGCTGAACACCAGCGACACCGAAACGGCCGTCTGCAACCTGGGTTCGGTGAACCTGCTGCAGCACCTGAAGGACGGCAAGGTCGACCAGGAAAAGCTCAAGAAGACGATCTCGACCGCGATGCGCATGCTCGACAACGTGATCGACATCAACTACTACGCCGTGAAGAAGGCGCGCGACTCGAACCTGCGCCACCGTCCGGTCGGCCTCGGCCTGATGGGATTCCAGGACGCGCTGTACGAACTGCGCATCCCCTACGCCTCGCAGGAAGCCGTGCAGTTCGCCGACGAATCGATGGAAGCGATCTGCTACCACGCCTACTGGGCCTCGACCGATCTGGCCCGCGAGCGCGGCAAGTACTCGAGCTACAAGGGCTCGCTGTGGGACAAGGGCATCCTGCCGATCGACTCGCTCGACCTGCTGGAGCAGGCCCGCGGCGGCTACGTCGAGGTCGACCGCTCGTCCACCCTCGACTGGGACGCGCTGCGCGCCAAGATCAAGGCCGACGGCATGCGCAACTCCAACTGCGTGGCGATCGCCCCGACCGCGACGATCTCGAACATCATCGGCGTCGACGCCTCGATCGAACCCTGCTTCGGCAATCTGTCGGTCAAGTCGAACCTGTCGGGCGAGTTCACCGTGATCAACCACTACCTGGTGCGCGACCTCAAGCGCCTGGGCCTGTGGGACGACGTGATGGTCATGGACCTGAAGCACTTCGACGGCTCGCTGCGTCCCATCGACCGCGTGCCGCAGGACGTGAAGGCGCTCTACGCCACCGCGTTCGAAGTCGAGACCACGTGGCTCGTCGAGGCCGCTGCGCGCCGCCAGAAATGGATCGACCAGGCGCAGTCGCTCAACATCTACATGGCCGGCGCATCGGGCAAGAAGCTCGACGACACCTACAAGCTCGCATGGCTGCGTGGCCTCAAGACCACCTACTACCTGCGCACGCAGAGCGCGACGCATGCCGAGAAGTCCACCGTGCAATCGGGCCGACTCAACGCAGTGTCGTCGGGCAGCAGCGATGCAGGCTCGGGCATGAGCGCACTCGAAGCCGCGGCCGCTGCAGCGAAGGCGCAGATGAGTGCGATGCCGGCCACCGACATTGCGTTCTGCGGCGTCGATGATCCGACGTGCGAAGCGTGCCAGTGACGCGTCGTTGAAATCAGCGAGGCCCATGCAGCGCGTTGCGAACCCTCAGTCGATCACGGCATCGACTGACATCGCACGATGCATGGGAGCAACATAACAACCACATAAATGGAGCGCGACGTGGGCGAGCACTTTGCAACTCACATCGTTGCTCCGATAATTGAGCATTGGATTTTTCTATGTTGACCTGGGACGAAGAAGTCAAGCCCTCCTTGCCAAAGGATATGCAACAAGGATTGCAGCAGTACCAACCATCGACCAGCGGCGTGTCCGCGGGCCGAGCGGTGGATGCTCCGACTTCGTCTTCTGCCCTGCAGCCTGCAGCACCCGTTGCCACGCAGCGCGTCAAGGCTTCCGACAAGCGCATCATCAACGGCCAGACCGACGTCAACCAGCTGGTGCCGTTCAAGTACAAGTGGGCCTGGGAAAAATACCTCGCCACCTGCGCCAACCACTGGATGCCGCAGGAAGTGAACATGACGCGCGACATCGCGTTGTGGAAAGACCCGAACGGCCTGACCGAAGACGAGCGTCGCATCGTCAAGCGCAACCTCGGCTTCTTCGTGACCGCCGACTCGCTGGCCGCGAACAACATTGTGCTGGGCACCTACCGCCACATCACGGCCCCCGAATGCCGCCAGTTCCTGCTGCGCCAGGCCTTCGAGGAAGCGATCCACACGCACGCGTACCAGTACATCGTCGAGTCGCTCGGCCTCGACGAGAGCGAGATCTTCAACGCCTACAACGAAGTGCAGTCGATCCGCGAGAAGGACCAGTTCCTGCTCCCGTTCATCGAAGCCATCAGCGACCCGCACTTCAAGACCGGCACGCACGAAACCGACCAGACGCTGCTCAAGTCGCTGATCGTGTTCGCCTGCCTGATGGAAGGCCTCTTCTTCTACGTCGGCTTCACGCAGATCCTTGCGCTGGGCCGCCAGAACAAGATGACCGGCGCCGCCGAGCAGTACCAGTACATCCTGCGCGACGAATCGATGCACTGCAATTTCGGCATCGACCTGATCAACCAGCTCAAGCTCGAGAACCCCGGCCTCTGGACCGCCGAGTTCAAGGCCGAGATCAAGGCGCTGTTCCTCAAGGCCGTCGAGCTCGAATACAAATACGCCGAAGACACCATGCCGCGCGGTGTGCTCGGCATGAATGCCTCCATGTTCAAGGGCTACCTGCGGTACATCGCCAACCGGCGTGCACAGCAGATCGGCCTCGAAACGCTCTTCCCGAACGAGGAAAACCCGTTCCCCTGGATGAGCGAAATGATTGACCTGAAGAAAGAACGCAATTTCTTCGAGACCCGCGTCATCGAATACCAGTCGGGCGGCGCGCTCTCGTGGGATTGAAGCTTTCCGACAACAAGAATCGATGAATTCAAGAATTGCCCATGCCACCGACCGCGCCAAAGAGCGCGGCATGGACGAGGGCTCAGGTGTTCATGGTGCTGGAGCTCAGACTCCAACCCCATGGATCACTTTGCGCTACCAACGTGCGCGGAGTGCTTCAATAGGTTGATTTTTTCAACTTGATCAAGGAGAAAACAGAAATGGCAACTGCAAAAAAAGCGCCGGCTAAGAAAGCCGCAGCAAAGAAGGCTCCGGCCAAGAAGGTCGCAGCGAAGAAGGCTCCGGCCAAGAAGGTAGCGGCGAAGAAAGTAGCGGCGAAGAAGGCTCCGGCCAAGAAGGTCGCTGCCAAGAAGGTCGCCGCCAAGAAGGCGCCTGCGAAGAAGGTAGCAGCCAAGAAGGCAGCACCGGCGAAGAAGGCCGCAGCCAAGAAGGCAGCACCGGCCAAGAAGGCCGCTGCGAAGAAGGCGCCTGCCAAGAAGGCGGCTGCAAAGAAGGCGCCGGCGAAGAAGGCCGCTGCCAAGAAGGCCCCTGCGAAGAAGGCCGCCGCCAAGAAGGCGCCTGCGAAAAAGGCTGCGGCCAAGAAAGCCGCGAAAAAGCCCGCTGCCAAGCCTGCCGCTGCGGCCAAGAAGCCGGCTGCAAAGAAGGCCGCCAAGGCAGCGCCCGCTGCGGCGCCTGCGCCTGCTGCGCAGACCACGCTGAACCCGCAGGCAGCCTGGCCGTTTCCGACGGCCAGCAAGCCCTGAGTTCTTTCAGCGGCCTTGAAGGCAAAAGCCCGGCACCTCACGGTGTCGGGCTTTTTTCATGGTGCGCCGGGAAAGGACCGGATCAGAGGCCCAGCGCCTTGCGGTCGACCTGGTAGTTCTGCGGTCCGCGCTGGGCGATCTTGAGCGCGCCGACGCGGTTGCCGAGCGCCGCACACTGCGCGAGCGGCCATTCCTTCTCGAGCCCGAACAGCAGCGCGCCGCGCCATGCATCGCCGCAGCCCGTGGGCTCGACCACGGCCGTCGGCGTCACGCCCGGCACATGCTCGCGCTCGCCATCGGTCCAGACCTCGCAGCCTTCGGCGGCCAGCGTGACGACAAGGCCACGCACATGCTTCGAGATATCGGCCAGGCTCCAGCCGGTGCGCTGCGACAGCATCTTGCCTTCGTAGTCGTTGACCACGACCCAGCTCGCCAGCGCAATGAAGCGCCGGAGCGCCTCGCCGTCGAACATGGGCAGGCCCTGGCCCGGATCGAATACGAACGGAATGCCGGCCGCAGCAAACTGCTCCGCATGCTGCAGCATCGCCTCGCGGCCATCGGGCGCGATGATGCCGACCCGGATGTCCTCGCGCGCGCTGACCTTCGTGAGGTGCGCCTGCTGCATCGCGCCGGGATGGAAGGCCGTGATCTGGTTGTTGTCGACGTCGTTCATGATCATCGCCTGCGCGGTGAAGGTGTCGTCGAGCTGACGTACGAACTCGGTGCTGATGCCCAGCGAGCGCATGCGCTCGAGGTAGTCGGCGCCATCGCTGCCGAGCGTGGCCATGGGCAGCGCCGTGCCGCCGAGCGCATTGAGGCTGTAGGCGATGTTGCCGGCGCAGCCGCCGAAGTCGCGCCGGAGGCCGGGCACCAGGAACGACACATTGAGGATGTGCAACTGGTCCGGAAGGATCTGGTCGGCGAACCGGCCCTCGAAGGTCATGATGGTGTCGAACGCGAGGGAACCGCAAATCACTGCTGCCATGGGTGAGCCCGTTGAATGAGAGAGAAGAAGGAAGGTGGATCGAAGAAGAAGAATAAAACGCGCGTGCGGACCTGCTCAAGGGTAGAACGCTTCCACGCGGTAGCCCGCGATCGGCGGCAACGTCGTGCCTTCGGGCGCCGACAGGCTCAGCGGCAGCGATGCCGCATGGTCGGTGCGCGCCGCAAGCACCGCGGGCGCGCCGTAGTCGGCCGCAGTGAGCACGCGGCGCACCACGGCGCGCTCCTGCGTGTCGAGCAGCGAAAGTTCGATGGCCGGCATGGCGAGCGGCACGGCGGCGCCATTGCGCAAGGTGAAGCTGAGCCGGTAGTCGCCGCCGCCGGACTTCTCGCGCGTGAACGCGGCGCCTTCGATCACGATGTCGCCGATCCGGCGCAGCGCCGTGAGTTCGCAACCGCTCCAGCGGCACAGCGCGGCGAGCGCCGGCCGCAGGCCCGGCTGGCGCGCGACGATCGCATCGCGCTCGTGGCGCAGCACCTGCGCGGCGAGCAGCAGCACGGCCAGCACCACCAGCAGCCAGAACGACCGCCGCACGGCCGGGCGCTGCCAGATCGGCGAGGGCTGGCGCTTGGTGCGCTCGTTCTCGAAGAGCGCGAGCGGTTCGGAATCGGGTGCATCGTCGGTGCGAAACGGCCGCGGTGCGGATGCATCAAGCTCGGGTTCGCTCGCCTGGCGCACCATCGACGAAGTCGTCGCCAGTTTGTCGGCCGAGCGTTCTTCTTCGCGCTCCCGGGCATGCGCGATCCCGTCCGACTTGATGCGCGTCCGCCGCAAGACCTTGTCCAGCTGAGCCCGGTCACGGTCGGCGGAAGGCTCATGCGCTTCTTCCTCGTCGCCGCGGGCCGACTCGGCGAGCTCGCGCGCCTCGAGGCGCAGCGCGGGCAAGGGCAGCGGCGGCGGCGGTGCTGGAGATGTCGCCGGCGCCGCCGCGAGGTCCAGGTCGATGTTCGGAAAGGGCGGTAGCGAACTCGGCGGCGGCCGCCATTCGGATTCGGGTGTGTTGACTTCGAAGTCCGACCACAGCGCGTCGGGGGCGATACCGTGCGCTGGAAGTGAAACCGCGGGCGCGGTCACCTCGGCTTCGTCATCGGTTTCAACTTCGTCATCGGCTTCGGGCGTCGCCGCTGGCGGCGTCTCGCGGCCCTCCGCTTCGTCGTCGACGAACTCGGGCTCCTCCCGCTCGGCATGCGAAGGCGCTGTCGGCATGGGTGCGGCCGCTACCGCCGCGGGCGACGGTGCGACGGCCGCTGGCCCGTCCGCCATCTCGTGCAGTTCGAGCGTGGCGTCGAACACATGGCTGCAGCGGCCACAGCGCACCCAGCCATCGGAGATGCGAAGCTGGTCGCGCACCACCTTGAAGGTGGTGGTGCAGGAAGGGCAGCGCGTGGCAAGGCTCATGACGGGGCGATTGTAGGGTTGCCCCTTCGCCGCGGACGCGCTGTCAGCAGCGCGCCGTCATGAGGATCCAGCCGTCCTCGCTGTCGCTGACCTCGAGCCCGGCGTAGGGCGCGTAGGCCTCCTTGAGCTCGTCGGCCTGGCGCTCGAGGATGCCGGCCAACACCAGCGATCCGCCCGCCGCCACATGGCCGCGCAGCAGCGGCGCGAGCAGCTTGAGCGGCGTGGCGAGGATGTTCGCGAGCACCACGTCGTACAGGCCCTTGGCCGCATCGGGCAGGCCGGCCTTGAGTTGCACGCGGTTGGCCTCGGCATTGAGCAGCGTCGACGACACCGCGGCTTCGTCGATGTCGACGGCAACGATGTCGCGCGCGCCGAACTTCGCGGTGCCGATCGCGAGGATGCCCGAACCGCAGCCGTAGTCGAGCACGCGCCGACCCGCGAAGGAGCCCTGCCCCGCGATCCAGCGCAGGCACATGCGCGTGGTGGGATGGGTGCCGGTGCCGAATGCAAGCCCCGGATCGAGCCGGATCACCTGCCGCGCCTGCGCGGGCGGCTCGTGCCAGGTCGGCACGATCCAGAACTCGGGCGTGATCTCGACCGGCGCGAACTGCGACTGCGTCAGCCGCACCCAATCCTGCTCGGGCACCGGCGCCACGCCGAGCATGGCGCAGCCTTCGAAGAAGTCCTGCAGCGCGAGCACCGACGCGGCTTCCTTGGCGGCGGCCTCGTCGGGGAACAGCGCAATCACGCGCGAGCGCAGCCAGCCTTCCTTGGGCGGCGGCATGCCGGGCTCGCCGAACAGCGCCTGCTCGGCATCGGTCTGCGCGTCGGCGTCTTCGACCGAGACGCTCAGCGCATCGAGCGCCTCGAGCGCATCGCCAAGCAACTCGACCTTGTCTTCCGGCGCCATCAGGCGAAGTTCGAACATGGCGTCGGGCAGTGGTGGCTCAGCGCTTGTGCGCTGCGAGCCACTCTTCGAGGTAGTGGATGTTGGTGCCGCCGCTCATGAACTTGGCATCGACCATCAGCTCGCGGTGCAGCGGGATGTTGGTCTGGATGCCTTCGATCACGGTTTCATTGAGCGCGGTGCGCATGCGCGCCATGGCCTGCTCGCGCGTGTCGCCGTAGACGATGATCTTGCCGATCATCGAATCGTAGTTCGGCGGCACGAAGTAGTTGGTGTACGCATGCGAATCGACGCGCACACCAGGACCGCCGGGCGGATGCCACATCGTGATGCGACCCGGCGAGGGCGTGAACTTCCAGGCGTCCTCGGCATTGATGCGGCATTCGATGGCATGGCCGCGCATCTCGATCTGGCGCTGCGTGAACGGCAGCTTCTCGCCCGCCGCCACCATGATCTGCGTCTTCACGATGTCGATGCCGGTCGTGGCCTCGGTCACCGGATGCTCCACCTGCACGCGGGTGTTCATCTCGATGAAGTAGAACTCGCCGTTCTCGTAGAGGAACTCGAAGGTGCCGGCGCCACGGTAGCCGATCTTCTTGCAGGCTGCCGCGCAACGCTCGCCGATCTTCTCGATCAGCTTGCGCGGAATGCCCGGCGCGGGCGACTCCTCGATCACCTTCTGGTGGCGCCGCTGCATGGAGCAGTCGCGTTCGCCGAGGTAGACCGCGTTCTTGTGCTTGTCAGCCAGCACCTGGATCTCGATGTGGCGCGGGTTCTGGAGAAACTTCTCCATGTAGACGGCCGGATTGCTGAACGCGGCGCCCGCCTCGGCCTTGGTCATCTGGATCGCATTGACCAGCGCCGCCTCGGTGTGCACCACGCGCATGCCACGGCCACCGCCGCCGCCTGCCGCCTTGATGATCACCGGGTAGCCGATGGCCCGCGCGATGCGCTTGTTGGTGGCCGCGTCGTCGGACAGCTCGCCTTCGGAGCCGGGCACGCAAGGCACGCCGGCCTTGATCATGGTCTGCTTGGCCGAGACCTTGTCGCCCATCGTGCGGATGTTGTCGGGCGTCGGGCCGATGAACTGGAATCCGCTCTGCTCCACGCGCTCGGCGAAATTGGCGTTCTCGCTAAGGAAGCCGTAGCCGGGGTGGATGGCTTCGGCATCGGTCACCTCGGCGGCCGAGATGATGGCCGGCATGTTGAGGTAGCTCTGTCCCGAGGGCGCCGGGCCGATGCACACGGCCTCCTGCGCAAGCTTGACGTACTTGGCGTCGCGGTCGGCCTCGGAATAGACCATCACGGCCTTGATGCCCATTTCGCTGCACGCGCGCTGGATGCGCAGCGCGATCTCGCCGCGGTTGGCGACCAGGATCTTCTTGAACATGGTCACTCGATGATGAACAGCGGCTGACCGTATTCGACCGCCTGGCCGTTTTCGCCGAGGATCTGGGTGATCGTGCCGGACTTGTCCGCCTCGATTTCGTTGAGGATCTTCATCGCTTCGATGATGCAGACCGTGTCACCCTCGTTGACCTTGCTGCCGACTTCGACGAAGGCCGGTGCGCCCGGGCTCGACGCGCGGTAGAAGGTGCCGACCATCGGCGACTTGACGACGTGCCCGGCGGGCGCGGCCTCGACGGCAGGCGCCGGCGCGGGGGTGATGGCGGGAACGCCACCGGCCGCCGGTGCGGCGGCGGGCGCAGCCGCCAGGGTCTGCACGTACTGCACCGGCGCGGCGCCGCCGCCCTTGACGATGCGAACCTTGCCTTCGGTTTCGGTAATTTCCAGCTCGGAAATATTGGATTCAGACACCAGGTCGATCAGTGTCTTGAGTTTGCGCAGATCCATGAGGCTCCAGTGCCGACTTTGTCGGGATTCGGAAGTAACTTTGCCAAAAATCGTTGATTTTCAGCGAACAGCGGCGAATGCCGGGAGTGTGTATCTGATTCTAACCGTGAACGAGTTCACGTCGCCAAGCGTCCAGGTCGGCCGCCTCGAGCTGGCCCATTTTACGGGCGGCCACGGTGCCGTCGCCGCCGAGGACCAGCGTGAAGGGCAGTCCGCCCGCCGTGTTGCCCAAGCTTTTGACGAGTTCGGTGCCTTGGAGGCCCGCCAGCCCAATCGGATATGAGACAGGCGTCTTCTGCAGGAACTTGCGTACGGAACTCGGCTGATCGATCGCCAAACCGACAACTTGCCATCCATTAGCGGCATGATCTTGAAAAAAGCCGTCGATCATCGGCATTTCTTCAACGCACGGGGGACACCATGTGGCCCAAAAATTGAGCAGCAGCGGCTTGCCGCGAAGGCTCGAAAACGGCAGTTCGCCGCCGCCAGGTTGCTCGAAGCGCTGGGCCCAGAAGTCCGGCGCGAGCGTCTCACCGCGCGGCGCGTTGCGCTGCTCGCGCCACCATGCGCCGCCCAGGCCCGCCGCAGCGGCCGCAACCGCCACGCCGCCGTAGAGCAGGCCGCGCCGTGTGGGCGAAGAAGTCATTCATGTGTCCTTTTCTTTTTCAATCAGCCGGCGCAGTGCGGCCAGGTCGCCGCGCGGCGTGCGGCCCTGTGCGTCGGGCCGCAGCGCGCCGCGCAGGTCGTCGAGGTCGTAGACCAGCAGGTGCACGCCGATCTCCTCGCCGAGCGTGCGGCTCGCGGCATGCACGCTCAAGGCCTCGACCTGCTCGCCATGGAAGCCGGTCACCATGCGGGGTTCGTAGTCCACATGGTGATCGATCAGCGCGATCTCGGCCGACTTCGAATCATCGCAGAACAACTGAATATAAATGTCTGACAGCCGCGTGGCCGTGCCGTGCCACACCGCGCCACCCAGGTGCGGGCGGAATACGGCCATGCGCTCCATCCATTCGAGCGCGAGCTGGCGCAGCGCCTGCAGTTCCTGCGGCTGGGTGTCGGCGCAGTACAGCGCGATGTAGTCGCGGACTTCCGCCTCGACCTCGTCGTTGTTGGGCAGCGCCGTGCGCGACGGCAGGCCCAGCACGCGCACGGCGCGACGCTTCGCGGGCCCGTATTCGAGCCCCTCCTCGACGACGAGGCGGGCGGCTGCCGCGGCGATCTCACGCTTGGACGTGTCCATCGGGGCATTTTGCCCGCAAAGGATGGCCCGGTGCACCCTCCTAGAATCGGTCGATGCACATTCACATTCTTGGCATTTGCGGCACGTTCATGGGCGGATTGGCCGCGTTGGCGCGCGAGGCGGGCCACCGGGTCACGGGCTGCGATGCCGGCGTGTACCCGCCGATGAGCGACCAGCTTCGCGCGCTGGGCATCGACCTGATCGAAGGCTTCGGTGCCGACCAGCTGGCGCTGGCACCCGACATGTTCGTGGTCGGCAACGTGGTGTCGCGCGCGCGGCTCGCCGACGGCTCGCCCAAGTTTCCGCTGATGGAAGCCATCCTCGATGCCGGCAAGGCCTACACCAGCGGGCCGCAGTGGCTGGCGGAGCATGTGCTGCTGGGGCGGCATGTGCTCGCGGTGGCCGGCACCCACGGCAAGACCACCACGACCTCGATGCTGGCCTGGGTGCTCGAACAGGGCGGCAAGGCGCCGGGCTTCCTGGTCGGCGGGGTTCCGCTCGACTTCGGCGTGTCAGCCCGGCTGGGCGAGGGACCGGCCTTCGTGATCGAGGCCGACGAGTACGACACCGCCTTCTTCGACAAGCGCAGCAAGTTCGTCCATTACCGCCCGCGCACTGCGATCCTCAACAATCTCGAGTTCGACCACGCCGACATCTTCGACGACCTCGCGGCCATCGAGCGCCAGTTCCATCACCTGGTGCGCACGGTCCCCGCGACCGGCCGGCTGGTGGTGAACGCCACCGAGGACAGCCTGGAGCGCGTGCTCGCACAGGGCTGCTGGAGCGAACTCGCGCGCTTCGGCGGCGAAGGCGCCAAAGCGCAATGGCAGGCGCGCGGCACGCACGACGCCTTCGACGTGCTGCACCGGGGCGAGAAAGTCGCCCGCGTCGAATGGGCGTTGTCGGGCCTGCACAACCAGATGAACGCACTCGCAGCGATCGTGGCCGCCGAGCACGTCGGCGTGGCGCCGGCCGACGCGGCCCGCGCGCTCGGAAGCTTCCGCAACGTGCGCCGGCGCATGGAGCTGCGCGGCACGGTCGAACGCGCGGGCGGCGCGATCGCGGTCTACGACGATTTTGCCCACCACCCCACCGCGATCCGCACCACGCTCGACGGGCTGCGCAAGAAGCTCGACGACGCCGGCCGGAACAACGAGCGCATCCTCGCGGCCTTCGAGCCGCGCAGCAACACGATGAAGCTCGGTGTGATGGCGGCGCAGCTGCCGTGGAGCCTCGCGTCGGCCGACCTGTCGTTCTGCCACACCGCCGGGCTCGACTGGGACGCGGCCGCCGCGCTGGCCCCCATGGGCGAGAGCGCCCGCGTGGCCGGCGACGTCGGCACGCTGGTGGCCCAACTGGTTGCCGCTGCGCGGCCAGGCGACCACATTGTCTGCATGAGCAACGGCGGCTTCGGCGGCGTGCACGACAAGCTGCTGCAGGCCCTGCGCGGCAGCGCCGGCTGAGGATTCACCATGACCGCGCGCGCCAAACAACTGATCGACACGCTGGGCCTGCAGCCCCATCCCGAAGGCGGCTGGTACCGGGAGGTGTTCCGTTCGGCCGCGCAGGTGAGCCCCGCCGATGGCCGCGCGGCCCGCGGCGCGCTCACCAGCATTTATTTCCTGCTCGAGGCCGGCCAGCATTCGCGCTGGCACCGCGTACTGTCCGACGAAGTGTGGGTGCATCTCGAGGGCGTGCCGCTGGCGCTGTGGACCTGCGACGCCGCACTGCGCACCGCGCCGGCCCATGTGCGGCTCGGGCCGGTCGACGTGCACGGCACGCGGCCACAGCACGTGGTGCCCGCGGGCCAATGGCAGGCCGCGCGGCCGATCGAAAGCCATTCGTCAGGCGACTACGCGTTGGTCGCCTGCATGGTCGGCCCGGGCTTCGATTTCGCCGACTTCTCGTTGATGGCGCCCGACGGCGACGAGGCCGCCGCCATCCGCCATCACTGGACCGAGCTCGCGGCGCTGATCTGAGCGACTAGTGTTCTGTCCCGTTAATTCGTAGGCACGAGAATTGCTTGTGGTGAGGCATCCTTGGAGATGCTGCCATGCCCAACGCCCACGTACGCACTGAGATCACATTGACGGATGAAGAGCGCGCCGAGTTGACCTCGATGGCGCGCTCTCGTTCGCTGCCTGCTGCATTGGCATTGAGGGCGCGGGTGGTGCTGGCATGCGAGGGCGTAGACAAGAGCAGCACCGACGTGTCGCACGCACTGGGGATCAATCGCAGCACGGTCACGAAGTGGCGAACGCGCTATTCGCGCGAGCGCATCACAGGGCTATATGACGAGCTGCGCCCCGGGCGGCCGCGCACTGTTGACGATGAGCGCGTGGCCGAATTGATCAACAAGACATTGCACACCAAGCCGGCTGGCGGCGCGACGCATTGGAGCACGCGCGGCCTGGCGGGAGAAACCGGGATCAGCAAGACGACGGTGGCGCGCTATCTGAAGGCGTTCCAACTCAAGCCGCACCGTGTGGAGAGCTTCAAGCTCTCGACCGATCCGCTGTTCATCGAGAAGCTGCGAGACGTCGTCGGGCTGTACCTGAATCCCCCTGAGAACGCGCTGGTCCTGTGCGTTGACGAGAAGAGCCAGTGCCAGGCACTGGAGCGCACACAGCCGATGCTGCCAATGGGATTGGGCTATGTCGAAGGCGTCACGCATGACTACGTCCGTCATGGCACGACCACCTTGTTTGCTGCGCTGAACGTGCTCAATGGCACGGTGCTGGCCAGTTGCAAGCCACGTCATCGGCACCAGGAGTTTCTGGCATTCCTGCGCGAGATCGACAAGTCCGTGCCGCTGGAGCTGGACGTGCACTGTATCGTGGACAACTATGCCAGCCACAAGCACCCGAAGGTGCGCGCCTGGCTTGCACAACGGCCGCGCTGGCATATGCACTTCGTGCCAACCTATTCAAGCTGGCTCAATCAGGTCGAGCGCTTCTTCGGGATCATCACGGACAAGGCCATACGGCGCGGTTCGTTCAAAAGCGTCAAGGAATTGACGAACAAAATCAACGCGTTCGTCAGTCACTACAACGAGAACTGCAAGCCGTTCACGTGGACAGCAACAGCCAATTCGATCCTCGAAAAACTCACCCGCCTATGCGGGCGAATTAACGGGACAGGACACTAGGGCCTGTTCACCCTATTTACGGGGTCGCCGTAAATAGGTGAACAGGCCCTAGCCGCGGCGCTGCTTCACGGCGCGCGACAGCGTGTCGAGCACCTGTACCGAATCGTCCCAGCCGAGGCAGGCATCGGTGATGCTCTGGCCGTATTCGAGGCCGGCGATCTGGTCCTTGCCGGGCGTGAACTTCTGCGCGCCGGGCTGCAGATGGCTCTCGACCATCACGCCGAAGACGCACTTCGAACCACTGGCGATCTGCGCCGCGATGTCCTTCGCCACGTCGATCTGCTTCTGGTGCTGCTTGGAACTGTTGGCATGGCTGCAGTCGACCATCAGCGTCGGCGGCAGCTTGGCGGCCTCGAGGTCCTTGCAGGCGGCCGCGACGCTCGCCGCGTCGTAGTTCGGCGCCTTGCCGCCGCGCAGGATCACGTGGCAGTCGCGGTTCCCGTTGGTCTGCACGATCGCCACCTGGCCGTTCTTGTGCACCGAGAGGAAGTGATGGCCGCGGGCGGCCGCCTGGATCGCGTCGGTGGCGATGCGGATGTTGCCGTCGGTGCCGTTCTTGAAGCCGATCGGCGCCGACAGGCCCGAGGCGAGCTCGCGGTGCACCTGGCTTTCGGTGGTGCGTGCGCCGATGGCGCCCCAGGCGATCAGGTCGCCGATGTATTGCGGCGAGATCACGTCGAGGAACTCGCTGCCCGCGGGCAGGCCGAGCCGGTTGATGTCGATGAGCAGCTGGCGCGCGATGCGCAGGCCCTCGTCGATGCGGTAGCTTTCGTCGAGGTACGGGTCGTTGATCAGGCCCTTCCAGCCGACGGTGGTGCGCGGCTTCTCGAAGTACACACGCATCACGATCTCGAGCGAGTCGGCGTACTTCTCGCGCTCCTGCTTGAGGCGGCGCGCGTAGTCGAGCGCGGCGGCCGGATCGTGAATCGAGCAGGGCCCCATGATGACCAGCAGCCGGTCGTCCTTGCCCGCCATGATGTTGTGGATGTTGCGGCGCGTGCCGTCGATCAGCGTTTCGACCGGCGTCCCGCGAATCGGGAAGAAGCGGATCAGGTGTTCGGGAGGGGGCAGCACGTTGATGTCCTTGATGCGTTCGTCGTCGGTCTTGCTGGTCTTTTCGACGTTCGCATACCAGCTGTCGCTGGCCGGGGCAGTGTTCGTGCTCATGTTGGTTCCTTGTTGTGAATATCTTCAGGGCATAAAAAAACCGCCGGGGCCTTGGAAGGCACCGGCGGTTTCGGAGGGTGTTCGTTTGCGTTTTACGCGCTCGCCTCTCGTCCGCCGGAAACCGGGAACCAAAAGTAGGCAAAGAAATAAGCGCGGAGGGCGGACATGTGGGCCGAATGTAGCACGGAAAATAGACACCCGGCCGCGTGGCCGGGTCGGTGTTGTTTTACCGGTAGCCCGATTCGTTGGCGTTGTGGATGATCCAGATCAGGTTGCCGCTGCTGAAATCGCCCATGCCGCCGCCCGCGAAGATCAGGCGGCCCTGGCCCTTGTAGGTCATCTCGAAACGATGCCGATCGCCGCCGAAATAGAACGGAATCCAGGCCTTGCCCGTCATGTAGGCGCCCTGGTCAGTCGGCTGGCCGGCGATGTCGGTGACTTGCTTGGCGCTCATGCCGATCTGCAGGCGCGCGAACCTGCTGTTGCGTGCCGGATTGCCGGTGATCTCGCCTTCGTAGCCGTTCAGGCCCTTGACCGTGCGTCCACTGCCGGCCTCGACCTTCGAAGAGTCGACCACGTTGCCGCGGGCATCCATGCCGGCCTTGGCACCGCCACGGGCCGCCGCGGGAGCGGCCGCAGGTGCCGCCGCCTGGCTCTCGGCCGAACCGCCGCGCGAGGCGCAACCCGCCGTCGCCATCACCACTGCAGCAGCCGCGGCCCACAGCGCCGCGGACGAATTGATCCTGATCCTCATCGAAAAGCTCCTTCAGTCAGCAAAAGTGCTGGAGCTTAACAATTGCAAGCAAAAATTATCAGAAGTCGAAAGTTCTACGCCGTTCCGCCGACGGTCAGGCCATCGATGCGCAGCGTCGGCTGGCCGACGCCGACGGGCACGCTCTGGCCTTCCTTGCCGCAGGTGCCCACGCCCGAATCGAGCGCCATGTCGTTGCCGATCATGGTCACCCGGGTGAGTGCGTCGGGGCCGTTGCCCACGATGGTCGCGCCCTTGACCGGATACTGGATCTTGCCGTTCTCGACCCAGTAGGCCTCGCTGGCCGAGAAGACGAACTTGCCGCTGGTGATGTCGACCTGGCCGCCGCCGAAGTTGGTGGCGTAGAGACCTTTCTTGATGCTGGCGACGATTTCCTTCGGGTCCTTGTCGCCGCCGAGCATGTAGGTGTTGGTCATGCGCGGCATCGGCACGTGCGCGTAGCTCTCGCGGCGGCCGTTGCCCGTGGGCTTGACCTTCATGAGGCGCGCATTGAGCGAATCCTGGATGTAGCCCTTGAGGATGCCGTCCTCGATGAGCACGTTGCGCTGGCTGGCATTGCCTTCATCGTCGACGTTGAGCGAACCGCGGCGGTCGGCGATGGTGCCGTCGTCGAGCACCGTCACGCCCTTGGCCGCAACGCGTTGGCCGATGCGGCCCGCGAACGCGCTCGAGCCCTTGCGATTGAAGTCGCCCTCCAGCCCGTGGCCGATGGCTTCGTGCAGCAGGATGCCGGGCCAGCCCGCGCCGAGCACCACGGTCAACTCGCCGGCGGGCGCCGGGCGGGCGTCGAGGTTGGTCAGCGCAGCCTTCACGGCCTGGTCGACATATTCGGCAATCTTCTCGTCGTCGAAATACGCCAGGCCGAAGCGCCCGCCGCCGCCGCCGGAACCCATTTCGCGGCGGCCGTTCTGCTCGGCGATCACCGTGACCGACAGGCGCACGAGGGGCCGCACGTCGGCCGCGAGCGTGCCGTCGGCGCGCGCCACGAGCACCACGTCGTATTCGCTCGCGAGGCCGGCCATGACCTGGGCCACGCGCGGATCGCGCGAGCGCGCGAGCTTCTCGGCCTTCTCGAGCAACTGGACCTTGGCCGTGCTGTCGAGCGTGGCGATGGGATCAATGCCGCCATAGAGCGATCGGCTCGGGGCGATCTTGCGGGCCGCCGTCTTCACGCGGGCGCTGCGGCCCGCCGACGAAATGGACCGGACGGTGCGCGCCGCATCGAGCAGCGACGCCTCCGAGATGTCGTCCGAATAGGCGAACGCCGTCTTCTCGCCGCTGACCGCACGCACGCCGACACCCTGGTCGATGCTGAAGCTGCCGGTCTTGACGATGCCCTCCTCGAGGCTCCAGCCCTCACTGCGCGTGTACTGGAAGTACAGGTCGGCATCGTCCACGCGGTGCGCCTTGATCTCCGCCAGGGCCTTGCCCAGGTGCGATTCGTCGAGGCCGAACGGCGTGAGGAGGAGCTGCTGCGCCGTGGCGAGGCGCTCGATGGTGGGTTCGCGGGAAATCATTGTCTGATTATTGCTCGCACACGGTGTCCGCACGCGGCCAAGGGCCGGGGTGTGCGTCCCGGCTCAGTCGCGCAGCAGCTCGTCGGCCAGCGCGCGCAGGATCGGCAGGGCCGGCGCCTCGGTGCGCCGCGCGAGCGTCACCACGGCGAAGCGCGCCACGCGCGCGAGCGCGGGGCGCATGTCGAGCTCGCGCAGTTCGGGCGCTGCGGCGCGGATGGCGAGCAGCACGGCGTCGCTGTTGCGTGCCACCTCGACCAGGCTGTGGAGTTCCTCGCACTGCAGGGTGACGCAGGACGACGGATGCGCCTCGGGCCCGTAGGCCTCGACCAGGGCCGCCGCTACCTGGTCGCTCAGCGGCGTCGAGGCGATGGGATAGCGCTGCACGTCGGCGAAGCGGACGCCCTGGCGCCTGCGCACGAGCGGGTGGCCGGGCCGACACAGGAACACGCCGCGCATCTCGCGCACGGTGTCGAGCTTCAGGTCGGGCGCCGGCCTGAGCGACAGCGCATCCACCACCAGCGCGTCGAGTGTGCGCGCGCGCAGCGCCTGCAGCAGCAGGTCGGTGTGGCCGCGGGCCACGACCACGCGGACCTTCGGATGGCGCTCGGCCATGCGCATCAGCAAGGGTGTCATGAGCATCGCGCCGGGGCCCGACCCCATGCCCACGCGCAGTTCGCCGCCTTCGGCCCCGCCGACGAGGCGGCCGCTGCCGTGCAGCTCGTCGGCATCGAACACCAGTTGCCGCGCCCGCTCGAGCACCTGCTTGCCGAAGGGCGTGAGCTCGTTGCGTCGCCCCAGCCGATCGAACAGCGGCAGGCCCAGTTCGTCCTCGAGCGCACGGATGCTGCGGCTGAGCGCGGGCTGCGTGAGGTGCAGCGCCTCGGCCGAGGCGCTGAAGGAGCCGGTGGCGGCCAGCGAGATCAGGTGGCGAAGCTGCACCAGGGTCATGGACGTTTAGTAATGAGTTCAACTCATGCTAGTACATAGAACAATGCATTGGACTGCGCACTTTCCCGTGCCTACGATGCGCCGGCGCCCTTCTTCTCCTGCGCCATCGCGCGCATCCCAACCCACGGAAAGCGACACATGACGACGTCCTTGTTCCTTCGCCGGCGAGACCTGCTTGCCTGCGGCGTGCTGACGGCCACGGGCGCTGCGGCGCTCGCGCAGCAGCCCTATCCCGCCAAACCGGTCAGCCTGATGGTTCCGTACCCTGCAGGCGGGCCGTCCGATGCCACGGCGCGCATCTTCACCGTGCCACTCGGCCAGGCGCTCGGGCAGCAGGTGATGGTCGAGAACCTCGGCGGCGCCAGCGGCGCGATCGCGGCGCAGAAGGTGCTTTCCGCGCCGGCGGACGGCTACTATGTCTTCCAGGGCTCGCCCAACGAGGTGATCCTCTCGCCGCTGGCCAACGCGGCCGTGAAGCTCCGGGCCGAGGACTTCCGCTTGGTGGCGCCGGTGGCCGATGCGGTGATGGTGTTCGTGGCACGCAAGGACCTGCCGGCCAACAGCGTCGACGAGCTCATCTCGCTGGCGCGCAAGTCGCCGCAGCAGCCGCTGAGCTACGGCAGCGTGGGCATCGGCTCGCTCTACCACCTGCTGCTCGAGAAGGCGCAGCTGCAGACCGGCATCAAGCTCAACCACGCGCCCTACAAGGGCAACGCGCCGCTGCTGCAGGACATCGGCGGCGGCCAGGTCGACTTCGCGGTGCTGGTCTACAGCGCCGCCATGGGGGCCTTGGCCGAGCAAGGCCGGCTCAAAGTGATCGGGCAACTGGGCGCGCAGCGCTCGGAACTGCTGAAGAACGTGCCCGCGACGAGCGAGAGCAAGGAGCTCAAGGACTTCGACTACAAGACCTGGAGCGGCTTCATGGTGCCCCGCAAGACGCCCGAAGAGGTGGTGCAGCGCCTGCACAAGGCCATCGGCGCCACGCTGGCCAATGCCGGCGTACGTTCGCAGCTCGCGGCGCAGACGCAGCTGGCCTCGGCGCCCATGTCGCTGGCCGAAGCGCAGAAGTTCTTCGAGAGCGAGACCGCCCGCTACAGGGAGATCGCAAAATCGATCAACCTGCAGCCCCAATGATCGATACACAAGAGGTAGAACGCATGAGCACCCTGCTCGAGGACCTGCAGCAACACGCCGGTGAATTCATCGGCATCCGCCGCGACATCCACCGCCACCCCGAACTGGCCTTCGGCGAACACCGCACGGCCGCGCTGGTCGCCGAAAAGCTGCAGGCCTGGGGCTACGAGGTGACCCAGGGGCTGGGCGGCACCGGCCTGGTGGGGCGCCTGGTGCGCGGCAACGGAACGCGGCGCCTGGGCATCCGGGCCGACATGGACGCGCTGCCGATCGACGAGGCCACGGGCCTGCCGTACGCCAGTTGCCACCATGGCGTGATGCATGCCTGCGGCCACGACGGCCACACAGCGATGCTGCTGGCCGCGGCGCACCACCTGGCCACGCGCGGGCGCTTCTCGGGCACGCTGCACGTGATCTTCCAGCCGGCCGAGGAAGGCGGCGGCGGCGCGGTCCGCATGATCGACGACGGCCTGTTCGACCAATTCCCGTGCGACGCCGTGTTTGCCATGCACAACATGCCGGGCCTGCCGCAAGGCCGCTTCTCGCTGCGCGAAGGCGCCGCCATGGCGTCGTCCGACTACGCCACGGTGGTGATCGAAGGCGTGGGCGGACACGGCGCCATGCCGCACCGCACGGCCGACCCGGTGGTGGCGGCCGCCAGCATCGTCATGGCGCTGCAGAGCGTGGTGTCGCGCAACGTCGCCCCGCTGGAGATGGGCGTGGTGACGGTAGGCGCCATCCACGCCGGCAAGGCCAACAACGTGATCCCGGCCAGTGCGACGCTCGAGATCAGCGTGCGTGCGCTCGACCGCGAGGTGCGCGCGCTGCTCGAAAAGCGCGTCAAGGCGGTCATGGCCGCGCAGGCCGAGAGCTTCGGCTGCAAGGCCGCGATCGAATGGCGCAAGGGCTACGCGGTGTTGGTCAACACGCCGGCCGAGACCGAGTTTGCGCGCCAGGTGGCGCTCGAACTGGTGGGCGCCGAGCGCGTGACGCTGCAGGGCCCGCCGCTCACCGGCAGCGAGGACTTCGCGTTCATGCTCGAGCAGGTGCCGGGCAGCTACCTGCTGATCGGCAACGGCGACGGCGACAGCGCCGGGGCCTGCATGGTCCACAACCCGGGCTACGACTTCAACGACGACAACGTCGCGCTCGGCGGTGCGTACTGGGTGCTGCTGGCCGAGCGCTTCCTGGCGGCTGAATGATGCCGGGCGGCGCCTAGCCCTGGGCCGGTTTCCTGGCCCGCGCGATCGACATCAGGATGCCGAGCCCCAGCCCGAGCGTGACCATGGCCGTGCCGCCATAGCTGATGAACGGCAGCGGCACGCCCACCACCGGCAGGATGCCGCTCACCATGCCCATGTTCACGAAGGCGTAAGTGAAGAAGATCATCGTGACCGCGCCCGCGAGCAGCCGCGAGAACAGGGTGGTGGCACTGGCCGCGATCGCAAGCCCGCGGAAGATCAGCAGGATGAACGCCGCTATCAGCGCGAGGTTGCCGAACAGGCCGAACTCCTCGGAGTAGGCCGCGAAGATGAAGTCGGTGGTGCGCTCGGGAATGAACTCCAGGTGCGTCTGGGTGCCCTGCATGAAACCCTTGCCGCCGAGCCCGCCCGAGCCGATCGCGATCATGCCCTGGATGATGTGGAAGCCCTTGCCGAGCGGATCCTTGGTGGGGTCGAGCAGCGTGCACACGCGCTGCTTCTGGTAGTTGTGCAGCACGTGCCAGTCCACCCCCTCGGCGCACAGCTGCGACTCGAAGCCCACGAGCAGGGTCACCGCCACCACACCCACCGCGACCGGCGGCACGATCAGCTTCCACGGCAGGCCCGCGAAGAAGATCACTGCGAGCCCGGCCGCGAGCACCAGCAGCGAGGTGCCGAGGTCGGGCTGCTTCATGATCAGCCCCACCGGCACCGCGAGCAGCACCGTGGCCACGACGAAGTCGAGTGGCCGCAACTGCCCTTCGCGGCGCTGGAACCACCAGGCCAGCATCAGCGGCATCGCGATCTTGAGGATCTCGCTGGGCTGGATCACCACCCCGACGTTGATCCAGCGCGTGGCCCCTTTCTTGGTGATGCCGAAGAGCGCCACCGCGATCAGCAGCGCCACGCCGGCGGCATAGAGCGGCACCGCAAACCACATGAGCCGCTGCGGCGGCACCTGGGCCACGACGAACATGATGAAGCCCGCCAGCAGCATGTTGCGGCCGTGGTCGGCAAAACGCGAGCCATGGTCGAAGCCCGAGGAGTACATGGTCAGCAGCCCGGCGAAGGCCAGCAGCAGCACGGCGAAGGCCAGGAAGCCGTCGAAGCCCTGGAAGATGGGCGCGACGCGGCGCGCCAGGGAGGGCTGGTTGAACACGGCAGACATGGGGGCGGATTATCCGCGCCAGACACGGCGGCTCAGTGGATTTGGACCTGAACGACCGTGCGCCCCGGTCGGCTTTCGACCCCCAGGGAGGCGCCAACGCCGGCGGCGCGTTCGTCCAGTGCTCGCGGCACCACGGCAGCATCGAAACCCTGCCCGTCGTCGATCACGCGCAGCCGCACGGCGCCGGCCGCCGATTCGGCCTCGAGGCGCAGCGTCGTCGCCTGGGCGTGCTGCATCACGTTCGAGATGGCCTCGAACAGCAGGAACTGCAGCTGCCGCATCGCGTGAACGTCCAGCCGCTCGAGCACGGGCAGGTCGTCCACCGCCCATTCGAAGCCGAGGCCGGCGGAAGCCAGGCGCGGTTCCAGCCGGTAGCGCAGCGCCGCCAGCAGGGCGCCGATGTCGCCCGGCGGCATGTGGATGGAGTCGATCGACAGCTTGAGCTGGTCGAGCGAATCGCGCAGCGTGCGCAGCAGCTCGGCCGAATTCGTCTGGCCGGACTGGAGCTGCCGGATGGCCAGGCTGATGCGCGAGCCGACGCCGTCATGCATGTCGCGCAGGATCAGCTCGCGCTCCTGGGTGCGTGCCTGGGCGCGCGCCACCTGCTCCAGCGCGGCGTAGGTGGCGGCGAGCTCGCGCTCGCGCTGCGCCACCTGCTCGCCCAGCCTGGCGACCGAAACCCGGGCCTGGGCGCTGGCCACGTGAAAGCGCCGCAGCACGATCATCAGCAGCGCCAGGCCGATGAACACGGTCGAATAACGCACCCAGGGGATCTCGCCATAGCCGCCGCCCAGGCGCAGCACGAGCCAGTCGCGCAGGGCGAAGCCCAGGGCGGCCAGGGCGCCGCCTGCCATCAGCAGCCGCTCCAGGTTCGGCCGCTTTGCCAGCGAGACCGCAAAGGCGCAGACGAACAGCCCCACGCATCCGATGACCAGCCCGACCCAGCCGGTCAGCCAAGATGGCTCCTCCCGGGAGAGCGAGAGGCTGCTCACCGCGAACGTTCCGGCCACCACGCCCGCCGCACCCCAGGCCACCCAGCGCAGGCGCGGCCGGCCATACCAGCCCGCGAAATGCCCGCAGAACATCAGCGCGCAGGCCACCCACACCGCACGGCACGTTGCCATCAGCACACCCCAGGCCGGCCAGGAAAGTGGCGGCTCGGCGACCAGGCCGCCCGCCACCTGCAGGGCCCAGCAGAATTCGGCCGCCGCCGCCCAGAAATAGACCCCGTCGCGGCGCTTTCCGCTTCCGTCGCCGGCGCCCGTTTCGGCTTGCGTGAGCCACAGGGCCAGTGCGACGAGGCCGACCAGTGCGGCAAACGCACAGAGCAGCACAGTCCCGGTGAAGCGCCAGGCGAAGGCCGGCTCGTAGAGGCCGCCCTGAACCGCCGCCGCAGGTCCGATGGCCACGCGCGAAAGCCCCGCGCTGCGCGCGCTGTCCGCGCGGATGCGCACCTGCAGGTGGTTGTCGCCGGCCTTCAGCAGGCGCCTGGCCACGGGCACGTAGACCGGCGCCCTTCCGTGGTCGGGCCCATTGCCGCGGGCGAGGTCGCCCTGGGCCTGCAACAGCATGCCGTTGAGCCGGACCTCGAAGACATTGCCCACGCGCGGAATGAAGATGCCCCAGGACGACTGCGGCTCGGCCGCCAGCGTGAGCGGCAAGTCGAAAGTGGCATGGCCCGGACGCCCGGCGTGCTGCCGGTCCCAGTTGTAGGGCAACTCCAGCGGCGCGCTGCGGGTGAGGCCGTCGACGGTCGTCTCGACGCTGCCGCGGCGAAGTTCGATCACGCCCTCCGCCGCCGCGGTCGACGACATGGCGTGCGGGGCCATCATCAGCGCGACCGCGCACCAGAGCCACAGCGCCAGCCATGCGCGGTCCGGCTTTCCGAACATGCGCCAACGCACGCGTGTCACCCCGGGTGGGACAGCAGGCCGAGGCGCGTGGCTTCGAACACGGCTTCGCTCTTCGAGTGCACCGCCAGCTTGCCGTACAGGTTCTTTATGTGCGTCTGCACCGTGTGGACGCTGAGCCCCTTGAGCCGCGCGATCTCGGCGTAGGAGAAACCGCGGGAGATCAGCGTCAGCACCTCATGCTCGCGGACGGAGAGAAGGCCGGGTGCGCCCTGCTCGGCCGCCGCCTCGGGCACCACGACGGGCGCCGCGCCGGCCGCCTGGAGGCTGCGGTACTTGGCCAGCACCCGGCGCGCGATCATCGGCGAGATCGGCGACGCGCCGGCCTTCATCTCGACGATGGTCTGCGCGATGTCCTCCGGTGCGGCATCCTTGTGGATGTAGCCGACGGCGCCGGCCTCGATGCTCGAAAGCACGTTCTCTTCGTCGCCGAAGACCGAAATCACCAGCGGCTCGCAGCCGGGGAAGCGCGCCACCGCGTGGCGGATCACATCCAGCCCGCTGCCGTCGGGCATGCCCAGGTCGACCAGCAGCACGTCGGGAATGGTGTCCGTGTCGGCCAGCCAGGCCAGGGCCTCGCGCACCGTGCCAGCGCTCCCGAGCCAGAACAGGCTGGCGCTGCGCTGCACGCTGGCCTCGAAGAAGGCACGCGCGCGGCTGTCGTCCTCGACGACGAACACACCCCAGCGGTGCGTCTTTCCGGCATGCATGGCCTCAATGTTCATGGCCCCGAGCATAAGCCGCTGAACTGAGCAGAATGTCACGGCGGCCTCCCGTTTTCATGGGATGTGGGGGCCACTTCGAGGCCACGACACTCGCCCCGCGACCAGCCCTGGCGCCTCATCCACGGCCCTTTCATCGCAAGACTGAATACTTTCGAATTCGACCGTAGCCGATTCCGAATCCGGACACGCCGATCGGGCGTACAAGCTGCTCGGACAACCACTGCCATTCACCCGCAGCTTCGTGCACTTTGCACGCGAGACAGCCGTTTCGGAACAACGCACCTCATGCAAAATCAATCTGCGCCTTCAACCCGATCCGCGTCGAACGTTCCAACTTCAGCCCTGCCTCGCATGGACCCGCAAACCACCCACCTCCTGTACCTGCACGGCTTCCGTTCCTCGCCGCGTTCCACCAAGGCGCGGCTGATGGCGCAGCGCGTGGCGCAGGCGCACCCCAACCTGCAGTGGTGGTGCCCTCAGTTGCCGCCGTCCCCGCGCGAGGCCATCGACCTGGTGATGAAGGGCATCGCGGACTGGCCGCGAAAGTCGATGGCGGTGGTGGGCTCGTCGCTGGGCGGCTTCTATGCCACCTACGTCGCGGGCATGACGCGCTGCCGCGCCGTGCTGCTCAACCCGGCCGTGCATCCTGCGCGCGACCTCGAACGCTACATCGGCGACCAGACCCACTGGCACGATCCGGCGGAGCACTTCTATTTCAAGCCCGAGTACATCCAGGAACTGCGCACCATGGAGGTCGGCGCACTGACCCGCCCCGAGCGCGTGCTCGCGATCATCGCCAAGGGCGACGAGGCACTCGACTGGCACGAGAGCTCGGCGCGCTATCCCGACAGCAACATCAAGCTGATCGAGGGCGGCGACCATGCGCTGTCGGATTTCGCGGCGAGCCACCTCGACGAGGTGATGGCCTTCATCAATCCGGTGTAGCCGCGCCGGCGCCTGCGGGGCGCCGCCACGGCCTGTGCAGCCAGGATCGCGCCCCTGCGCATGGGACAATCGCCGGATGTTCGTATTGTTTGAAGAAGCCGGCAAGTACCTCGGCGGCCGCGTGCTCGCGGAGGCCGAAGCATCGGCGCAGGTCGAGCTCGACACCGGCAAGCGCGTCAAGGTCAAGGGCGCCAACATCGTGCTTCGTTTCGAGAAGCCGGCACCGGCCGAGCTGATCGCCGAAGCCCGCGCGCTGGCCGCCGCGATGGACCTCGACCTGGCCTGGGAGTTCGCGCCCGAGGGCGAGTTCGCTTTCGCGGAGCTCGCGTCCGAGTACTTCAGCGACAAGCCCACGCTCGCGCAGCAGGCCGCGGCGCTGTTCGCGCTGTTCGAGGCGCCGCACTACTTCCGCCGCGCGGGCAAGGGCCGCTTCAAGAAGGCGCCGGCCGAGATATTGCAGCAGGCGCTCGCCGCCATCGAGAAGAAGAAGGTCGTGCAGGCGCAGATCGTCGAATGGGCCGGCCAGCTGGCCGAGGGCGTCTGCCCGCCGCCGATCCGCGAGCAGCTCTACAAGATCCTCTTCAAGCCCGACAAGAACGCGCCCGAATACAAGGCCGTCGTCGACGCTGCGCGCGCCACGCAGCGCCCGCCGCTCGAGCTGCTGGCAAGCGCCGGCGCGATCGACTCGCCCTACCAGTTCCACTGGCGCCGCTTCCTGTTCGAGAATTTTCCCAAGGGCACCGGCTTCCCGCCGCTGGCCGCACCGGCCATCGCCGACGACCTGCCGCTGGCCGACGGCGTGCAGGCGTTCTCGATCGACGATTCGCAGACCACCGAGATCGACGATGCACTCTCGGTGCAGGGCCTCGGCAGCGGCACCGTCACGGTCGGCATCCACATCGCTGCGCCCGGGCTCGCGCTCGCGCCGGGCGGCGCCATCGACCAGGTGGCGCGCACGCGCATGTCCACCGTCTACATGCCGGGCTACAAGATCACCATGCTGCCGGACGAGGTGGTCAATGCCTACACGCTGCTCGAAGGCGGCGAGCGGCCCGCGGTGTCGCTCTACGCGAGGTTCGACGAAGCCACGCTCGAACTGCAATCGACCGAGACCCGGCTCGAGCGCGTCGCCATCGTGGCCAACCTGCGGCACGACCAGCTCGACGGCGTGGTCACGCAGCCCTGGCTGGAGGACCCGTCCTTCGTGCCCGGCGATGTGCCCGAGGCCGAGGCCGCGACCCGGCTGCGCGGGCCGCTCTCGTTCCTGTTCCGCCTTGCCAAGCAGCTCAAGGCGCAGCGCGAAGTGGTGCGCGGCAAGCCCGAGAACTTCAACCGGCCCGACTACAACTTCCGCCTCGTGGGCAACGACGGCGAGCCGGACGGCAGCGAACAGGTGCAGATCACCACGCGCCAGCGCGGCGCGCCGCTCGACCTGATCGTGTCCGAGGCCATGATCTTGGCCAACAGCACATGGGGCGGCTGGCTCGGCGAGCTCGGCGTGCCCGGGCTCTACCGCAGCCAGGCCAGCCTGGCGCCGGGCATCAAGGTGCGCATGGGCACGCGGGCCCTCCCGCATGCGGGGCTGGGCGTGAAGAGCTACGCCTGGAGCACCTCACCGCTGCGCCGCTACACCGACCTGGTGAACCAGTGGCAGATCATCGCGGCCGCGCGCCACGGCAACACTGCCGCGCTCGCGGCGCCGTTCAAGCCCAAGGATGCCGACCTGTTCTCGATCTTGTCGGGCTTCGACGCGGCCTATGCGACCTACAACGCCTACCAGGGCGGCATGGAGCGCTTCTGGACGCTCAAGTACATCGAGCAGCAGGGCATCACCGAGGTCGTGGCGACCGTCATCAAGGACATTCCGAACGGTGCGCTGGTGCGCGCCGACACGCTGCCGCTGGTGTTTCCCGTCGCGGGCCAGCAGGAGCGCGGCGCGCGAGTGCGTGTGAAGCTCGGCGAGATCGATGAGATCGCGCTCGACGTGCACGGCACGGTGCTCGAGCGCCTCGATGCCCCGGAGGGCGATGCCGCGGCAACGGAAGAAGAAGCCAGCGACGACGATGCGCAAGAGGTGGCCGGCCCGATCGCCATCGCGGTCGACCTGGCCGACGGCGAGCAGGCCCCGCCCGAGAACACGCCTGCATGAGCGCCGCGCCGGGCCGCCCCAAGCAAGCTCGCTCCCGCTTGGCGGAAAGGCGCGCAGCGCCAAGGGTGCGCCAATGAGCGTGGAGGAGCGTCGATGAACCTGAAGGACCTGAGTACGCTGCAGATCGCGCTCGGCGTATCGGTCATCGCGCATGCAGCGCTGTTGGCGGTGCGCTTCGTCGATCCCGAGGCGTTCAACCGGGCCTTCAGCGAGACGCCGCTCGAGGTGATCCTCGTCAACAGCAAGACCAACGACAAGCCCGACCCCTCTGCACGTGTGATGGCGCAGGCCACGCTCGCGGGCGGTGGCGACCTCGAACGCGGGCGCGCCACCAGCCCGCTGCCGCCCTCGAGCTTCACCGCCGTGGGCGATTCGATGGAAGAGGCGCGCCGCCAGATGGAGGCCATGCAGGCGCAGCAGATGCAGCTGCTCACCCAGCTCAAGCGCGACCTGGCCGCCATGCCCGCGCCCGACCCGCGCGCCTCGGGCAACCCGAAGGAATCGGTCGCGCAAGAGGAAAAGCGCCGCCAGCTCGTGGCGCTGCTGGCCGAGATCGAGCGGCGGGTGAACGAAGAGAACGCGCGGCCCAAGAAGCGCTACCTGAGCCCCTCGACCCGCGAGGTAGCGTACGCAACCTATGTCGACACGCTGCGCCGCCGCATCGAGGTGCGGGGCACCGAGAACTTTCCCACGGCCGCCGGCAAGAAGCTCTACGGCGAGCTCAAGATGACCATCACCATCAACCACGACGGCAAGCTGCTCGACACCGTGGTCGACGAAAGCTCGGGCGACACCACGCTCGACCGCCGCGCGAAGGCCATCGTGCACAGCATCGGCAACTTCGGCAAGTTCACCGATGCAATGCGCCGGCAGACCGACCAGATCGTGCTGCAGTCACGCTTCAAGTTCACGCGCGACGAGACGATCGAGCTCTCGTCGCAATAGCAGCAACCCCAACAGCCACAACGAAGCGCCACGCCATGGACCTGTACTGCGTCATGGGCAATCCCGTCGAGCACAGCCGCTCGCCCCGCATCCACGCCCGCTTTGCCGAACTCTGCGCACAGCAGCTCGACTATGGTCGCCGGCTGGTGCCGGTCGGCGCCTTCGCCGAGGGCGTTGCCGCCTTCCGGCGCGAGGCCGCCGAGCGCGGCGACGTGGCGCGCGGCTGCAACGTCACCGTGCCGTTCAAGTTCGATGCCGCCGCGCTGGCGCAGCACACGAGCGAGCGAGCGGTGCTCGCGCAGGCGGTGAACACGCTGCGCTTCGACGAAGACGGCAGCATCCATGCCGACAACACCGACGGCATCGGCCTGGTCAACGACATCGTGCAGAACGCGGCGGTGCCGCTCGCAGGGCGGGCGGTGCTCCTGATCGGCGCGGGCGGCGCGGCCGCGGGCGTGCTCGGACCGCTGCTCGACGCCGGCGTGTCGCGCCTGGTGGTCGCCAACCGCACCGTGGGCCGCGCCATGGCGCTGGTGCAGCGCCATGCGGCGCTCGCGCTCGGCCACGGCGCGGCGCTCGAAGCCTGGCCGCTCGACGCGGTGCCGGGCGACTTCGACGTCGTGGTCAATGCCACCGCCTCGAGCCTTGCGGGCGATGCGGTGCCGGTGCGCGCCGAAGTGCTGCGCCCCGGGGCGCTGGCCGTCGACCTGATGTATGGGCCGGCGGCCGCGGGCTTCATGGCCTGGGCCGAAGCGCACGGCGCCGTCGGTCGCGACGGGCTCGGCATGCTGGTCGAACAGGCGGCCGAGGCTTTCGCGTTGTGGCGCGGGGTGCACCCGCCGGCCGCGCAGGTTCTCGCCGACCTGCGCGCAGAGCTCGGATGAAAGCCTTCTTCCGCTTGCTCGCGTGTCTCGTGGTCGCGGGCGTGGCGCTCGAGGTTTTCTTCGTGCTGCGCATCGCGGCGATGGTGGTCGTCGATCCGCAGAGCACCACGTTCCAGCGCTCCGAGGCCTGGCAGCTCGCGCTCGCACAGGGCAGCAAGGGCGCCTGGCGCCAGGAGTGGGTGCCCTATGCGGAGATCAGCGACAACCTCAAGCGCGCGGTGATCGCGAGCGAGGATGCCGACTTCATCGACCACAACGGCGTCGAATGGGAAGCCATCGAGCGCGCGCGGCAGCGCAATGCCAAGGCCGAGGAACTCGCCGCCAAGCGGGCCGCGCGGGCCCGTGCGCGCGGCAAGCCGGTGCGGCCGGTGCAACTGCGTGGCGGCTCGACCATCACGCAGCAGCTGGCCAAGAACCTGCTGCTCTCGGGCGAGCGCACGCTGCTGCGCAAGGGCCAGGAACTGGTCCTCGCGATGACGCTCGAGGCGCTGCTCGACAAGGAGCGCATCCTCGAGATCTACCTCAACAACGTCGAATGGGGTGAAGGCCTGTTCGGTGCCGAGGCCGCGGCGCAGTACTACTTCAAGAAGCCCGCAGCGCGCCTGAGTGCGGCCGAATCGGCCCGCCTCGCCGTGATGCTGCCGAGCCCCAAGTTCTTCGAGCGCCGGCTCGGATCGGGCTACCTGAGCAGCCGCGCCTCGACCATCATGGCGCGGATGCCGGCGGCCGAGCTGCCCTGAACGCGCCGGCCAGGCGCTCCGCCGCGAGCACCGCGGCGAAGCCGATCGCATACGCCAGCACGTCCCACATGTCGGCCGTGGCACCGAGCACGATGCGCAGCGCGCGGTTGGGAATCTGCAGCTGCCATGCCGCAGCCAGATACTGGCCCAGCTCGACCAGCAGTCCCACGCCGAACGCAGCGAACGCGAGCGGCAGCACCCGCGCACCGACGAAGGCCTTGAGCAGCAGGTACACCCAGGCCACCGCGAGCACGTCGCCCAGGAAGCTGCGCACCCAGCCCCAGCGCGCACCCACCGTGGCGAGCAACAAAAGCACGACGAGCCGGGCTGCGGCCCCGGCCAGTGAAACAGGATCGAAACGCCATCGCATGGCCCGTATCATCGCGTGATGCTGGCGAAGCTCGTGGGATGGTTGCTGTTGGGCGTGGTGCGCTTGCTCACCGGGGCCCAGGCGCGCTGGTACGGCTGCCCGCCCAAGGCCGAGCAGCGCATCTATTTCGCCAATCACCAGAGCCACGCCGATCTCGTGATGATCTGGGCCGCGCTGCCCGAAGAGCTGCGCAGCATCACGCGGCCAATCGCGGCGCGCGACTACTGGGCCAACACGCCGGTCAAGCGCTGGATCACGACCGAGGTCTTCAACGCGGTCTACGTGGAGCGCGCTGCCAGCGCGCCGGCCGGGGCTCTGCTGGCCGAACCCGTGGCCACCGCGGCGGGCGATGCGCCGGGCGATGCGGTGCCCGCACCCGATCCGCTCGCCCCGCTCTCGCCACTCATCGAGGCACTCAAGAGCGGCGACTCGATCATCATCTTTCCCGAGGGAACGCGCGGGCACACGGGCGAGCCGCAAAAGTTCAAATCGGGCCTCTACACCCTCGCGACGATGTTTCCCGAGGTGGTGCTCGTGCCCGCCTGGATCGACAACGTGCAGCGCGTCATGCCCAAGGGCGAGATCGTGCCGGTACCGATCCTCTGCTCGGTCACCTTCGGCGCGCCGCTGCACGTGGAGCCCGGCGAAGAGCGCCGCCCCTTCCTCGACCGCGCGCGCGCCGCGGTGATCGCGCTGCGCGACGTTTGAGCATCAGCAGCCCGCCATGAATCAGTTCCTGCGCAGCCTCGACCCGACCCAGCAGGTCGCCGCTCTCTTCCTCATCGTCTTCGGGTTGCTCGTGGTGGTGAGCACCGCGACCTTCCTTCTGAGCTTCAAAGAGCGCCGCAATCCGGTGCACGACGCCGCCTGGCAGGCCGGGCTTGCGCACTACCGCAAGCTGCTCGGCACCACCTGGTTCATGGCGGTGGTGTTCTGGATCGGCTGGGCGCTCGGCGAGACGGTCGCCACGGTGCTGTTCGCGCTCATCGCCTTCTTTGCGCTGCGTGAGTTCATCACGCTCTCGCCCACCCGGCGCGGCGACCACCGCAGCCTCATCCTGGCCTTCTTCGTGGTGCTGCCGATCCAGTTCTGGCTCGTCGCCACTGCGCGCTTCGACCTGTTCACGGTCTTCATCCCGGTGTACGTCTTCTTCGCTATTCCTGTCGCGAGCGCGCTGGCCGACGACCCGAGCCATTTCCTCGAGCGCAATGCCAAGCTGCAGTGGGGCATCATGGTCTGCGTCTACGGCATGAGCCATGTTCCGGCCTTGCTGCTGCTGAGCTTTCCGGGCTACGAGGGCAAGAGCGCCTTCCTCGTGTTCTTCCTGGTGTTCGTGGTGCAGACCTCGGTGCTGGTGCAGCACGTGATCTCGCGCCGCACGCAGCGCCAGCCCTTTGCGCCCAACGTGAGCCGCAGCTTCAACTGGACCAGCTGGGGCATCGGCATCGCGGTGGCAAGCCTCGCGGGCGCGTTGTTCTCCTTCATCACGCCGTTCAAGTTCGGACAGGCGCTCGCGGTGTCCGTCATCGCCTGCATCGCGGGATCGATGGGCCACCTCGTGATGAAGGCGCTCAAGCGCGACCGCGGCATTCCCAACTGGGGCAAAAAGGGCGTCGGCGTGACGGGCGCGAACGGCCTGCTGGACCGTGTCGACGCGCTGTGCTTCGCCGCGCCGATCTTCTTCCACTCCATTCGCTGGTACTTCAACGCCTGAAAGGGCGCCATTGACATGCGCATCCTCGGCATCGACCCCGGCCTCCTCACCACCGGCTTCGGCGTGGTCGATGCGGACGGCCATGCGCTGCGCTACGTGGCGAGCGGCACCATCAGCACGCGCCATCTCGGCAGCGGCAACCTGCCGGCACGGCTCAAGGTGCTGTTCGACGGCGTGGCGGAGATCGCGGCGCGCTACCAGCCCGACGCCTCGGCGGTCGAGATCATCTTCGTCAACGTCAACCCGCAATCGACGCTGCTGCTCGGTCAGGCACGCGGCGCCTGCGTGACTTCGCTCGTGAACAGCAACCTCTCGGTGGCCGAATACACGGCGCTGCAGATGAAGAAGGCCGTGGCCGGCCATGGCCAGGCGGCCAAGGCGCAGGTGCAGGAAATGGTCAAGCGCCTGCTCGAACTGCCGGGGCTGCCCGGCGCCGATGCCGCCGATGCGCTGGGCATCGCGATCACGCATGCACAGGTGGGGCGCTCGATGGCACGGCTGGCCGAGGCCGCGCAGCTGTCGACGACGCACGCGAGCGCCTACCGACAAGGACGCTCGAGATAATCGATCAGGCGACGCGCTCGGCGATCAGCACCGCGAAGAAGCCCAGCGCGGCAAGCAGCGTCCACTTCAGGACGATCCACCCGAAGCGCCGGTACTTGACCTGCCCGGTGCCCGCATAGAAGGCAAAGCTCACGCCCGCCACCAGCAGCAGAAACAGGATGGCCCAGCGAAACAGAAGCATGGGTTGAACGCGGCCGGCTTACCAGGCCCGCGCCACTTCGCCGAAGCCGCGCGGTGCGCGCTTCTCGTCCTCGAAGGTCACGACCTCGTAGGCGTCCTCGTTGGCGAGCAGCTCGCGCAGCAGCTTGTTGTTGAGCGCATGGCCCGAGCGGAACGCCTTGTAGGCCGCGAGCAGCGGCTTGCCGATGATGTACAGGTCGCCCATGGCATCGAGGATCTTGTGCTTCACGAACTCGTCGTCGTAGCGCAGCCCGCCCGCATTGAGCACCTTGGTGTCGTCCATGACGATGGCGTTGTCGAGCCCGCCACCGAGCGCAAGGCCCTTGCTGCGCATGTACTCGACTTCCTTGGTGAAGCCGAAGGTGCGCGCGCGCGCGATGTCGCGGCTGTAGGAACCGGTGCCGAGATCGAACTCGACGCGCTGGCCGGTCGAGTTGACCACGCGGTGGTCGAAGTCGATCTCGAAGCTCAGCTTGTAGCCGTGGTACGGCTCCAGGCTCGCCCACTTCTCGTTGGCGCCCTCGCCTTCGCGCACCTCGACCTTGCGGGTCACGCGGATGAAATGGCGCGGCGCCTTCTGCAACTCGATGCCCGCGCTCTGCAGCAGGAACACGAACGACGAGGCCGACCCGTCGAGGATCGGCACTTCGTCGGCCGTGATGTCGATGTAGAGGTTGTCGATGCCCAGGCCCGCGCAGGCCGACATCAGGTGCTCGACGGTCTGCACCTTCGCGCCGCCGGTCGACACGGTGGAGGCGAGCCGCGTGTCGGTCACCGCCTCGGCGGTCATGCGGATATCGACCGGCTCGGGCAGGTCGACGCGCCTGAAGACGATGCCGGTGTCGGCCGGCGCCGGCCGCAGCGTCAGCTCCACGCGCTGGCCGCTGTGAAGCCCCACGCCCACGGCGCGGCTGATCGACTTGAGGGTTCGTTGTTGCAGCACGCCCAGGATTTTAGGCGCGCCACGGCGAGGGCGGGCCATGCCCTTCGCTATGGCACCGATAGACATAGGTTGTATGCGCTCGCCCCCGAAGGGGCGAGGCATTGTCAGTCGGCCTGGCGACGCAGGAAGGCCGGGATCTCGAAATCGTCCATGCCGCCCGACGAGAGCGCGTCCACCTTGGCCGCGGCCATGGTGCGGTTGGTGCGCCAGACGCTCGGCACGGCCATGCCGTCGTAGTTCGGCTGGCCCATGCCGGCGTGGCCCGTGCCGCCCACGGTGGGCACGTTGAACGGGATGTTGTCGGTGCCGGTGCGGATGACTTCGAGCGTCGGTGCCTGGCGGCGTGCGTCGGCGCGCGACAGGCCGGTGGCCACCACGGTCACGCGCATCTGGTCGCCCAGGCTTTCGTCGTAGGCGGCGCCGTAGATGACGTGCGCGTCCGGCGAGGCATAGGCGCGGATGGTGTTCATCGCGAGCTTGGACTCGTTGAGCTTGAGCGAACCCTTCGATGCGGTCACCAGCACCAGCACGCCCTTGGCACCCGACAGGTCGATGCCTTCGAGCAGCGGGCAGGCCACGGCCTGCTCGGCAGCGATGCGCGCGCGGTCCGGGCCGGCCGCGGCGGCCGTGCCCATCATCGCCTTGCCCGGTTCGCCCATCACGGTGCGAACGTCTTCGAAGTCGACGTTCACGCCGCCGTACTCGTTGATGATTTCCGAGATGCCGCCGACCGCGTTCTTGAGCACGTCGTTGGCATGCGCGAAGGCCTCTTCCTGCGTGATGTCCTCGCCCAGCACGTCGAGCAGCTTCTCGTTGAGCACCACGATCAGCGAATCGACGTTCGCTTCGAGCTCGGCCAGGCCGGTGTCGGCGTTGGTCATGCGGCGCCCGCCCTCCCAGTCGAAGGGCTTGGTCACGACGCCGACGGTCAGGATGCCCATTTCCTTCGCGACGCGCGCGATCACGGGAGCCGCGCCGGTGCCGGTGCCGCCGCCCATGCCGGCCGTGATGAAGAGCATGTGCGCACCGTCGATGGCTGCGCGGATGTCGTCCACCGCAGCCTCGGCCGCATCACGGCCCTTCTCGGGCTTGCTGCCCGCACCCAGGCCGCTGACGCCGAGCTGGATGATCTTGTGCGCGTTGCTGCGCTGGAGCGCCTGCGCGTCGGTGTTAGCGCAGACGAACTGAACGCCCTGCACGCCACGCTCCATCATGTGCGCGACCGCATTGCCGCCGCCGCCGCCCACACCGATCACCTTGATCTGAGTGCCTTGGTTGAATTCTTCGACTTCGATCATTTCGATGGCCATTTCTAACTCCTTGAATTTGCAGTTGCCGTTGTGTATCTGTGAATTTTTTCTGGTGTCCTGACGAGATCAACGCGACCGTCGTCGAGGTGGTGGACCGGTGCGCCGCCATCGCTCGTTGAAATGCAACGGCGGACTTCCGCGTGCGAGCCAGAGTGGGGAGTGGTTCATGGTCAGAAGTTCCCCACGATGAAGTCCTTGAAACGTCCGAACGCAGTCTTTACGGATCCGTTCTTCTGCGCGACCTTGAAGCCGCGCATGCGTGCGAAGCGCGCTTCTTCGAGCAGGCCCATCACGGTGGCGGCGCGGGGCTGCGCGACCATGTCCGACAGCGCGCTCGAGTACTTCGGGATGCCGCGTCGCACGGGTTTCAGGAAGATGTCCTCGCCGAGTTCGACCATGCCCGGCATCACCGCGCTGCCGCCCGTGAGCACCACGCCCGAGGACAGCACCTCTTCGTAGCCCGACTCGCGCACCACCTGCTGCACGAGCGAGAAGATCTCCTCGATGCGCGGCTCGATCACGCCGGCCAGCGCTTGCTTGCTCAGCATGCGCGGTCCGCGGTCGCCCAGGCCAGGCACCTCGACCTGCGTGTCGGGATCGGCAAGCAGCTGCTTGGCATAGCCGTGCTCGACCTTGATGTCTTCCGCGTCCTTGGTCGGCGTGCGCAGAGCCATCGCGATGTCGCTCGTGATCAGGTCGCCCGCGATCGGGATCACGGCCGTGTGGCGGATCGCGCCGTTGGTGAAGATCGCGACGTCGGTGGTGCCCGCGCCGATGTCGACCAGCACCACGCCGAGCTCGCGCTCGTCTTCGGTCAGCACCGCCTGGCTCGAGGCCAACGGGTTCAGCATCAGCTGGTCGACCTCGAGGCCGCAGCGGCGCACGCACTTGATGATGTTCTCGGCCGCGCTCTGCGCGCCGGTCACGATGTGGACCTTGGCTTCGAGCCGCATGCCGCTCATGCCGATCGGCTCCTTCACGTCCTGGCCGTCGATCACGAACTCCTGCGGCTCCACGAGCAGGAGGCGCTGGTCGCTCGAGATGTTGATGGCGCGCGCGGTCTCGACCACGCGGGCCACATCGGCCGGCGTGACCTCCTTGTCCTTCACCGCGACCATGCCGCTCGAATTGATGCCGCGGATGTGGCTGCCGGTGATGCCGGTGTAGACGCGGCTGATCTTGCAGTCGGCCATGAACTCGGCCTCCTTCAGCGCCTGCTGGATGCTCTGCACCGTGGCGTCGATGTTCACCACCACGCCGCGCTTCAGCCCGTTGCTGGGCGCAATGCCCAGCCCCGCGAGCTTGAGCTCGCCGCCGGCCAGCACCTCGGCCACGACCACCATCACTTTGGCGGTTCCGATGTCGAGTCCGACAACCAGGTCTTTGTATTCTTTGGGCATTGAATGATGTCCTCGGTATTCGCTCTGTCTATTTCTTCTTCGTCTTGGGGTCGGCCACGACGGTGGTGACTCCGCGCAGACGCAGCGCATACGCGTCGTTGTGGCGCAGGTCGGCCGCCTCGACGTCGGCCGGCGTGCGCTGGTATTGGGCCGCGACCTGCGTCACGGTCGTCAGGAAGCGCTGCGCGCGGGTCGTGACCTCCTCGGCATTGCCACGCCCCAACTCGATCTGCGCGCCGGTGTCGAGCACCGCCTTCCAGCTGCCCCGGCTCGACAGCCTGAGTTCCGCCACGCCGACGTCATAGGGCGCGAACAGCGGTGCGATCACGCGGTACATGCCCAGCACCTGCCCCGCCTGCTCGATCGGTCCATCGAGCCGCGGCAGCCGTTCGTCGACCTCGGCCACGTTGGCGTCGAACACCTCGCCAAAGCCATTGATCAGCTTCGATCCGGCCTCGTCGCCCCAGGTGCCCACCGGCACCTGCTCGGTCAGGGTCACGCGCAGGCGGTCGGGGAACTCGCGCCGCACCACGGCCTTGCGGACCCACGGCACCGTCTCGAAGGCCGTGCGCGCGCGCGACAGGTCGACGGTAAAGAAGTTGCCCGAGAGCTGCGGCGCGACGTTGGCGCGCAACGTCACCGCGTTGTTGTGCGTCACGTCGCCGTCGACCTTGATGCCGCCGATCGGGAAGAACGGCTGGCGCAGCACCCACCAGGCGCCGGCGGCAAGCAGCATGAGACCCACCGCCGCGAACGCAATGGTCGAGACGATGTTCATGAGCTTGACGTCAAAGGGCGCCTGGATGCTGTCTGCCATGGCTACGGGTTCCCCCCGCTCGCATCGAGCGTGGCCGAAGCCAGCACGCGCACGCACAGGTCTTCGTAGGCGATGCCCGACGCACGCGCCGACATCGGCACCAGCGAATGGCTGGTCATGCCGGGCGAGGTGTTCATCTCGAGCAGGAAGGGCTTGCGGTCGCTCGCGCGGATCATCACGTCGGCGCGGCCCCAGCCGCGGCAGCCGAGCGTGCGGTAGGCTGCCAGCGTGATGCGCTGGATCTCGCGCTCTTCGGCTTCGGGCAGCCCGCTCGGGCAGTGGTACTTCACGTCGTCGGTGAAGTACTTGTTCTGGTAGTCGTAGGCGCCTTCGGGTGCGGCGATGCGCACCACCGGCAGTGCATGCGCATCGAGCCCGCTGCCGAGCACGGCGCAGGTCACTTCCTCGCCCTCGATGAATTCCTCGCACAGCACGTCGGCGTCGTAGCGGGCCGACAGCGCCACGGCGTCCTGCATCTGGGAATAGCCCTCGACCTTGGTCACGCCGATCGACGAGCCCTCGCGGGGCGGCTTCACGATGAGCGGCAACCCCAGCACGTCGGGCACCGCGCGAATCTGCTCGCGGCCCTGCTGGTCGAATGCGAGGCGCACGTACTTCGGCGTCGGCAGTCCGTCGGCCTGCCAGATGCGCTTGGTCATGACCTTGTCCATCGCCACGCTCGAGGCCATCACGCCGGAGCCGGTGTAGGGAATGCCGAGCAGCTCGAGCGCGCCCTGCACCGTGCCGTCCTCGCCGTGGCGGCCATGCAGCGCGATGAAGCAGCGCGCGAAGTTCTCGCGCCGGAGTTCGACCAGATCGCGCTCGGCGGGGTCGAACGCCTGCGCATCGACGCCGCGTGCGCGCAGCGCCTCGAGCACGCCCTGGCCCGACAGCAGCGAGATTTCGCGCTCGGCAGAACTGCCGCCGAACAGCACGGCCACCTTGCCGAATTGCGCTGGATCCTGAAGGCTCACGATGCCTCTCCCTCGCGCGCGGTGCGCGCTGTTGGCGGCGCCCCGGCCGCAGTTGCCATCTCGGCCACCTTGCCTGGCACGGCGCCGATCGAACCCGCGCCCATGCACAGCACCACGTCGCCGGCACGGGCGTTGTCGAGAATGGCCTGGGGCATGGCCACGATGTCGTCGACGAACACCGGCTCCACCTTGCCGGCCACGCGCAGCGCGCGCGCCAGCGAGCGGCCGTCGGCGGCCACGATCGGCGCCTCGCCCGCGGCGTACACCTCGCCGAGCAGGACCGCGTCGGCATTGCCGATGACCTTGACGAAATCCTCGAAGCAGTCGCGCGTTCGGGTGTAGCGGTGCGGCTGGAACGCCAGCACCAGCCGGCGCCCCGGGAATGCGCCGCGCGCGGCCGCCAGCGTGGCGGCCATCTCGACCGGATGGTGGCCGTAGTCGTCGATCAGCGTGAAGCTGCCGGCCGATGGCCCCTGCACGGCCAGGTCGCCATAGCTCTGGAAGCGGCGCCCCACGCCCTTGAAGCCCGAGAGGCCTCGCTGCACCGCTTCGTCGGGAATGCCGAGCTCGACCGCCACCGCGATCACCGAGAGTGCATTGCGCACGTTGTGCTCGCCCGGCAGGTTCAGCACGATGGGCAGGTCGGGCAGCGTGACGCCGTTGCGCCGCTGGGCCGTGAAGTGCATCTGGCCCCCGACCGCGCGTACGTCGACCGCGCGCACCTGCGCATCCTCGCCGAAGCCGTAGCTGGTGACCGGGCAGGTCACTTCGGCCACGATGTCGCGCACCGCGGGATCGTCGGTGCACAGGATCGCCACGCCGTAGAACGGCATGCGGTGCAGGAAGTCGACGAAGGCCTTCTTGAGGTTCGCGAAATCGTGCCCGTAGGTCTCCATGTGGTCGGCGTCGATGTTCGTGACCACTGCCATCACCGGCAGCAGGTTCAGGAACGAGGCGTCCGACTCGTCGGCTTCCACCACGATGTAGTCGCCGCTGCCGAGCTGTGCGTTGGCACCGGCGCTGTTGAGCCGACCGCCGATCACGAAAGTCGGGTCGAGCCCCGCGGCCTCGAGCACGCTCGCCACCAGGCTGGTCGTGGTCGTCTTGCCGTGCGTGCCGGCGATCGCGATGCCCTGCTTCAGGCGCATCAGCTCGGCGAGCATGAGCGCGCGCGGCACCACCGGAATGCGCTTCTCGCGCGCGGCCAGCACCTCGGGGTTGTCGGACTGCACCGCGGTCGAGGTCACCACCGCATCAGCGCCGTCGATGTGCGCGGCCGCGTGGCCAACGAAGGTGCCGATGCCCAGCCCCGCGAGCCGGCGCAGCGTGGCGCTGTCGGCGAGGTCGGAACCCGTGATCGTGTAGCCCAGGTTCAGCAGCACCTCGGCGATGCCGCTCATGCCCGAGCCGCCGATGCCGACGAAGTGGATGTGGCGAATGGCGTGCTTCATTTCGCGAGCTCCTCGCAGGCGCGGACCATCGCTTCGACGGCCTCGGTCTTTCGCATGCTCTTGGCTTTCTGGGCGCGATCGATCAGTTCGGTTCGTTGTGTCTTCTGTAGCAAGTCAGCCAGCAATTCAGGTGTGAGGTCGGTCTGCTGCACCAGCCAGCCGCCGCCCGCGTCGACGAGGAAACGCGCGTTGGTGGTCTGGTGGTCGTCGACCGCCGAGGGGAAAGGCACGAACAGCGCTGCTGCGCCGACGGCCGCGATTTCGGTGACCGTGCTGGCCCCGGCGCGCGCGACGATGATGTCGGCGTCGGCATAGGCCTGTGCGGTGTCTTCGATGAACGGCGTGAGTTCGCCTTCGACGCCGGCCGCGGCGTAGTTGGCGCGCAGTTCGTCGATCTGCTTGGCGCCGCTCTGGTGCAACACGCGCGGTCGCGTGCCGGGCTCGATGCGCGCGAGCGCCTTCGGCACGACCGCATTCAGCGCCTTGGCGCCGAGGCTGCCGCCGACCACCAGCAACTTCAGCGGGCCGCTGCGGCCTGCGAAGCGCGCGGCCGGCTCGGGCTGCGAGGTGAAGGCCCCGCGCAGCGGGTTGCCGATCCACTGCGCCTTCTTGAGCACGTCGGGAAAGGCCGTGAACACCCGGTCGGCCACGCCCGCCAGCACCTTGTTGGCAAGACCCGCGACCGAGTTCTGCTCGTGCAGCACCAGCGGCTTGTTGAGCAGCACGCCCATCATGCCGCCCGGAAAGGTGATGTAGCCGCCCAGGCCCACCACCACGTCGGGCTTCACGCGGCGCACCACGCCGAAGCTCTGCCAGAACGCACGCAGCAGCTTGAGCGGCAGCAGGAACAGCGTGAGCGGACCCTTGCCGCGCACACCGCCGAACTGCACCGGCTCGAAGACGAAGCCGCGCGGCGGCACCAGCCGTTCTTCCATGCTGCCCGGCGCGCCGAGCCAGTGCACGCGCCAGCCGCGCTCGCGCAGCGCCTCGGCCACCGCCAGCCCCGGGAAGATGTGGCCGCCGGTACCGCCGGCCATGACGAGTGCGGTGCGCGTCATACGCGGCCTCCGCGCATCAACGGCGCTGCCGCGCCGCAGCGCTTCGCGCTGACGCGGTTTTGGCGAAACCGCGTTCTCATACGCGGCCTCCGCGCATGAGAACGCGGTTTTCATAGTCGATCCGCAAGACGATCGCCAGCGCCGCCATGTTCATCAGGATCGCCGAGCCACCGAAGCTCATCAGCGGCAGGGTCAGGCCCTTGGTCGGCAGCGCGCCGAGGTTCACGCCCATGTTGATGAAGGCCTGGAAGCCGATCCACACGCCCACGCCCTGTGCCACGAGGCCCGAGAACACGCGGTCGAGCGCGATCGATTGGCGGCCGATGTGCATGATGCGGCGCGTGAGCCAGAGGAACAGGCCGATGATCAGCAGCACGCCGACCAGGCCGAACTCCTCGCCGATCACGGCGAGCAGGAAGTCGGTGTGCGCCTCGGGCAGCCAGTGCAGCTTCTCGACGCTGCCGCCCAGGCCCACGCCGAAGATCTCGCCGCGCCCGATGGCGATCAGCGAATGCGAGAGCTGGTAGCCCTTGCCCAGCGCGTGCTCTTCGCTCCATGGATCGAGGTAGGCGAAGATCCGTTCGCGGCGCCACGGGCTCGACGCGACGATAGTGCCGAAAGCCACGACCACGAGCGCCGCGATCAGGAAGAACATGCGCGCATTCACGCCGCCCAGGAACAGGATGCCCATCGCGATCACCGCGATCACCATGAAGGCGCCCATGTCCGGTTCGGCCATCACGAGCATGCCGACTACCACCACGGCGATGCCCATCGGCAGCACGGCGCGGAAGAAGCGCTCCTTGATCTCCATCTTGCGCACCATGTAGCTGGCGGCATAGAGCACCATGGCGAGCTTGGCGAGTTCGGAAGGCTGGAAACGCATGAAGCCCAGCGGCAGCCAGCGCCGCGCGCCGTTCACGTTGATCCCGATGTGCGGAATGAGCACCGCCACCAGCAGCAGCAGCGAGGCCACGAAGAGCCAGGGCGCAGCGCGCTCCCAGGTCTTCATCGGCACCTGGAAGGCCAGCAGCGCCGCGATGCACGCCAATGCAACCGAGGCCGCATGGCGCGTGAGGAAATACGCCGGGCCATAGCCCGCGCGCACGAAGCGCGGGTTGTCGGGCAGCGCGATGGACGCCGAATAGACCATCACCAGGCCCCAGGTGAGCAGCGCCACGATGACCCAGACCAGCGCCTGGTCGAAGCCCATCACGCGCACCGGCACCGCCTTGGTCTGCGCGATGCCCGCGCCGCCGAGGCGCACCGGCAGGTGCACCGGCAGCGAATCGATGCCGGTGCGCGCGCGGCGGAACCAGCCGCCGAAACGGCTGGTGCCTGCGTTGGGCGTGGCGCCGGCGGCGGGGGCGGTCATGCGGGGTCTCCAGCCGGAAAGCCGGCGTCGTCGTCGTTGGCCGGGGCGCCGTCGGCGAGTGCCTCGACGGCCTCACGGAACACCTCGGCACGGTGCGCGTAGTCGCGGAACATGTCGAAGCTCGCACAGGCCGGTGACAGCAGCACGGCGTCGCCGGGGTTGGCGCGCGCGGCGGCGAGCTTCACGGCCTCTTGCATCGAGCCGGCCTGCATCAGCGACACGCCGGTCGACGCCAGTGCCTCGGCGATCAGCGGCGCATCGCGGCCGATGAGCACCACGGCGCGCGCGTACCGGGCGACCGGGGCTGCGAGCGGCTCGAAGTCCTGCCCCTTGCCCTCGCCGCCGAGAATGGCCACCACGCGCCGCTCTTCGCCGAGGCCGCTCAGCGCAGCCACGGTGGCGCCAACGTTGGTGCCCTTGCTGTCGTCGAAGTACTCGACGTCGTCGACCAGCGCGATCGGCTCGACCCGGTGCGGCTCGCCGCGGTACTCGCGCAGGCCGTAGAGCATCGGTCCGAGCGGGCAACCCGCCGCACTCGCGAGCGCGAGCGCGGCGAGCGCATTCAGTGCGTTGTGGCGACCGCGGATGCGCAGCGCGTCGGCCGGCATCAGGCGCTGCACGAAGATTTCTTCCTCGACCACCGCGCCGCGCTTGCGCTTCTGCGTCTCGTCGGCCTCGAGCGCACGCACCAACCAGGTCATCCCGTTGAGCCGCTCGATGCCGTAGTCGCCGGGGCGCTGCGGCATTCCCGCGCCGAAGGTCACGTGCGTGCGCACCTGCGGGCGCTGCAGCTTCGCCTTCACGGGCGCGGGCAGCATCGCCATCACGCCTTCGTCGTCGCGGTTGAGGATCATCAGGCCCTTCGCGCCGAAGATGCGCGCCTTGGCGCCGGCATAGGCCTTCATGTCGCCATGCCAGTCGAGGTGGTCCTGCGTGAGGTTGAGCACCGTCGCCGCCGTGGGCTCGAAATCCTGCACGCCGTCGAGCTGGAAGCTCGAGAGCTCGAGCACCCACACGTCGGGCAGCGTCTCGGCATCGATGTGCGCGCTCAGCGTGTCGAGCAGCGTCGGGCCGATGTTGCCGGCCACGGCCACGGTCCGGCCCGCGCGCTCGACCAGTTGCCCAGTGAGCGCTGTGACGGTGGTCTTGCCGTTGGTGCCGGTGACCGCGAGCACCGCGGGCGTGTAGCCCTTGGGCGCAGGCGGCTCCTCGATGGGCACCAGCGGCAACTGCGGCGTCGGCTCTTCCTCGACCGCGGCCGATGCCGGGTTGGCGGCGGCGAATTCGGCGAGCTTCGCGACGAATTCGGCGGCTTCCTTGGCGGCTGTTGGCACGTAGGCCTTGCCGGTGGCCGGCGGCGGCGCAGTGGCAGCAGGAGGCGCCTCGGGCATCTCGGCCGCCGGTTGTTCGGGCGGTTCAGCGGGAATGCTCAGCGAGGGATCGCGCGGCATCGTCTCGGCGAGCGCGGGAACCGCCGTCTCGGGCTGTACCTCGGCGGGCGGTTCGGCGTCGGGTTCGGCTTCGGTCAGCGCGGCAGCCTCGGGCTGCTCGGGCGCGGCTTCCGGCGCTGCGGCCTCGAGTGCGATCTCGATCTGCGCCGCGGCCACTTCGGGCGGCACCTCGATCGGCGGCGCGCCATCGGCTTGCGGCTCCACCTCGGGCACGGCCAGCTCGATCGTGCGCAGGTCCTGCAGCGCGCGCGCGAACAGGTCGAGCTCGCCGCCGACGGCGAGGCCCACGGCCCTTGCGGCACCGAGCACCGGCGCGATGGTCGCGGGCGCCAGGCCCGGCGAGCGGTACACCGCGCGGATCGGCGTGCCGTCGATCAGTGCAGCCGAGAACGGCCCGCCGACGAAAGCCACATCGGGCAGTTCGGCCTTCAGCGCAGCGAGCGCCGGCGGCGCCTCGCGCGTATCGGCCACGGTCACGACGCCGCCGTGGCGCGCGCACCAGCGCGCCATCGCCAGCCCGGACGCGCCGAGGCCGAGGATCAGGACGGGGAGGTCTTTCAGGTGCCGCATCTGTCTATGTCTATGCTCAGCGCAGCTTCAGCGTGGAAAGGCCCACGAGGCACAGCAGCATCGTGATGATCCAGAACCGCACCACCACCTGCGTCTCGCGCCATCCGCTCTTCTCGAAGTGATGGTGCAGCGGCGCCATCTTGAGCACGCGGCGGCCTTCGCCGAAGCGCTTCTTGGTGTATTTGAAGTAGGCGACCTGCGCCATCACCGAGATCGCCTCGACCACGAAGATGCCGCCCATCACGAAGAACACGATCTCCTGGCGCACGATGACCGCGATGGTGCCGAGCGCGCCGCCGAGTGCCAGCGCGCCCACGTCGCCCATGAAGACCTGCGCCGGATGGGTGTTGAACCAGAGGAACGCGAGGCCCGCGCCCGCCATGGCCGAGCAGAACACCAGCAGCTCGCCCGAGCCCGGGATGCTCGGAAACAGCAGGTACTTCGAATAGACCGCGCTGCCGGTGACATAGGCGAACACGCCCAAGGCCGAGCCGACCATCACCACCGGCATGATTGCGAGCCCGTCGAGGCCGTCGGTCAGGTTGACCGCATTGCTCGCGCCCACGATCACCAGGTAGGTGAGGATCACGAAACCGATGCCGCCGAGGGGGTAGCTCACTTCCTTGAAGAAGGGCACGAGCAGGTTGATCTTGGGCGGAAAGTCGAGCGCGAAGCCCGACTGCACCCAGGCGAAGAACAGCTGCAGCACGCGCCAGTTGGAGCTTTCCGAAATGCTGAACAGCAGGTAGATGCCCGCGAACAGGCCGACCACCGACTGCCAGAAGTACTTCTCGCGCGAGCGCATGCCCTCGGGGTCCTTGCGCACCACCTTGCGCCAGTCGTCGACCCAGCCAATGGCGCCGAAGCCCATCGTGACCCACAGCACGATCCAGACGAAGCGGTTCGAGAGGTCGAACCACAGCAGCGTGGCGAAGGCAATCGCGAACAGCACCAGCACGCCGCCCATGGTGGGCGTGCCGCTCTTGGTGAGGTGCGTCTCCATGCCGTAGCCGCGCACCGGCTGGCCGATCTTGAGCGCGGTGAGGCGCCGGATCACGAAGGGGCCGGCCACCAGGCCGACCACCAACGCGGTCAGCGCCGCCATGAGCGCGCGGAACGTCAGGTACTGGAAGATGCGCAGGAACCCGAACTCGGGCGAGATCGTCTGCAGCCATTGGGCCAGGCTCATCAGCATGGGGTGTCGCCAGGTGCATGCGTCATGACCGGCCTCCTTGTGTCGTTGTTGTTGTCGTTGCGGGCGCCAGCGCAGCCGCTTGTTCAATGGTGCGGACCACGCGCTCCATCTTCATGAAGCGCGAGCCTTTCACGAGCACGCTCGCCACCTGTGGCAGGCGTGCGCGCACCGCGGCGTCGAGCGCAACGGCGTCGGCGAAGTGCCGGCCGGCATCGCCGTTGCCACCGAACGCCGCGATGCTGTGCGCGCTGTCGGCGCCGAGCGCATAGACGGCCTCGATGCCGCGCTGGCGCGCCCAGTCGCCCACCTCGGCATGGAACTCGGCCGCGCGGTCGCCGACCTCGCCCATGTCGCCGAGCACCAGCAGGCGCGGGCCGGGCAGCGCCGCGAGCACGTCGATCGCGGCGCGCACCGAGTCGGGGTTGGCGTTGTAGCTGTCGTCCACCAGCGTGAGCGAATGCCCGTCGGCCAGCACGACCGCGCAGGCGCGCGAGCGGCCTTTCACGGGATCGAAGGCCGACAGGCCCGCGGCGATGGCGTCGAGCGGCACGCCGCCCGCGAGCGCACAGGCGGTGGCCGCGAGCGCATTGACCACGTTGTGCCGGCCGGCGATCCGCAAGCGTGCGTCAAGTTCGCCGAGCGGCGTGCGGACGCGGACCTGCCAGGCGCCCTGGCGCCATTCGGCGGCCGCGAGCGAGACGTCGGCCTCCGGCGCTTCGCCGAAACACATGCAGCGGCGTGCCGCACCGTCGTGCGCCATGTCGGTCCAGAGACCCGAGAAGGGATCGGCATGCGGGAACACCGCGGTGCCGTCGGCGGGCAGCGCCGCGAACACGGCACCGTTCTCGCGCGCCACGGCCTCGACCGTGGCCATGAATTCGAGGTGCTCGCGCTGCGCGTTGTTGACCAGCGCGATCGTCGGGCGCGCCATGGCCGCGAGGCGCGCGATCTCGCCCGGATGGTTCATGCCGAGTTCGACCACCGCATGCTGGTGCGATGCGCGCAGGCGCAGCAACGTCAGGGGAACCCCGATCTCGTTGTTGAAGTTGCCCGCCGTCGCGAGCGCGCGCTCGCCGCGGAACGCGACCAGGATCGCGGCGATCATCTGCGTGACCGTGGTCTTGCCGTTGCTGCCGGTCACGGCGATGAGCGGCAGTTCGAACTGCGCCCGCCAGCGCGCCGCCAGGGCGCCCAGTGCAGCGAGCGTGTCGGGCACTTCGAGGCCGGCGAGGCCCGCGGCTTCGAGGCCGTGGTGCGCGATGGCGGCCACGGCGCCGCCGGCCTTGGCGTCGGCAAGAAAGTCGTTGGCGTCGAAGCGCTCGCCCTTGAGCGCCACGAACAGGTCGCCCGCGGCGAGGGTGCGGGTGTCGGTGTGCACGCGCGCCACCGTGGTGGCGCCGTCGCCGACGAGGCGCGCACCGGGCATCCATTGCTGTGCCTGCGCCAGCGTGAGCATCAGGGGCGTGGTTGCGCTCACTGGTGCGGCGCTCATCGTGCGGCTCCTCGCTGTGCGAGCGCGTCGAGCGCGTGGCTGCGGTCGGAGAACGGAATGCGCTGGCCGGCGATCTCCTGCCAGGCCTCGTGGCCCTTGCCGGCGAGCAGCACCACGTCGTGCGGCGCGGCCTCGGCGATGGCATCGGCGATCGCGGCCGCGCGGTCGGGCTGCACCCGGACCGCCTCGGGGCGCGACAGGCCGAGCAGCACCTGGCTGATGATCGCGTCGGGGCTTTCGCTGCGCGGGTTGTCGCTGGTCACGACGACGTGGTCGGCCTGGCGCTCGGCCACGGCCGCCATCATCGGCCGCTTGACGGCATCGCGGTCGCCGCCGCAGCCGAACACGCACCAGAGCGCGCCGCCGCGCTGCTGTGCGAGCGGGCGCAGGCCGGCGAGCGCCTTGTCGAGGGCGTCGGGCGTGTGGGCGTAGTCGACCACCGCGAGCGGTGCATGGCCGCCGTCGAAGCGCACGCGCTCCATGCGGCCCGGCACGCTCGTGAGGCCGGCGCAGGCAGCCACCGCCTGCGCGAGCGAGAGGCCCAGCGCGCGCAGCGTGCCGAGCACGCCCAGCAGGTTGGCTACGTTGTACTGGCCGATCAGGCCGGTCGCCAGGTGTTCGACGCCGTCGCTGCCCTGCTCGACCACCGAGAACTCGAGGCCCTGTGCGCCGTGCGCGACGTCGCGCGCCATCAGCCGTGCCGGCTTGCCCGCGGCCGAGACGGTCCACACGTCGAGCGCGCCGATGCCGCCGTCGATCAGGTTCGCGCACAGGCTTGCGCCGTGCACGTCGTCGATGTTGACGACCGCGGCACGCAGGCCCGGCCAACGGAACAACTCGGCCTTGGCCTCCCAGTAGGCTTCCATGCTGCCGTGGTAGTCGAGATGGTCCTGGGTGAAATTGGTGAACACCGCCACCGCAATGCGCAGGCCGTCGAGGCGCCGCTCGGCAATGCCGATCGACGAGGCCTCGATGGCGCAGGCGCCGAAACCGCGGTCGACCAGCGCGCGGAGTTCGCGCTGCAGCATCACCGGATCGGGCGTGGTGAGCCCGGTGTAGACGACAGCCGGCGGCACGCCGATGCCGAGCGTGCCCATGACCGCGCAGGGCGACGGCACCGCGCGCTCGAGCGTGCCGTCGAGCCGCGGTGCGCGCACGCCGCCGGGCACGCCCAGCGTGCCCAGCGCTTCGGCCAGCCACCATGCGGTCGAGGTCTTGCCGTTGGTGCCGGTCACCGCCAGCACCTCGAGTGCGGCCGAGGGGTTGTCGTGGAAGGCCGCGGCAATCGGGCCGGTGGCCGCCTTGAGCCCCGGGTAGCTCGCGATGCGGTCGCCGAACCCGCCTTCGTCGAAACCGAAGGCTTCCACGCCCTCGTGCTCGACGAGGCAGGCCACCGCGCCCTGTGCAAGCGCTGCCGCCACGTGCCTGCGCCCATCGGTGGCCGCACCGGGCCAGGCGATGAAACCGTCGCCTGCGCCCACCGGTCGGCTGTCGGCATGCAGCGCACCCTGCACGCGCTGCTTGAGCCATTGCGCGGCGATGAGGGGGGATGTGAATGTCAGCATGCTCAGAAGCTCTCGGCGACGCCTTCGGTCACCACCAGCGGTTTGACCGCGAGGTCGGGCGGAACGTTCATCATGCGCAGCGTCTGCTGCACGACTTCGCTGAAGACGGGCGCGGCAGCCAGGCCGCCGTAGTACTGGCCGTCGCTCGGCTCGTCGATCATCACGCCGACGATGATGCGCGGCTTGTCGATCGGCGCCATGCCGGTGAACCACGCCCGGTACTTGTTGCTCGCATAGCCCTTGCCGACCTGCTTGTGCGCGGTGCCCGACTTGCCGCCGACCGAATAGCCGACGGTCTGCGCGCGCGTGCCGGTGCCGCCCGGGCCGGTGGCCATCTGCAGCATCTTGCGAACCGCCTGCGCATTCGCCGCCGAGAACACCCGCACGCCGACGGGCGGCTCGGAATTCTTCAGGATGGTGACCGGGATGATGGCGCCGTCGTGCGCGAACGCGGTGTACGAATGCGTCATTTGAAACAGCGACGCCGACAGGCCGTAGCCATAAGCCATGGTCGCCTGCTCGACCGGCTTCCAGGTCTTCCAGGGCCGCAGCCGCCCGCTCACCGCGCCCGGGAACCGAATCTGCGGTTTCTGCCCGTAGCCGAGTGCGGTGTAGGTGTCCCACATCTCGTGGGGTGTCATCTTCTGCGCGATCTTGAGCGCGCCCACGTTGCTCGATTTCTGGATCACGCCCTCGACGGTGAGCGTGCCGTAGTTGTGCGTGTCCCTGATGGTGAAACCACCGAGCTGGTAGCGGCCGGGGCCGGTATCGATCAACGTCGAAGGCTTGACGCGGCCCGCCTCCAGCGCCATGGCGACCGTGATCGGCTTCATCGTCGAGCCGGGCTCGAAGGTGTCGGTGAGCGCGCGGTTGCGCAGCTGCTCGCCCGAAAGGTTCTGGCGCTTGTCGGGCACGTAGCTCGGATAGTTGGCCAGGGCCAGCACTTCGCCCGTGACGGCGTCCAGCACCACCACGCTGCCGGCCTTGGCCTTGCGCGCGGTCACCGCGTCGCGCAGCTTCTGGTAGGCGAAGAACTGGACCTTGCTGTCCACGCTGAGCTGGATGTCCTTGCCGTCGACCGGCGGCACCTGCTCGCCCACGCCCTCGACCACGCGGCCCAGGCGGTCCTTGATGACGCGGCGCGAGCCGGCCTTGCCGCCGAGCTCCTTGTTGAAGGCCAGCTCGATGCCTTCCTGGCCGTTGTCTTCCACGTTGGTGAAGCCCACCACGTGTGCCGCGGCCTCGCCCTCGGGATATTCGCGCTTGTACTCCTTGCGCTGGTAGAGCCCCTTGATGTCGAGCGCGGCGATCTGCTTGGCGATCGGCTCGTCGACCTGGCGCTTGACCCAGACGAAGGTCTTGTCCTCGTCCTCGAGCTTCTTGTCGAAGTCCTTCTGCGACATCTCGAGCAGCTTGGCCACCTGGCGGAGCTTGGCACGCACTTCGGGGTCGTCGCGTTCGATGTCTTCCGGAATGGCCCAGACGCTCGGCGCCACCACGCTCGACGCGAGGATCAGGCCATTGCGGTCGAGGATGCGGCCGCGGTTGGCCGGCAGCTCGAGCGTGCGGACGAAGCGGACCTCGCCCTGGCGCTGGAAGAAGCTGTTGTTGAACACCTGCACGTACGCGGCCCGGCCCGCGAGCACGAGGAAGCCGAACGCGATGCTCGCGACGATGAACTTGCTGCGCCAGACCGGCGTCTTGCTCGCGAGCAAGGGGCTGGTGGTGTAGCGGACGCTGCGGCGGCTCATCGGCCGTTCCTCGCGCCCGGGCGGGGCTCGGGCGGCGGCGCCACCACGGCCGGGATCACCGTGCCGTCGGGCCGCACGTACTGCGTGATGGCCGGCGTGGTGGTGCGCATCTGGAGCTGCTCCTTGGCGAGCTTCTCCACGCGCAGCGGCGTGGCCTGCGCACGCTTCTCCACCTGCAGGCGGTCATGGTCGAGCTCGAGCCGCCGCGCCTCCTGCTGGGCCCGGTGGAGCTCGGTGTAGAGCTGGCGCGACTGGTACTGCGTGTGCACGAGGAACAGCGCCGAGGCGACCACGGCGAGCAGCAGGAGCAGGTTGAGGCGGGCCATGTCAGTGCCCGCCCGGCCGCCCGAAGGGCACTGAGCGCCCCCTTGGGGGGCAGCGATACGCGAAGCGATGAGCGTGGGGGCGCGTCATGGGAGCTCGGTGCGTTCGGCCACGCGCAGGATCGCGCTGCGCGAGCGCGGGTTGCCGCTCACCTCTTCGGCCGAGGGCTTGATGCGCTCGAGCGCGCGCAGCTTCATCGCCCGGGGTGCGGCAAACGGCGCACGGCGGTCGTAGACCTCCTTCGAATGCCGCGCGATGAACTGCTTCACGATGCGGTCTTCGAGCGAATGGAAGCTGATCACCGCGAGCCGGCCACCGGGCTGCAGCACCGAGAGGCTCGCCTCTAGCGCCTGTTGCAGCTCTTCAAGCTCGGCGTTGATGAAAATCCGAAAAGCCTGAAATGTGCGCGTTGCAGGGTTCTGGCCCTGCTCGCGGGTTTTGACCGTGCCAGCCACGAGCTCGGCCAGTTCGGTGGTGGTTGAAATTGCGCCCCGTTCTTGTCGGCGAGCAACAATCGCCTTTGCAATCTGAACAGCAAACCGTTCTTCGCCATAGTCACGGATCACCTCTGCAATCTGCTGAAGTTCGGCCGTTGCCAGCCATTCGGCCACGCTCTCGCCGCGCGTGGTGTCCATGCGCATGTCGAGCGGGCCGTCGAAACGAAAACTGAAGCCGCGCACCGGGTTGTCGATTTGCGGCGAACTCACGCCCAGGTCCATCAGCACACCCGCGATGCTGGCCTCGGGCAATTCGCCCAGCGCGCGGAATCCCTGGTGGCGGATGGAAAAACGCGCATCGGAGATGCGCGCTGCTTCGGCCACCGCTTCTGCATCCTTGTCGAATGCGATCAGCCTGCCTTCCGGCGCGAGCCGCGCGAGGATCGCGCGCGCATGCCCTCCGCGCCCGAAGGTCGCATCCACGTAGGTGCCTGTGGCCGCAGCGGCCCCTGAAAGAAGGGCTTGCACCGCTTCGTCCAGCAAGACGGTCGTATGGGTCCATGGCGTGTTCACGGGAGCCCTCAGAACGCGAAGTCCTGGAACACATCGGGCATATCGCCCTGGGTGGCCTCGGCCTCCTTGGCCTCGTACGTGGCCTTGTCCCAGAGCTCGAAGTGGTTGCCCATGCCCAGCAGCAGCGTCTCGCGCGTGATGCCGGTGGCCGCGCGCAGTTCAGGCGAGACGAGGATGCGGCCGGTGCCGTCCATCTCGACGTCCATCGCGTTGCCGAGGAAGACGCGCTTCCACCACTGCGCCGACATCGGCAGCGCGGCGATGCGCTCGCGGAAATTCTCCCATTCGGGACGGGGGAACACCATGAGGCAGCCGTGCGGGTGCTTGGTGATCGTGAGCTGGCCGTTCGCCGTGGCGCTCAGGACGTCACGATGCCGGGTCGGCACGGAGAGCCGCCCCTTGGCATCCAGACTGAGCGATGAAGCGCCTTGAAACACGACCGAGAACCCCTGTTTGGGAGCACCGTGGCACCTGGAAGAGGCACCACCCGCACTTTTTCCCACTTAACTGCACTTTTTTGCACTGTAGCAGGAAACACTTCAGGCGCAACGGGCGGCCGAGGCTTTTTTTGTAATGGAATCAACGACTTAGCACCGTTTTCCAAACAGGGAAACCGGTGAATTTCGTTGAAAATTAAGCACTTAGCTCACGCAGTGAATGTGATGCGTGAAGCGCGGCCCCGTTACAGGGGCCGCGAGGCGGCTTCAGAGAATGAAGCGGGAAAGATCTTCGTCTTGGCTCAGCGCAGCCAGGCGCTGGTCGACATAGGCGGCATCGATGTGGATCGTCTGACCTTCGATGCGGGCCGCGTCGAAGCTTACCTCATCCAGCAGCCGCTCCATCACGGTCGAAAGGCGGCGCGCGCCGATGTTCTCGGTGCGCTCGTTGACCTCGAAAGCGATGGTCGCGAGCCGGGTCACGCCTTCGGTCGTGAAGTCGAGCGTCACGCCTTCGGTCGCGAGCAGCGCCTGGTACTGCTTCACGAGCGAGGCGCGGGTCTGCGTGAGGATGCTCTCGAAATCGGCCACCGAAAGCGACTGCAGTTCCACGCGGATCGGGAAGCGCCCCTGCAGTTCGGGGATCAGGTCGCTCGGCTTGCTCAGGTGGAACGCGCCGCTCGCGATGAACAGCATGTGATCGGTGCGCACCACGCCGTACTTGGTGGTTACGGCCGTGCCTTCGACCAGCGGCAGCAGGTCGCGCTGCACGCCCTGGCGCGACACGTCGGAGCCCTGCGCCTCGCTGCGCGTGGCGACCTTGTCGATCTCGTCGATGAAGACAATGCCGTTCTGCTCGGCGTTGGTGATGGCCTGCGCGCGGATCTCGTCCTCGTTGACGAGCTTGGCGGCCTCCTCGTCGATCAGCAGGCGCATCGCCTCGGCGATCTTGAGCTTGCGCGTCTTGCGCTTGCCGCCCCCGAGCTGGCCGAACATGCCGCGCAGCTGCTCGGTCATTTCCTCCATGCCCGCCGGGCCCATGATCTCGAGCGGCGCGCGCGCCTCGGCCAGGTCGATCTCGATCTCCTTGTCGTCGAGCTGGTGCTCGCGCAGCTTCTTGCGGAAGGCCTGGCGCGTGGGGTTCGGGCCCTCCAGCTGCGGCGTGGCACCGTCGGCGCCGCGCGCGGGCGGCAGCAGCACGTCGAGGATGCGCTCCTCGGCCGCGTCCTCGGCGCGCGCGCGCACCTTGGCGCTCTCGGCTTCGCGCGTCTGTTTTACTGCGATCTCGGCCAGGTCGCGGATGATCGAGTCGACGTCCTTGCCGACATAGCCCACCTCGGTGAACTTGGTGGCCTCCACCTTGATGAAGGGCGCATCCGCGAGACGCGCGAGGCGGCGTGCGATCTCGGTCTTGCCCACGCCGGTGGGGCCGATCATGAGGATGTTCTTGGGCGTGATCTCCACGCGCAGCTTCTCCTCGACCTGCTGGCGGCGCCAGCGGTTGCGCAGCGCAATCGCGACGGCGCGCTTGGCCGCCGGCTGGCCGACGATGTGGTTGTCGAGCTCGGAGACGATTTCCTGGGGCGTCATGGACATGGTCAGAGCGCTTCCACCGTGTGGTTCATGTTCGTGTAAATGCAGATTTCGCCGGCGATCTCCAGCGATTTCTTAACAATTTGCTCTGCCGTGAGCTCGGTGTTCTCGATCAGCGCCTTGGCGGCCGACTGCGCGAACGCGCCGCCTGAGCCGATGGCGATCACGCCGTCCTGCGGCTCCAGCACGTCGCCGTTGCCGGTGATGATCAGCGAGGTGGTGGCGTCGGCGACGGCCAGCATGGCCTCGAGCTTGCGCAGCACGCGGTCGGTGCGCCAGTCTTTGGTGAGCTCGACCGCGGCGCGCGTCAGGTGTCCCTGGTGCTTCTCGAGCTTGGCCTCGAAGCGCTCGAAGAGCGTGAAGGCGTCGGCCGTGGCGCCGGCAAAGCCCGCGAGCACCTTGCCGTGGTAGAGCCGCCGCACTTTGCGCGCGGTGCCCTTGATGACGATGTTGCCGAGTGTGACCTGCCCGTCCCCGCCAATGGCGACCTGGTCGCCCTGGGGAGTCTTGCGGCGCACGCTCACGATGGTGGTGCCGTGAAACTGTTCCATCGAAGCCATCTGGGGACGCGGCCGACCAATGCAAGCCCCGCACCGCTTCAGGCCCGGAACTCAGTTTTTGCGGATGGCGACGGTGGCGTGGTCGGCGATCCCGACCAGGTCGAACAGGCCCGCGACGAGCCGGTGGGCGTCCACGAACTGGACCCGCTCGCCGCGTGCATCGCGCGCCCGCACCCAGGCCAGCAGCGTGCCGGCCGCGCTCAGGTCCATGCGCAGCAGGGCGGCGCACGAGATCGTGGGCGCGGTGCTGCCGTGCAGTTCCGCATCGAGCCGCTGGAGGCTCGAATGCGCCTCGCCGCGCAGGTCGCCGGCCAGCGCCGCAAAGCCGCTGTCGGTCGACGGAAAGCTCTCGGATTCGCCGCTGGAAAGCAGCGACCACACCGAACTCGGCGACGTCACGGCCGGCGGGGCCAGCAGCACGCAGGTGCCCTTCGGGTCTTGCCACGCCGGTGGCGAGACTTCATAGGTGATGCAGTAGTTGAGCGCCACCAGCTCGAAGTCGTCGGGCATGTTCATCATGCGCAGCGCGGCCATGTGCAGTTGCCACCAGAGGTCAGACGTCCGGCGCTCGTTGCCGGGTGCGGCCTCGGCGAGCACGGCCTGCAGCTTCGCCGCACCGACGAAACGCAGCTGCACCGGCGAATCGGCCCAGTGATTGAACAGCACGCGCAGTGGCGCGGCGGCATCGGCCTCGATGGCGCTCAACGCCCGCCAGTCGAGCGTCCAGACCGCACCGGCCTGCGACAAGGCCCGCGTGAGCTGCATCAGCCCTTCACGCGCCAGGCGCGCCGGGCAGACCCAGTCGGCGCCCGCGGGCGCCAGTTCGGCAAACTCGCTCGCGGCCACGGCCCTGACGTTGCGCGCCAGTTCGTCGAGCGGCACCCAGTCGGGGCCCATGCGCTTCATGCGCTGCGCGTAGCGCATGCGGGCCGCGGCAAAGCGCGCGGCCTCGCCGGTGGCACGGTACAGGTCGAACAGCGCCCGCCAGCGCGCATCGTCGCGCTCGAATGCCGCCTGGGCATGGCTGCCGTCGCCCGCGGCGCTGTCGGCGGACAGCGCCTGCAGCAGGATGGCTTCGGCGCCCGCGTCGTCGCCGTGCGAGAAGCGAATCACGGCCTCCTCGAGCGCGTCGTCGTGCGCCGGCAGCGCGGACGGCGGCGGTGCCACGACCGGGGGCAAGGCAACAGGCGCAGCCTCGGGCGGCGGCGCAGGCACCGTGGGCGCGAGCAGCCTCGCCAGCTCGGCCGGATCCTGCGGCGGCGGCAGGGTCTCGGCGCCGCCGTCGGGCGGCGGATTGACCAGCACCTCGCCATTGGGGCCGCGGCCCTTCCACCACTGCTGCGACATCTGCTCTTCGATCTCGTCGATCTTCTTGAGCGTGAGCGCGCGCCCCTCGGACTTCTCCGTGGTGGTGCTGTTGATGTTGAAGGACGACGGCGTGACCGTGCCTTCGAAGGCATGGGCGGCCGCTTCGCGCTGGCGCAGCTTGCGCAGCATGTCGAACTCGCGCCGGCGCACGAAGTCGTTGCGCTGGCGCCGCTCGATCATCTCCTTGAGCATTTCGCGGCTGTAGGCCGCATCGGGCAGCGTGGAATCGGCCGCGGCGGTCGAGTCCAGTTCCGACCAGTCCTTGAGCGGGTTGCGGACGAACTTCGCCACCTTCGAGAAAAGGCGGCCCGACTCTTCCTTTGGCATCGGCGGGCGTTCCGGGGCGAGCAGCTTGCTGCTCAGTCCCCGAACATCTTCTGCTTGAGTTCGCGGCGCTGCTGCGCCTCGAGAGACAGCGTGGCCGTCGGCCGCGCCAGCAGCCGACCGACGCCGATGGGCTCGCCGGTCTCGTCGCAATAGCCGTAGTCGCCGGCGTCGATGCGCTGGATCGACTGCTCGATCTTCTTGAGCAGCTTGCGCTCGCGGTCGCGCGTGCGCAGTTCGAGCGCATGCTCTTCCTCGATCGTCGCGCGGTCGGCCGGGTCGGGCACAACCACCGTGTCTTCACGCAGGTGCTCGGTGGTCTCGCCTGCGTTCTCGAGGATGCCGCGCTTGAGCTCGACCAGCTTCAGGCGGAAGAACGCCATCTGCTTGTCGTTCATGTACTCGGCGTCGGGCATCGCGATCACTTCGGCGTCGGTCAGTTCGGCGGCCGTCTTGGTCTTCCAGTTGTTCGCGAGCTTCGGGTCTTTCTTGACGGACACGGGCGGCGGCGGCACCAGCGCGGTCGATGGCGCCTGGGAGAAAGAGGACTTGGCCGCGGTGGAAGCCACCGATTGCGGCATGGAGGGCACGGTGAGCTGCGACAGCCGGGACACGCGGCCACCCTTGGCGGGTGCGGGTGCTGCGGCCTGGGTGGGCATCGAAGGAGTCGCCGTGGCGGACGAGGAAGCGGAGGCGGCGGCCGTTTTTTTCATGGGGATCGAAGAGGCAGAAGGAGCGGCAGCAGAGCGGCCGACGGTTTTGGATGGCGATGGTTCCGCGGCCCGGGTCTTTGCCGCGCTCTTGGCGGGGGCGGGACTCGCGGACTTGGCAGACTTCTTTGCAACGGTGGCGGCTTCGGCCGCTGGCGTTGCTCGCTTCTTGGGAGCGCTTTCCGGTTTGGTGGCTGGAGCTTTCGCAGCGGAAGAAACCTTCTTTGCCGCAGGTACAGCCGCCTTGGCAGCCACCGCTTTCTTGACGGCGGGCTTGGTTGCTGGCGTGGCCTTGGCGGCGGGATTCTTCACGGTGACTGGCTCCTTGAACGAACTGGAACGCGCTTTCACTGGGTGCTCTCCCGAGGGGAGCGGCTGCGGCCTTTCATTCAGGCCGCGTGGGCTCCGTCGTCGGAGTGCCCGCAGTGACGAACCCCGGGGTTATACCCCCTAAAGCCCGCCGTCAACCTGCGGCGCCCCGTACCGGCCGCCACGATTCGTCGATCGGACGAAGGCGGCTCCCGGAGCAGGCGCGCGATTGTATAGAGAACTAGAACGGAAGTGGGATATGCACGTCCGCTCGCTCCGGTAGCATCCGCGGCGTTGCCGGAGGGGCAACAAAGACCGCCAACCACAAAAAAGGTCGGGGCGGTCGACCCGTCATTCCTACAAAAGAGAAGCCATCTTGAGCAAAAAAGCAGTTCTGGGCATGCTGGCTGCCGCCATCGCCCTCGCCTACGGAGGAACCACCTGGTGGGCCGGTTCGACGATCAGGTCGCGCTACGACGCCGCCCTGGACGAACTGCCGAAGCAGACCGCGCTGTTCCGCGTGGTCGATCGCAGCTACGAGCGCGGTTTCCTGGGCGCCGTGAGCACCGTCACGCTCGAGATCGGCTGCGCCGCCGATGCCGCGGCGCAAGTGCCCGCGGTGGCCGCTGCCGAGCCGGCCGACGAGGAGGCCGCAGAAGATGCCGGCCCGATGCCCCTCAAGGCGATGCGCATCACCTTTCGCGACACCATCCGCCATGGCCCGCTGGCCGGTGGCACGCTGGCGGCCGCGACCATCGACAGCGAACTGGTGTTCGATGTGAAGGGCCAGGCCCAGGCCGAGAAGATCTTCGGCAAGGCCAAGCCGCTGACGGCGCACACCCGCGTCGCGTTCGATGGCGCCTACACCAGCGACCTGACCGTGGCGCCCGTCACGCTGAACGAGCAAGGCAAGGCCAGCGTCGCCTGGCAGGGCGCGCAAGCGCGCATCGAGGTGAACGGCGCGCGCACCCATGTGCGCTACGAACTCGCGATGCCGGGCATGGACGTGGTCGATGCCCGCACCGGCGCGACCCTCAAGATGGGCAGGCTGACCGGCAAGGCCGACATGGACCCGAGCGCGGGCTGGATGCTCGCCACCGGCAAGACCGAGGGCCGCCTCGAACGCCTCGAGTTCGCCGCGCCCAAGGGCCTCGGCGCGGCCGGCAAGGCGCTGCCGGCCGTGTTGCTGCAGGACATCGCGCTCGCCGGCGAAGCCACCCTCCAGGACGGCCTCTACGCCTCGAACGGCAGCCTCAAGGGCACCGGCCAGGTCGGCGACACGAAGATCACCGGCTTCGAGATGGCGAGCGGCGCGCGCCGCATCCACGCCGCGGGCTACAGGAAACTGGCCGACGCCTGGATGCAGTCGGCCGCCGTCAACGGCTGCGGCAAGGGCGGCGCCAAGGCTTCGCAGGCTGCGATGAAGGCGCTCGTCGACCAGCTGGGCCCGGACCTCAAGGCCATGGCCCGGCACGGGCCCGAATTCGGGCTCGACACACTGCGCGTCGAGATCGACGGCCAGCGCGGCGAACTCAGCTATTCGGTGGGCCTCGCCGGCGTCACCGACGAAGACCTTGCGGCACCAGGCCAGATGCTGCTGATGAAGCGCGGCGTGCTCAAGGCCAGTGCGCGGCTGCCCATGCAGTGGATCGAGCAGGTGGCCGCCACCGGCGCCGGAAGCGGCCAGATGCCGCCGCCCGAGCTGGTGGCCGGGCTGGTCGCACAGGGCGAGGAAAAGGGCTTCGTTCAGCGCGACGGCGCCGACGTCACGGGCCGCATCGAGTTCAGCGAAGGCAGCCTGAAGCTCAACGGCAAGCCGATGGGCACCCGCCCGGGGAACTGAGCCCCGTCACACGAGGCACTGCTCGAGACCCTGCTCGAGGATCTCGCGCGGCAGCTCGATGCCGATGAACACCATGCGGCTCTGGCGCGCCTCGTCCTTGCCCCATTCGGGGCCGAGATCGCTGCCCATCAGCTGGTGCACGCCCTGGAAGATCACCTTGCGCTCGGTGCCCTTCATGTGCAGCACGCCCTTGTAGCGCAGCATGCGCGGGCCGTAGATGTTGACGATGGCGCCCAGGAAGTCCTCGAGCCGGGCCGGATCGAAGGCCCGGTCGGACCTGTAGACGAAGCTCTTCACGTCGTCGTCCACATGGTGGTGATGGCCGTGCCCCTCGTGCTTGTGCGAGGGATGGTCGCAGTGCTCGCCATGGGCGTGGTCGTGATCGTGGTGGTCGTGGTCGTGCTCGTCGGCGCTGAGGAAATCGGGGTCGATGTCGAGCTTGGCGTTCAGGTTGAAGCCGCGCAGGTCGAACACGTCGGCCAGCGGCACCTCGCCGAAATGCACCTTCTTCTGCGGCGCGCGCGGGTTCATGTGCTTCAGGCGGTGGATCAGCGCATCGGTTTCCTCGGCGCTCACGAGGTCGCTCTTGCTGATGAAGATCTGGTCGGCAAAGCCGACCTGGCGCCGCGCTTCCTGGCGGTCGTTGAGCTGCTGCGGCGCATGCTTGGCATCGACCAGCGTCAGAATCGAGTCGAGCAGGTAGCTCTCGGCGATCTCGTCGTCCATGAAGAAGGTCTGCGCCACCGGTCCGGGGTCGGCAAGGCCCGTGGTCTCGATCACCACGCGGTCGAAGTCGAGCAGGCCCTTGCGCTTCTTGGCGGCCAGCAGCTGCAGCGCCTCGCGCAGGTCTTCGCGGATCGTGCAGCAGACGCAGCCGTTGCTCATCTGAATGATCTGCTCTTTCGATTCGGTCACCAGGATGTCGCTGTCGATGTTCTCCTCGCCGAACTCGTTCTCGATGACCGCGATCTTCTGGCCGTGGGCTTCGGTCAGGATGCGCTTGAGCAGCGTGGTCTTGCCCGAGCCGAGGAAGCCGGTGAGGATGGTGGCGGGAATGAGGGCCATGGTGTGCTCCGAAAGCGGGAAAAAACGGGGAAGGAAGGACTGGCCGGCAGTTTAGCCAATGCCACTCAGTTGCGCTTTCTCACCACCACCAGCCCCTTGAGGTACTCGCCTTCAGGGAATTCGATGGTCATCGGGTGGTCGGGCGCCGCGCCGAGCCGCTCGCTGATGTAGCCATCGACTTGCGCATCGATGCCGGCGGAAGCCACGATCTTGTGGAACAGATCGGCACTGATGCCGCCCGAACAAGAAAACGTGAGCAGCACGCCGCCCGGTTCGAGCAGCTTGAGCGCGAGCCGGTTGATGTCCTTGTAGGCGCGCGCTGCGCGTTCGGCATGGGCGACCGTGGGTGCGAACTTGGGCGGATCGAGCACGATGGCGTCGAAGCTGCGCCCCTGTTCGATGAACTCGCGCAGCGCCTTGTTCACGTCGGCGTCGAGGAACTCGGCCTTCAGCCCCGGCGCTTCGCCATCGTCGCCGAAGCCGTTGAGTGCCAGGTGCGCCCGCGCGCGCTCGAGCGCCGGCAGCGACGAGTCGACCGACACCAGTTCGGCACCGTCGAGCGCGCCGGCCGCGCGCAGCCCCGCGAGCGCCGCCACCGTGAAGCCGCCGGTGTAGCAAAAGCAGTTGAGCACGCGCCGGAAGCGCCGCTGCTGCGCGAGTTCGGCAAAACGCTGCCGGCTGTCGCGCTGGTCGAGGTAGAAGCCGGTCTTGTGGCCGGTTGCGATGTCGAGCGACAGCGTCCAGCCATGCTCACGGATCGTGAGTTCGGTGCCGCCCTCCCCGCGCAGCCAGCCCGTGACGGGCTTCAGGCCCTCGCGTTCGCGGCCGCTGGCGTCGGAGCGTTCGTAGAGCTTCGAGAGGCCGGTCGCCGCGAGCAGCGCGTCGGCCAGTGCCGCTTTCCAGCGCTCGACCCCGGCCGAGAGGAACTGCGCGACCAGCGTGTCGCCGTAGCGGTCGACGATCAGGCCCGGCAGGCCATCTGCCTCGCCGTGCACCAGCCGCACGCCGTCGCTCTGCAGGTCGAAGAGCCCGCGTGCGGCCACCGCGCGTGCGCACACCGACGCCAGGAAGGCCGCATCGATGCGCTGCGTTTCCACGAAGCTCCAGGCCCGCGCGCGGATCTTCGACACCGGGCTGAACGCTGCCCACGCCAGGAAGGCGCCCTCGTGCGATTCGACGCGCACCGTCTCGCCCGCGTCGGCACCGCCGCGCGCAATCGCCGATTCGAAGATCCAGGGATGGCGGCGCTGCAGCGAGCGTTCCTTGCCGGGTTTGAGGCGCAGGGTTTTCATGGTTTTTTCTTGTTGTCGCCTTTGTCGTCCCTGGCCCGGGCCCGCGGATGCGCCGCGTCGTAGGCCTTGGCCAGGTGCTGGAAATCCAGCCGCGTGTAGATCTGGGTGGTCGAGATGTTGGCGTGGCCCAGCAGTTCCTGCACGGCGCGCAGGTCGCTGCTCGACTGGAGCACATGGCTTGCGAACGAATGCCGCAGCATGTGCGGATGCACCGGCGCCGCGAGCCCCGCCTTCAGGCTGCGCTGGCGCAGCAGCTTCCACACGGCCTGCGAGGACATGCGCGCCCCACGGCTGTTGATGAAGAGCGCCGCGGCACTGTCCGGATCGCGCTGCGCCGAAGCCCCGAGCGCCGGGCAGTCGCCGCGCACCGCGAGCCATTCGCCGACCGCCTCGGCCGCCTTGGCGCCGATCGGCACCAGCCGCCGCTTGCCGCCCTTGCCGAGCACATTGGCTTCGCGCGATTCGAGATCGATCCAGCCACGCGCGGTGGCACTCGCCCGTGCGTCGAGGCCCGTCAGCTCGCTCACGCGCAGGCCGCAGCCGTAGAGCACCTCGACGATGGCGCTGTCGCGCGCCTCGGTCCACGGATCAGCCTCGGCGTCGTAGAGCTCGGCGAGCTGCACCGCATCGTCGACCCCCAGCGCCTTGGGCAGCGGCCGCGCGGCCTTGGGTGCATGCACGTCCTTGACCGGGTTGAAACCCACCAGCCCTTCGTTGCCGAGCCAGCGGTAGAAGCTGCGCCAGCACGAGAGCACCAGCGCGATGCCGCGCGGCTCGCGCCCCGATCCGTGCAGCTGCGCCATCCAGCGCCGCACGTGCGCGGTCTGCACCCGGTCGAGGGCGAGGCCGGCTTCGGCGGCGTTGGCCTTCAGCGCCTGCAGGTGAATGGCGTACAGCTCGACGGTGCGCGCCGCCAGCCGGCGCTCCACGCGCACATGTTCGAGGTACTTCTCGATCCAGCGCGTTGCGGCGCTTTCGGGTACGTCGGCAAGGTCAGTGGAGGTAGCCATGGAGTGCATTGTTCACGACCGCCAGCGGCTCGCGCAACGCGCCCTTGAAAAGCATGCCCCAGCGCTGCCAGCAGCGCGTGCGCGCCGCCGCGTACTGCACGTCGAATTCGCGGTCGAAGCCGCTCGCGCGCACCAGCCGCTCGGCGCGCCAGAGGTGGTACGGCTCCGACACCACGATCACGCTGCGCACGCCCGCGTCCCGCAGCAGCGGACGAGAGAGCGCAAGGTTCAGCCGCGTCGAGGTCGAGGCCGGCTCCAGCAGCACCGGCCCGGCATGGCCCTGGGCCTGGGCATGCTGCGCCATCACTTCGGCCTCGACGCGCCCGTCTTCCTTGTCGATGCCGCCCGAGAACACCAGTTGCCGCACCCGGCCCTCGCGCGCGAGCGCGACGGCGGCATCGACGCGGCCGGTGAGGCAGGGATTGGGCTTGCCGCGCAGGTAGGCGCGGTTGCCGAGCACGAGCGCGGCATCGGCCGTTTGCGCGGGCGGATGGTCGAGCGCCACGGCGGCGCGCCGCCAGATGGCGCCCGCGATCGCCAGGTAGGCCAGCAATCCGGCAAGCAGCGCGGCGGCCAGCACCGCCCGTGCGGCCCGCCAGGACCGCCGCCGGCCGCTCAAGGCCGCAGCCGCGACAGCGCGCCCGAGGCCAGCTGGGCGATGCGCTCGAGGAAGTCGGTGCCCATCTCGGCATTGAAGCGCTGGGCGTCGGGCGAGGCCAGCACCAGCAGCCCGAAGGCCGGCGACTCGGCGTCCGCCCGCAGCGGGATCAGCGCGATCGAGGCCGCCCCGGCCGGCTCGGGCAGCCAGTTGGCGGCCTCGAAACCCGAGTTGAGCCCGCAATAGGGCGAGGTGAGCGAGGTGGCGAGCGCCTTCACGTCGTCGCTCACCCACTGCGCATAGGCTTCGTTGAGGTAGTCGGCACCGCAGTCCCACATCTTGATGGCGGTCTGCGGCACCAGGAACAGCGACTGCAGGTCGACTGCGATGCGGTAGGGCAGGCTGCGCGGCTCTCGCGTGGTCAGGAGGCCGGTGGTCCAGCGCTGCAGCCGGTCGGCGATCACCACGTTCTCGGTGCCGTGGCGCACCATGTCCATCAGCCGATGCTCGAGCGCCTTGATCTTCTCGCGCAGCATCTCGGCCTGGCGTTCCTGCAGGCTCACCGCGCGGTTGCCGTGCGGGCTGGTGAGTTGCACCTGCGCCAGCAGCTGCGCATGCCGCTCGAAGAAGTCGGGCGTGTTCGCCAGGTAGTTCGCGATGTCGTCTTCGGTGATCGGGTTCATGGCGTCGATGTTGTTGTTCGGGGGAGGTGTCATGAGAGGTCGGGCACGTCGATGTCGCCCTCGAAGACGGTGGTGGCCGGCCCGGTCATGAGGACCGGCTGGCCCTCGCCGTGCCATTCGATGGTGAGGATGCCGCCGTGCGTCTGCACGTCGACGCGGGCGTCGAGCCGTCCGAGCCTGATGCCCGCCACCACGGCCGCGCAGGCCCCGGTGCCGCAGGCCAGCGTCTCGCCGGCGCCGCGCTCGAACACGCGCAGCCTGATGTGCGTGCGGTCGAGCACCTGCATGAAGCCGGCATTCACGCGCTGCGGAAAGCGCGGATGGTGCTCGATCTGCGGCCCTTGCACGGCGACGGGTGCGGTGTCGACGTCGTCGACCAGTTGCACCGCATGCGGGTTGCCCATCGACAGCACCGCGACCGGGACAATGGCGCTGTCGGCATGGGTGCCGAGCGCCAGGTGCCAGGTATGCCAGCCGCCGTCGGGCTGCGCATCGAGGCCGGCGATATCGAAGGGCACGCGCTCGGGCTCGAACACCGGCGCGCCCATGTCGACCGTGACGCGGCCGTCGGCACCCATGCGCGGCGCAATCACGCCGGCCAGCGTCTGCACGCGGACCTCGTCCTTGTCGGTGAGCTGGTGTTCGCGCACGAAGCGCATGAAGCAGCGCGCGCCATTGCCGCACTGCTCCACCTCGCCGCCGTCGGCGTTGTGGATCACGTACTGGAAGTCGATGCCCTCGGCGCCCTGCGGCGGCGGGCGTACCGTCAGGATCTGGTCGGCGCCCACGCCGAAATGGCGGTCGGCCAGAAAGCGGTACTGCGCGGCGCTGAGGCCCAGCGTGCCGCGCGTCTCGTCGAGCACGACGAAATCGTTGCCGGCCCCCTGCATCTTGGTAAAGCGGATTCGCATGGGCGGATTATCGCCATCGGCGCCGCCCCTCGCGCCGCAAGGGCCGAGCGGAGCGGGCTCAGCCCTTGATGAAGGCCAGCAGGTCGGCGTTGACCTGCGCCGCATGCGTGGTGCAGGTGGCGTGCGGCGCGCCGGCATACACCTTGAGCTGGCTGCCCGCGATCATCTCAGCCGCCAGCTTGCCGGTGGCCTCGAACGGCACCACCTGGTCGTCGTCGCCGTGGATCACGAGCGTGGGCACGTCGATCTTCGCCATGTCGGGGCGAAAGTCGGTCTCGGAGAAGGCCGTCACGCAGTCGATCGTGGCCTTGATCGACGCCTGCAGCGCGATCTGCAGCGTCTGCTTGGACACGCCCTGCGACACCGTTGCGCCGGGACGGTTGGTGCCATAGAACAGCGTGCTGAAGTCATCGAGGAACTGCGGCCGGTCGGCGGCCAGCCCGGCGCGGATGCCCGCGAACAGCGAGGCATCGGGGCCCACCGGATGGTCGGCGGTCTTCATGAAGAGCGGCGTCACCGCGCTGATCAGCGCGAGCTTCGCCACGCGCGCGCTGCCCTTGCGCGCGATGTAGCGCGTGACGTCGCCGCCGCCCATCGAGAAGCCCGCGAGGATCACGTCGTTCAGGTCGAGCTTCTCGATCAGTTCGGCGATGTCGTCGGCGAAGGTGTCGTAGTCGTAGCCGGTCCAGGGCTGGCTCGAACGGCCGAAACCGCGGCGGTCGAACGCGATGACGCGGTAGCCGCGCTCGGCGAAGAACAGCATCTGCGCGTCCCACATGTCGGCGCTCAGCGGCCAGCCGTGGCTGAAGACGATCGGCTGGCCGGTGCCCCAGTCCTTGTAGTAGAGCTCGGTGCCGTCGCGAAGGGTCAGTGTTGTCATGGTTTTTTCTTTGGGAGTGGATGAAAGATACGAGAGAAGAATGAAAGAAAGGTGAAGCGGGAAGCGCGTCGTTTTTTCAGAGCGCCAGGAAGTGATGCACCTCGGGCCGCCCCGGTCCGATGTGGAAGCGCAGCGCCTCGGCCTGCAGGTCGGCATCGGCCTGCGACACGCGGTGGTGCTGGCGCAGGTGCTCGGCCCACGACTCCACGAGGAACCATTCCATGATCCGCTCGGGATCGCCCGTGTGTTCGTGCAGCCCCCAGGCATAGGCGCCGTCGCGGCGGCGTTCGAGCGACAGGCGCTTCATGGCGGCCATGAACGCCGCGCGGTCGTCCTTGCGGATGCGGTACTCGACCTGCACCATCACCGGCCCGCGGTCATGCGCCACGGGCTCGGCCAGGAGCGGCTCGGGCCAGTGGTTCGACGCCTGCAGGTCCGCCTCGCCGGTGGGCAGCTTCACGCGGTGGAACACCAGCCCTGCGATCACCAGCCCGACCGCCCCCGCCACCAGCGTGGCGGGCACGCCGACCTGCTGCGCCACCAGGCCCCAGCCCAGGCTGCCCGCGGCCATCGCCCCATTGAACACCGTGAGGTACACCGCGAGCCCGCGCCCGCGCACCCAGTTCGGCAGGATCGACTGCGCCACGCCATTGAGGGTGGTGAGCGCGATGATCCAGCCCAGGCCCAGCAGCAGCAGGAGCAGCACCGCGAGCCACTTCGGCGGCGCGAACACCAGGCTGCCCATCACCGCGGCGGCGAGCAGTGCGGCCAGCAGCAGCATGCCGTCGGCATCGAGCCGGGCCCGCAGCCGCGGCATCACGAGCGCACCGCCGATCGCGCCCGCGCCCACGGCGCCGAGCAGCACGCCATAGAAGCCCGCGCTGCCGCCGAGCATCTGGCGCGCCACCAGCGGCAGCAGCGCCCACACCGAGCTCGCGAAGACGAAGAACACCGCCGCGCGCAGCAGCACCACGTGCAGTTCCTTGCTGGCGCGCGTGTAGCGCAGGCCGGCGCGGAAGGCGCCGAGGAAGTTCTCGGACAGTCCGCTGTCCACCGCCGCCGGCCGCTTCCACCAGAGAAGCGCCGCGATCACGAACACATAGCTCAGCACGTCGAGCCCGTAGGTCGCGGCTGCGCCGAAGCTTGCGAGGATCAGCCCGCCCGCGGCCGGCCCGATCGAGCGCGCGATGTTGATGCCCAGCGAGTTCAGCGCCACCGCGCCCTTGAGGTCGGCGCGCGGCACCAGCTCGGGCACGATCGACTGCCAGGTCGGCCCCATCAGCGCGGCGCCGATGCCGCCCACGAACGTGAGCGCGATCAGGTATTCGACCGTGAGCGCGCCGGTGTGCGACAGCACCAGCAAGGTGCCGCTGACCGCCGCGAGCACGAGCTGCACAAAGATCAGGAAGCGCCGGCGGTCAAGGATGTCCGAGAGCACGCCCGCCGGGATCGCGAGCAGGAACACCGGCAGCGTCGCCGCCGTCTGGATCAGCGCCACCGCCGTCGGGCTCGCCGACAGGTCGGTGACGAGCCACGAACTCGCCACGTCGCGCATGAAGCTGCCGATGTTGCCGAGAACCGTGGCGGCCCAGAGCACTGCGAAGACGGATTGGCGCAGTGGCGCGAAGGCGCCTTTTTGAGTTTCGGCCATCACACCGCCCAGCAGGCGCAGCCGAGCGCGCCCCAGAAGCTCTTGAGGTCGGCGATCGGCAGCTTGCTGCTCCAGGCCGTCGCATGCTGGTGGCCGTGCACGTTGCAGTCGTTGGCGCAGGCGCAAGCCATTGCCGCCCTGTGCAGTGCGTTCTGCAGCGGCGCGCCCTCGGCCGCATCGGCCCAGCCCGCATAGCCGCCGAAGGTCCGCGCGGGCGACCAGTCGGGCATGGCGGGCGGTGGCGCGCCTTCGTCGAGCGCGGCGAAGGGCCCCGCGCCATAGACCACCTTGCCGCCCACCATCGTGAGCAGCGCCGTGGTGTCGGCAATGTCCGATTCGGCGCAGGCGAAGAAATCGCGGTCGGGCACCACGAGGTCGGCGAGCTGGCCGGCCTCGATGCGGCCCTTTTTGCCCTCCTCGTTGGAGAACCAGGTGACGTTCTCGGTCCACATGCGCAGCGCCTGCTCGCGGTCGAGACAGTTGCGCTGCGGGTACAGCTGCATGCCGCCCACGGTCTTGCCCGTGACCAGCCACGACAGCGACACCCACGGGTTGTACGAGGCGACGCGCGTGGCATCGGTGCCGGCCGAGACCTTGAGGCCGCGCTCGAGCATCTTCTTGACCGGTGGCGTCGCCTCGGCCGCGCCGGCGCCGTAGCGCTCGACGAAGTATTCGCCCTGGTAGGCCATGCGGTGCTGCACCGCCACGCCGCCGCCGAGCGCGGCGATGCGGTCCATCGACTTCTCGGAGATGGTCTCGGCATGGTCGAAGAACCAGTTCAGGCCCGCGAGCGGCGTGTCCTTGTCGACCTTCTCGAACACGTCGAGCGCGCGCTCGATCGTCTCGTCGTAAGTGGCGTGCATGCGCCACGGCCAGCGGTTCTGCGCGAGGATGCGGACCACGCCTTCGAGTTCGCCTTCCATCTCGGGCGCCAGCTCGGGGCGCGGCTCGCGGAAGTCCTCGAAGTCGGCCGCCGAGAACACCAGCATCTCGCCCGCGCCGTTGTGGCGGAAGTAGTCGTCGCCCTGCTTGTACGTGGCCTTCGCGGTCCAGTTCAGGAAGTCCTGCTTCTCTGCCTTGGCCTTCTGCGTGAACAGGTTGTAGGCCAGGCGGATGGTGAGCTGCCCGTCGTCGGCCAGCTTCTGGATCACCGCGTAGTCGTCGGGATAGTTCTGGTTGCCGCCGCCCGCGTCGATCGCGCCGGTCACGCCCAGGCGGTTGAGTTCGCGCATGAAGTGGCGCGTGGAATTGAGCTGGTAGTCGAAGGGCAGCTTCGGCCCCTTGGCAAGCGTGGCATAGAGGATGGCCGCGTTCGGCTTGGCCAGCAGAAGGCCCGTCGGGTTGCCGTGGCCGTCGCGCACGATCTCGCCACCGGGCGGCGCGGGCGTGTCCCGGGTGTAGCCCACGGCGCGCAGCGCGGCCGCATTGAGCAGCGCGCGCTCGTACAGGTGCAGGATGAACACCGGCGTGTCGGGCGCCACCGCATTCAGTTCGGCGATGGTCGGCAGCCGCTTCTCGGCGAACTGGTGCTCGGTGAAGCCGCCCACCACGCGCACCCATTGCGGCGCCGGCGTGACTGCCACCTGCCGCCGCAGCATGCCCATCGCATCGGCCAGGCTCTTCACGCCGTCCCAGCGCAGCTCCATGTTGTAGTTGAGGCCACCACGGATGATGTGCAGGTGGTTGTCGATCAGGCCCGGCAGCACGCGCCGGCCCTGCAGGTCGATCACGCGGGTGCGGCTCGCCGCGAGCGGCAGCACGTCTTCGGCGCGGCCCACGCGGACGAAGCGGCCGTCCTGGATGGCCACCGCGTCGGCGCCCGGGTTGGAACGGTCGAGCGTGGTGAAGCGGCCGTTGTGCAGGATCAGGTCGGGCGCGGCGTTCTCATCAGCCATGGCGGGTGTCCTTCGCTTTCTGTGCGGGGTCGGTCGGCAGGCACTGGGGCAGCTCGCCGAACACGTGCGGCTTGACCTGGTGGTGCAGCCACGAACTGGCCGCGGTCGGCGGGGCCATCAGGCTGCGCACCAGCGGCGGCAGCTGCTCGCCCACGAGGATGCCGAGCAGGCCGACCAGCGCGATCACCGGCGGCGCCGGCGAGCGCACCTGGAACAGCGCGTAGATCACGCCGACCAGGAGGCCCAGCGCAAGGGAGACGATGTAGGGCTTCATGGCCGGTGCTTTCGTTTTGACGTGCTTCGCCGCATTAGCCTTCGTGGGCGCCGAACATGGCCTTGGCGTAGTCGATGCCGATGCCGTAGGCGCCGCCCACCTTTTTGGCGATGCCGGTCGTGAGTTCGTAGGTCTCGCCGCGTGCCCAGTCGCGCTGTAGTTCGAGCAGGTATTGCAGCGAGGTCATCGGCCGTGCACCGGCCTGCACCATGCGGTCCATCGCGCGGTTGTGCGCCTCGGCCGAAACGTCGCCGCAGGCGTCGGCGATCACGTACACCTCGAAGCCCTGGTCAAGCGCCGAAAGCGCCGGACCCACGATGCACACGCTGGTCCACAGGCCCGCCAGCACGATGCGCGGCTTGCCGATCTCGTTCACGCGAGCGATCACGGCCGCGTCTTCCCAGGTGTTCATCGAGGTGCGGTCGAGCATCTTCTGGCCCGGAAAGGCCGCGCCGATCTCGCCGAACATCGGGCCCGAGAAGCTCTTCTCGGCCACCGTCGTGAGGATGGTCGGCACCTTGAAGCCGGCCGCCGCCTGCGCCACCAGCGCCGCGTTGTTGCGCAGCGTCACCGCATCGATCGAATGCGTGGCAAAGGCCATCTGCGACTGGAAGTCGATCATCACCAGCGTGTGGTCGTCGGGGGTCAGCAGCGTGGCGCCGGCGGTGGGGGTGGCTTGGATGGACGGCATGCAAATACTCCAGAAGTTGGACAAAGGTTCGATTCGATTCACAATGCGCTTCGGGAACATTTCCCTTGGCTTAGGTTCGATCATCGATGCCTTTTTGCCGGCGATTGGCGAAACTTTTCAGCGTCATTGTTCGAATTTTTCGAACGTTGATTTTCGGAGGACCCCGCGTGCTCAAGCTCAGCCTCGAAGCCATCGAAGTCGTCGACGCCATTGCGCGCCATGGCTCCTTCGCCGCCGCCGCCGCGCGGCTCAACAAGGTGCCGTCCACCATCTCGTACGCCGTGGGCAGGCTCGAAGAGCAGCTCGGCATGCGGCTGTTCGAGCGCCACGGCCCGCGCGTCCATCTCACGGCCGCGGGCGAAGAGATGCTCAAGGAGGGCCGCTGGCTGCTGAATGCCGCGAGCGATCTCGAATCGCGCATGCGGCAGATCGCCACCGGCTTCGAGTCGGAGCTGCGGCTGGTGCACGATTCGATCATTCCCACGCCATCGCTCATCGGCGACATCCACGCCTTCGAGGCGCTGCGCTGCGGCACGCGGCTGCGCGTGGGTTGCGAGGCCCTGACCGGCACCTGGGAGGCGCTGCGCGAAGGCCGCGCCGACCTCGTCATCGCCGCGGGCGAGGGCCCCGCGGGCGGTGGCTACCAGGCGGCGATGGTGGGAAGCCTCGAGTTTGCGTTCTGCGTGGCACCGAGTCATCCGCTCACGCGGCTCAAGCGCCCGCTGCAGCGCGGCGACCTGATCGAGTGCAATGCGATCGTCGTGGGCGACAGCGCGCGCACGCTGTCGGACCGCACCGTCGGCCTGCTCGCCGGGCAGCCGCGCATCACCGTGCCCTCCATGGCCGCGAAGATTGCCTGCCAGGCCGCCGGCCTGGGCCACGGCTTCCTTCCACGCGCCTGCATCGCGGGCGAACTGGCGCGCGGCACGCTGGTCGAGCTGCCGGCCGAGGAACCGCGCGCACCCGAGGCGTTCTGGCTCGCATGGAAGACCGGCGCCGAAGGGCAGGCGCTGCGCTGGTGGCGCGAGCGGCTGAACCGCACGCTCGTGCCTGCGTTGCTGCCGCGGTCGGTGCTGGCGGGCTGATCAGCCCCGCTGCTGCGCGCGCAGGCGGTCGAGCGCCCGGTCGAGGAATGCCAGGCGGTCCTGGCCCCAGAAGCGCTCGCCGTTCAGGATGAAGGTCGGCGCGCCGAACACGCCCGCCTCGACGGCTTCGGCGCTGTTCGCGCGGTACACCGCGAGCACTTCGGCCGACTGCTCCTGCGCCTGTAGCGAGGCACCGTCGTAGCCGTTTTCGTTCGCCACCGCAATGCGAACCTCGGCCTGCGAGGTGTCGCGCTCCTCGGCCCACAGCGCGCGCAGCAGCGCATGCGAGAGCGGCTGCGCATCGAGCCCCTGCATTTGAGCGGCGATCACCATCCAGCCCGGGTACTTGTTCCAGTTCGGGTCGACCGCCGCGCCCTTCGGGTAGTAGGCCGGCTCGAGATTGAGCGGCATGCCGAGGAAGTCGCGCCAGCGCGCCAGTTCGAGCGCGTGGTACGTGCGGCGCGGCTCGGGCCGCGTCTTCAGCGGAATGCCGCCGGTCTGCGGCACCACCGCCTGGAAGTCGTAGGGCTTGAGCGCGAGCCGCACGTGGTGGCGGCGCACGATGTCGTGCAATTGGGGCCCGCCGAGGTAGGCCCACGGGGACGAGAGGCTGTAGTAGCAGTCGAGCGCGATGGAGGTCATCGCGGCATTATCCGATTCAGCCGCAGCGCGCGCCGGCGATGCGGCCCTGCGCATCGACGTCGACATTGAGCCGCTTCGGATCGGTCGGCGCCGGCAGTGGCTCGCCGGGGGCGGACGTTCGCACGGTGCTCGATCCGGTGCGCGAGAGCAGTTCCTCGAGCAGCGGCTGCGCGACTGGACGGCCGAGCGCGTAGCTCGCCTGGGTGGCCTGGCATCCAGGGTCGGCGGGCACGGTCACGAAGGTCGGCGGCGGCGGGACTTCGGAGGTGAGCGGTCGGAATTCGGGTTGGGTCTGGCAAGCCGCGAGGAACACGGTTGCAACAAGGAGCGCCGCGCCGGTCAGGGACTTCGCCGTGCGGCGCCCGCTCGCGGAATGGAAACCAGTGGGGGGTTGCTGTCGGGTGTTCTGCATCGGCCTGCCGTTCTTTCGTGTCTGCAAGTGCAACGGCATCGTAGCGCGACGCGATTCTTGAGTTTCAGGCAAGTATCTTCTGCCTGGAACCTGCTTATTCTGCAAAGACAAACGTCACACACTCCTCCTTGTCACAGAAGGAGTGCCTCATGCCCATTGCCCTTTTCGCGCTCACCCTGAGCGCCTTCGCCATCGGGACGACCGAGTTCGTCATCGTCGGCCTGCTCCCCACCGTCGCTGCCGACCTCGGCATCGGCCTTCCGTCGGCCGGCCTGCTGGTCAGCCTCTATGCACTGGGCGTGGCCATCGGCGCGCCGGTGCTCACCGCGCTCACGGGCCGGCTGCCGCGCAAGGCGCTGCTGCTCGGGCTGATGGCGCTGTTCACCGTGGGCAACCTGCTTGCGTGGCAGGCGCCGGGGTATGAATCGCTGATCGCTGCGCGCGTGCTCACGGGCCTGGCGCATGGGGTCTTCTTCTCGATCGGCTCGACCATCGCGACCGGCCTGGTACCGAAGGACAAGGCCGCGAGCGCGATCGCCGTCATGTTCACGGGCCTCACGGTGGCGCTGGTCACGGGCGTGCCGCTGGGCACCTTCATCGGGCAGCACTTCGGCTGGCGCGAAACCTTCCTGGCGGTCTCGGCGCTCGGCGTGCTCGCCTTCGTGGGCAGCTGGATCTTCGTGCCCGGCAACATCCGCCACACGCCACCGGCTTCGCTGGCGCAGCAGGCCAGGGTGCTGGCGGAGCCGCGGCTGCTGCTGGTGTATGCCAAGACGGCGATCGGCTATGGCGGCTCGTTCATTCCGTTCACGTTCCTCGCGCCGATCCTTACCGAGGTGTCGGGATTCAGCGCCGGCGCGGTCGGCTGGGTGATGCTGGTGTACGGTGTGTCGGTGGCGCTGGGCAACATCTGGGGCGGCCGGCTGGCCGACCGCATGGGGCCGATCCCGGCGCTGAAGATCATCTTCGCGCTGCTCGCCGCAGTGCTGCTGGTCTTCAACTTCGCGGCGCCGCACAAGTGGCTCGCGCTGGCCGCGGTGCTGATGTGGGGCGCGGTCGCGTTCGGCAACGTGCCGGGGCTGCAGGTGTACGTGGTGAAGCAGGCCGAACGCTTCACGCCGCAGGCGGTGGACGTGGCCTCGGGCCTGAACATCGCGGCCTTCAACCTGGGCATTGCGGGTGCGGCCTGGGCCGGCGGGCTGATCGTGACCCACCTGGGGCTGATGCACACGCCATGGATCGGCGCACTGGTGGTGCTGGTGTCGCTGGCGCTCACGCAATGGAGCGGAACGCTCGACCGCCGTGCCGGCATTCCGGTGCGCGCAGCAGCAGGCCCGGTGGCGGTGGGCCACTGATTCCTTTTCTTCTTTTTTCTTTCTTGATTGATTCCAACGCACAAAGGAACGCGACCATGACGACCACCAACCCCAAGACCTCCAACCCCGCCGACAGCACGGCGGTTCCCGCCTTCGGCCTCGGCACCTTCCGCCTCAAGGGACAGGTGGTGATCGACTCGGTGAAGAACGGGCTCGACCTGGGCTACCGCGCGATCGACACCGCGCAGATCTACGGCAACGAAGCCGAGGTGGGACAGGCCATCGCGGAAAGCGGCGTGCCGCGCGGCGAGCTCTTCATCACCACCAAGATCTGGACCGACAACTACGCCAACGACAAGCTGATCCCGAGCCTGAAGCAGAGCCTCGCGAAGCTGCGCACCGAGCAGGTCGACCTCACGCTGATCCACTGGCCCTCTCCGGGCCATGCGGTGCCCGTGGCCGAGTTCATGGGCGCGCTGGCCGAGGCCAAGGCGCAGGGACTCACGCGGCTGATCGGCGTGTCGAACTTCAACATCGCGCTCATGAAGGAAGCCATTGCGGCCGTGGGCGCCAAGGAGATCGCCACCAACCAGATCGAACTGCATCCCTACCTGCAGAACCGCAGGGTGGCCGCTTTCGCCCAGAGCCAGGGCATCCACATCACCTCGTACATGACGCTGGCCTACGGCAAGGTGCTCGGCGACCCGGTGATCGAGGCCATCGCGAAGGCGCACTGCAATGCCACCACCGCGCAGGTGGTGCTGGCGTGGGCAATGCAGCTCGGCCATGCGGTGATCCCGTCTTCGACGAAGCGCGCGAACCTCGAAAGCAACCTCGCGGCGCGGCAGCTTCGCCTGACGGACCCGGAGATGGCGCAGATCGCGGCGCTCGAGCGCGGCGAGCGCCTGACCGATCCGGCCGGGCTGTCGCCGGCGTGGGATTGAAGGGGCGCGCGCCGGCGCTGTGCCGCCTGACGGCTGCCGCTAGACCGGCTTGAAGCCCCAGGCCTGCGTCTCGAATCCGGTGAAGCTGATCGGATTGGCGAGCGCCGGCGCGGCCGAGGCATCGCCATCGAGCTCAATGACCGCGGACGCCTGCTTGTTGCTCGCGCCGTACTTGCTCTGGATGTACCAGTAGCCCAGCTCTTCGGTCGGCTGCAGGCTCCACAGCTGCGTGTCGGCGTCGGCCGCCGAGATGGGCTGCATCACGATGGGCCCCGACCCGCTCGTGGCGTGCGGCTGCAGCGTCATGACGTAGTCGGTGCCCATCATCGTCTGCAGGTACCACCAGCCCGGTGCCTCGGGCCCTGCCGGAACGAAGCGCCATTGCTGGTTCTCGGTTCCCGTGGGCTTGGCGCCGAAGCCGATCACTGGCGTGCCCTTGTCGGTGCTGCCATTGTCGACGTCGAGTACGTACTGGTTGCCGCTCATGTGCTGGATGCAGTACGGCCCGAGGTTCAGCGTGCTCGCCGAGCTGCCGGCCGACGCCGCCCGGGGCACAGCCGTTGCTGCTGCAGCAGCAGCGCCCTTCTTCCCGGTGCCGGAGCTGGCCACCTGCTCGACGGGGCCGTCGGGCAGGTGGTCCCACCAGTACGCTTCGATCAATGCCTCGGCGCGCGCCGTGTCGGCGGTTCGGCCCTTTTCCTGCAGCAGGTCGATGGCCTGCTGGTAGGTCGTGTTCTCGGGAATGAAGAACGGCAGCCGCGGGTTGATGTTCACATAGCGGTCGCCAAGCAGCATGCCGGCCAGCATCGGCATGAGCTCGGTCGAGGTGCCGTTGAGGCACATGTCGAGGATCGGCCCGGGCTTGGACTGGTTCATGAGAAAGGGTGGCGTGCTGTTGAACGGATCGGCGACGCCGTTCATCCACTGGTCGGCGCCCCAGTCGCCGGTGTCGCTTGCGATCCAGTCGTACATCAGCCCGGTGCCGATGGTGATCGCCACGATGTTCTCGAGCTTGTGCCCGGCGCGCACGGCCAGCGAGATGGCCGCGACCGTCGGATCGTGGTTGAAGAAGGCGCCGTCGACGTTGCCCTCGTACGAGCCGAGCTGCCCCGGCATGGCGCCGCTCGAGGTCGCGGCCTTGGCGATCTCCACGTCGCCGTGGCCCGGGATCATGTTGGTGTACATCACGGGCTGCCAGGGAACGGGCGTCATGACGCCCTCGGAGGAGGTTTCGAGCTTGCCGACATTGAAGGTCACGAACAATGCCTTCTTGCGCTTCAGCTCGCTCACTTTCAGCGGGCCGTGCAGCAGGAACTGCGAGTCGTAGACCTTCTGGATCGAATAGGCGGGCGCCCTGGGATCGGTGCTCATGGCGTCGTAGAAGCCGAGCTCCCCCTTGGGATCGGTGAAGAAATCGATCAGGTGCTGCGGCTTCTTTCCCGCGAGAAGCTCGCTCGTGATGATCGAGCCGGTCGAGCATCCGGCAATCAGGTCGGTGTGCTCGATAAGACCCGGAAATCGCTTGTAGAGCTTCTCGAGAATCGTGACCGACATCAAGCCTCGTATGCCGCCGCCGACGAACGAGAGGATGGTGAACTGCTTGTCTTTTTCCATGTGTCAACTCCTTTGAAAATGGCTCCCCCACTCAGGGAAGCGGAGTCTCTGGCGGCGCCCTGGGAGCGTCTACGCGTGGAATCCCGTTCAATCCATCGATGTACTGGGCCGTGCCGCGCGGCGCGCAAGATCTGCAACAAAGGTAGTCGTCCGCGTCGCGCCGTGCTCACGCGACAGCATCATCGAACGCATCGAGTGCATGCCTTAGTTCACCCGCCTCGGCAGGGGTCAATGCCTGCGCCCGCACGCGTGGTTCAGCCCGCTGCTGTGAGCCAGCGGCCCGTGGCCGGGCACACGCGAACGCGGGCGCCGTTCTGCCGGACCTGCGCTTCGTCGAACTGCGCCGCGGCCGCAGGATCGGTGTCGAACGCGATGCGCAGCGCGCGCGCGACATCGGGGTTCGCCACGGGCAGCTCCCAGCTCAGAAAGCACTGCGTCACGTCACTCCCCGCCGCGAAGTGCGCAGCATCGAAGCCGCTGCTGCCGCGCCGGACCACGGCGTGGGGCTGCGCGGTGTCGAAGGCCAGCGCGGTGCCCCTGGCCAGCGGCACGCGCAGGCCGACGTCGGGAAAGTGCACGTCGAGCCCCTTGTCGTCGCTCATGAAGAGGTTGCAGAAGACGGCGCTGCCGTACTGCTCGGCGTCGTGGTGGTACCGGGCGCCGCGGCAGGCCATGAGCGCCAGCGCGCTGCCGTCGAGCACGCCGGGCATGCCGAGCGCGGCGAGCCAGTCGGCCATCGCCTGCACCGAGCGGCCATGGTCGGGCCAGCGCATGCGCGCGCGCGCCAGCGGCAGGGGCTCGACGTCGCCGGGCTCGAGAAAGAGGCGCGTCGCGATCTCGCGTTCCCAGTCGGCCACGAGTCGCGCGGGCGGGGCGGGCACGTCGAGCGTGCCGACATGCACGGCGTCGCTCACGCTGCGGCTGCGGATCGCATCGCCGCACCAATGGAAGGCGGTCAGTCCGTCGCGCATGCCGCCGTGAGGGTCAGAGCGCGGCCACGCCGGCCTCGAGCACGCCATCGCGCGCCACGATGCGCCCGCCCGCCACCACGAGCCTGCGCAGCGGCCGCGCGACCACCGCGTGCGCGGCGGTCCGGGCATCGACCAGCACCAGGTCGGCGCGGCAGCCGGCTTCGAGGCCGTAGTGCGCAAAGCCGCAGCCGCGCGCGCCGGCATGCGTGACGGTGTCGAGCGCGACATCGATCTCGTCGTCGCGGCGCAGGTTGTAGCGCATGCCGATGAACATCGCGCGCTCCAGCATGTCGGGGCTGCCGTAGGGCGACCAGGTGTCGCGGATGCCGTCGTTGCCGCCACAAACCGTCACGCCGGCCTGCCGGCAGGCGATGAGCGGCGGCACGGTGCGCGACGGCGACGCGCTGGTGATCAGCACCACGCCCAGCGCGGCCATGCGCGCGAGCAACGCGTCGCGCTCGCGCTCGGCGATGTCGCCCAGGCAGAAGCCGTGGCTGATCGCCACCCTGCCCTGCATGCCGAGCGCGGCCGTGCGCTGCAGGATCAGGTCGAGCGAGAACGCACCCATGGCGCCGGGCTCGTGCAGGTGGATGTCGAGCGGGCGCTGGTGCTTCTCGGCCAGGCCGAACAACAAGTCGAGCGAACGCACCGGGTCGCCATCGATGGCGCACGGGTCGAGCCCGCCGAGCACGTCGGCACCGCGCGCCAGCGCCTGGTCGAGCAGTTCGGCCGTGCCCGGCCGCCCGAGCAGGCCCGACTGCGGAAACGCGACCACCTGGATCTGCTGCACCGCGCGCATCGCCTCGCGCGTGCGCAGCGTGCCGTCGAGGTGGCGCAGGCCGGCCTGCGTGTCGATGTCGACGTGCGTGCGCAGCCGCGTGGTGCCGAGCGCGAGAAAGGCCTTGGCCAGCACCATAGACTGCACGGCGGCGTCGTGCCCGCTCGCATGCCGGAAGGCGCGCTCGTTCTCGATCCGGTCGGTGAGCTGGGGCCCCACTTCGTTGCGGTACCAGTCCATGCCCCAGAGCGTCTTGTCGAGGTGGGTGTGGCTTTCGACGAGGCCGGGCAGCAGCAAGGCGCCGCCGCCGTCCTCGACGGGCGTGCCGGCCGGCGCGGCCAGGGCTGGGCCCACCGCCGCGATGCGGCCATCCTGCACGAGCACATCGACGGGAACATCGGGCGCAAGGCCGGCGGGACGCACGCGGCGCAGCAGGAGCGAGGGCATGGCGATCGGTTCTTTCACGGCATCGAAGGGAATTCGAGGATACCTGCGCGCAACCCGGTGCATGCGGCGCCCACGCTTCGGCCTGGAGCGAAGCGTGCGCCGCGCCGGGTGGCGACCATCGGTGCACCATGAAAAAGACACTGACCCACCTGCCCACCGAATGGGCGCTTCTCGCGCTGCTTGCCGTGCTCTGGGGCGCCTCGTACACCTTCATCAAGGTCGGCGTGGCCACGATCCCGCCCATCACGCTGATCGCCGCGCGCACGCTGGTGGCGGGGCTGCTGCTGCTCGCGGTGCTGCGGCTGCGCGGGGTGCGGCTGCCGCGCGACGCCGCCATCTGGCGCCGCTTCATGCTGCAGGCCGTGCTGAACAGCGTGCTGCCCTTCACGCTCATCGCCTGGGCCGAGCGCAGCGTCGACGCGGGGCTTGCGACCATCCTCAACTCGACCTCGCCGATCTTCATCTTCCTGCTGGGCCTCGGCCTGCGCGGCACCGAACCGCCGACGCTGCGCCGTCTGCTGGGCGTGGGCGCCGGGCTCGCAGGCATCTGCTTGGTCGTGGGTGCGGAGGCCCTGGGCGGGATCGGGCGCGCGCTGCTCGCGCAGGTCGCATTGGTGGTGGCCGCCATCTGCTACGGCGGCGCGGCCATGTTCGGCCGCGTGTTCAAGGGCTTCGACCCGATGGTGCCCGCGGCGGGCTCGCTGCTGTGCGGCTCGGTGATGCTGCTGCCCGCCAGCCTGGCGATCGATCGCCCCTGGACGCTGGTGCCGTCCGCCGCGTCGGTGCTCGCGGTGCTCGCACTGGCGGTGCTGTCGACGGCCGTGGCCTTCACGATCTATTTCCGGCTCATCCGCACGCTGGGGCCGATGGCCACGGCCGCGCAGGCCTATCTGCGGGTGCCGGTCGGCGTGGCGATCGGTGTCGTCTTCCTGGGCGAGCGGCTCGCGCCCACCGCATGGCTCGGGCTGGCCTGCACCGTGGCCGGCGTCATGGCGATGACGCTGCCCGCGCGGCGCAACCGCCCCGCCGCCGAGCCCCGCCTCAATCGATGCTGATGTTCGCCGCCTTGGCCACCTCGGCCCACTTCACGCGGTTGTCGTGCACCGTCTTCTTGAACTGCGCGGGCGACTCGATGCGCACCGTGTTGCCCTGGGCCTCGAAGCGCTCGCGGATCTCGGGCTGCTCGAGCACGGCCTTCACCGCGGCATTGAGCTTGTCGACGATGCGCGCCTCGGTGCCCTTGGGTGCGAAGATGCCGAACCAGATCGAGCTGTCGAAGCCCCGGGTGCCCGCAAGGCCGCTGGAAGCGATGGTGGGCACCTCTTTCACTGCCGTCACCGGCTTGGCGGTGGTCACGCCCAGGAGGCGCACCTTGCCGGCCTTGTAGTGCGGCAGCACCGTCTGCACCTGGTTCATGATGCAGCAGGTCTCGCCGCGCACCACCGAGGTGATGGCCTCGGGCCCGCCCTTGTAGGGCACGTGCACCATGTCCAGGCCGAGGCGCGAATTGAACTCGGCAAAGGCCATGTGCGTACCCGCGCCGTTGCCGGTGGACGCATAGTTGTACTTGCCGGGGTTGGCCTTGACGAGCTCGACGAACTCCTTCAACGTGCGCACGTTCATCACGTCGGCATTGATGGTGAGCACGTTCGACACGTCGAGCACCGGCGCCACCGGCACGAAGTCGGCTTCCACGTCGAACGGCAGCTTCTTGTAGAGCGCGGCATTGCTGCCGTGCGTGGCCGCGGTGCCAAACGAGAGCGTGTAGCCGTCGGGCTTGGCATGGGCGACGTACTCGCTCGCGATGTTGCCGGCCGCGCCCGACTTGTAGTCGATGACGACCTGCTTGCCCAGCTGCCTGGCCAGCGGTTCCTGGATCGCGCGGGCCACCACGTCAACGCCCGAACCGGCCGGGAAGCCCATGATCAGCGTGACCGGCTGCTGCGGCCAGTCGGTGGGGGCCTGGGCCAGCGCGGGGGCCGATGCGGTGGCGAACAGGGCGATGGACAACAGGCGCGAGAAGGGAAAATGGATCATGGCTGTCTTTCCTCGAGGCGGGCGGTGCAAAGCGGAATTGTGGCGCGCGGCTCATGCCGGATGCGGCATGAGCTTCTGCACTCCGCACGCGCGCTGCGGCATCTCTCCATAATCGCCGCATGGTTCGCCCCACACAACAACTCCACCCCGCACGCGAGCCCGCGCCCGTGCGCGCCGCCGCCACCGTGCTGCTGCTGCGCGATTCCGAGGCCGGCATCGAAGTGCTGATGACACGCCGCTCCGCCACCGCCAGCTTCGCACCGGGAGCCTATGTGTTCCCGGGCGGGCAGATCGACCCGGCCGACGCGGCCGCCGGGCTCATCGCCTCGCGGCGCCCGACGCAGACCGACCTGCAGCTCACCCAAGCCGTCGCGGCCATCCGCGAAGGCTTCGAGGAGCTCGGCGTGCTGCTCGCGCGCCATGCCGACGGCCGGCCCGCAAACGCCGCGGACATCGCCGCCATGGACCGCAGCACCACCTCTCCGATTTCCTTCGTCGCACAATGCGCCGAGCGGGGCCTGGTGCTCGCGAGCGACCACGTGTTCACGTTGGCGCACTGGGTTACCGACCGCGACCTGCCGCGGCGCTTCGATGTGCCTTTCCTGGTCGCCCGCATGCCCGAGGGCCAGACGCCCTCTGCCGACGAGAGCGAGCAGTTCGAGCCCTGCTGGGTGCGCCCGGCCGACGCGCTCGCGCGGCACGACGCCGGCAGCTTCTTCATGATCTTTCCGACCGTGCGCACGCTGCAGCGGCTGGCGGCCTACGCGAGCGTCGATGCGGTGCTCGAAGCCTGCGGTCCACAGGGCGGCACCGAGCGGCCGCTGTGGACCAGCTGCCCGCGCGCCGGCCTGCTCGGCGGGCTGGACACGCGCTACATGGAACACGAATCGCCCTACGGCGAACTCGCGCTGGTGTGCCCCGACGGCCAGCTGCTGCACGCGCTCGACTGGCAGAACGAGCGACCGGTGCCGCTGCTCGCCAACGTGCAGCGCCTGACCGCCGGCAACCCGAGCGCGATGACCGGGCCGGGCACCAACAGCTACATCGTCGGCAACGCGGCCACGGGCTACATCGTGATCGACCCCGGCCCGAACGATGCGGCGCACATCGAGCGCCTGTGGCGCGCCACGCACGGCGACGTGCGCATGATCGTCTGCACCCATTCGCATGCCGACCACTCGCCGGGCGCCGCGCCGCTGCAGGCGCTGTGCCAGGCCCGGCCGCCGATCGTCGGCCTGTCGTCGGCAGCCACCGCGCGCGCCTCGGCGCGTTTCGTGGCCGAACGCGAACTGGCCGACGGCGAACGCCTGGTGCTGTCGGGCAGCTCGGCCACGGGCGAGGCCGTGACCCATACGCTGCGCGCGGTCCACACGCCGGGCCATGCCGCGAACCACCTGTGCCTGGTGCTCGAAGAAGACGGGCTGCTGTTCTCGGGCGACCACATCCTCAACGGCAGCACCACGGTGGTCGATCCGCCCGACGGCGACATGAACGCCTACCTCGACTCGCTCGACCGGCTCGACGCAGCCTGCGAGGCCGGCGGCATCGACTTCATCCTGCCCGCGCACGGCTACGTGATCGGCAGCGCGCGCCGCGCCATCGCGCAGCTCAAGGCGCACCGGCTGAAGCGCGAGGCCAAGATCGCGCAGGCCATGGAGAAGCTGCCCGACGGCACGCCCGACGACTGGCTGCCGCTGGCCTACGACGACGTGCCCGAACGCCTGTGGCCGGTGGCGGCCCGCTCGCTGGCCGCGCATGTGGCGCGCATCCGCCAACGCACGGCGGCGGCAGCACCATGAAGGGTGCTCGCAACGAAGACGAAGGCATCCGCCTTGCCAAGCGCGTGGCCGCGCTCGCGGGCTGCTCGCGCCGCGAGGCCGAGCTCTTGATCGAGAACGGCGCGGTGCGCGTCGACGGCGTGCCGGCGCTGCTGCCGCAGTCGCGCGTGCAGCCGCACCAGCAGGTCGAGATCGAAGCCGGCGCCAAGCCCGAGCCGGTGGTGGCGGTCACGCTGCTGCTGCACAAGCCCGCGGGCATGCCGACCGACAACGCACACCAGTTGCTCGTGGCGGCCAACCACCACGAGCCCGAGCGCGCGGGCCTGCGCTTCCTGCCCGCGCACGCGCGCGCGCAGCGCTGCATGACGCCGCTCGAAAGCGGCGCGAGCGGGCTCGTGGTCTACACGCAGGAATGGCGCATCGAGCGCAAGCTGCAAGAGGACGCCGGCATCCTCGAGCACGAGGTGATGGTCGACGTGGCGGGCGCGGTCTCGCCCGAGCAGCTCGCGCGCTTCGAGCGCTCGACCGCGCGCGTGAGCATCGGCCGCCAGGCGCCCGACCAGACCGGCCTGCGCTTTGCCATCAAGGGCCCGCGGCCCGGCCAGATCGCGCACCTGTGCGACCAGGCCGGGCTGCGCATCCTCGCGATGCGGCGCATCCGCATCGGCCGTGTGCCGCTGGCGGGGCTGCTGCCGGGCCAGTGGCGCTATCTCACGCCGCACGAGCGCTTCTGAAGGCGGGCCGCGCGCGCCATCGACGACAGGACACGTTCAACCAAGGAGACAAGGATGAAGTTCGGTTCCGGACGCGCCGCACTTGCCTGCACCGTGCCGCTGGCGTTGGCGTTGGCGGGCTGCAGCTACCTGGCCCCGCTGCTGGCACCGCTGCTGCCGCCGAGCGATCCGCCGTCGCCCGCACCGCCGCCGGTGGTGTCGCCCAGCGGCCTGGCGCCGATCACCGAGGCGCAGGTCGAACGCATCCGCGAGGTGATCGCCGCCAGCCCGCCGAGCCCGGCGGTGGCCCGCGTGGTGCGCAGCGCCGCACCGACCATCGAATCGTTCGTGCGCACCGAAGGCTGCATCACCGCGCGCAACGGCGCCGTGCTCAACCCCTTTGCTGCGCCCGGCCGGCTGTTCGACGGCACCGGCTTCCAGGGCGGGCCGATGGCGGGCATGCAGTACCACGACAGGACGGCCTGCGTGACCGTCAAGCGGATGCAGAACTGGAAGATGGTGTCGCCGAAGCGGCTGCGCTTCGAGGTCGTCTACGTGGGCGACGACGGCGAGGAGCGCGCCGTGCGGCGCCACGAACTGGCGCGCCAGCCCAAGGGCGGCTGGCTCTTCACCCGCTGAGGGGGCACGGGCGCCGTATCGGAGCGCCCGTGCGAAAGAAAGTGTGAAGCCCGCCGATAAGCCGGATTCTGTGCGCCGAAGGCCTCTTGCGAAGCCCTCGGCGTGACCGCCATTACTCTGGGCCGCCTGTCACCAGACGGCTCGATGCCACCTACCCGCCAGCTCAGCGGAACCACCTCGATACTGGCCTACTTGGTGTTGCTGCGCGCAGAGATTGCCCGTTTCACCCGAACTGAATCGGCTCGTCTCTGTTGCTCTGATCCTCACCTCACGGTGGAGAGTCGTTAACTCCTGCGCTGTCCTGTGCAGTCCGGACGTTCCTCCAGTGCGGCCTTTCGGCACTTGCACCAGCGGCGGTCTGGCGTGCTTCACACAAGGATTATCGCTCCATGCCTTCGCAGCGCCCGCCGACCGTTCCACAATGGCGGTCGACCGTCCCCAAACCGACACCAGGTCCTACTCCAAGGAGATCCAGCAATGAAGGCCCAGAACATCCTCCAGACCATCGGCAACACGCCGCACATCCGCATCCAGCGCCTGTTCGGCCAGGCGAAGCAGCAGGTGTGGATCAAGTCCGAGCGCGCCAATCCCGGCGGCTCGATCAAGGACCGCATCGCGCTCGCGATGGTGGAAGAAGCCGAGAAATCCGGCGCGCTGAAGCCCGGCGGCACGATCGTGGAGCCGACCTCGGGCAACACCGGCATCGGCCTTGCGATGGTCGCGGCTGTCAAGGGCTACAAGCTGGTGCTCGTGATGCCCGACAGCATGTCGCTGGAGCGCCGCCGCCTGATGCTGGCCTACGGCGCCACCTTCGACCTGACGCCGCGCGCGGGCGGCATGAAGGCCTCGATCGCGCGGGCCGAGGAAATCGTCGCCGGCACGCCCGGCGCCTGGATGCCGCAGCAGTTCAACAATCCTGCCAATGTCGAGGTGCACATGCGCACCACGGCCGACGAGATCGCGGCCGACTTCCCCGAGGGCATCGACGTGCTGATCACCGGCGTGGGCACGGGTGGCCACATCACCGGCGTGGCAAAGGTGCTCAAGAAGAAGTGGCCGAAGCTGCAGGTGTTCGCGGTCGAGCCCGTGGCATCGCCGGTGATCTCGGGCGGCCAGCCCTCGCCGCATCCGATCCAGGGCATCGGCGCGGGCTTCATCCCGAACAACCTCGACACCTCGGTGCTCGACGGCGTGCTGCAGGTCGATGCCGAGCCGGCGCGCGAAATGGCGCGCCGCTGCGCGGTCGAGGAAGGCATGCTCGTGGGCATCTCCTCGGGCGCGACGCTCGCGGCCATCGCGCAGAAGCTGCCCTCGCTCGCACCCGATGCGGTGGTGCTGGGCTTCAACTACGACACCGGCGAGCGCTACCTCTCGGTCGAAGGCTTCCTCCCGGCCTGAATCCCCCGGTCGGCGCCCGCCGGGGCGCGACCCTCTAAAATCCGCGGTCTGCTTGATAAACACAAGCCCCACGCCATGCTGAGAATCTCCGAACTCAAACTCCCGCTCGGCCATGCCGACGACGCACTGCCCGCGCTGATCGCCAGCACGCTCGGCGTCGAACCCGCAGCCATTGCCTCGCACACGGTCTACAAGCGCAGCTTCGATGCACGCAAGGCCGACCTGCGCACGGTCTACATCTGCGACGTGCAGCTGGCCGACCCGGCAGGCGAAGCCGCCCTGCTCGCGCGCCACGCCGGCAACCCGCACATCCAGAGCGCGCCCGACATGCGCTACACGCCGCCGGTGCATGCGCCCGAGGGCGCCCCGCGGCCGGTGGTGATCGGCTTCGGCCCCTGCGGCATTTTTGCCGCGCTGATGCTCGCGAAGATGGGCTTTCGCCCGATCGTGCTCGAGCGCGGCAAGACGGTGCGCCAGCGCACCCGCGACACCTGGGGCCTGTGGCGCAAGAGCGTGCTGAACCCCGAGTCGAACGTGCAGTTCGGCGAAGGCGGCGCCGGCACCTTTTCGGACGGCAAGCTCTACAGCCAGATCAAGGACCCGCGCTTCCTCGGGCGCAAGGTGATGGAAGAGTTCGTGAAGGCCGGTGCGCCGCCCGAGATCCTCTACGTCGCGCATCCGCACATCGGCACCTTCAAGCTCGTGAAGGTGGTCGAGAACATCCGCGAGCAGATCGTGGCGCTCGGCGGCGAGATCCGCTTCGAACAGCGCGTGACCGACGTGCACATCGAGAGCGGTCAGCTTCGCGGCCTGACCGTGCTCGACCAGACGACCGGCCAGCGCAGCGAACTGCGCGCCGACCATGTGGTGATGGCGCTCGGCCACAGTTCGCGCGACACCTTCGAAATGCTGCACGCGCGCGGCGTGCACATCGATGCCAAGCCGTTCTCGATCGGCTTTCGCGTCGAGCATCCGCAGGGCCTGATCGACCGCGCGCGCTGGGGCCGCCATGCGGGACATCCGCTGCTCGGCGCGGCCGACTACAAGCTGGTGCACCACGCCAGCAACGGCCGCTCGGTCTATAGCTTCTGCATGTGCCCCGGCGGCACCGTGGTGGCCGCCACGAGCGAGCCGGGCCGCGTGGTCACCAACGGCATGAGCCAGTATTCGCGCAACGAGCGCAATGCCAACGCGGGCATCGTGGTCGGCATCGAGCCGCGCGACTTCCCGGGCTGGACGCCCGAGGCGCCCGGCGATGCGCTCGCCGGCATCGCACTGCAGCGCGAACTCGAATCGAATGCCTTCGTGCTCGGCGGCGGCGACTACCGCGCACCAGGCCAGCTGGTGGGCGACTTCATCGCCGGCCGGCCGTCGACCGCGCTCGGCAGCGTGACCCCGTCGTACAAACCCGGCGTCACGCCCACCGACCTGCACCAGGCGCTGCCGCCCTATGCCATCGAGGCGATGCGCGAGGCCTTTCCCGCCTTCGGCCGCAAGATCAAGGGCTTCGACCTGCACGATGCGGTGCTCACGGGCGTCGAGACGCGCACCTCGTCTCCGATCCGCATCACGCGCGGCGACGACTTCCAGAGCCTCAACGTGCGCGGCCTCTACCCAGCCGGCGAAGGCGCGAGCTACGCCGGCGGCATCCTCTCGGCCGGCGTCGACGGCATCAAGGTGGCCGAAGCGGTGGCGCGCAGCGCGACCGGAACCTGAGCACCACCGCCACCATGACGCGCGACGACTTCCACTTCTACGAGCCGGCCAAGGGCCACGGCCTGCCGCACGACCCGTTCAATGCCATGGTCGGTCCGCGGCCGATCGGATGGATCTCGTCGCAGGACGAGCACGGCGTGCTCAACCTCGCGCCCTACAGCTTCTTCAACGCCTTCAACTACACGCCGCCGATCGTGGGCTTCGCGAGCATCGGCGCCAAGGACAGCCTGCACAACATCCGCCAGACGCGCGAGTTCGGCTGGAACCTGGCCACGCGGCCGCTGGCCGAGCAGATGAACCGCTCCTGCGCGGCCGTGCCGCCCGAGGTGGACGAATTCGAACTCGCCGGCCTCACGCCCGCGGCATCGCGCACCATCGCAGTGCCGCGCGTGGCCGAAAGCCCGGTGTCGTTCGAATGCAGGCTCACCCAGCTGCTGCAGCTCGAAGGCGCCGACGGCGTGCCGGTGCCCACCTGGCTCGTCCTCGGCGAAGTGGTGGGCGTGCACATCGCACGGCACCTGCTGAAGAACGGCATCTACGACACCGCCGCGGCCCAGCCGATCCTGCGCGGCGGCGGGCCGGCCGAGTATTTCGAGATCAGCGCCGACAATCTCTTCAAGATGTTCCGCCCGCGCTGAATGCGCGGAACCCTATTTTTTGTGCCGCCGACAACCTGACCACCGACCGATGACCGACACCGCCACGCCCCAAGAAGAACAGATCCAGGAAGTCCAGCAGCCGGCGGAAGCCGACGGCGGCGCGGCGCAGAAGCAGCCGCGCCAGCAGCAGAGAAAGAAACGCAACCCCGGGCAGTCTGGGCAGCCGCAAAACCAGCAGCAGAAGCAGCAGCCACCGCAGCAGCAGCAAGCGTCGCGCGGCCGCAAGGTGCATCCGGCGCTCGAGAAGCTGTTCGAGCTCTATCCGAACCTGTTCGGCGCGCGCTTCCTGCCGCTCAAGCTCGGCGTGTTCCAGGACCTGCTCGACAAGCATGCCGACGTGTTCAAGAAGGACGAGCTGAAGGTCGGGCTCGGCCTGCATGCGCGCTCCACGCGCTACCTCGAGGCCGTGGCCGCGGGCCATCCGCGCCACGACCTCGACGGCAACGTGGTGGAGCCGGTCGCGCCCGAGCATGTGCACCACGCCATCCTCGAGCTGCACCGCCGCCGCGCGCAGCGCAACCCCGGCGAAGACCTGCGCCCGCAGCTGGTGACCCGCATCGCCCGCGCGGTGGAAGCCTCGGGCCTCGACCGCGAAGCCTATGCCGTGCTGGTGCGCTCGCGCGACGAGGACACCAATGCCGTGCTCGACGAAGCGCTGGCCGAACTGGCGCGCCAGGCCGCCAAGCGCGAGGCGCTGCTGCGCGCCTTCGAGTCGAGTGGACGCGACAGCGAGCAGGCCTTCGCCGAGATGTACGGCATGGACGCCAAGGAAGTGACCGCCACGCTCGCACGCGCACGCACCGAGCGGCAGCCGGCGGCGCCTGCAGCCGCCAGCTGATCGCATTCGATCGAGGCTGCTGCGGCAGCGCAGAAGCAAAAAAAGCCGCCACGGTGTGCCCGTGGCGGCTTTTCTTTGGCTTCTGCAGGCTCGGACGCTCAGCGCGCGTTCTGCAGCGCCGCGATGCGCTCCTCGATTGGCGGGTGCGTGGCGAACAGCTTGCCCATGCTGCCCGTGATGCCCATGGCCTCGACGGCCTTGGGCAGTTCGCCGGCCGGCAGGCCGCCCAGGCGCGCGAGCGCATTCATCATCGGCTGGCGGTTGCCCATGAGCGCGGCGGCGCCGGCGTCGGCGCGGAACTCGCGCTGGCGCGAGAACCAGGCCACCACGATGGCGGCGGCGAAGCCCAGCAAGATGTCGAGCACGATGGTGCTCACGTAGTAGCCGATGCCGGGGCCCGACGAACGGTCGTCGCCGCGGCGCAGGAAGCTGTCGACCGCGTAGCCGATCACGCGCGAGAGGAACACCACGAAGGTGTTCATCACGCCCTGGATCAGCGTCATCGTGACCATGTCGCCGTTGGCGATGTGCGCCACCTCGTGGCCGATCACGGCCTCGACCTCTTCACGCGTCATGCCCTGTAGCAGGCCGGTGGACACCGCGACCAGCGACGAGTTCTTGAACGCGCCGGTGGCGAAGGCGTTGGGCTCGCCCTCGAAGATGCCGACCTCGGGCATGCCGATGCCGGCCTTGTCGGCGAACTTGCGCACCGTGCCGACGATCCAGGCCTCGTCGGGGGTCTGGGGGTTGTCGATCATGTGCAGCTTGGTCGTCCACTTGGCCATGGGCTTGCTGATCAGGAGCGAGATGATCGCGCCGCCAAAGCCCATGATCAGCGCGAAGCCGAGCAGCGCCGTCAGATTGAGCCCGTTGGCCGTGAGATAGCGGTTGACGCCGAGCAGGCTCGCGACGATGCCGAGCACCGCAACGACCATCACGTTGGTCAGGACGAACAGAACAATACGTTTCAAGTTGGATTCTCCGTGGGGGAACGCTACCGCCTAGATGAGGGCCCCGCGGCCCTCTTCAAGCCATGCAGGATCGGCCGTCGAATTCTTGTGGTTGTTCTGGCGGACGGCGTGCACCGCGGGCTGCGGGTAGAGCGATGATAGGAGCAAAAGTTCTACGGACCCTGCCGGAAGACCTTCGGATCGTCGTAGAAATCGGCAGCCGCGTTGTCGGCACACCAGCCCGGCACCCCCAGCACCGGCAGCGGCGCGAACGGCTTGTGCGCCAGCCACTGCGCATCGAGGCTGTGCGCGAGCGCCGCGTCCTGCACCAGCCCGGCGCGCGCGGCCAGCCTCGGCGGCACGCACAGCACATGCGCCGTGGCCGCCTTGCGCGGCGCGACGAGCTTCTCGAGCAGCGCATGGCCGAACACCACGAGCCGCGCCTCGGACCACAGCGCGCGCCGCGCGACGAACAGCGCCTGCCAGTCGCGCGACAGCAGCGCATCCCAGACCGGCGCGGGCGCGGGCGCGTCGAGCAGCGCACCGTTCTCGTCGAACAGCGTCAATGCATCGCGCAGCGGGCCGCGCGTGGCGCCGATGCCGGTGCGGGCGATCTCGGTCGCCTGCAATTCGTTGAGGCGGCGCTTGGTCTCCGGAAAAGCCAGCCAGACCAGCCCATTGAAGAAGTCGTGGAGGTTGTCGCGCGTGGGAACGGTGCGGGTCTCGAAGATGTGGGCTTCGTAGGCCTGGCCCGGTGGCAGCGCCGACTGCGCGACGAAGGCGGGCGTGCGGCCGGGCTTGGCGAACTGCTGCAGTGCGTCAGCAACCGGTGCGCCGGCCGCGGCGGTCTGCGCCGCTGCCTCGCCGATGGCGCGATAGGGCGCCAGCCAGGGCTGCGACCAGTCGATCGCCGCCAGGCTCATCAAGGCGCGGCGGCTCCGGTCCAGCGGATGCGGTCGGGGTGCTGCAGAACGGCAAACTCCGCGGGCAGCTTGTCGAACAGCTTGAGCGAGCTGCCATGCTTGCCGAGCAACCCGGCGGCGCGCAGCGCCTGGGCCACGTCGTTGAGCGGCACGTCGGCGCCGCTGCGCAACGCCGGCGCGGCCCGCAGGATGAACTCGGCGGCTTCGGACACCGGCGGCCTCGGCGCGGACTGTTTCTGCGCGGACTGCTTCGCAGCGGGCTTCGCGGCGGCGGCCTTGGCGACCTTGCGCGCCGCTGTCTTGGCCGGCGCCTTGGCCGCGGCGGTCTTCGCTGCTGCCGGCGCGGCGGCGGACTTGGCTGCGGGCGCACGCTTCGCCGCCGCCTTGCGCGCCGGTGCGGCGCGCGGCGCGACCGGTGCACCCTGGTGCCGCAGGTCGGTGAAGTCGTCGTAGACCGCCACTGTCTCGTCGCCCGTCTTGCCCTGCTGGCCGAGGCCGCAGACGCGGCAGCCCTTCTCGCGCAGCCGGATCACGAGCGGCGCGAAATCGGAATCGGACGACACCAGCACCGCCACGTCGGGCCGCTCGGCCATCGCAAGGTCGATCGCGTCGACCGCGAGTGCGATGTCGGTGCTGTTCTTGCCGGCCGAGAGATTGACCATCGGGCGCACCGACAGCCGCTTGAAGAGCGCCTGCTGCTTGAGTGCCGTCTCGGCATTGCAGTAGGCGCGGCGCACATGCACCGCGCCGTACTCGGCCAGCGTGCGCTGCACGGCCTGCTCGATGACGTCTGCCGAGACGTTGTCGGCATCGATCAGCAGCATCACCCGCAGCGGGGGCGTCATGCGAGCCTCCAAGCCACGGTCTCGCCGCCGCGCAGCGGCTTCAGCGTGGCCTCGCCGTAGGGCACGGTCTCGGGCACGGTCCAGCTTTCGCGCTTCAGCGTGATGGTGTCGCTGTTGCGCGGCAGGCCGTAGAAGTCGGCGCCGTGGAAGCTCGCGAACCCCTCGAGCTTGTCGAGCGCGCCCGCGTTGTCGAAGGCCTCGGCATAGAGCTCGATGGCGGTCAGCGCGGTGTAGCAGCCGGCGCAGCCGAGCGCATGCTCCTTCAGGTGCGCCGGATGCGGTGCGCTGTCGGTGCCGAGGAAGAAGCGGTCGCTGCCGCTGGTGGCGGCTTCGACCAGCGCGACGCGGTGCGTCTCGCGCTTGAGCACCGGCAGGCAGTAGTAGTGCGGGCGGATGCCGCCGGTGAAGATCGCGTTGCGGTTGTAGAGCAGGTGGTGCGCCGTGATCGTGGCCGCCGTGAAGCGCCCCGCATCGCGCACGTAGTGCGCGCCCTCCTTCGTGGTGAGGTGCTCGAACACCACCTTGAGCTCGGGAAAGTCGCGCCTGAGCGGGATCATCACGCGGTCGATGAAGACGGCTTCGCGGTCGAACAGGTCGACCGCCGGGTCGGTCACTTCGCCGTGCACCAGCAGCAGCAGGCCGTGCTTCTGCATCGCTTCGAGCGTCTTGGTGGTGTGGCGAATGTCGGTCACGCCGGCATCGCTGTTGGTGGTGGCGCCGGCCGGGTAGAGCTTGAGCGCGCGCACGCCGGCCGCGGCGGCCTGGGCGATCTCTTCGGGCGGCAGCTTGTCGGTCAGGTAGAGCGACATCACGGGCTCGAAGGCGGCGCCCGCGGGCACGGCCGCGCGGATGCGGTCGCGGTATGCCACGGCCTGCGCGGCGGTCGTCACGGGCGGGCGCAGGTTCGGCATGATCAGCGCGCGGCCGACTTGGCGCGCGCTGTGCGGCACCACGGCTTCGAGGGCGGCGCCGTCGCGCACGTGGAGATGCCAGTCGTCGGGACGGGTGATGGTGAGGGTGTCGGTCATGGGAGGGCGATTGTCGCATCGGCCCGCCCGCGGCACGTGCTGGCACACGTCGTGCTTGTGATGTCCGTCCCCACCCCACGGAGTTCCATGTGAAGCGTGCCGCCCCCGCCCCGATCATCCCGTCGAAGTCCCTCGTCGCCTGCGCGGCGCTCGCCGTCTTGGCCCTCACCGCCGCGCCGGCGCTGGCGCAGGAGAAGACCTTGCGCATCGCGATGACCGCGGCCGACATTCCGCGCACGCTGGGCCAGCCCGACCAGGGCTTCGAGGGCAACCGCTTCACCGGCATCCCGATCTACGACGCGCTCACGCACTGGGACCTGTCGAAGGCCGATGCGCCGAGCGTGCTGATCCCCGGCCTGGCCACATCGTGGGCCGTCGACGCGAAGGACAAGACGCGGTGGGTGTTCAAGCTGCGTCCCGGCGTCAAGTTCCACGACGGCTCGGCCTTCAACGCCGATGCCGTGGTCTGGAACGTGCAGAAGGTGCTCGACAAGGACGCGCCGCAGTTCGACGCGAGCCAGGTCGGCGTGACCGCTTCTCGCATGCCGACGCTGCGCACCGCACGCAAGATCGACGACATGACTGTCGAGCTGACCACCAGCGAACCCGATGCCTTCCTGCCGATCAACCTGTCGAACCTGTTCATGGCCTCCCCGGCCCATTGGCAGAAGAAGTTCGACGCCGCCAGCGGCGCCGCGCCGGCCGACAAGGCCAGGGCCGCGTGGACGGCCTTCGCCGCCGATCCCGCCGGCTCGGGCCCGTTCCGGGTCACGCGCTTCGTGGCGCGCGAGCGGCTCGAACTGGCCGCCAACAAGTCCTACTGGGACGCGAAGCGCGTGCCCAAGATCGACAAGGTCGTCATGCTGCCGATGCCCGAGGCCAACGCGCGCACTGCCGCGCTGCTGGGCGGGCAGGTCGACTGGATCGAGGCGCCCGCGCCCGACGCGATGCCGCAGATCACGCAGCGCGGCTTCAAGATCTATTCGAATGCGCAGCCGCACGTGTGGCCCTGGCAGCTGTCGTTCGCCGAAGGCTCGCCCTGGCTCGACAAGCGCGTGCGCCAGGCGGCCAACCTGTGCATCGACCGCGGCGGCATGAAACAACTGCTCGGCGGCATGATGGCCGAGCCCAAGGGCACCGTGCCGCCCGGCCATCCGTGGTGGGGCAACCCCAAGTTCGACATCCGCTACGACGTGAAGGCCGCGCAGGCCCTGATGACGCAGGCCGGCTACTCGGCCGCCAAGCCGATCAAGGTGAAGGTGCAGATCTCGGCCTCGGGCTCGGGCCAGATGCAGCCGCTGCCGATGAACGAGTACGCGCAGCAGTCGCTCAAGCAATGCTTCTTCGACGTGGAATTCGACGTGATCGAATGGAACACGCTCTTCACCAACTGGCGCAAGGGCGCTAAGGACCCGTCGGCCAACGGCGCCAATGCCACCAACGTGAGCTTCGCCGCCATGGACCCGTTCTTCGCGATGGTGCGCTTCGTGAGCACCAAGGCGTTCCCGCCGGTGTCGAACAACTGGGGCTACTACGGCAATGCCGAAGTCGACAAGCTCGTGGCCGATGCGCGCACCAGCTTCGACGACAAGGCGCGCGACGCGGCACTGGCAAAGCTACATGCGCACGTGGTCGACGACGCGCCCTTCGTCTGGATCGCGCACGACGTGGGCCCGCGCGCCATGTCGGCCAAGGTCCGGAACGTGGTGCAGCCGAAAAGCTGGTTCATCGACATCGCCACGATGACCATGGACTGAGCGCGCGATGCTCGCCTACCTGCTGCGCCGCATCGTCTACGCCCTGCCGATCATGGTCGGCGTGGCGCTGGTGTGCTTCCTGCTGGTGCACATCGCGCCGGGCGACCCGCTGGTGTCGATCCTGCCGCCCGACGCGTCGGCCGAGCTGCAGGCGCAGTTGCGCGAACTCTACGGCTTCAACCGCTCGCTGCCCGAGCAGTTCGCGATGTGGCTCTGGCGCGCGCTGCACGGCGACCTGGGCATGTCGATCGCAAGCAACCGCGCGGTGGCCGGCGAGGTGTTCACCGCCGTCGGCAACACGCTGCGCCTCGCGGTGGTGGCCACCTTCATCGGCTTCGTGCTGGGTTCGCTCTTCGGCTTCGTGGCGGGCTACTTCCGCGGCTCGTGGATCGACCGCGCAGCCTCGATGTTCTCGGTGCTCGGCGTGAGCGTGCCGCACTACTGGCTCGGCATGGTGATGGTCATCGTGTTCTCGTCGCAGCTCATGTGGCTGCCCGCCACGGGCGCCGGCCCGGGCGGCTCGAGCGACTGGGCCTGGGACTGGGCGCACCTGCAGTTTCTGGTGCTGCCGGCGCTCACGATGTCGGTGATCCCGATGGGCATCATCGCGCGCACGGTGCGCGCACTGGTGGCCGAGATCCTCGACCAGGAGTTCATCATCGGCCTGCGCGCCAAGGGCCTCACGCACTTCGGCGTGTTCCGCCACATGGTCAAGAACGCCGCGCCTACCGCGCTGGCGGTGATGGGCCTGCAGCTCGGCTACCTGCTCGGCGGCTCGATCCTCATCGAGACGGTGTTCTCCTGGCCCGGCACCGGTTTTCTGCTGAACTCCGCCATCTTCCAGCGCGACCTGCCGCTGCTGCAGGGAACCATCCTGGTGCTCGCGCTGTTCTTCGTGGTGCTCAACCTGCTGGTCGACGTGCTGCAGACCCTGCTCGATCCGCGCATTGCGCGGGCCTGAAGACCCATCGCCATGTCCGCCCTTCTCGCTCCCCTCATCGCCGCCGAGCCCCTGCCGCCGCAGCGCTCGCGCGGCTATTGGACTTCGGTGGTGCTGCGCTTCGTGCGCGATCCGGTCGCCATGGGTGCCGCGCTGGTGGTGCTGCTGCTGATCGGGCTGGCGGTGTTCGGCCCCTGGCTCGCGCCGGCCGACCCGTATGCCTCCTCGATGCTCAAGCGGCTCAAGCCGATCGGCACCGAGGGGCTGCTGCTCGGCAGCGACGAACAGGGGCGCGACATGCTCTCGCGCCTGATCGTGGGCGCCCGGCTGTCGCTGTTCATCGGCATCACGCCGGTGTTCTGCGCCTTCGTGCTCGGCACGGTGATCGGCATCGTCGCGGGCTACGCGGGCGGTCTCACCAACACGCTGATCATGCGCACGATCGACGTGTTCTACGCCTTCCCGTCGGTGCTGCTCGCGATCGCGCTGTCGGGCACGCTGGGCGCGGGCGTGGTCAATTCGCTGATCTCGCTGACGGTGGTGTTCATTCCGCAGATCGCGCGCGTGGCCGAGAGCGTGACGACGCAGGTGCGCACGCGCGACTACGTGGAGGCGGCGCGCGCCTCGGGCGCGAACCCCTTCACCATCGTGCGGGTGCACGTGCTCGGCAATGTGCTCGGACCGATCTTCGTCTACGCCACGAGCCTGATCGCCGTGTCGATGATCCTGGCCTCGGGCCTGTCGTTCCTGGGCCTGGGCGTGAAGCCGCCCGAGCCCGAGTGGGGGCTGATGCTCAACACGCTGCGCACCGCGATCTACGTGCAGCCGTGGGTGGCGGCCCTGCCCGGGCTGATGATCTTCGTCACCTCGATCTCCTTCAACCTGCTGTCCGACGGATTGCGCTCGGCGATGGACAACAAGGGGTGAGCATGAATCCATTGAACGACGTCGGCGGCCCGGCGCAGCCGCTGCTCAGCATCTCGGGCCTGGTCAAGCACTTCCCGCTCAAGAAGGACGCGCTCGGCCGCGGCGGCGGCGTGGTGCGCGCCGTGGACGGCGTGGACTTCGAGGTGCACAAGGGCGAGACGCTGGGCGTGGTCGGCGAATCGGGCTGCGGCAAGTCGACCACGGCGCGCCTCTTGATGCAGCTCATCGCGCCGACGCGCGGCGAGGTGGTGTTCGACGGCCGCGAGGTCGGCGGCCGCGACCTGCCGCTGAAGGAATTCAGGCGCCAGGTGCAGATGGTGTTCCAGGACAGCTACGCCTCGCTCAATCCGCGCCTCACCATCGAGGACTCCGTCGCCTTCGGGCCGCAGGTGCACGGCCTGCCGCGGCGCGAAGCGGTGGCGCGCGCACGCGACCTGCTCGCGCGCGTCGGGCTCGATTCGCGGCGCTTTGCCGAGCGCTATCCGCACGAGCTGTCGGGCGGCCAGCGCCAGCGCGTCAACATCGCGCGTGCGCTGGCGCTGCAGCCGCGCATGGTGATCCTCGACGAGGCGGTCTCGGCGCTCGACAAGTCGGTCGAAGCCCAGGTCATCAACCTGCTGCTCGACCTGAAGGCCGAGTTCGGCCTGACTTACGTCTTCATCAGCCACGACCTGAACGTGGTGCGCTACGTGAGCGACCGCGTGATGGTGATGTACCTCGGCCAGGTCGCCGAGATCGGTCCGTCCGAGACGCTCTACGATGCGCCGGCGCACCCCTACACGCGCGCGCTGCTGTCGTCGATGCCGTCGATGGACCCCGACCACCGCACCGAGGCCGCCGCGCTCGCGGGCGACCCGCCGAACCCTATCGATCCGCCGAGCGGCTGCCGCTTCCATCCGCGCTGCGCGCTCGCAGCGCCGGTGTGCAGCCAGGTGGTGCCCGAGCGCATCGCCACCGGCGCGCGGCATGCGGTGAGCTGCCTGGTGCATGAAGCGGGCAGCGGGCACCCCATGGCGCAGCCGGCGCAGCAACACGAAGAAAGGCAGGCCGCATGAACCACGCCGCGCCACCCGTCACCGAACCGATGGTCCGCCTGCGCGACCTGAGCGTCACCTTCACCGGCGGGCGCAAGCCCGTGCATGCCGCGAGTGGCGTGAGCCTGGACGTGGGCCGCGGCGAAGTGGTTGCGCTGATCGGCGAATCGGGCTCGGGCAAGAGCGTGACGCTGCGCACGCTGCTGCGGCTGCACCCCGAGCGCCGCACGCGCATCGGCGGCCAGGTGCAGGTGGCCGGGCGCGACGTGCTCGCGATGTCCACGCGCGAGCTCGACGGCTTCCGCGGCAAGGTCGCGTCGATGATCTTCCAGGAGCCGCTGCTCGCGCTCGACCCGGTGTACTCGGTCGGTGCGCAGATCGTCGAATCGATCCGGCGCCACGAGAAGGGCGTCGCCGCGGCCGAAGCGCAGCGGCGCGCGCTCGCGCTGTTCGAGCGCGTGCGCATCCCGAGCCCCGAGCGCCGCCTCGCGGCCTATCCGCACGAGATGTCCGGCGGCATGCGCCAGCGCGCGATGATCGCGCTCGCCCTGGCCTGCAACCCGCAGCTGCTGCTGGCCGACGAGCCGACCACCGCGCTCGACGCCACGGTGCAGATCCAGATCCTGCTGCTGCTGCGCGAGCTGCAGCGCGACCTCGGCCTGTCGGTGATCTTCGTCACGCACGACATCGGCGCGGCGGTCGAGGTGGCCGACCGCATCGCCGTGATGTATGCGGGCCGCATCGTCGAGGAAGGCAGCGCGCGCGCGTTGATCCGCACGCCGCGCCACCCGTACACCATCGCGCTGCTCAAGAGCCGGGCCCATGGCGCGCTCGCGCGCGGCGCGCGGCTAGAGACCATCGGCGGCGCCCCGCCCGACCTTTCCGCGCTACCGCCTGGCTGCGCCTTTGCCGCGCGCTGCAGCCTCGCCGCCGAGGCCTGCCGCATTGCACAGCCGCCCGCCATCGAGCTGGCACCGAACCACCGCGCGCGCTGCATCCGCACCGAGGCTGCCGCCGCCATCGCCCCCACCCTGGTAGCCTGACCCTGCCGACCTGCACCACCATGCCATTGCACGACCCCGCCCACGCCTTCGTTCCCTACCCCGACGTTCCGGTGCCGCATGCGGCCACCGGCGCGCTCGCCGACCTGAGCTTCGCGGCCAAGGACCTGTTCGACGTGGCCGGCCATCCCACCGGCGGCGGCAGCCCGATCGTGCTCGCGATGTCGGGCATCAAGACACGCACCGCGCCCGCGGTGCAAAAGCTGCTCGACGCGGGCGCGCGCTTCGTCGGCAAGACCGTGACCGACGAGCTCGCGTTCTCGATGAACGGCAACAACGCGCATTTCGGTGCGCCGATCAACGGCGCCGCGAAGGACCGCATCACGGGCGGCTCGTCGTCAGGCTCGGCCTCGGCGGTGTCGTGGGGCCTGTGCGACTTCGCGCTGGGCACCGACACCGGCGGTTCGGTGCGCGCGCCGGCCAACCACTGCGGCCTCTACGGCCTGCGGCCGACGCACGGGCGCGTGAGCCTCGAGGGGGTGATGGACCTCGCGCCGAGCCTGGACACCTGCGGCTGGTTCGCGCGCGACGCCGCCACCTTCGCGCGCGTGGCCGACGTGCTGCTGGGCGCCGATGCGGTGGCCCTGCCGGCGCGCGTGCGGCTGCTGCGTCCCGACGATGTCTGGTCGCTCGCGGTGCCGGCCGCGGCCGCGGCGCTGGCCGATGCCGCCGCGCGCGTGCAGGCCGTGCTCGGCGAGGCGCGGCATGTCGACGTGGCGCTCGACTCCTTCGATGCGATGTACTGGAACTTTCGCTACGTGCAGGGCCATGAGGCCTGGCTCACCGACGGGCCGCTGATCGAGCGCCATGCGCCGCCACTCGGCCCCGGCGTGGCGGAGCGCTTTGCCTGGTCGCGCGGCGTGACCGATGCGCAGATCGTCGCCGGCCGTGCGTTTCGCAGCGCCTTCCGCAGCCACCTCGCCGAGCTGCTCGGCCATGACGGCGTGCTGCTGATGCCGACGATGCCCGACATCGCGCCACTGCGCAGCGAGGCCGAGGCCGGCCTGGAGGACTACCGCGACCGCTCGATCCGGATGCTCTGCATCGCGGGCCTCAGCGGCTTTCCGCAGCTGTCGATGCCGTTCGCGCAGCGCGACGGCGCGCCGCTGGGCCTTTCGCTGCTCGGCCCCGCAGGCTCGGACCGCTCGCTGGTCGCGCTGGCCGAGCGCCTCGCGGCAGCGTCTCAGAAGCTGTGAATGAACTGGACGTGCCCGAGCAGGTCGTCCAGGCGCGTCCGATCGAGGCGCAAAGCGCAGTCGTAGCTCGGGCTACGGCGAGCATTTGCAACGACGAGCGGGCGTGTCTGGGCGGGCTGAGCGGGCATGGCCGGTTCGTTCACAGCTTCTCAGTCCGGCTGAACCACCGCCGGCGCGGCCAGGCGGCAGACGTCGCAGTCGGGCACATCGGCGCCGCGCTCCAGCACCACGAAGTCGCCCGCGTCCAGCGCCAGCAGCGCGTGGTGCCAGGTGCCGGGTGCGAGCAGCACGCCCTGCAGCCCATCGGTCACGAAGGCCGAAAGATCGGCCGCCGACGTGGGCGCCGCACCTGCACGTGCGACCACGATCACGAAGCGCCGCATGCCGAGCGGCACGAAGGCCTGGCTGCCGAGCGCATGGCGCTCCAGTTCAACGACCTCGTGCGGAAAGCGCCGTGCCTGCGCGCGGAACAGCGCGAGCATCGGCCGGCCGCCGCCGGCGTCGAGCTGCAGGTCGTCCACGAGGTCGAAGCGCTGCGCGCTGCCGCCGTTGATGGGCCGGCCTTCGCCGGGCGGCGCGGCGATCACCGTGCCGAAGGGCGAGAAGGCGTCGGCGGTCAGCGGCCGGATGGCGAGCAAAGCATGGGCAGGCGTCATGCCGCCATTGCAGCAGAAACCGTGCCGCGCGCGGCGGCCAATTCGTCGCGCCAGCGTGCATAGGCGGCGGCGCGTTCGCCGTCCGCGAGCCGCAGCAGTGCCGAGGGATGCAGCGTGACGAACACCGGTCGGCCGTCGGCGCGTTCGTGCAGCCACATGCCGCGTTCGGCCTGCACCGCCACCGGGCGCCCGAGCAGCGCGCGCGCCGCGGTGGCGCCGAGCGCGACCAGTGCCTGCGGCTTCACCAGCGCGATCTCGTGGTCGAGCCAATGGGCGCAGGCTTCGGCCTCGCGCTGGCCGGCGGTCTTGTGGATGCGGCGCTTGCCGCGCAGTTCGTACTTGAAGTGCTTCACCGCATTGGCCAGGTACACGCTGTCGCGCGGCCAGCCGATCTGCGCCATCGCGCGGTCGAGCAGCTGCCCGGCCGGCCCGACGAACGGCCGGCCCGCCAAGTCTTCCTGGTCGCCGGGCTGCTCGCCGACCAGCATGTGGTGCGGCGCGAGCGGGCCTTCACCGCACACGGCCTGCGTGGCGAGCGCGCCGATCGGACAGGCGCGGCAGCCGTGCGCGGCGGCCTGCAGTTCGGCCAGGCTCGCGGGCGCCACGCCTTCCGCGGGGCGCAGGTGCAGCGCGATGGGCGCGCGGATGCGACGCACGGGCGTGGCCGGTGCATCGATCATGGCCTGGCTGCGCGCCGCGGCGGCGTCGGCCAGCGGCTGGATCAGCGCGGCCTCGGGCAGGTTGTGCCAGTAGCGGCGCGGCATCTCGTTGCGCATGGCCGCGAGCTTGAGCCGCGCGGGGTTGAAGATGTGCGCGTAGTAGGTGAGCCAGAGCTGCTCGCCGGCATCGGGCGCGGGCTTTTCGCGCCGGTCGGCGCCGGGCCGGAAGGCCAGCGCGGCACCGTCCCACGCCACGCAGCGGTCGGGCGTGAGGATGGCCCAGCGCATCTGCGCGAAGCGGCGCGCGAAGAACGGCGCATTGGCCTCGACGATGCGGTGCTCGGGCTCGAACCACGCCACGTGGCGCTCGAGCCCGTCGGCCTCGTCGGCCACGCGCGTGAAGCGCACGAAGGCGCGCATCTTGTGGATGTCGCGCCGCACCGACCGGGCCATGCGCTGGGCTCGCATCATGTCGGCGTCGAGTGGATCGTGCCGCAGCGCGGGTTCGTGCGCGAGGCGCCAGAGCAGGCGGTAGAGCAAGGCAAAGCGCTGGTCGTCGCGGTGCAGGACCACGTCGGCGCAGAGTGCGACGATGGCGGCCGGCACGGGATGCGAAGGCACGGCGGGCGGCGCGGGCAGCATGGTGTCTGCCTCGCCGAACAGGCCTTGGCTTGCGCCGCCGCCGCCATCGCCGCCGGCCGCGTCGCGCACACGCCATTCGACTTCGCCCGGCGGCACGCCAGCGGCCAGCAGTTGCCGGGCGCTGCGGCGGAATGCGTCGAGGTCGACCGGATCGTCGAGCAGCGCCTGCATCGCACGGCCCCTAGAACAGCGATGCCTGCACCGCGGTGCGCGGCGGCGCCGCGAGAGCGCCGCGCGCCGGCCGATGCCCGTCGGCCACCACGAACGGCAGCACCTTGCGCGCGGGCACATGGAGCCGCCGCAGGTCTTCGGCACGCACGCGTCGCACCCGACGTGCCTGCATCAATCGGTCGACGGCCTTGACGCCGAGCCCGGGCACGCGCAGCAGCATCTCGCGCGGTGCCTGGTTCAGGTCGACCGGGAAGCACTCGGCATGCGCGAGCGCCCAGGCCATCTTGGGATCGACGTCGAGCCGCAGCAGGCCGTCGGGCGCCGCCACGATCTCCTCGTGGCCGAAGCCGTAGAAGCGCATCAGCCAGTCGGCCTGGTAGAGCCGGTGCTCGCGCAAGAGCGGTGGAGCGGTGAGCGGCAGCGCGCGCGCCGCATCGGGAATGGGGCTGAAGGCCGAGTAGTAGACGCGGCGCAGCCGGTAGGCGCCGTACAGCGTGGCGCTGGTCGCGAGGATGCCGCGGTCGTCTGTGGCATCGGCGCCCACGATCATCTGGGTGCTCTGCCCCGCGGGCGCGAAGGGGGGCGGCTTGGCGGCCACGGGGGCGGCGCCGGGCAGCACGCGGATCGGCACCACGCGGCGCGCTTCTTCGCGCGTGTGGTCGATCGCAAGCCGCAGCCGCGCCATCGATCGGCGGATGGCGCTCTCGTCCTTCTCGGGTGCGAGCGCCTGAAGCCCCTCGGTGGTCGGCATTTCCACGTTGATGCTGAGCCGGTCGGCATAGCGGCCGGCCCGCGCGATAAGTTCGTCGCTTGCGTCGGGAATGGTCTTCAGGTGGATGTAGCCGCGAAAGTCGTGGTCCTCGCGCAGCGCCCGCGCCACCTCGACCACCTGCTCCATCGTGTGGTCGGGCGACTTGACGATGCCGCTCGACAGAAAAAGGCCCTCGATGCAGTTGCGCCGGTAGAAGTCGAGCGTGAGCTGCACCACCTCGTCGATGCGAAAGCGCGCGCGAGGCACGTTGCTCGAGGCGCGGTTGACGCAGTAGAGGCAGTCGTACTGGCAGTGGTTGGTCAGCAGCACCTTGAGCAGCGAGATGCAGCGGCCGTCGGGCGCGTAGCTGTGGCAGATGCCCATGCCCTCTGTCGAGCCGATGCCGCGTCCGCCGACCGAGTCGCGCGGCTGCGAACCGCTCGACGCGCAGGAGGCGTCGTATTTGGCGGCATCGGCAAGGATGGCGAGTTTGCGCTGAAGTTCCACGGCGGCTTGGGGCGTCAAAAGACTGTATGAATATACAGCATCGAGGCGCCGGCGTTGACAAAGACCGGCTGCGCGCAGGGTCGCTCGCCACGCGGCCCGCTACAGTCCAGGGCTCTTTCCACCCGATGCGCAGCGATGCGCCGTGTCCGATGCGCCGCCTCTCTTCCTTCTCCGTGCTCGCACTGGCTGCCGCGCTGCTTGCCGCGGGATGCGCCTCCCCGCGCACCGCGCCGCGCGTGGTCTTCCTCGCCGACGGCGTTTTCAAGTCGCCCTCCACCCAGGACGCCGAGGCCTATTGCCGCAACTTCGGCGCGCCCATGCGCTACCTCGACCCCGAGGCGGCGGCCCGCGCGCCGGGCGCCGAGGTGACCTATCGCTGCGACTGAGCCGGCGCCTCCTCGCCTGGCACCCGCACGCACGCGAGGATGAAGTCGATGAAGGTCCGGATCGCGCGCGTGTGCTGCCGGTTCGGCATGTAGAGCATGAACATCTGCGTGCCGAAGAGCGACAGGCGCCAGTCGTCGAGCGTGGTGACCACGTCGCCCCGGCGCATGTCGTCGGCCACCACGTAGTCGGGAACCAGCCCGATGCCGAGGCCCGCCAGGATGGCCTGGCGCAGGAACAGGAAGTTTTCCGAGATCAGCGTCGGCTCGAGCACCACTTCGCGCCGCACTTCGCCCAGCTCCTGGCTCTGGTAGGCCGACACGCGCAGCTGCCGCCCGACGACGGCCGCCGTCACCACGGGAGCGCTCTGCAATTCGTCGAGCTGCTGCGGCAGCGCATGTTCCGCCGCATAGCCGCGCGAGGCGCAGGCCACGTAGCGCACCGCGCCCAGGTCGCGCGCCACCAGGTTCTGCGGCGGCTCGGGCACCACGCGGATCGCGATGTCGACCTCGTCGCGCAGCAGGTCCTCGATGCGGTTCTCGAACACCACGTCGAGCACGATGCCCGGGTACTGCCGCTTGAAGTCGATCAGCCAGCCGGCCATCACGAGCTGGCCGTAGCCGCTCGGCACGCTGAGCCGCACGCGACCCTGCAGCCCCTGGCCGAGCGTGGTGACCGATTCGCGCGCGGCCAGCAGCTCGCCCTGGATCACGATGCCGTGCTGGTAGAGCCGCAGCCCGATCTCGGTCGGCTCGGCCCGGCGCGTGGTGCGGCGCACGAGCTGCGCGCCGACCGACCGCTCGAGCTGGTTGAGGTGGTAGCTGACGTTGGCGCGGCTCATCTTGAGCCGCCGCGCCGCGGCGCTGAGGTTGCCCGCGTCGATGATTTCGACCAGCAGGGACAGCGATTGAAGGTCCATGGCGCCGATTTTGTCAAAAATTCTTTGACAGTCTGTCAATGGACTATGCAATTGTCAAAGCCCCGCACCCGACCAAGAATGCGGGGTTCACCTAGGAGGCTGCCGGGCTTGGGCATGGCCCCGCGCCGCTGCCTGGGACTGCCAGGCAAGGCGCGGGCGAGGCCGTGTGGCGAGCCACACAACGAGCCCGCAACGCAGCATGGCAGTCCCAGGCAGCGGCCCGGAGGGTTGCGCGAGACAGGGCGCATGCGGCGTTGCCAATGCTCGCTGGACATCAGTCCAGCTTGCGCTTGGCGCCTTG
>NZ_JBDGJC010000012.1:0-110210 GCF_057657075.1 Variovorax sp. Soil_C_26
GGTTAGGGTTCTTACGTGGGTCAGATTTAGGTGGAAATCGCCGGGCTTAGTGGGTCACTTCTGGATGGAAATCAACACAACAAGAACGGCTCGATCGACGTGGGTCTAGGAGGCCTGAATTCCGTCCACTTTCCCGAGCTCGCGCGCTATGGCATCGGCAAAGATCAACTTCTCGATGGCTGCGTCAACATCTACGTTTCCGCCTGGCACTTGGCCAAGCAGGTCAAGACCCACGGAAACACCTGGACGGCGGTAGGGACCTACCACTCCAAAACGCCATCGAAGCGGGACCGCTACGCAACTTTGATCTTCGAGATCCTGAAGTCATGGAGAGTAATTCCCCCGTCCTATGGCTCGGGTGCGTTCATTGGTGAGTAGCAACACGACCACACGACCGCGCCGCGGGCATCGAACGCCGCAACCAACCGACCCTTTTTCTTGGGCTACGAGCACGGACACGCTATATCGAGAATGCGTTCACGGCTATTGCCGCCGCAGGCTTGGCAGCCGCCGCGATCTTCATCAAGTAGAGGGGAGCCATGCAAACACCGCGTGCAATGAGCTTGAAACTTCTAGATCTGCAAGACGCCTTGGATCGATGCATGCGAGCGCATCCACCAGAATGCGCAGATCTGCACCTTCACCCCGACGCAAACCGAAGGGGCTGATGTATCGGCAGCGATGCTCCTCGAGCGCGCAGAATTCGTCGACTGCGGCAGCGTGTCGCCACTGGTGCTCGAGGCATACAAGCGCTGGGCGAACGTGACGGCGGCGAGTTAACTTGAATTGAAGAGTGGCAAAGGGCAAAAGCGGCTTCTAGCGCTCTTGCCCTTTGCCTTGATCCTGCGCCTGCTCCACATTCGTGTCGCGGACAGCGATGCGCGGATATTCGCCTTTTTCCATTGCACTGGCCACCTGTGTGCGGATCTGTTGCTCAACCGCGCGGCGATGTTCATCGCTCGGCAATGCCTGCGACGCCTTGCGGGCGGCCTCGACGAAGGCGTACGCGGCCGCTGTGCTCGGGTGCGCGGCCACTACTTCGGCTTGTGGGCGTCGTCGAAACATTTCCGCCGCAGCCGCATTGTCCGCGGCGATCTGCTTCTGCTCGATAGCCCCCTTCTCCTCGGGCGTCGCATTTCGACCTGGTGCGCTGACTATGCGGCCGAGCTCGACATAGTTGCTGGCCAGCTCGCATTTCTCCGCAAGCGTGAGGGGCCGCGCCCGTTCATCGGTCAAAGCCCTGGCTGCGCCCGGCGGCCTCTGCCAATCCTCGCCTGGCCCCTTGAGCTGGTTTTCGTAGATCCTGTTGTGGTCCTTGTCATGGACGCGAATCAAGTCGACCAGTCGCTTGTCTTCCGCAGCCGCCAGGGCCTTCGGCACGCCCTCGTAGGCTTCGTCGTGCTTGTTCTTTGTGGAGAACCGCCCTACACCCGCTTCGGCCTTTTGGTGCTCATACCGCGTGTAGATCCGCTGCTCGCTGACCGCCTCATTGACGGCCATGACGCGCAGCTCAATGCGGTATCCAGAATCTCGCAGTTGGCCCGATATCCTTTCGAGCGCTTCAGGATCGCGCGTCGTCTGGTCAATGATCAAGTTGCGCCCGCTCGCCATGCCCTCATGTCTCAGGCGACTAGCCCAAGTGCCGCAGTCCGGGTGCGTCAGGTTGGCTGCTGTGCGATCGTCTTCGCGCAGCAGCTGGTTGAAATCTGGATGAAAGCGGCGCAGCTTGTCGGCGTCGACGAGAACGTAGCCACCGCGGGCAGCCAACTCGGCCATGGCTTCGGACGTGATGCCTGATTTTCCGGAGCCCGGCTGACCGCCGGTGATGATGGCGACGGGCTGGTCCTGAGGCTGGCTCTTGGGCAAATAGCGGTCGCGGATCTCCGCATAGACCTTCTCATGCTCGCCCGGTGGAAGCCGCCCTTCAGAGGCGGGCGAATTCACGCCACGTTGCCTGCGCGCACCAGCGGCCCATAGACCGCAATCAGTCGCTCGATCGTGTCCACGTCGCCGAACAACAGCGAATCACCCTCGTCCATATACTGGGCACGTTCACGCTTCCACTGCGCCACTTTGGCCACATCAACAGTGGCCTTCCGTTCTTCGTCGCGGATCCACTCCGAACGACGCGCAGCCATCATCCCGCAAAGCTCTTGAGCGGTTTCGTACCGGGCAAGGCGTTGAGTCGTGTTCATCACTTGCGGCAATCGCGCAGCAGGCGGCCGCGTAACAGTCGCACCGTCTGCGAAGGAAAGGCTAGTCCTCGTCATGTTCACTCCCTTGATTTCGCGCCCGCGAAATATCGCGTTAACAGCACTCTCACCATGTCCTCTGGGGGACAGTAGCGCGAGCCACGAATCTTACGCCCACGCCACCACGAAGGCAACAAAGCTGGTAAACCGGAGCTCCACAACATAAACGTCTTGTCGGGGCAAGCGTACAACGAGAACGGGAATACCAAGAAAAAGCAGACCGGACACGAAAAGCACACAGCCACCATGATGAACCGCATCCAGAACAGAACGAAGAACAGGGTGCCGCGCGCAGCGGTAAGCACTGTCCCGGCCAACGACCTCCACGGGCAGCCCCCCCCACGGTTTGCGCCTCCCGTGCCCCTGCACTTGCAAGCGCTACCAGAACAATAGCGAATCGACGGCGCCGCGGCCGATTCTCAGCCCAGCAGCGCCTGCGCGAATTCGCGTGCGTTGAAGGTTTCGAGGTCTTCGAGCTTCTCGCCCACGCCGATGAAGTAGACCGGGATCGGCCGCTCGCGTGCGATCGCGCAGAGCACGCCGCCCTTGGCCGTGCCGTCGAGCTTGGTCACGACCAGGCCCGTGAGGCCCAGCGCTTCGTCGAAGGCCCTGACCTGCGCCAGCGCGTTCTGTCCGGTGTTGCCGTCGATCACCAGCAGCACCTCGTGCGGCGCGCTGGCGTCGGCCTTGGTGACGACGCGCTTGATCTTGCGGAGTTCGTCCATCAGGTGGATCTGCGTCGGCAGCCGTCCGGCGGTGTCGACCAGCACCACGTCCTTGCCGCGCGCCTTGCCCGCGGTAACGGCGTCGAAGCTCACGGCCGAGGGATCGCCGCCTTCCTGGCTCACGATCTCGACCGTGTTGCGGTCGGCCCAGACCAGCAACTGCTCGCGCGCGGCGGCGCGAAAGGTGTCGGCCGCGGCCAGCAGTACCGACGCACCTTCGTTGGCGAGGTGCTTGGTGAGCTTGCCGATGGAGGTGGTCTTGCCCGCGCCGTTCACGCCCGCGACCATGATCACCGTCGGCGTGAACTGGCCGATGACGAGTGGCTTCTCGAGCGGGCGCAGCAGGTCGGCGATGGCGTCGGCCAACAGCCGCTTCACTTGCGCTGCGTCGGTGGCCATCTGCCGCTTGACGCGTCCGCGCAGGTCGTCGAGCAGGTATTCGGTGGCCTTGACGCCGGCGTCGGCCATCAGCAGGGCCGATTCGAGCTCTTCGTACAGCGCTTCGTCGATCTGCGCGTTGACGAACACCGCCTGGATGCCGGTGCCGGTCTTGCGCAGGCCGGTCTTGAGCTTGTCGAGCCAGCCTTTGCGCTCGGCGGTGACGATGGCCTCTGCGACGGGTGCAGACGCCGGAGCCGGTACCGGGACCGGGACTGGTGCGGGTGCGGGTGCAGGCACTGGGGCCGGGACTGGAACTGGAACTGGTGTCGGTACAGGTGCAGGTACAGGTGCAGGTGCAGGAACAGGGGCTGGTTCCGGAACTTGTACAGGAACTGGCACCGGGGGTGGCGGCGGGACTGGTGCCGGCTGCGGTTCCGGCTCGGCCACAGGCGCCGCCGGCTCCTCCACGGCAGGTTTCGAGCCGAACCAGCTCGAAGGAGAGAACACCGAACGCGCGGGGGGCGGCTCGGGCGCCGGCAACGGCTCGGCGGCCGGGGCATCGGTGGGTGGTTTTTTCTTGAAGAAACTGAACATCGGGCGCTTTTTACAATCCGACCCATTCTATGAAACACCCCTCGCCACGTCGTGTTGCGTCTGGTGCGGTGCTGGCGATGGCGCTTTCGGCGCTCTGGGCCATGCCTGCACTGGCCCAAAGCCCTCCGGTTTCCGCCGCCTCTCCCTCCAACGCCGCCGCCGCGGCATCCACTCCCCGGCAGTTCACGCTTTCCAACGGCATGACGCTGCTGGTGCAGCCCGATCGCCGCGCGCCCACGGCGGTGCAGATGCTGTGGGTCCGCGTCGGGTCCGTCGACGAGGTCGACGGCACCTCGGGCGTGGCGCATGTGCTCGAGCACATGATGTTCAAGGGCACCAAGGCGATCAAGCCGGGCGAGTTCTCGCGCCGGGTCGCGGCGCTGGGTGGGCAGGAGAATGCGTTCACCTCGCGCGACGCCACCGGCTACTACCAGCAGATTCCCGTGGAGAGCCTCGAGCAGATCATGAAGCTCGAGTCGGACCGCTTCGCCAACAACCAGTGGCCCGACGACGAGTTCAAGCGCGAGATCGAGGTGGTCAAGGAAGAGCGCCGCCTGCGCACCGAAGACCAGCCGCGCGCGCTGCTCGGCGAGCAGCAGAATGCGGCGGTCTTCATGGCCTCGCCCTACCACCGGCCCATCGTCGGCTGGATGAGCGACCTCGACGCGATGACGCCCGACGACGCGCGCGCGTTCTTCCGCCGCTGGTACGTGCCCGCCAATGCCGCCCTGGTGGTGGCCGGCGACGTCGACGTCGACAAGGTGCGCACGCTGGCCGAGAAGTACTACGGCAGCATCCCCGCGCGCGCCGTGCCGCCGCGCAAGCCGCGCACCGAACCCGAACAGCGCGGCATGCGGCGCATCGAGTTCAAGGCGCCGGCCGAGCAGGCCTACGTATCGCTCGCGTTCCGCATCCCGAAGCTAGAGGACATCGAGACCACCGACGGCGACGTGTGGTCGCTCGAGGTGTTGTCGGCCGTGCTCGACGGCTACACCGGCTCGCGGCTCGACCGCGCGCTGACGCAGGGCGCCGATCGCGTGGCCGATTCCGTCGGGGCCTATTCGGGCCTGGTCGGCCGCGGGCCGCAGCTCTTCACGCTCGTGGGCGTGCCGGCACATGGCAAAACGCCCGAAGCGGTCGAGGCGGCGCTCCGGGCCGAAGTGGCGCGCGTCGCGAAAGACGGCGTGGGCGATGCCGAGCTCGCGCGCGTCAAGACGCAATGGGTGGCGAGCCAGACCTACAAGCGCGACTCGGTCATGGCGCAGGCGCGCGAACTCGGCAGCAATTGGGTGCAGGGCCTGCCGCTGGACGCCAGCGCGCAGATCATCGCGAAGCTGCAGGCCGTGACGCCTGCCCAGGTGCAGGCCGTGGCCGCAAAGTACTTCGGCGACGACCAGCTCACGGTCGCCACCCTGCGCCCGCTGCCGCTCGAAGCCAAACCCCGCGGCCGCGGCTTCGCGGCACCGCACGGCGAAATGCGCTGAAAGGCGTCGAACCCCGATGAACCGTATCAAGACTCTCCTGCGCGCCGCGCTGTTCGGCGCCATTGCAGCCGTCGCAGCGATGAACGCCGCCCACGCGGCACTTCCGATCGAGCACTGGACGCTCCCGAGCGGCGCCCGGATCTACCTCGTCTCCACCCATGCGCTGCCGATCGTCGACGTGCAGATCGACTTCGATGCCGGCAGCCGGCGCGATCCGGCGGCGCAGGCCGGCCTTGCGAGCACGACCGCGACCATGGTCGAGAAGGGCGTGGCCGCCGGCCGCAACGGCGAGCCGGCGCTCGACGAAAACGCGCTCGGCGAGGCCTGGGCCGACCTGGGTGCGCAGTTCGACACCAGCGTCGGCAACGACCGGGCGAGCTATTCGCTGCGCACGCTGGCGGAGCCGGCCCTGCTCTCCAAGGCGGTGGCGCTCGCTGCGCGCGAGATCGGTGAGCCGGCCTTTCCCGACGATGTCTGGCGGCGCGAGCGCGAGCGCATCGGTGCGGCGCTGCGCGAGGCCAACACCAAGCCCGCGACCATCGCGGGCCGCGCGTTCTCGCAGGCCGTGTATGGCAGCCATCCTTACGGGCAAGAGGTCACCGAGGCCACGCTTGCGCGCATCGACACCGAAGCCATGCGCCAGCGCTACCGGCAACTCATCGTGCCGTGCCGCGCCAAGCTCAGCATCGTGGGCGCGGTGACGCGCGCCGAGGCCGAGGCCGTGGCCACCACCTTGCTCTCGCGGCTGCCCGGGCCCGAGGCCTGCACGCCGCTGCCCGCGATCGCGCCGGTCGAGGCGCTCGCAGCACCGAAGGACGAGCGCATCCCGTTCTCGTCGGCCCAGGCCCATGTGTTCATCGGCCAGCCCGGCTATCCGCGCAACGACCCGGACCATTTCGCGCTCACGCTCGGCAACTACGTGCTCGGCGGTGGCGGCTTCGTCTCGCGGCTGACCGACGAGGTGCGCGAGAAACGCGGCCTGGCCTACAGCGTCTACAGCGGCTTTGCGCCGGGGCTCGGCGCGGGCGCGTTCCGCGTCGGCTTCCAGACGCGGCCCGACCAGGCCGAAGACGCGGTGAAGGTCGCGCGCGAGGTGCTGGCGAAGTTCGTGGCCGAGGGCCCGACCGCCAGCGAGCTGCAGGCCGCGAAGGACAACCTCATCGGCGGCTTTCCGCTGCTGCTCGACAGCAACCGCAAGCTCCTCGGTAACGTCGCCAACATCGCCTGGCACGATCTGCCGCTGGACTACCTCGACACCTGGACTGCGCGCATGAAAGCCGTCACGGCCGCCGACATTCGCGCCGCATTCACGCGCAAGCTGCAGCCCGCGCGCATGGTGACGGTGGTGGTGGGCGGCAGCCGCTGAAGAGGCCCGGCACGCGGCCCTTCAGCGCAGCGCGTGCGCGCCGCTGCGGGCCGCTTCACGCACCGCTGCCTTGAGACGCTCGAGCAGCGCCGGCGCCGCGCGCGCCTGTTGCCAGTAAAGCGGCACCTGCAGCGCCGAGCCGGGCACCAGCTCGACGAGCGCGCCGCTGCGCAGGGCATCGGCCACCATGCTGGCCGGATGCATGCCCCAGCCCATGCCGGCCAGTGCGGCGTCGACGAAGCCGTGCGCCGACGGGAGCCAATGCCGCGGCGTCTCGACGCTGCGGTGGCAGACGCGCCGCACCCAGCGCGCCTGCAGCCGGTCCTTGCGGTCGAACACCAGGCTCGGCGCATTCGCGAGTGTGCGCGCGCCCACGCCCTTGGCGAAGTGGCGGCTGACGAACTCGGGGCTTGCGGCCGCCACGTAGTGCATGGTGCCGAGCGGCTCGCTGTTGCAGCCGGCCACGGGCTGCGCGAGCGCGGTGACGGCCGCCAGCACGGCGCCGCTGCGCAGCCGCTCGGCGGTGTGGTCCTGGTCGTCCACGGTCAGGTCGAGCAGTGCCGATGCCTCCTGCCGCGCGAAGGCCGCGGCCGCCGCCATGAACCAGGTTGCCAGGCTGTCGGCGTTGACGGCCACGCGCACCGTGACGCGCTCTCCGGCTTTGCCGCCCATGCCGAGCGCGGGCAGGGCGTCGCGCAGTTCGTGCTCGAGCATGCCCACGCGCTCGACGTGGCGGCAGAGTTGCTGCCCGGCCTCGGTCGCGACACATGGCGCACCACGCACCAGCAGCGCGCCGCCCGTGCGTTCTTCGAGCAGCTTCACGCGCTGGGAGACTGCCGAGGGCGTGACGTTCAGCGACCGCGCGGCGCGCTCGAAGCTGCCTTCGCGGACCACGGCGGCCAGGGCATGGAGGGCGGCGTAGTCGAGCATCGGTCGGGAGGGAGTTAGAAAAACTGAAGAAGACTTAGGAAGTTTAGTTTGAGTTAACCGACGAAGAACGGCAAGCTCGGCGCCATGCCCTTCGAACAAGTCACTGCCGCCTTCGCCAACGGGCTCTTCCTGAGCCTGGCGCTCATCGTCGCCATCGGCGCGCAGAACGCCTATGTGCTGCGCCAGGGCCTGCGACGGGAGCATGTGAGCGCCGTGGTGGTGTTCTGCGCGGCGAGCGATGCGGTGCTGATTGCAGCAGGAGTGGCCGGCATGGCGCAGGCGCTGGAAGGCCGGCCGGCATTCGCCGCCGTGCTCGCGGGCCTTGGCGCGCTGTTCCTTGGCGGCTACGGGCTGCGCGCGCTCTGGCGCTCGCGGCACACGGGCGCGCTGCGCACGGTGGCAGAGGGGCTGCCGCTCTCGCGCGCCGCGGTGCTCGCACAGGCTGCGGGCTTCACCTTGCTGAACCCGCACGTGTACCTCGACACCGTGCTGCTCGTGGGCGGCACCGGGGCCCAGTACGCGGGCCCGCTCAAGGCGTGGTTCGTCGCGGGTTCGGCGCTCGCCAGCGTGTTGTGGTTCTCGGCACTCGGCTTCGGTGCGCGCCGGCTCTCGCCCGTGTTCGCGCGGCCGCGCGCCTGGCAGGTGCTCGACATGCTGATTGGCGGCACCATGCTGCTGCTGGCCGTGGCGTTGGCGCGGCGGGCGATCGCCGGCCTGTAGGGCGGCCCTGCGCGGCGCGTTAAGCTTGCCGCATGCCCCAGAAGAAGAAAGACGCCGCAGCCCCGCGCGCGCCCGCCCGATCGTCGCCAGCGCCTGCGCGGAAGTCCGCGCGGTCGCACGAGGTGCGGATCATCGGCGGCCAATGGAAGCGCACCCGCCTTGCCGTTGCCGACAAACCCGGCCTGCGGCCCACGCCCGACCGGGTGCGCGAAACGCTGTTCAATTGGCTCGCGAGCCTGGCCGGTGTCGGCGGTGGCGAGCTGCCGGGCTGGCACTGCGTCGACGCCTTCGCCGGCACCGGTGCGCTCGGCTTCGAAGCGGCCTCGCGCGGCGCCGCGAGCGTGCTGCTGTGCGAACAGGATGCGGCGCTGGTGGCGCAGCTGCAGGCGACGAAGGCCAAGCTGTCGGCCGAGGCCGTGCGCATCGAGCGCGGCAACGGCGCCAGCGCGCTCGAGCGTGCGCCTGCTGGCACCCTTGACGCGGTGTTCCTCGACCCGCCGTTCGAGAGCACGGCGCTCTACGAACCCGCGCTGCGGGCCGCGGCGCGCGCGGTGAAAGCCGGCGGCGCGATCTACCTCGAGGCACCGCAGCGCTGGAGCGCCGAAGCGCTTGCCGCGCTCGGTCTCGTCGAATTTCGTTACCTGAAAGCGGGCGCGGTGCACGCGCACCTGCTGCGGCACGCCGCGCAGGCGGCTGCATAATCCGCCGACCAAGCCGCACCGGCTGCATGAGGAAAAAGCAACCATGGCCAGCAACGTGATCGCGGTTTATCCCGGCACCTTCGACCCCATCACCCTCGGCCACGAGGACGTGGTGCGGCGCGCAACCCAACTTTTTTCGAGTGTCATCGTCGCTGTCGCGGCGGGCCACCACAAGAAGACGCTGTTCTCGCTGCAGGAGCGCATCGGGATGGCGCGCGATGCGGTCGAGCCCTATGGCGGCATCGTCACCGTCGAGAGCTTTTCCGGCCTGCTGCGCGACTTCGTCGTGGCGCGCGGCGGCAAGGCCATGGTGCGCGGCCTGCGCGCGGTGACCGACTTCGACTACGAGTTCCAGCTCGCCGGCATGAACCGCTCGCTGATGCCCGACGTGGAGACCGTGTTCCTCACGCCGAGCGACAAGTACCAGTTCATCTCGAGCACCTTCGTGCGCGAGATCGCCATGCTCGGCGGTGAAGTCCACAAGTTCGTCTCGGACGACGTGGAGAAGCAGCTCGCCGAGAAGGTCCGCAGCCTCGGGCGTGAATGAGCACCGCACCAAAGATGCGCCAGTGAGCAGTAGCCGATCGCCCGTACCGCGCCTGCATGCGCTGGGCGATGCGGCGCTGCTGTGCGAACTGCCCGCACCGGCCACCCTGGCGCAGCAGCAGCGCATCTGGGCGCTCGGCGCCGAGGTGCAGCAGTGGCCGGGCGTGGGCGAGGTGCTGCCGGGCATGAACAACCTCACGCTGACCTTCGATCCCACCGTGACGGCCATCGATGCGCTGATGGCGCGCGTGGCCGATGTGTGGCCCAGGCTCTCGGCCACTGCGGTGGAGGGCCGGACGGTGGAGATTCCCGTGGCCTACGGCGGCGAGCACGGGCCCGACCTGGCGGACGTCGCGGCGCACACGGGGCTCACGCCGGCCGAAGTGGTGCGGCGCCACAGCGGCGCCGACTATGTGGTCTACCTGCTCGGCTTTTTGCCGGGCTTTGCCTTCATGGGCGGGCTGGCGCCCGAGCTCGCCACGCCGCGCCGGGCCGAGCCGCGCACGGCGGTGCCGGCACGCTCGGTCGGCATCGGCGGCGAGCAGACGGGCATCTACCCGCTGGTGTCGCCGGGCGGCTGGCAGCTGATCGGCCGCACCGCGCTCGAACTCTTCGACCCGTCGGCCGAGCCGCCCACGCTGCTGCGCCCGGGCGACCGCGTGCGCTTCATCGTCGAGAGCGTGCAGACATGATCGTCGTGCAGAAGCCGGGCATGCTCGCCTCGGTGCAGGACCTCGGGCGCCATGGGCACCGCCAGCTCGGCATCTGCCCCGGCGGCGCGCTCGACGTGCTCGCGCTCACGCTCGCGAACCGGCTGGTGGGCAATGCCGATGCCGCCGCAGGCCTCGAGATCACCATGGGCGGCTGCGAGATCCGCTTCGAATCCGACACGCGCATCGCGCTCGCGGGCGACGGCTTCGGTGCCAGGCTCGACGGCACGCCGCTGTGGCCATGCTGGAGCGTGCCGGTGGCAGCGGGCCAGACCTTGACCCTCGCGGGCGCCAATCCAGCCGGCGCGAAGAAGGCGGGCCTGCGCAGCTGGCTCGCGGTGGCCGGCGGCATCGACGTGCCGCCGGTGCTCGGCTCGCGCAGCACCGATCTGAAAGCCGGCTTCGGCGGCCACCAGGGCCGTGCGCTGCGCAAGGGCGACCGGCTCGGGCTCGGCGCCTCGCCGCTCACAGCCGCGCAGCGCGCGCGGCGCCCGTTCGGGCTGCGCGGCCCGGTGTGGGGCGACGACGAAGAAGAACAAGAGGGCACCGAAACCATCGCGCTGCGCGTGCTGCCGGGCCCGGAGTTCGACCAGTTCACCGCGGCCGCGCAGGCGTTGCTCTGGCGCGAGCGCTGGCGCATCACGCCGCAGAGCAACCGCATGGGCAGCCGGCTCGCAGGCGCCGAGCTCCAGCGCCAGCGCAACATCGACATGCTCTCGTCGGGCGTGATCCCCGGCACCATCCAGGTGCCGCCCTCGGGCCAGCCGATCATCCTGATGGGCGATGCGCAGACCACCGGCGGCTATCCGCGCATCGGCGTGGTGATCCGTGCCGACCTCTGGAAGCTCGCGCAGGCGCCACTTGCCGGCCGGCTGCGGCTGGTGCAGGTCGACCTGACCGCTGCGCTCGAAGCCTGGGCCGGCCAGCAGCGCTACCTCGCGCAGGTGGCGCAAGGGCTTGCGGCGGCGGGCTGGCCATCGTCGGCATAGACTGTGCGAGCGCAAGCGCATGGCCGGTGCCGTGGCGCCCCGCGCCTCGAAGCAAAGGAAGGGATCCCATGCAAATCGACCTGAATGCCGACCTCGGCGAAGGCGCGGGCAGCGACGAAGCGCTGCTCGGGCTTGTGAGTTCCGCCAACATCGCCTGCGGCTGGCATGCGGGCGATGCCAAGACCATGCAGCAGTGCGTGCGCTGGGCGTTGGCACACGGCGTGGCCATCGGCGCCCATCCGAGCTTTCCCGATCGCGAGAACTTCGGCCGCAGCACCATGCACCTGCCGCCCGACGAGATCGTCGCCAACGTGCTCTACCAGGTTGGCGCGCTGGCCGCGATCGTCAAGGCCGAGGGCGGCCGGCTCTCGCACGTCAAGGCGCACGGCCAGCTCTACAACCAGGCGGTGAAAGAGCCCGAACTCGCCGACGCGCTGTGCGAGGCCGTGCGGCGCTTCGATCCCGCGCTGAAGTTCTTCGGCCTTGCGGGCAGCGGCATGATCGACGCCGCGCGGCGCGCCGGCCTGACCCCGGTCGAGGAAGTGTTCGCCGACCGCGGCTACATGCCCGACGGCAGCCTGGTGCCGCGCAGCCAGCCCGGGGCGCTGATCGAGGACGAGGAACAGTCGCTCGCGCAGACGCTCTCGCTGGTGCGCGACCGCAAGGTGACGGCCATCGACGGCAGCAGCGTGCCGGTCAATGCCCAGACCGTCTGCCTGCATGGCGACGGGGCCCATGCGCTGGCCTTTGCGCGCCGCATCCGCGAGCGGCTCGCGCAAGAGGGCATCGCCGTGCGCGCGGGATGAGACGCCCCCCGAAGCGCCTGCGGCGCCTCCCCCCACTGGGGGGCGCACCCAGTGGCCGGGCGGAGCCCGTTCCACGGGTGCGCTGGCTTGGACCCCCGTTGCGTTTCATGTGCCGTACGTGTGCGCTGCGCGCAGTGAATCACTGAGGAGGCATCTGTGGCGCAGCGAAACAGCGTTCTGCTGACCGGCTTCGATCCCTTCGACCGCGAAGCGTTGAATCCTTCCTGGGAGGCCGTGCACGCGCTCGACCGTTGGCAGTGCGGCCAGGCCACGGTGCATGCGCGGCGCATGCCTTGCGCGTTCGGCGCGGCCATCGAAACGCTGGCGGCTGCGATGGACGAACTGCGCCCGCGCCTGGTGCTGTGCATCGGCCAGGCCGGCGGCCGTGCCGAGATCACGCCCGAGCGCGTGGCCATCAATGTGGACGACGGCCGCATCGCCGACAACGCCGGCCGCCAGCCGATCGACCTGCCGGTGGTGCCCGGCGCACCCGCGGCGTATTTCTCGACCCTGCCGATCAAGGCGATCGTGCGCGACCTGCGCGCGGCGGGCATTCCGGCCTCGGTATCGAACACCGCCGGCACCTTTGTCTGCAACCACCTCTTCTACGGCCTGATGCACCGCATCGCCACGCAGCCGGTGCCGGGGCTGCGCGGCGGGTTCATCCACATTCCGTACCTGCCCGAACAGGCGGCGCGCTTTCCCGGCGCGCCGAGCATGTCGCTCGCCACCATGGTCGCGGCGCTGCGCGTGGCGGTAGCGACCGCGCTGGCCGTGGAGCAGGACGTGCGCGAGACCGGCGGTCAGCTCCACTGAGCCAGCCACGCGGCGAGCGCCGCGTTGACGAACGCGGGCTTCTCCATCGTGAGCATGTGGCCGCACTGCGGCACCCACACCAGCTGCGCATGCGGCACCAGCGCGGCCATCTCGCGCGTGCATTCGGGCGGCGTGAGCCGGTCGGTGTCGCCGCACATCAGCAGCACCGGCATGCGCAGCGAAGGCAGGTGCTGCCGCGCGTCGGGGCGCCGCATGACCGCGCGGTTCTGGTGCACCAGCTGCTGCGCCCCGGCGTCGAGCACGATCTCCAGGTAGCGCTGCACCAGTGCCTCGTCGGCCGCCTGCGCGGGATGGAAGGCGAACACGGTGTTGGGTTCGATCACGTCGCGCAGCTCGCCGCGCTCGAACAGCGCGATCGCGCCTTGGCGCAGCTCGGCCATTTCGGGCGTCTCGGGCCGCGCGTTGGTGCCCAGCAGCGCCAGGCCCGCGATGCGTTCGGGCGCCTGGCGCGCGGCTTCCATCGCGACCATGCCGCCCATCGAGGCGCCGCAGAGCACCAGCGCACCGTCGTGCTCGCGCAGCACGGCGGCGGCCATCGACTCGATGGTGTCGTGGCGCATGTGGGCGTCGCTCACGCGCGCTGCGAGCACGGCGGGCAGGACCGGAAGCTGGGCTTCCCAGAGGCGCTCGTCGCAGGCGAGGCCGGGCAGCAGCACGAGTTGGGGCATGTGGCGGATTCTGCGCCATCGTTGCGCGCGTGTGCGCCGGGCGCGCCGGTGGCGGCGCCGCAACACACGGCGCGCCCGGCGGCCTGAACGTCACGCAGGCCATGGACAATGGACCTCCCATGCCCACCACCGCACCCGAAGCCGCCACTTCCACCGAATTCATCCTGATCCGCCACGGCGAAACCGCCTGGAACCGCGAACTGCGCTTCCAGGGCCATGCCGACGTGCCGCTCAACGACATCGGCCACGAGCAGGCGCGGCGCCTGGGCCTGCGGCTCGCGGGCGAAGTCGCGCAGCACCTCGTCAGCAGCGACCTGCTGCGCGCCCAGCAGACGGCGGCCCCGGCGGCGCTGCAGTTGTCGCTGCCGGTGGTCACGTCCGTCGGTCTGCGCGAGCAGCATTTCGGTGTCGTCGAAGGCATGCGGGCCGAGGAGATCCAGGCGCAGCATCCGGATGCCTGGGCGCAATGGCTGGAGTTCCGCGAGGACCATGCCATGCCGCAGGGCGAGTCGGCGCGCGAATTCCATGCGCGAATCGTCGCCGCGCTCGGCAGCCTTGCGGCCGCGCACCGCGGCCAGCGGGTGGTGGTGGTCACGCACGGCGGCGTGCTCGACATGGTGTGGCGCACCGCACGTGGGCAGAGCCTGAGCGGACCGCGCCAGAGCGACATACCGAACGCCGGCTTCAACCGCATCCGCATGGCCGATCCCGCGCGCCCCGACGCGATCGAGATCGTCGACTGGGCCGACACGCGGCATCTCGCCGACCTGCCGCCGCAGCCGGTCTACGACCAGACCCGGCACCTGGCCACGCGCTAAGGCGCGTTCAGCCGCAGTCGGCCAAAGCCGGCAGTCCGAGGCGCGCATACACCGCGCCTGACTGGCGTCGCAATCGCAGCGATTCCGGCTGGCCATTGCGCTGCTGCTGCAGGATCCCCTGCGCGGCCGTGAGCGTGGCGCGGCTGCCGGCACGCACCAGCGCATCGAGGTACAGCTGCTCGAACAGGTCGCGCTGCGCATGGCTGCCGCCGATCTCGAGCAGGCGTGGCAGTGCACTGCCGAGGCCTTCGATCGCAGCCGCGAACTCCCCGCGTGCGTGGGCGAGCAGGCCGTGCGCCGCCGGCACGCACACCTGTGCCCAGGCCGTGCGCGTGGAAGGCGGCGCGCGCAGCGCATGCGCCTCGATGCTGCCGAGCAGCGCATCGGCTTCAGTTCGGCCCGCGCGTGCGAGGCCGTAGAGGTACTGCAAGTCGAGAAAGGGCAGCACGTGGTCGGCCTGGCGCTGCAACAGGTGCGCCGCCACGTCGTGCCATCGCGCTCCCACGTCGATGCCCGCCAGTTCCAGCCGCGCGAGCAGCGAGACGGCGCCGATCTGGTCTTGCGAATAGTCCTTCGCCACGCCCCAGACCGCGCGGTCGTACAGCGCGAGCGCCTCGGCGTCGCGGTCGAGCTCGATGAGGAACAGCGCCACATGCCACCAGTTGTGCGTGACCATGAACGAGTTGAGCCCGGTCCAAGTGTCGGCCACGCCCTGCATGAAGGCCAGCCCCTCGGCGAGCCGGCCTTCGGTGAGCATCACATGCGCGAGTGCATGGTGCGCCCAGGGCTCCTTGCGGCACATGGCGATGGCGCGGCGTGCGCTCGCCTCGGCCTCGCGCATCAGGTGGCATTGCTCGTAGCCGAAGGCGGCCATGCCGTGCACCTGGGGCACGTCGGCCGCGGCGGGCAGCGCAGCGAGCGCGAGCCGCAGCATGCCGGGGCAGTCGCCGGTGTTGAAGCAATGGTATTGCCCGAGCTTCAGCGACACGAGGTCGCGCGGATGCGCGCGGGCCTGTTCTTCGTGCAGCGCGATGGCTTGTGCGATGTCGCCCTCGGCCCAGGCTTCGATGGCAGCGATGTAGCGCCGCTCGCGCGGCGTGGCGCGTGCCGAGCCGGCCGATGCCCGCGCCAGGAAGGGGCGCGCATGCGCCGCGGCATCGCGCGATTCGGCGAACAGGTGCAGCGTGGCGCAGTAGGCCTGAACGATCGGGCTCATGTCGTGCTCGGCCAGTGCGAGCAGGTTGGCGGCGCGCGCCTCGGTCGCGACGAAGCCCATCACGAAGTCTTCGACCAGCGGCAGGCTCGCGGCATCGTCGAGCGTGAGCGGATTGCCGAAGCTGTCGGCGTGCGAGTGGGCGGTGGGCATGGCCGGATGGTGCCATGCCCCGCCTCAGCCTTCAAACGCCGGCCTGTTGGTGGCGGTATTCCTGCGTCTTGCCGCCGTAGCCATAGGCCGCGCCGCGCGCGTCGATCACGTGGATGTACGACACCTCGTGCAGATCGGGCCGCAGCCGCTGCATGGCGGCATGCACCTCGCGCAGGTAGCGCGCCTTCTCGGCCTTGGTGTTGGTCTCGTCGGTGACGCTGATGTCGAGATGGAACGCCGACCGACCCAGCGACGCCAGCGGCTGCCCGCCGATGAACCAGGCATCGGCCGGGATGTACTGCACCGTGATGGCGATCACCGGCAATTGCTTGCCGAGCACGCTCTGGGTCAGTTCGGCGACCGCATCGACGGTCTTGCGGGTGAGCTGGGCATCGGGCTCGCCCGAAAGGTGGACAACGATATGCGGCATCTGGAACTCCTTGGTTGATTCGATGGGTTCATTGTGGGCAGTCGCTGTTCATCGGAAAAGCGGGAAGATATGATGGTATCCATCGACAATGCCGATGGATAGAAAAGATGCAGAACTTCGATCTCGAGCAGCTTCGGACGCTGGCCGCCGTGGTGGAGGCTGGCAGCCTCACGGCGGCCGCGCCACGCGTGTTCCTCTCGCAGTCGTCGGTCAGCGAGCAGATCCGCAAGCTCGAGGAGCGCGCGGGCCAGTCATTGCTCACGCGCAGCAAGGCGGGCGTGGCACCGACCGAGGCGGGGCTGCGGCTGCTGGGCTATGCGCGGCGCATCCTCGCGCTCAGCGACGAGGCCTTTCGCGACCTGCGCGGCGAGACCCTGCAGGGCGAGCTGCGGCTCGCCGTGACCGACTATTTCCGCCCCGGCGACCTCACGCGGCTGCTCGGCCGCCTCGGCGAGAGCTATCCGAAGGTGCGCCTGCACGTCAGCATCCTGAAGAGCGACGCGCTCCGGGCAGCCTATGCCGGCGGGGAGTTCGACGTGGCGCTCGGCATGCACATCGCCGGCACGCCCGCGGGTCCGGGGGCGGCGAAGCCACCGGTGATCCGGCGCGAATCGCTCGCATGGCTGGGCGCCACGGGCCTGCGGCGCGTGCGCGGCGAACCGCTGCGTCTGCTGGCGCTGCCGGACAATTGTTCGTTGCACCAGTTCACGGTGGCACTGCTGCGGCGGCGCCGCGTGCCCTATGTGCTGGCGCATGTGGCGTCGGGCGTGGCGGGGCTGCAGTCGGCATTGGCGGCGGGCCTTGGCGTGGCCTGCCTGAACGAATCGGCGGCTTGTGAGGGCGTGGCCCCGCTGGCGCCGCCGCACGGCCTGCCGGCCTTGCCGCGCGTCACGTTCCAGCTGCTGCCCGGCCGCCGGGGCGAGACTGCGTTCGTGACGCTGGCGCGCGAGATGCTCGCAAGCCAGCTTGCCTGACGGCGCTGCCGCTCAGCGCGCTGGCGGCAGCGGCCAGGGCCGCTGGGCATCGCAGACCTGCTCGAACGCACGCGACACGCGCAGCACGCCGAGGTCGTCGAAGCGATGGCCGGCAATCTGAAGGCCGATCGGCAGCCCGCTCGCCGCGTAGCCGCAGTTCACCGACGACGCCGGCTGCTCCGACATGTTGAACGGCACCGTGAAGCCGATGTGTTCGAGCGGCCGCAGCGGGTCGTTGGTGGGCGAGGGCGCTTCCGCGGCCGCGGGCATGTTCGGCGACACCGGCGAGATCACGTAGTCGAAGCGCGCACAGGCCTGCACCGCGGCGACGCGCGTTGCATGGAACTGGCTGAAGCCGCGAAACACATGCTCCCCGCTGAACTCGGCGGCGCTCTCGGCCCATTGACGGATGTAGGGCAGCACCTTGGCGCGCTGGTCGGCGCGCAGGGCCTTCATGTCCACGAGCGAGCGCATGCGCCAGAAATGGTCCATGCCGTCGAGCATCGCCTGCGACATGAACGGCTGCATCGGCTCGACGATGGCACCGGCTTTTTCAAACAGCCGCGCCGCATGCTCGACCGCCGCCTGGATCTCGGGGTCGACGGCCAGCCCGCATCCGGCATCGAGCAGCAGCCCGACATGCAGGCCGCGCAGATGGTCGGGCGAGACGTCGAAGGCGGCCCAGTCGACGGCTTCGGGCGGAAGACTCATGCTGTCGCGTGCGTCGGGACGCGAGAGCACCTGCATCATCAGTGCCGCGTCGCCGACGCTGCGGGTCATGGGCCCTGCGGCCCGGCCCATGTATGGCGGGTCGATCGGAATGCGACCGAGGCTGGGCTTGAGCGTGAAGATGCCGCACCAGCTGGCCGGCAGGCGCAGCGAGCCGCCGATGTCGGTGCCCAGATGCAGCGGACCGTAGCCGGCGGCCGCCGCGGCGCCGGCGCCGGCGCTCGAACCGCCCGGCGTGCTGCCGAGGTCCCACGGGTTGCGCGCGAGCGTGTGGAAGCTCGACAGCCCCGAGGACAGCATGCCGTAGTCCGGCATGGTGGTCTTGCTCACGATCACCGCACCGGCTTCCTTGAGCCGCGCGGCTGGCGGTGCGTCGGCGGCTGCGGGCTGCAGGTCGGTGGCGGCCGTGCCGGCCGGCATCGGGTCGCCGCGCGTCGCGATGTTTTCCTTGATGGTGGCTGGCACGCCGTCGAGCGGCCCGAGTGGCTCGCCACGCAGCCAGCGCGACTCGGAGGCGCGCGCCTGTTCGAGCGCCGCATCGGGGCGGAACAGCCAGGTCGCCTGCAGATGCGGCTCCCAGCGCTCGATGTGGGCGATCACGGCCTGCGTGACCTCGACCGGTGACAGCGCCTTGCCGCGGTAGGCGGCGGAGAGTTCCTGTGCCGAGAGTTCGTTCAACCGGGAAGAGCGGGAAGCCACGCCGGTGCTCATCCCCACGACAGCGCCGAAAGGTCGTTGACGAAGATCGGGTTCTCCTTCCAGAGCCCCTTCACGTTCTTCTTGGCCACGGTCGGGAACTGCGGCTGGTACAGGAAGCCGTTGACCGCGTCGGCGGCCAGCATCTTCTGCGCCTCGCCGAGCAGCTTGTTGCGCTCGGCCGCATTGCCGGTGCTCTTGATCTTGTCGAACAGCGCATTGAAGGCCTTCGACTGGTAGCCCCAGTAGTAGTCGGCCTTGGCATAGTTGCCGAGGTCGAAGGGCTCGACGTGCGAGACGATCGAGAGGTCGTAGTCCTTGTTGCCGTAGGTGCCGCTGAGCCACTGGGCCCACTCGACGTTCTGCACCTTGACGCGAATGCCGACCTTGGCGAGCTGCGCCACGATCACTTCGCCGCCCTGGCGCGCATACGGCGGCGGCGGCAGGGTCAAGGTGAGTTCGAGCGGCGTCTTCATGCCCGCTTCGGCGAGCAGCTTCTTGGCCTTTTCCACGTCGTGCGGGTTCACGCCGGTGGTGTCGACGTAGCCCGCCGCGCCGGGCACGTAGTGGCTGCCGATCGGCACGCCGAAACCATCGGCCGCGCCTTCGATCACGGCCTTGCGGTCGATCGCCGCCAGGATCGCGCGGCGCACGCGCACGTCGTCGAGCGGCTTCCTGGCATTGTTGATCGACAGGATGGTCTTGGCGCGCGAGCCCGCGAGGATGGTCTGGAACTGCGGGTTCATCTTGAACTGCGGCACCACGCGCGTGCCGATGCGGGTGAACACGTCGACGTCGCCGGCCAGCAGCGCGGCCGCCTGCGCCGCGGCGTCGGCGATGAAGCGGAAGGTCACCTTGTTGATCTTCGCAGTGGCGGGGCTGCGGAAGCCTTCCCATTTGCTCAGAGTGACCGTTGAACCCCGGGCCCAGTTGTCGAGCTTGTAGGGGCCGGTGCCCACGGGCTTGGTGGCATTGGCGTCAGCGCTCTTGGGCTCGACGATGACCGAGGTGGCCTGGCCCAGCACGAAGGGCAGGTCGGGGTCGATCTCCTTGTTGATGACGACCACCGTGTGCTCGTCGACCGCCTGGGTGCTCAGGTTCTGGAACGTGCGCTTGTCCTTGTTGGTGCTCTTCTCGCCGCCAGCGCGGTCGAACGAGAACTTCACGCTGCTCGCATTGAACGGCTCGCCGTTCTGGAACTTGACGCCGTGCCGCAGCTTGAAAGTGTAGGTCTTGAGGTCGGGCGACACCTCCCAGCTCTCGGCCAGCAGCGGGGTGACGCTGCCGTCGACGTTGATCTTGGTCAGCGTCTCGAGGATGTTGTAGTGCACGATCTCCGCGATCGCGGCTGCGGCCCCGGCGGTCGGGTCGAGGCCCGGCGGCTCGAGCGCCATGCCGATCACGATGGCGTCCTTCCGTCCCTGCGCCATGCCGGCAACGGGGGAGGCCAGCGCCACGGTGGCGCCAGCGGTGGCAAGGAGGGTGCGACGGTTCAACATACGTTGTGATCTCCGGAATGACGATGAAATGCACGCAGCACGAAAGATGCCAGGCGCGGAGGGCTCATTCTCTCGCAGCGAAGGCGAAGCCGATGGCCGCGCCGGGTGGTTTTTCCTCGGGACGTTCCCGGATGCGGCTTCGGCCGGACCGGTTCAGGCCGCGAGCACGGTGCCGCCGGCGGGTGCGCGCGGCACGGCATCGAGCAGCGTGCGCGTGTACGGATGCTGCGCATGGCGGAAGAGCTCGCCGGGCGGACCCTGCTCGACGATCTGCCCCTTCCACACCACGCAGACCTCGTCGCAGAGGTGGTTGACCACCGCGAGGTCGTGGCTGATGAGCAGGTAGCTGATGCCGAACTGCTGCTGCAGGTCCTGCATGAGATTGAGCACCTGCGCCTGCACCGACACGTCGAGCGCACTCACCGGCTCGTCGGCCACGATGAGCTTCGGACGCGTGATGAGCGCGCGCGCGATCGCGATGCGCTGGCGCTGGCCGCCCGAGAACTCGTGCGGGTACTTGTCCATGTCGGTGCTGCGCAGGCCCACTGCGGCGAGCGCCTCCGCCGCGCGCTCGCGCTGCTCGGCGCGGCCGGTCTCGGCCAGCGCCTCGAGCGGTTCGGCCACGACGCGCGCCACCGTCTGGCGCGGGTCGAGCGAGCCGTAGGGGTCCTGGAACACCATCTGGAAATCGCGCCGCGCGGTTCGCAGCTCGCGCTTCGGCAGCCGGTGCAGGTCGCGGCCCAGCATGTGCACGCTGCCCGAGGTGGGCGTGTCGAGCGCCATCACGAGGCGCGCGATGGTCGACTTGCCCGAGCCGGATTCGCCGACGATGCCGAGGCTGCGGCCCGCCGCTACCTCGAAGCTCACGCCGTTGAGCGCCTTCACGAGCGGTGGGGCTCCGAACAGGCTCTCGCGCGGCAGCGCGTAGTGGCGCACGAGGTCTTTCACCTCGAGCAGCAGCGGTGCGGTCGACGCTTCGTTGGTCTGGTTCATGGTGCGAGTGCGCCTTCCGCGGCGATCTCGGGCAGGCGGATGCAGCGCACGGCATGTTCGTGCCGCAGCATGGCGGGCGGCGGGCGGATCGCGTGGCAGGCGTCGACGGTGTAGTGGCAGCGGCCCGCGAACGGGCAGCCGGGCGGCAGGTCGACGAGTTCGGGCACGCTGCCGCGGATGGTCGCGAGGCGCACGCCGCGCGGTGCACCGAGCGCCGGGCGTGCGGCGAACAGGCCCTGGGTGTACGGATGCGCGCGCGCGGCGAACACGGCCTCGGTCGGGCCGCTCTCGACCACGCTGCCGCCGTACATCACCAGCATCTTCGACACGCTCTGGGCGATCACGCCGAGGTCGTGCGAGATCAGGATCAGCGCCATGCCGCGTTCCGCGACCAGTTCCTGGATCAAGGCGAGGATCTGCTTCTGGATCGTGACGTCGAGCGCGGTGGTGGGTTCGTCGGCGATCAGCAGGTCGGGTCCGCAGGCCAGCGCCATCGCAATGCCGATGCGCTGGCGCTGGCCGCCCGAGAACTGGTGCGGATAGGCATCGAGCCGCGACGCCGCATCGGGAATGCCCACGCGCTCGAGCAGCGCCAGCGCCTCCTTGCGGGCGTCGGCCCGAGACAGACCGCGGTGCAGCCGTAGCGGCTCGCCGACCTGGCGCACGATGGTGTGCACCGGATTCAGCGCCGTCATCGGTTCCTGGAAGATCATGCCGATGCGGTTGCCGCGGATGCGACACATGGTTTTTTCGTCTTGTCCGACGAGCTCGGTGCCGTCGAAGCGGATGCTGCCGCTGACCCGTGCGGTCGATGGCAGCAGCCCCATCAGCGACTGCACCGTGATCGACTTGCCGCAGCCCGATTCGCCCACGATGCCCATCGTCTCGCCGCGCTCGAGCGTGAAGTCGATGCCGCGCACGGCCTCGGCGGGGCCGCGCTGCGTCTGCAGTTCGATGTGCAGGTCCTTGACTTGGAGAAGTGGCATGCCGGTCACCGGGCGCGCGCGAGGCGCGGGTCGAGCAGGTCGCGCAGGCCGTCACCGAGCAGGTTGAGGCCGAGCACCGCCAGCACGATCGCCATGCCCGGGAACACCGCGAGCAACGGCGACTGGAACATCATCGTCTGCGCCTCGCTCAGCATGCGGCCCCACGAAGGCTGCGGCGGCTGCGTGCCCAGGCCCAGGAACGACAGTGCCGCCTCGGCCAGGATCGCGATCGCGAAGCGGATGGTGATCTGCACGATCAGCACGGCCGAGATGTTCGGCAGCACGTGCTGCATCGTGATGGCGAACGGGCCCTTGCCGCAGGCGCGTGCCGCGGCCACGTACTCGCGCGACCAGATGGCGTTGGCCGATGCGCGCGTGATGCGCGCGAAGGTCGGGATGTTGTAGATGCCGATCGCGATGATCGCGTTGACGATGCCGGCGCCGAACACGGCCGTCATCATGATGGCCGACAGGATGGCCGGAAACGCGAGCGTGAAATCGGTCAGCCGCATGATCGTTTCCTCGACCCAGCCGCGCCGTGCCGCGGCCAGGAGCCCGAGCGCGGTGCCGATCACGAGCCCGATGCCGACCGCGATCACGCCCACGAGGATCGAGGCGCGCGCGCCCACGAGCAGCAGCGAGGCCACGTCGCGGCCATAGGCCTCGGTGCCGAGCCAGTGCGTGCCCGACGGCGGCTGCAGCTTGTTGGCCATGTCGATCTCGTAGGGCGAGAAGGGCGTCCAAACCAGCGAGAGGGCGGCCGCGACGAGCAGCAGCAGCGTGAGCACGCCGCCTATGACGAAGCTGCGGTGCCGCAGTGCGCGGCGCCAGAATCCGGGGACCTTGAGCGCCGCTGCGCTCGGGACTGTGGTGGCGCTCATATATCGCTGGCCTTGATGCGCGGGTCGATCACGGCATACAGCACGTCGACCACGAAATTCACGATGACCACCATGGCCGCGAGCAGCATCACGCAGTTGCGCACCACGATCAGGTCGCGGTTGCCGATGGCCTCGAAGATGAGCCGCCCGAGGCCGGGCAGATAGAACACCTTCTCGATCACGATGGTGCCGGCGAGCAGTTCGGCGAACTGCATGCCCATGACCGTGACGACGGGGATCATGGCGTTGCGCAGCACATGGGTCCAGAGTGCCGCGCGCTGCGAGACGCCCTTGGCGCGTGCGGTGCGCACGAAGTCCTCGCGCATCACCTCGAGCACCGCCGACCGCGTGATGCGCGCGAGGATCGCCGCTTGCACCACGGCCAGCGACAGCGCCGGCAGCAGCAGCGACTTGAAGCCCGCGAAGATGCCTTCGCTCCAGCCGCCAAAGCCGCCCGCCGAGAACCACTGGAGCTGGACCGAGAACACCAGGATCAGCAGGATCGCGAACCAGAAGTTGGGAATGGCGACGCCCACCTGCGTCAGGCCCATGAGCCCCACGTCGCCGAGCTTGTTGTGGCGCGCCGCCGCGGTCACGCCGACCAGCAGCGCGAGCACGGTGGTGAAGGCCATCGCCAGCAGCGCGAGCGGCACGGTGAGCGCGAGCCGTTCGAGGATCAAGTCGAGCACCGGCGAGCTGTAGGCATAGCTGTCGCCGAGTTCGCCGGTCAGCAGACCGGCGATCCAGTGCCAGTAGCGGGTCCAGGCGGGCTGGTCGAGGCCGAGCTTGGCAGCGAGCGCAGCCACCGACTCGGGCGCGGCGTCGGGTCCCATGAGCAGCTGCGCGGCATTGCCGGGCAGGATCTCCAGGACGAGGAAAACGATGACGGAGGCGCCGATCAGCGTGCCGATCAGTGTGGCGAGGCGCTTGAGAATGAACAGGCTCATGGGACGGGGCGCAGCATAACCCGACTCACGCAATAGGCGTGCCTTGTTCGCGATAATCGGGCATGGCTCTCATGATCACCGACGAATGCATCAACTGCGATGTCTGCGAGCCCGAGTGCCCGAACGATGCGATCTACATGGGCGCCGAGTTCTACGAGATCGATCCGCGCAAATGCACCGAGTGCGTGGGCCACTTCGACGAGCCGCAGTGCGTGCAGGTGTGCCCGGTCGCGTGCATCCCCATCCATCCCGAGCATGTGGAGAGCCGCGAGACGCTGTGGCAGAAGTTCGAGCGCCTCGCCGCGGCGAAAGCTGCAGCCGCAGCAGCGGCGGCTGCCGGTGAATCGACGCCGCCGGCGCATTCAACGAACCCCTGACCCGCTCGGCGGTCTTCGTTTCTTTTTCTTGCTGCCATCGGGCGAAGAGGCCTGCTTTCCCGCCGGCACGCCGCCGCCGAACCGCGCGCTCGACCCGCGCGGTTCCAGCGCGAGCTTGCGCTCGCGCGCGTCGGCGAGCCGTTCGGAGGCTGCGAGCCTGCGTTCGGCGACGGCTGCCTGGCGGGCTTCGCGCGCTGCGCGTTGGTCGCGCTCGTAGGCGCCCCGCTCCAGGGCCAGGCGGCTGCGCTCGAGCTGGTCGGCGCGCGCTTCGTTCCTGCGGGTGGCCGCCTCCGCGGCGCGGCGATCCTCGTCGCTGCGCGCATCGTCCACTTTCAGGCGTTGTCCGCCTGCGCAGGGCTGGTCGCCGTAGGTGTTGCCGCAGCGGTAGGCCGTCGAGCCCTGGGCCCATGCGGGGGCGCCGGAGACACCGCATGCGATCGAAAGAATCGCGGCCGTGGCGAAGGCTGCGCCAGCGCGCCCTCTTCGGGGCCTGCTTCTGCTTTCTGCATTTTTCTGCATTGTTTTTCTCTCCCTTTTCTTCTTTCTTCTCCCGCACTCTCGGGGCCGGCTTGTCAGGTGGCGGCGGGCGCGCCTCCATCGCCGGGTTCGCGCCGTGGCGGCTTGGGCCGCGGCGGTTTGCTCGTGTGGATCAGGAGCGTGGCCTTCTCCATCTCGCCCGCCACCAGGGCAGGGGCGGCATGCAGCGTGCGCACGATCGCGTCCTCGATGGCATCGCGATGCTCCTTGAGTGGCTTCCTGAGCACCCAGTTGACCACCTCCGACTTCACGCCGGGGTGCCCGATGCCCAGGCGCAGGCGCCAGTAGTCGCCGGTGCCGAGCTGGGCGTGGATGTCGCGCAGCCCGTTGTGGCCTGCATGGCTGCCGCCGAACTTGAGCTTGGCCTGGCCAGGCACCACGTCGAGCTCGTCGTGGACCACGAGGATCTCCTCGGGCGCGATCTTGAAGAAGCGTGCGAGCGCGGCCACCGACTTGCCCGACAGGTTCATGAAGGTCTGCGGCTCGAGCAGCCAGACGCTTTGCCCGTTGATGTTCGCGCGGGCCGCCAGCCCGTGGTAGCTGCGCTCCGGCACGAGGTGGAGCTTCCAGTCGCGCGCGAGCGCATCGATCCACCAGAACCCTGCGTTGTGTCGGGTGGCTTCGTATTCGGGCCCCGGATTGCCGAGGCCGACAAACAGCTTGATCATGGCGTTGAATTATCCGGCCGCGCCAAAGCAAAAGGCCCGCACGAAGCGGGCCTTTGGCACTTTGGCGGCAGCGTCGAGGAATTACTTCTTCTTCGCGGTCTTGGCAGCGGGCTTGCCGGCGGCGGCAGCAGCAGCAGCGCCTTCGGCAGGTGCTTCGCCTTCAGTGGCGGGCACGGGCTCTTCGGCGACCAGCGGCGGCACGGCCGACACGATGACCGGGTTCGTCTTGCCGTGGCTCACGAACTTCACGCCGCGGGGCAGCTTGATGTCGCTCACGTGCAGCGTGGCTTGCTTCTTCAGGCCGGACAGGTCGACCTCGATGAACTCGGGCAGGTCCTTGGGCATGCAGCTGACTTCGAGTTCGGTCATCACGTGCGTCACGAGGTTGTGCTCGAGCTTGACGGCGTCGGACTCTTCCTCACCCTTGTAGTGCAGCGGCACCTTCATGTGCAGGCGGGTCTTGGCATCGACGCGCTGGAAGTCGATGTGCTGCACCAGCTGGCGGAACGGGTGGTATTGCACGTCGCGCAGCAGCACCTTGGTGGTGGCGCCGGCGAGCTCCATCTCGAGGACGGACGAATGGAACGCTTCCTTCTTGAGGGCGTGCCACAGCGCGTTGTGATCGAGCTCGATCAGTTGCGGCTGGGCTTCGCCACCGTAGACGATGCCGGGCGTCTTGCCCGTAACGCGGAGACGGCGGCTCGCACCCGTGCCCTGCTTTGCGCGCTCAAAAGCGACGAATTTCATAACAACTCCTGTGGGAGCCCACCGCGACCAGTGCGACTCCGGTTCAACAAGGGCGCCGTTCCTCAAAGTGGAGGGCGCCCGCTTTTTGCCCGGTCAGAACAGGTTGTCCTGGTCCGAGAACAAACTCATCACCGACTCGCCCTTGGCAATGCGCTGGATCGTCTCGGCGATCAGCGGTGCCACGGAAAGCTGGCGGATCTTTCCGCAGGCGAGGGCGCCGTCGGAAAGGGGAATGGTGTTGGTCACGACCACTTCGTCGATCGCCGACTGCGTGATGCGCTCGATGGCCGGGCCCGAGAAGATCGGGTGCGTGCAATAGGCATAGACGCTCTTGGCGCCGCGCTCCTTGAGCACCTCGGCCGCCTTCACCAGCGTGCCCGCGGTGTCGATCATGTCGTCCATGATCACGCAGTTGCGGCCGTCGATCTCGCCGATCACGTTCATCACTTCGCTGACGTTGGCCTTGGGGCGGCGCTTGTCGATGATGGCCAGATCGCAGTTGAGCTGCTTGGCGATCGCACGCGCACGCACCACGCCGCCGACGTCGGGCGAGACCACGATCAGGTCTTCGTAGTTGCGCTGGCGCAGGTCGCCCAGCAGCACCGGCGACGCATAGATGTTGTCGACCGGGATGTCGAAGAAGCCCTGGATCTGGTCGGCGTGCAGGTCCATCGTGAGCACGCGCTCCACGCCCACCGTTTCGAGCAGGTTGGCCACCACCTTGGCCGAGATCGGCACGCGGCTCGAACGCGGGCGGCGGTCTTGGCGGGCATAGCCGTAGTAGGGAATCACGGCGCTGATCCGCCCGGCCGAAGCGCGCTTGAGCGCGTCGACCATGATCAGCAGTTCCATGAGGTTCTCGTTGGTCGGCGCGCAGGTCGATTGCACGACGAAGACATCGCGGGCGCGGACGTTCTGGTTGATCTCGACCGTCACCTCGCCGTCGGAGAAGCGGCCCACGCGCGCGGCACCGAGCGAGGTGCCGAGGTTGTGCGCGATTTCTGCGGCGAGGCCAGGATTGGCGTTGCCGGTGAAAACCATGAAATCAGGGTGATTGGCCTGCATGAGCGCGTCCCGGCAGTGCGATTGGCTAAGAGGAAGCCACCAAAGAGTTCAAGTGTGGCGGCTCGAGAGCCGTCGATTATTGCAGCCGGTGGGCTGCAGAAGAAACACTGCGGCCCTCGGGCCGCAGTTTGCAAGGCGCCGCGGTGGGTGAGACCGCAGCCCGAAAGATTTGGCAGGGGAGAAAGGATTCGAACCTTTGCATGCTGGAATCAAAATCCAGTGCCTTAACCAACTTGGCGACTCCCCTACACAGGTTGATGGCTTGCGCCACCCACCGATATATGTCGCATCGGACCGATGAAGATCCGATTATCTTTCAGGTCGCCCATCCCTTGAGGGGGTGAGCGGCCAGATTGCTGCACTGACGAACCTGCCAGCCCGTGGGGGCCTCGGCCAGTTGCGCTTCGTGCGGCGCTTGCGGCATTTTCGCGAACACCGAACTTCCGGAGCCGGTCATCCGGGCATGGAGTCCTTGGGTGCCGAGCCATTCGATGGCATCGGAAACCGCGGGACAAAGCCGCTGGGCAACCGGCTGCAGGTCGTTGTGGCCGAAGTCGAAGACCGCATCACCGAACCGGTGATCAGGGTCTGGAGCTTCAAGCTGTTCGCTATCTGCAGCAAAGCCCGAGATTATAGCAACAGGAGTTGCGCGTTGAAGATCGGGGGCAGAAAAAATTAACCGGGTGTCGAGTCCTTCGGGAGGCTTGACCACCGCGAAGCGCGCGGCGGGCAACGACACGGGCCGGGTCTGTTCGCCGATTCCCTCGACCCAGGCATTCCGCCCACCCAGGAAGAAAGGCACGTCGGCCCCCAGGCCCAGGCCGATCTCGGCGAGCCGCGACAGGGGAAGGTCCAGCTGCCAGAGCCGGTTCAGCGCCAGCAGGCAGGTCGCGGCATCCGAGGAGCCGCCGCCCATGCCGGCCTGCGCGGGCACCGACTTGGCAACGCCGATGTGCGCTCCGAGGCCGGGCGGCGCATAGGCCTGGAGCGCCCGGGCCGCGCGCAGTACCAGGTCGTCGGGTGGCAGCGCGGTCGTCAGGTCTTCGCGGCTGAGCTGGCCGTCGCGGCGCAACTCGACGTGGAGCGTGTCGCACCAGTCGATCAGCATGAAGACCGACTGCAGCAGGTGATAGCCGTCATCGCGCCGGCCGGTGATGTGCAGGAAGAGGTTGAGCTTGGCCGGCGCGGGAAGGTCGTAGATCGCCTTCATGACCGCTCGAACACGATGCGCAGGTCGGCCGTGGGGCCCGGTGCTTCGCGCGTGGCCTGCAGGCGACCGTTCGCGACCTGGGCGAGGTCGGCGCGCCAGCCCGGCACCGGCTCGTTGCGGCCCGCGAGCCAGGCGAACAGCGCGCCCACCGGAATGGCCGCGCCGGTGGCCGCCTCGATCAACGCATCGACCGAGTCGAAGCGCCGGACCTCGCTGCCGTTCTTGAGCAGGGCCTCGCCCGGTGCCCAGTGCAACTGGGCCAGCGTGCTGCCGATCGGGCTGGTGAGCGAGAGCTCGCCGGCTTCGGGCGAGCCGCGCAAGTCGAACAGGGCCGAGAAGGTCTGGACCGGCTGGGTGTCGATGCGCAGCGACATGCGCCCGCTCCACGAATCCGAACCCTGCGGAGTGCGCTGGCCGGGCAGCTGCGCGCAGCCGCTCGCCACCAGCAGCGCCGCGGCGCCCGCCGCCAGCAGCGCCGCGGCGCCCGCCGCCAGCAGGCCCCGGCGCCCGGGGTCGGTCGCCATCGTGTTCACGGCTTGACCCGGAGGCGCTTGAGCGTTTCCTGCAGCGTCTCGTTCTCGGCGTCGCTCAGCAGGGCTTCCTTCCAGATCGTGACGGCGCGGTCCTTCTGGCCGGCGGACCACAGCACTTCGCCGAAATGCGCGCCGATCTCGGGATCGGGCCGGGTCTTGTAGGCCGCTTCGAGGATGCGCAGCGCCTCGGCGGTGTTGCCGAGCCTGAATTCGACCCAGCCCAGGCTGTCGGCGATGAACGGATCCTCGGGCGCGAGCTGCACTGCCTTCTGGATCAGCGTGCGCGCCTCATCGAGGCGGATATTGCGATCGGCGAACGAGTAGCCGAGCGCGTTGTACGCATTCTGGTTGTCGGGCTTGAGTTCGATGAGCCGGCGCAGCAGGCGCTCCATCTCGTCGAGGCGGTTGAGCTTCTCGGCGATCATGGCCTGGTCGTAGACCAGGTCGTTGTCCTGGGGCGCTGCGGCGGCGGCCTGGACGAGCAAGTCGTAGGCGGCCTGGTATTGCTTGGCCTCGCGCAGCAGTTGCACTTCGGCGAGGAGTTTCTGCTTTTTTTCGTCGGCATTGCGCTCGGGCAGGGCGCGAATGATCTCGCGGGCCTGCGGCAGCTTGCCCTGGCGCGCGAGAAGGCCGGCACGGCGCGTCTGCGCGATCGTGAGGTCTTCGGTGCTTTCGATGCGCGAGAGCCAGTGTTCGGCGCCGTTGAAATCCTTGCGCCGCTCGGCCAGTTGCGAGAGAACGAGGTAGGCCTGCGTCGTGCCGCGCTGGCGTTCGTCTTCTTCCTTCTGGCTTGCCGAGAGCTCGACATAGCGCTTCAGCGAGGTCTCGGCCGCCGCGTCCTGCCGCGCCTGGGCCTGCAGGCTGCCGACCAGCAGCCAAGGCTCGGCCAGCTCGGGCCGCGCCGAGGTCAGCGCCTGCAATTGCGCGGTGGCGTCGGTGTAGCGCCGGTTCTCGACCAGCACGCGCGCATAGGCGATGCGAAGCTCGGGCGAGGCCTTGGGGTTGTTCGCGAGGTGGCGCGTGACGATCGGCTCCGCGAGCGGTTGGCCCGGGCCGATCAATTCGAGCGCAAGCGCGGGCGGCGCGTCGGAGGCGGGGGCGATCTCCTGGCCCCTGAACGCGGCCTCGAGCGCGCCCGACGGATCGCCGGCATTCAGACGCAACCGGCCGACCGTGGCCCATGCGAGTCCGGCGGTGGAGGGGTTCCGGAGGTCGTCGGCCAGCGCCCGCTCGACCACCGAGGCGGCCAGCTTCTTGTCGGGCGAACGCGCGTAATTGCGAACGATCACCGCCATCAGCAACGGCCGTTCGATCTGCGGCGTGGCGGCGACCTCTGCGCGCAGCGGCTCGACGCTTTCCTCAATGCGATTGAGCGCGATCAGGATCTGCAGTTCGATGCGGCGCGCATCGCGCGAATTCGGCAGCGCCTCCTGCCATGCGCGCGCGGCCGCAAGCGCCGCATCGCCCGAGCGCGACTGCAGCGCGATTTCCACCGCACGCTGGAACAGCTTGCCGTCGCGCAGCCGCCTGGCCGCATCGAGCACCAGCGCATAGCCCGAGCCCGGGTCGCCGCTGCGCGCGGTCATTTCGCCCATCAGGATCTCGTAGAACAGCTCGGCCGTCAGCGCAGAAGGCTGTGCAGCGGCGGCTTCGCTGGCGGGCTTGGCAGTGGCGGGCCGCGCCGGACTTGCCGGCAAGGGCAGGGGCCGTTCGATGATGGGCGCGGGGCTGTCGGGCGCGGCGGGATCGGAGGTTTGCGCCTGGACGGCACATGCCAACAGCACGAGAGATGCGGCCGCCGCAAGGCGGTGTCGGCGGAGCGATGGAATCATCGAACCATAATAATCCAAGCTTTTGAGCGAGCATCGCGTGGGGCTTCGTCGAAGCCCGGAGTCTTCATTTCATGCCAGAGCTTCCCGAAGTCGAAGTGACCCGGCGCGGATTCGCCGAGCGCATTGCCGGCGCGCGCATCGATGCGGTGCGCATCGGCAAGCCGCTGCGTTGGGCGCTGATGGTCGAGCCCGGCACGCTGATCGGGCGCCAGGTGCGCGCGGTGCGCCGGCGTGGCAAATACCTGCTGGTCGACCTGGACCGCGGCCTGCTGCTGCTGCACCTGGGCATGTCGGGCAGCCTGCGCTTCGATGCGGTGCTGCCTTCGCCCGGCGCACACGACCACTTCGATCTCGTCACCGACCGCGGCACCCTGCGGCTCAACGATCCGCGCCGGTTCGGTGCGGTGGTGTACGTCGAGGACGAGGCCGCGCCCTGGGCCGTCAAGCTGCTCGGCGGGCTCGGCATGGAGCCGCTGGGCGATGCCTTCGATCTCGATGCCTTTCACGCCGGGCTGCGCAAGCGGCGCACCGCGGTGAAGCAGGTGCTGCTCGCGGGCGACGTGGTGGTCGGCGTCGGCAACATCTATGCGTCGGAGGCGCTGTTCCAGGCCGGCATCCGGCCGACTTTGCCGGCCGAGCGCATCAGCCGGCCGAGGGCGGCCCGCCTCCATGCCGCGGTGCGCGAGATCCTCGCGAGGGCGGTCGAGAAGGGCGGCAGCACGCTGCGCGATTTTTCGAACGTGGACGGACAGAACGGCTACTTCCAGCTCGAGGCCGCGGTCTACGGAAGGGCGGGCGAGCCATGTCGGGTCTGTGCAACGCCGATCCGGCAACTGCGCCAGGGGCAGCGTTCCACTTACTATTGTCCGAAGTGCCAGAAATAGGGCCTTCGGTGCAGTTCCTGGCGGCCTTGTCGGCGGCACGTGGTGACCTGCGGTGCTATATTTGTAAATAATCTTTTACATTTCCCCTTGAGCCGCTCTTTCAATCAACAACTCGACCAGCACGGTGCCTGGCGGAGCAATTTTGCGCATCGCCTCCAGTGGCTGTCGCGCTGGTTGAACGAGAACGAGCTGCTCGACCAAGCCGTGGCCGAGCGCCTGCGCGGGCTCGAGCTGCAGATCCGCACCAGCAAGGTGATGGTGGCCTTCGTCGCGGAGTTCTCGCGCGGCAAGTCGGAGCTCATCAACGCGATCTTCTTTGCGGGCTACGGCCGCCGCATCATGCCGGCGAGCGCCGGCCGCACGACCATGTGCCCGACCGAGCTCGGCTACGACGCCGCGGTGGCGCCCAAGCTGCGGCTGCTTCCGATCGAAACCCGCCTCGAGCCCCACTCGCTCACGCACTGGCGCGAGAAGCCGGCACGCTGGAACGAGATCGCGATCGACATGGGCGATGCCGACCAGCTGGCGCAGGCCATGGGCAAGGTGGCCGAGGTGCGCTGGGTCGTCAAGGACGAGGCTCGCGCGCTGGGCTTCTGGAGCGACGAGACGCCCGACGACAACCCGGTGCAGGACGCCGAAGGCCGGGTCGAGATTCCGCGCTGGCGCCACGCCATCCTGAACATGCCGCATCCGTTGCTCGAGCAGGGGCTGGTGATCCTCGATACCCCGGGCCTGAATGCGATCGGCGCCGAACCCGAACTCACGGTCAGCCTGATTCCGCAGGCGCATGCGGTGGTCTTCATCCTCGGCGCCGAGACCGGCGTGACGCGGTCCGACCTTGCCATCTGGCGCGAACACCTGGTCACCGAAAACGAAGGCAGCGACACGCGATTCGTGGTGCTCAACAAGATCGACACGCTCTGGGACGCGCTGAGTACGCCCGCGCAGATCGAGATGCAGATCGAGCGGCAGCGCGAAGTCGCGGCCAAATTCCTCGAGGTGCCGCTGGCGCAGGTGCTGCCGGTGTCGGCACAGAAGGGCCTGCAGGCCAAGATCCAGCGCGATGCGCGGCTGCTCGGCGCAAGCCGCCTGCCGGCGCTCGAGACGCTGCTCGGCGAAGGCGTGCTCGGCCGGCGCGAGACCATGCTGCGGCTCGCGGTCGATGGCGGCATGGTGGCATTGCGCACCGAGGCCGAGCGCATCCTGAAGGTGCGCCAGCGCGACCTGTCGGAGCAGGCGCTCGAACTGCAGGGCCTGCGCGGCAAGAACGTCTCGGTGATCCGCCACATGCGTGCGCGCATCGACCAGGAGCAGGCCGATTTCGAGGGCAGCCACACGCGCATCCTCGCGTTGCGTTCGGTGCAGGGCAAGCTGCTGCGCGAGGTGTATGCGGTGCTCGGCCGCACCGCGCTCAAGGCCGACATGGTGCGGCTCTCGGCCGCGCTCAGGGGCTCGGGCGTCAAGCTCAACGTGCGCAAGGTGTATGGCGAAACCTTCGACGCGCTGCGCAACAACCTGCGCGAGGTGCAAGCCACCACGGCCGAGATCCAGTCGATGCTCCACGCCACCTTCCGCCAGCTCAATGCCGAGCAGGGCTTTGCGCTGCAGGCGCCGGCCGAGCCCGACCTCTCCGGCTTCGAGCAGGAGCTGAGCCAGATCGAGCGCAGCCATGTGCACTACCTGGGCGTGGGCAACCTGTTGAAGCTCGCGCAGGCCGACTTCTGCGACAAGCTGGTGCGTGCACTCGCCAGCCGGCTGCGGCTCGTCAACGAGGCGGCGATGGCCGAGGTCGAGCGCTGGAGCAAGGGCGCGAGCGCCCAGATCGACGCGCAGCTGCGGGAGCGCCGCCGCAACTTCCGCAAGCGCATCGAAGCCATCGAGCGCATCCAGAATGCGGCCGGCAGCCTCGACGAGCGGCTGCTCGAACTTGCCGCGCAGGAGCGCGGATTGACCGAGCTGCAGCAGCGGTTGCATGAATTCACCTCGATGGTCACGCAACAGGCAAGGCCTGCCGTGCCGGCGCCTGTCGGCGAACTGCGTGCGGCCTGAACGCGAGCGGGGCGGCGGCGCGGTGCCGCTGCAGCGGCTTCCACCCGATTTCGCCGCGCGCATCGTGGCCTGGCAGCGCAGCCACGGCCGCAGCGAGCTGCCCTGGCAGAACACGCGCGATCCCTACCGCGTCTGGCTGTCGGAGGTGATGCTCCAGCAGACGCAGGTGTCGACGGTGCTCGGCTACTTCGCGCGTTTTCTCGCGCGGTTTCCGAGCGTGCGCGAGCTTGCCGCAGGCACCGAGGACGAGGTCTTCGGGCTTTGGAGCGGCCTGGGCTATTACAGCCGCGCACGCAACATGCACCGCTGCGCGCAGGAGGTGGTGGCGCGCTGCGGCGGCGAGTTTCCGCGTACCGCCGCCGAACTCATGACCCTGCCCGGCATCGGCCGCTCCACCGCCGCGGCCATCGCGGCCTTTTGCTACGGCGAACGCGTCGCGATCCTCGATGGCAACGTCAAGCGTGTGCTGACGCGCGTGCTCGGCTTCGGCGGCGACCTGTCGTCGGCCGCCCAGGAGCGTGCACTCTGGGCGCTAGCCACACAACTGCTGCCACCGGCGGAAGAGACGGAAGCGATCGCGGGCTATACGCAGGGGCTGATGGACCTGGGCGCCACGGTCTGCCTGCCGCGCAAGCCGAGTTGCATGATTTGCCCGGTGAATGGCGACTGCGTTGCGCGCCGCGAAGGCGAGCCGGAGCGCTATCCCGTCAAGACCCGCAAGCTCAAGCGCAGCGCGCAGGCGCTTTGGGTGCTGCTCGCACGCGATGCCGAAGATCGCGTCTGGCTCGAGAAGCGGCCGGCGAAAGGCATCTGGGCCGGCCTCTTCTGCCTGCCGGTGTTCGACAGTCGCGAAGCGCTGCTCGCGGCGCTGCCCGAATCGGCCTGGGGCCAGGCCGAAGACCTGGCGCCCTTCGTGCATGTGCTCACCCACAAGGACCTGCACCTGCATCCGGTGCTGCTGCAGGGCGCGCAGCCCATGGGCGACGCCGCGCGCTGGGTGGACGCCGCCGAATGGACCGGGCTCGGGCTGCCGGCGCCGGTGCGCAAGCTGCTGCTGCAAGCGCAAGCGGGCCAGCCCTCGCTGGTTTAGACCGCGTCGAGTTCGCGATGGCGCTTGAGTGCGCCCCAGCGCGCTCCGAAAGCGCGCGCCAGCTGCTCGACCAGGAACACCGAGCGGTGCTGGCCGCCGGTGCAGCCGATCGCGATCGTCACATAGCTGCGGTGATCGCGCGCCATCGCATCGAGCCAGCGCGAGAGAAACTGCTCGATGTCGTCGTACATGCGCGCCACGTCGTCGTGCTCGCGCAGCCAGTCGATCACCGGCGTGTCGCGGCCCGTGAGCGGGCGCAGCGTGGGCACGTAGTGCGGATTGGGCAGCATGCGCACGTCGAACACGAAGTCGGCGTCCAGCGGCACGCCGCGCTTGAAGGCGAACGATTCAAACACCAGCGTCAGCGCGCTCTCCGGCGCCGAGATCAGGGCCTTGATATAGCTCTGCAACTGGGCCGGCCGGATCAGGCTGGTGTCGATCACGTCGGCCCCGTCGCGCAGGTCGGCCAGCAACTCGCGCTCGAGCTCGATGGCCTGTGTCAGCACGCGCTCCTGCTCCGGCAGGTTGGTGCGGGGCTCCTGGCGCGAAAGCGGGTGGCGCCGGCGGGTTTCCGAATAGCGGCGCAGCAGCGCGTCGGTGGTGGCGTCGAGGAACAGCGAACGCAGCGAAACGCCATCGTTTCGCAGCGCCTCGAGCTGCTGCGGCACGATTGGCAGCGAGACGCCGCTGCGCACGTCCATGGCGATCGCCACGCGCGTGGCCTGTTGCTCGTGCTGCAGTGCGATGAAGGGCGTCAGCAGTTCGGGCGGCAGGTTGTCGACGCAGTAGTAGCCCGCGTCTTCGAGCGCATGCAGCGCGACCGACTTGCCCGACCCCGACATGCCGGTGATGAGCACCAGGTCGAGGTTCATGGCACCGCCGCCGAGGTCTTGTGGCCCAGCATCTCGCGGGCATGCGCGAGCGAGGTTTGCGACATCTTCTCGCCGCCGAGCATGCGCGCGATCTCGCGTGCGCGGCTGTCGTCGTCGAGCCGCGAGACGCCGCTCTCGGCGCGTGGGCCGGGTTCGGTGCCGCCGCCCGCCACCTGGCGCTTGGCCACCACCAGGTGGTGGTCGGCGCAGGCCGCGACCTGCGGCAGGTGGGTGACTGCCAGCACCTGGCGGTCGCGCCCGAGCTGGTTCATGAGTCGACCGACCGTTTCGGCGACCGCGCCGCCGACGCCGGCATCGACCTCGTCGAAGATCAGCGTCTGCGCGCCGCCGAGCTGGCTGGTGGTGACGGCAATGGCCAGCGCGATGCGCGAGAGTTCGCCGCCCGAGGCGACCTTGCCGATCGGACGCGGCGTGCTGCCGGGATGGCCGCTCACAAGAAAGGCGACTTCTTCGAGCCCCGCGCGACCGGGCTGTGCGAGTGGCTGCAGCGCGACCTCGAAGCGGCCGCCCTGCATGCCGAGCCCCTGCATCGCCTGCGTGACGGCGTCGGAAAGCCGCGGTGCCGCCTGCTTGCGGGCCTTGGCAAGCGCCTTGGCTTCCTTCATGTAGGCCTGCTGCGCGGCCTGCTCGGCGCGCTCGAGGCCGTCGAGATCGCTTTGCGCATCGAGCGCCTGCAGCTCGGCCTGCCAGCCCGCCAGCAGCGCCGGAAGGTCGTCGGGCGTGCGCTTGTAGCGGCGCGCGAGCGACATCCACAGGCCCATGCGCTCGTCGAGTTCGGCAAGGCGCTGCGGGTCGACCTCGGCATTGCGCAGGTAGCCGTGCAGCGAATGGGCGGCATCGGACGCCTGCGCCACGCTCGACGCGAGCACCTCGCCGAGCGCCTGGAATTGGGGCTCGATGTGCGCGCAGTTCTGCAGCAGCGTCACCGCGCGCGACAGCGCGGCGAGCGCGCCGCCGTCGTCATCTTCAAGCGCCTGGCTGGCGCCCTGCGCTGCATCGATGAGCGCTTGTGCATTGGAGATGCGCGCGTGGTTGGTCGACAGCTCTTCCCACTCGCCCTCGGCCGGTGCCAGCTTCGCCACTTCGGCGATCTGCCACTGCAGCCGCTCGCGCTCGCGCTGCAGGGAATCCTGTGCCGAGCGCGCATGGTCGAGCGCCGAAAGCGCCTGGCGCCAGGCCTGCCAGGCGGCGTCGAGTGCGTCGGTGCGCGCGCCGGCATAGGCGTCGAGCAGGCCGCGCACCGCGTCGGGCCGCGTCAGGCTCTGCCAGGCATGCTGGCCGTGGATGTCGAGCAGCCGGTCGCCGAGTTCGCGCAGCTGCGTGGCCGTGGCCGGGCTGCCGTTGATCCAGCCGCGGCTGCGGCCCTGCAGGTCGACCGTGCGGCGCAGCAGCAGGGCGTCGCCCGATTCGAATCCGCCCTCGTCGAGCCAGGCGTCGAAAGCCGGATCGGGATCGAACTCGGCGCTCACGTCGAGCCGTTCGGCGCCCTCGCGCACCGCGCCCGCGTCGGCGCGGTTGCCGAGTGCGAGCTGAAGGGCGTCGATCAGTATCGATTTGCCGGCGCCAGTTTCACCCGTCAGCACCGTGAAACCCGACGACAGGTCGAGTTCGAGTGATCGCACGATCACGAAGTCGCGCAGGGCGATGCGTCGCAGCGCCATTCAGGAGCCCCCTTCGTTCCAATGCAGTTTCTTGCGCAGCGTGTCGAAATAGCTCCAGCCCCGCGGGTGCAGGAAGCGCACCCGGTAGTCGGAGCGGCGGACAACCACGCGGTCGCCGATCGCGAGGGATGCGAGCGACTGCATGTCGAAATTGGCGCTCGCGTCGCGGCCCGACACGAGCTCGATCACGATCTCGTCGGCGTCCGGCAGCAGCACCGGCCGGTTCGACAGCGTGTGCGGCGCGATCGGCACCAGCACCCAGCCCGGTACCGCGGGATGCAACAGCGGGCCGCCGGCCGAGAGCGCGTACGCCGTTGACCCCGTGGGCGTGGCGATGATCAGGCCGTCGGCGCGCTGGTTGGCCACGAAATGCCGGCCGACCGACACGCGCAGTTCGACCATGCCCGAGGTGGCGCCGCGGTTGACCACCACGTCGTTCATGGCCAGCGCCTCGAACACCGAGGCGCCGTCGCGCATGACGTGCGCATGCATGAGGCTGCGGTGGTCTTCCTCGTACTCGCCCGCGAGCATCGGAATCAGCGTGGCCTGGTAGTTGTCGAGCGGGATGTCGGTGATGAAGCCGAGCCGGCCGCGGTTGATGCCGATCAGCGGAATGCCGTAGCAGCCGAGCTGCCTGCCGATGCCCAGCATGGTGCCGTCGCCGCCCACCACCAGGCCGAGGTCGCAGCGCTGCCCGATCTCCTCGACGCTCAGCGGCTCGTAGCGGCCGCCGACCCGGGCCTCCGACCCGGCTTCTTCGGCCGCCGATTTCTCGACGAACACGGTGCATCCTTGCGATTCCAGGAAAGCGCCGATATCTTCCATCACGCCATCGCGCGCATCGGCCTGTGCCCTGGCACCGGAAGCCTGGTACTTGCCGATCAATGCGACGTGACGAAAGCGGGAAGTCATCTACAAATTACAACACTAAAATCTTGCAATGCTGGACGACCGCGCCAAGTTGCTGCTCAAGACGCTGGTAGAGCGCTACATCGCCGAAGGCCAACCGGTCGGGTCGCGGACTTTGTCACGTTCGTCGGGGCTCGATCTCTCGCCGGCGACCATCCGCAACGTCATGTCGGACCTCGAGGCGCTGGGGCTCATCGCGAGTCCGCACACCTCCGCCGGCCGGATACCCACCGCCCGCGGCTACCGGCTTTTCGTCGACACCATGCTGACCGCCCAGCGCGAGAAGATGGACGCGCCGAGCCTCGCGCCCGACCAGCCCCAGAAGGTGATCGCCAACGCCGCGAGCCTGCTGTCGAACCTCTCGCAATTCGTCGGCGTGGTCATGGCGCCGCGGCGCGCGTCGGTGTTCAAGCAGATCGAGTTTCTGCGGCTGTCGGAACGGCAACTGCTCGTGATCATCGTCTCGCCCGACGGCGAGGTGCAGAACCGCGTGATCGTGCCCGAGGCCGACTATTCGCAGTCCCAGCTGGTCGAAGCCTCGAACTACATCAATGCCCACTATGCGGGCCTGACCATCGAGCAGGTGCGCGACCGGCTCCAATCCGAGGTTGAGAAACTGCGCGGCGAGATCGCGGCGCTGATGCAGGCGGCGGTCAAGGTCAGCTCCGAGGTGTTAACCGAAGCCCAGGAAGACGACGTGGTGATCTCAGGCGAGCGCAACCTGCTCTCGGTGTCCGATTTCTCGAGCGACATGGGACAGCTGCGGCGCGCTTTCGAGCTGTTCGAGCAGAAGGCGCAGCTGATGCGCCTGCTCGACGTGTCGAGCAAGGCCGAGGGCGTGCGCATCTTCATAGGCGGCGAAAGCCATATCGTGCCGATCGAGGAGCTCTCGATCGTCAGTGCCAACTACGAGGTCGACGGGCAGGTCGTGGGGACGCTCGGCGTCATCGGCCCGACGCGCATGCCGTACGAACGCATGATCCAGATCGTGGACATCACCTCGCGGCTCGTCAGCAATGCGCTGAGCCACCGCAAGTAGAAGAAGAGCGCCGCCGCGGTGGCCGCGAATAGAATCGTGGCCGCGTGGGCCGTTAGCTCAGTTGGTTAGAGCAGCGGACTCATAATCCGTTGGTCGATGGTTCAAGCCCATCACGGCCTACCACTCGCAACATTTTTGAGCTCCTCCAGGGGAGGCCAAAAATGCGTGCTATACTAGCAAGCTGTGCGGCTGTAGCTCAGTTGGATAGAGTACTTGGCTACGAACCAAGGGGTCGTGGGTTCAATTCCTGCCAGCCGCACCACTCTCTGTAAAAGCCAGGACGTGAAAACGTCCTGGCTTTTTTTTGCCTGCCGCATGGCTGCGTTCAGAAAAGGAACGACAGCTGCGGGTCGGGCCTGAGGCCTGGCGGCAGCGCGACATCGTCGGCCTTCCTGCCGATCCCCGTCGCAAACCAGCGGAAGGTGTTGGTCCGTTGGCCGTCTCGCCCGGTGGTCCGCACGAACAGGTAGCCCGAGGTGGCGTTGCCCGACTCATCGACGGGGATCCCGGCGGCCCTGAGCGCTGCAACTTCGGCCCGGGTGCTCGTGTCGTACGGCAACTGGAGCGTGATGGTCGCGTTGTGAATGATCTGATTGAGCATTGCGTCCCGCAAGGTTCGTTAGGGCTCAGAGCTTCCGTCCCGTCCAACTCAGCCGTAGTTCGGCGGGCGAAGCAAGATTGTGAACTTTTTCACGTATTCCTGAAAATGTTAATGCTTCTGCGTCGCCGTAACCATTGGTTCTCATGGCATAGGCTGTTCGGCACCCGCTGCGCTGCCCGGCGCTAAAGTCGAACATTTCATTGATTCAGGGCAAGGCGAACATGGGCCTCCAGAGAAACCGGCGTGCGCGCCAGATCCTCCTGTGCTTCCTGTGCTTCCTGTGCGGTGTGGCCGCCGCTCCGGCCTTGGCAGCAAAGATCAGCTGCGTCCCGGGTGCCGCGAGCAGCGGCGCAGGAGCGCCTTTCAATGCGGTCCGGAGAATCTCGATCGACGAGCATTCGCGCACCGTCAACATGGACGTGGTGCGTGCGCGCACGAAGGACACGGAGACCATGGGCAAGATGCGCGGCGACCTGCTGAGCATGGACGAGACCCAGTCTGGCGAGCCGGTCTACGTCTTCAATGCGATTCCGGCGGCGGGCGCCGAGGCCATGAGCCTGTTCCGGCTCTTCAAGACCAGCGAATGGCGGCTGATCGGCGCGGTCGTGAGCTTCGCCCACAAGGTGCCGGCGCTTCGCAGCGTCGAGCCGGGCGTGGTCTTCGACTGCAAGCGTTCGGGCATGGGTTGAGACAATCCGGGATGGGCTGGCAGCGTTGTTGCGCCCGCATTTTTTGTTGAATTCAGAGGTTGTGCCTTGAGCAAAGCATTCACGAAGGAAACCGACGCCCAAGACGACGAGGACGGTGGCGACGGTGCCATGCCCGCGTTGCCGAGCGGCAGCAAGAACTACATCACGCCAGCCGGCTATGCCCGCTTGCGCGAGGAACTGCTGCAGCTCATGGACGAGGAGCGGCCGAAGGTGGTCGAGGCCGTGCATTGGGCCGCGAAGAACGGCGACCGCTCCGAGAACGGTGACTACCTCTACGGCAAGAAGCGCCTGCGCGAGATCGATCGCCGGATCCGTTTCCTTTCCAAGCGCCTCGAGATCGCCGAAGTGACCGACCCATCGGTGCACCACGGCAGCGACCAGGTCTTCTTCGGCGCCACGGTGCGCTATGTGGACGAGACCGGCGACGAGCGCAGCGTCACGATCCTCGGCATCGACGAAGCGGACAGCGCCCAGTCGCAAGTCAGCTGGATCTCGCCGATCGCACGGGCCTTGCTCAAGTCTCGCGAAGGCGATGTGGTGAAGCTCGTCACGCCCGGCGGTGCGCACGAGGTCGAAGTGCTGTCGGTGAGTTATCCCACGCCGGGTGCCGGCCCCGCAACGCGATAGCGTCGGAGGCGTCTTCTTCTCAGGACGCGGGAACGGTTCGCGAGGCGGTCAGCACCGAAGCCGTGCGACGCGCGGCGCGCAGCACGGCGTCGAGGTGCGTGCGGTCGCGCACCGCGATCACGAAGCGCAGGTCGGTCGAGTCCTGCGGTGTTTCGTCGGCCATTTCGACGTGGGTGATGTCGGCCTCGGCATCGGCGAGCGTGGCGGCCACCCGCGCGAGCACGCCCTTGTCGTTGCGCACCGTGATGACCACGCCGGTCTCGAAGGCGCGGGTGGGCTCGTCGGACCACTCGACCGCGAAGAAACGCTCGCTGTCCTTGTGCCGCAGTCGCTGGCCGACGCCGCAGGCGTCGGTGTGGACGACCAGGCCTTCGCCGTGGCCCAGGTAGCCGACGATGTCGTCGCCCGGAATTGGCCGGCAGCACAGCGCGAAGCGCACCGACGAGTTCTCGCTGCCGTCGAGCGTGACGGCGCCCTGTGAAATGGTTTCGTGCGAGATGAAGCGCTCGCGGCTCAGCAGCAGGGCGTCGGGGCGCTCGCCCAGCTCGGACAGCATGGCCACGAGCCGCTTGGCGACAATGCTGGCGATGCGCTTGCCCAGGCCGATGTCGGTCAGCAACTCGGCGCGCGTGCGGTTGCCCGTGAAGCGCAGCAGCTTTTCCCACAGCGCCTGGTGCTCCGCATCGTCGGCCGGCAGCTTGCTGAGGCCTTCGGCCCGTAGCGCCTGCGCGAGCAGCTTCTCGCCCAGGCCTTCGGATTCGGCATGCGCGAGCGTTTTCAGGTAATGGCGGATCTTGGAGCGCGCGCGCCCCGTGCGCACGAAGCCGAGCCATGCGGGGTTGGGCGTCGACACCGGCGCGGTGATCACCTCGACCACATCGCCGTTCTTGAGCTCGGTGCGAAGCGGCACCTGGTCGCCGTTGATGCGCGCCGCGGAGGTGTGGTCGCCGATGTTGCTGTGGATGGCGTAGGCGAAGTCGACCACCGTGGCGCCGCGCGGCAGCGCGAGGATCTGGCTCTTGGGCGTGAAGACGTAGACGGCGTCGGGGAACAGGTCGACCTTGACGTGGTCCCAGAACTCGGCGGCATCGCGGGTTTCGTCCTGGATGTCGAGCAGCGACTGCAGCCACTTGGTGCCGAGGCGGTCGTTGCTGGCCGCGTTGGGCTCGGCGGCCTTGTAGAGCCAGTGCGCGGCCACGCCCGACTCGGCCACCACGTGCATGGCTTCGGTGCGCAGCTGGAACTCGACGTTCACGCCCGCCGGACCGACGAGCGTGGTGTGCAGCGACTGGTAGCCGTTGAGCTTGGCGATCGCGATGTGGTCCTTGAACTTGCCCGGCAACGGCTTGTACATCTGATGCAGGACGCCCAGGCCGGTGTAGCAGGCGATCACGTTGGGCACGATCAGGCGGAAGCCGTAAATGTCGGTCACCTGGGCGAAGCTCAGGTGCTTTTCTTCCATCTTGCGGTAGATGGAATAGAGCGTTTTCTCGCGTCCGGCGATGCGCACCGTCATGTTGGCGTTGCCGAAGGCGGTCTCGACCTCGCGCTGCACCTTCTGGATCAGGTCGCGCCGGCGCCCGCGTGCCTTGGCCACAGCCTTGGACAGCGTGGCGTAGCGCCAGGGCTTGAGGTGGCGGAAAGACAGTTCCTGCAGCTCGCGGTAGGTCTGGTTCAGGCCCAGCCGGTGCGCGATGGGCGCATAGATCTCGAGCGTCTCGCGCGAGATGCGGGCCCACTTCTCGCGCGGTGCGTCGGCCAGCGTGCGCATGTTGTGCGTGCGGTCGGCCAGCTTGACCAGGATGACCCGCACATCTCGCGCCATGGCCAGCAGCATCTTGCGGAACGACTCGGCCTGGTTCTCCTCGCGGGTGTTGAACTGCAGCTTGTCGAGCTTGGTCAGGCCATCGACCAGTTCGGCCACGGGGGCGCCGAAGCGCTCGATCAGTTCGGGCTTGGTGACGCCGCAGTCCTCGATGGCGTCGTGCAGCAGGGCGGCCATGAGCGCCTGTGCGTCGAGCTTCCATTCGGCGCATTGCGCCGCTACGGCGATCGGGTGGGTGATGTACGGTTCGCCGCTGTTGCGCAGCTGGCCCAGGTGGGCCTCGTCGGCAAAGCGGTAGGCGCGGCGAACCAGTTCGGTGTCTTCGGGGCTCAGGTAGTCGAGCCTGGCGGTCAGCGCGGCAAAGCTCGCGGCAGCCGCATTCAGCGCCGCGGGACTCGGCTTCGGCATGCCCGTCGGGGCATGGGACTGACTTTTGGCGACCGCGCTCATGCCTATCACTTTAGCGTGACCGCTGTATGGACGCGTCCAGACGTAAAAAAAGCACCGCCAAGCGGTGCCTTTTCGTTGCGGGTCTGCGTCAGATCAGCCCGGCACTTTCTTGAGCATCTCGAGGCCGATCTTGCCTTCGGCGATCTCGCGCAGGGCGGTCACGGCGGGCTTGTTCTTGCTCTCGATCTTGGGCGCGTGACCCTGGCTCAGCATGCGTGCGCGGTAGGTGGCGGCCAGGACCAGCTGGAAACGGTTGGGAATCTGGGTCAGGCAGTCTTCGACGGTGATGCGGGCCATGTGGTCTTTCGGTCGGTGAGCAGACAGGAATCAAGGGATGTTCAGTGCGGCGAATGTGTCGGCACGTGCGCGGCGCTGCGCAGAATACCGAAGCCGCTGCGCGTGGACGATCGCCTTGAGATCGAATAGCGCGCGCTCAAATAACTCGTTGATTATAACGAAGTCGAATTCCCCGGCCCGGGCCATCTCTTCGGCGGCATTGCGCAGGCGCAGTTCGATGACGGCCGCGCTGTCCTCGCCACGGCGTTCGAGCCGCGAGCGCAGTTCTTCCCAGCTCGGCGGCAGGATGAAGATCATCACCGCGTTGGCGAAGGTCTGGCGGATCTGCAGCGCGCCCTGGAAGTCGATCTCGAGGATCACGTCGGCTCCCTGGGCAATCCGCTCCTCGATGGCTTTCTTGGACGTGCCGTAGCGCTGGCCGTGCACATGGGCCCATTCCACGAAGCCGTCGGTCGCGACCATGGCGTCGAATTCGGCGGGCGACACGAAAAAGTACTCGCGGCCGTGCTTTTCCTGGCCGCGTGGCGACCGGGTGGTGTGCGAGACCGAGGGCTGGACGGCCGAATCGAGCTCCATGAGCGCCTTCACCAGGCTCGATTTGCCGGCACCGCTCGGTGCCGCCACCACAAAGATGTTGCCTGGGTAGTCCATGGGCTCGTTCATTCGATGTTCTGTACCTGTTCGCGCATCTGCTCGATCAGCACCTTCATGTCCACGCCGATGCGCGTGAGCTCCAGCGCCGCCGACTTGGAGCCCAGTGTATTGGCCTCGCGGTGCAGCTCCTGGATCAGGAAGTCGAGCCGCTTGCCGACCTCGCCGCCTTTCTTGAGCAGGCGCTCGATCTCGTCGAGGTGCGAATTGAGCCGCGTGAGCTCTTCCGCCACGTCGATGCGGATCGCGAATGCGGTCGCCTCGGTCAGCGCGCGGTCCTGGGCGGCTTCGGGCAGGGTGCCACCGGTCAGGCCCATGGCTTCCTGCCAGCGCTCGAGAAAGCGCGTGCGCTGCTGCTCGACCAGTTGCGGCACCAGCGGCCCGGCCTGCTCGACCAGCGTGCGCAGCTGCGCCAGATGGGCCTCGAGCATCTTCGCGAGGCGGGTGCCTTCGCGCTGGCGGGCCGACATGAGTGCCTCGAGCGCCTTGCCGGCCACCGTGAGCAGGTCGGGCCCCCAGTCGCCGCGCGTGGCACCATCGCCGCCCGCCAGCCGCAGCACGTCGGCCACGCTGAGTTCGCGCGCGCCGGGCAGCCAGGCCCGGATGCCGTCCTGCACGCCGTTGAGCCGCTGAAGCAGCTTCACCGAGGGTTCGACGACGCCCGCCTGGGCGTTGCTTTCGATCGCCGCGCGCACTTCGACCTTGCCGCGCTTGAGCTTGCCCGTGAGCAACTCGCGCAGCGCGGTTTCATGTTGCCGCAGTTCCTCGGGCAGCTTGAAGCTGAGGTCGAGGAAGCGGCTGTTGACCGAGCGGATTTCGACCCCGAGCCGCCCCGCGGCACCAGGCCCCGCTTCGGCTCCGGAGTGGCTGCCGGCGGTCCCGTTTTGGCCGCTGGCATAGCCGGTCATGCTGTAAACTGGCATTGCGCCTCACTGTGGTTTTGCTTGCAAGCACCGAGGCGTCGGCACGGCGTTCGCTTGCCGCACCATCGCCTTCGGGCGAAACTCCCGGATTATGTCAAAGGTCAAGCCTTCGCCCCTGCTGCCCGATACGGTCATTGGCGGTTACCGCATTGTTCGCCGGCTTTCCGCAGGTGGTTTTGGCGTTGTCTACCTCGCGATCGACCCGGGTGGCCAGCAGGTCGCGATCAAGGAATACCTGCCTTCGTCGCTCGCCACGCGCGGACCCGGCGAGCTTACGCCCGAGGTGGCGCCCGAGAAGCTGTCGCTCTACCGGCTGGGCCTCAAAAGCTTCTTCGAGGAGGGGCGATCGCTCGCGCAGATTTCGCATTCCTCGGTGGTGAGCGTGCTCAATTTCTTCCGCGAAAACGAGACCGTCTACATGGTGATGAACTACCTGGAGGGCGCCACCCTTCAAGACTTCGTCGTCACCGCGCGCGACCTCAAGCGCCCCAAGGTGTTTCGCGAATCGACCATCCGCTCGCTGTTCGACGAGATCCTGCGCGGGCTGCGCATCGTGCACCAGTACAAGATGCTGCACCTCGACATCAAGCCCGCCAACATCTTCGTGACCGACGAGGACCGCGCGGTGCTGATCGACTTTGGCGCTGCGCGCGAGGTGCTCAGCAAGGAGGGCATCTTCATCCGCCCGATGTACACGCCCGGCTTCGCCGCCCCCGAGATGTACCGGCGCGACTCGTCGATGGGCCCCTGGACCGACATCTACGCCATCGGCGCCTGCATCTACGCCTGCATGCAGGGCTACCCGCCCAACGACGCGCCGCGGCGCATCGAGAAAGACCGGCTCACCCTGTCGCTGTCGCGCCTGCGCGGCGTGTACTCTGACAACCTCATGGAAGTGGTCGAGTGGTGCATGTCGCTCGATCCGCTCTCGCGCCCGCAGTCGGTCTTTGCGCTCCAGAAGGAACTGAGCCGCGAAGGCGAGCGGCGCTACACCAAGCTCACCGTCGGCGAGAAGGTGCGGCTTTCCCTCGACAACATCCGCTCCTTCGACAAGAAGGCCCTGCCCAGGGCGGCGGCACCCACCACGCGCCCCGCATGAAATTTTCCGTATTCCAGGTCAGCCGCAAGGGCGGCCGCCTCAAGAACGAAGACCGCATGGGCTACTGCTACACGCGGGAGTCGGGGCTCTTCGTGCTGGCCGACGGCATGGGCGGCCATCCCGAGGGCGAGGTCGCGGCGCAGCTCGCGTTGCAGACCATCGCCGCGCTCTACCAGCGCGAAGCCCGGCCGGTGGTCAAGGATCCGAAGGCGTTCCTGGCCGAATCGGCCATGACGGCGCACCAGCAGATCATGCGCTACGCCAGCCACAAGGCCATGCTCGACACGCCGCGCACCACCGTGGTGGCTGCGCTGCTGCAGAACTCGAGCGCCATCTGGATGCACTGCGGCGATTCGCGCCTGTACGTGGTGCGCGACGGCCGCCTGCTCACGCGCACGCGCGACCATTCGCATGCGGAGCGCCCGCGCGCCGGCGCCGCCAGCGACGCGCCGGTCAACCGCAACCTGCTGCTCACCTGCCTGGGCTCGCCCACCACGCCGCTGTTCGACATCTCGGCGCCGCTGCCGCTGCAGCGCGGCGACCGCATCATGCTGTGCTCGGACGGTGTCTGGGGCGTGCTCGACGATGCCCTCATCGTGCACACCCTGTCGTCCGACAAGCCGGTGTCCGATGCGGCGCCCGACCTGGCCGAGATGGCGCTGCGCAAGGGCGGCGCCCACAGCGACAACGTGACGCTGATCGCGCTCGAATGGGAAATGCCGGCCATCACGGCGGGCGAGGAGCGCGCCGTGTCCACCGACTCGATCAGCGACGGCGTGTTCGCCTCCACCATCCAGGCCGGCATGCCCGCCGACGGCGAGCTCGACGACCTCGACGAGGACGCCATCGAACGCTCGATTGCCGAAATCAACGAGGCCATTCGCCGCTCCGCTGCAAAGAAGACCTGAGCGCGCAGGTGCGGCCATCGCTCCCGGGCGGTGGTCTTTCATCCATTTCCCTTTACTGACGCATCCTCCACCCATGACTGCTTTCACACGAAGCGGCGGCCGTGCCGCCGACCAGCTGCGCCCGGTGCGCATCACCCGCGGTTTCACCATCCATGCCGAGGGTTCGGTGCTGATCGAGTTCGGCCAGACGCGCGTGCTGTGCACCGCTTCCGTCGAAGAGCGCGTGCCGCCGCACAAGCGCGGCAGCGGCGAGGGCTGGGTCACGGCCGAGTACGGCATGCTGCCGCGCGCCACCCACACGCGCAGCGACCGCGAGGCCGCGCGCGGCAAGCAGAGCGGCCGCACGCAGGAGATCCAGCGCCTCATCGGCCGCTCGATGCGCGCCGTGTTCGACCTGGCCGCCCTCGGCGAGCGCACCATCCACCTCGACTGCGACGTGCTCCAGGCCGACGGCGGCACGCGCACCGCCGCCATCACCGGCGCTTTCGTCGCGGCGCAGGACGCCGTCAACAAGCTGCTCGCCGCCGGCACGCTGCCCGCTTCGCCGATCCGCGGCCATGTGGCTGCCATCTCCGTCGGCATCGTCGCCGGCACGCCGCTGCTCGACCTCGAATACACCGAAGACTCCGCCTGCGACACCGACATGAACGTCGTCATGACCGGCGCCGGCCACTTCGTCGAAGTGCAGGGCACCGCCGAAGGCGCCGCCTTCTCGCGCGACGAGATGAACCTCCTGCTCGGCCTGGCCGAGAAGGGCATCGGCGAGCTGATTGCAATGCAGCAGCAGGCGCTGCAGCTTTCGTCGCAGTCATGACCATGAAGCTGGTCCTCGCGTCCAACAACGCCGGCAAGCTGGCCGAGCTCCAGCAGCTGCTGGCGGAACTGGCGGTCACGCTCGTGCCACAGTCGGCGCTCGGCGTGGGCGAGGCCGAGGAACCGTTCCGCACCTTCGTCGAGAACGCCCTGGCCAAGGCGCGCCATGCCAGCGCCGCCACCGGGCTGCCGGCCATCGCCGACGACGCCGGCCTCTGCGTCGATGCCTTCGGCGGGCTGCCGGGCGTCGACACCGCCTTCTATGCCACCCAGTTCGGCCATGCCAAGGGCGACGCCAACAACGTCAAGGCGCTGCTCGAACAGCTCGATGGTGTGGCCAACCGGCGCGCCGCGCTCGTCAGCACGCTCGTCGCGCTGCGCGGGCACGACGATCCCGAGCCGCTCATCGCCGTCGGCCGCGTGGTTGGCGAAATCGCCAAGGCGCCGATCGGCGACAACGGCTTCGGCTTCGATCCCGTCATGTACCTGCCGAGCTTCGGCAAGACTTTTGCGCAGCTGCCGCCCGAAGTGAAGAACGCCAACAGCCACCGCGGTCAGGCGGCCAAGGCCATGCTGGCGCTGATGCGCGAGCGCTGGTTCTGACCGAGCATCCGATGCCTTCGTCTTCTTCCACCGTGGTTCCGATCCAGCCCGCGCCGCAGGCCGGCGCGCCACAGGCCAACGACGTGCTGCACTGGATGCGGCCCGGCCCGCTGCAGCTCGCGGCGCTGCCGCCGCTGTCGCTCTACATCCACCTGCCCTGGTGCCTGCGCAAGTGCCCGTACTGCGACTTCAACTCGCACGAGTGGCGCGCCGCGAGCGCCGCCGAGGTCGACGGCATTCCCGAAGCCGCGTACATCGACGCGCTCGTTGCCGACCTCGACGCCGCGCTGCCGCTCATCTGGGGCCGCACCGTCCACACCATCTTCATCGGTGGTGGAACCCCGAGCCTCTTCTCGCCGCAGGCCATCGACCGCATGCTCGGCGACGTGCGCGCCCGCCTCAAGCTCGCGCCCGACTGCGAGATCACGCTCGAGGCCAACCCCGGCACCTTCGAGCGCAACCGCTTCCGCGCTTACCGCGCCGCCGGCGTCACGCGCCTGTCGGTGGGCGTGCAGAGCTTCAACGACGAACACCTGAAGGCGCTCGGCCGCGTGCACGACCGCGCCCAGGCCATTGCCGCCGCCGAAGAGGCCGCGAGCGCATTCGACACCTTCAACCTCGACCTGATGTACGCGTTGCCGGGCCAGACCCTCGAGGGGCTCGACACCGACCTGTCGCAGGCGCTGGCGCTCGCGCCGCCGCACCTGTCGGTGTATCACCTCACCATCGAGCCCAACACCTGGTTCGCCAAGTTTCCGCCCATGCTGCCCGAGGACGACATGGCCTACGCCATGCTCGACCGCATCACCGAGCGCACAGCCGCGGTGGGCATGCAGCGCTACGAGGTGTCGGCCTATGCAAAGAGCGGCCATGCGTGCGCGCACAACCTCAACTACTGGCAGTTCGGCGACTACCTCGGCATCGGCGCCGGCGCGCACAGCAAGCTCAGCTTTGCCCACCGCATCGTGCGCCAGGTGCGCTTTCGCGAGCCGCGCCTCTACATGGAGAACGCCCGCGCCGGCGCGGCCGTGTCGCAGAGCGACGAGGTCGGCCTGGCCGACCTGCCGTTCGAATTCATGCTCAATGCGCTGCGGCTGAAGGAGGGCTTCACGCTGCCGCAGTTCAGCGAGCGCACCGGTCTTGCGATGACCAGCATCCAGAAAGGCCTGGAAGAAGCCGAGCGCAAGGGCCTGGTCGCGCGCGACCTGCACCGCGTGTGGCCCACCGAGCGCGGGCTGGATTTTTTGAGCGACCTGCAGTCGCTGTTCCTGCCCGAGGACTGATCGGGCCGACGGCGGCGTAAAATCGCCGGCTCCGGAGAGTTGGGTGAGTGGTTTAAACCAGCAGTCTTGAAAACTGCCGACGTGAAAGCGTCCGTGAGTTCGAATCTCACACTCTCCGCCAGGATCAGCCTGAGCAAGTTTCCTCGCAGCTTCAACGGCCAAGGTGTTCCACCGAGTGAACCAGGCCACTGCCGGCGTCCACGCCGAGGTGCGCCTTCATGCCGAAGTGCAACTGGTTACCCGTCTTGGTCTGGTGCCTCTCCGGGTCGCGTTCGCCCTCTGCTTGCCTGTACTGCTCCGGTAGCATTGCGTTTCGATGCACGCACTATTTCTCTTTTAGCTCCGGCTGTGGCCTCCTATGACTGGTCGACCTTTGCTACTTGGCTTCGGGTCGTTCGTGCTGGACGAGGCCAACGCGCGTCTGTCGAAAGGGCAGCACATCGTACCGCTTCCCCCGAAGGCTTTCGCACTGCTATGTGCGCTGGCTGGGCGGCCTGGGATATTGGTGGGGAAAGCGACGCTGCTGGACGTAGTCTGGCCACGCCAGGACGTGAATGAGGCGGTTCTCAAGACAACTGTCAATCAGCTGCGCGGTGCATTGGGGGATGACCCGCGCCAAGTGCGCTTCATCGAGACGGTGCCGCGGCGTGGGTACCGATTCGTGGCGCGGGTGACGGGTTCCCGCTCGACTGAAAACGGGGCGGGTGGGGCGCATGGACATGCTTTCGTCATGACCGATCGGCTGCCGGGCAGACGGTTGATTGCACGAGACAGAGCGCTCCAGCATCTCGAAACCTCATGGCAGCATGCCCAGAAGGGAGCCGTGCAATTGGTGACGGTCGTTGGAGAGGCAGGCATGGGAAAGACCACACTGATTGACCACTTCACTTCCCGCTTGAGCGATGTATTGATCGGCCGTGGGCAATGTGTCGAGCAGATCGGCATGAGTGAGCCCTATTTGCCGGTGCTTGAAGCACTCAACGCACTGTGCCGCAACTGGCTCGGATTGCCAGCGCTGCTGAGGACGATCGCACCCGCATGGTTGGCACAGATGCCCTGGCACATGACAAGCGATGACCGACTTGCGTTGCAAGCCGAACTGGCGGGCACCGGTCCCGGTCGAATGCTGCGCGAGTTTGGCGAGTTGCTCGATTGCATCGCTCAGACCTGCCCCCTGCTGCTGGTGCTGGAAGACTTGCAGTGGAGCGATCGGTCCACGTTGCAATTGCTGGACTACATCGCTGGCCGGCGCTCATCGACTCGGCAGATGATTCTGATCAGTCTTCGTCCGACCGGCAGCGGTGGCAACACCTATTCGGCAGCCGATCTGCGAACGAAATTTCGCCTACGCGGCTCGGCGACGGACCTGGTGTTGGCGCCATTCTCGGAAACCGAAGTCGGCGACTACATAGCGCAGCGCTTCCCGGAGGGCACGGTCCGCCGGAACTTGGTCCAAACCCTGCACGCTCATACCAATGGGCTGCCTCTGTATGTCGCCACGCTGCTCGATGCCGCGGACCAGGTGGTCACGGGGCTCGCCCGAGGCATCGATGTTGCCAATGATGATTCGGCTTTGGATTGGTTGTCTTCTCAGCCTCTGCAGGTACCAGAAAGCCTGGTACATCTGATAGATCGCCAGATCCAAAGCATGGCACCGGCCGATATCGTTTTGTTAGAGGCCGCATCGGTCGTCGGCGTGGAGTTCTGGGCCCAGCCTGTCGCTGCCATGCTGGGGCGTCCCCTGCACGCTGTTCGCGCGCAAGTGGACGCTTTGACACGCCAGGGGCATTGGTTGGTCGCCCTGACCGCAGAGCGGCTGAACGACGGCAGCTTCGATGGACGCAGCGGATTTCGCCATGCGCTATATCGCCACGCGATCTATCACCGCACTGGTCCTGCCGTACGCGCCGACCTCCATCGTCGCGCGGCATTGGCGCTGGAAGCTGCCGTACGACTCGGACTTCCGGTGGGTCCGTCGGAGCTGGCCGTGCACCATGAGCGAAGCCTGAATCTCCCCAGCGCCGTCCGCTATGGCGTCGATGCTGCACAGCTGGCCATGACTCGATTCGCGCCGTTCGAAGCGGCGCAGTCTGCCGAGACGGCATTGACGTTGCTGTCGAACTGCCGAGAGCTCGGGGAGCGGCAACGCGGTGAATTGGAATTGTCACTGAGGACGTTGTCGGGGTCGGCATGGGGGCAGTGCCTGGGAGTCGCCGCACCCGAAGCCGTGGCCGCGTTCGAACGGGCTCGCGACCTCTGCCACGTGCTGCCGTCAAGTGCTGCGCACGCGTGGGTGTACTGTGGCTTGGGCTGGGTCCATTTCACGCGAGGCGAGTATGCAAACGTATTGTCGGCGGCCGAGCGCATCGAGGCCTGGAGCATCCAGTATGGCGACGCAGCGCTCTTTATCTGCGCATGCAACTTGAGAGGCCCGGCGCTGGCGTATCAAGGGCATCTTCGATCGGCGGTGCAATGGCTGCAAAGAGGGCTGGAAGCCTGTGATGCCCTTGGGGATGACTTGAGCAGTTTGCCTTTTCTTATCGATCCCGTCGTATCGATGCTTAGCAATGCCGCTTTGCCGCTCCTGCAACTTGGTGAGCCAGATGCCGCGCTGCACTATATCGAGAAGGCGCGCAGGCGCGCCAGCATCGTTCGTGCGCCCATGGCTCGAATGTTGGCGGAGTGGTGTGCCGCTCTCGTCGGTGCGGCGGCCGAGGATGAAGCCATGGTGGCTGCAGCAGCGTCACAGCTGCAAGCGATTGTCGGAGAGGCTGACATCGCACAAGGCGAAGGACCGGCGATGTGGTATGCCGGATGGTTGAAAGGAAAAACAAGAAGCGCACGCGGGGCGGCGGCTATCGAAGACATCATCAAAGGTCATGAGCGTCACCTGCGGTGGGGGATGAAGGCTGGATGCACCCACGTGTTCGCATATGCGTCCGAAGCCGCGCTGTGCGCGGGCGATCTGGTCGTCGCACAACGAGAGCTTGATAGCGGCTTGAATGCGGCGTCGGAACTCGACGAGAGGTTGAACCTGGTGGACCTGTACCTTCTTGATGCCAGGTTGGCTATTGCGCGGGGCGACGCCGCCGCAGCGCGCGAAGTTCTGGATCGTTCACAGAAGGAAGGCGATGCGCAGCAGGCGGCCTGGTCCGTCCTGGCGGTGCAGTTGTACCGCTGCGAGATGGCTGGGGCGAGCCTGCAGGACATAGCTGTGCTCCATGATGCCCTGCTGCGGATCCAAGGCGGAGAGGATCTGCCGAGGGTACGTCGTGCTCGAGACTTGGTGGCCGGCTCCGGCTTGGTCAACAAAGCGCATTAGAAGAAGCTGAATGCCGGGATCGCCCGTGCTGTCCCTCGACTGAACGGGCGGCATGCTGCGCGCTTGGCCGCATGTGCGTATCGCGCCACTGCCGCCACTGCCATTACCGTTTCGTTACGACTTTCCAGATGATGGGAAGTATGGTTTCTGCCCTGGCCGCTTGAGGTCGACTGTGAAGCAGCCACTCGCGCATTGCACCAGCGAGGGCGCTGGCTTTGCCTCAAGGAATTGTCCAGTCCGCTCGCTGCTATGGAAGGCCGTGAGCGACAGATCCTCCTTCCAATCCAACGGAGTTTTATGCGAGTGCTTTGTAGTTTGCGGCAGCACGGGTTTGCCGCGTTTCTAGGAATTGTCTTGGCCCTTGGAGGCTGCGGCGGTGGCGGTGGCGGTGGCGGTGGCCCCGTGTTCGGTTGGGACCCTACAGGAGGCGGGCAGGTGCCGCCGCCGGCCGAAGAAGAGGTCGACAGCGAGGCACGTTTCGCTGCGATGGACCGCGTGGACCTGCAGTTCGAAGCGATCACCGGCGGCAGGCAGACCGCAACGGCCGCTGAATGGGAGCAGCTGCGTGACTGGGCACGGGCGCAGCCCGAATTCGCTGACGCCGGCGTGGGCGAATACAGCTTCTGGGCGCGTTTCAGGGATGGGCGCCATTACCTCCTGACGGACAACTGGCGCGTGCCGGCGGGGATGGTGTCCGAATCCTCGTCCGAATCGCTGAAGAAAGCGGGACTGATGAACGCTACCCTCGACCAACCCGCGGGATCACTCATCAAGTCCGTGCCTGCCAGTGCGAAAGCCGCTCTCTTCATCCACTCTGGTGCGCCGAAGCCCCACCCCAACGAGTTTAGATTTGCGCCCCCGCTGATGCGCGACATGAGGGAGGCACTCACCGAGCGCGGCTATGCCGTGAGCCAGAACCTCATGAACGTCGAGAACCTCAAGCAGATGGGAGAAGTCGGGTTCCTCTTTTTCAACTCGCATTCGGCGATGTACGGCCCGGACCCGAAGGCGCAGCAATTCGCCGTCATGCTCGATGACAACGCCACTGTCCTCAACGATGTGGTCTACCGCGCCGACCTGAACGCAGGCAACCTCATCTACCACCGTGTACGTACCCTGGCCCAGACCGTCGGCAAGGGAAATCCGCCCAAGCTGGCATTTACCGCGAAGTTCGTCACCCAGTACCTCAACTTCGCATCCAATTCTCTGGTCATCACGTTCTCGTGCAACAGCGGCAATGCACAGTCAATGGAATTTCGCGGGGCGCTGAAGGCGAAGGGCGCGGGCACCGTCGTGGGGTGGGACGGCTTGTCCAGCCCTCATGGATATCCCGCCATCGGGCTTCTTGTGGATCGCATGGCTGGTGTCAACAAATTCGAGCCGATTGCCATGCCGAATCGCTCGTTTGTTTTTGCCGACGTGATGAAGTATCTTGGACAGCGTGACCTGCTGACCTCTGCTGGCGTCGAAGACGATGACGGCCATATCACGCCGAATGCGTTCCTCCGGGTCGACGGCAGTGGCTTTACCAAGCTGGCGCCGGTGATCACCCATCTCGAAATGAAGGCAGACAACATGCTCGCGGTGCATGGCGACTTCGGCGACGAGCCGGGCGAGGTCAGCGTGGGCGGTGTGCCTGTCAATGCGGTGTGGGGCCCGACGGAGGTAAAAGCGCTGCTCGCCAACGCGACGCACGGCGATGTGGTCGTCACCACCAAAAATCTCAAGAGCAATCCGCGACAACTCGGCTCCTGGCAGGGGCGGGTCACGTATCAGAGCAAGCGCGTGGACCGGAGTTGCCCCGGCGCGACGTTCATCGCCGACGTCGATGTGGATCTCCATCTGCGTGCCGACATGCAGGCTCGGCGCATGGAAGTTGACGGACCCCTGCAGAACAACAATACAGTCATCGTTCCCGCGAACGACACCAAGGGTCAATGGGCCGCGAGCGGAAAGTGCGTTCAGGGTGGCAAGATCGTGCAAGGGCATTCCGGATCGGGACCGCTCGCCATGCTTCCCTTTGTCAACTACGAGGACGTTGCATCGTTCCAGGACGCCGTCTATGCCCGGCTGAACGTGGTCGAAAAGCGGTTTCATATTGGCGGCACCTTCAGCAGGTCCAAGATGACGCTGCAAACTGGCGACACGTCGGTGCCGTCACTGCTGCAGATCTGGTTTCAGCTCTCTGACTATTTCTACGACGGCAGCCCCAACTGGCCCCAGGACGAGCGCTTTCCCTATGCGTCTTACGTGCCACTCGACGCCAGGTTGAACGCCGGGCAAGGCCAGACCGACAACCAGGGGCCTTCGGGCAGTGACATGAGCCTGAAGTTCCAGTGGAGCGCCATGCAGCTCTCGCCCGAACTCAAGGACACGGTCGGGCACTGAGCGCCTGTGGGCAGGGTTGGAGTGCCTCAGAATGAATCGCGCGCGAGCGCAGCAAGGGCCCGGCTGTAGCGGTCGCGCTGCGGTCGCTCGTTCCATGCCCTGCGTCAGGCTCAACATCATTTCCCAAAGAGAAAGTCCCGTGCAGCACTGGCTGCGACGGGACTTTTTCTTTGGGGCCGTTCGGCCTCTGCACCCGCGTGGCGCAATGCCGCCACGATGATGCTCGGGTCTTGGCGTCTCAGCGTGCCGTGTTGACCGCGTCCTTCAGGGCCTTGCCTGCGGTGAACTTCGCGCTCTTGCTGGCCTTGATGGTGATCTGCTCGCCGGTGGACGGGTTGCGGCCGGTGCGTTCGGCGCGGCTCGCGACCGCGAAGGTGCCGAAGCCGATGAGCTGCACGGTTTCGCCGCGCGCCAGGGCACGCGACAGGTTCTCGAGGGCGGATTCGAAAGCGCGGCCGGCGTCGGCCTTGCTGAGGTTGGTGTCTTCGGCGATGGCGGCGATCAGTTCGGTCTTGTTCAAGGCAGGTTCCTTTCAGGGGGATGGATGATGGTATCCGGCGCCGTGACCCGAGGCCGCGCCTGCAGGTGGAGAGATCCCCGTTGGGGATCGAGGCGCCCGAAGCGCTCCATCTTAGTTTTCACTGCAGCCACCTTGCCGGTCCGCACATGAAACATTTCAAGAAGAAATGTGATGGATTTGCTTGCACTGCCGCTGTTTTCGTGGATAGGCGGCGATCTTCAGCCTTCGGCGAGCATGCCGCGCGCCTCGATGAACGCGACGACTTCCGCCACGCCGGTGTGGGTCTTGAGGTTCGTCATGACGTAGGGCCGCTCGCGGCGCATGCGGCGCGTGTCCTGCTCCATCACGTCGAGGTTCGCGCCGACGTAGGGCGCGAGGTCGGTCTTGTTGATGACGAACAGGTCGCTCTTGGTGATGCCGGGGCCACCCTTGCGCGGGATCTTCTCGCCAGCCGCCACGTCGATCACGTAGATCGTCAGGTCCGACAGCTCAGGGCTGAAGGTGGCCGCGAGGTTGTCGCCGCCCGATTCGACGAACACCACGTCGGCGTCGGGAAAGTCCTCGAGCATGCGGTCGATGGCTTCGAGGTTGATCGAGGCGTCTTCGCGGATCGCGGTGTGCGGGCAGCCACCGGTCTCCACACCCATGATGCGTTCGGCGGGCAGCGCGCCGGCCACCGTCAGCAGGCGCTGGTCTTCCTTGGTGTAGATGTCGTTGGTGATGGCCACGAGGTCGTACTTGTCGCGCATCGCCTTGCAGAGCATCTCGAGCAGCGTGGTCTTGCCCGAGCCGACGGGGCCGCCGATGCCCACGCGCAGCGGCGGGAGCTTCTTGGTGCGGCGGGGAATGTGGTGCAGGGCGGAGGTCATGGTGGTGGTTCGAGGTTCTAGCTTCTGAAGAGCCGGGAGTATTGGGTTTCGTGCCGCGCCGACAGCACGGCGAGCAGCGGTGCGAAGGCCTGGCGTTCGTCGTCGCCGAGCGCCATCGCGCGGGTCACCGCGTCGGGAATCTCGCGCGCCAGCCGCCCCAGGATGCGCTGCCCGGCGCTCTGGCCGAGCGGCACCGCCTTGACGGCCGCGCCCACCATGTTCTCGGCCCAGCCAAAGGCGAAGGCCAGGCAGCCGTCGTGCACCGAGGCGGTGGTGCGGCTCGCCGCAAAGGCGAAGGCCACCGGATAGCTCGCGGGCAGGTCGGCGAACACGCGGGCGGTGTCGGCATGGTGCAGCTTGAGCCACTCGACGAAGGAGCGCCCCATCTGCTCGGTCTGCAGGAAGAATTCGGCCGTCTCGCGCGAGGCCATGACCCATGCATTGAGCTCGCGCACGCGCGCCGCGTCGTCCGCGCGCCACGCCGCGATGGCTTGCGCGACCAGCGCGAGGTCGCCGCGCGCGAAGCTCAGGTGCAACTGGTCGGCGAGCCATTCGGCGGCCCTGGCTTCCGAATCGATGCCGGCCCATTCGACCGCCGCCTCCACGCCTTCCGAATAGGAGAAGCCGCCCACCGGCAGCGCGGGCGACGCGAGCCAGATGAGCTGCAGGAGGCTGTGGGCGCCGGCCGGATCGGACATGTCAGTGGGCGTGGTCGTCGTCCAGCAGTTCCGGTGCGAGCACGAGCGGCTTGGGGCCGCCGCTGCCGTGGGCATGCGGGTGGCTATGGTCGTGCGAATGTTCATGCGAGTGCGCATGCGCCCCATAGGCGCCGCCCTCGGGCTCGAAGGCTTCTTCCATCGCGACCACGATCAGGTGCATCGAACGCAGCATGTCGGCGAGCACATGGTCGGGCTCGATCTTGAGGTGGTCGGGCCTGAGCTCGATCGGCACATGCCGGTTGCCGAGATGGTAGGCCGCACGCGTCAGGTCGAACGGCGTGCCGTGTGCCGTGCAGTGCGTGATGCGCAGCACCGGCTGCGGCGCCGCGATGACGCGGACCAGCGAACCGTCGTCGGCCACGAGCACGTCGCCGCCGCGCACCGCGGTGCCGCGCGGCAGGAACACGCCGATGCGGCGACCCTGCGAGTCGGTGGCGTCGAAGCGGCTCTTCTGGCGGATGTCCCAGTCGAGTTCGATGGTGGGGGCTCGCTTGGTCAGAACGGGCGCGAGGCCGCGGCCCTGGGGCATGAGTTTGTTGGCGGTGAGCATGGGGCTTGCGTTCAGCGGGAGGGTGTCGACAATACAACGTTCGTTATGACTTCAATTGCGAGGCGCAAAGAATGTCTGCCATCAAAGTGACCCAGATCGGCGATTCGATCGGCGCGCCGCAATGCCCTGCGCGAGCTTGCCAAATGACGACGGCCAAGCTCCTGGCACTGTTCCAGCCCTGAGTTTCCCGCGCCGCCACGATCTCAAATTACCCGCGTCATGAAGTGGCTGTACGGATCGACCCGGTAGTTCCCAAACGGACCGCAGTCCTCGAAGCCGTGCTTTGCATAGAGCGCACGTGCCGGCTCGAAGAAGGGCTGGGTGCCGGTCTCGAGGCTGAGCCGCGCATGGCCTTGCGCGCGCGCGTCGGCCATCACGTTCGCGAGCATGCGGGCGGCGATGCCCTGGCCGCGCAGCGGGGCCGCGGTGCGCATCGACTTGAGTTCGGCATGGTGCGCGTCAAGTCGGTTGAGTGCGGCGGTGCCGACCAGCGTGTCCTCGCCATCGGGCTGCACGGCCCACGCGGACCAGAACCGGATCTCGGGCCGGCGCAGGCCCGAGAGGTCGAGCGCATGGACGCTCTCGGGCGGCGAGACGCGCCGCATGTCGACCAGGTGCTCTTCGAGGAAGGCGGCGATGCGCGGGTCCTGCAGTGGATCAAGCCGGATGCGAAGTTCCATCGGGGGCCTCAGAAAAGAAAGTAGCGCTGCGCCATCGGCAGCAGCTTCGCGGGCTCGCAGGTCAGCAGATGTCCGTCGGCACGCACCGCGTAGGTCTGCGCGTCGATCTCCATCTTCGGCGTGTAGCCGTTGTGGACCATGTCCTTCTTGCGCACGTTGCGGATGTTCTTCACTGCGGCGAGCGGCTTGGCCAGACCGAAGCGCTCCTTGATGCCCCCGGCGAGCCCCGCCTGCGAGACGAAGGTCAGCGAGCTCCTGGCGAGCGAGCCGCCGTAGCTGCCGAACATCGGGCGGTAGTGCACCGGTTGCGGCGTGGGGATCGAGGCATTGGGGTCGCCCATCGCGGCCATGGCGATGCTGCCGCCCTTGACGATGGTGAAGGGCTTCACGCCGAAGAAGGCCGGCTTCCAGATCACGAGGTCGGCCCACTTGCCGACCTCGATCGAGCCCACCTCGTGCGCGATGCCGTGCGCGATGGCGGGATTGATCGTGTACTTGGCCACGTAGCGCTTGGCGCGGAAGTTGTCGTTGCGCGGGCTGTCCTCGGGCAGGGTGCCGCGCTGCAGCTTCATCTTGTGCGCGGTCTGCCAGCAGCGCAGCACGACCTCGCCGACGCGGCCCATGGCCTGGCTGTCGGAGCTGAACATGCTGATCGCGCCGACGTCGTGCAGCACGTCCTCGGCGGCGATGGTTTCCTTGCGGATGCGCGACTCGGCAAAGGCCAGGTCTTCGGCGATGCCGGCGTCGAGGTGATGGCACACCATGAGCATGTCGACGTGCTCGTCGAGCGTGTTCACGGTGTAAGGCATGGTCGGGTTGGTGGAGGACGGGAGAAAGTTCTCTTCGCCCACCACGCGCAGGATGTCGGGCGCATGGCCGCCGCCCGCGCCTTCGGTGTGGAAGGCGCAGATGGCGCGCCCGCCCACGGCCGCGATGGTGTTCTCGACGAAACCCGACTCGTTGAGCGTGTCGCTGTGGATCGCCACCTGCGTGTCGGTGGCATCGGCCACATCGAGGCAGTTGCTGATGGCCGAGGGCGTGGTGCCCCAATCCTCGTGCAGCTTTAATCCGATGACGCCGGCTTCGATCTGCTCGTGCAGCGCATCGGGCAGGCTGGCGTTGCCCTTGCCGAGGAAGCCCAGGTTCATCGGGAAGGCATCGGCCGCCTGCAGCATGCGCTCGATGTGCCAGGGCCCTGGCGTGGCGGTGGTCGCGAAGGTGCCGGTGGCGGGGCCGGTGCCGCCACCCAGCATGGTCGTGATGCCCGAGGCCAGCGCCTCCTCGATCTGCTGCGGGCAGATGAAGTGGATGTGGCTGTCGATGCCGCCCGCGGTGACGATGTGGCCCTCGCAGCTGATGATCTCGGTGCCCGGGCCGATGACGATGTCGACGCCTGGCTGCACGTCGGGATTGCCGGCCTTGCCGATGGCGGCGATGCGACCGTCCTTCAGGCCGATGTCGGCCTTGACGATGCCCCAGTGGTCGAGGATCAGCGCGTTGGTAAGCACCGTGTCGACCGCGCCCTGAAGGCGGGTGCGCTGCGACTGCGCCATGCCGTCGCGGATCGTCTTGCCGCCGCCGAACTTCACTTCCTCGCCATAGCCGCCGGCGCGCAGCGTGTAGTCGGCCTCGACCTCGATCAGCAGCTCGGTGTCGGCCAGCCGGACCCGGTCGCCCACGGTGGGGCCGAAGATTTCGGCGTAGGCACGCCTGCCAATCGTTGCCATGGTTTAGAGCTTTCCTTGAACGAGGCCGCGAAAGCCGTAGACGATGCGGTCGCCAGAAAAATCGACCAGCTCGACCGTGCGCTGCTGGCCCGGCTCGAAGCGCACCGCGGCGCCCGAGGCGATGTTGAGCCGCATGCCGCGCGCGGCGTCGCGGTCGAAGCCGAGCGCGCCGTTGGTCTCGGCGAAGTGGTAGTGCGAGCCGACCTGGATCGGCCGGTCGGCGGTGTTCTGCACCACCAGCGTGAGGGTGCGGCGGCCCGGGTTGAGCGCGTGCTCGCCGTCGTCGGTGAGGAGTTCGCCGGGGATCATGGCGACTTCAGAGGGCTTGCGACAGCAGCGTGACGCCCAGGCCGGCCACGGCGGCGCCTGCCACGCGCGGCAGCCAGGCGTTGGCGTGTCGCAGCGCCCATCCGGCGGCGATGCCCGCAACGTGCAGCAGCAGGGTGGCGGCCACCATGCCGGCCAGCGCCAGCGCCGCGCCGTGGTCGCTCGCGAGTTCATGGCCGTGCGCTACGCCGTGGAAGACGGCGAACACGCCGACCAGGGCCACCGCCGCGCCCGCCGCCAGGTGCATGCGCGTGGCGACCAGCAGCCCGAGCACGAGCAGCGAGGCCGCGATCATCGGCTCGACCGCCGGCAACTGCAGGCCCGCGAGCCCGGCCAGCGCGCCTGCGAGCAGCATGCCCGCGAAGGCGAGCGGGGCCCACAGCAGGTCGGGCCAGGCGCGGCGAGCGGCCAGTGCGCTCCAGAGGCCGACCGCGACCATCGCGGCCAGGTGGTCGGCACCGGTGAGCGGGTGCATGAAGCCGGTGGCGAAGCCGTGGTGCATGCCACCGTCCGCGCCCGTGTGGGCGCTGGCCGCGAGCGGCAGCAAGAAGGAAAAGAGGGCGAGTGTCTTGGAGGCGATGCGCATGGCGGGTTCTTTCGGGGGGACGGCTCAGACGATGGGCTGGTGGACGGTCACGAGCTTGGTGCCGTCGGGAAAAGTAGCTTCCACCTGGATGTCCGGGATCATCTCGGCGATGCCGCCCATCACGTCGGCGCGCGTGAGCACCGCACGGCCTTCGCTCATGAGGGCGGCCACGCTCTTGCCGTCGCGTGCGCCTTCCATCACGGCGGCGGAGATCAGCGCGACCGCTTCGGGATAGTTGAGCTTGAGGCCGCGCGCCTTGCGGCGTTCGGCTAGCAGTGCCGCGGTGAAGATCAGCAGCTTGTCTTTTTCGCGCGGGGTCAGTTCCATGGGGTCGGCATTGGTGGCAGGGTTCGGCCATTATGGGCAGGCAGTCCCGTTGCAACAGTCGTGCCGCCGTTCGCCAAAAGGCGTATGGATGGCACGAAAGATGCACCGAAACGGTGTGAACCCCGCCCAGCCTTCCCCCGCCACCTCCGACGAGGCGCCGCAACGCATCGTCAAGGTGCGGCGCGACTACAACAGCTGGGTGGCGAGCGAGACGCTCGAGGACTACGCGCTGCGCTACACGCCGCAGCGCTTTCGCAAATGGTCCGAGTGGCGCGTGGCCAACACCGCGTTCGGCGCCGCCTCGTTCCTCATCCTCGAGGCGGTGGGCGCCACGCTGCTCGTGCAGTACGGCTTCGCGAATGCCTTCTGGGCCATCGTGGCGACCGGGCTCATCATCTTTCTCGCGGGCCTGCCGATCAGCGTGTACGCGGCGCGCTACGGCGTCGACATGGACCTGCTCACGCGCGGCGCAGGCTTCGGCTACATCGGCTCCACGCTCACCTCGCTGATCTACGCAAGCTTCACCTTCATCTTCTTCGCGCTCGAGGCCGCGGTGATGGCCTATGCGCTCGAGCTCGCGCTCGGCGTACCGCCGGTCTGGGGCTACCTGGTGTGCGCGCTGGTGGTGATTCCTCTGGTCACGCACGGCGTGTCGGCGATCAGCCGGCTGCAGCTGTGGACGCAGCCGCTGTGGCTGGTGATGCTGGTGGTGCCCTTCGCCTTCGTGCTCGTGCGCGATCCTGGTGCGTTCGCTGGCATCGTGCACTACAACGGCGCAAAACTGGGCGCGACGGGCTTTGATCTGCACCTGTTTGGCGCGGCGCTCACGGTCGGCATCGCGCTCATCACCCAGATGGGCGAGCAGGCCGACTACCTGCGCTTCATGCCCGTGCGCACGCCCGCGACGGCGCGGCGCTGGTGGGCCGGGGTGCTGGCCGGCGGGCCGGGATGGGTCGTGCTCGGTGTGTTCAAGATGCTCGGCGGCGCACTTCTCGCCTACCTGGCGATCTCGCACATGGTGCCGGTCGAGCGCGCGGTCGATCCGAACCAGATGTACCTGGCTGCCTACGAGTACGTGTTTCCGAACTACGGCTGGGCCGTGGCCGCGACGGCGCTGTTCGTGGTGATCTCGCAGCTCAAGATCAACGTGACCAATGCCTATGCGGGCTCGCTGGCCTGGAGCAACTTCTTCTCGCGCGTGGCGCACAGCCATCCGGGGCGCGTGGTGTGGGTGGTGTTCAATGCGCTGATCGCCTTCATGCTGATGGAGATGAACGTCTTCGAGGCGCTCGGCGACGTGCTCGGGCTGTTCGCCAACATCGCGATCGCCTGGATGATGGCGGTGGTGGCGGACCTGGTCATCAACAAGCCGCTGGGCCTGTCGCCGCCGGGCATCGAGTTCAAGCGCGCGCACCTGTGGGACATCAACCCGGTGGGCGTCGGCGCGATGGCGCTCGCCTCGCTGCTGTCGATCACCGCGCACCTCGGCGTGTTCGGGCCGCTGGCGCAGGCCTTCTCGGCGCTGATCGCGCTCGGCACGGCGCTCGTGGTGTCGCCGCTGCTGGCCTGGGCCACGGGCGGCAAGTACTACATCGCGCGCGGCACCGAGGGCGCGGGTGCGATCGCGTTCGCGCCGGCCACGGGCCCGCGTGCCGTGCGATGGGCGCGCATCGTGCAGGACGCGGGCGGCGACGGCGCGTACCAGCGCCTTCGGGTCCAGCAGTGCGTGATCTGCGAGCGCGAGTACGAAGGGCCCGACATGGCCCACTGCCCGGCCTACCAGGGCGCCATCTGCTCGCTGTGCTGCACGCTCGACGCGCGCTGCGGCGACCTGTGCAAGCCGCATGCGGCGCTGTCGGCACAGTGGTCGGCGGCACTGCGCTGGCTGCTGCCGCGCAGGAGTTGGCGCTACCTCGACACGGGGCTCGGCCATTTCCTGCTGTTGATGCTGATCGTGGTGCCGGTGCTGGCGGCAGTGTTCGGCGTGCTCTACCAGCAGGAGCTGCGCGCGCTCGATGTCAGCGCACTGCAGAGCGCCTCGCTGCGCTCGGGCTTCCTCAAGGCCTACATGGCGCTGCTGGTGATCGCGGGCGTGGTCGCCTGGTGGCTGGTGCTGGCGCACCAGAGCCGCAAGGTGGCGCAGGAAGAGTCGAACCGCCAGACCCGCCTGCTGATGCGCGAGATCGAGCTGCACCGCGCCACCGACCAGGCGCTGCAGTCGGCCAAGCAGACCGCCGACGAGGCGCGCGAGGTTGCCGAGCAGGCCAAGCTCGCGGCGGAGCAGGCGCGTCGCGCCGCCGACCAGGCCAACCAGGCCAAGAGCCGCTACATCAGCGCGATCAGCCACGAATTGCGCACGCCGCTCAACAGCATCCTGGGGTATGCGCAGCTGATGGGCGAGGACGTGTCGGTGCCGCCGCACCGCCGCCAGGCGGTGGCGGTGATCAAGCGCGGCGGCGAGCACCTGCTGTCGCTCATCGAGGGCACGCTCGCCATTGCCCACATCGAGGCAGGCAAGCTCACGCTCGATGCGCGGCCGATGCGCTTTGCCGACACCGTGCGCGAACTCGCCGACATGTTCGAGCTGCAGGCGGCCGAGAAGGGGCTGGCCTTTTGCTTCGAGGCCACCGGCACGCTGCCCGAGCTGGTGCGTGCCGACGAGAAGCGCGTGGGCCAAATCCTGATCAACCTGCTGGGCAACGCGATCAAGTTCACCGCGGCGGGCCAGGTCACGCTCCGGCTGTCGTATGCGCGCGAGTTCGCCTCGGTGGAGATCGAGGACACCGGACCCGGCATGACCGCCGAGGAGATCGCGCGCATCTTCGAGCCCTTCGCGCGCGGCGGCGCGGCTGCGGCCGCCACGCCCGGCGCGGGGCTGGGCCTCACGATCGCGAAGATGCTCACCGACCTCATGGGCGGCGAGATGAAGGTGCGCAGCACGCCGGGCGAGGGTGCGCTGTTCTGCGTGCGGCTCTTCCTGCCGCGCGTGCACGACGCGGCAGGCGGCTCGGGCCGGCGGGCGCCGGCGCAGCAGCAGCGCATGCGGCGCGGCTACGAGGGGCCACGCAAGCGGCTGCTGGTGGTCGACAACGAGGAAGCCGACCGCGAGCTGCTCGGCCATGTGCTCGCGCCGCTGGGCTTCGAATTGCGCAGCGCCGCGAGCGGGCACGACGCGCTCGACCTCGTCGCGGCCGGCTACCGTCCCGACGCGATGTTCGTCGACCTCGCGATGCCGGGCATCGACGGCTGGGAGACGATCCGCCGCGCGCGCCGGCTGGGCCTGGCCGATGCGGCGGTCGCGATCGTCTCGGCCAATGCCTTCGACAAGGGGCTCGAGAACGATGTCGGCATCGCGCCCGAGGATTTCTTCGTCAAGCCGGTGCGCCACACCGAGCTGCTCGACTGGCTCGAGCGCCGCCTCGGCCTGCGCTGGACCGATGCGGCCGCGGCGCCGCAAGCCGCCGTGGTCGCCGTGCCGTCGATGCGCCCGCCATCGCCCGAGCACCTGCGCGCACTCGGCGAGGCCGTGAACCTGGGCTACTTCCGCGGCATCATGAACCAGCTCGATGCGATCGACACCGAACAGCCCGAATGCCGGGCATGGACCGAAGCGCAGCGCGCGCTCGCCCGGACGTTCCAGTTCGAGCGGATGGATTGCGCACCGGAGGAACGGAGTGAGTGAACTGGCCCGAAGCATTGCCGGCGCCAGCGACCTGGTGCTGATCGTCGACGACGTGCCCGACAACCTCGCGGTGCTGCACGATGCGCTCGACGAGTCGGGCTACACCGTGCTCGTGGCCACGAGCGGCGAGCAGGCGCTGCAGCGTGCCGCGCAGGCCCGGCCCGACATCGTGCTGCTCGATGCGATGATGCCGGGCATCGACGGCTTCGAGGTGGCGCGCCGACTCAAGGCCGACCCAGCCACCGCACACATTCCGATCGTCTTCATGACCGGCCTGACCGAAACCGAGCACCTGGTGGCGGCGCTGGAGGCTGGTGGTGTCGACTACGTGACGAAGCCGATCAAGCCCAAGGAAGTGCTGGCGCGAATGAACGTCCACCTGCAGGGCGCCCGGCGCGCCCGGCAGGCGGCGCGCCAGGCTGGCCAGGCGCGCAATGCGCTCGATGCCTTCGGCTATGCGAGCTTCACCGTGCGCCTGCCCGAAGGCCGGCTGATCTGGCAGACCGCGCTCGCGCGCGACCTGCTGCAGCGCTACTGCCACACCAGCGCCCCCGAAACGCCGCCCGCGGTGCTGGAATGGCTGCGCCGCCATGCGCCCGGGGCCCGGCAGCAGGGCATCGAGCCGCCGGCGCTTGCCATCGACCAGGGCGCGAGCAGCCTCAGCCTGCGGCTGCACCGGCAGACGGGCGAGGACGACGAGGGCGACGAATGGATGATCGTCATGCGCGAGCTCTCCGACACCGCCGTGATCGAGGCCATGAGCCTGAGCCTGAAGCTCACCGCGCGCGAGGCCGAGGTGCTCTATTGGGTGGTCAAGGGCAAGACCAACAAGGACATCGGCGAGATCCTCGGCAGCAGCCCCGCCACGGCCAAGAAGCACCTCGAGCGGGTGTACGTGAAGCTCGGCGTCGAGACCCGCACCGCTGCCGCCGGCGTGGCGATCAAGCGCATTCGCGAGCTGCAGCCGCAGTTCGAGATCTGAAGGCAGCCGGCGCGCGAATCAGCGCGATCAGCGCAGGCAGCGCTGGATGCGCTTCTCGTCCTCGGCGAGCTGCTGGCGCATCAACGAAAGAAAGTCGCGCGCGGTCGCCGAAAGCACTTTCCCCGCCGGCATCACGAGCACGCACGAGAAGAACACGTCGACCGAGAGGCGGCGCACCACGAGGCCGCGCTCGGCATAGTCGAGCGCGGTGACCGGGTTGACCAGCCCGACGCCGAGACCGCGCAGCGCCATCTCGCAGACGCTGGCCGCATAGGGTGTCTGCACGGCGGCCCGCAGCGCCACGCCGCGCTCGGCCAGCGCGGCTTCGAGCCACCGGTGCGACGGATCCTCGGCGTTCAGCGCGAGAAAGGGCACCTGCGCCAGCTGCTCCAGCGCGATGCGCTTGAAGCGCGCGAGCGCATGCCCCTGGGGCATGACCACCACGCCTGGAAAGCGCGCGAAGGTCGAATGCGCGATGCCTTCGAGCGGCAGCTCGTCGGCCATGAGGCCGAAATCGGAAATGCCCTTGGCCACGCGGTCGCGCACGTCTTTCGAACTCAGCACCTGCAGCGACACCTGCGGCCAGGGCCCGTCGCCGCGCTGCGCCTTGAGGCGTTCGAGCGCGCGCGGCATGAAGCCGAGGCCGAACGCGGGATAGCAGCTGAGTTCGAGCTGGTTGGTGCCGAAGTCGCGCAGGCTGCGCATCCGGTGCTCGATGGCGTCCATGCCGATGAAGACACGCTCGACCTCGGTCCAGAGTGCTTGCGCTTCGGGCGTGGCGACGAGGCGCCCGCCGGTGCGCTGGAACAGCCGCATGCCGGCCTGCACCTCGAGCCGCTTGAGCGACTGGCTGACCGCGGGCTGCGTCACGTTCAGCAGCGCCGCGGCCTTGCGCGTGGAACCGGCGCGCATCAGGGCGCGGAAGGTCTCGATCTCGGTGAAGCGCATTGATAAGTTTTCTTATCGCCTGAGTATTTCGGGCTGTGCGATTTTATTTCCAGATGCCTACGATCCGCTCACTTCCACCGTTGCAGACCCGCCGTGAACCCGTCGTCTCCCTCCCTTTCGAACTTTGCCGCTCCGGCGCCTGCGGGCGCACCGGGCCGCGCCGCGCGCCCGACGCGGAACCCGCGCCTGCAAGGACTCCAGTGCCTGCGCTGCGACACGCTCTATCCGCTCGCGTTGGCGAACGATGGTTGCCCGGCCTGCCGGGCCGAAGGCGTGCACGTGGGTTTGCGCGCCAGCTACCGGGCCGAGGCGGGTGGGGCCCCGGTGCAGATGCCGTACGCGGAGGGCTTCACGCTCGGCGAAGGCGGCACACCGCTGGTCGACCTGCCCGAGCTGGCGCAGCAGTTCGGCGTGGCGCGGCTCGCGCTCAAGGACGAATCGAAGAACCCGACGGGTTCGCACAAGGACCGGATGACCGCGGTGGGCGTGGCGCAGGCGCTGGATTTCGGCGCCCACACGCTGGTGCTGGCCTCGTCGGGCAATGCGGCGATCTCGGCCGCCTACTACGCCTGGGCCGCCGGCCTGGGCTGCGAAGTGGCCGCCTATGAAGGCCTGCCGCCCGCCTACGCGCGCCAGCTCGATGCGCTTGGTGCGCGGCGGCGTGTGTTCTCGGACAATGCCGGCCGGTGGAATTTCGTGCGTGAGCGCTCACAATATGAAGGTTATTTCGCGCTGACCAACTACCGCCTGCCAGCGCTCGGCAGCGCGCCGCTCGCGATCGAAGGCTACAAGCCGATCGCTTCGGAATGCGTTGCCGAGGGCGGCCTGCCCGATCACGTGCTGGTGCCCACCGCGCGCGGCGACCTGGCCTGGGGCCTCTACGCCGGCTTTCGCGAACTGCTGGCGGCGGGGCGCATTGCGCGCCTGCCGCGCCTCTGGATGGTCGAACCTTTTGCGCGCCTCTCGCGCGTGCTCGCCGGCGGCGCACTCCATGGCGCGTACCCGGGACACACTGCGCAGTTCTCCACCGCCGGCGCCACCGTGACCTATCTGCAATGGCAGGCGGCCACAGCGTCGGGTGGCGGCGCGGTGGTGGTGGGCGACGACGCGGCGCGCGCGGCGCGGCGGACGCTCGCCAGGGCTGGCGTGAGCGCCGAACTGTGCGCGGCGGCCGGGCTCGACGCCCTGCGGCAATTGCGCGAGCGCGGCGCCATCGAGGGCGGCTCCCACGTGCTGCTGATGCTGACCGCCAGTGCCGCGCGCGACCCGAGCGTGCCGGACGCTTCCTGATCCATTGACGAGGAGATCGACACCATGTACCAACCGCGACGCCGTGCCTTCCTCGCTGCCGCCTCGGCCACCCTGATCGCCCCGGCGCAGCGTGCCTGGGCGGCCTTTCCCGAGCGGCCGATCAAGCTGATCGTGCCGTGGGCCGCGGGCGGAAGCACCGATGCCATCGCGCGCGCCATGGCCCAGCGCATGAGCCAGACGCTCGGCGCGCCGGTGCTCGTCGACAACCGACCGGGCGCCGCGGGTCAGATCGGCACCGAGGCGGCCGCCAAGGCCGCACCCGATGGGTACACGCTTGCGATCGTCGAGCTGCCGCACGCGATCGCGCCCGCCGTCACGGCGCGGCTGCCCTACGACCTGCTGCGCGACTTCACGCCCGTGACGATGATCGGCACCTCGCCGCTGGTCTTCTTCGCGGGCATGGGCGAAGAAAGCCGCGATTTCCGTACCTTCGTCCAGGCCGCGGCCGCCGCATCGATGCCGCCGGCCATCGCGCACAGCGGCGCCGGCACGGTGAGCCACCTGGCGGCGGAACTGCTCGCGAGCCGCACGAAGATCCGCTTCAACATGGTGCCGTACCGCGGCTCGGCGCCCGCGCTCACCGATGTGGCGGCAGGCACCGTGGGCGGCCACTTCGCGACGCTCGCCAGCGGCGCCAGCCTGCTGGGCGCGCGCAGGATCCGCCCGCTGCTCGTGACGAGCGCCCAGCGCGTCGGCCTGCCCGGCCTCGAGCAGGTGCCCGCGCTCGCGGAGAGCGGTCTCAAGGGGCTGGAGATCGACCAGTGGTGGGCCATGGTGGCGCCCGCGACCACGCCGCTCGAGACCATCGAGCGTCTGCGGCGCGAAGCCATCGCGGCGCTGGACCATCCCTCGGTGCGGGAGCGCATGGCGGTGCTCGGCGTGCAGCTCAAGGGCTCCACCACGGCCGAACTGCGCGCCTTCATGCGCGCCGAGACCGAGCGCTGGCGCAAGGTGGCGCACGACATCGGGCTGCAGCCGCAATAGGCGCTATAGGCCGGCCGCGCCTTGCGGCGCGTGTCAGCGCCCGGTCTGGACCTTGATCCGGATCGTGTTCACGTCCCAGCCCTTGTTGCGCAGCCGCGTCACCAGCATCGGCGAGAGCTGGCGCAGCTTGGCCGCGGCGGCGCTGCCGTTCACCAGGATGCACCAGACATCGCCCTCGGCCGGGCCGGCCTGGAGGGCAGGGCGCATGGCGGGCGGGATCAGTCCCTCGACCGCGCGCAGCCGCTCGCCGGCGTCGCGGGCACGCGCCATCAGGCTCGCCAGGGTGGGCGAATCCTCGGCGGCCTGCTGCAGCGTGAAGGAGGGGGCGGAGCGGCGATTCATCGGTAATACGGAGGTGGGAACAAGGCAGCTAAAATGCCAGGTTTGCCGACGCTTGCGCCGGTAGATCGGTAGTAGCGGCTGGCTTTCGAAGCTTGCATTCGAAGAAGGTGCGCCCAACTGCTTTCACCATATCTTAGGGAATCCGGTCGCAGTGCCTGTCGTCTCAGGTGCTGACCATCTCCACGCCAATGGCAACCAACTTCCTGACCCAGATCTTCGGCAGTCGCAACGACCGGCTCCTCAAGCAGTATCGCAAGACGGTGGAGCGCATCAATGCGCTCGAACCGGCGTTCGAGAAACTCAGCGACGACGCACTGCGCGCCAAGACGCAGGAGTTCAAGGACCGCGTCGCCAAGGGAGAAACCCTCGACGCGCTGCTGCCTGAAGCCTTCGCCACCGTGCGCGAAGGCTCCAAGCGGGTCATGAAGATGCGCCACTTCGACGTGCAGCTGCTCGGCGGCATGGCGCTGCACAACGGCAAGATCGCCGAAATGCGCACCGGCGAGGGCAAGACGCTGACCGCCACGCTGCCGGTGTACCTGAATGCGCTGTCCGGCAAGGGCGTGCACGTGGTCACGGTGAACGACTACCTGGCCAGCCGCGACGCCACCTGGATGGGCCGGCTCTACAACTTCCTCGGGCTCACGGTGGGCATCAACCTGCCGCAGGCCCCGCGCGAGCAGAAGCAGGAAGCCTACGGCAGCGACATCACGTACGGCACCAACAACGAGTACGGCTTCGACTACCTGCGCGACAACATGGTCTACGAGCCCGGCGACCGGGTTCAGCGCCAGCTGAACTTCGCGATCGTCGACGAGGTCGACTCGATCCTGATCGACGAGGCCCGCACGCCCCTGATCATCAGCGGCCAGGCCGAAGACCACACCGATCTCTACCTCGCCATCAACAAGGTGGTGCCCCTGCTCACCAAACAGGAAGGCGAGGCCGACCCGCGCACCGGCGAGGGCGTGACCGTGCCGGGCGACTTCACGGTCGACGAGAAGACGCACCAGGTGTTCCTGACCGAGGACGGCCACGAGAACGCCGAGCGGCTGCTCGGCGAGTTCGGCCTGCTGCCCGAGGACGCGTCGCTCTACGATCCGGCCAACATCACGCTGATGCACCACCTGAACGCCGCGCTGCGCGCGCGGCACCTGTACCACCGCGACCAGCATTACGTGGTGCAGCAGGGCGAAGTGGTCATCGTCGACGAATTCACCGGCCGCCTGATGACCGGCCGGCGCTGGAGCGACGGCCTGCACCAGGCGGTGGAGGCCAAGGAAGGCGTGCAGATCCAGGCCGAGAACCAGACCCTGGCCTCGATCACGTTCCAGAACTACTTCCGGCTCTACAACAAGCTGGCCGGCATGACCGGCACGGCCGACACCGAAGCCTACGAGTTCCAGGAGATCTACGGACTCGAGACGGTCATCATCCCGCCGAACCGCATCAGCAAGCGCGACGACCAGCTCGACCGCGTCTACAAAACCACGCGCGAGAAATACGCGGCCGCGATCGACGACATCCGCGAATGCTACGAGCGCGGCCAGCCGGTGCTGGTGGGCACCTCGTCGATCGAGAACTCCGAGATCATCGACGGCCTGCTCACCGAGGCGGGCCTGCCGCACCAGGTGCTTAACGCCAAGCAGCATGCGCGCGAGGCCGACATCGTGGCGCAGGCGGGCCGCGCGAAGATGATCACTATCGCCACCAACATGGCGGGCCGCGGCACCGACATCGTGCTGGGCGGCAACATCGAGAAGATGATCGAGGCGATCGAGAACGACGAAGGCCGCGACGAAGCCACCAAAGAGGCCGACATCGCGCACGTGCGCGCCGAATGGACCAAGGACCACGAATTCATCAAGTCGCTCGGCGGCCTGCGCATCATCGCGACCGAGCGCCACGAGTCGCGCCGCATCGACAACCAGCTGCGCGGCCGCTCGGGCCGCCAGGGCGACCCGGGCTCGTCGCGCTTCTACCTGAGCCTGGACGATCCGCTGATGCGCATCTTCGCGGGCGAGCGCGTGAAGGCGATCATGGACCGCCTCAAGATGCCGGACGGCGAGGCGATCGAGGCCGGCATCGTCACGCGGAGCATCGAGAGCGCCCAGCGCAAGGTGGAGGCGCGCAACTTCGACATCCGCAAGCAACTGCTCGAGTACGACGACGTGTCGAACGACCAGCGCAAGGTGATCTACCAGCAGCGCAACGACATCCTCGACGCGACCGACCTCTCGGCACAGATCGCGGCGCTGCGCGAAGGCTGCTTCACCGACCTGGTGCGCCAGTACGTGCCGGTGGAATCGGTCGAGGAGCAGTGGGACCTCGAAGGCCTCGAAAAGACGCTCTTCACCGAATGGGGCATCGACATGCCCCTCAAGAAGGAGGTCGAGGCCTTGGAGGCCGTGAGCGACGAGGACATCGTCGAGAAGGTGGTCAAGACTGCCAACGAGAATTTCGAGGCCAAGGTGGCCATGATCGGCCAGGAGAACTTCACCCAGTTCGAGCGCATGGTGCTGCTGCAGAGCATCGACACGCACTGGCGCGAGCACCTCGCCTCGCTCGACTACCTGCGCCAGGGCATCCACCTGCGCGGCTATGCGCAGAAGCAGCCCAAGCAGGAATACAAGCGCGAGGCCTTCGAGCTCTTCGGCCAGCTGCTCGACTCGGTCAAGGTCGAAGTCACGCGCCAGCTCATGACGGTGCGCGTGCAGTCCGGCGACCAGCTCGACGAGGCAGCCGATGCGCTCGAGAGCCGCGGCGAGAACCTCTCCAACATCACCTACACCGCGCCGACCGAGACCGGTGAGGTCGAGGTGCGCCGCGACGAAGAGAACGAGCGCCGCATCGCCGCTGCGGGACTCGGCGCCGGCGGCCTGGGTGCCCAGGCCGCGGCCTTCGCGCGCGTCGGCCGCAACGACCCGTGCCCCTGCGGCAGCGGCAAGAAGTTCAAGCATTGCCACGGCAAGCTGAGCTGATTCCACGAACGTCCGGAGAAGAGATACCGCCATGCCCGTGAACCTGTCTGCTCCCGATCCCGCCGCGCTGTTCGCGGTGCCCGGCGTCCGCATCGGCGTGGCCGAGGCGGGCGTGCGCAAGGCCAACCGCAAGGACCTGACGGTCGTGCTGATCGACGACGGCGCGGCCGTCGGTGGCGTGTTCACCCAGAACCGTTTCTGCGCAGCGCCGGTGCAGGTCTGCCGCGAGCACCTGGCGGCCAACCACGGCATCCGGGCGATGGTGATCAACACCGGCAACGCCAATGCCGGCACCGGCGAGGACGGCCTGCTGCGCACGCGCACCACCTGCATCGCGCTCGCGCGCCATCTCGAGATCGCGCCCGAGCAGGTGCTGCCGTTCTCGACCGGCGTCATCATGGAGCCGCTGCCGGTCGATCGCATCGAGGCCGGCCTGCCCGCCGCGCTGGCCGATGCATCGGAGAACCACTGGGCGCGCGCGGCCGAAGGCATCATGACCACCGACACGGTCCCGAAGGCCGCGAGCCGCCGGGTGCAGGTCGGCGGCGCCACCGTCACCGTCACGGGCATCAGCAAGGGCGCCGGCATGATCCGGCCGAACATGGCGACCATGCTCGGCTTCATGGCGACCGACGCGAAGATCGATCCGTCGCTGATCCAGCCGCTCGCCAGGCAGCTCGCCGACGGCTCGTTCAACCGCGTGACGATCGACGGCGACACCTCGACCAACGATTCGTTCGTGGTCATCGCCACGCAGAAGGCGGCCCATGCGCCGATCACCGCGCTCGATTCGGCCGAGGGCCAGGCGCTCGTGGCGGCCATGCAGGACGTGGCGCGCGAACTCGCGCAGGCGATCGTGCGCGACGGCGAGGGCGCGACCAAGTTCATCACCGTCCAGGTCGAAGGCGGCCGCGATGCCGCCGAGTGCAGGCAGGTGGCCTATGCCGTGGCGCATTCGCCGCTGGTCAAGACGGCCTTCTACGCCAGCGACCCCAACCTGGGCCGCATCCTCGCGGCCGTGGGCTACGCGGGCATCGCCGACCTCGACCAAACCGGCATCGACCTGTTCCTCGACGACGTGCACGTGGCGGTCAAGGGCGGGCGCAACCCGTCGTACCGCGAGGAAGACGGCCAGCGTGTGATGAAGCAGAGCGAGATCACGGTGCGCATCGGACTGGGACGCGGCAACGCGAGCGAGACGGTGTGGACCTGCGACTTCAGCCACGAGTACGTGACGATCAACGCCGACTACAGATCATGACAGCCCCCACGCTCCGCACTTCGTGTCGTCGCTGCCCCCCGAGGGGGCGCTCAACGCCCTTCGGGCGGCCGGGCGGGCGTCGATGAACGAGCAGTTCCAAAGGCTGATCGAGCGCGCCGAACAGCTGATCACCCGCATCGAATCCGTCCTTCCGCAGCCACTCGCGGCGCCCGCCGACTGGAACGCGTCGATCGCCTGGCGCTATCGCCGCCGCAGCTCGGGCCATGGCGTGCTCGAGCCCGTGAAGCACCTGGCCGCGATGGCGCTTGATTCGCTCAAGGAAATCGACGTTCAGAAAGAGAAGATCGAGCGCAACACGCGCCAGTTCGTCGAAGGCAAGCCGGCCAACAACGTGCTGCTCACGGGCGCGCGCGGCACCGGCAAGTCGTCGCTGATCCGCGCCTGCCTGCAGGCCTACGCGCCGCAGGGCCTGCGCCTGATCGAGGTCGACAAGGCCGAGCTCACCGACCTGCCCGACATCGTCGAGGTGGTGTCGCAGCGGCCCGAGAAGTTCATCGTCTTCAGCGACGACCTGAGCTTCGACGAAGGCGAGCCGGGCTACAAGGCGCTCAAGTCGATCCTCGACGGCTCGATTGCGGCATCCACGCCCAATGTGCTGATCTACGCGACGAGCAACCGGCGCCATCTGCTGCCCGAGTACATGAAGGACAACCTCAGCTACACCCACACCGAGGACGGCGAAGTGCATCCCGGCGAAGTGATCGAGGAAAAGATCTCGCTGTCCGAGCGCTTCGGCCTCTGGGTGAGCTTCTATCCGTTCAGCCAGAGCGAATACCTCGCGATCGTCGCGCAGTGGCTCTCGTCGTTCGGCGTGGATGCCGCCGCCATCGAGGCCGCGCGCCCCGAGGCGCTGGTCTGGGCGCTCGAGCGTGGTTCGCGCAGCGGCCGCGTGGCCTACCAGTTCGCGCGCGACTACGCGGGGCGGACCAGCGCATGAGCGTCATGCCAACAAGGGTTCACCAGTGACCGACGCGGGCCCCAAGCACACCGAGGTGGCCGTCGGCGTGCTGATCCGCGCCGACGATGGCGCGCTGCTGCTGTCGACGCGGCCCGAAGGCAAGCCCTACGCGGGCTTCTGGGAGTTCCCGGGCGGCAAGGTCGAGGCCGGCGAAACGGTCGAAGAGGCGCTGCGTCGCGAACTGCACGAAGAACTTGGCATCACCATCGCGGGCGCTGAAGTCTGGAAGGTGACCGAGCACGACTACCCGCATGCGCTGGTGCGCCTGCACTGGTGCAAGGTGATGCAATGGTCGGGCGACTTCGAGATGCGCGAAGGCCAGCAGATGCGCTGGCAGCAGCTGCCGCTCGACGTGGCGCCGGTGCTGCCGGGCGCGCTGCCGGTGCTCGAATGGCTGAGCCAGGAGCGCGGCCTGCCCGCTTCGGCGGCGCTGGCGGTTTCGACGCTCGACTGATGGACGCGCGCATCGCGCCGGGCGAGCGCATCGAGCCGGCGTCGCGGGTTCGAGGCACCGCGCCATGATGCATCCCAAGTACCGCCCCGACATCGACGGCCTGCGCGCCGTGGCGGTGGGGTCGGTGCTGGCCTTCCATGCCTTTCCCGATGCGCTGCCGGGCGGCTTCATCGGCGTCGACATCTTCTTCGTGATCTCGGGCTTCCTGATCACGACCATCATCCTGCAGAGCCTGGCGGCCGGCGACTTCAGCTACCGCGACTTCTATGCACGGCGCATCCGCCGGATCTTCCCGGCGCTGACGCTGGTGCTGGTCGCGACGCTGGCCTTCGGCTGGTATGCGCTGCTGCCGCGTGAGTTCACCGCGCTCGGAAAGCAGGCGGCCGGCGGCGCTGCCTTCATTGCAAATTTCGTCTTCTGGGGCGAGGCCGGATATTTCGACACGGCCGCCGAGACCAAGCCGCTCCTGCACCTGTGGTCACTCGGCATCGAGGAACAGTTCTACATCTTCTGGCCCATGCTGCTGGCCTTCGCATGGCGCCGGCGCTGGCCGGTGCTGCGGCTGCTGTGGGTGCTGGCGGTGGTGTCGTTCCTCGTCAACGTGCTGACGATCCATCCGTTTCGCACGGCCGCGTTCTATTCGCCGGCCTCGCGCTTCTGGGAGCTGATGGTGGGCGGCATCCTGGCCTGCATGCGGCTGCAAGCCGCCGCCGCGAACGCGCCGCCGGCACCGGCCTGGCGCAGCCATCTGCAGTCGTGCCTGGGCATGGGCCTGATCGTGCTGGGGCTCGTGACGATCCGCAGCGACAAGGCCTTCCCGGGCTGGTGGGCGCTGCTGCCCACGGTGGGCGCGGCATGCTGCATCGCGGCCGGCCCCAACGGCGTGCTCAACCGCTGGGTGCTGGCGCGCCGCCCGATGGTGTGGGTCGGTCTCATCAGCTACCCGCTCTACCTTTGGCACTGGCCCTTGCTGGTCTATGCGCGCATCGTCGAAGAGGGCGAGCCTGCGCCCGCGGTGCGCGCGGCCATGGTGATCGCGAGCGTGGCGCTGGCCTGGTTCACCTACCGCTTCGTGGAGCGCTTCACGCGCGAGCGGACCGAGCCCGCGATGCTGCGCGCGCTCGTGGGCGGCGGTGTAGCGGTGGCGGTCGTCGGCCTGCTTGCCTTCGGCGGCATGCCGCCGCGCAACGGCAGCGACCTGCTGCGCAAAGTGACCGATGCCACGGTCGACGACGACTACTTCGCCGGCTTCGCCGACCGCAAGATTGCAGGTCATCGGGTCAAGGCCGTGGGCAGCGGTGCGCACAAGGTGCTGCTGATCGGCGACAGCCATGTCCAGCAGTACGCGCCACGCGCACGCGAACTGGCGCGCACCGCGCCCGAGCGCATGGCCACGACGTATTTCTCGATCTATGGCGCCTGCCCGCCGGTACCCGGCATGGTGGCCGAAGGCAACCCCGGCTGCGAACAGGCGCGCAACGAGATGCTCGCGCTGGCGCTTGCGCCAGACATCGACACAGTGGTGGTTGGCGCCTGCTGGAACTGCTACTTCACGGGCAATTTCCCGCTGCCGTTCTACTTTCATGAAGGTGGCGCGGCCTACCTCGTCAACGACGGCGGCGAGGGGCGTGCCCGTGCGATCGAGGCGCTGTCGAAATTGCTGGCAACGCTCGTGGGCAGCGGCAAGAAGGTCTACCTGTTGCTCGACAACGCGAGCGGCATCGCGTTCGAGCCGCGCCGCCTCATCGAAGGCAGCCGCATGGGTCGCATGGTGGCACTCGGCAGCACGCCGCACGCGCTCCTGCCGCCCGATCAGGCGCAGCTCAACGAGCGGTTGAAGGCGCTTGCACGCGCTGCCGGCGCCGAGCCGATCGACGTGGTGGCGAGCCTCTGCAAGGACGGGCAGTGCCTGCGCGCGACGCCGGACGATGCGCCGGTCTACAAGGACCGCGAGCATCTGCGCGCGGCCTATGTGCGCAGGCATGCGGCCTACGTCGACAGCATCTTCCTTTCGCCGCCCTAGCTGCTGCGGCGGCGTGGCCGGCTACTGAACCTTCTTCGGATCGCCGAAAGGCTCGTCGTCGGCGGGTGCCTCGGCCGGCATGCGGAATTCCTCGCTGGCCCAGGCGCCGAGGTCGATGCCCTTGCAGCGTGCGCTGCAGAACGGGCGGTAGGGATTGCGTTCGGCGTAGACGCTGTCGCCGCCGCACGCGGGGCAGCGGACGATGCGCTCGCCGATCTGGCTGGCCTTGTTCATGCGCAGAGCGTGAGTTCGAATGCGGCGTCGTCGTTGCTCGGGTGCAGGCGGTCGTCGGCTTCGTGGCGCATCATCCGGACCGAGACCATGAGCCGGTTGCCGCTGATCTCGGGAATCAGGCCCAGTCTCGGATCGATGCGCAGCCGCAGCAGCTGAAAGCTGCGCCCCTGCGGGAGGTTCTGCTGGAACTGCCCGCCGGTGGCCATGACCTTGTAGGGCACGTCGGCCTCGCGCAGGAGCTTGAGCAGCAGGTAGATGGATGCGGCGAGCGGCGACAGCGTGCCGGACCAGCGTTCGAGGTCGGCGCGCCGGCTCGCTGCACTGCGGTGCTGCCAGGCGTAGTACGCGGGCAGGTCGAATTCGCAGGTGCCGCCCGGAATGCTCGCGCGGCTCCTGATGCTCATGAGCCACTCGTTCTCGGTCAGCGCCTGGCCCGCCTTGCCGGCCACGCTGTTGAGCGTGGCGAAATTGCGCTCGAGCTGGCCGACGACCTGGTCGAGCACGGCTTCGGCGATGGCCGGATTGCCGCGGTAGCTGTTGAAGACGTTCTTGTGCTTGTCGAGGTCGCGCATCACGTCGGCCTTGAGGTCGGCACGTGCAGCGACGTCCATGATCTCGAAGATCGTGACCAGCGCGTAGTGATGCGACAGCGGCGATTCCGCGGGCACCAGTTCCCCGAGGCGGCGAAAGAGATGCTCCAGCCGCAGATACGTGCGAATGCGCTCGTTGAAGGGGTACTCGTAAAGGATCACGCGGTTCTATAGCTTTTCTGTCGCGGAATCATAGCCTCAGGGCGTCTTCGCCGGCGGCGAAGGCAGCACTTCGCGCACCGCCGAGAGCATGCGCTCGCCGAGTTCGAACTGGCCATGCATCGACATGTGGGTGTCGTTCGGAAAGTAGAAGTCGCGCACCTGGGTGTGCTTTTCGCGCGCGAATGCGAAGAGGTCGGGGCCCAACCCGGACGCGCGGAACCCGGCCTCGAAATCCTTCGAGAAGTCGGGCTTCAGGTACACGGTGGTCTTGTTGGGAATCACCATCCACATGATAGGAAAGCGGGTGTGGGCCTGTGTGAAATTCTTCATCCACGCGAGGTGCGCGGGGGTGAGTGGCCCATTGTCCTCATCTTCGGCGAAAAAGGGCATCTTGTCGCAGCTGCGATGCGAGAAGAGCTTGCAACCGTCGGGCACCGGGCGCACCCAGGTGTTCCAGTCGAAGTAGATGTCTGTTGCAGACTTTTTCGCTTTCCAGGTGTTGTAGTAGGTCGTGACGCCCGTCATGAACTGGACGTTCCAGTTGGGCGCGGGACTCGGCACCGTCTCGTCGGGCGTGATCAACGCATGGTCCTGGGCATCGAAGGGCATGACCATCTTCTCGCACTTCATGCTGTCCGTGGTGCGGTCGCCGAGCAGGCGTTCGACGCTCTCGATGATGATCAGCTTGCCCTTGAAGCCCGACTTCTCGATCCACTGGTCGAAATCGGCGCAGAGCGCGTTCTCGTACTGGCCCCAATAGGTGGTCGTGACGCGGTAGCCGGCCCGGGTCAGCACCGACTGCCAGCGGTAGGTCATCGAGAAGCTGTCGCCGATCACCAGGATGTCGGCCTTGTCGACCGGTGCGGCCTTCAGGAAGGCGGGATCGGCCTTGGGCGGCGGCGCGGTCCAGCCGAACTCGCGCTCGGACAGGCGGCCGATCCGCGTGAGGTCGCCGTAGGGAATGGGGCTGGTGAGCGAGATGATCCACAGCACCATCAGGACGATGTAGCCGATCAGGAAGAAGCGCAGCCAGACTTTCGCGGGCGTCGTCATGTCGAATCAGAATTGGAAATAGAGGAACGGGCTGTAGTTGCCCAGGTTCGAGACGCACCATGCGAAGAGCGCAAAGGTGCCGATCGCCAGCACGGCGGTCGAGCCCCAGGCGAGGGTCGGCCGGCCTGCCACCGCCTTCGGGTGGGGAATCCAGCGCTCGAGCGTGATCGTCGGGGGCAATGCCAGGCAGATGAAGATGCCGATCAGCATGGTCCGGAAGAACTCGGGCTTGCGGTAGGGGACCGGGCCGAATTCGCTGAATGCCGTAGGCGGTGCGCCGTGCAGGCCCAGCATGCCCTTGTAGATGGCCATGACCGTGTGCATGCCGTCCGCGCGGAACACGACCCAGGCCAGCACCACGCACAGGAAGGTCAGCAGCCAGCCCAGCACGCGGCCGATGCGGCCCGGCGTGGCGGCGGGCCGCACCTTTGCGTTCCAGAGATGGTTGATCATCAGGAACACGCCGTGCATCGCGCCCCAGACCACGAAGGTCCAGGCCGCACCGTGCCAGAGGCCGCCGAGCAGCATCGTGAGGAACAGGTTGAGGTAGCGCCGCGCCGGCCCCTTGCGGTTGCCGCCGAGGGGCACGTAGAGGTAGTCGCGCAGAAAGTTCGACAGCGAGATGTGCCAGCGGCGCCAGAACTCGATGATGTTGGTCGACTTGTAGGGCGAGCGGAAGTTGAGCGGCAGCTGCACCCCCAGGCACATCGACAGGCCCACGGCCATGTCTGAATAGCCCGAGAAGTCGAAATAGATCTGCAGCGTATAGGCCAGCGCGCCGAACCATGCGGTGTAGAGCGTGGGCTCGATGCCCTTGTGCACGCCGTTGAACATCATGTCGGCGTACTGGCCCATCGGGTCGGCAATCAGCAGCTTCTTGGCCAGGCCGAAGGTGAAGATGGCAATGCCGAGCGCGACCTTGTTGGGGTCGAGCTTGTAGGTCGCGGGGTTGGCGAACTGCGGCATCATCTGCGCGTGGTGCAGCACCGGGCCCGCAATCAGGTGCGGGAAATAGGTGACGAACAGCAGGTAGTGGATGAAGCTGCGCTCGTGCACCTTGCCCTGCCAGCAGTCGACCAGGAACGCGATCTGGGTAAAGGTATAGAACGAGATGCCGATCGGCAGCACGATGTGCAGCATCTCGATCGGCGACATGCCCGCCGCGACGAGGCCCTCATTCACGTTCGCGACGAAGAAGTTCGCGTACTTGAAGACCGCGAGCACGCCGAGGTTCACCACCAGCGCCGTCACCAGCAACCGCTTGCGCTTGCGGTCGTCGCGCCCCGGCGCGGGCGACAGGTGCAGCCCGAACCAGTAGTTCATACAGATCGACGCCACCAGCAGCGGCAGCGCCTCGACGCTCCACCAGCCATAGAAGAACAGCGACGCAAGCGCCAGGAAGCCGGCAGCGGATCGGGCGTTGCGCCTGCCGATCAGGAAGAACCCGATCAGCACCAGCGGGAAGTAGACAAATATGAAGGGGTACGAATTGAAAAGCATCGCAGGAGGGCACTCCGGCGAGCGCCTTTTGTCTTGTTCGTATGTGCGGCCGCTGCGGCGGCAAACCCTGGATTATCGCGTGCCGGGCCGAACCCACTGATTCCAGAGACCCCGCACCTCGGCGGCGAGTTCGTCCAGCGAAAGCGTCTCGTTGCAGATGACCGCGTCCGCGGCCGCCCGGCGTAGTCGGCGCGGGGCCTGCTGGTCGATCACCGCCCGCACCGCCTCGGGCGTCCAGCCGGAGCGTGCGACGACGCGCCGCAGTTGCGTCTCTTCGCTGGCATCGACCACCAGCACCCGCTCGACGATGGCCCGCCAGCGGCCGGACTCGACCAGCAGCGGCACGTCGAAGACCACCGTGGCGCGCTCGCCCGCGGCCGCGGCCAGGCGTTCGGTCTCGGCACCGATCAGCGGGTGCAGGATCGATTCGAGGCGTTTCCTCGCGCTGCCGTCGGCGAACACGATCTGCCGCATGGCGGCGCGGTCGAGCCCGCCGTCGGACGCAATGACCGCCGGGCCGAAGGCGGCCTCGACCGCGGGCATGGCGATGCCGCCGGGGCTGGCGATGTCGCGTGCGATCGCATCGGTGTCGACGAGCACGGCCCCTTCGGCGACCAGCATGGCCGCGACCGTGCTCTTGCCGCTTCCGATGCCGCCGGTCAGGCCGATGCGTCGCATGAGCGTCCTGCTTTCTTTGGGTGTTGCTTCAGCGGACCAGGCCGCTGAGCGGAAAGGCGAAGGGAATCGACTGCCGTACGAGCGCCGGGCCCACGGCAAGGCAGACCAGGCCTGCGCCCGCGAGGAACGGCCCGAAGGCCATGGGGATGTCCTTGTGCGCGAGCTTGCCCACGACGCGCAGCGCGATGCCGATCACCGCGCCTACCAGCGACGAGACCAGGATGATGGCGATCAGGTAGTCGGCGCCGAACCAGGCGCCAAGAGCCGCAAGCAGTTTGAAGTCGCCGTAGCCCATGCCTTCCTTGCCCGTGGCAAGCCGGTAGGCGTGGTAGACGAGCCAGAGGCTCAGGTAGCCGAACACGGCGCCCCAGAGAGCCGAATCGAGTGCCACGCCGGTCCAGCCCATGGCCGCGCCGATCAGCCCGAGCCAGAGCAGCGGATAGTTGAGCGAGTCGGGCAGGAACTGCGTGTCGAAGTCGATCAGGAACTGGCAGATCAACAACGCCGCGAACGCCGCCCAGAGCACCGCGGCCGGCGTCATGCCGAAGCGCCAGGCGCACAGCGCGAACAACGCGCCCGTGACCAGTTCGACGATCGGGTAGCGCAGGCTGATCGCGGCCTTGCAGGCGCCGCAGCGGCCGCGCAGCAGCGCGTAGCTCAGCACCGGAATGTTCTCGTACCAGCGGATCTTGTGGCCGCAGGCGCCGCAGCGCGATGCGGGGCGCGCGAGGTCGAAGGGCGGCAGCGCCTCGATGGCCACCGCGGCCTTGTCCGCGGCGGCCTCGAGCCCGGCCGGCGGTGCCGACCGAGGCCCGAACACGAGCGACCAGAGCGAAGGCGAGTCCTTGGACGACATCAGGTTCGCCACCGCGTCGCTGAGCCAGCCGCGGTACATCATCACCGGGGTGCGGTAGATCACCACGTTGAGGAAGCTGCCGACCAGCAGACCCACGACGCCGGCGAGGGCAGCGTCGAACCCCTGCGAAACCAGCATCAGACGACTTGGCCCAGCTTGAAGATCGGCAGGTACATCGACACCACGATGCCGCCGATGATCGTTCCGAGGAACACGATGATGATCGGCTCCATCAGGCTCGACAGGCCCGCGACCATGTCGTCGACCTCGGATTCATAGAAGTCGGCAGCCTTGCCGAGCATGTGGTCGATCGAGCCGGACTCCTCGCCGATGGCCGTCATCTGGATCACCATCGACGGGAACAGGTTGACGTTGGTCATGGCCGTCGTGAGGCTGGTGCCGGTCGAGACTTCCTGCTGGACCTTGACCGTGGCGTCGCTGTAGACGGTGTTGCCCGAGGCGCCACCGACCGAATCGAGCGCTTCCACCAGCGGCACGCCGGCCGCGAACATGGTTGCGAGCGTGCGGGTCCAGCGCGCGACGCACGATTTCTCGATCAGGGTGCCGAAGATCGGCACGCGCAGCAGCGCGCGGTCCATCACGCGCTGCACGCGTTCGTTGCGCTTCCAGGCCTGCAGGAAGAAGTAGGTGCCGCCGCCGATCACGCTGAAGATCAGCCACCAGTACGAGACGAAGAATTCGCTGATGCCGATCACGATCAGGGTCGGAGCGGGCAGGTCGGCGCCGAACGAGCTGAAGACCTCCTTGAAGGCCGGAATCACGAAGATCATGATGATCGCGATCACCACGAAAGCCACGACGACCACGGAGATCGGATACATCAGCGCCGACTTGATCTTCGACTTGATCGCCTCGGTCTTCTCCATGTAGGTGGCGAGCCGGTCGAGCAGGTCCTCGAGGATACCGGCCGCCTCGCCGGCCTCCACCAGGTTGCAGTAGAGGCTGTCGAAGTACTTCGGGAACTTGCGGAAGGCCGACGACAGCGAGGTGCCGGTTTCCACGTCGCTGCGGATGTCGTTCAGCAGCTTGGCGACGCTCGGGTTGGCATTGCCGCGGCCGACGATGTCGAATGATTGCAGCAGCGGCACGCCGGCCTTCATCATCGTGGCCAGTTGGCGCGTGAAGATCGCGATGTCCTTGGGCTTGATCGCCTTGCCCGAGCGCATGCGGCGCTTTTTGACCTTGGTGGCCAACACCCCCTGGCGCCGCAGGGCCGCCTGAACCTGGTTCTCGCCGGCGGCCCGGAGCTCGCCGCGCACCAGCTTGCCGTTGCGGTCCTTGCCTTCCCACTCGAAGACGAACTCCTTGAGCGTGCTCTGGGTGCGGGTGGATGCCACTGTTGCCATTCGATCTCCGATTTGCAATGCGTTCGTTATTCGTTGGTGACCGCCACCACTTCCTCGAGCGAGGTGAGCCCCTGCATGACTTTCCTGAGGCCCGACTGGCGCAGCGAGCGAACCCCTTCGGCCTCGGATTGGCGCGCGATGTCCTGCGCACTGCCGTCGCGCAGGATGATCGCCTGGATCGCCTCCGAGATCGGCATCACCTGGTAGATGCCCACGCGGCCCTTGTAGCCGCCGTTGCACGCCGGGCAGCCGACCGGGCGATAGGGCTTCCAGGTGCCGTCGAGGTCCTCGTCGCGGAAGCCCGCATCGCGCAGCGCCTGCCGCGGCACGTCGACCGGGACGCGGCACACCTGGCACAGCCGGCGCGCCAGTCGCTGTGCGGTGATGAGGATCACGCTGGAGGCGATGTTGAACGGCGCGATCCCCATGTTGCGCATGCGCGTGAGGGTGGTGGGCGCGTCGTTGGTGTGCAGTGTCGAAAGCACCAGGTGGCCGGTCTGGGCGGCCTTGATCGAGATGTCGGCGGTTTCGAGGTCGCGGATTTCGCCGACCATGATGATGTCGGGGTCCTGGCGCAGGAAGGCGCGCAGGGCCGCCGCGAAGGTGAGGCCGGCGCGCTCGTTGACGTTGACCTGGTTCACGCCCGGCAGGTTGATTTCGGACGGATCTTCGGCTGTGGCGATGTTGACGCCGGGCTGGTTCAGCAGGTTCAGGCAGGTGTAGAGCGACACCGTCTTGCCCGAGCCGGTGGGCCCCGTGACCAGCACCATGCCGTACGGGCGGCTGATCGCGTGCAGCAGGCGCGCCTTCTCGTCGGCGTCGTAGCCGAGCGCGTCGATGCCGAGGCGCGCGCTGCTCGGATCAAGGATACGGATCACGATCTTCTCGCCGAACAGCGTGGGCAGCGTACTCACGCGGAAGTCGATCACGCGCTCGGGCCCGATCTTGAGCTTCATGCGGCCGTCCTGCGGAACGCGCTTCTCCGAGATGTCGAGCCGCGAGATCACCTTGATCCGCGAGGCGAGCTTGTCCTTGATGAGCGTCGGCGGGCTCGCGATCTCGCGCAGTTCGCCGTCGATGCGAAAGCGCACGCGGTAGTTGTGCTCGTAGGGCTCGAAGTGGATGTCCGACGCCCGCATGCTCACGCCGTCGAGCAGCATCTTGTGCAGGAAGCGCACCACCGGTGCGTCTTCGACCTCGGCGATGGCCTGCTCGCTCACGTCAGTCGCGGCGTCGGTCGTGACCTCGTCGAACTCGAACTCGGTGCCGACGATGCTGTTGATGGTTTCGGCGGCCGTCACGGCGGCGGCCTCGATCATGCGCGAGAGCTTGTCGTACTCGGCGATGACCCAGTCGACGCCCATCTGCGACGCGAACTTGATCTTCTCGACCGCCTGCTGGTCCGACGGGTCGGCCGTGGCGACGATGAGGCGGTTATTGCGCTTGCTGAGCACCACGATGCGGTAGGCGCTGCAGAGCTTGGGGTCCAGCAGGTCCTTGGGCAGGCGCTGGTAGTCGATGGCGTCGAGGTCGAGCAGCGGTGCGCCGAAGGCCGTGGACAGCGTGTGGGCCAGGTCGGCCGCCGAAACGGCGCCGCTGCCGGTCAGCTCGGCAATGAAGCTGGTGCGCGCGCCGAGCGATTTCTGGTAGATGTCTTCCGCCGTCTTCGCAGGCAGCTTGCCGGCGGACACCAGCGCACGCGCCAGGCCCGGAAGGGCGATCTGCGAAGTTTCTTTAACAGGAAGTTCGGCGGCAGCCATTCAGCGAATTGCAAAAGATGTGAAAAAGTGCTTCACGATCATCGCTGAACGCCTCGTCCCTGTAAATCGCCACGCAGCAACAGGAAAGGGCATTTCTGGCACCAGCCGCAAATGAAATGACTGGTCGGGGTGAGAGGATTCGAACCTCCGGCCTCTACGTCCCGAACGTAGCGCTCTACCAGGCTAAGCTACACCCCGATTGGTTGCAAAAATCGAACTCGTCCTTGGCCAACCTTGTGAGGTGTTCAGGCACGCCGCTCAAGCAACTGAGCCGCCAATTGTAGCAAACCCGCGGCATGCGGATTGGACGGAAAGTCGCGCAATGCATCGATGGCGCGCTTGGCCTCGTCCGCGGCGGCCGCGCGTGCGGCGTCGAGCGCGCCCGTGCGGTGGACGATCTCCACGATCGTGGCCAGCTGGGTGGTGTCTCCGGCCTCGATCGCGGCGCGCACCAGTGCGCTCTCGGCGGCGCTGCCACGGCGCATGGCGAAGATCAGCGGCAGCGTGGTCTTGCCTTCGCGCAGGTCGTCGCCCACGTTCTTGCCGGTTTCGTGGGCGTCGCCCGCGTAGTCGAGCACGTCGTCGATCACCTGGAACGCGGTGCCGAGCGCCTGGCCGTAGGTGGCGCAGGCCTCCTCGACCTCGGGCGCGGCCCCCGCAAGAACGGCCGCGAGCCGCGTGCTGGCCTCGAACAGCTTGGCGGTCTTGGAGCGGATCACGCGCAGGTACGCCGCCTCGTCGAGCGAGGCGTCGTGCATGTTCATGAGCTGCAGCACTTCGCCTTCCGCGATCACGTTGGTCGCTTCGGCCAGGATCTGCATGATGCGCATGTTGTTCGCATCCAACATCATCTGGAAGGCGCGCGAATAGAGGAAGTCGCCCACCAGCACGCTGGCCGGGTTGCCGAACGATTCATTGGCCGTCGGGCGTCCGCGCCGCAGCGTTGATTCGTCGACCACGTCGTCGTGCAGCAGGGTGGCGGTATGGATGAACTCCACCACCGCGGCGAGGTTGTATCGCTGCTCGCCGGTGTAGCCCAGGGCGCCCGCCATCAAGAGCAGCAGCGAGGGCCGCAGGCGCTTGCCGCCGGCCGAGATGATGTACTTCGAGACTTGGCTGACCAGCGGCACGCCGGTGTCGAGGCGGCGCGCAATCACGCGATCGACTTCGGCCATGTCGCCGGCGATCAGGTCCAGCACGGTGGCGGTGGGAGAGGTGTCGGCGGCGTGGACTGGCAAGGCATTGGCGCGCGGCGCGCTGATACGAGGAGCTGGCGGCGCAGGGCCGGACCGCACGGATTATAGGGATGCATGCCCGTCCGCCCGTTACCTTGGGTGCCGAGGCATGTTAGCGCGCGCAAACCGTGCTAGAATCTTGGGCTCTGCGGAATTCGCCGTGGAGCACAAATCCCAAGAGGTTCACATGTACGCGGTCATAAAAACCGGCGGCAAGCAGTATCGCGTTGCTTCCGGCGAAAAAATTAAAGTAGAACAGATTGCTGCGGATGTAGGCCAGGAGATTGTGATCGACCAGGTTCTCGCCGTCGGCAACGGCAGCGAAATCAAGGTCGGCACGCCCCTGGTGTCCGGCGCAACGGTGACAGTCACGGTACTGTCGCACGGCAAGCACGACAAGGTTGGCATCTTCAAGATGCGCCGTCGCAAGCACTATCAGAAACGTCAAGGCCATCGCCAGCAGTTCACCGAACTGCAAATCGGCGCGATCGCCGGCTAAGGAGCAGATTCCATGGCACAGAAAAAAGGCGGCGGCTCCACGCGAAACGGGCGCGATTCCAAGCCCAAGATGCTCGGTGTGAAGGCTTTCGGCGGCGAACTGATCAGCGCAGGCTCGATCATCGTGCGCCAGCGCGGCACCCGGTTCCACCCCGGCGTGAACGTCGGCGTGGGCAAGGACCACACGCTGTTCGCATTGGTCGAGGGCCACGTGTCGTTCGGCATCAAGGGTGCGATGAACAAGCACATGGTCAACGTGACCCCGGCGGCCTGAGCCCGAGTCACTTCGATCCACTCGAAGCCCCGCTTTGCCGGGGCTTCTTCATTTGTACACTGGACATCCCATGAAGTTCGTCGACGAAGCCTTCATCGACATCGCCGCAGGCGATGGCGGCAACGGCTGCGTGTCGTTCCGTCATGAAAAGTACAAGGAGTTCGGCGGCCCCAACGGCGGTGACGGCGGCCGCGGCGGCCACGTGTTCGCGGTGGCCGATCCGAACCTCAACACCCTCGTCGATTTCCGCTATTCGCGCCGACACGAAGCCCGGCGCGGCGAGCACGGCATGGGCTCCGACATGTTCGGCGCCGCCGGCGACGACATCACGCTCAAGATGCCGGTCGGCACGATCATTTCCGACGCCGAGACCGGCGAGGTGCTGTACGAGCTGCTGAACCCCGGCGAAGTGATCACCATCGCCAAGGGCGGCGACGGCGGCTTCGGCAACATGCGATTCAAGAGCGCGATCAACCGCGCTCCGCGCCAGAAGACGCCGGGCTGGCCCGGCGAAACGAAGAGCCTGAAGCTCGAACTCAAGGTGCTGGCCGACGTCGGCCTGCTCGGCATGCCGAATGCCGGCAAGTCGACGCTGATCAGCGCCATCTCCAATGCGCGGCCGCGCATTGCGGACTATCCGTTCACCACGCTGCATCCGAACCTGGGCGTCGTGCGCGTCGGCCCCGAGCAGAGCTTCGTGGTGGCCGACCTGCCGGGCCTGATCGAGGGCGCTTCCGAGGGCGCCGGCCTTGGCCATCTGTTCCTGCGCCACCTGCAGCGCACCCGGCTGCTGCTGCATGTGATCGACATGGCGCCGTTCGACGACGCCGTCGACCCGGTCGCGCAAGCCAAGGCCATCGTCGGCGAACTCAAGAAGTACGATGCCGCGCTGTACGAGAAGCCGCGCTGGCTGGTGCTGAACAAGCTGGACATGGTGCCGGTCGACGAGCGCGCGGCGCGCGTCAAGGACTTCGTCAAGCGCCTGCGCTTCAAGGGCCCGGTGTTCGAGATTTCCGCCCTCACGCGCGAAGGCTGCGAGCACCTGGTCCATGCCGTGTACCAGCACGTCAAGGCCGAGCAGGTGGCCCAGCAGCTGGCGCAGACGCCCGCAGAGGTCGATCCGCGCTTCGTCGAACTGCCGCCCGACCCGAACTGACCGGTCGGGGCATCGCGTACTTACGATGCCCCGCCGACAGCGCCGCGCCCAGCAATAAACCAGACGCTTCACCCACGACCGTTGCAGCCCTCATGACCTCGTCGACCTCCGGATCCACTGCCTTGCGGGATGCCCGCCGAATCGTCGTCAAGGTGGGTTCCAGCCTCGTGACCAACGAAGGACGGGGCCTCGACGAGGCGGCCATCGGCGAATGGTGCCGCCAGCTTGCCGAGCTGGTGCGCGACGGGCGCGAAGTTGTCATGGTGTCGAGTGGTGCCATTGCTGAAGGCATGAAGCGGCTCGGCTGGCGCACCCGGCCGCACGAGGTGCACGAACTCCAGGCCGCGGCCGCGGTCGGGCAGATGGGCTTGGCCCAGATGTACGAGACCAAGCTGCGCGAGAACGACATCGGCAGCGCTCAGGTGCTGCTGACCCATGCCGACCTGGCCGACCGCGAGCGCTACCTCAACGCGCGCTCCACGCTCGTCACGCTGCTGCGCCTCGGGGTGGTGCCGGTCATCAACGAGAACGACACGGTCGTCAACGACGAGATCAAGTTCGGCGACAACGACACGCTCGGCGCGCTCGTGGCCAACCTCGTCGAAGCCGACGCACTGGTCATCCTTACCGACCAGAAGGGCCTCTACACGGCCGATCCGCGCCGCGACCCGGAGGCGAAGTTTGTCCACGAGGCGGCGGCTGGCGATCCCGCGCTCGAGGCCATGGCCGGCGGGGCGGGCTCGAGCATTGGCAGGGGCGGCATGATCACCAAGATCCTCGCGGCCAAGCGCGCGGCTGGGTCGGGCGCTTCCACCGTGATTGCCTGGGGCCGCGAAGCCGATGCGCTGTTGCGCCTGGCCAAGGGTGAATCGATCGGCACCTTGCTGGTGGCCCAGACCGCCAAGCACCAGGCGCGCAAGCGCTGGATGGCCGACCACCTTCAGCTGCGCGGGGCCGTCACCGTGGATGCCGGCGCGGCGGCCAAGGTGCGGGCCGAAGGCAAGAGCCTGCTGCCGATCGGCATGACGAGTGTCTCGGGCGAGTTCTCGCGCGGCGACGTCATCGCGGTGCGCGACGCCGCAGGGGTTGAGCTCGCGCGCGGGCTCGCCAATTACTCGAGCGTGGAGGCGCGCCTGCTGTGCCGCAAGCCATCAACCGAGTTCGAGCGCCTGCTGGGCTACGTGGCAGAGCCCGAGATGGTCCACCGCGACAACATGGTGCTGACGCGGGGCTGAGAGCGGCTACTGCAGCTCGCGCGCGGGGTTGCGCAGGTTCGCGATCATGTCCCTGACCGAAGTGCGCGGCGCATTGCCGCGGCACAGGCCCTGGCTCGCGAGTTGCCGCGCGTAGCTCGAATTGAGGTCGCGGAAGCTCTTCCACTCCGGGCGCTCGACCAACTCCCATTTGCTGTCGTTGAAGCGCGCGTAGCTCTTGACCTCGGCGGTCGAGCAGCGCACGCCCTCGTAGAAGGCATTGGTCGCGCCACCGGCACGGCTCGACGCGACGACCACGTAGCGCACCACCCCGTCGCCCGTGATCGTGATCGTGGCCGGGTCGACGCCGAACTTCAGCGACATGTAGGGCGGCATCGCGATCGGCTCGAGCCGCTGGACGTCGAAGGCGGGCGGTGGTGGCGCCTCTGCTTCTTTCCATTCGCCCTCCGACTCGAAACGCTTGGGGGGCGGCGGCATGCCGGACTGGGCCCAGTCGGGGTTGTCGGTGTCGTGCGAGCCCGAAGCACATCCGCCCAGCACGGCGGCGAAGCAGGCGAGAAGCAGCGCGCGCTCAGCGCTGCGGCGGAAGGAGGGGCGGATGGCTGCGGTGGGGGAGAGGGGAAGGTTCATCGCTCACGGAAGGTAGGTCGGGATGCGGGTCGAAGCTGCCGCCGGGCGGCAGGTCGAGGCCCGCGGGCACGCCGCCTTCGGGCGCATGGCGCTCGAACTCGCGGGCGCGCACATTGCTGCGCAGGAAGCGGTTGCGGAAATCCTGCCGCGGCAGGTAGCGAGCAAGCTCGGTCAATGCCATCTCGTAGACGCCGCGCTTGAACTCGACGACGACATCGAGCGGCACCCAGTAATCGTGCCATCGCCAGGCGTCGAATTCGGGATGGTCGGTGGCACGCAGGTTCAGGTCCCAGTCGTGGCCGACCAGTTGCAGCAAATACCAGATCTGCTTCTGGCCCTTGTAGTGACCCCGTGCGTCACGGCGGATGAACCGATCCGGCACCTCGTAGCGCAACCAGTCACGGGTACGGGCCACGATGCGCACGTGCTCCGGATGGAGCCCCACTTCCTCGTGCAGTTCCCGGAACATGGCTTGCTCGGGACTTTCGCCGCGATCTATGCCGCCTTGCGGAAACTGCCAGGAGTGGGTGCGTATGCGTTTGCCCCAGAAAACCTGGTTTCTCTGGTTGAGCAGGATGATGCCGACGTTGGGCCTGAAGCCGTCCCGGTCGAGCATAATCAAACCCCAAATTTTTGAACTGAGTCGATTATGCATGCCGGGTTCCTCTCGGCAAGCAAGCGATGCCAGGCTGCCAGGGTCTCCCCCATGGGTTTCCGGCAGTTCCCGGGCCCGGCGGGCCCTCATCCAGCCTCGATTCCACCACTGCGATCCCGATGAAAGCTTCCCGTTTTTTCGTCTCCACCCTCAAGGAAGCGCCCGCCGATGCCGAGGTTGCGAGCCATCGGCTCATGATGCGCGCCGGCATGATCAAGAAGCTCGGTACGGGCATCTACACCTACATGCCGATGGGGCTGCGCGTGATCCGCAAGGTCGAGGCGATCGTGCGCGAGGAAATGAACCGCGCCGGCGCCGTCGAGCTCACGATGCCGGTGGTTCAGCCGGCCGAGTTCTGGCAGGAGACCGGCCGCTTCGACAAGATGGGCCCCGAGCTGCTTCGCATCAAGGACCGGCATGACCGGGACTTCGTGGTGCAGCCCACCAGCGAAGAGGTGGTGACCGACATCGCGCGCCAGGAGATCCGCAGCTACAAGCAGCTGCCGAAGAACTTCTACCAGATCCAGACCAAGTTCCGCGATGAGCGCCGTCCGCGCTTCGGCCTGATGCGCGGGCGCGAGTTCATCATGAAGGACGCCTACAGCTTCGACCGGGACCTCGACGCGGCCAAGCTCAGCTACCAGGCCATGGCCCAGGCCTACCGCAACATCTTCGACCGCTTCGGGCTGCGCTACCGCGCGGTGGCGGCCGACAGCGGCGCCATCGGCGGCGACCTCAGCGAGGAGTTCCAGGTCATCGCGGCCACGGGCGAGGACGCGATCGTCTACTGCCCCGACAGTGACTACGCAGCCAACATGGAAAAAGCCGAGGCGCTCGCGCCGGCTGGCCCGCGTCCTGCAGCGGCGAAGGCGCTCGAGAAGACGCCGACGCCCGGCAAGAGCACCTGTGCCGACGTGGCCGAATTGCTCGGCGTGCCGCTTGCGACCACCATCAAGTCGTTGGTGCTCGCGACCGACATCCTCGACGAGGCCGGCAATCCCAAAGGCTCGCAGGTCTGGCTGCTGCTGCTGCGCGGCGACCACGACATGAACGAGATCAAGGTCGGCAAGCTGCCGGGCCTCGACCAGGGCTTCCGCTTCGCCACGCTGGCCGAGATCGAAGACCACTTCGGCTGCAAGCCCGGCTACCTCGGGCCGCTGAACCTCAAGAAGCCCGTCAAGCTCGTGGCCGACCGCGAGGCGGCCGTGCTCGCCGACTGGATTACGGGTGCCAACGAGGTCGACTTCCACATGACCGGCGTCAACTGGGGCCGCGACCTGCCCGAGCCGGACCTCGTGGCCGACATCCGCAACGTCGTCGCCGGCGACGCCTCGCCCGACGGCAAGGGCGTGCTGGCCATCGAGCGCGGCATCGAGGTGGGCCACGTGTTCGTGCTCGGCACCAAGTACAGCAAGGCGATGAACGCCACCTACCTCGACGAGGGCGGCAAGCCGCAGTTTCTCGAGATGGGCTGCTACGGCATCGGCGTCACGCGCCTGCCCGCGGCCGCCATCGAGCAGAACCACGACGAGCGCGGCATCATCTGGCCCGATGCGCTGGCGCCGTTCACCGTGGTGGTCTGCCCGATCGGGATGGACCGGAGCGCCGAGGTCAAGACTGCTGCCGAAGCGCTCTACGAGGCGCTGCTCGCCAAGGGCGTCGACGTGCTGCTCGACGACCGCGGCGAGCGTCCCGGCGCGATGTTCGCCGACTGGGAGCTGATCGGCGTGCCGCACCGCGTGGTCATCTCCGACCGCGGCTTGAAGGAAGGCCAGCTGGAATACCAGCACCGCCGCGACACCGCGGCCACCAAGGTGCCGGCCGACGGCATCGCCGACTTCATCGCAGGCAAGCTGCAGGCATGAGCGCCGCGCCGGGCCGCCCCAAGCAAGCTCGCTCCCGCCTGGCGGGAAGGCGCGCAGCGCCAAGGGTGCACCAGTGAGCCTCGGCGCCGGCCTCTCGCGACGCCGGTGCCTCGGTGGCGCCATGGCTGCTGCAGGCGCGCTGTCGCTGCTCGCGCTGCCGCAGCGTGCGGTGGCCGGCGCGCAGATCGAGGAGCCGCTGATCGATTCGGTGCGCACCGCGCTGAGCTCGGCCGTCCACAACAAGGCGCCGCCGGTGCCCGAGTTCGCCAGCACCGAGGCCCGGCTGGCCTACTTGCGCTGGCTCGGCGAGATGAGCCAGCGGCTCAAGAAGAAGGTGCCCGACGCGTCCACGCGCATCGAGTTCCTGCAGACTGTCTGGTACGAGTCCAGGCGCGCGGGGCTGGACGTGAGCCTGGTGCTCGGGCTGATCCAGGTTGAAAGCAACTTCCGCAAGTTCGCCGTCTCCAGCGCCGGTGCCCGCGGCTACATGCAGGTGATGCCGTTCTGGACCCGCGTGATCGGTGACAGCGACCCGGCCAAGCTGTTCCACATGCAGACCAACCTGCGCTTCGGCTGCGTGATCCTGCGCCACTACCTCGACCGCGAGCGCGGCGATCTCTACATGACGCTCGGGCGCTACAACGGCAGCCGCGGCAAGGCGCCGTACCCGAACGCCGTGTTCTCGAACCAGCGGCTTTGGGTTTTCGCGGACCGGGCGGAAGGCTGACTTAAGCCTTCGTGACCATGACCTGGTCGATGCGATAGCGGTCGACATCCATCACTTCGAAGGTGTAGCCGCCCCAGCTCACCGTGTCGGTGCGCTTGGGCACGCGGCGCAGCATCACCATCAGGAAGCCGGCCAGCGTTTCGTACTCGTCCGCATGCGGCAGTTCGTCGATGTGCAGCGCGCGCTGCACGTCCTGGATCGGCGTGACGCCGTCGATCAGCCACGAGTTCTCGTCGCGCTTCACGATCTGCTCCTCGTCGTCGAGCGTGGACACCAGATCTCCCATCACCGTGTTCATCACGTCGTTGAGCGTGATCACGCCCACCACGAGGCTGTACTCGTTGACGATGATCGCAAAGTCCTCGTGCGCCTGCTGAAACTGCTCGAGCACTTCGGTCAGCGAGAGCCGGTCGGGCACCACCAGCGCCTTGCGCAGCGTCAGCCCCTGGTCGAAGGCCAGCGGCTGGCCGCTCAGCACGCGCTGGAACATCTCCTTGGCGTCGACGTAGCCGAGCACATGGTCGATGTCGCCGTCGCACACCGGGTAGGCCGAGAACGGCTCGGCCAGGATGCGCGCGCGCAGCGCCGGCTCGGGATCGTCGTGCTGGAACCATGCGATGTTGTCGCGCACCGTCATCACGCTGCGCACGAGCCGCGTGTCGAGTTCGAACACATTCGCGATCACCTGCTGTTCGCGCGCGGCGAGCACGCCGGCCCGGGCCCCGGCCTCGGTCATGGCGAGAATGTCGGCCGAGGTGATCTTGTCGTCGCGCACCAGCGGCATGCCCAGCAGCTTGAACAGCATGTCGGTCGAGCGCGTGAACAGCCACACCAGCGGCTTGAAGGTGGCGATGAGCACCAGCATCGGCCCGACCATGCGAACCGCGATGCGCTCGGGGTCGCTCATGCCCAGCCGCTTCGGGAACAGGTCGGCGAACACCAGGAACACCGCGATGACGATGACGAACGAGCACAGGAAGGCCACCTTCGCCGCCGCCTCGACGCTGATCCAGTTCTCGAAGAAGCGTGCGAAGTAGGGGCTCAGCGAACCCTCGCCGACCACCCCGCCGAGGATCGCCACCGCATTGAGCCCGATCTGCACCACGGTGAAGTAGTGGCCGGGCTGCTCCTGCACGCGCAGCACCCGGTCGGCGCGCGGGTCGCCGTCGTCGGCCATCTGGCGCAGGCGCAGGCGCCGCGAGGCGGCGAGGGTGATTTCGGCCAGGGAGAAGAAGGCGCTCGTCGCGATCAGCGCGACGATGATGAGCAGGCTGTGGGTCAGGGTCATGGTGGCATGGCGAAGAGCGCCATGGTGCCATGACTCAGCCGTGGCGCGGCGGCTGTCAGGCCGGCTTGCCGCTCACCACCTGCTGCAGCTCGCCCGATTCGTACATCTCCATCATGATGTCCGAGCCGCCGACGAACTCGCCGTTCACGTAGAGCTGCGGGATCGTGGGCCAGTTGCTGTATTCCTTGATGCCCTGGCGGATGCCGTCATCCTCGAGCACGTTGACGGTCTTGAGCGCCTTGGTGTCGACGCCGACCGCCTTCAGGATCTGGATCGCGCGGCCGGAGAAGCCGCACATCGGGAAGCTCGCATTCCCCTTCATGAAGAGCACGAGGTCGTTGGTTTTGACGAGATCGTCGATGCGTTGCTGGGCGTCGGACATGGGGACTCCTGAGAAAAGTGGGCTGAAGGGATTATTTCACCGTGTGCCAGATCCCGCCCGAGCAGCGCGGGATGCCGGCAAGGTCATCGCGGCTTTGCGCGTCGGCGAAGCCGCGCGACGCCAGCAGCTCGCGCACGGCCGCGGCCTGGTCGTACCCGTGCTCGAGCAGCAGCCAGCCGCCGTCGGCGAGGTGCGCCGGCGCCCGGTCCACGATGCGGCGGATGTCGTCGAGCCCGTCGCGGCCCGCCACCAGCGCGCCGCGCGGTTCGTGGCGCAGCGCCGGCAGGTGCGGGTCGCCGGTCGCGATGTAGGGCGGATTGCTCGCAATCAGCGCGTAGCCGGCCGGCGCGCCGTCGAGCCAGTCGGCCTGGCGAAAGCGCACAGCCAGTCCCAGGCGCTCGGCATTGGCCGAGGCCACGGCCAGCGCGTCGGCGCTCGCATCGACCGCTTCGACCTGCGCATCGGGCCGCGCATGCTGCAGCGCGAGCGCGATGGCGCCGCTGCCGGTGCCCAGGTCGAGCACGCGCGGCGCGTCGGTGCCGTCCAGGCACTGCAGCGCCCAGTCGACCAGCGTCTCGGTGTCGGGCCGCGGCACAAGCACGCGCGCATCGACCTGCAGGCGCAGGCCGCGGAACTCTTTCTCGCCGAGCAGGTAGGCGACCGGTTCGCCCGCCAGGCGGCGCGACAGCCATGCCGACAGCGCCGGCCATGCCGCTGCGGGGAAGGTGTCGGTGTCGTGCGCCAGCAGCCATGCGCGGTCGTGCGGCGCGCGGCCCAGCGCGTGCAGCAGCAGCAGCTGGGCGTCGAGCCGGTCGATGCCCAGCGCCAGCGCCGCGGACAGGGCGTCCGCCACGGTGGCCGGAAGATGGGTGCCTGCCGCCGTCATGCCGGCAGGTTCGACTCGAGCTCGGCCAGCTGCTCGGCCTCGCGTGCGGCGCGCAGCGCGTCGAGCACGTCGCCGAGGTCGCCTTCCATGATCGCCAGCAGCTTGTAGAGCGTGAGATTGATGCGGTGGTCGGTGAGCCGGCCCTGCGGGAAGTTGTAGGTGCGGATGCGGTCCGAGCGGTCGCCGCTGCCGATCAGCCCCTTGCGCATGGCCGCATCCTTGGCGGCGCGCTCGCTGCGTTCCTTTTCCTGGATGCGCGCCGACAGCACCTGCAGCGCCTTCGCCTTGTTGCGGTGCTGGCTGCGGTCGTCCTGGCATTCGGCCACGATGCCGGTCGGGATGTGCGTGATGCGCACGGCCGAGTCGGTCTTGTTGATGTGCTGGCCGCCGGCGCCGCTCGCGCGATAGGTGTCGATGCGCAGGTCGGCCGGGTTGATCTGCACCGCCTGGGCCTCGTCGGGCTCGGCCAGCACCGCGACCGTGCAGGCGCTGGTGTGGATGCGGCCCTGCGTCTCGGTCGCGGGCACGCGCTGCACGCGGTGGCCGCCCGATTCGAAGCGCAGCCGGCCGAACACGTCGTCGCCCGCGATGCGCAGCACCACGTCCTTGTAGCCGCCGAGCTCGCTTTCGCTTTCGCTCACGATCTCGGCACGCCAGCCCGCGCGCTCGCAGTAGCGCGTGTACATGCGCAGCAGGTCGCCTGCGAACAGGGCCGATTCGTCGCCGCCCGTGCCCGCGCGGATTTCGAGGAAGGCGTTGCGCGCATCGTCCGGGTCGCGCGGCAGCAGCAGGCGCTGCAGTTCTTCTTCGAGCAGCAGCAGCTCGGCCTCTGCGCCCGCGATCTCTTCCCTGGCCATCTCGGCCATGTCGGGGTCGTCGAGCATCTCCTTCGCGCCGACGATGTCGGCCTCGCGCTGCTTGTAGCGCTCGTAGCGCCCGGCGATCTGCGTCACCTCGGCATGCTCGCGCGAGATGGTGCGGTACTGCGCCATGTCACTCATGATGTCTTCGCGCGAAAGCAGGAAGTCGAGTTCGCCGAGGCGGGCGGCATAGCGTTCGAGTTGGCGGCGGAGGAAAGGTTTCACGGGAGAAAGGCAGGAAAAGGCGGGGGAGGTGGGCGGGAACCGAACGCGGAAGTCGCGAAGGTTCCGCAGAAGTCGCAGGAGAACTCCGCCCTCGGCGGCGGCACGAAACGCGGGCCAGCGTCGCTAACGCTCTTTGCGCAGGAACAGCCGCGAGATAGCCTGCGCCGTCTGTTCGCGCGCGGCCGCGTCGCCCGCGTGGAGCTCGGCCAGCGCGCCATGCATCATCTTCTGCGTGAGCCCGCGTGACATCGCTTCGAGCACCGCTTCGACCGGTTCGCCCCTGGCGAGCAGCTTGCGCGCCCGCGCCATCTCGGCGCTGCGCCATTCGTCGGCCTGCGCGTTGAGCTGCTGGATCAGCGGCACCGTGCCGCGCTGGCCCAGCCAGTGCATGAAGCTCTGCACGCCCGCGTCGATGATGGCCTCGGCTTGCGCCACCGCCGCCTGACGGTTGGCCTGGCCCTGCTGCACCACCTGCGCCAGGTCGTCGACGGTGTAGAGATAGATGTCCTCGAGCGCCTTGACCTCGGGCTCGACGTCGCGCGGCACGGCCAGGTCGACCATGAACATCGGGCGGTGCTTGCGCGCCTTGAGCGCCCGCTCGACCGCGCCCAGGCCGATGATCGGCAGCGTGCTCGCGGTGCAGCTCACCACGATGTCGAACTCGGCGAGCCGCCCCGGCAGGTCGGCCAGCCGCATCGCTTCGCCACCGAAGCGCGAGGCCAGCTTCTCGCCGCGTTCCAGTGTGCGGTTGGCGATCGCGATGGCCTTGGGCTCCTTGGCCGCGAAATGCGTGGCCGCCAGATCGATCATCTCGCCCGCGCCGACGAACAGCACGCGCGTTTCGCGCAGGTCTTCGAACAGCTGGCTCGCGAGCCGCACGGCCGCCGCGGCCATGCTGATGGAGTGGGCGCCGATCTCGGTGGAGGTGCGCACCTCCTTCGCGACCGCGAAGGAGCGCTGGAACAGCTGGTTGAGCGTGCTGCCGAGCGCACCGGCGGTTTCGGCCGCGCGGATCGCGTCCTTCATCTGGCCCAGGATCTGGGCTTCGCCGAGCACCATCGAATCGAGGCCGCTGGCCACGCGGAACGCATGGCGCGCCGCCTCGTCGTCGTGCAGGGTGTAGGCATGCGAACGCAGCAGCGCTGGCGCCACGCCGCCGCTCTGGGCCAGCCAGCCGACCGTGTGGTCGAGCGCGGCCTGGTCGGCGGCGCAATAGATCTCGGTGCGGTTGCAGGTCGAGATGATCGCGGCCTCGACCTGCGGATGGCGCCCGCTCGCGAACGAGCTGCGCAGGCTCTGCAGCGTGGGCGCGATCTGATCGAGCGCGAACGCAAAACGACCGCGCAGATCGAGCGGCGCGGTCGTGTGGTTCAAGCCAAGGGCCCAGACTGACATAGTTACTGATTATAAAATCAGCAGGCACCTTCCGGCTGCGAAGGGGCTTCGCCCTGCGGCGTCTTTCTTTCCCACCCCATGTCGCTGCTCGATCTCCTGAACCACCTGCTGAACTTCATCGCACCCGCGCTCGTCGTGGGTTTTCTTTGTGCGCTGGTGGGCCGCGCGTTCGGGCGCCGGGCAGCCGGTGCGCGCGCATGGTGGGCCCAGGGGGCATTCAACGCCGCTGCCGGCACGGCCGCGCTGCTCGGCGGATTGGTCCTTATGGGACGCGACGGGACGGTCGCCGCCTACGCGGCGCTCGTGATCGCGAGCGGTACAAGCCAATGGATCGGCTCGCGCGGCTGGCGAAGGTAGAACCTGCAACCCATAGGGATACCGCGCGTTTCAATATGTTACACAGGTTAATATATGAACTCGCAGTTGGTAGTTTTTCACACTTGAGTGTGCGAGAAGCGACAGGCTAAGCAGCTCGCGCACGTTGGCGAGGCGGCCCATGGGACGGTATCGATGTATTTGCATCCTCTTTTCGCCAGTGTTCCCCCAGACGAGCGCGCCGCATTCGTCCAGCGCATCGAGCTTCGGTCCTGCCGGCGCAACGAGGTGGTGCTTGCGGCCGATGCCTGGACCGACCGCATCTATTGCGTCGCCACCGGGCTGCTGCGCGTGGTGGTGCAGGGCAGCGAGGACAGCAACGACGTCACGACCGATTTCATTCGACAGGACGACTTCTTCCTCCATTCGACGCTGGCCGAAGACCGGTACCAGTCCGGCGCCACCTTGATTGCGGCGCTGCCTTCCTCGCTGTACCTGATTCCCACTGCCGAATTCCGCGCCCTGTGCACTCGCCATCCGGCTGTGACGATGGGCCTGCTCGGCATGGTGATGAAGCGCACCGCGGCGCTGCGCAGGCAGATCCGGCAGATTTCCTCGGCCTCGTCGGAGCGGCTCATCAGCCGCATCCTGCACGAGCTCACCGAACTGGCCCCCGGTGTGGGCGGGGGCTACGACAAGCGCATCACGCAGTCGGTGATCGCCTCGTATTCGGGGCTTTCGCGGATGCAGGTCAACAAGACGATGCGCGACCTGGAGCGCCGCGGGCTGGTGCGGCGCGACGAACACGGCGTCTATGTGCCGCCCAGCTTCGCGTCGTCCGACTTCCAGGCACTGCCTTCGAGCGAGCCGCCGCCGCCCGACCAGAGCCCGGACGGCGAGGTGGACCCCTCGTTCTTCCCGGACCTGCCCGAGGCCCCGCCCAAGCCCGACAAGGGCTGAACTCAGCCTAACGCGATCCGCGTGCCCGCACCGCTCGCGGCCCGGCGGATGCCGTCCGGCCCGTAGCAGGGCTGTGCACTGGTGGCCTGCAGGTAGTGCAGCGCGTTCTGGGTGAAGTCGAGCTGGCTGTACACAAGTGCGCCGTTCTGGCGATTGCCGGCACGGGCCTGCTGCGCGAGGTCGAGCAGCGCCTGCCATGCCGCCAGCGTGGCTTCGCCCTCGGCGGCCGCGGCCGCTTCGGCGCCTGCCCGCCCCGGTTCGAAGCCGCGTGCCACCTGGGCCGACTCGCGCGCCTGGTCGAGCGCCGCCATGCGGTCGAGCAGGCTGGCCTTGCGCTCGGTGATCTCCGGCAGCTGCGCGAAGAGGCCCTGGGTCATGGCCTCGGTTTCCTGCGCAAGCACCGAGAGAAATTCCTCGATGCAGTTCTTTTCGGCCAACAGGTGGACCAACATGGTGGGTTACAGCTTCGCGTTGTCGTCGAGCAGCTCGCGCACGCTGGCCAGCAGGCCGCGGGCGATCCGCTCGGGGTGAACTTCATAGCGGCCGGCCCGGATGTCTTCCCGGATCGCGGCCACGCGTGCGGCGTCGAAGTCGGCGTTGGGGGCATCGGGCAGCGAGCGAACCTGTCCCGACGAGAGCTGCACGACGTCCTTGCCGCCCGGAACAGCGTCGGCGCCGCCGGCCGGCGTCGAGGGCGCGCCCTTGTTCGCGCGGGTGAGCGGGGTGGCCGAAGGGGTGGATGGATCGATTTTCAAGATGATTCCTCAGAGGGCTGCCTGGTGTATCGGCAGTCCGGCCCGAAACTTTAGGGCCTGGGCCGGAAATTCCACTATTGCGGCAGCCGGAGCTGTCCTTCCTCGTCCGCGACGCCACTGACGATCCGGCCGTCCAGCGTCCGTGCGCGGATGTTTCCCCCGGCGCCGGCACTCGCCAGCGCGCGCGCCTCGGTGCTCACCGAATAGCCCGGGCCCTCGGCCACGACCTTGACGGTCTGGCCCTGCTGGATCACCGTCACGCCGCGCACCTGTTCGCGCCGCAGCGGCGCGCCGGCCGCAATGCGGTTGGCGGCCACCACGCCCTGGAGTTCGGCTGCATCGGTCAGCAACGAGCGCGGCAGGGCCGTGAGATCGCCCTCGCGCGCCGCAAGGTCGCCCGCACCGAAGGCCTGGCCCGCATCGATGTTGCGCATGGCCACGAAGTAACGCCCTTCGACGGCGACACGGGCGCGCACGTAGCGCGTCCAGGGCTTCTGCTCCGAATGGCAGCGCAGGCCGACCGAGACCCGACCCCAGGGCCTGGCGCCGCGCGGCAGGAAGGCCTCGAGCGCATCGCAGGGCGGCAGTGCGCCCGAGGCCGGGGCATCCACGCTGATGGAGACCTTGCCGGGCAGCCCTGCGCTCTGGGCGAGCAGCAGCGTGTCCACGGCCACGCGCGCATCGCCCTCGAGCTGCGGCGCCGCGGCGCAGGCCGACGCCGTGCCGAGCCCCGCCGCCAGTGCGGCAAGCAGGCATCGCAGGAAACGCAGTCTGTAGAGGTTCATGGCAGTCATCGGTGAGCGCAATTCTAGAAAGATGCCCCCGATCCGAAGATGCGAAGTGCACGCCAAATGCCCCTTTGTTCGGGCCATTGCGAACGCGGTGCATGCATAGACTCGCTTTCCATCTGTCGCCACGCCCAGCCGGGATGCGACGCCTCGAACGGATGGAAAACATGATCGACAAGCTGGATGCGGCGCTTCGCTTCAACCGCGAAGCACTCAACCTCAGGGCGCAGCGCCAGGAAGTGCTGGCCGCCAACATCGCCCACGCCGACACGCCCAACTACAAGGCACGCGACTTCGATTTCGCGGGCCGCCTCTCGCAGGCGATCACCCAGGGCCGCGCGGCGGGCGCCGTGCCGATGGCCACCACCTCGGCGCGCCACATGCAGGCCACGGCCGCGTCGGCGATCCCCGAGGGCGACCTGCTCTACCGCGTGCCGAGCCAGGCGAGCATCGACGGCAACACCGTCGAGATGGATGCCGAGCGCATCAACTTCGCCGACAACGCGCTGCGCTACGAAGCCAACCTCACGGTGGTCAGCGCCAAGATCAAGTCGCTGCTTGCCGCCGCGCAATAACCAAGAACAGCACGACAGGAGCAAGCAGCATGCCCCATCCCAGCGCATCCATGAACATCTTCGGCGTGGCGGGTTCCGCCATGGCCGCGCAGTCGCAGCGCATGAACGTGACCGCGAGCAACCTCGCCAACGCCGAGAGCGTGGCCGGTCCCGACGGCAAGCCCTACCGCGCCAAGCAGGTCGTCTTCGAAGTGGCGCCCTCGGGCCAGCAGGACATCGGCGGCGTCAGGGTCGCGGGCGTGGTGGAGGACAGCTCGCCTTTCAAGATGGTCTTCGACCCCAAGAACCCCCACGCCGACGCCAAGGGCTACGTGGCCATGCCCAACGTCAACGTGGTCGAGGAGATGACCAACATGATCTCCGCCTCGCGCAGCTACCAGGCCAACGTCGAGGTGCTCAACACCGCCAAGACCCTGATGGTCAAGACGTTGAGCATCGGCCAGTAACCCCTTCGCCTCTCCACGAACAACCTCCATGGCCATCACCGACACCTCCTCCATCTCCGGGCTCAATGCAGCCACCGCGGCGCCCACCGCAGGCAACGTCTCGGAAGCGGGCAGCGAACAGCGCTTTCTGAAGCTGCTCGTCACGCAGCTCAACAACCAGGACCCGCTCAACCCGATGGAGAACGCGGAGCTCACCTCGCAGCTCGCGCAGATGAGCACCGTGAGCGGCATCGAGCGCCTCAACGCCACGCTCAGCGGCCTGGTCAACCAGACCGGCACCAACCAGGTGCTGCAGGCGGCCTCGCTCATTGGCTACAACGTGCTGTCGCCCGGCAGCACCATCTCCACCGCCGAGCCGAAGGCGGGCGAGGCGCCCGCGGCCGTGCCCTTTGCGGTGCAGCTCGCAGACACCGCCGGCGACGTCGAGGTGAAGATCGTCGACGGCGCCGGCCGCACGGTGCGCACGCTTTCGCTCGGCACCATGGCCGAAGGCGTCAATGCGGTGAGCTGGGACGGCCTGGCCGACGACGGCAGCGCAGCGCCCGCCGGCAACTACAGCTTCACGGTCGCGGCCGACAACAACGGCGCGAAGGTGGATGCCACCGCGCTCGTGTTCTCGCAGGTGGCCGCGGTCAAGCAGGGCGCGAACGGCGTCACGCTCGAACTGATGACCGGCCAGAGCATCACGCTGGCCGACGTGCGCATGTTCCTCTGAGCACCCGCGCCACACCACTTCTTCATCTTCTTCTTCTCATCGCTTTTCAACGTACCGAAACAAGGATTCGATCATGGGCTTCACCCAAGGCATCAGCGGACTCTCCGCGGCAGCCGCCAACCTCGACGTCATCGGCAACAACATCGCCAACTCCAACACCATCGGCTTCAAGTCGGGCTCGGCGAGCTTCCAGGACGTGTATGCAGGCTCGCGCGTCGGCCTGGGCGTGGCCGTTTCGGGCATCGTGCAGAACTTCACCCAGGGTTCGGTGCAGACCAGCAGCCGGCCGCTCGACGTCGCGATCCTCAACGGTGACGGCTTCTTCCGCCTGAGCAGCCCGAGCGGCGAGGTGATGTATTCGCGCAATGGCCAGTTCACGCGCGACAAGGACGGCTTCATCGTCAACGGCGGTGGCCTGCGCCTGACCGGCTACGGTGTCTCGGCGACCGGTGGCCTCGACGGCGGCACGCCGGCACCGCTGCAGGTGCAGACCACCGCGATGAACCCGAAGCCGACCTCGGCCATCCAGGCGGCCTTCAACGTCGACGCGCGCAGCACCACGCCGGCCAAGACCCCGTTCGCGCCCACCGATTCGGACACCTTCAACTACTCGAACGCGCTGGGCCCGATCTTCGACTCGCTCGGCAATCCGCACGAGCTGGGCGTGTACTTCGTGAAGACCGGCGCCAATGCATGGGACGTGTTCGCGGCAGCCGACGGCGCCGCGCTCAACGGCGGCGCGCCGGTGTCGACCATGACCTTCGACACCAACGGCAACCTGCTCACGCCGGCCAACGGCGCGATCACGTTGCCGGGGATGGACTTCGCCAACGGCTCGGCACTGGTGAACGCCACTGTCGACCTGTCGGGCACCACGCAGTTCGGCAACGTCAACGAGATCAAGACGCTCAAGCAGGACGGCTACACCTCGGGCACGCTGACCTCGTTCTCTATCAACCCCGACGGCACCATCACCGGCAAGTTCTCCAACGAGCAGACCACGCTGATGGGTCAGGTCGTGCTGAGCTCGTTCGCCAATCCCAACGGGCTGGAGCCGATGGGCGAAAACGTCTGGGCCGAGACGCTGGCTTCGGGCCAGCCGCTCACCGGCACGCCGGGCGCGGGCACCAAGCAGGGCTCGCTGGCCTCGGGCGCGCTCGAGGCCTCGAACGTCGACCTGACCTCCGAGCTCGTGAACCTCATCGTCGCGCAGCGCAGCTACCAGGCCAACGCGCAGACCGTGAAGACGCAGGATCAGGTCGTGCAGACGCTGATCAACATCCGCTGAGCCGCCCATGGACCGCATGCTGTACGTCGCCATGAGCGGCGCCAAGCAGGCCATGGAGCAGCAGGCCTCGGTCGCCAACAACATGGCGAACGCCTCCACGCCCGGGTTCCGCGCGCAGATCAACAGCTTCCGCGCGGTGCCGGTCACCGGTGCCGAGGCGACGACGCGCGCCTACGTGGTCGCCACCACGCCGGGCGCCGACTTCAGCCACGGCCCGCTGACCGAAACCGGCCGCCCGCTCGACGTGGCGGTGCACGGCGACGGCTGGCTCGTGGTGCAGACGCCCGACGGCGGCGAAGCCTACACGCGCGTCGGCAATCTGCAGGTCGATGCCGAAGGCCAGCTCACCACCATGGGCTCGCTGCCGGTGGCCGGCGATGCCGGGCCGCTCGCGGTGCCGCCGGGCGCCGCCGTGACCATTGCCGCCAACGGGCTCGTCACCGCGCGCGGCGCGGGCGATCCGGCGATCGGCGTGGCCGAGGTGGGCCGCCTGAAGCTGGTCAATCCGCCCACGGCCGACCTGGTGCGCGGTGAAGACGGACTGTTCCGCATGCGCGAGGGCCTTCCGCCCGCCGAGGTCGACGAGGCCGTGACCGTGACCACCGGCGCCGTCGAGGGCAGCAACGTCAACGGCGTCGAGGCCATGGTGGCCATGATCGCCAACGCCCGCAGCTTCGAGATGCAGATGAAGTCGATGCGCAGCGCGGACGAGAACGCGCAGTCGGCCAACAAGCTGCTGGCGTACGGCTGAGCCGGCTGAATCGCCACATTCCCCTGACTCTCCAACAAGGAAATCCCCATCATGATGCGCTCGCTCTACATCGCGAAGACCGGTCTCGATGCTCAGCAGACCCAACTCGACGTGGTGTCGAACAACCTCGCCAACGTCGGCACCACGGGCTTCAAGCGGAGCCGTGCCGTGTTCGAGGACCTGATGTACCAGAACCTGCGCCAGGTCGGCGGCCAGACCTCGGATCAGACCCGGCTGCCCTCGGGCCTCCAGGTGGGCACCGGCGTGCACGTGGTCGCGACCGAGCGCATCCATTCGCAGGGCAACCTGACGAAGACGGACAAGCCCACCGACGTCGCCATCAACGGCGGCGGCTTCTTCCAGGTGCTGATGCCCGACGGCAGCACCGCCTACACGCGCGACGGCTCGTTCCAGACCGACCGCGACGGCCAGCTCGTCACCGCGAGCGGTTTTCCGGTGCAGCCGGCCATCGCGCTGCCGGCCAACACCACCAGCATCACGGTCGGCCGCGACGGCATCGTCTCGATCACCCAGGCCGGGCAGACCAACACGGTGCAGGTCGGCCAGCTCCAGCTCGCCACCTTCCTGAACCCGACCGGCCTGCAGAGCAAGGGCGAGAACCTCTATGCCGAGACCGATGCCTCCGGCGCCCCCAACCAGGTGAATCCGGGCGTCGACGGCGCGGGCCTGCTGAGCCAGGGCTACGTCGAGGCCTCGAACGTCAACGTGGTCGAGGAGCTGGTGAACATGATCGCCACGCAGCGCGCCTACGAGATCAACAGCAAGGCGGTCCAGGCTTCGGACCAGATGCTGCAGCGCCTGGCCCAGTTATGACATCGCTGCGTTCGTGGATGCTGCTGGCCGCGTTGGCGGTCACGGGCTGCGCGCAGGTCCCGCGCGAGCCGCTCGTGCACCAGCCGATGACCGCGCGCGCCGATAGCATCATGGCCGCGGCGCCGCGGCCCGCGAACGGTGCGATCTTCCAGCATGGTCCCGGCGGCGGCGCGCTGTTCGAGGACCGCCGGCCGCGCAATGTCGGCGACATCCTGACCGTCGTCATCAGCGAGAGGGTCAACGCCAGCAAGAACTCGGGTGCCTCGTCGAGCCGCACCGGCAGCCTGGTCGCCGACTTCGCCGGCGGCATTCCCAAGCTGATCGGCTCGCTGCTCGACGGACAAGACGCCAAGCTCTCGGGCGGCAACACGCTGGCCGCCAAGGGCGGTGCCAATGCCAACAACACCTTCAACGGCGTGATCACGGTCACGGTGGTGGACGTGATGCGCAACGGCAATCTGCTCGTGAGCGGCGAAAAGCAGATGGGCATCAACCAGGGCACCGAATTCATTCGCTTCTCGGGCGTGGTCAACCCGCGCACCGTCTCGGGCAACAACACCGTGCCGTCCACGCTCGTGGCCGACGCACGCATCGAATACACGGCCAAGGGCTACATCGACGAGGCTCAGCACATGGGCTGGATGCAGCGCTTCTTCCTCAACGTGATGCCTTTCTGATGGCGCATAGCGCCGGCAGAAGCAGAGATACCACCATGCAAACCACCCGCACACTGCGTTCGATCATCGGCCTGGCGGCGCTCTGCGCCGTCGCCTGGGGCGCTCCCGCCAACGCCGAGCGGCTCAAGGAACTCGCGAGCATCCAGGGCGTGCGCGACAACCCGCTGATCGGCTACGGCCTGATGGTGGGTCTCGACGGCACCGGCGACCAGACCATGCAAACGCCGTTCACCACGCAGAGCCTGAACAACATGCTGCAGCAGCTCGGCATCACGATCCCGCAGGGCGTGAACATGCAGCTCAAGAACGTGGCGGCGGTCATGGTCACGGCCACGCTGCCTTCGTTCGCGCGGCCGGGCCAGAACATCGACGTGACGGTCTCGTCGATGGGCAATGCCAAGAGCCTGCGCGGCGGCACGCTGCTGATGACGCCACTCAAGGGCGCCGATGGCCAGGTGTATGCGATCGCGCAGGGCAACATGGTGGTGGGCGGTGCCGGCGCTTCGGCCAACGGCAGCAAGGCCCAGATCAATCAGCTCGGCTCGGGCCGCATCCCGGCCGGCGCGCTGGTCGAGCGCAGCGTCGAGGCGCAGGTCGGCGGCGAGAACACCTTCACGCTCGAACTCAACCAGTCCGACTTCGGCACCGCGCAGCGCGCGGTCGACGCGATCAACCGCCAGTTCGGGCCCGGCATCGCGCAGGCGCTCGATGCGCGCGTGATCCAGGTGCAGGCGCCGGCGGCAAACGAGCGCGTGGGCTTCCTTGCGCGACTCGAGAGCCTCGAGGTCACGCCCACGCAGGCCGTGGCGCGCGTGGTGGTCAATGCGCGCACCGGCTCGGTGGTCATGAACCAGGCGGTGCGGGTGAACGACTGCGCCGTGGCGCACGGCAACCTGTCGGTGGTGATCAACACCGAGCCGGTGGTCAGCCAGCCGAATGCATTCGCCGGCGGCCAGACCGTGGTCGGGCAGACCTCGCAGATCTCCATCAACCAGGGCGGCGGCGCACTGCAGATGGTGCGCGGCGGCGCTTCGCTGGCCGACGTGATCAAGGGCCTGAACAGCCTGGGCGCCAATCCGCAAGACCTGGTGTCGATCCTCCAGGCCATGAAGTCCGCGGGCGCACTGCGCGCGGAACTCGAGATCATCTGACGGAACGCGGCATGGCGATCTCGCAAAGCAGCGGCACCAGCGGCGGCGGCCTGCTGGACCAGCGTCTCGCGCTCGATGTCCAGAGCATCGATGCGCTGCGCAACACGGTGCGCAACTCGCCCGACGAGGGCGTGAAGCAGGTCTCGCGCCAGTTCGAGGCGCTGTTCATGAACATGGTGCTCAAGAGCATGCGCGAGGCCACGCCCTCGAGCGGCCTGTTCGAGAGCCGCGACGAGAAAATCTATCTGTCGATGCTCGACCAGCAGCTGGCGCAGAACCTCTCGGGGCGCGGCGTGGGGCTGGCCGAGGCGATGCTCGCGCAGCTGAGCCGCGGCGCGGCCGAAGCCGATCCCGGCGGCGGCGGCACCGGTGTCGAGGGCATGCCGTTCTCCTTGCAGGCGGCCCCGGCGGTGGCGCGCCGGACCGACATGCCCATCGCGGCGCATTCGGGCATTCCGCTCGGCTCGGCGCCGCCTTCGGCCGCGCCCTCACGTACCGCGGCGCCCGTCGCGGACCTCGGCATCTACCAGCGCAACAGCGAGCGGCTCTCGCCCGCCGCCGAGGGATCGTTGCAGGGCAAGGTCGACAGCTTCGTGCAGCGAATGGGTTCGTCGGCGCAGGTGGCCAGCGCCGCGAGCGGCGTGCCTGCGCCGCTCATCCTCGCGCAGGCCGCGCTCGAGTCGGGGTGGGGCAAGCGCGAGATCCGGGCCGACGACGGCACGCAGAGCTTCAACCTGTTCGGCATCAAGGCCGACCGCAGCTGGAAGGGCCCGGTGGTGGAAACCACCACCACCGAATACATCGACGGCGAGCCGCAACGCGTGCGCGCGAAGTTCAGGGCCTACGGCTCCTACGACGAGGCCTTCACCGATTACGCGCGCTTCATCACGCGCAACCCGCGCTACGCCGGCGTGCTCGCCGCGGAGACGCCGGCCGAAGCGGCGCACGGCCTGCAGAAGGCCGGCTACGCCACCGATCCGCACTACGGGCAGAAGCTCGTTCGCATCATGCAGAAATTCAGCTGAAGGAAGAAACGACATGGCAGACACACCCACCTCTTTGCAACACCGCGGCCCCTCGGCACCCGCCGCCGCGAGCCGCCTGGAGGTCGTGACCTTCACGCTCGGCCAGGAGGAATACGGCATCGACATCCAGAAGGTGCAGGAGCTTCGCGGCTACGACGCGGTGACG
>NZ_JBDGJC010000013.1:0-105458 GCF_057657075.1 Variovorax sp. Soil_C_26
CAGTTCGGCCGGCGCGATCATCCAGCCCACGCGCAGGCCCGGGCTCAGCACCTTGCTGAGGCTGCCGCAGTGCGCCATCAGTTCGCGGCTGCCGGGCACGTCCTTGGCGAGCGCCATGATCGACGGCGGCGGCGCTTCGCCGAAGTAGAGGTCGCCATACGGATCGTCTTCGACCATCAGCGTCTGGTACTTCACGGCCAGTTCGAGCACCTTCTTGCGGCGTTCGAGGCTCAGCGTCGCGCCGCTCGGATTGCCGAAGGTCGGGATCAGGTAGACGAACTTCGGCTTGTGCTCGGCGATGAGTTTCTCGAGCGCATCGGTGTCCACGCCGTTGGCGTCGATCGGTGCGCTGACGAGCTGCGCGCCATAGAGGCGAAAGCACTGGATGGTGGCCAGGAAAGTCGGCCCCTCGACAATCACCTTGTCGCCGGGCGAGATCATGGTCTTGCCGAGCAGGTCGAGCGCCTGCTGGCTGCCGGTGGTGACGATCAGGCCGCTCGGATCGACCTCGACACCCTTGGTGCCCATGAACGCGGAGAGCTGCGTGCGCAGCGGTTCGTAGCCTTCGGTGGCGCCGTACTGCAGCGCGCCGCCGGGTTCCTCCGCCAGCGCCTTCTGGCTCGCCTCCTTCAGGCCCTCCACGTCGAACATCGCGCTGTCGGGAAAGCCCCCCGCAAAGCTGATGATGCCGGGCTTGCCGAGCAGCTTGAATAGTTCGCGGATGGCGGAGGTTTCGACGTTGTCGAGGCGGGAAGCGAATTGCATGGGAGGTCTCACTTTCTGGGCGCTATTGTCACCAATGCCTGGCGCAACAATCCTGCGAAGTTTTATCGCCCTTCAGCGATATATTGACAATATCGTCTGAAGCCGATAAATTGCATTTACCACCCCTAGGCGGTAAATATGCACTCCATCATCCATTCGCCCGCACAACTCTCGACGCATCTCAAGTCGCTACGGAAGTCCCGCGGATTGACGCAGGCCCAGTTGGGTGCGCTGATCGGCGTCAAGCAGACGCGGATGGCCGACATCGAAAAGAACCCTGGCGCCATCAACGTCGCGCAATTGATGCAGGTGCTGCATGCGCTCGACATGCGGCTGATCCTGGCCTCGGCCGAGGCCGCATTCCCGGGGCCCGAAGACGCCGCGGACTGGTAACCGGAGCAGCCAAGACATGGCCCGACGCGCGCTCGATATCTGGATGAACGGTGAATACGTCGGCGTCTGGTACTGGACGCGCACCGGCGTGCCGGCCCTGCAATACGACGAAGGATGGTTGCGCTCGCGGAATGTGCGCGCGCTCTCGCTGTCGCTTCCGATACCTCTCGGCGAGAAGGAAGTGCGCGGTCCCGCAGTCGAAAACTACTTCGACAACCTGCTGCCGGACAGCGATCGCATTCGCGAACGGCTGCGTCGGCGCTTCCGCGCCGCCGGCACCGGCGCGGCCGATCTTCTGGCGGCGATCGGCCGCGATTGTGTGGGCGCCGTCCAGCTGCTTCCCGAGGGGCAGGCGCCGCCCGCCTTCGACCGCATCGACAGCGAGGCGCTGTCGGAGGAAAAGATCGCCCAGGTGCTGCGCAACGTCACAAGCGATCCGTTGCCTGGCCAGGCGGAAGGCGCAGACGACGATCTGCGCATATCGATTGCCGGCGCGCAGGAAAAGACCGCGTTGCTGCGGATCGGCGCGCAATGGCACCGCCCCCATGGCGCGACACCCACGACCCATATCCTCAAGCTGCCGCTCGGCCTGGTCGGCAACATGCGGGCGAACATGAACGAGTCCGTCGAGAACGAATGGCTGTGCGCCCGGCTGATGGCGGCTTTCGGCTTCGAGGTAGCGCCCGCGACCATCGGGCGCTTCGGCGACCAAAAGGTGCTCGTCGTCGAGCGTTTCGACCGGCGCTGGATGGACGGCGGTGGATGGATCGCCCGCCTGCCCCAGGAGGACTTCTGCCAGGCCACCGGCACGCCTGCCGCCCTCAAGTACGAGAGCGATGGTGGACCTGGCGTTCGAGGCATCCTCTCCCTGCTCTCCGGCAGCAGCAACGCGCAGGTCGACAAGGCCGGTTTCGCACGCGCGCAGCTTGCCTTCTGGCTGCTGGCTGCGACCGACGGACATGCGAAGAACTATTCGATCTTTCTGCGCCGGGGCGGTGAATACCGGATGACACCGCTTTACGACATGCTGTCGATGTGGCCCATCATTGGCAACGGGCCCAATCTGGTGTCGCCTTTCAAAGCGCGCCTCGCCCTCGCCTTGCGCGGGAAGAACCCGCACTACCAGCTCTCCACCATCCAGACACGCCACTGGCGTGCGCTGGCGCTGCAGACGGGCGTCGCCGACGCGTTCGACGGCATGCTGGCACTCGTCGGCGGGGCGCCGGCCGCGTTGCAGCGTGTCGAGCGGGAACTGCCGGTGGATTTCCCCGAGCCGCTATGGCGCGCCGTCAGGACCGGCGTGCTCGCCCAATGCGAGCGTTTTGAAGCCGGCCTTGCTCAAGAGAACAACACAGCCCCATGAAAAAAGACCACATCGCCCCCTTCTTCGCCACGCTCCAGGCCGCCAACCCCACGCCGGAAACCGAGCTCGAATACGCCACGCCGTTCGAGCTGCTGGCCGCCGTGCTGCTGTCGGCCCAGGCGACCGACGTGGGCGTGAACAAGGCCACGCGCAAGCTCTTCCCGGTCGCGAACACGCCGCAGGCGATGCTGCGGCTCGGCGTCGAGGGCCTCGAGGAGTACATCAAGACCATCGGCCTCTACCGCAGCAAGGCGAAGCACCTGATCGAGACCTGCCGCATGCTGGTCGAGCACGGCGGCGAGGTGCCGCGCACGCGCGCCGAGCTAGAAGCTCTACCGGGCGTGGGCCGCAAGACCGCCAACGTGGTGCTCAACGTGGCCTTCGGCGAGGCGACGATCGCGGTCGACACGCACATCTTCCGCGTCAGCAACCGCACCGGTCTCGCGCCGGGCAAGACGCCGCTCGAAGTGGAGCTCAAGCTCGAGAAGCGCGTGCCCTTCGAGTTCCGGCTGCATGCACACCATTGGCTGATCCTGCACGGACGCTACATCTGCGTGGCGCGCAAGCCGCGCTGCTGGGAATGCGCGGTGACGCAGTATTGCGACTACAAGCCGAAGACGGCGGCCCCGCAGTAGTCCGCCTGAATCCGCGCCGGGCCTAGAGTTCAAACGCCTCGACCTGCCGCCCGTCGACATCGACAAAGCCGTATTCCCGCGCCAGGTCGGCCACGCGGTGCACGCCGCCGCTCTTTTCGATCACCTGCGCATCGCCCGCCAGCGCCGCGACCGCGCGCCCCAGGTAGCGCGGCGATTCGGTCCGCGCAAGCGCCGGGCGCTCCTGCCAGTGCGCCTCGTCGGTCTGGTGGCCGGCGAGCACGAACTCGGTGCGCATCCAGCCCGGCGACACCGCGAGCGAAGCGACGCCGTGCGGGCGCAGTTCCTCGGCCATGCCGAATGCGAGCCGGTTCATCGCGGACTTGGCAAGGTCGTAGAACAGGTTGCCGCGCAGGTACTTGCCTTGGTCCCAGAAGGTCGTGGTCACGATCAGGCCGCGCTTCTGCGCCACCATCACGGGCGCTGCGAAGCGGCTGGCGAGCAGGTGGTTGCGCACGCCGCGGTCGAACATCGAGTCCCAGTGCGAAAGCGGGTGCTCCCAGAACGGTGCCTCGAAAATGCCGTCGAAGCTCTCGTGCCCGCCCCAGGCGTTGTTAACCAGCACATCCATGCGGCCCTGCTCGCGATGCACCTGCGCGAAGAGCCTGGCCACCTCGGCTTCGTCGGCGTGGTCGCAGCGCACCGCGATGCCCTGCCCGCCCATGCGCGTGACCTCGTCGGCCGTGTCGTCGATGCTGCCCGGCAGCGCCTTGAGTTGAGACATCGCCAGAATGCCGCCATAGCTTTCGGCCGGCTGGGCCCGCGTGCTGCGGCCGGTCACGTACACGGTGGCGCCCGCGGCACCGAGTTCCACCGCAATGCCGCGCCCCGCGCCGCGGCTCGCGCCGGTCACCACCGCCACCCTGCCCGCCAGTGGCTTCTTTGTCTGTTCGTCTTGCATCGATGCTTTCCTTTGTTCGCTCGGTCAAAGCGACGAAGGTATCGCCGCCTCAAGCCGCCGTCTTGGAAGAACCCGAAACCGCGCGGCCGACGAATTCCGTCGGCGTGAGGCCGCAGAGCGCCTTGAACTCGTTGACGAGATGCGACTGGTCGTAGAAGCCGGCGTCGAGCGCCAGTTCCGCCCAGGCCGGCATGGGCAGCAGCGCAGGCTGCCGCAGCGCGCGCAGACACGCATGCAGCCGTGCCAGGCGAGCCCAGGCCCGCGGCGACAGGCCCACCTGCTGCCGGAACAGCTGTTGCAGGCGCCGTTCTCCGACACCGACCGCCGCCGCCACGTCGCGCAGCGAGCGCCGGCCGCCCGATGCCGCGATCAGCTGCGCGGCACGCATTGCGGCCGGATGCGCCGCATCCCGGCTTTCGCCCAGCCGCTCTCGCAGCACCTCGCAGAGCAGCGCGACGCGCGCAGCATCATCGGGCTGGCTGGCCATGCGCTCGCGCAATTCGGCACCTTGGCCGCGCCAGAGCAGGTCGAGGTCGACGGCCGTGCCCGCGATCTCGCTGGCCGGCACGCCGAGCAGCGCCGCGGCCGCACCGGGGCGCAGCGTGACTGACAGCCCTTCGACCCGGCCGCGCAGGCGCACCAGCGCCGGCGCGGCCGAGGCTCCCACCGCCTCGACGGGCAGGCCCGCGCCTTCGCCCGCCGAAGGCGCATCGCCGAGGTTGAAGACCAGCCGCACCGCGCCGTCGGGCAGAACGCGCTCGCGCAGTTCGCGGCCCTCGGGCACCGTCTCGCGGTAGCGCAGGATGTGCGCCACATGCAGGCCCAGCGGCGCCGGGACTGCAAAGGCCTGCAGCGAACCCGCGGGCATCGCGGCTTCGGGCCCGTGCAAGGGGTCCTCGTCGAGGCGGACATAGAGGCGCTCGGGCGCGGGCGATGGGGACATGGCGCGGTCGGTGATGTCGGCGCGGACGGGGCCGCGCCTCAACCGCATTCGATCAGCAGGCAGGCCCCGTAGTCAATCGGCGCCGACGGCCATTGCGCGGCATCGTCCACGCGCCGCACGCCCTGCTGCAGCAGCTGCACCGCGCGCATCACGCCGGCATGCGTGATCCACACCGTCTCCTCCTGCCCCGACGCGCGCCATTCGTCGAAAGCCGCGCCGACCCGCCGCATGAACCGATCGGTGCTTTCGCCATGCCCGCCAGGCAACCCTGCGGCAAAGTTGCCGGTCCAGGCCTCGAACTCGGCGCGTGCGATGGACGACCACGGCCGGCCTTCCCAGGCGCCGAAGTCCATCTCGGCCAAACGCGCATCGGCCCGCACCGCGAGCCCGGGGCGCAGCGCGGCGATCGCTTCTGCCAGTTCGGCGCAGCGCCGCAGCGGCGAGTGGTCCAGTAACACCACGCCGTCGGGCAGGCGCGCCGCCACCGCCTGCGCCACCGTCAGCGTGGCCTCGCGCGGCACGCACACATCGGTCGCGCCATAGCATTGGCCGGGGGAGGCCTCGGTCTGCGCATGCCGCACGAGCCAGAGCTTCATGCCTGCCACGCCAGCGCGAGGTAGATCGCGAGTTCGCACACCTGCTGGGTCGCGCCGAGCCCGTCGCCGGTGAAGCCCTGCAGCCGGCGCTTGAACAGCCGCGCCATCGCCAGCGCCGCGAGCGCGCAGGCCAGCGCCACGGCCAGCGTGCGCGCGGGGCCTTGCGCCCACAGCAGCAGCGCGATGGCGGGCAGCGACCAGAGCACGCCGACCAACAAGGCGCCGCCGCCGATCGCATCGGCGAGCGGCTTGGCCTTGCTCGCGCCGGCCTCACCCACGTAGGGCAGCCACCGGATCAGGAACAGCGGCGCGAGCCGCGACAGCACATGCGCTGCGGCCACGGCCACCGCGATGGCGACCAGCGAGGCGCCCGGTGCGGCCAGCGCGGCGAGCAGCGCGGCCTTGAGCCCGAGCGCGAGCACCAGCGCGATGGCACCGAAGGCACCGATGCGCGAGTCCTTCATGATCTCGAGCGCGCGCGCCCGGTCGGCCGAGCCGCCGAGCCCGTCGGCCACGTCGGCGAGGCCGTCTTCATGGAAGGCGCCGGTGAGCAGCACCGTCGCCACCATGCTCAGGAGTGCCGCCGCGAGCGCAGGCAGGCCCTGCAGCGCCAGCACGAACACGCCCGCAGCCGCGGCGCCAACGAGCCAGCCCACGCCCGGAAAATGCGCCGCGCTCGCCCGCAGCATCTGCGGGCTGAATCCGACCCACTGGGCCAGGCGCCCGGTCACGGGCACGCGCGTGAAGAACTGCAGGGCCAGTAGAAAGTGACGAACGCCGTTCACGGGTTCTCAGGCCTCTTTCTGCGACACACCGGCCGACGCGAAGCTCGCCATCTCGCGGAGGATGCGGCAAGCCGATTCGAGCAGTGGCCACGCCAGCGCCGCGCCCGAGCCTTCGCCCAGGCGCAGGCCCAGGTCGAGCAGCGGCTCGAGGCCCAGTTGCCGCAGCATCGCCGCGTGGCCCGGCTCGGCCGAGCTGTGCGCCGCCACGCAGCGCTGCGCGACATGCGGCGCGAGCGCCTGCGCCACGAGCACCGCAGCGCTCGCGATGAAACCGTCGACCACGATCACGCGCCGCTCGTGCGCGGCCTGCAGCACGGCACCCACCAGCGTCGCGATCTCGAAGCCGCCGAAAGCCGCCAATGCGTCGAGCGGCGCGACGGCCGAGGCATGCAGCGCCAGCACCTCGCGCAGCACCGAGCGCTTGCGCGCCAGGCCCGCGGCATCGAGGCCGGTGCCCGCACCGGTGCAGCCATCGATGTCGAGGTTGGCAAGCCGCGCGAGCAGCAGCGCCGCGGCCGAGCTGTTGCCGATGCCCATCTCGCCAAGCAGCAGCACGTTGCCCGGCAAGGCGTGCACCACCTCGCGTCCGTTGGCGATGGCCTCGCGGCATTGCGCGGGCGTCATCGCGGGCCCGGTCGAGGCGTCGGCCGTGCCCGCCGCAATGCGCCGCTGCACCAGGCCCGGCCGCGGCTGGAAGTCGCGCCGCACGCCGCAGTCGACGACGGTGAGCGTGAGCCCGTGCTGGCGTGCGAGCACGCTCACGGCCGCGCCGCCCGAGAGAAAGTTCTCGACCATCTGCCAGGTCACGTCACTCGGAAACGCCGAGACGCCGCGCGCAGCGAGACCGTGGTCGGCCGCGCACACGAGCATCTGCGGCGCTTCGAGCGCCGGCGCTTCGCTGCCGAGGATGAGCCCGAGCCGCAGCGCCAGGCTTTCGAGCCGGCCGAGCGCGCCGAGCGGCTTGGTCTTGTTGTCGAGCAGCGCCTGCAGCCGCGCCGCGAGCGCGGGGTCATGCAGGTCGGGAAGGGTCGGAATGATGTCGTCGGAAGTCATGCGATCGAGAGTCATGCGATGAGGCCCAGCAGCATGCCGGCCTCGAAGTGGTTGTCGATGAAGTCGGCCAGGCCGTCGAAGGTGGTGTCGAGCGTCGGCGCGGCGGCGCCGAACAGCGCCTGCAGCGCGGCGGGGTCCTCGAACAGGCCATGCAGGTACAGCCCCAGCACGTTGCCGCGCGTGTTCTGCCAGGCCAGGCCCCCGGCCATCGCCTCGCGGCCGTCGTGGGCCAGCTGCGGATGGATGGCGGTGCGGCCGTGGTGGATCTCGTAGCCCGCGATGCGCACGTTCGACAGTGCGGCCCATGGCCCAGCCAGCGCGCCGAAGGTGGCGCTGCGGTGGCGCACTGTCTTCTCGCGCTCGAACACAGTCGCGAGCGGCAGCAGGCCCAGGCCGGGCGCATTGCCGTCGATGCCGTGCGGATCGATCAGCGCCTCGCCGAGCATCTGCAGGCCGCCGCAGATGCCCAGCACCGCGCCACCGGCCGCGGCATGCGCCGCCACCGCGCGGTCGAGGCCCTGCGAACGCAGCCAGGCCAGGTCGCTGCTCGTGTGCTTGGAGCCGGGCAGCACGATCCAGTCGGCGCCGGCCACCTCCGCCGGCGTGCGCGCCCAGACCAGGCGAACGCCTGGCACGTTCTTGAGCGGCTGGAACTCGTCGAGGTTGCTGATGCGCGGACAGGCGATGACGGCGACGGTGCGGGTGACCACGCCGGTCGAGTGGCTGCTGCCGTCGAACACGCCGTCTTCCTCGGGCAGGCCGTGCTGCCACCACATCGGCAGCGTCGCGACGGTGGGAATGCCGGTCAACGCCCGCAACTGCTCGGGCGCGGGGGCGAGCAGCGCCGCATCGCCGCGGAACTTGTTGAGCACGAAGCCGCGGACCAGCGCGCGGTCGGCCTCGGGCAGCAGCGCCCAGGTGCCGTAGAGGTGCGCGAAGGCGCCGCCGCGGTCGATGTCGGTCACGAGCAGGCAGCGCGCATCGGCATGGCGCGCCACGCGCAGGTTGACGATGTCGTTGGCCATCAGGTTGATCTCGGCCGGCGAGCCGGCGCCCTCGATCACGACCACGTCGTTCTCGGCCCGCAGCGCGTCGAGCGCCTCGGCGATCTGCGGCCAGACGCGCTCGCTGCGCCCGCGCCAGGGCAAGGCCGTGAGCGCTTCGCTCACCTGGCCCAGCAGCACCACCTGGCTGTGCGTGTCGCGCTCGGGCTTGAGCAGCAGCGGGTTCATGCGCACCTCGGGCACGGCGCGCGCGGCCAGCGCCTGGAAGTACTGCGCGCTGCCGATCTCGCCGCCGTCGACCACGCGCGCGTTGTTACTCATGTTCTGCGCCTTGAACGGCGCGACCTTGAGCCCCTGGCGCGCATACCAGCGGCACAGCGCCGTCGCCAGCCAGCTCTTGCCGGCACCGCTGGTCGTGCCCAGAACCATCACGCATCGAGATCTCATGCGGCGATTGTCCGTTGCCCGCGTGCCCGCCCGGGCACCACCAAGGAAAAAGGGGCTTGCGCCCCCTTGCCTCCGTGTGTCTGCCTGCGAATCAGCGCGCCGCGGTCTGCACCGCCGCGGCAGGCGCCTTCGCCAGCGCGGGCGGCACCTCCCATCCGCCGCCGATCGCGCGGATCAGCCCGACCGCCGCCTGGTATTGCGCGGCCTTCACCTGCAGCGCCTGGCGCCGGTTGCGCAATTCGCTGCGGCGTGCGTCGAGCAGATCGAGCTGGCTCACGTAGCCATTGCGGTAGCGCGTGTCCGACAGGCTGGTCGCGCGCTGCGCCGACGTGACGGCCTGCGCCTGCACCACCGACTGCTCCTGCAGGATGCGGATCGCGGCGAGCTGGTCCTCGACCTCCTGGAAGGCCACGAGCACCTGGCTGCGGTAGTTGGCGAGTGCGCCGTCGAGTTGCGCGTTCGCGCCCTGGACGCCGGCCTCGCGGCGGCCGCCGTCGAAGATCGGCAGCGAGAGCAGCGCACCCACGCCCCACGACCGCGCCGACCACTTGAACAGGTCGCCGATCTCGGGCGATGCGTAGCCCGCCGCACCGGTCAGCGAGATGTCGGGGAACCACGCGGCCTGGGCCACGCCCACGCGCGCCTGGGCCGCAAGCACCGCCTGCTGCGCCGCCGAGACGTCCGGGCGGCGCGTCAGCACCGTGGCCGGCACGCCGGGCGGCACCGAGGGCAGCGCGGTGTTCCACTCGGCCATGCCGAGCCCGAAGCTTGAAGCCGAATCGCCGACCAGCACCGCGAGCGCATGCTCGACCTGGGCGCGCTGGCGGTCGAGCGCGAGCGCCTCCGACTCGGTCGACGACACCTCGGTCTGCACGCGCGCCACGTCGAGCTCGGCGATGTCGCCGGCCGCCTGGCGGCGCTGCGACAGGCGCAGCGTGTCGCGGTAGGCCTCGACCTGCTCGCGCACCAGCGCACGTTCGGCGTCGAGCGCGCGAAGCTGCAGGTAGGCCTGCGCCACCTCGGCCTGCACCGCGAGCCGCGTGCTCTGCAGCAGCGCCTCGCGGCTCTGCGCATCGAGCCGCGCCGCGTCGCGCGCGCCCGAGAGCCGGCCGAACAGGTCGAGCTCGTACGAGAAGGTGGCGCCGATGTTGGTCATCGTGGCCGGCCGCGTGCTGGCCATGGCCCTGTCGAGCCCTGCGCCGCGGCTGGCGCCGGCACCGAGTCCGATCTGCGGCAGCCGGTCGGCCTGGGCGCTGCGCGCGAGCGCACGGGCTTCGGCGAGCCGCGCCGCGGCGGCCTGGATGTTGTTGTTGTTCACGTCGGCCTTCTCGACCAGCGCATTGAGCACCGGATCGTTGAAGGCCAGCCACCAGGCGCCGCGCGCCGCGGCCTCGGACGGCAGGGCGTGCGTCCAGCCCGCGGGTGGCGTGGCGCCCTGCTCCTTGAACTGGGCGGTGGTCGGGACTTCGGGCACGCCCGAAGGCACGCTCGCGCAGCCGGCCAAGGCCAGCGCAGCCACCAGCGGCAGCACGGCCGCACGCAGCGGCGTGGCGAGACGGGATGAGAGCTTGAAGTTCATGATGAGCTTCCTTCTTTGTTCGTTTGTTCTGTTCTTCTTGTTCAGTCGTGCGAGGGCCGTGGCGAAGCGGGCACCGGGTGCAGCCCGCCGCCACCGCCCGCGCCGCCATGCGGCGCCGGTCCGGCAGGATGCGTCGCCGAGACGAAGTCCTCGCCATGCGGCACTTCGCCATGCAGCTTGAGCGCGCGGTTGCCCGCCAGGCGGCGCAGCAGCACATAGAACACCGGCGTCAGGAACAGGCCGAAGGCCGTCACGCCGATCATCCCGGCGAACACCGCCACGCCCATGGCCTTGCGCATCTCCGAGCCCGCGCCGGTCGACAGCACGAGGGGCAGCACACCCATCACGAAGGCCAGCGAGGTCATCAGGATCGGGCGCAGGCGCAGGCGGCTGGCTTCGATCGCAGCTTGTATGGGCGTTCTGCCGGCAAACTCGAGCTCGCGCGCGAACTCCACGATCAGGATCGCGTTCTTCGCACTCAGCCCCACCAGCACGATCAGCCCGATCTGCGTGAAGACGTTGTTGTCACCTCCCGATATCCACACGCCCGCCATCGCGGCCATGATGCCCATCGGCACGATCAAGATGATCGCGATCGGCAACGTCAGGCTCTCGTACTGCGCGGCCAGCACCAGGAACACCAGCAGGATGGCCAGCGGGAACACCAGGAAGGCGGAGTTGCCGGCCAGGATTTCCTGGTAGGTCAGCTCGGTCCACTCGAAGCTCACGCCCTTGGGCAGCGTCTCGGCCGCGATCTTGGTGATCGCGTCCTGCGCCTGGCCCGACGAATAGCCCGGGGCCGGGCCGCCGTTGATGTCCGCTGCCAGGTAGCCGTTGTAGCGCATGGCGCGTTCCGGCCCGAAGGTCGAGTTGACCTTCATCAGCGCGGACAGCGGCACCATCTCGCCCGTGGTCGAGCGCACCTTCAGCATGCCCACGTCTTCGGCGCGGGCGCGGTACGGCGCATCGGCCTGCACGCGCACGCTGTAGGTGCGGCCGAACTTGTTGAAGTCGTTCGCATACAGGCTGCCGAGGTAGATCTGCATCGTGTCGAAGATGTCCGTCACCGGCACGCCGAGTTGGCGCGCCTTGGTGCGGTCGATGTCGGCATACAGCTGCGGCACGTTGACCTGCCAGCTCGTGAACATGCCCGTGAGCTCCGGCGTGGCATAGGCCTTGGCCATGAAGGCCTTCACCGCCGCGTCCATCTGGTCGTAGCCGAGCGAGGCGCGGTCTTCGATCTGCAGCTTGAAGCCGCCCGTGGTTCCCAGGCCCGCCACCGGCGGCGGCGGGAACATCACGATGAACGCGTCCTGGATGCTGGAGAAGGCGCCGTTGAGCTGCCCGGCCACCGCACCGCCGCTCTGGTCGGCACGCTTGCGCTGGTCGAAGGGCTTCAGCGTGGCGAACACGATGCCCGAGTTCGAGCTGTTGGTGAAGCCGTTGATCGACAGGCCCGGGAAGGCGATGGCGTCTTCGACGTTCGGGTTCTTCTTCATGATCTCGCCCATGCGCTGGATCACTTCGTCGGTGCGGTCCAGCGTGGCGCCGTCGGGCAACTGGGCAAAGCCGATCAGGTACTGCTTGTCCTGCGCCGGCACGAAGCCGCTCGGCACGGCCTTGAACAGGCCGAAGGTCACCGCCACGAGCGCGAGGTAGATCACCAGCATCAGCGTCTTGCGCGAGATCACGCTCTTGACGCCGCCGCTGTAGGCTTCCGCGCCGCGGCTGAAGAGCTTGTTGAAGCCGCGGAACAGCCAGCCGAAGGCCCGGTCCATGCCGCGCGTCAGTGCGTCCTTCGGCTGGTCATGGCCGCGCAGCAGCAAGGCGGCGAGCGCGGGCGACAGCGTGAGCGAGTTGATCGCGGAAATCACCGTCGAGATCGCGATGGTCACCGCGAACTGCTTGTAGAACTGGCCCGTGAGGCCGCTGATGAAGGCCAGCGGCACGAACACGGCCACCAGCACGAGCGCGATCGCGATGATCGGGCCCGACACCTCGCGCATGGCACGGTAGGTCGCGTCGCGCGGCGAGAGTCCGGCCTCGATGTTGCGCTCGACGTTCTCCACCACCACGATGGCGTCGTCCACCACGATGCCGATCGCCAGCACCAGCCCGAACAGGCTCAGCGCATTGATCGAGAAGCCAAGGACGTGCAGCACCGCGAAGGTGCCGATCACCGACACCGGTACGGCCAGCAGCGGAATGATGGAAGCGCGCCAGGTCTGCAGGAACAGGATCACGACCAGCACCACCAGCAGGATGGCTTCGAGCAGCGTGTGGATCACCGATTCGATCGATGCGCGCACGAACTGCGTCGGGTCGTAGGCGATGCGGTATTCCAGCCCTTCGGGCATGTTCTTGTTGAGCTCGGCCATCGTCTTGCGCACGTTGGACGAGATGTCGAGCGCGTTGGAGCCCGGCGCCTGGAACACGCCCATGCCGACGGCCGGGTCGTTGTTGAGCAGCGAACGCAGCGAGTAGTCGGCGGCGCCCATCTCGAGGCGGCCGATGTCGCGCAGGCGGGTCACGGCGCCGTCGGTGCCGCTCTTGACGATGATGTCGCCGAACTCTTCCTCGCTCTGCAGGCGCCCTTGCGCATTGATCGAGAGCTGCATGTCCACGCCCGACAGGCCCGGCGATGCGCCGACCACACCGGCTGCGGCCTGCACGTTCTGGCCGCGGATCGCAGCCACCACGTCGCTCGCCGACAGGCCGCGCTGCGCGACCTTCTGCGGGTCGAGCCAGACGCGCATCGAGTAGTCGCCGCCGCCGAAGATCTGCACCTGGCCCACGCCTTCGATGCGCGCGAGCGGGTCCTTCACATTCAGCACCGCGTAGTTGCGCAGGTAGTTGATGTCGTAGCGGTCGTTCGGCGAGACGAGGTGGACCACCATCGTCAGGTCGGGCGCGCTCTTGACGGTCGTGATGCCGAGGCGGCGCACTTCTTCCGGCAGGCGCGGCTCGGCTTGCGAGACGCGGTTCTGCACCAGCTGCTGGGCCTTGTCGGGATCGGTGCCGAGGCGGAAGGTAACCGTGAGCGTCATCACGCCGTCGGTGGTGGCCTGGCTGCCCATGTAGAGCATGCCTTCGACGCCGTTGATCTGCTCTTCGAGCGGCGTGGCCACGGTTTCGGCGATCACCTTCGGGTTGGCGCCCGGGTACTGGGCACGCACCACCACCGAGGGCGGCGCGACTTCGGGGTACTCCGAGATCGGCAGCCCGCGCAGCGCGATAAGGCCGGCTATCAGTATCAATAGCGACAGCACGCCGGCAAAGATCGGCCGGTCGATGAAGAATTTAGAGAGATTCATGTTGTTTCTCCGGCGAGCGCAAAAGCGCTCCCCTCCGAGTTCAGGACTTCGCGGCTTCCGCGACGCGTTCCGCTTGCTGTTGCTTGGTGTCGGCCTTGGCGTCCATGGTCACGCTCTGCGGCACCACCAGCGCACCGGGGCGGATGTGCTGCAGGCCATTGACCACCACGCGGTCGCCGGCTTTCAGGCCGTTGCTCACGACACGCAGCCCGTTGATCGAGGCGCCGAGCGTCACTTCGCGGTAGGCCGCCTTGTTGTCGTCGCCCACGACCATCACGAACTTCTTGTTCTGGTCGGTACCGATCGCACGCTCACTCACGAGCAGCGCGGTGTCGTTGCGCGCCTGGCCCATGCGGATGCGGGCGAACTGGCCGGGGATGAGCGTGCCGTCCTTGTTGTCGAAGGCGGCGCGCACGCGCACCGTGCCGCTGCGGGCATCGACCTGGTTGTCGATCAGCTGCAGCTTGCCGGTGAAGGGCGTGCCCTCGAGGCCGGCGGTGCCCATCTGCACCGGGATCGAATCGATCTGGCCGCGTGCGCCGGCGCCGCTCGGCAGGTCCTTCAGCGCCCGCGTGATCACCTGCTCGTCGGCATCGAAGCTCGCGTAGATCGGGCTCACCGACACCAGCGTGGTCAGCACCGGGGCGCCGGGGCCCGCGGCCACCAGGTTGCCGACGGTGACTTCGAGCCGGCCGATGCGACCCGCCACCGGCGCGCGCACCTGGGTGTAGCCCAGGTTCAGCCGCGCCGACTGCAGCGAGGCCTGCGCCGCGCGCAGGTTGGCGTCGGCCTCTCGGCTGGCGTTCACGCGCTCGTCATATTCGCGCTGGGCAATGGCCTGCTCGTCCCACAGGCGCTTGGCGCGTTCCTGCTCGCTGCGGGCAAAGGCCTGGCGGGCCTGTGCCGATGCGACCTGCGCTGCGGCGCGCTCCACTTCGGAGGCATAGGGTGCGGGGTCGATGGTGATCAGCAGGTCGCCCTTCTTCACCAGCGCACCTTCGCGAAAGTGCACCGCCTGCACGGCGCCGGCCACGCGGGAACGCACGTCCACGCGCTCCACCGCTTCGAGCCGACCCGAGAACTCGTCCCAGGCATTGACCTCGCTCGACTTCACGGTCGCCACCGACACCGGCGTGCCCTGCGGCGCGGCCGCCGGCGCGGTGGCCTCGGCCTTGAAGCTGTGCATGCCCAGCACTGCGGCGGCGACTGCGAGCACAGCGGTCAGCCCTGTCACGGCGGGCCAGAGCCCCTTGCGGGCGGCGGAAGACAGACTTGGCTTGTTGTTCGACATGATGTTTCGTCCTTCTCGATGACTTTTTGGGATGCGACAGGCCATCCCGGCGCTTTTGGCACCAAGAGGCGGATTTCAGGAAAAAAGAGGCCCACGTCGCGCGCCTCGGACGAGGCGGCGGCTTCTCTGGCGGTGGGCGGCGCTCGCGCGCCTAGCTGGGCTCAGGCGCCGCGGGCGGCGGCGTGGTGGCGCTGAAGAACTCGCGGAAGTGCTGCTGCACGCTGGCCTCGCAGGCCTTGCAGCCCGAGGGCTCGGGGTCGTACAGCGCCTTGGGCCAGTCCGCGGCGCTGGGCAGCACGCTGCTCGTCACCTCGATGCCCGCTGCGCGCAGGCGGCCCGCGAAGGTCATCGCCTCGTCGCGCATCGCGTCGTCCTCGCCCACCAGCACCAGCGCAGGTGCCAGTGCCGACAGGCGCAGCGACCCGCTCGGCACGGCATACGGGTGCATCGCGTTCGAGGGGCAGCTCAGGTATTTCTCCCAGCCCTTGGCCCAGCGGCATTCGGCCGCGTCGTTCGTGGCCTGGCGCAGCGAGGCCGTGCCAGCGCAGGGGTCGAGCATCGGCGACAGCAGGATCTGCCCCGCGATCGGCGGATGCGCGCGGTCGCGGGCGATCAGCGCCACCGCGGCCGCGAGGTTGCCGCCCGCCTCTTCGCCCGCCAGGTACACCTGGGCGCCCTTGCCGCCGAGCTTGGTACGCTGCTTGTAGAGCCATTCGAGGGCGGCGTAGCCCACCTCGATGGGCTCCGGGAACGGCGATTCGGGCGCCAGCGGATAGGCCAGAGACACCACCACCGCGCCGGCACCAGCCAGCAGGCGCGCCACGTTGCGGCCGTTGTCCAGCGTGCCGCACACGAAGGTGCCGCCATGGAAATGCAGCACCAGCGGCACGGTTTCACCGCGGAGGCGCTGGCCGTAGACCCGCGCGCCCACGGGGTCGCGGCCGGGCAGCTCGATCGAGAGATCGGCTTCCACGCCATCGGCTGCTGCAAGCGCAGCGGCGTCGGCGGAGCGGGACGATGGACGGGGTGACATGGGCAGCCTCAGGGGGATTGGCGATAGGTGAAATATAAGGCGGCCGGCGTGGCGTTAAACAGGCAAGCCGCCCCTACTCTGTTTCCAAACGGCGAACAATCCGTATTGCACTGGGGATTTGCTTGCTTGTGTGAGAATCCGCCTCCCTCGGCAGGGGCCGAGTCCCAGGAACAAGTTCATCCATGGATCAAATCCAGGCAATGCGGATATTCGTCCGCGTGGTGGAAGCCGGCACCTTCACGCGCGCAGCGGATTCGCTCGCCCTGCCCAAGGGAACGGTCACCAAGCAGATTCAGGCGCTCGAATCGCGCCTGCGCGTGAAACTGCTCAACCGCACCACGCGGCGCGTGACCGTCACCCCCGACGGCGCCGCCTACTACGAGCGTGCGGCCCGGCTTTTGAACGACTTCGACGACATCGAGGCCAGCATGACCAATGCGCAGGCCAACCCCACCGGGCGATTGCGGATCGACGTCGGCACCTCTGTGGCCCGCCTGATCATCCTGCCCGAGCTCGCGAGCTTCTGCGACCGCTACCCCGAGATCCAGGTCGACCTCGGCGTGAGCGACCGCGCCGTCGACCTCATCAGCGACAACGTCGATTGCGTGATCCGCGCCGGAGAGCTCAGCGACCAGTCGCTGGTGGCGCGGCGCATCGGCACGCTGCACTTCGTGACCGTGGCCTCGCCCGCCTACGTCAAGCGCTACGGCCAGCCGCAGCATCCGAACGACATCGAAAAGCGCCACCACGTGGTGAGCTATTTCTCGGGCAGCACGCGGCGCATCTACCCGCACGAGTTCAAGAAGGGCGACGAGTACGTCGAACTCAACGGGCCGTACCGCGTGTCGGTCAACGAGAGCAACGCCCATCTCGCCGCCGTGCTCGGCGGCTTCGGCATCTCGCAGGTGATCAGCTTCCAGGCCGAACCGCTGCTGGAGAGCGGCGAGCTGGTCGAGCTCCTGCCCGACTGGCACCGCGACCCGCTGCCGATCCACGTGGTCTACCCGCCCAACCGCCACCTGAGCGCGAAAGTGCGCGCGTTCGTGGACTGGGCGGCGGAGTTGTTTGCGAAGAATCCGCGGTTGCAGCGACGCTGAGGGGACAGGGGCTGCAAGCGCCTCAGCTCAAAAGAACCCGCCCGACAGCTTGATCAACAACGGCACCAGCAATGCCGTCGCAATCCCGTTCAGCCCCAGCGCCAGCGCCGAAAACGCCCCCGCCGTCTCGTTCACCTGGATCGCACGCGCGGTGCCGATGCCGTGCGCCGCCATGCCGACCGCGAAGCCGCGCACCGCGGGCTCCTCGATGCGCAACAGGTTCAAAAGGCCGGTCGCCATGATGGCGCCCGAGATGCCCGCCACGGCCGCCGCCACGGCGGCCAGCGATGCGAGGCCGCCGATCTTTTCGGCCACGCCCATGGCGATCGGCATGGTGGCCGACTTGGGGGCGAGCGACATCAGCAGTTCGTGCGAACCGCCGAGCGCCCAGGCGATGCCGACGGCCGAGACGATCGCGGCGACCGAACCCACGATGAGCGCCACGCCGATCGGCAGCCAGAGCCGCCGCAACCGCGCAATCTGTCCGTAGAGCGGCACGGCCAGCGCGACGGTGGCGGGGCCGATGAGGAAGTGCACGAACTGAGCGCCCTCGAAATACGTGTCGTACGGCGTGCGCGTGGCGAGCAGCACCGCGACGATGACGACCACCGACACCAGCACCGGGTTGACCACTGGGTTGCGCCCGCTCTTGGCATGCAGCCACAGCGCACCGAGGTAGGCCAGGAGCGTCAGCGACAGCCACAGCAGCGGCGACTGGGCCAGGAAGGTCCAGACCTCGAACAGCTTGGCGGGCGGGTTCATTCCGCGTCCTTTCCGGTGATGCGGATCATCCAGCGCAGCGTGAGCGCGGTCACGGTCATGGTGAATGCGGCGCCGACTATGCCCGCTGCAAGGAACGGCAGCCACTCGCGTCCCACGCGCTCGAAGTGCAGCATGACGCCCGCCACCGCCGGAATGAACAACAGCATCAGGTTGCGCAGCAGATGGCCCGACGTGGCCTCGAGCGCTTCGGGCACGTGGCCGCGCACGAGCAGCCCGACGAACAGCAGCAGCATGCCGATCAGCGGACCGGGGATCGGCAGGGCCAGCCACTGCACGAGCAGTTCGCCCGCGAGCTGGCAGAGAAAGAGCGTGGTGATGGCGATCAGCATGGCATCGGTCTTCGGTTCGGTCGGTTCGGTCAGTGCGGAATGCGGATGGTCGCACGGGTCCAGGCTTCCTTCAGCGCCTGCTGGCTCGCGGGCGGCAGCACGCCGAGCCGCACCAGGCCCGGCAGCCCGAAAGACGCGCAGTCGCGCAGTTTGATGCCTTTGGCGCGCAACGCGACGGCGAACGGCGGGTAAGGCACATCGGGGCGCGCGCAGAAGAAATTGGCGTCGCTCGGCCAACACTGCCAGCCCAGCGATTCGCACACCGCGCGCTGCTGCGCCTTCCAGCTGCGCAAGGTGTGCAGGCTGCCGGCGAGCCAGGCCTGTGCGTCTTCGCCGGTCCAGCAGGCGAGCAGCGCCACGCCGTGGGCGCCGACCGGCCACGAAGGCGCGAGCCGCGCCAGGTGCCGCACCATCGCGCGCGCGGCATCACCTTCGGGCGCAATGGCGTAGGCGGCGCGCACGCCCGTCAGGCCCATGGCCTTGTTCGGCGTCCACATTTCCCAGGCGCCGTGCCGCGCCGGCGCGTCGAGCGACGGCGCGCCTTCGAGGCGCAACGGCGCATAGGCCATGTCGACCACGCAGAGGCCCGCTGCCGCGGCATGCCGTCCGAGGGTGGGCTCCGACTGGCCAAGCGGGCTCGAAGGCTCGCAGCACCAGCGCAGCGCCATGCCGTCGGGCGCCTCGGCGGCGGCGGCCGGCCGCACCTGCAGGCCCCAGGCCGATGCCGCGCGCGCGTAGTCGCCATAGCCGTGCGCGGGCAGCAGCACCTGCCGGCCGCCGATCTGCGCGAAGGCCGCGCTGATTCGGTGGATGAACTCGCTCGCGCTCGCCGCGATCACGATGCGCTCGGCCGGCACGCCATGAAAGCGCGCCAGGTCGCTGCGCAGCGCGGTGTAGGCCGGATCGGGATAGTGGCGCGCGTCGGCATCGCGCAGCGCGGACACGGCCGCGGGACACGGGCCGGCGGCATTGCCGTTGGTCGAGAAATCGTGCGCGGCCGCACCGCCTGCGTCGGGGCCGCCGTGTTGCGGAGTTTGAAAAGCAGCGGGTTCGCCTGCCATCGCCTAGACCATTGTCGGAAAAAGAAAGAGCCCCAGCGATGCGCAAGCCGCCATCGCCAGCACGGCCCGGCCACCCCACTGCGCAGCCCGGTGCGTGTCTGCCGTGTCGGCAGGCAGCCCTTCGGCATTCAGCGCATAGACGCCCGGCTTCGCAAGCCGAACGCCCAGCAGCAAGGCCATCGCCGCCATCGGCCAGCCGCTGTTGGGCGACGGCGTGCGGCGCGCCTCGCGGGCCACGCCCCGCGGCCACCGCCTCGCCACCAGCGCGAGCAACAGCATGGTGAGCCGCGCGGGCACCCATGACAGCACATCGTCGGCGCGTGCCGCCCACTTGCCGAACCAGGTCCAGTCGCGTCCCTGGCGCTCGCCGCGGTAGCCCCACATCGCATCGGCCGTGTTGGCGAAGCGATAGACCGCCGCGCCCGGCAGCCCCAGCAGCACGAACCAGAACAGCGGCGCCACGAGCGAATCGTTGAGGTTCTCGGCCAGCGATTCGATCGCGCTCTCGCGCACTTCGTGCTCGTCGAGCGTGTTGACGTCGCGGCTCACGAGCTGCGCGAGCTGCGCGCGCCCCGCCGCGAGCGACAGGCCGAGCGCCGCCTCGACCGCCAGCACTTCGCCGCGCAGCATGCACCACGCGAAAAGCGGCTTGAGCGCCACGGCGAGCACCAGCGCGGTGGCCCAGGCGGGCAGCCATCGAAAGCTGGCTTGCTGCAAAGCCATCGCCACCGTACAGACGCCGATCGCGCCCGCGAGCCAGGCGAGTGCGCCCCACGCAAAGAGCGTGGCACGAGCCGAGGTGCACGCTGCTTCAGCGCGCGGCGCGAGGCGCGCACCGATCCAACCCAGGTACCGCCCCATCCACACCACCGGATGCCAGCGCGCGGCCGGCTCGCCGAGCCAGCGGTCGATGGCGAGCGCGAGCCACAGCGCGACGACAAGGACCAACTCGGGCACAAGCGGCTCCGACATTCGTCAGCCGCTCAGAATTGTGGCGCGGCAGAACCGCGAGCACCCGCGGAACCGGCTTTGCCGGGCCGCTGGGTGCGCCCCCCAGTGGGGGGAGGCGCCGCAGGCGCTTCGGGGGGCGTCGTCATGACTAGTCTTCGATGCCGCGCTGCGCCGGAATGCCGGCCTTGAACGCATGCTTCACCATCGTCATGTCGGTCACGGTGTCGGCCAGCTCGACGATCTCCGGCGGGCAGCGCCGGCCGGTGAGCACCACGTGCACATGCGTGGGCCGTGTGCGCAGCGTGTCGAGCACGCCCTCGAGCGGCAGCCAGCCGTAGATCAGCGGATAGGTGATCTCGTCGAGCACGACCATGAAGTGCTCGCCCGAGAGGATCGCCGCCCTCGCCTTCTCCCAGCCGTCGCGCGCGAGCTGCGCCGAGCGCTCGAGGTCCTGGCTCTTCCAGCTGAAGCCGTCGCCGAGGCCTTCGATCGGGATGCCGATCTGCTCGAACATGCGGTGCTCGCCGAAGCGCGCCGAGGGCACCTTCATGAACTGGTAGATCTTCACCGCCTTGCCACGGCCGTGGGCACGCAGCGCCAGCCCGAAGGCCGCGGTGCTCTTGCCCTTGCCGTCGCCGGTGTTGACGATGACGATGCCGCGGCGCTCGCCTTCGGGCTTGTCGTAGGGCTTGTCGGTGGGAGGCGTTTCGATTTGCATGGTGCGGCTTGTGTTGGTTGGGGGGTCAGTTGGGCAGCGCGATCCACTGGTCCGCCACGCGGTGGACGCGGATGCGGTGGTCGAACACCTGTTCGAGCGCGGCGTGCGTCGCCGGGTCGCCGCTGGCGCCGTGGTGCACCACGCGGCCCTGGTCCATGACGACGAGCGCGTCAGCCGCCAGCGCCATGGGCAGTTCGTGCAGCACGCTGACGACCGTTCGGCCCTCGGCGACCAGCGCGCGCACGGCCTGCATCCAGTCGGCCTGGTGCGGCGGATCGAGGTTGGCGAGCGGCTCGTCCATCAGCAGCAGCTCGGCCTCGACAGCGAGCGCGCGCGCGAGCAGCACGCGCTGGCGCTCGCCGCCCGACAGCTGGCCGAGCGGGCGGTCGCGCCAGTCCCAGGCCTGGGTGCTGCGCAGCGCGCGCTCCACGGCCTGGCGGTCGGCGTCGCTCGGTGCGGCCAGCCAGCGTTGGTGCGGCAGGCGGCCGAGCATCGCGATGTCGTAGACCATCAGGTCGTCGGCGCTGCCCTCGCCCGCGGCACCGCTCTGGCCGAGCCAGGAGACCCGCTGCGCACGCAGGCGGTGCGGCAGCTTGGCCGCCAGTTCGCCGAAGAGCAGCACCTCGCCGCCATGCGCGAGCAGGCCCGCAAGCACCCGCAGCAGCGTCGACTTGCCGGCGCCGTTCGGGCCGACCACGCTGGTCCAGCGTGCGCGGCCGATCGCCAGGTCGATGCCATGCAGCACTTCGGCGTTGCCGAGCCGGGCGCGCACGCCGCGTGCCTCGAGCACCGGCGCGTTCACGCCATGCCTCCGCGCAGGCCGCGCCGGTGCATGAGCCACAGCAGGTAGCTGCCGCCGAGCACCGCGGTGAGCACGCCCACGGGAAGCTCCTGCGGTGCGATCAGCCAGCGCGCCAGCAGGTCGGCCGCCATCAGCAGCAGCCCGCCCATCAGCGCGGAGAGCACGATCAGCCGCGCATGCGTGGTCTTGACGACCGAGCGCACGAGGTGCGGCGAGGCCAGCCCCACGAACGCGATCAGGCCGGTCTGCGCCACGGCCGCGCCGGTGGCCAGCGCGAGCACCACCACCAGCGCGGCGCGCATGCCGCCGAGCGGAAGGCCCAGGCTGCGTGCCGTGGCTTCGCCGAGCGCGAGCCCGTCGAGCACCGGCGCGAGCGCCCAGGCCAGCAGCAGGCATGCGGCGCCGACGACCGCCATCACCGCGCACGCGCTCCAGCCGACCAGGCCGGTACTGCCGAGCACGAAGCCCTGCAGCGCCTGCAGCACGTCGGCCGAGGCAATGGTGATCAGGTCTTTGGCCGCGCCGAGCACCACGCCGACGATCACGCCGGCCAGCAGCAACCTGAGCGTCTGCTGCACGCCGCGCGCCAGCGTGAGCGTGAGCATCACGGCGCAGACCGCGCCGAGGAAGGCCGCGCCGGTGAGCCCGAGGCGCAGCGCCCATTGCGCGCTCGCGGCCGAGCCGCCGAAGAGCATCAGCGCCACCGCCACGCCGAACGACGCGCCCGACGCACTGCCGAGCAGGTAGGGATCGGCCAGCGGGTTGCGAAACAGCCCCTGCGCCACCGCGCCCGCCAGCCCGAGCAGCGCGCCAGCGAGCCAGGCGCCGAGCGTGCGCGGCAGCCGGATGTCCCAGATGATCTGCAGCGCCACCGGATCGCGCCCGGCCGCCAGCAGGCTCTCGAACCCGGTGCTGCCGATGCCGAGGCCCAGCACCGCGAACAGGCCACCGAGGCCGACCAGCACGATGCCGATCCACCGGACGCGGCGCTGGTGCCGCAGGTGCATGGCGCCCTCGCCCATTCAGCTGCCCTTCTCGGCGAGGCAACGCGCCATCAGCCGCGCGGCCTCGTCCATGCGCGGCCCCGGGCGCACGAGGATGTCGGACTGCGCGGGGTCGAAGCGGCAGATGCGGCCTTCGCGCACCGCGCGGATGCCGCTCCAGCCCGGGCGTTGCTCGAGGCCCTGGGCGCTGCGCATGCTGACCATGATCAGGTCGGGATCGGCGCGCACCACGTATTCGGGGTTGAGCTTGGGAAAGGGCCCGAGCGCGGCGGGCACGATGTTGCGCGCGCCGAGCCGCGACAGGGTTTCGCCGATGAACGAGGATTCGCCGGCCGCATAGGGCGCGTTGTTGACTTCGAAATACACGCGCAGGCCTCGCGCCGCCGCCGGCACCGATTGCGCCGCGGCCGACACGCTGGCGTCGATCGCGCGCCAGACCGCCGGCGCTTCGCGCGTGCCGAGCACCTGGTCGAGCGTGCCGAGCACGCGCTGCACGTCGGCATGGCGCTGGGGTTCGAGCACCAGCACCTTGAGGCCCAGGGCCTCGAGCCGTTGCGTCACGCGCGACGATTTCGCGAGCAGCACGGCATCGGGGCGCAGGGCGACGATCGCCTCGACGTTCGGGTCGAGCCCGCCGCCGAGTTGCGGCAGGCCACGCACCGCGGCCGGCGAGTTGGAGTAGTTGTCGACGCCAACCAGGCGCGAACATGCGCCCAGTGCGCAGACGCCTTCGGTCAACGAGGGCAGCAGCGAGACGATGCGCTGCGGCGGCTGCGGCAGGTTCACCTTCACGCCGCGCTCGTCGGTCACTTCGAGCGCCTGCGCGCACAGCGCGGCCAGGCCGAGCACGGCCGCGAGCGGGAATGCGCGCCACCGCCGCGGCCTCGGTTTCGTGTTCATCTTCTTTGTCTTCATGCAGGGGCCTTCAGTGTCAGCGGCAGGCCCGCGGCCATCAGCGTGACGCGCCCGCAGGCGGCGGCCACGTCCTGGTTGAGTCGGCCGAGCGCATCGACGAAGGCCCGGGTCTCGCCGCCGAGCGGGATCACGCCCAGGCCGATCTCGTTGCCGACCAGCACCACCGGCCCGCGCGCGTCGCGCAGCGCCGCGAGCAGCATGCCGGCATGCAGTGCGGGCGTGCGCGTGACGGGCCGCGCCTGTGCCGAGCGCAGCGGCATCAGCAGGTTGGTGAGCCAGAGCGTAAGGCAGTCGACCACCACCAGCGTGTCGGCCGTACTGTGGCTGACGATCGCACGGGCCAGCTCGACCGGCTCCTCCACCGCGGCCATGGCCGGCACGCGTGCGGCGCGGTCGGCCTGGTGGCGCGCGATGCGCACGCGCATCTCGTCGTCGTGGGCCTGCGCGGTCGCGATCAGCACGGCGTGCCGCACCGCGGGGGCCTCGGCCAGCCAGTCGATGGCGCGCTGCTCGGCGCGCCGCGACTTGCCGCTCTTCTGGCCGCCCAGGATGAATTCGTGCCGAAAGGTCATGGGCATGTCGCGGTGTGGCGTGCTTGGCGTGCTTGGCTTTGGCGCGCCTACCGCGGCGTCCACTTGAGGCCGAGGTAGGCGTTGCGCCCGCCCGTGGCATAGCCGCGCGCGAGCATGTAGTCCTTGTCGCCCGCATTGTCGATGCGTGCGACCAGACCGATGTCGCGCGTGAGCTGCGTGCTGGCCACGAGGTTCAGCACGGCGTAGCCGCGGAGCTCGCGGGTGTTGGCCGCGTCGTCGAAGCGCTTGCTCGACGCCTGTACCTCGGCGCCCAGTGTCCAGCCGCCGACGCGCCAGTCGGCGCCCAGGGTGGCGTGGCGGCGCGCGCGGCGTGCGAGCAGGTTGTCGGTGTCGAGGTCGCGCGGGTCCTGGAAGTCGGCCGAGGCGCGCAGCGTGACGTCGCCGATGCGGTGGCCGCCCGAGAGCGTCACGCCGCGGTAGCGCGCGCGCGCAGTGCTCGCATAGCAGCCGAAGTCCGAACTGCAGCCGGTTGCCGTGCCGTCGAAGACGATCAGGTTGCTGACCCGGTTCTGGTAGACCACGATGCCCGCGTGCGTGTCGCCGTCGGTGTACTGCAGGCCCAGTTCGACGTTGCGGGCCGACTCGGGCTTGAGCGCCGCGTTGCCGTACTCGCTGAAGCGCTGGTACAGCGTCGGCGCGCGGAACGCCGTGCCGGCCGACACCGTGGCGCGCAGCTTCGGCGTGATGGCATAGCCGTAGGCCGCGCTGCCGGTGGTCTTGCCGCCGAACTCGCTGTCGTTGTCGTGCCGCACGTGCAGCTGCAGCGAATGCGGGCCCTGCACGAAACCGTAGCCGAGCGACACCGCATCCTGCGAGCGGTCGCGCGAGAACAGGCCGCTGCTGGTGGTGGGCGCGTTCTCGAGCACATCCTCGCGGCGTTCGAGCGTCGCGGTCACGAGGTGCGCGCCGAAGCGGAACTCGTTCTGGAACAGGTAGCCGCGCAGCCGGGTGTCGGTGCCGTAGAACGATGGCTGCGTGCGGTAGACCGACTGCGAATCGGTCACCTGCACGCGCGTGCTGTAGATGTCGTTCCAGCGGGCCGACCACGAAAGGCCCGCGGTCTGCAGCGTGCTGCTCGACACGTCGTCTTTGAAGCGGATCGGTGGCCGGGTCCTGAAGCTGACGGGCGCGTCGTAGCCGGCGTCGCTGTCGCTGTAGAGCAGCGTGGCCTCGAGCCGCTGGCCGGGCGCCAATTCATAGCCCAGGCGCAGGTTGCCGGCACTGGTGCGGTAGCCGTCGCGGTCGGGGCTGGTGAAGCCGTCGCGCGAGGGTGTGCGCTTGTCCATCGGGAGCACGTTGAAGCCCTTGCTTTCTTCGTGCGACACGCCGAGCGAGTAGTCGAAGGCTCCCGACTTGCCGCTCACGCCTGCCTCGGCCCGGCGCAGGCCGTGGCTGCCGAAGCCGATGCCCGCGTAGGGCGCCACGCCCTCTTCGCCGCGCCGCGTGAAGAGCTGGATCACGCCGCCCACTGCGTCCGAACCGTACACCGCAGCGGCAGGCCCGCGCAGCACCTCGATGCGATCGATCTGCGCCAGCGGAATGCTTTCCCAGGCGGCGCCACCGGTCGATTGCGAATCGACGCGCACGCCGTCGATGTACACCGCCGTGAAGCGCGTCTCGGCGCCGCGGATGAACAGACTCGTGGTGTTGGCCACGCCGCCGCTGCGCGAAATCTCGATGCCGGGCAGGCGTGCGAGCACGTCGGCCACACCGGTGGCGCCGCTGCGTTCGATGGTCTCGCGGTCGACGACCGACACGTCGCCCACAAGATCGGAAAGCCGCTGCGGCGTGCGGTTGGCCGTGACCACCGTCTCGCCGAGCGAGGCGACAAGCTCCGGCTGGGCATGCGCGGCAAGAGGCAGCTGCAGCAGCGCGGTGCCGCCGAAAGTGGATACGAGTGCGAGCGGAAGGCAGGCAAGGCGAAGGCGGCGCGCAGGCGCACGGCCAATGGATACTGGAAGGCAGGAAGTCATGGATGAAACGAACGAACGTCTGATGCCCGTCGCCGGCTTCCCCGCCGGCGGTTGGGCGCAATGGCTGCTGCACGCACCCTTCGAAGATCGTCGGGTCCATGCGGCAGCCGCCTCGTTGGCCGGTATCCGGGCTGGCAGTGCGACCCCACCGCCTTCCCAGGCACCTGTTTCAGGGCGCCCAGTGGCTGGATGGATGGGGTTGACGCGCGAGGCGTCGACTGCTTGACCGTTGCGGGGGCAGCGCAGGCGGCTTCGGCCCGGTCTTCGTTTCCGAAAAAGGGCCTCCACTCCTGCTTCCCGTTGAACCGCGGCGCGTGAACCAAGCCGCAGGCACCAACAAGCGGGATTCTAGGGCAGGCTCCAGCTTGGTTAACGCTATCATCGCCAACCATGCCCGCCTCCAGCCCCATCGACCAGATCGCCGAGCGTGTGGACCGCCTGCTCGTGCGTCATGAAGAGGTGCAGCGCACCAATGCGCTGCTGCAGGAGCAGCTCGAGGCACTCACGCGCGAGCGTGACGCCCTGAAGTCGCGGCTCGCCGCGGCCCGCACGCGGCTCGACGCCCTGCTCGAGCGGCTGCCCGTCGAACCACCCCCCGAAGATTCCTCCGCATGAAGCAGATCGAAGTTCAGATCATGGGCCAGAGCTATCTGCTCGGCTGTCCCGAAGACGGCGAGGCGCAGCTGCGCGACGCCGTCGAGCGCGTCGATGCGGCCATGTGCAAGATCCGCGATGCAGGCAAGGTCAAGGCGCGCGACCGCATCGCGGTGCTGGCCTCGCTGAACCTGGCTTTCGACCTGGCCTCGCAGCAGGTCGCTGCGGCGGCCGCGCCTGCCGCCATGGACGAACCGTCCGCAGCTGTTTCGAGCGACGTCGAAACCGATGCCAAGGCCGCCCAGATCATTCAGAAACTCGATCAAGCCCTCGCGGGCGATGACCATTTACTCTGAGTGCAGGCACCCGGCGCCAGCCGGGCGTAAAATCGGCACTGTCTGCGGTGCGCGTCGGGCTTAATATTTCCTTGTTCCAATGCTCTCCGGAGCCGGGCTTGGTACATCGCTCGACGGGTGTGATCATCTCGCGTCAGATGAACCCGAAGTCTTGCTGCCCTCGCCCACCTGAACCCTGGTTCAGGATGCGGGTTCGGCGCCCACTCGCAGACACCTTTTTTTCGTTCTTGCGGCCCCTGCATTCACTGCACGGGGCCGTTGCTTTTTCTCGAGGCTCTGCTGCGCGTGAATTCCCTGCTCGACCCCATCCTGATCGCCGAACTGGCCGCACTCGGCCTTGGCACCGGTTTCCTTGCAGGCCTGCTCGGCATCGGCGGCGGGATGCTCATGGTGCCGTTCATCACGATCATCGTGGGGCACCGCGGCGTACCGGGTGATCTGGCCGTGAAGATGGCGATCGCCACCTCGATGGCCACGATCATCTTCACCTCGATCTCGAGCGTGCGCGCGCACCACAAGCGCGGCGCGGTGCGCTGGGACATCGTGCGGCGCCTCGCGCCCGGCATCATCATCGGCAGCCTGATCGGCAGCATGGGCGTGTTCGCGCTGCTCAAGGGCACGGTGCTCGCGATCGTGTTCGCGCTGTTCGTGGGCTTCTCGGCCACGCAGATGTTCCTCGACCGCAAGCCCAAGCCCACGCGCCAGATGCCCGGCACCGCAGGGCAGCTGTCGGCGGGCGGCGCGATCGGCTTCATCTCGGGCCTGGTCGGCGCGGGCGGCGGCTTCGTCAGCGTGCCGTTCATGACCTGGTGCAACATCTCGATCCACAACGCCGTGGCCACCAGCGCCGCGCTCGGCTTTCCGATCGCGGTGGCCAACGTGGCGGGCTACGTCATCAGTGGGCAATCGGTCCAGGGGCTGCCGGCCGGCTCGTTCGGCTACATCTGGCTGCCGGCGCTCGCGGTGATCGCACTGGCCAGCGTGCTCACGGCGCCGCTCGGCGCCAAGGCGGCGCACAGCCTACCGGTCAAGAAGCTCAAACGCGTGTTCGCGAGCATCCTGTACGTGCTCGCTGCCTACATGCTCTGGAAGGGGCTGACGGGCTAAAGCCCTTCCGATGCCGGGTTGATCGGTTGCGGTGCGCGGGGCCGGGCCGTATAACGGCCGGATGAAAATCCTTATCGCAGTCGACGGCAGCCCGTACACCCAGAAGGCCCTCAACTACCTGCTGGCCAACCGGTCGATGTTCGTGGACGGCCACGAGCTCGTCGTGGTCCACGTGGTCACCGGCATCTCGGGCCATGTCACGCGCCACCTCAGCAAGGAAGTGCTCGACGAGTACTACACCGAGGAGAGCACCAAGGTGCTCGATCCGGTCGTCGCCCTGCTCGCCAAGGAAGGCGTGAGCAGCTATACGGTCGACAAGCGCCACGGCCATGCTGCCGAGGAGATCCTCAAGGCCGCCACCGCGTCGAAGGCACAGCTCATCGTGCTCGGCACCCATGGCCACGGCATCCTCGGCCGCGCGCTGATGGGCTCGGTCGCCACCAAGGTGATCTCGGAAACCGACACCTCGGTGCTGCTGGTGCAGTAGCAGCAGGCTGCCCGGTTACAGTGGGGAGGCTTCCCCAACGACCGGATCAACCATGGCTTCCATCAACTTCATTGGCGGCGAGAAAGGCGGGGTCGGCAAGTCGGTCACCGCGCGCGTGCTGGCGCAGTACTTCATCGACCACAGCCGGCCCTTCACCGGCTTCGACACCGACCGCTCGCACAGCTCGTTCACGCGCTTCTACGAAGGCTTTGCCTCGCCCGTCGTGGTCGACAGCTTCGAAGGGCTCGACACCGTGGTCAACGGCTTCGAGACCAACCCGCAGCAAAGCGTGATCGTCGACCTCGCGGCGCAGACGCTTGCGCCGCTCGCGCGGTGGATCAAGGAGTCGGACCTGTTCGACGTGTTCGACGAGCTCGGCGTGGCCGTCAACTTCTGGCACGTGCTCGACGATGGCAAGGATTCGAGCGACCTGCTCGGCACGCTGATCGACACCTTCGGCAAGCGGCCCAACTACATCGTGGTGCAGAACTACGGCCGCGGCAGCGACTTCGGCATGCTGCTCGCGTCGCAGTCGCTCTCGAAAGCCACGGCCGCCGGCGCGCGCGTGATCGCACTGCCGCGCCTGCACGAGGCCAGCATGCGCAAGATCGATGCGCAGAGCACCAGCTTCTGGAAGGCGGTGAACGACCGCGAAAGCCCGCAGGCACTCGGCCTGCTGGAGCGCCAGCGCGTCAAGTCGTGGCTCGCGACCGCTTACGCAGCCTTCGACACGCTGCCTCTCTAGCAATCAGCCCCTCGGGCGGCGAAACAGCAGCACCAGCAGCAGCACCGAGAGCACCGCGAAGGCCACGAACGACCAGTTCGCGAGCGTCAGGCCGAACAGCGACCAGTCGATCTTCGAGCAGTCGCCGCCACCGCGGAAGATCATCGGCAGCGCGCGCTTGAGCGGGAAGGTCTCGATCATTCCGTACAGGTCGCGACCGCAGGAAACGACCTCGGGCGGATACCACTGCAGCCAGCTCTGCGCGGCCGCGGTGTAGGCCCCGCCGATGGCCGAGACCAGCGCCAGCGCCGTACCCGCGCGCTGCAGGCCGCGCTGGCGGAACAGCGCCGCCAGACCCGAGAAGATCGCCACCAGCATCAGCGCATAGCGCTGCACGATGCACATGGGACAGGGCTCGAGCCCCACGACATGCTGCAGGTAGAGCCCGAATGCGAGCATCAGCACGCAGGCGAGGCAGATCAGGGCAAGCGCGCGGCGCGGCGCGCCGAAATACCAAGCGATCAAGGGGAAACCCAATCTTCTTCGACGAACACCCTGGCCTTGCGCGGCGTGGCGACCACGGTGTCGCCCTCGTTCAAGCCCAGGTCGCGGAACTGTTGCGCAGGGATTTGCGCCTCGATGATGGTTCCGGAGCCCGGATTATCTGGATTCGTTTCGGTGGGCTCAAGTTCCAGCCGTGCGATCGGCCCGACCACGATGGCGCGCGACAGCGTGGCCACGATGCCGGTCGCGCCGGCGGTGTAGCGCTCCACGCTCAGGTCGTGCGGCCGCACATAGGCCATGGCTTTGGCGCCGCGCGCGCCGCTGTGTTCGGGCGAATCGAGGCGCATGCCGTCGAGCTGCACCGTGCCGGCATCGGCCCGGCCATGGAACAGGTTCACGTCGCCGAGGAAGCCGTAGACGAACGGGCTCGCGGGCTGGTCCCACACCTCCTGCGGCGAGCCGACCTGCTCGATGCGGCCCTTGTTGATGACGACCACGCGGTCGGCCACCTCGAGCGCCTCTTCCTGGTCGTGCGTGACGAAGATCGAGGTCACGTGCAGCTCGTCGTGCAGCCGACGCAGCCAGCGGCGCAGTTCCTTGCGCACCTTGGCGTCGAGCGCGCCGAAGGGCTCGTCGAGCAGCAGCACCTTGGGCTCGACCGCCAGCGCGCGCGCCAGGGCGATGCGCTGGCGCTGCCCGCCCGAGAGTTGCGACGGGTAGCGGTCGGCCAGCCAGTCGAGCTGCACCAGCTTGAGCAGGTCGGTCACCTTGGCCTTGATCTGCGCCTCGCTCGGGCGCTCGCGGCGCGGCTTCACGCGCAGGCCGAAGGCCACGTTCTCGAACACTGTCATGTGGCGGAACAGCGCGTAGTGCTGGAACACGAAGCCCACCTGCCGCTCGCGCACGTGCACGTCGGTGGTGTCCTCGCCCGCGAACAGGATGCTGCCGGTGTCGGCCGTCTCCAGCCCCGCGATGATGCGCAGCAGCGTGGTCTTGCCGCAGCCCGAGGGGCCGAGCAGTGCGACCAGTTCGCCCGAGCCCACGTCGAGGTTGACGTCGGCCAGCGCGCGGAAGTCGCCGAACTGCTTGCTGATGTTGCGGATTTCGATGCTCATGTCTTGTTGTTCCTTCTCACTCAGGCCGCCGTGGCGCCGGCAGGCCGCTCGGGCGGCAGCTCGGCGATGGCCTTCATCTCGCGCTCGTGGCGCCACTCGATCACGGTCTTGATCACGAGCGTGACCAGCGCGAGGATCGCCAGCAGCGAAGCGACGGCAAAGGCCGCGACCGACTGGTATTCGTTGTAGAGCACTTCGACGTGCAGCGGCATGGTGTTGGTCTGGCCGCGAATGTGACCCGACACCACCGACACCGCGCCGAACTCGCCCATGGCGCGCGCGTTGCACAGGATCACGCCGTACAGCAGGCCCCACTTGATGTTGGGCAGCGTCACACGCCAGAAGGTCTGCCAGCCGGTCGCGCCGAGCACGATGGCCGCCTGCTCCTCGTCGGTGCCCTGCGCCTGCATCAACGGGATGAGTTCGCGCGCGATGAAAGGAAAGGTCACGAACACGGTCGCCAGCACGATGCCGGGCACCGCGAAGATGATCTTGATGTCGTGCTCGGCCAGCCAGGGCCCGAACCAGCCCTGCGCGCCGAACACCAGCACGTAGATCAGGCCCGCGACCACCGGCGACACCGCGAAAGGCAGGTCGACCAGCGTGGTCAGGAAGGCCTTGCCGCGGAACTCGAACTTGGCGATGGCCCAGGCGGCGGCCACGCCGAACACGAGGTTCATCGGCACCGAGATGGCGGCGACGATCAGCGTCAGGCGGATCGCGCTCCAGGCGTCGGGCTCCTTCAGCGCCTCGACGTAGGCGTCGACGCCCTTGCGCAGCGCCTCGGTCGCCACCGCGGCGAGCGGCAGCACCAGGAACAGGAACATGAACGCCAGCGCGATGCCGATCAAGAGCCAGCGCACCCATGCGGATTCGGTGGTGCCGGCCTGCGTGCGGCGGATGACTTTGGAGGGTGCTCCCATGTCAGGCTCCCGCCCTGTGGCGCTGCCACGCTTGCAGGCCGTTGATGACGAGCAGCAGCAGGAACGAAATGACCAGCATCACCAGCGCGACCGCCGTGGCGCCCGCGAAGTCGTACTGCTCGAGCTTGCCGATGATGATCAGCGGCGTGATCTCCGAGATCATCGGCATGTTGCCCGCGATGAAGATCACCGAGCCGTATTCGCCGATCGCACGCGCGAAGGCCATGGCAAAGCCGGTGAGCAGCGCCGGCGCGATCGAGGGGAAGATCACCTTGGTGAAGGTCTGCAGGCGTGTGGCGCCGAGCGAGGTGGCGGCCTCTTCGAGCTCTTTCTCGGCGTCTTCGAGCACCGGCTGCACCGTGCGCACCACGAACGGCAGCCCGATGAAGATCAGTGCCACCACCACGCCGGCCGGCGTGAAGGCGAGCTTGATGCCGTGCGGCTCGAGCCATTGCCCGATCCAGCCGTTACCCGCGAGCAGCGCGGTGAGCGAAATGCCCGCCACCGCCGTCGGCAGCGCGAAAGGCAGGTCGACCAGCGCATCGACGATGCGCTTGCCCGGAAACTTGTAGCGCACCAGCACCCAGGCCACGAGCAGCCCGAACACGGCATTCACCATGGCCGCGAGCAGCGAGGCGCCGAAGGTCAGCCGGTACGAGGCCATCACGCGCGGGGCGGTCACGGCCTCCCAGAACTGCTCCCAGGTCAGCGCGAAGGTCTTGAACACCAGCGCCGACAGCGGGATCAGCACGATCAGGCAGAGATAGAAGATCGAGAAGCCGAGCGTGATGTGGAAGCCCGGCAGCACGCGCTTGCTGGCCCCTGCCCTGTTCCCACGCGAAAGCGGCGCTCCCGCGGACGGGAGCGCCGAAGAGACAGCGCCGCTCATTTACTTTCCGCCGGGGGTGTAGAGCTTGTCGAACTGGCCGCCGTCGTTGAAGTGCACCTTCTGCGCCTCGCCGAGGCTGCCGAAGAGTTCCTGCACCGTGAAGAGCTGCAGCGGCTTGAAAGTGGCGGCGTGCTTCTTGAGTACCGCCTGCGAGCGCGGGCGCAGCGCATGCTTGGCCGCGATTTCCTGCGCCTCTTCGGAATAGAGCCAGTCGAGGTAGGCCTTGGCCAGTTCGCCGGTGCCCTTCTTCTTGACCGTGCGCTCGACGATGGCAACCGGGTTCTCGGCCACGATGCTGATCGACGGATAGACGGAGTCGACCTTGCCCGTGCCGAAGTCGCGGTCGATGGAGACCACTTCCGACTCGAAGGTGATCAGCGCGTCGCCGATGTTGCGCTGCAGGAAGGCGGTGGTCGCGTCGCGCCCGCCGCGTGCCAGCACCGGCACGTTCTTGAACAGCTTGCCGACGAACTCCGCCGCCTGCGCGTCGGTGCCGCCCTTCTTCTTGATGTAGCCCCAGGCCGCAAGGTACGCATAGCGGCCGTTGCCGCCGGTCTTCGGGTTGACGACCACCACCTGGACGCCCGGCTTGACCAGGTCGTCCCAGTCCTTGATGCCCTTGGGATTGCCCTTGCGCACGAGCAGCAGCATGGTCGAGGTGGTCGGTGCGGCGTTCTCGGGGAACTTCTTGTTCCAGTCTTTCGCAACCACGCCCGTGCTGGCGAGGAAGTCGATGTCGGTGGTGGTGTTCATGGTGACCACGTCGGCATCGAGGCCGTCGGCCACGGAGCGGGCCTGTGCGCTCGAGCCGCCATGCGACTGGTCGATCTTCACGTCCTTGCCGGTGGTCTTCTTGTAATGGGCCACGAAGGCGGCGTTGTAGTCCTTGTAGAACTCGCGCGCCACGTCGTACGACGCGTTGAGCAGCGTACTGGACTGCGCCAGGGCGCTGCCCCCCCCGAGAGCGGAAGATGCCAGCACGAGCACGGCGGTGAAGGTCTTGAATCTGGATTTCATGGTGTTGCGAAGGTCTTCTGGAAATGTCGCGGTCCGCATTCTGCCTGCAGTCCCGCCGCGACCCGGCTTGCACGGGTGCGGCAATCAATCTGGTCTGTGTGTCCTTGTGCCTGGTGGCGCCTGCGATTGTGCGAACGGCGGCGTCGATCCCAAACGAATATCTGCTTGTTTGGTTATGGCGTTTTCAACATAAGGCTAGTACATCGTGGTCGCCCCGCCGCTCAGGTGCTCGACCAGAAAGTCGATCAGCCGGCGCACCGCCGGCACCATCGCCCGCCGCGCCGGGAACACGATGTGCGCAATGACGGGCGCCGGCCCCCAGTCGGGCAGCACCCGCGCGAGGCGGCCGGCCTCGAGGTCGGCGCGGCACATGTAGTCGGGCAGCAGCGCCGCACCCACGCCCTCGAGCGCCGCGGCCTGGAGCGTGGCGAGGTCGTCCGCCACGTAGCGCGGCGTGTGCAGGTGCACGTGGCTCTCGCCGTTCGGGCCCTCGAGCCGCCATTCGCTGCGGCCTTCGCCGTTGGCGGACATGGCGGCGGTCGGCAGTCGCGCAAGGTCGGCCGGCGAGGCGACCGGCCCCAGCCGCTGCAGCAGGTCGGGGCGGGCCACCAGCACGCCTCGGCTGGTGCCCAGCACCTTGGCGACCAACGTGGTGCTGTCTTCGATCTCGGGGCGCACGCGAAGCGCGATGTCGATGCCCTCCTCGATCAGGTCGACTGGCCGGTTCATCACGCGCATGTCGACGCGCACCGCTGGGTAAAGCGCCATGAAGCGCGGCAGCAATTGCGCGAGCCCGCTGTGGGCGATGGTGATCGGGCACGCCAGGCGGACCGTGCCGCACGGTTCGGTGTGCACCTGCGCCACCGCTTCGGTCGCGGCCTGCGCCGCGTCACGCACCGCGGCTGCATGGCGCAGAAAGATTTCGCCGGCCGGCGTGAGCGACAGCCGGCGCGTACTGCGCTGCATCAACTGCACGCCGAGCCGCGCTTCGAGCTCGGCCACGCGGCGCGACAGGCGCGATTTGGGAATGCCGAGCGCCCGGCTGGCCGCGGCAAAGCCGCCGCGCTCGGCCACCTCGGCGAAGAAAACCATGTCGTTGAGATCCTGCATGGGTCGAATTGTCCTGCAATTGGAACGATGTAGTCAAAAAATGGCTACTTATCACCCACTCGCACCAAAAATAGAATTACTCATCGCCGGTCACGTTTCGAGCACCGGCCCCTCACACACAAGAAAGATTGATCATGAAGTTGCTCCACGTCGACGCCAGCGTTCTGGCCGCCGGTTCGGTTTCGCGCTTGCTCACGGCCGAGACCGTGGCCGCCTGGAAGGCCGCGCATCCTGATACCACGGTCGAGTACCTCGATCTCGCCGCCGACGCACCGCCGCACTTCGGCGCCGATGCGCTGGGCGCGAAGATCGGCATGCAGGCCCAGCCCACCGAAGCCCAGCTGCGCGAGAACGCCCTGTCCGAAAAGCTGGTGAGCCAGTTTCTCGCCGCCGATGTGGTGGTGATCGGTGCGCCGCTCTACAACTTCTCGATCCCGACCCAGCTCAAGGCCTGGATCGATCGCCTGGCCCAGCCCGGCCGCACCTTCAAGTACACCGAGACCGGCCCCGTAGGCCTGGCCGGCGGCAAGACGGTCATCGTGGCCTCGAGCCGCGGCGGCGTCTACTCGACCACCGAGGGCGGCCAGGCCACGGAGCACCAGGAAAGCTACCTCAAGGTGATCTTCGGCTTCTTCGGCATCACCGACGTGCGCTTCGTGCGCGCCGAAGGCGTGGCGATGGGCGATGCGCCCAAGGCTGCGGCGCTGGCCGCGGCGCGCAGCGACATCCTCGCGGCCACGGCCGAGGCCGCGAACCAGAAGAACGTCGCCCAGGCGGCCTGAACCACGACACCCGGCGGCTTCAGGCCGCCGAGTGGGCCTTGACCCAGGCCACGTACTTGTCCATCCAGCCCTGCAGGAATTTCTTTGTTCCTTCGTTGCCGATGTGTCCGCGGTCGTCGAACAGGTCGTCCTTGGCCTGCAGAAACACCTCGGGCGCACCGAGCGTGGGCGCGTCGAGGTAGGCCAACACGTTGCGCAGGTGCTGCTGCGCCAGCGCGGTGCCGGTGGCGCCCACCGACACGCCGAGCACGCCGGCCGGCTTGCCGCCCCACGCGCTCTGTCCGTAGGGCCGCGAGGCGTGGTCGATCGCGTTCTTCAGCACCCCCGGGAACGAGCGGTTGTACTCGGGCGTCACGAACAGCAGGCCCTGCGCCGCCGCGATCTCGCTCTTGAGCCGCCTCACCGAAGGCGCCTGGTTGCCGTCGTCGTCCTGGTTGTACAGCGGCAGGTCGTCGATGCGCACATGCTCGAAGGTGAAGTCCGAGGGCGCCAGGTGTGCCAGCGCGAGCGCCAGCTTCTGGTTGAACGAATCCTTGCGCAGGCTGCCGACGACGACAGCGATCCGGGTCTGGCTCATGGATGAGTCTCCTAGAAAGGGGGGATAAAAAGAAAAGGGCCGGTCCGCAAGATTATGCGAAGCCCCAAGACCTTTTCGATGAAAGCGCTTCGCCCGGGCTGGCTTTGTGCCACGCCCAGCAGGCACGCGCGATCGAAGGCATCATGGCCCGGGTCTATTCCTTGATGCTGGAGCGAATCGCATGAGATTTCTGATGGTTGGCGCCGGCGCGCTCGGCGGCTATTTCGGTGGACGGCTGCTCGAGGCCGGCCGCGACGTCACCTTCCTGCTGCGGCCCCGCCGCGCTGCGCAGATCGCCCGCACCGGGCTGGTGGTGCAGAGCCCGTTCGGCAACCTGAACCTCCCCTCGCCGCGGCATGTACTCGCCGAGGACATCGAGGCGCCCTACGACGTGATCGTGGTCGGCAGCAAGGCCTACGACCTCGACGCGACGATGGATTCCTTCGCGCCCGCGGTCGGGACCGAGACCGTGATCCTTCCGCTGCTGAACGGGATGGGCCATGTCGATCGGCTGGCCGAGCGCTTCGGCGGCGAGCGCGTGCTTGGCGGCCTCTGCATGATCTCGGCCACGCTCGACGACGAAGGCCGCGTGCTGCACCTGAACGACCTGCACGGCCTGCGCTTCGGCGAGCGCGCGGGCGGGCGCTCGGCGCGGGTCGACGCGATCGCCGCCCAGTTCGCCGGCGCCGGCTTCGACGCCAGCCTGAGCGAGGACATTTCGCAGGACATGTGGGAGAAGTGGGTCTTCATCGCCTCGGCCGCGGGCCTCACGAGTCTGATGCGCGCCAGCATCGGCGACGTCGTGGCCGCGGGCGGCCGCGACGTGGCGCTCGCGATCTTCGATGAATGCTGCGCCATCGCGGCGCACAACGGCTTTGCGCCGCGCCCCGCCGCCATCGAGCGCGGCCGCGCCATGCTGACCACCGCCGGTTCGCCGATGACCGCCTCGATGTACAAGGACATCGTGCGCGGGGCGCCGGTGGAAGCCGACCACATCGTCGGCGACCTGCTCGGCCGGGCGGCGCCTGCCGGCGCCTCGTCTGCGCCCTCGGTGCTGCGCACCGCCTACGTCCACCTCAAGGCCTACGAAGCGCGCCGCGCGAACGCGTCCGCCTGAAGCCTGAAACGCCCACGCGAACGCAACCGCAAGCGCCGATGACCGGCCGCATCGCATTCCTTCACACCGCGCAGGTGCATGTGCCGAGCTTCGAGCGCCTGGTGCGCGAACTCGCGCCCGAGGTGGAGGCCGGGCACCTGGTGCGCGAAGACCTGCTGCACGAGGCCCGTACCGCCGGCACCGACCACCCCGCCCTGCCCGCCAAGGTGCAGGACGCCATGCGCGAGGCCGCCGCTGCCGATGGTGCGGCGGTGGTCGTGTGCACCTGTTCCACCCTCGGCGACATCGCCGAAAGAACCGCCACCGGCGGCGCCTTTGCGGCCCAGCGCATCGACCGCGCGATGGCCGACCGCGCGGTGCGCGCGGGCCCGCGCGTGTTGGTCGCCGCCGCGCTCGAGAGCACGCTCGAACCGACCCGCGCGCTGGTGCTGTCGGCAGCCGCACAGGCCGGCGTGGGCGTGCGGCCGAGCCCGTTGCTGGTCGCGGGTGCATGGGCCCATTTCGAGGCCGGCGACACCGCGCGCTACATCGAGGTGCTGGTCGACGCGATCCGCGACGCCGCCACGGCAGCCGACGTCGTGGTGCTGGCCCAGGCCTCGATGGCGCCCGTCGCCGACGAACTTGCCGACCTCGGCATCGAGGTGCTCAGCAGCCCGCGGCTCGGCGTGGCGCATGCGCTGGCCACGCTGCGCGCCGCGCACCGGGCGTGGGATGCCGACCCGGTCGGCGGCGCCCTCAATCTGCCTTGAGGATCGTCTCGCCCCTGAGCGCGCCCATGTCGCGGATGTTGAGGCGGTGCCGCTTCCAGCCGTCCCAGGTGCGGCGCATGTGCGTGATCGAGATGAAGTAGTAGAGGACCTTGAACATGCCGAGCGCGCGCCAGATCGGCGTGCCGCGGTAGATGTCGCCGGCCAGCAGCGACATCAGCGCCTCCTTCACGCGGAACGGGTTGCCCGGATGCATGAACATGTCGCGGATCGTGGGGTTCGTCACGCGGTAGATGAACCACGAGTATTCGCGCGGGCCCTTGCGCATCATGGTCTCGAAGTCGCGTCGCGCGGCGGCCAGCGCGGCGGGACGGTCGAGCGCCGTCGCCACCAGTTCGGCGCCGTCGAAGGCGCTGTGCATCGCCAGGTACACGCCCGACGAGAACATCGGGTCGATGAAGGTGAAGGCATCGCCGAGCAGCAGATAGCGATCGCCCGTGGCGTGCGTGCTCGAATACGAAAAGTTCCCCGTGGCGTGCACCGCGTCGTCCACCAGCCTCGCGTTCTTGAGCCGGTCCGCGAGCACCGGGCACAGCGCGATGGTGTCGTAGAAGAAATCCTTCAGCGGCTTGTCGCGCGTCTTCAGGTAGTACGGCCAGCAGACCGCGCCCACACTCGTGGTGCCGTCGGCGAGCGGAATGAACCAGAACCATCCGTGCGCGAACCAGCAGATGCTGATGTTGCCTTCCTTCTTGCCTTCGAGCCGCTCGGCGTTGGTGAAATGGCCGAACAGCGCGGTGCTGTTGTGGTCGGGGTTCTTTTCCTTGCAGCGGAATTTGTTGGCCAGCAGCGTGTCGCGGCCCGTCGCGTCGACCACGAAGCGCGCACGCCAGCTGCGCTTGGCGCCGTCGTCCATCACGGCCTGGACCGTGGCGCCCTCGGCGTCGAAAGCCACGTCGCGCACTTTGCAGCCTTCGATGGTTTCAGCGCCACGCGTCGCGGCATGGCGGAACAGCAGTTCGTCCAGCTCCGAGCGCCGCACCTGCCAGGCCGAGTCGAGCGACCTGTCCCAGCCCTCGGCAAAGTCCACATAGCTGCGGTGCTCGTGGTCGGGCGACACGAACTCGATCCCGAACTTCGGCATGCCGATCTTCTCGACCTGGTCGCGCACGCCGAGCTTGTCGAACAGCTCGACGTTCGCGGGCAACAGCGATTCGCCGATGTGGAAGCGCGGGTGATGCTCCTTTTCGATCAGCACCACCTGGCGGCCCTGCTGGGCAAGCAGCGCCGCAATCGTGGACCCGGCGGGGCCGCCGCCGACGACGAGAACGTCGCAGGAATCAGCAGGGTCGGAGGGCAGCTGGGCGGAAGCTGGAGGTTGGGACATGCGAGGACAGGCTAGGTGGTCAAGGACCGCAAAGCATAGCCTGCACCGCCGGCACTCCGCAAAGTCGGCTAAGCGGCCGGCGCACCGAGGCGGCACACTCCGCCAATGACAGCGCCCCGAGCCGAACATGAATACCGCGAACGCGTGGCACGCGTCGTCGCCGCCATCGTCGCCGATCCGATGGCCGAGCACCATCTCGAGGATCTAGCGCGCCTCGCGCACTTCTCGCCTTTTCACTTTCACCGCGTCTACCGGTCGGTGGCAGGCGAAACCGTGGCGGCGACCGTGCGGCGGGTCCGCCTGGCGCTCGCCACCCAGCTGCTGACGCGCGGCGGCCATAGCATCACGGACGTGGCGCTGAGCGTGGGCTATGAAAGCCCGCAGGCCTTCACGCGCGCCTTCGGCCAGTTCGCCGGGCAATCGCCGCGCGCATTCCAGCAGCAGATGCACGCCGTGGTCCTCAGCCCCGCCCTAACCGCCTCCGAGGTCGGGCCGGTGCCGGAGGTGCGAATCGTCGAGCGCCGCGCGCAGCCGGTGCGTGCGCTGCGCCATCAGGGCCCGTTCTCCACCATTCCCCACACGCACCGCCAGCTGCATGCACATGTCGGAACGCGCAGGGTGTCGGACTGGTTCGGCATCTCGAGCGGCGATCCGGAAGCGCAGCCCGAGTTTCTCTACTACGTGGCAGCGGCCTCGGCAGATCCGTGGCCACTCGGCGACACCGCGCTCGAATCGCTCGACGTTCCCGGCGGCCTCTACGCGGTGCATACCCTTGCGGGCCCCTACACCCGCATCAATTCCGCTGTCTACGCGCTCTACGCGCGCTGGCTGCCGGGCAGCGGCTACGAGCCGGACGACCGCCCGACGCTGGAACGCTACCTGAACTCACCGCACGAGGTCGCACCGGCCGCGCTGCGCACCGAACTGCTGATTCCCATACGGCCCGCTCGCTGACACGTAATCAAGCCTTATCCAGAACACGGAACATTTCATGCCGCTCTTTTTTCTGCGCTCCTTGCTGACATTCGTCTGCCTCGCCGCGCCCATGGCACAGGCCGCGGGCTTCGACACGTTCGAGATACCGGCCAGCGCGGAAGGCCCGGCACTTCGCTCGGCGGTCTGGACGCCGTGCGCCAAACCGGCTGCTGAGTTCCAGCTTGGCCCCTACGCCCTTCGAGGCGTGCGCAACTGCCCGGTTGCGACCGAGTCACGGGCGTTGCCGCTGGTCGTGCTGTCGCACGGCTACGGCGGCTCTTTCCTCGGCCACCACGACACGGCCGAAGCGCTGGCGAATGCAGGATTCGTCGTCGCTGCCATCAACCACTCCGGCGACAACTACCAGGTGCGCGGCGGACCGGCCGACAGCATTGCAGCGCTCGCGACCCGCACGACAGACATCCGGCGCCTCATCGACCACATGCTCCGGCAGTGGCCCGGGCATGCCGTGCTCGACGAGCAACGAGTCGGCTTCTTCGGCTTTTCCAGGGGCGGCTACACAGGCCTCGTGCTGATCGGCGCACAACCGGATTTCTCTCGGCTGTTGTCGCTTGCTCCATCCCTCTGCGCGTCGGCCTCGAAGGCTCCAGCTTGCACGTCGATGCAGCAACGCTACAACGAACTGCTTGCCACACCGCTGGTGCGCGACGCCCGCATCAAGGCCGCCGTCATCGCCGATCCGCTCAGCATGGTGTTCGATGCCGCGGGCTTGAAGAACGTCAAGACCCCCGTGCAGCTCTGGGCCTCCGAGTACGGCGGCGACGGCGTAACGCCCGAAAGCGCGATGGCTGTCCGACACAACCTGCCCGTTATGCCCGATTGGCACCGAGCGGACAAGGCCGGGCATTTCGGCTTTCTCGCACCGTGCACGCCAGCGCTGCTCGCCTCGGCGCCCGAGATCTGCCGTGACGGACCAGGTTTCGACCGCGCGGCTTTCCACGCCGGCTTCAACGCCGAAGTCGCCGCCTTCTTTCGGCGCCACCTCGCCGCGGAGCGCACGAGTTCGCCCCCGTAGCGCTCATCAGGCGGCGGCACCTCTGGGCGCGTTCTGCAGCGTCGCCTGCGTCACGCTCGCCCCCGCCGGCACGTCCTCGGTAACCCAGACGTTGCCGCCGATCACCGCGCCCTTGCCGAGCGTCACGCGTCCGAGGATCGTGGCGCCCGCATAGACCACCACATCGTCCTCCACCACCGGGTGCCGCGGCAAGCCCTTCTGCAGGTTGCCTTGGGCATCTGTCGGAAAGCGCTTGGCGCCGAGCGTCACCGCCTGGTAGAGCCGCACGCCCTTACCGATGACGGCGGTCTCGCCGATGACGATACCCGTGCCATGGTCCATGAAGAAGCCGGCATCGATCTGCGCGCCGGGGTGGATGTCGATTCCGGTCTGCGCATGCGCGAGTTCGGCCACGATGCGCGCGAGCAGCGGCAGGCCGAGCTTGTAGAGCTCGTGCGCGAGCCGGTGGTGGATCATCGCGAGCACGCCCGGATAGCACAGCAGGACCTCGTCCACGCTGCGCGCGGCCGGGTCGCCGTTGTAGGCCGCGAGCACGTCGCTGTCGAGCAGGCGGCGCAGCCTCGGCAGTTCGCGCGCGAACTGCAGCACGGCCGCAGCAGCAACCTCGTCGATCTCGACCGCCGAGCGCGGTTCGTGGCGCGCGTTGAAGTTGAGTTCGAGCCGCGCCTGTACCAAAAGTGTCTGCAGCGCAGTGTTCAGCGTGTGGCCGACGTAGAAGTCCTCGCTCTCGTGGCGTAGCTCGGGCGGTCCGAGCCGCATCGGGAACAGCGCGCCCTTGAGCGATTCGACGACCTGCGCCAGCGCATCGCGCGACGGAAACTCGCGCGCGCCGGGCTCGCGCGAGCGACGCTGCGAATCGCGCCATTCGTTGCGTGCGTCATGCAGCGCGTGGACGATGCCGCTCAGTTCGAATTGAGCCATGTGTTCCTTGCTCCCGTGTGTTTCGAGTTGCGTCCGGTCCGGTCCCGCGCAGGCGACTGGATGGACCTGGCCACCACCACTATAGGAGGGTCGCGGCGACCGTGCATCGTCGCCAAGGCGTCTACGGCCGGCAGTGTGTCATTCGGGTTTCACTGCCGCACCGGACGATGGGGCGACGATCCACTTTCCCCCATGCATTCATGAAGCTTCGAATCGCCGCCCTCGGTGCAGTGGCGGGCCTGCTGGCCAGCCCGGCCTTCGCACTCAACATCTTGGTCGTCAACGACGACGGCCTGACCAGCAACCTCAAGGCGCTCTACGAAGCGCTGAAGGCCGACGGCCACGATGTCATCGTCTCGGTCCCCTGCACCGGCCAGAGCGGCCGCGGCGCCGGCATCGTCATGTACAGCACCGTCACCATCGTGCCGGACGATGATGCAACCCAGGTCAACAAGGAAGGCGGCTGCCACAACGGCGCGGCCAAGACGGGCGAGCCGGCGGTCGGCCCCTTTACCAAGGCCGGCTACACGAACGGCGACTACTTCTACGCGCACGGGACGCCGGTGATGGCCACCATGTACGGCCTCGACGTGCCTGCCAAGGCGCGCTGGTCGAAGGCACCCGACCTCGTGCTGTCGGGCCCCAACGAAGGCCAGAACGTCGGGGGCATCATCAACAGCTCGGGCACGGTCAGCAATGTGCAGTTCGCGCTCGGCCGCGGCATTCCGGCCATCGCCCTGAGCGCCGGCGCCGACACCACCGACAACGCCGGGCTGGCCAACGCCTACTCCCAGGTGGTTGCCGCGCACACGGTCAAGCTGGTGAAGACGCTGCAGGCCAAGGCCGGCAATGGCCCGCTGCTGGCCGGCGGTGTGGCGCTCAACGTGAACTTCCCGAACGCCCCCACCCCCGCGATGACCTGGGCGTTCTCGCGCATCGGCACCTACAACCTGTACAACCTGGCCTTCCGCAACAGCCCGCCGTACGGCCTGGGCGGGCTGGCCGGCAGCGGCACGCCGACGCCCGAGCAGGCAGAGGACGAGTCGCTTGTCATCCAGTCGAAGATCGCGGTCTCGGCGATGCAGTTCGGCTTTGAGCACCGGCCGGCCGGACAGCAGTGGCTGCGCCTGCGCCTGCGCGACCTGTTTGCCGAATGAGGTCCGCCGCATGAAGCGACTCTCACTCTGTGGCGCGGCCACGGCGGCCCTCCTCGTCCTCTGCGCATGTGGAGGCGGCGGCGGCGGTGCATCCGCGGTGTTCCCGCCGGTCGCGCTGCCCACGCAGCCGGAAGCACCCGGTGCTGCCGAAGGGCCTCGGGTGTCGGTAGACGAACTGGGCAGCGGCACGTATGCCGTGAGCATCGGCGACGCCGATGCGCCGACCGTCGGCAAGTACTACGCTGCGGCCGACGGGACGCGGCTGCTGGTGCTCGGTGGCCATGACGACATCGCCAACCAGTCCTACCGCCGCGCGGCCGAACCCGCGGCACGCTGGATCGCCGTGCCGGCGCCGGACCAGGACGTGGCCGTCACGCTGCTCCAGCACCACACGCTGAACACGGCCGAACTTGCCGCGGCGACACTGGCCGGGCGCTATGTGTCGCAGGTCGCAGCCGGGGAAGCCACGGCCTTCAGCATCGCGGCCGACGGCCGGCTGTCGGCGGAACCGGGTTCCGACTGCAAGCTCAGCGGGAGCCTCGCGGCAGGCGTGCTGCCGGGCACGCTCCTGCTCGACCTGCACACGCACGGCTGCGCCGCGCTGCCGGCCTCGGCCAAGGGCGTGCTGGTGGCCGACGCCGACTACGCGCCGGCGCGCTTCCGACTCCTGGCGGACAACGGCGAGCGGCTGATCGACATCTGGGCCTACGCCGAGTAGGAGAACGGCGCCTCGTGCACACCACACCGGGCTCGTCGAGGCGCCTCCTGTCCTGCTTGCCTACTTCTGCTTCGCGGTATAGATCTGGTCGAACGAGCCACCGTCGGCGAAGTGCGCCTTGTCGGCCTTGGCCCAGCCGCCGAACGCCTGGTCGATGCTGACCAGCGTGAGCGTCGGAAACTGCTTGTCGTATTTGGCCCTGGCCTTCTCCGACGTGGGCCGGTAGAAGTTGCGGCCCGCGATGTCCTGGCCTTCGTCCGAATAGAGATAGTTGAGGTATTCCTCGGCCACCGCGCGGGTGCCCTTCTTGTCGACCACCTTGTCGACCACCGCCACCGTGGGCTCGGCCAGGATCGAGAGCGGAGGCACCACGATCTCGAACTTCTCGGTGCCGAACTCCTTCAGCGCCAGGAAGGCCTCGTTCTCCCAGGCCAGCAGCACGTCGCCCACGCCGCGCTGCACGAAGGTGATGGTCGAGCCGCGCGCGCCGGCGTCGAGCACGGGCACGTTGCGGAACAGGTTGCCGACGTATTCCCTGGCCTTGTCGTCGCTGCCGTACTTGCGCCGCGCGAACTCCCAGGCGGCCAGGTAGTTCCAGCGCGCGCCGCCTGAGGTCTTGGGGTTCGGCGTGATCACCTGCACGCCGGGCTTGGCCAGGTCGTCCCAGTCCTTCAGGCCCTTGGGGTTGCCCTTCTTCACGAGGAACACGATGGTCGAGGTGTAGGGCGCCGAGTTGTGCGGCAGGCGCTTCTGCCAGTCGGACTTGACCACGCCGCCATGGGTGACGAGCGCATCGATGTCGCCGCCGAGCGCGAGCGTCGCCACGTCGGCGTCGATGCCGTCGATGATCGAGCGCGCCTGCTTGCCCGAGCCGCCGTGCGACTGCTTGACCGTCACGTCCTGGCCGGTCTTGGCCTTCCAGTATTTGGCGAACGCACGGTTGTAGTCGACATAGAGCTCGCGCGTCGGGTCGTACGACACGTTGAGCAGCGTCACCGGGCCGGCGCCCTGCTGCTTCTGCGCGAACGACGGCAACGCCGTCAGGGCCATGGCGCCGGCCAGGCCGGCACCGAGGGAAAGCTTGATAAAGTCGCGGCGGAGGCGCATGGTGTCTTGCTCAAAAAGGCATATCGATGAAGCCACGTATTCTCAATAAGGCATATGGAAACGGGAACGACCGAGTTCTCAGTTCTAAATAGCCAAATCAACTAAGGCCTGTCAGCAGGCCTTGGCAACCACTTTCCCCACCAAAGGCAATTCAAAAATGGCACGCATGGTTCAGTGCATCAAGCTCGGCAAGGAAGCCGAAGGGCTCGACTTCCCGCCCTATCCCGGAGAACTGGGCAAGCGCCTGTGGGAAAACGTCAGCAAGGAAGCCTGGGCTGCCTGGCTCAAGCAGCAGACGATGCTCGTCAACGAGAACCGGCTGAACCTTGCCGACCTCCGCGCACGCCAATACCTGGCCCGGCAGATGGAGAAGCATTTCTTCGGCGAAGGCGCCGACGTGGCACAGGGCTACGTGCCGCCGCCGTCGAACTGAGCCTGCCTTGGCCGCCGAGCCCGTCGCCTGGCGCGCCGACGGCCTGCCGTTCAGCGAACGCTTCGGCAACCTCTATCACACCGAAACCGGGGCACTGGCGCACGCGCGCCATGTGTTCCTCGACGGCTGCCGCCTGCCACAGGCGTGGACGGGGCGACCGCAATGGCGGGTTCTCGAAACCGGCTTCGGGCTGGGCCTCAATTTCCTGACAACCTGGCAGGCCTGGCGTGCGGACGCCGGCAGGCCCGGGATGCTGCACTTCGTCTCGGTCGAGGCCCATCCCGTCGCTGCCGACGACCTGCGTCGCGCCGCCCGGGCCTACCCCGAACTCGCGCCCCTGGCCGCCACATTGGCCGGCCAGTGGCATGGCCTGCTGCCGGGCTTTCATCGGCTGGCATTCGACGACGGCCGCGTGCTGCTCACGCTCTGCATCGGCGACGTGCAGCCGATGCTGCGCGTCCAGCGCTTCGAGGCCGACAGCATCTTCCTCGACGGCTTCAGCCCGCAGAAGAACCCGGCGATGTGGTCGCCCGAGACGCTGAAGGCCGTGTCGCGCTTTGCCCGCCAGGGCACCGGCCTCGCCACCTCGACCTCTTCGCGCGCAGTGCGCGATGCGCTCGCGCAGAACGGCTTCCAGATCGAAACACGCCCGGGCCTTTGCTCCGAACGCGACGGCCTTGCCGCCGAGTTCGCACCCGCCTGGACCGTGCGGCGCCGCGACCCGCCGCCGGCGCAGGCCGAACCGGGCCGCTGCGCCGTGGTGGGCGCTGGCCTGGCGGGGGCCGCCGTGGCCGCGAGCCTGGCGCGGCGCGGCTGGCAGGTCACGGTGCTCGATGCGGCCGACCGGCCCGCGGCGGGCGCTTCCGCTCTTCCAGTGGGTTTGATGGCGCCACATGTGTCGCCCGACGACGCGCTGCTCTCGCGGCTCACGCGCGCGGGCATTCGCGCCACCTGGGCCGAACTCGAACGCCTGCTGCCCGAGGGAAGTGACTGGCGCGCCAGCGGCGTGCTCGAGCGCCGGCCCGACGGCGACCTTCGCCTGCCGCCCGGCTGGCGCGAGGACGGCCTGAACGAGTCGTGGCGCGCGAGCGCCGCGCGATGCGCCGAAGCGGCGCTGCCGGCCGACGCGCCCGCGCTACGGCATGCGCGCGCGGGCTGGGTGCGCCCGGGCCGATTGGTCGAGGCCTGGCTGCGCACACCGGGCGTTGCTTTTTGCGGCCGGTCGGCCGTGGCGCAGTTGGTCCGCGGTGGCACCGGCTGGCAATTGCTGGACGCGGCGGGCACGCTGCTGGCCGAAGCCGATCGCGTGGTGATTGCGGCCGGGCATGGATCGCATCTGTTCGCCCCGGCGCTGCCGCTGCAGCCGGTGCGTGGCCAAGTCGCCTGGGGCCTTGTTTCCGGTGCGCCCGTGGCAGGCGCCCTGCCCGCCGTGCCGCTCAATGGCGACGGCCACCTGATCGCCAGCGTGCCCGAGCCCGACGGTGCCCAGCTCTGGCTCGCGGGCGCCACCTACGACCGCGACCGCACCGACCTGGCGCCCGACCCGGCCGATGCTGCGGCCAACCGGGCGCGGCTCGAACGCCTTGCGCCCGCCGCCGCGGCCGCGCTGGCGCCGGCCTTCGAAGGCAATGAGGCCAGGGCCTGGGTCGGCATTCGTTGCGCCTCGGGCGACCGCCGGCCGCTGGCCGGTCCGCTCGGCGAGCCCGGTCTCTGGACCTGCACCGCCCTGGGCTCGCGCGGCCTGAGCTTTGCGGCGCTGTGCGCCGAATTGATCGCGGCGCGCTGGCACGGCGAGCCGCTGCCGCTGCCCGCCAGGATGGCCGAGGCGCTGTGCACTTCGCGCACGCAGGGGCCCGCCATCGATTCCGCAACATAAGTCCGGCCACACGGGTCCCGCGCACCGACAAGGCCGCAGAATGCGTCGCATGGCCATCCACTACGACATCATCCACACCACCGTCTACCGCTACAAGAAGCCCGTGAGCTTCGGGTTGCACCGCGTGATGTTCCGCCCGCGCGACAGCCACGACCTGCGCGTGCTGGCCACCGACCTGCAAGTGAGCCCCGATGCGATCACACGGCTCATCCAGGACCCGCATTCCAATTCGGTGGCCATGGTGCAGCCGCTCGGCGATGCGACCGAGCTGCGCATCGTCTGCGCCTTCACGATCGAGCATGTGCCCGCGCAGCAGGACCATCTCGCGCTCGATCCGTCGGCCGAATACCTGCCGTTCGCGTACTCGGTGCAGGAGCGGCTCGACCTCGAGCATTACCTGCGCCCGCACCACGACGACGACGATGCCGGCACGCTGATCCGGTGGGCCCACCAGTTCCTGCATACCGACCAGCCCAACAGCACGCGCGAAGTGCTCACGCGCATGAATGCGCACATCGGCGGCAGCTTCAAGTACATGGCGCGCGACGCCGAAGGCACCCAGACGCCGCTGCAGACGCTGGCGCTCGGCAGCGGCAGCTGCCGCGACTACGCGCTGCTGATGATGGAAGCCGCGCGCCGGCTGGGCATTGCGACACGCTTCGTCTCGGGCTACATCTACGACGCCGCGCTCGACACCGCCGCACGCGCGCACGGCGAATCGATGACCGGCGCCGGCACCACGCATGCCTGGCTGCATGCCTACCTGCCGGGCGCCGGCTGGCTCGCCTTCGATCCCACCAACAACCTGATGGGCAGCGGCCAGCTGATCCGCGTCGCGGTCTCGCGCGACCCGGCGCAGGCCGCGCCGATCTCGGGCAGCTGGTATGGCGAGCCCGATGCGTTCGAGAGCCTCGAGGCCACGGTGGTCGTGACCAAGCGCGACGCCTGAGCGCGCGCCGGTTTGCGCCGGCTGTCGCACAGGAGATAGCAGGTACGGGAAAGCCCGGGCCGGGCAGCGGGCCGACGCCTCTACGCTGCCCCGCCGGTCCAGCGAAATAGCACGGTCGTTCTCGACGGAACGCCAGGCTGCGCTGCGCCGGGCATCTTCTTCTCAGCACCCAAGAACGGAGACAGACACCCCATGCATTCCGCGCGCCTGACACTTCTTGCCCTTGCAGCCAGCCTTGCCGTCGCATCTTGCGGCGGGGGCGGCGGAGGCGGCAACGGCTTTGCCTTCCTGCCCGTGCCACCGCCCGCGCCGGCGCCCGAACCGCCGGCACCGCCTCCGCCGCTGCCCGAAGAGACGCGCCTGCAGGACAGCCGCAACGCCTTCGCCCCTGCCGACCCGTCGGCCACGACTTTCGCGGCGCTCGCCGCCGATGCGAGCGATACGGTGGACAACAGCACCACCAGCCGCTGGGCCGGGATGATCGGCGGCGCGCAGTACCGCGTCGAGGTGCCCGCCAACTGGAACGGCAAGCTCGTGATGTACGCGCACGGCTACGCCGGCGAAGTCAATGTGCTGTCGGTGAGCAATCCCTCGATCCGCCGCCACCTGATCCAGAACGGCTATGCCTGGGCGGCATCGAGCTACAGCAAGAACTTCTACGACGTGCGCGTCGGCGTCGAAGACACCAACGCGCTGGCGCTGGCCTTCAACGACATCGCCAAGACCAACGGCCGCGAGCTGGCAGCCCCTTCGAAGGTCTTCATCACCGGCCACTCGATGGGCGGCCACATCACGGCCGCCGCCATCGAGGACGAGACCTACGCCACCGCCAACCACAAGATGAAGTACCACGGCGCGGTGCCTATGTGCGGCGTGATGGGCGACACGGAGCTGTTCGACTATTTCGCGGGTGCGCAGGTTGCAGCGCAGGCACTGGCCGGGCTGCCCAGGTACCCCACCGTCAACTGGTCGGACATCGCGCCGCAGGTCACGCAAGCGCTCTACACCACCTTTCCGAGCGCGCCCACGCCCACGGGGTTCAAGTTCGGTTCCGTGGTGAAGAACCTGACCGGCGGTGAACGCCCGATGTTCGACCTGGGCTTCACCGCGGGCGGCTCGTTCGGTGCGGTGTGGGGCACGTTCGGCAGCGACGGCACGGTCAACGGCATCCTCAACAAGAGCACGCTCGACACGAATCGCTTCACGTACGCCATCGACGGCGACGAGCCCGGTACCCTCGCGCTGAACAATGCGGTGCTCAAGCTCACCGCGGCGCCCGACGCCAACCGCCTGCGCACGGATGGCCTGCGCTGGATTCCGAAGGCGAACGGTGAGTTCAGCGTGCCGGTGGTCTCGTTGCACACGCTCGGCGACCTCTACGTGCCCTTCAGCATGCAGCAGATCTACCACCAGCGCGCGGCCGCCAAGGGCAATAGCGGCTGGCTGGTGCAGCGCGCCATCCGCGGCATCTCCCACTGCGACTTCACCATCGCCGAACAGGTCGAGGCTTTCGACGCGATGGTGAACTGGGAAGCCGACCCGGCCCAGAAGCCGGCCGGCGACGACGTGATGACCGCCGCCACGGTGGCCGCGCCGACCTACGGCTGCACCTTCACCCGGCCGCTTGGCGCGGTGGACGAAAGCGGCACCAGCAAGGCCACGCGCCCGAACGCGGCCGCGGCGCGCCCCTGCTGATCGGCGCGTGACCCGGCGCGGGCGGCATCGCCGCCGTCCGCGCCCCATCGATCGCTGCTCAGCTTGCGCCGCGCACGCAAAATGGCGGCAATGAGAAAAGACATTCCGAACCTGGGCGCGCTGCAGGCCTTCGAAGCCTCGGCGCGGCTCGGGAGCTTCACGCGCGCGGCGGCCGAGCTGGCGCTCACGCAAAGCGCCGTCGGCCGGCAGGTGGCCATGCTCGAGCAGCGGCTGGGCGTTGCGCTGTTCTCGCGCGTGCGGCAGCGCCTCACGCTGACCGACACCGGGCGCGAATACGCGGCGCGCATCCGCCGCCACCTCGACCAGATCCGGCGCGACACGCTCGAGATCAGTGCCGGCCACGACATGGGCTACGTGCTCGAGATCGCGGTAGTGCCCACCTTCGCGACCCAGTGGCTGATCCCGCGGCTGCCCGACTTCGGCCACGAGCACCCGAACATCACCGTGAACCTGTCGGTGCGCACGCAGCCCTTCTCGTTCGAGGACAACGCCTACGACGCCGCCATCTACTTCGGCGAGCAGTCCTGGCCCGGCACGCAGGGCGGGCTGATCTTTACGGAGGGCGAGATGGTGCCGGTGTGCAGCCCCGCCTTCCGCGACGCCAACGCCCCTTGGGACGAAGCCACCTTCGCGCGCTGCCGCCACGTGCACCTGGGCACGCGCGCGCAGGCCTGGCGCGACTGGTATGCGCAGCAAGGGTGGGACTACACCGTGCAGGCCTCGCGCGGGCCGCGCTACGAGCTCTTCACCATGGTCACCGCCGCGGCCGCAGCGGGCATGGGCATCGGCCTCGCGCCGCGCATCCTGGTCGAGCGCGAGCTGCGCACCGGCGAACTCGTGGTTCCGATCGACCGGCACCTCGACGTGCGCCAGGGCTACTACTTCGCGCATCCCGAAGACGGCCCACCATCGGAGGCGCTCGCGCACTTCAAGCACTGGGTGCTCGCGCGGCGCGACAGCGCCAGCTGATCCGGACAGGCATTTCATGGAGCCGCCTCGCGCGCCCTCGTCTCCTTCTCGCCGTGGCCGGTGGCTCGGACTGGCCCTGTGCGCCGCGCTCGCCGCAGGCGTGTGGGCCGTCGCGAGCGGCAAGGTCGAAATTCCCGAGCGCTTCAACCCCTGGGCGCCGCTCGATGTCGCGGCCGCGCCCGACTGGCTCACCGACTTCAAGCTCGCCCGCGCCCGGCGCGACCCCGCGCGCTGCCTCGCGGCTCTGGCCCAGACCGGCATGCAATACGACCAACTGCCCGACCGCGTCACCGGCCCCGGCTGCGGCTTCGAGAACGCTGTGCGGCTGCGCGGCGCGGGCGTGCGCCTGGGCACCGCGCCCTCGTTGAGCTGCCCGATGGCGCTCTCCTTCTTCATGTGGGAGAAGCATGCGCTGCAGCCGGCCGCCCGCCAGCACTTCGGGCAATCGGTGGTGGCCATCGACCACCTCGGCAGCTATGCCTGCCGCAACATCAACCGCGGCGAAGGCGCCGTGCCGGGCGCTTCGCGCAGCCGCCATGCGACGGCCGATGCGCTCGACGTTGCCGGGCTCACGCTTGCGAACGGCCGACGCATCAGCGTTCAGCGCGACTGGACGACGGCCGGTTCGAGCAATGCGGGCACGCCTGCCGCGCTGCTGCTGCGCGATGCGCACCAGGGCGGCTGCCGCTTCTTCGATGGCGTGCTCGGGCCTGAGTACAACGCGGCGCACCGCGACCATCTTCACTTTGAAACGGGTGGGTTCTCGATGTGCCGCTAGTGGCGTGCGGCACTGGTGGCGACCGAGTGGGTTGCCGCAGCCGCCGCTTGTGCCTAGCATGCAAGCGTGCATCCCCAACCCGTGCCTGCCAGGAGAAAGCCGTCATGCAGCTACGCACCGCGCGCATTTTTGTTCGAGACCTGCCGGGCGCATCGCGCTTCTACGAAGAGGTGCTCGGCCTGCCGCTCAGGGCCGGGCAAGCGCAGCAAGGCTATTGCGTGTTCGACGCCGGCCCCTTGAGCCTGGTCGTCGAGCACGTGGACGCGGATGCCCCCGCGGAGGACCAGGTTCTCGTCGGGCGTTTCACCGGCTTGTCTTTCGACGTGGCTGACGTGCAGTCGACCTACCAGTCGCTGTCCTCGCGCGGCGTCGCGTTCTCGGGACTCCCGGAGCGCCAGGACTGGGGCGGCATCCTTGCGACGCTGCGCGATCCTGCCGGAAACGAACTGCAGCTGGTGCAGCAGCCCGCGCGATAGCGAGCACGGCACGCGGGCGCCTCAGTCAATCGCGTCGCGCCACAAGCCCGTATCGGTGATCTGCTGCAGCCCTGAAAACCGCGTCCCGTCGTATTCCCAGAAATGCGCAAACGGAGCGTTCAGTACTTTGCCGGTTTCCCTGGCAGTGCCGCTGTAGGTGCCTCGGACGATCAGCATTTCGCCTGCATCGAAGAACTGGTCGACCTTCACATCGAGCTGGAACAGCTGGTCGACCAGCGCCCATGCCTCGCCCATCATTGCGTGCAGACCGCTGTAGCTCTTCCCCAGGCCTCGTGGCAGGCCGGGAGATAAACGGCCCCTGAAGTCGTCGCTAAGCAATCGTTGCAGCGCATCGGCATCTCCGCTGTTCAGCGCCGCGTACAGATCGTTGCCATTGGTCAAGATGTTGATCATGAACAGACTTTTCCGGTCAGCATTTCACCCTTCATCGCACCACCCGCCGCAGCGCGATGTACAGCGGCAATGTGAAGGCGAGGCCGATTCCGAATGTCAGCACGACATAGACCCACGGCCGACGAACACCCGCGGCGGGTGCATCTTGCAGCACCCATACCGAGAACGCCGCAGCCGCCAGGTAGACGTCCCAGGTGATGCCTGCGACCAGCTTGTTGGCCGACACGGCGGCGATGAAAGACGCCGGCGCGAAGCTGCCGCCGCTCAGGAGGAACCCGATATTGAAATACCAGGGAACCACCAAGCCGAAGAGTGCAAGGATGAAGAAGGCAAGGTTTCGGTTCGTCGGCGACATCCAGGCATCCTATGAACCCTGCGCTGCGGCCGATAGGAAAAATCCGACATCGGCCTGTACGCTACTGTCACTGCGCCGTACCTACCGCAAGCGCCCAATTTTCCGAGTCACGCTGGCGAGCGCTTTCAACCAGTGAGCGCAGCGAAGCGCCGGCCAACATGCGCAGGTCGCGTGCCATGTGCGATTGGTCATAGTAGCCATGCTGCAATGCGAGCCCTGCGCCTGTCGCGCCTGTGGCAAGGGCGTCGCGCAGCAATCCTTCCGCGCGGGCTACGCGCTGGAACAGCTTCGGCGTCAGGCCGAAGGTCCCGGCGAACACTCGCTCGAACTGCCTCGCGGAGAGGCCCACGGCATCGTGAGGAGACCCTCCCCGCAGGGCCGCCTGCTGCAGTCGCGCCGCTCGACGCGCCCGCTGGCAATGCACTTCCTCGCGGAGGCGCTGGCGTGCGAACGCCAACAACGATGCCAAGCGCCTCTGTGGGATTGTTTCTGCCCTGATGCATTCGACCAGCCGCGGCCAGGCGTAGCCGAAAACGTCAGCCGCATCGGCAAACTGGTGCGGAAGGGACAGCGGGCTCGCTTGCAGCAGCCCCAGCGTCCCCGGCGGCTGCAACCGCAGCCCGGCATAGCACAGCCGAGGCGTGCGATAGAGCGTGAGCGGCACTGCGCGAGCGGTGCCCACGAACCCGGCAGGAAGCGGAACAAACGCACCCGACGGCGCCTGGACGAAGAACTGGCCCTCGAGAACCAGAACCAGCCCCCCCTCGACCAGCGCGGGAAAGTGGCAGGGTACCGGTTGCGTGCCCGGGGTGTTGAAGCAAAGGTGCACCGCCATCGAAACCCAGGCGCTCACCTCGGGATACGGCCGCGCGACATGGAGTTCCATCGGCGAATTATCGGACTCGCGCGCCCTCGGGGAAGTGCATCGGTTGAACCCTCTGCCGTCCATCCGTTTGCACTCTTTCGACCCAAAATGACAAAAAGTTTTCTTTTTTGTCTTATATTTGAAAAGAAGTTTTCACGAACACCCGGTACGGGTTCACCATCCACGCATGAACGGCACCAACGTCGACTCCAACGGCACCACCGTGGCCCAGCGCATCGCGCAAGCGCTGCCGCGCCTGACGCGCTCGCACCGGCAGGTGGCCGACTACGTGCTCGAGCATCCGCTGCAGGTGGCCACGTTGCCTATCGACGAGCTGGCTGCGGCCGTGGGCGTGTCGATTGCCACGGCCAACCGCTTTGCGCGCGCGCTGGATTTCGACGGCTACGCCAGCTTTCGTGCCGAGCTGGTGCGGGGGTTCGAATCGCTGGTGGCGCCGGTGGAGCGCTTGCGCGGCAACCTCGAGCGGCCCACCACGGTGGCCGAAGTGTTCGCCACGGCGCTCGACGAGAGCCGCCGCAACATCGAGGCCACGCGGCAGTCGCTGGACCACGCGGCGTGCGAGGCCGCGGTGGCGCGCATCGGCCAGGCCCGCTCGATCTACATCGCGGGCTTCGGCGCCAGTGCGTGGCTCGCCGGGCTGCTGCAGCACGGGCTCGACGGCAGTTGCAACGACGTGCGGCTGCTCTCGAGCGTGAGCGGCGTCACGCACGCCGCGCGCACGCTGATGCATGCGGGCCCGCAGGACCTGTTCATCGCCCTGACCTTTCCGCGCTACCTGACCGACACGGTGGCGCTGGCGCAGATCGCGCAGCGCCAGGGCTGCGCGGTGCTGGCGCTGACCGACCGCCCCAGCTCGCCGCTCGCGCCGCTGGCCGACGTGGTGCTCTATTGCCAGACCGAAACCAGCTACCGCCCGAACTGCGAGACCAGCGTGCTGGCGCTGATCGAGGCGCTGACCAGCGCGGTGGCACTGCGCGCGCCCGGCGCGGTGCAGTCGGCGAGCCGAATCTTGCAGGCGGTGCGGCCGTGGCTGCACGGCGGGCAGGGGCTGGCCCGGGGCGCGGTGGCGCCCCGGCAACCCGCCGAAGCTGCCGCGCCCTCCGCACCGAAGCGCCGCAGCAGCACGAAGCAGAAAAAGAAAGCCAAACCATGACGAATCGAACGCCCGTCATCGCCATCCACGGCGGTGCGGGCACCATCAGCGCAGCCACGACCGGCCCGGGCCAGGCACAGGCGTATCTCGACGCGCTGGACGGCATCGTGCGTGCCGCGCAAGCCTTGCTGTTGAAGGGTGCCCCGGCACTCGATGCGGCCTGCCTCGCGGTGGAGCTGCTCGAGGAATGCCCGCTCTTCAACGCGGGCCACGGCGCGGTGTTCACGCACGACGAAACGCACGAGCTCGACGCGGCCGTGATGGACGGCGCGACGCTCGCCGCGGGCGCGGTGGCCGGTGTGTGCCACATCCGTCGGCCGGTGCGCGCCGCGCGCGCGGTGCTCAACGACGGCGCGCACGTGCTGCTGGCCGGCGCGGGCGCCGAAGCCTTTGCGCGGCAGCACGGGCTCGAGATGGTGGAACCCTCGTTCTTCTCGACCGAGGCGCGCCGCCAGCAGCTGCATCGCGTGCGCGACACGGGCCGCGTGGTGGTCGACCACGAAGGTGCCGCGATGGCCGCGGCCACGCCGCTCGACGAAGACCGCAAGTTCGGCACCGTGGGCGCAGTGGCGCTCGACGTGCACGGCCACCTCGCCGCGGCCACCTCGACCGGCGGCATGACCAACAAGCGCGTGGGCCGCATCGGCGATTCGCCGCTGATCGGCGCGGGCACCTATGCCGACGACCGCACCGCGGCCGTGTCGTGCACCGGCAGCGGCGAAATGTTCATCCGCGTGGCGGCCGCCTACGACGTGTGCGCGCGCATGGCCTACGGCGGTGCAACCCTGGCGGCGGCAACGCACGCGGTGGTGCAGCAATCGCTGCCGGCCATCGGCGGCACGGGCGGGCTGATCGCGCTCGACCGCCACGGCAACCTGAGCCTCGCCTTCAACACCGAGGGCATGTACCGCGGCCATGCGCGCGGCGGCGAAACGCCGGTCACCGCCATCTTCGCCTGACCCCCACGCCCCACTTTCATTCCGCTTCGCCCATGTCTTCACCTGCCCTCAATCTGCCGGACGGCCGCGTTCTCGCCGTCGACGACCTCACCGTGCGCTTCTCCACGTCGGAACGCACGGTCGATGCGGTCAAGAAGCTCTCGTTCCACGTCGACCACGGCGAAACGCTCGCGGTAGTGGGCGAATCGGGCTCGGGCAAGTCGGTCACCTCGCTGGCGCTGATGCGCCTGGTGGAGCATGGCGGCGGCCGCATCCTCGACGGGCGCATGGCGTTCCGGCGCCGCAACGGCGAAGTGCTCGACCTGGCCCAGGCGCGCGACACCGAGATGCGCAACATCCGCGGTGCCGACATCGCGATGATCTTCCAGGAGCCGATGACCTCGCTGAACCCGGTGTTCACCGCGGGCGACCAGATCGCCGAGGCCATCCGCATTCACCAGGGCAAGTCGAATGCGGCGGCGCGCGCCGAGGCGCTGCGCATGCTGGAGCTGGTGCGCATTCCCGAGGCGCGCAACGTGCTCGACCGCTTTCCGCACCAGCTCTCGGGCGGCATGCGCCAGCGCGTGATGATCGCGATGGCGCTGTCGTGCAAGCCGCAGTTGCTGATCGCCGACGAGCCCACCACGGCGCTCGACGTGACGATCCAGGCGCAGATCCTGCAGCTGATCCGCGAACTGCAGAAGGAGATGCGCATGGGCGTGCTCTTCATCACGCACGACATGGGCGTGGTGGCCGAGATCGCCGATCGCGTGCTGGTGATGTACCGCGGCGACAAGGTCGAGGCCGGCACTGCCGACGCGGTGTTCGCAGCACCGCAGCATCCCTACACGCGCGCCCTGCTCTCGGCCGTTCCGAAGCTCGGCGCCATGCAGGGCACCGACCTGCCGGCCAAGTTCGAGCTGCTGCGCAACACCGAGACCGGCGCGCAGGCGGTGCCGCCGGCTGACGCGGCAGTACCGCACGACACCGTGCGCCAGAACACCGGCCCGATCCTGCGCGTGCGCGACCTGGTCACGCGCTTCGACGTGCGCAGCGGCATCTTCGGCCGCGTGAAGCGCCGCGTGCATGCGGTCGAGAAGATCAGCTTCGACCTCTATCCCGGCGAGACGCTCGCGCTGGTGGGCGAATCGGGCTGCGGCAAGTCGACCACGGGCCGCTCGCTGCTGCGCCTAGTCGAAAGCCAGAGCGGCGCGATCGAGTTCGGCGGTCAGAACATCCGCGAGCTGCCCACGCGCGAGCTGCAGGCGCTGCGCCGCAACATCCAATTCATCTTCCAGGACCCGTTCGCCTCGCTCGATCCGCGCGTGACGGTGGGCTTCTCGATCATGGAGCCGCTGCTGATCCACGGCATCGCCAAGGGTGCCGAGGCGCAGCAGCGCGTCGACTGGCTGCTGCAGAAGGTGGGCCTGCCGCCCGAAGTGGCGCAGCGCTATCCGCACGAGTTCTCGGGCGGCCAGCGCCAGCGCATCGCCATTGCGCGCGCACTGGCACTGAACCCGAAGGTGGTGGTGGCCGACGAGTCGGTCTCGGCGCTCGACGTGTCGATCCAGGCGCAGATCGTGAACCTCATGCTCGACCTGCAGCGCGAGCTGGGCGTGGCGTTTCTCTTCATCTCGCACGACATGGCCGTGGTCGAGCGCGTCAGCCACCGCGTGGCCGTGATGTACCTCGGCCAGATCGTCGAGATCGGTCCGCGCCGCGCGGTCTTCGAGGCACCGCAGCACGCCTACACCCGCAAGCTGATGGCGGCGGTGCCGGTGGCCGACCCGGCGCGCCGGCACAAGCCGCACGCGCTGCTCGAAGGCGAGATCCCGAGCCCGATCCGCGCCGTGGGCGACGAGCCCGAGGTGCCGCCGCTGGTGCAGGTGGCGCCGGGGCACTTCGTCGCACGCCACGCCATCGGCGGCGCGTTCTGAGTACGCGCCTTTCCTTTTCTCAACCCGCGGGAGACATCCTGCTTTTTTCCACCCCGACTGGAGTTCTTCCATGACGCAATCTTCCTCCTCCCTGCGATGGGCTTCCGCACTGCTGGGCCTGGCCGCGCTGGCCGCCTCGGGCTCCGCACTGGCCGCGAAAGACGTGGTGCTGTCGATCGGCTACCAGCCGGAAACGCTCGACCCCTACAACACCAACACCACCATCACCACCGCGGTGACCAAGACCTTCTACGAAGGCCTGTTCCAGTTCGACAAGGACCTGAAGGTGCAGAACGTGCTCGCCGAGGGCTACGAGGTGTCGAAGGACGGCCTGGTCTACACGATCAAGCTGCGCTCGGGCGTCAAGTTCCACGACGGCACCGACTTCAACGCCGAAGCCGTGAAGTTCACGCTAGACCGCGTGCTGAACCAGGACAACAAGCTGCTGCGCTACAACCAGTTCAACCGCGTGGGCAAGGTCGAGGCGGTCAACCCGACCACGGTGCGCATCACGCTGAAGGAGCCCTTCGGCCCCTTCATCAACTCGCTGGCTCACGCATCGGCCGCGATGATCTCGCCCACCGCGCTCAAGAAGTGGGGCAACAAGGACATCGCCTTCCACCCCGTGGGCACCGGCCCGTTCGAGTTCGTCGAGTGGAAGCAGACCGACGCGGTCAAGGCCAAGAAGTTCGATGGCTACTGGAAGAAGGGCTACCCGAAGGTCGACACGGTGCAGTGGAAGCCGGTGCTCGAGAACAACACGCGCGCTGCCATGCTGCAGACCGGCGAAGCCGACTTCGCCTTTCCCATTCCCTACGAGCAGGCCGAGCTGCTGAAGAAGAGCGACAAGCTCGAAGTGGTGGCGACGCCGTCGATCATCGTGCGCTTCCTGGCCTTCAACATGCAGCACAAGCCGTATGACAACCCGAAGGTGCGCGAAGCCATCGGCTACGCGATCAACAAGGAAGCACTGGCCAAGGTCGCGTTCGGCGGCTATGCCTTCCCGGCGCAGGGCGTGGTGCCGCAAGGCGTGAAGTACGCCGTGAAGATGGACCCGATTCCCTACGACCTGAAGAAGGCCAAGGAACTGATGAAGGAAGCCGGCTACCCGAACGGCTTCGAGTCGGTGCTGTGGAGCGCCTACAACAACACGACGAGCCAGAAGACGATCCAGTTCGTGCAGCAGCAACTCGCGCAGATCGGCATCAAGCTGCAGGTGCAGGCCCTCGAAGTGGGCCAGCGCGCGGAAATGGTCGACTCGTGGCCTGATCCCAAGACGGCCAAGGTCCGCATGTACTACACGGGCTGGTCGTCGTCGACCGGCGAAGCCGACTGGGCGCTGCGTCCGCTGTTCGCCTCGGAAGCCTGGGCCCCGAAGCTCAACAACATGTCGTTCTACAAGAACGAGGTGGTCGACAACGCCATCGCCAAGGCGCTGGTGACGGTGGACGACGCCGAGAAGGCCGCGCTCTACAAGACAGCGCAGGAACAGATCCGCAAGGACCTGCCGCGCGTGCCGCTGGTCACCGAGCAGAACCTGTCGGCGCATGCCAAGCGCCTCTCGGGCGTGCATGTGATGCCTGACGGCAACATCAACATCGACGCCATCGAAGTCCGTTGATCATCCCCGAGGCGGCTCAACTCGTGTAGCCGCCTCCCCCGCAAGGGGCTCTTTGCCTGTATGCCATGCTGAACTACTTTCTCAAACGACTGCTGGGCCTGATCCCCACACTGCTCATCGTGGCGGTGCTGGTGTTCCTGTTCGTGCACATGCTGCCCGGCGACCCGGCGCGTCTCGCCGCCGGACAGGACGCCGACGACCAGACGGTGGCCATGGTCCGCGCCGAGCTCGGGCTCGACAAGCCATTGCCGCAGCAGTTCGCGAGCTTCTTCACCCAGATGTTGCAGGGCGACTTCGGCACCTCGATCCGCACGCGGCGGCCGGTGTCCACCGAGATCGCCGAGCGCTTCTTCCCGACGGTGATGCTCACGATCACCAGCATGGTGTGGGCGGTGATCTTCGGCATGGGCATCGGCATCGTCTCTGCGGTGTTCCGCAACCAATGGCCCGACCGCCTCGGCATGACGCTGGCGGTGTCGGGCATCTCCTTTCCTGCATTTGCACTCGGCATGCTGCTGATGCAGATCTTCTCGGTCCAGCTCGGCTGGCTGCCCACGGTGGGCGCCAGCACTTGGCAGCACTACATCCTGCCCTCGATCACGCTCGGCGCCGCGGTGGCCGCGGTGATGGCACGCTTCACGCGCGCATCGTTCGTCGAGGTCATCCAGGAAGACTTCGTGCGCACGGCGCGCGCCAAGGGCGTGCGCGAGCGCACGGTCATCATCAAGCACTGCCTGCGCAATGCGCTGATCCCGGTCGTGACGATGATGGGCCTGCAGTTCGGCTTTCTGCTGGGCGGCTCGATCCTCGTCGAGGCGGTGTTCAACTGGCCCGGCCTCGGCCGCCTGCTGGTCGACGCGGTGCAGATGCGCGACTATCCCGTCATCCAGACGCTGGTGTTGCTGTTCTCGCTCGAATTCATCCTGATCAACCTCGTGGTCGATGTGCTGTACGGCTTCATCAACCCGACCATCCGCTACAAGTGAGCCCCGAGCCATGACGCAAGCGACCGGCGCTCCTGCCGAAACCATCGTCCCCGCCACCGAACCCGTGGCGCCCCTCCAGGCCGCGGGCAAGGTCCGCACGCCCTGGGGCGAATGCTGGCGGCGCTTCAAGAACCAGCCGGTCGGCCTGGTGGCAGCGGCCTTCGTGCTGCTGCTGGTGCTCGTCGCGGTGTTCGCGCCGTGGATCTCGCCCTACGACGCCGAGAATTTCTTCGACTACGACATGCTGAACACCGGCCCCTCGGCCGCGCACTGGTTCGGCGTCGACCCGCTCGGGCGCGACATCTTCAGCCGCATCCTCGCGGGCACGCGCATCTCGCTGATGGCGGGCTTCCTGTCGGTGCTGGTCGGCGGGTTCATCGGCACCGCCTTCGGCCTGCTTGCGGGCTACTACGAAGGCTGGTGGGACCGCATCGTGATGCGCATCTCCGACGTGCTGTTCGCGTTTCCGGGCATCCTGCTCGCGCTCGGCGTGGTCGCGATCCTCGGCAGCAGCATGACCAACGTGGTGGTGGCCGTGTCGGTGTTCAGCGTGCCGGCGTTCGCGCGGCTGGTGCGCGGCAACACGCTGGTGCTCAAGCAGCAGACCTACATCGAGGCCGAGCGCAGCATCGGCGCGTCCGACTGGACCATCATCGTGCGGCACATCCTGCCGGGCACGATCTCGTCGATCGTGGTGTATTTCTCGATGCGCGTGGGCACCTCGATCATCACGGCCGCGAGCCTGTCGTTCCTCGGCATGGGCGCGCAGCCGCCCACGCCCGAATGGGGCGCGATGCTCAACGAGGCGCGCGCCGACATGGTCACCTCGCCCCACGTGGCGCTCTTCCCGAGCCTGGCGATCTTCTTCACGGTGCTGGCGTTCAACCTGCTGGGCGATGCGCTGCGCGACGCGCTCGACCCGAAAATCGACCGCCAGTAACCACCACCGGGATGGCTTCGAACACAACACCAGGCGCCCTGCCCTTCATCGGCCGCTTGCCAGCCGGCCCGCGCGACGCGATCAGCGACGTGCCGGGCGTCACGGTCGGCCACCGCACGCTGGACGACGGCCCGGTGCAGACCGGCGTGACGGTCATCCGGCCGCACGCGGGCGATCCGTTCCGCGACAAGGTACCGGCCGCGGCCGTGGTGCTCAACGGCTTCGGCAAGAGCGTCGGCCTGGTGCAGGTCGAGGAGCTCGGCCTGCTCGAGACACCGATCGCGCTGACCAACACTTTTTCGGTCGGCACCGTCGCCACCGCGCAGATCCGCCACTGCATCGCGAACAACCCCGAGACCGGCCGCGCGCTGCCGACGGTGAATCCGCTGGTGTTCGAATGCAACGACGGTTTCCTCAACGACGTGCAGCGCATGGCCGTGACCGAGGCCGACTACCTGCAGGCGCTGCAAGGCGCCACTGCCGACTTTGAACAGGGCTCGGTGGGCGCGGGGCGCGGCATGTCGAGCTTCGGGCTCAAGGGCGGCATCGGCAGTGCCTCGCGCTGCGTGCCCGCGCAGGATGGTGTTTCTTCCCACACGGTGGGCACGCTGGTGCTTGCGAACTACGGCCGCCAGCCGCAACTTCTGCTTGCGGGCCAGGCGGTGGGCGACCGGCTCGCCGCGCTGCAGGCCGCACGCGATGCGGCGGCATCGCCTTCCGACGAGCCCGAGAAGGGCTCGATCATCATCGTCATCGCCACCGATGCGCCGCTCGACGCGCGCCAGCTGCGCCGCCTCGCGCTGCGCGCGGGCGCGGGCCTCGCACGCACCGGCTCGGTCTTCGGCCATGGCAGCGGCGACATCGTGCTGGCGTTTTCCACCGCCTACACCGTGCCAGGCCAGCCCGACCGTCCGATGCCGGCCGTGGCGATGCTGCACGACGCATGCCTCGATCCACTGTTCCAGGCCGCGGCCGACAGCACCGAGCAGGCGATCGTGCATGCGCTGTGGCGCGCCACCGCCGTGACCGGCCGCGACGGCCACCGCCGCGATGCGCTGGCCGACCTGCTGCCCGCCGCCGCCCTTCTTTCAAATAGATAGGTCGATTGACATGAAAGTCCTGATCTCCACCGACATCGAAGGCGTCGCCGGCGTCTACCACCCGGAGCAGGTTCGGCCGGGCAACCCCGAGTTCGAGCGCGCACGCCTGCTGATGGCGCAGGAGGCCAACGCCGCCATCTCCGGCGCCTTCGATGCGGGCGCGACCGAGGTGCTGGTGAACGATTCGCACGGCGGCTTCCGCAACATGCCGCCCGACTTGCTCGACGCCCGCGCCCAGGTGGTGCAGGGCAAGCCGCGCTACCTGAGCATGGTGGCGGGCGTGGAGCACGGCGGCGTGGACGCGCTCTGCATGGTGGGCTATCACTCGCGGGCGCAGGGGCGCGGCATCCTCGCGCACACGATCAACAGCTTCGCCTTCGCCAGCGTGTCGCTCGGCGAGCAGGAACTCGGCGAGGCCGGGCTCTATGGCGCGCTGGCCGGCGAATACGGCGTGCCGGTGGTGATGGCGAGCGGCGACGACGTGTTCATCGACGAGAACCGCACGCTGTTCCCGCAGGCGGTGTTCGTCGAGACCAAGAAGGCGACGGGCAACACCAGCGGCGTGTCGCTCTCGCCCGAGCGCGCGCGGCTCGCGATCCGCGCGGGGGTGAAGCAGGCGCTCGAAGCGGCTTCGCGCGAAGCGGTGCGGCCGCTGGTGTTCGCGGGTCCGCAGGTCGTCACGCTGCGGGCCCAGTCGCCGGCGCTTGCGGATCTGTTCTGCCAGTGGCCGGCGTTCGAGCGCCTTGACGGGGTGACGCTGCGCTTCACGGCAGCCTCGGTCGAAGCGGCGGTGCGGATGCTGAACTGCTGTTCGGCGATGTCGTCGATGCTGCGCTGAGCTCTGGCTTCTTTTCAAGGGCGGAGGCCGGGTCTCGCCCCGGCGGGCGAGCTACTGTCTGCGACCCCTTCGCTGCGCTACGGGGCAACCTGCGGTGCTCGCGTTTCGCGGGGTCTCGCAGAACTCGCTTCGCTCAAACAGCTGCGAGCCCTGATCCGCGAAACACTCCGCTCCTCGGCGCAGCCAGAGGGGATTTGGGAACCATGCAGGCCATCGCTGCGCTCGGCCCTCTTTTTCCCTCTCCCTCCGGGAGAGGGTCAGGGTGAGGGCCGACGGCCTTGGGAGAAGCGCGCCATATCCACCGCCGCAGCCCTCACCCCCGCCCTCTCCCGGAGGGAGAGGGAGCAATACAGCCGAGCGAAGCGATGGCCCGCGGGGCTCCCACCCCCTTCTGGCTGTGCCGAGGAGCGCAGGCGGAGGCGGGATCAGGGCCGCAGCTGTTTGAGCGAAGCGAGTTCTGCGGACCCCCGCCGCAGCCGAGCACCGCAGGTTGCCCGTAGCGAAGCGGAGGGACACAGACAGCAGGGTCGCCTTTTCTTTGCTTACTTTCTTTTGGCGAAGCAAAAGAAAGTGGGTCGCCCGCCGGGGCGAGACCCGGCCCCGAAAAGTAAACAACCCCAAAAAAATCAACCAAGCGCGAGCTTCTTCCGATCACTCATCCGCTTGGCCACCCGCGGCAACACCAGCACCGCCACGATGATGACCACCAGCGCGATGGACATCGGCCGCTGGAGGAACACCGCAGCGCTCCCCTCCCCGATCGACAGCGCATTGCGCATCTGCGCCTCGGCGAGCGGCCCGAGGATCATGCCCACCACGACCGGCGCGGTCGGAAAGTCGAAACGCCGCATCACCACGCCCAGCAGGCCGATGCCGTACAGCAGGAACAGGTCGAACGCGCTCTGGCGCATGCCGTAGGCGCCGACCGTGGCGAAGATCAGGATGCCCGCATAGAGCTGCGGCTTCGGGATCTTGAGCAGCTTCACCCAGAGCCCGACCATCGGCAGGTTCAGCACCAGCAGCATCACGTTGCCGATGTAGAGCGAGGCGATCAGCGCCCACACCAGCGCGGCCGAGGTGGTGAACAGCTGCGGGCCGGGCTGGATGCCGTAGTTCTGGAACGCGCCGAGCAAAATGGCGGTGGTGTTCGACGTGGGAATGCCGAGCGTGAGCAGCGGGATCAGCGCAGCCGTCACGGTGGCGTTGTTCGCGGCTTCGGGGCCGGCCACGCCTTCGATCGCGCCCTTGGTGCCGAACTCGGCCTTGGCCTCCGCGTCCTTTGCGAGCTTCTTTTCCGTGGCGTAGCTCAGGAAGGTCGGAATCTCGGTGCCCCCGGCCGGGATGCAGCCGAAAGGCGCACCGATGGCCGTGCCGCGCAGCCATGCGGGGATCGAGCGCTTCCAGTCGCGCGCGGTCATGTGCACGCGGCTGAGCTTGTTCTGGCCTTCGACCACGCGGCCTTCATAAAGCACCGCGTACAGCACCTCGGCCACAGCGAACAGGCCGACCGCCACCAGCACGATCTCGATGCCGTCGAGCAGTTCGGGAATGCCGCCGATATAGCGGCCCTGGCCCGAGATCTGGTCGAGCCCGATGCAGCCGGCCGCCAAGCCGACGAACAGCGCCGTCATGCCGCGCAGCGTGCTCTTGCCGAGCACCGCGCTCACGGTGGTGAAGGCCAGCATCATCAGCAGGAAGTACTCGGGCGGACCCAGCTTGACCGCGAACTCGGCCACGAAGGGCGCGAACAGCGTGACGAGCACGGTGGCGATGGTGCCCGCCACGAACGAACCGATGGCGGCGGTGGCGAGCGCGGCGCCCGCGCGCCCGCTCTTGGCCATCTTGTTGCCTTCCATCGCGGTGACCATGCTCGCGGTCTCGCCGGGCGTGTTGAGCAGGATCGACGTGGTCGAGCCGCCGTACATCGCGCCGTAGTAGATGCCCGAGAAGAAGATCATCGAGGCCGTGATGTCGACCTTGCCGGTGATCGGCAGCAGCATCGCCACGGCCACCGCGGGGCCGATGCCCGGCAGCACGCCCACGGCGGTGCCCAGGGCGCAGCCCACGAGGCACCAGAGGAGGTTGGCGGGGGTGATTGCGGCGCCGAAGCCCGCCATGAGTGCGTCGAAGATTTCCATGTCAGAGCCACCCGGTGGCCGTCAGGCCCGGCAGGTTGATCGCCAGGAACTTGGTGAACGTCCAGAACACCGGCGCCGAGATCAGAAGGCCGGTCAGGACGTCGACCGCCCAGGTGCGCGGCCGGTTCGCCGCCGGCTGGCCGCCCGCACGGCGCAGGCCCTGCACGGCCAGCAGGTAGCACAAGGTGCAGCTCACGATGAAGCCGAGCGTGGTGATCAGCGCCGCATTCAGCAGCAGCCCTGCCGACACCCACACGAAGCCGGGCCAGTAGGCATGTTCGGCGCCCGAGGGCGCATCGAGTTCGCGGAAGCCGCCGGTGCGCGCTTCCCAGAGGATCCACGCACCGCAGAGCGTGAGCGCGACCGACACCAGCCAGGGCAGGAAGTTGGGGCCGACGCCGCCGTATCCGGCTTCGGAAGAAATGCCGATGGCGCCGAAACCCAGCGCCAGGCCGGTCAGCAGCACGCCGATACCGACCACAGTTTGCGGCCAGGGGGCCGCGGGCTGCGGCGAGGAATCCCGAGTTGTCATTTTTTCTTGCTCCCGCAGTCAGGAAAGGGCAGGTCGCCTCCTGCCCCCTTCCAGAAACACCGCGGAACCGGCTTTGCCGGGCCGCTGGTGTTGCCCCCGGTAGGGGGAGGGAGAAGCGACACGAAGTGCGCGTAGCCGGGGGGCGAGCCGAGGCTAGATCATTCCCGACTTGGTCATGATCGCGCGCAGGCTCGCGAAGTCGTCGTCGACGAACTTGGCGAAAGCCTCGCCCGAGATCACGGCCGGGGTCCAGTCGTTCTTCTTGAGTGCCTCGTTCCACGACGGGCTCTTGAGCACGGCCAGCACCATGTCGGTCAGTGCCTTGCGCTGCTCGGCGCTGATGCCGGGCGCGCCGTACACGCCGCGCCAGTTGCCGATTTCCACGTCGATGCCCTGCTCCTTGAGCGTGGGCACGTTGATGCCCGGCAGGCGCTCGGCGGAGGTGACGGCGATCGCCTTCATCTTGCCCGCGGCGATGTACTCGGCAAATTCGCTGTAGCCGCTGCCGCCGATCGTGACGTTGCCGCCCAGGATGGCCGCGGTGGCCTCGCCGCCGCCGCGGAAGGCCACGTAGTTGATCTTGGAGGGATCGGCGCCGACCTTCTGCGCGATCATGGCTGCGGCGATGTGCTCGGTAGAGCCGCGCGAACCGCCGCCCCACTTGACGCTGCCGGGGTCCTTCTTGAGCTGGTCGACCACGTCCTTCATGGTCTTGAAGGGCGAGTTGGCGGGCAGCACGAACACGTTGTATTCGGTGGTCATGCGGGCGATGGGCGTGGCCTGCGAAAGGTTCACCGGCGGCTTGCCGGTGATGATGCCGCCGAGCATCACCGAGCCCATGACCATGAGCGCGTTCGGATCGCCCTTGGAGCCGTTCACGAACTGGGCCAGGCCCAGCGCGCCCGCGGCGCCGCCCTTGTTGTCGTAGGTGACGGTGTCGGCCAGCTTGGCGTCGGTCAGGGCCTTGCCCAGCGCGCGGCCGGTGGTGTCCCAGCCACCGCCCGGGTTGGCCGGAATCATCATCTTGACGTTGGCGGCGGCGCGTGCCGACAGCGGCAGTGCACCGACGGCGGCCAGCGCGGCCAATGACTTCAGAAAGGTATCGCGACGCATCGTTGTTGTCTCCTGGGAACGAAAGAAACCCTGGCTCGGGTCCGAGCCGCTATCATGCGCCGCCCCGCTGTCAGTTGGCTGTCCAACAAACTGGGGAAAACACCGAACCGCCTGCGCGCCCCGCTCCCCCATGAAGCTGTTGCTGATCGAAGACGATCCCTCGATGCAGGTCACGCTGCAACGTGCCCTTGCGCGCAGCCGGATCGACGTGCGCATCTGCGGCGACGGCGCGCTGGCGCTCGAACAGTGGCGCGCGCTCGAGCCCGACGTGGTGGCGCTCGACCTGAGCCTGCCCAACCTCGACGGCCTCCAGGTGCTGGCCCAGGCGCGCGCAAGCGGGCTGCGCACACCCGTGCTGCTGCTCACCGCGCGCGGCACCGTCGGCGATCGCATCCTCGGCCTGAATGCAGGCGCCGACGACTACCTGCCCAAGCCCTTCGACCTCGACGAGTTGGAGGCGCGCATCCGTGCGCTGCGCCGGCGCCATCAGAACGCCGACCCCGACCCGGCCCTGAATCCGCAGGAGGTCGGCGGCCTGCGCTACGAGCCCGATAGCGGCGCCATCTACCACCGCGGCGACGTGCTCGAGCTCACGCCGCGCGAGCTGTCGCTGCTCAAGGCGCTGATGATGAAACCCGGCCATGCCGTCACCAAGGAGCGGCTCTTCGAACTCGTGTTCCCCGGCGAGGCCGACGTGCACTACGAGGCGATCGAAGTGGTGGTGTATCGGCTGCGCAAGAAGCTCGCGGGCACCGGCACCGCGCTGATGACGTTGCGCGGGCTCGGCTACCTGCTGCGGGCGGAAACCACGGCATGAAGAAGGCGCTGTCGCTGCGCGCGCGGCTGCTCTTCGGCATCCTCGCGCCGGTGGCGCTGTTCATCGTGATCAACAGCGTGAGCCTGTATCGCCAGAGCCTGGCGGCGGCCACCACGGCCTACGACCGCACGCTGCTCGCATCGGCCAAGACCATCGGCGAGCAGCTCGACGTCGAGGGCTACGACGAGGGCGCGCGGTTGCGCGCGATCGTGCCCTACTCGGCGCTCGAGGCCTTCGAGGCCGACAACCAGAGCCGGCTCTTCTACCGCGTCTCGGCGCTCGACGGAGAGATGGTCTCCGGCTTCGCCGAGCTGCCGTTCTGGCGCGGCCGCATTCCCGACCGCGGCGCCTATGCGGCGCTGGTCGACTTCTACGACGCGCGCTTTCGCGACCAGCCGGTGCGCGTGGCAGTGCTGCTGCAGCCCGTGGCGAGCGCACGCGGACGCGGCATGGCCGTGGTGCAGGTGGCCGAGACCCTGGAGCTGCGCGAGACACTGGTGCGCAAGCTGCTCGTCGACATGCTCTGGCGCCAGTTGCTGCTGCTGGGCGTGATCGCCTTCGTGACGGTGCTCGTGGTGCAGCGCGCCACGCGGCCCGTGCGGCAGCTCGGCGAGGCCATCGAGAAGCGCGCCGCCGACGACCTCTCACCGATCGACGCGCCCGATGCGCCACGCGAGCTGCGCCCGCTCATCGACGCCACCACCGAGGTGATGGGACGGCTGCAGCGCCTGCTCGATCACCAGAAGCGCTTCGTGCGCGACAGCGCCCACCAGCTTCGCACGCCGCTCGCGGTGCTCAAGGCCCAGGTGCAGTCCGCGCGCCGCGGCGACGTGCCGCCCGAGCAGGCTCTCGGCGAGATCAGCCAGACCGTCGAGCGCGCCACCACGCTCGCCAACCAGATGCTGTCGCTCGCCAAGGTCGAGCAGTTGCGCCAGCAGCCCGAATCGGTGCCGCTCGAGCTCGGCGAGGTGGCGCGGCAGATCGCGCTCGACCTCTCGCCGCTGATCGCGGACAAGACGCTCGACTTCGAGCTGGCGATCGATGCGCGGCCGGTCGTGGTGCGCGCGCACCGCTGGATGCTGCAGGAGCTCACGCGCAACCTGCTGCACAACGCCATCAAGCAGAGCCCGCCCGGCGGTGCGCTGTCGGTCAGCGTGCGTGCGGAGGGCGCCGAGGCGGTGCTGGCCGTGCGCGACGAAGGACCGGGCATTTCACCCGAACTGCGCCAGCGGCTGTTCGCGCCCTTCTCCACCGGCGACAGCGCCACCGGCTCGGGCCTCGGCCTCGCGATCTGCCGCGAGATCGTGCTGGCGCTCGGCGGGCGCATCGACCTGGACAACCGCCGCCCGCAGGACAATGCCGCACAAGGGGTCGGGCTGGACGCTGTCGTGCGCCTGCCTTTGCACCCCCACAATTCCTGACGCTATGGATCGCCTGCGCATCGACAAATGGCTCTGGGCCGCCCGCTTCTTCAAGACGCGCTCGCTGGCCGCGGACGAAATCGGCAAGAACCGGGTGCAGGTGAACGGCGACGTCGCCAAGGCCTCGCGCGAGGTCAAGGTGGGCGACACCGTGGCCCTGCGCATGGGGCCGCTCACGCGCAGCGTGGTGGTGCGCGGGCTGAGCGGCCAGCGCGGGCCGGCCCCGGTCGCTCAGCAGTTGTACGAAGAAACCCCGGAAAGCATCGCCGCCCTGGCGCAGATGCGCGAGCAGCGCCGCATGGGCAGCGAACCGGCGCTGGCCATTGCGCAGGGCCGGCCGACCAAGCGCGACCGGCGCGATCTCGACGGCGCCGCTCGGCATGCCGAGTGGGACAGCCGCTGGAGCGCCTCGATCGACCCGGACGACGGCGGGCGCTGAACGGGTGCCCGCGCGGCCGGCGGCCGGCCGACCACCCGATCGCTTACGCTCCTTTCCTTTTCCCACACGGAGCCGGCCCCATGCCCAGCCTGAAGAAATTCCGCGTCGACGACGGCAACTTCCGACTTTCGAGCGTAGACCCCGGCGACGCGCCGTTCCTCGAAGGCGACGAGGCGGCCCAGCGCGCGGAAATCGACGCGTTGGCCGTCGAGCTCGACGAGATGCAGAACCTGCTGCATGCCGAAGGCCGCCGCAAGCTGCTGCTGGTGCTGCAGGGCATGGACACCAGCGGCAAGGACGGCACCGTGCGCTGGGTGTTCTCGCGCACCTCGCCGCTCGGCGTGCGCGTCTGCGCCTTCAAGGCGCCCAGCGAGGACGAGCGCGCACGCGACTACCTTTGGCGCTGCCATGCGGTGGTGCCGCGCAACGGCGAGATCGCGGTCTGGAACCGCAGCCACTACGAAGACGTGCTCGTGCCCGTGGTCGAGGGCTGGATCGACAAGGCCGAGGCCCGCCGGCGCTATGCCCAGATCAACGACTTCGAGCGCCTGCTCGTCGAAACCGGCACCGTGGTCGTCAAGTGCATGCTGCACATCGGCAAGGACGAGCAGCGCGAGCGGCTGCAGGCGCGCATCGACACGCCCGGCAAGCAATGGAAGTTCAGCATGGGCGACCTCGACGTGCGCACCAAGTGGGACGCCTACCAGCAGGCCTACGAACGCGCACTGCGCGCCACTTCAACGGCTCATGCGCCCTGGTACGTGGTGCCCGCCAACAGCAAGCGGCACCGCAACCTGATGATCGCCCGGCTCCTGATGAAGACACTGCGGCAGATGAAGCTCGAAACGCCGCCCGCCGACCCCGCGCTGCAGGGCCTGGTCATCCAGTGAGCGGAATGCCGGGCCGCAGGCTCAGGAGCGCCGCACCGGCGACTGCCCGAGCACGCGGCAGTTGCCGAATTCGCAGCGCACCGCCCAGGTGGCGCCGTTCGAGCACGGCACGCTGTAGGCCTCGTAGCCGGGGCCCTTGGCCGTCAGCTCGGCGCGCGGCTGGACGCTGCAGCGCCCGGCCTTCGCGACCACTTCAGCGTTGTAGGTGTCGACGCCCGTGCGGCGCGGGGCGAGCACCAGTTCAGGCGTGAAGGCATGGCCGTAGAAGGAGTCGCGCACGTGCGGATCGAGGTTGCGGTAACCGCGCTTGGCCATGCAGTGCACGATCGCCGTCTGCTGGTGCTCGGCGATCACCGCAGCGTTCGGGCGGTACGACATGTCGATCACCGCGGCCGAGATGCCCGTGTACGAGGCCGCGGCCACGATGCCCTGGCCATGCACCGTGATCAGGCCCAGGCCCAGCGCGAGCCACATGGCGTCGCCCGATTCGCTGCGTGCCGCGATCCGCGTCGCGGCGCCGCGGCAGTCGGCCACGTCGCTGTCATAGCGGGCGCCGTCGACGCCTTCCATCGCCACCTTGGGCACATACGACAGGCCGGACCCGGTGCCGGGTTCGGTGGGCGTCGGCGGCGCGCTGGCGCACCCTGCCAACGCGACCACGGCGCACACCATGCTCAACAGCAGCTTCATGGAATCCCTCGTCCTCTTCGCGATTGTTGGGGGCAATTTAACCATACACCTCGTTACCTTTACCCATGTTTTGTCGCAAAGTCGCGACGGTAGCGAGATAGGTTCCATTTGATGACACTTGCTACCAGCCCATGGACGACGAGGCGCGGCATGCCGCGTCGCGCTGAGCGCCTTCGCCACACACGCTCTCTGAACCGCCGATCACACGTGCCGTGACAGTCGGCGCGAGTTGGTCGGGTCGCGGAACACCAGCGGATGCTCGACCGGCGCGGCCGGGTCGCGCGCCGCCGCGCGTTCCACGGCCTCCGCCACGCGGTGGTGCTCGGGACTCTTGGCGCACACCGGGTCGGCGGCCGCCGGGTCCTGCGCCAGCAGGAAGGCCTGGCAGCGGCAGCCGCCAAGGTCCTGCCCGCGCTGGTCGCAGCTCGCGCAGGGCTCCTTCATCCAGCCGGTGCCGCGGTAGCGGTTGAAGCCTTCCGAATCGAACCAGATCTCGCGCAGGCCATGCGCCTTGACGTTCGGGAACTCGAGGCCCGGCAGCATCGACGCGGTGTGGCACGGCAGCGCCGTGCCGTCGGGCGCCACGGTGAGGAACATGCTGCCCCAGCCGTTGACGCATTTCTTGGGCTTGCCCTCGTGGTAGTCGGGGGCGACGAAGAAGATGCGCATGCGCTCGCCGAGCCGTGCGCGCCAGGCGTCGGTCACCTGCTCGGCATGGCGCAGCTGTTCGTGCGTGGGCAGCAGCTGGTCGCGGTTGAGAAAAGCCCACGAGTAGTACTGCGTGTTGGCGAGCTCGAGGTATTCGGCGCCCATCTCGTGCGCCATCTCGATGATGCGGTCGATGTGGTCGATGTTCATGCGGTGGATCACCACGTTGAGCACCATCGGCCAGCCCTGGTCCTTGATGGTCTTCGCGACCCGGTTCTTGAGTTCGAAGGTCTTGGTGTGCGAGAGGAAATCGTTCATCTCGCGGGTCGAATCCTGGAACGAGAGCTGCACATGGTCGAGCCCCGCCTGCTTCAGCGCCGCGGCCCGCTGCGGCGTCAGGCCCACGCCCGAGGTCAGCAGGTTGGTGTAGTAGCCCAGGCGGTGCGCCTCGGCCACGATGAGCTCCAGGTCGTCGCGCAGCAGCGGCTCGCCGCCCGAGAGGCCGCACTGCACCGCACCGAGCTCGCGGCCCTGGCGCAGCACGCGCAGCCAGTCGTCGGTCGACAGTTCGTCCGCGCGCGCGGCGAAGTCGACCGGATTGAAGCAGAACACGCAGTGCAGCGGACAGCGGTAGGTCAGCTCGGCCAGCAGCCAGAGCGGCGGGCCGGGCCGGGCCGGCTGCGAGGTGCCTGCGCCCGCGGTCATGGCGTATCCCGGCACGTATCCCGGCACGCATCCCAGCGCAGCCAGTTCTGCTGCGCCGCCATCTCGACGAATCCGCGCACCTGCGGCTCGAGGCCGGTGGTGCCGAAGGCGCCTTCGAGCTCGGCCACGATGGCCGCGAGGCTGCGCTCGCCGTCGCAGCGCTTCATGATCTCGCCCGCGCTGCCATTGAGCTTGACCATGCCCTCGGGATAGAGCAGCACGTGGCAGTCCTGGGCCGGCTCCCATTGCAAGCGAAAGCCCGGACCCACGCGCGGCCGGCTCTCGAGCGTGAGCTGCTTGATGTCCGGCGCGGCGCTCATTGCGCACCCACCCCGTAGCGCGTCGCCATCGCGTCGTTCATGGCCCAGAGGATGTCGAGCTTGAACTGCAGCACCTCGAGCGCGCGCTCCTGCAGCGCACGCGTGTCGAAGTGGTCGAGCGTGATCGCGAGGCCCTGTTCCACGTCGCGGCGCGCCTGGCTCACGCGGTTGCGAAAGTAGCCGAGCCCCTCGGGTTCGATCCACGCGTAGTGCTCGGGCCAGGTCGCGAGGCGCTGCTTGTGGATCTCGGGCGCGAAGAGTTCGGTCAGCGAGGAGCACACCGCCTCCTGCCAGGGCGCACGGCGCGCGAAGTTGACATACGCATCGACCGCGAAGCGCACCGCCGGCACCACATGCCGCAGGTCGCGCACCTCGTCGCGCGAGAGGCCCACGGCCTCGGCCAGGCGCAGCCAGGCCTCGATGCCGCCTTCATCGCGGATGCCGCCGAGCTCGAAGCCGTCGTGGTCGAGGATGCGCTGCACCCAGCCGCGCCGCACCGCCTGGTCGGGGCAGTTCGACAGCACCGCGGCGTCCTTGATCGGGATCGCGATCTGGTAATAGAAGCGGTTCGCCACCCAGCCGCGGATCTGCTCGGGCGAAGCGCGCCCGCTGTTGAGCATCACGTTGAACGGATGGTGGATGTGGTAGCTGCGGCCGCGCTCGCGCAGCCGGGCCTCGAAGTCCTCGCGCGACCAGGCGGGTGCGCTTTCCGCGCCGTGGTGGGTGGTCGGGCGGGACGGGTCCTGGATCCTGTCGGCGTGCATGGAGGTGGGCTTCCGGTTTCAGAGCTGGATCTGCATGCCGTCTTCGCAGGCTTCGATCCCTGCGCGCCGCAGCGCGGCATGCGCGGCCGAGTCCTCGTCGAGGATCGGATTGGTGTTGTTGATGTGGATCAGCATGCGCCGCGCGGTGGTGGCCGGCAGGCGCGAGAGCCATTCGATCATTCCGCCCTCGCCCGACTGCGGCAGGTGCCCGATCTCGCGCGCGCGCTTGCCGCTGACGCCGAGGCGGACCATCTCGTCGTCGGTCCAGAAGGTGCCATCCACCATCACCGCATCGGCGTTCGACATCGCATCGAACACCGGCGGCGTGATCGCGCCCAGGCCCGGCGCATAGAACAGGCTGCGCCCGCTCTGCCGGTCGAGGATGGTCACGCCGATGTTGTCGCCGGCCACCGGATGATCGCGGTGCGGCGAATACGGCGCGGCCTTTCCCGTGAGCGCGATCGCGCGGAACGACAGCCCCGGCACACCGGGCACTTCGAACGCATTGCCGTCGAGCGGCACCGCATGGCGCTCCACCCCGCAGTAGTGCGACAGCACGTTCAGCACCGGGTTGCCCCGGCCCAGGTCCTCGGCCACCGGATCGGTGCACCACAGCGGCAGCGGCGTGCCGCGCTCGCGCAGCATGAACAGCCCCGTCGCATGGTCGACCTGCCCGTCGATCAGCACCACGCCCGCGATCGCCGTGTCGCGCAGCGCACGCGCCGGCTGCAGCACCGGACTGCTGCGGATCTGCTCGAGGATGTCGGGCGATGCATTGAACAGCACCCCGTCCGCGCCCCCATCGGGCCGTACGAAGATCGACGACTGCGTGCGCGCCTTGGCCCGCACCGTGCCCGCACGCACACCCGCGCAATTGGGGCAGTTGCAGTTCCACTGCGGAAAGCCGCCACCCGCGGCCGAACCCAGGACGGTGATGCGCATCGGTAGAAAGAAAAGAGGAGGAATCGAATCCCGAACAACCCACCCTGAAAAACAGGGCGGGTCGACAAAAAGGGCACACCCCAAAAACCCCCACGGCCCAACCCAGTGCACCCGTGGAACCGGCTCCGCCGGGCCACCGGGTGCGCCCCCCAGTGGGGGGAGGCGCCGCAGGCGCTTCGGGGGGCGTCCTTACCTAGCGTTGACGTACATCGTGATCTCGAAGCCGAAGCGGAAATCGGTGGCCGTCGGTGTTTCCCATTTCATGCGGTGTCTCCTTCTGAAGTGGCGCAGCAGCGCCGGACGGCGGCTGCGGGAATCGCGTGGTTCCACGTCCCATAGTGAACCGATGAGCGCGCCGGACCCAGCCGTGAAATCATGATTCGCAGTTCATGATTTTCATGAAAGCGTGCACATTGCACATACCGGCGCCGCCGGCATGGCCGCAGCGCCCGGAAACCCAGGGTTTCCCCTGTAGGCTCCGCGCCTGCTGCGCGGCACGCGGCAGCGTCTTTGAACAATTCGAAATCCCCGAACGTGCACACCGCCTCCCTGCTCCTCACCATCCTCTGCGCCGGCCTCGCGAGCCAGTGGCTGGCCGCCCAGATCCGCCTTCCCGCGATCGTCGTGCTCATCGCCGTCGGCCTCGTGCTCGGCCCGATCGCCGGCGTGGTCCGGCCCAGCATCGAAGGCGAGCAACTGAGCGAACTGATCGGCCTGGGCGTCGCGATCATCCTGTTCGAAGGCGGCATGGACCTGAAGATCAGCGAGTTCAAGCGCGTGGGCCATGGCATCGGCCGGCTCACGGTCGTTGCGCCGCCGCTGGCGTGGCTGTTCGGCGGCGTGGCCGCGCACTACATCGGCGGCCTGAGCTGGCCGGTGGCGATCGTGCTGGCCGCGATCCTGGTCGTGACCGGACCCACGGTGATCCTGCCGCTGCTGCGCCAGGCGCGTCTCAACAAGGAATCGGCCGCGCTGCTCAAGTGGGAGGGCATCGTCAACGACCCGATCGGCGTGTTGATGGCGGTGCTGGCTTTTCAGTACTTCACGGTGTCGGGCGGCGGCCTGTCGACCACGCTGCTGGCGCTCGGTGCCGCGGTGGCGGTGGCCCTGGTACTGGGCGGACTGGGCGGCTGGCTCATCGGCTGGCTGTACCGCCGTGGCGGCGCGCCCGAGCACCTGAAGGCGCCCATCCTCATGGTGCTGGTGCTGGCTGCCTACTGGGCCAGCAACCTCGTGCAGCACGAGGCGGGACTGCTGACCGTGACCGTCATGGGCCTGGTGATCGGCAACATGGAACTGGTCGAGCGCGAGTCGCTTCAGCACTTCAAGGAAAACCTCACGGTGGTGCTGCTGTCGGTGCTGTTCATCGTGATCCCGAGCCAGCTCGAGCCGGGGCAGCTCGCACTGATCGACTGGCGCATGGTGGCCTTCGTGCTCGCCGTGCTGTTCGTGGTGCGCCCGCTCGCGATCGGCCTCTCGACGCTGGGTGCGCCGATGCGCAGGCAGGACCGCCTGCTGCTGGCCTGGATCGCGCCGCGCGGCATCGTGGCCGTGGCCACCGCAGGCATCTTCGGGCCCGCCCTCGTCAAGGCCGGCTATGCCGACGCCGCGAAGCTGCTGCCGACCACCTTTCTGATCGTGATGGCGACGGTGCTCTGCCATGGCCTGAGCCTCGGGCGCATCGCGCGCCGCCTCGGGCTGGCCGCGCGCGGCGACTCGGGCCTGCTGATCGTCGGCGCCTCGCCCTGGACCTGCGCGCTGGCGCAGACGCTGCAGCGCCTGCAGATCGAGGTGCTGGTGGTCGACCGCCATTACGAAGCCCTCAAGCTCGCGCGCATGCGCGGCATCGAGGTGTTCTATGGCGAATTCCTGTCGGAGCAGGCCGAAGAGGCGCTCGAGGTGCAGCACCTGAGCTACCTCCTTTGCGCCACCGAGAACGACTCGTATAACGCGCTGGTGTGCAAGGCGCAGGGCCATCGGATGGGCCACCACCGCACCTTCCAGCTCGCAGTCGGCCGCGGACAGGGACAGGCCGCGGGTGCGCTGTCGCTGCAGCAGCGCGGCTACCTCGCCTTTCATGAGGGCGCCACCTACGCGGCGCTCGAGGCGCGGCTGCAAGAGGGCTGGACCATCCAGGCGACGAACCTCACCAAGGCCTACGGCTGGGCCGCGTTCAGCGAGCGCATGGGCAAACCCGGCAAGGACTGGTGGCTCGTGGGCGGCGTGTCGCCAGCCGGCGCGTTCCGGATCTATTCGAGCGAGCAGCCCTTCAAGGTCGATGCAGGCTGGACCGCCGTCTGCTTCGCGCCGCCGGGCCGGCAGGACACGGCCGCACCGCCGTCCGCATAGCCACGCACGCGACGTTTCCCGTACCATGCCCCGGTGTTTCCCACCGGCCTGTACAACGAAACTCCGCCCTGGCGCACCCACGCATTCCCGGTGTCGCACGGCCATGTGCTGCATGTCGAGCAAAGCGGCGATCCGGCAGGTCTTTGCGCCGTGGTGCTGCATGGCGGACCGGGCTCGGGCAGCTCGCCGGTGCTGCGGCGCTTCTTCGATCCCTCGCGCTTCCATGTGATCACCATCGACCAGCGCGGCGCCGGCCGCAGCCGGCCGCGCGGCACGACCGCGTACAACCGGACGGCCGACCTGCTCGACGACCTGCGCAGCGTGCGCGCGCAGCTCGGCGTGCCGCGCTGGCTCGTGGTGGGCGGCTCGTGGGGCGCGACGCTGGCGCTCGCCCATGCACTGGCCGAGCCCGAGGCCGTGGCCGCGCTGCTGCTGCGCGCGGTGTTCCTGCCGCGCGCCGGCGACATCGACAACTTCTTCCAGGACACGGCGCGCCGCGCGCCCGACCCATGGGAACGCTTCGCCGCCGAGGCGCCGCCCGACCAGCGCGGCGACATGCTGGGCTTCCTGGCGCGCGGACTCGCGGCCGATGGCGATGCCGACACGGCGCGCCGGCTCGCGCTCGCATGGTGGCGCTGGGAGCGTGCGCTCGCGGGCGATCAACAGCAGGCCGCGTCCGACGACCCGGCGCCCGAACGCACCGTGCTCGACGCGCTCGTGGACCGCTATCGCGTGCAGAGCCATTTTCTGCTGCACCGCTGCTGGCTCGACGATGCGCCGCCGCTGCTCGAACGCCTGCATGCGCTGCCCCACGTGCCCACGCTGTTGCTGCACTCGCAGGGCGACCGCGTGTGCCCGCCGCAAAACGCACGGGCGGTGCACGAACGCATCGCGCACAGCCGGTTGCAGTGGGTCGACGCGGCTGCCGGTCACGATCCCGCGCACCCGGCCATGGTGCAGGCGATGGTCGCCGCACTCGACGGCTATGCACGGCACGGACGCTTCGGCGACGCGAGTGCGTCATGACGCTGCGCCTGAAGATCAACCTCATCGTCAGCCTGCTGGCGCTGCTTTCGCTCGCGGCCATGCTCGCGCTGCAGCTGCGCAGCATGCGCGAGTCGATCCAGGAAGAAGTGGTGGCCGCCAACCGCGTGGCCGCCCAGTTGCTGAACCGCACCGCATGGCTCTATGCGGCGCAGGGCACGCCCGCCATGCTGGCCTTTCTGCAGGGCGTGGGCCGGGTGCGCTCGAACGACATCACGCTGCTCGACGCCGAGGCGCGCGTGCTCTACAGCTCGCCTGACTCGCCGTACAAGGCGGGCCGCGATGCGCCAAGCTGGTTCGCCAGGCTGGTGTCGCCTTCGCCCAAGCAGATGTCGATCGCCTTTCCCGACGGCAAGCTGGTGGTGCGCTCCAACGCCTCGCGCGCGGTGCTCGACGCCTGGGACGATGCGGTGCTGCTGCTGCTCAGCGCGCTCGGGCTGCTGGCGGTGGTCAATGCGGCCGTGTTCTGGGTGGTGGGGCGCGCGACGCGTCCGTTCGCCGACATCGTCGATGCGCTCAACCAGCTCGAGAGCGGGCGCTTCGACGTGGCACTGCGCGCCCTGCCCGGCACCGAGGCCGCGGCGATCGGCGCCGCCTTCAACCGCATGGTCGGCATGCTGCAGCAGCACATCGAGACCGAGCGCCGCGCGGTGCGCGCCGAGAGCCGCCTGCTCGAAAGCCGCGAACTGGGCCGCTGGGTCGACCAGAAGATCGAGGAAGAACGCCGCCTGATCGCGCGCGAGCTGCACGACGAACTCGGCCAGTCGGTCACCGCGATGCGCAGCATGGCGCTGTCGATCGCGCAGCGCATGCAGTCGCTCGATCCGCAGGCCGAGCAGGCGGCACGGCTCATCGCCGACGAATCGGCGCGGCTCTACACCGCGATGCACGGCATGATCCCGCGCCTCACGCCGCTGGTGCTCGACCGCTTCGGCCTGGTGGCCGCCCTCGAAGACCTGGTGGAGCGCACGCGCAACAGCCACGCGGGAGTGGAGGTCGAATGGCAACTCGGCCTCGACCTCGGCCGCACCCCGCTCGGCACCGACACCGCGCTCGTGCTCTACCGCGCCGCGCAGGAAGGCATCACCAACGCACTGCGGCACGGCGAGGCACGCCGGATCGTGCTCGCACTCGCAGGCACCGAAAGCGCCGTGACGCTCACGCTCAGCGACGACGGCCGCGGCCTCGGTGCCGCCGACGCGGCCCAGGAGACCAGCGGCGGACACTACGGCCTGCGCTGGCTCGCCGAGCGCATCGACAGCCTCGGCGGCGAGCTGCGCCTCGAACCCGCCGTGCCGCGCGGCGCCCAACTGACGGTGCGCCTGCCGCTGGCGGGCGCCGCCCCGGAGAACCCATGACATCGACGACCGAGCCTCTTATCCGCGTGATGCTGGTGGACGACCATGCGCTGGTGCGCATGGGCTTTCGCATGCTGCTGGCCGACGCGCAGATCGAGGTGGCGGCCGAGGCCGATACCGGCGAGCAGGCCTGCCAGGACTATCCGCAGGTGCAGCCCGACCTCGTCGTGATGGACCTCTCGATGCCCGGCATGGGCGGGCTCGAGGCCGTGCGGCGCCTGCTGGCGCACGACCCGAAGGCGCGCGTGCTGGCCCTGTCGGCGCACGAGGACACGATCCATCCGCGCCGCGTGCTGCGCGCCGGCGCGCTCGGCTATCTCGCCAAGCGCAGCGCGCCCGACGCGCTGATCGCCGCGGTCCGGGCGGTGGCGCGCGGCGAGCGCTACATCGACGCCAGCACCGCGCAGGCACTCGCCACCGCGCAGATCGAGGGCGAAGCCAATCCGGCCGACCTGCTGAGCGAGCGCGAGTTCTCGGTCTTCATCCAGCTCGCGCGCGGCATGACGGTGGCGCAGATCGCGGGCACGCTGAACCTGTCGCTGAGCACCGTGGGCTCGCACCTCTACCGCATCAAGCAGAAGCTCGGCGCCGCCAACCAGGCGGAGCTGACGTGGGTGGCGCTGCGGTGGGGGTTGATCCAGGTGTAGGGGCCAGCGGGAGACGCGGCGGCTTCAGGCTGCCGAAGGTTCCCGAAAGCGCGCACCGGCATCCGATGCCGGCGCGGCGTCGGGCGGAACCAGCTGCGCCGGCAGCACGCCGCGCAACGCGTTGCACACCACGAGCTTCTGCGCCGCGCGCAGGTCGTCGAGCGAGAGGCTGCGTTCCTCGGCGAGCCAGATCGAGTCGTCCATCAGCACGCCGCGCATCACGCCCGGCAAGGCGCCGTCGGCGACGGGCGGCGTGCACCAGCGTCCGTCGATGCGCGCGAACAGCGTGCTGCGCCCGCCTTCGGCGAGCCGGCCGTCGGCCGTGAAGAACAGGCTGTCGAAGGCACCGGCACGCTCGGCGGCGCGCACGCCGGCATCGTAGTGCTGGCGCCAGGTGGTTTTGTGCGCGGCCAGCGGGTTCGCATCGGGCAGCCGCGCTTCGGCGATCACGAGCTTCACCGCGCCGGGCGGCAGCGGCAGCGGCGGCAGTGGTGAATGCGTGATGCCGATGCGCCCGCCGTGCGCGAGCGCCAAGCGCAGCCGCGACGGCTGGCCCGGCGCGAGCGCGGGCAGTGCGTCGCGCAGCGCCTGCAGCGCGGCCGCCCGGTCAAACGCGAAGCCGAGCGCCTGGGCGCTGCGCGCGAGCCGCGCGAGATGCCGCTCGAGGTAGCGGATGCCCTCGCCCGGCGTGGCCAGCATGGTCTCGAACAGTTCGAAGCCGGGGTCGAGTGCGGTGAGGAAGCGGGCCTTGAGGCGGCATTCCTCGAACTCGTCGGCCGCGCGGCTGTCGTGCACGATGCCCGCGCCGACACCGAGCCGCAGCGGCCGCAGGCCCCGCTCGGACGCGCCGAGCGTGAGCGTGCGGATCGCCACCGAGAGGCAGAAATCGCCGACCGCCTCGCCTTCGGCCGACGCATCGACCCAGCCGATGGCGCCGCAGTAGAGGCCGCGCGGCGTGCCTTCGAGCTCGGCGATCCAGTCCATGGTGCGGTGCTTCGGCGCGCCGGTGATCGAGCCGCAGGGAAACGCGGCGCGCAGCAACTCGGGCATGCCGACGCCGGGGCGCAGCAGCGCCTCGACGGTGGAGGTCATCTGGAACACCGTGGCATAGGGCTCGACCGCGAACAGCGTGGGCACCTTCACCGAGCCGATGCATGCCACGCGGCCGATGTCGTTGCGCAGCAGGTCGACGATCATCACGTTCTCGGCGCGGTTCTTGGCGTCGGCCGCGAGCCGGCGCGCCGTTTCGCTGTCGGCCTCGGGGACATCGGCGCGCGCGGCGGTGCCCTTCATCGGGCGCGCGGTGAGCACGCCGCGCGCGTGGCGCAGGAACAGCTCGGGCGAGCAAGAGAGCACGTGCGTGATCTCGCCGCCCTCGGGCAGCGCGATCAGCGCGCCGTAGGCCACCGGCTGCCGCTCGCGCAGGCGGCGGTACAGCGCCACGGGCGAGCCGTAGGCCTGGCCGTTCAGCCGGTAGGTGAAGTTGACCTGGTAGGTTTCGCCGGCGGCAATGGCGGCATGGATGCGCGCGATGGCGGCGGTGAATTCCGCTTCACCGATACCGGGCTGCAGGTCCATCACGCCCGCGGACTGCGCGGCGGCGGCGCTGTCGGGCTCGCATCGTTCGAGCCAGGCGCCGGCCTCGCCGGCCGAAAGCCGCGCGCAGTCGCGGAACATCAGCACGCGCAGCGCCGCGCTGTCGCCGGGCGCAAGCCGCCGCTCGCCCGCCTGCAGCAGCCTGGCGCCCCATTCGTAGTCAGCCAGCAGCACCGCATGCAGCCCCTGGCGCAGGTCGGCATCCACGCGCGCCCATGCGGCGTCGAGGTCGGCCGCGTCGACAGCGCGATGCGCGCGCACGAAGCGGGTGTACAGCCGGCTCGTGGGGCGGTCCGGCGTCGAGCCGCAGTCGTCGAGCAGTGCGAAGGAAGAATCCACGGTCAACTCCAGTGAACCCTGGATTCTCACCGGCAGACGATGAGCTCATCCTTGGCGGCTCTCGCGCGCAAGCCCGGGGCGGGCGTGCGCACTCGGCCTCAGAAGCCGTGCCGGCTCTGTGCCTCGTAGGGCTCGGCCATCTCGCTGAGCTGGTAGCCCTGCCCCCAGATCGCCTGCAGGCAAGGGCCCTTGGAGCGGGCATGCAGCCCGAGCTTGCGGCGCAGACCCGACACGCTGACGTCCAGCGATCGCGAGACCGGATGATCGTTGTCGTTTCGGCCCCATACATGCCTGAAGAGCCATTCGCGCGACAGTGGGCGGTTGATGTTGCGGAAGAAGGCCACGGCCAGGTCGAACTCGAGCGGGCGCAGCTTGATGACATCGCCGGCCCGCTCCGCCTTGTCCTGATGCAGGACGAAGCGGTAGTCGCCCCACTGCATGACGCGCTCGGCGATCGGCACCTTGCGGCGCTGCAGGTAGGCCTCGAGCGTGCGGTAGCTGTCCTCGAACGAAGATGGCGCATGAACCACCGTGGACGCCGAATCGGTATGAAGTACCGAAATCACCCGGAACTGGCTCTTGCAGGCACTGAGAACCAGCGGGAAATGCCGACCCAGGCTTTCACGGGCTTGTGCAATGAGCGGCTGGAATACGGCTGGGTCTCTGGGACAAGCCAATAGCAGGGCTTCGAATTGAGCCGCAACCGCGCTTTGCTTTTGCAGCTCTTCCACACTGGTAAAAATTATTGGCGTGTGCCCCAGCCTGCAAATGGCACGGCGGGCAATTTCTCTGGAACGAAGCAACGGATCTAGTACGGCAATTTGCAAAACGACCACCCCCTCACACTGATCAATGGACCGGTCGCTCCTTCGAGCGATCGTGGTTCGGTCAAATCCGCCGCGTGCCACCTGTCATGAATTCAAGCGTTAACGGATTTTGCCCTTGAGGGGGAATCTAAAGAAACACATCGCCGCAGTCCGCAAAAAATGCGCACCTCGCATGTGGAAATCGTGCACCTGGTTACGAAATCGTGCGAAAGCGAGAATTAGTACCGCTCAATAGCGATTGGCGATTTTCAATTCGCTTGCCAAGTTGATTTGGCAAAATAGATCGACCGTTCGAAATTTAATTTCCGAGGCGCTCCGGCGATCTCGGCGCAGCGGGATCAGAGGCAGGAAGAACGGAAGAACAAATGAAAAACGCCCCGTGAGGGGCGTTTTTGCTAGCTGGCGGAACCGGAGGGATTCGAACCCTCGATGAGGCTCTACACCCCATACTCCCTTAGCAGGGGAGCACCTTCGGCCACTCGGTCACAGTTCCTGAAAGAAGCCGAGATTATGCCACCATCAGGCGGCCGGTTGATCGAGATCGAAGGCTTTATGCAGCGCGCGGACTGCAAGTTCCATGTATTTCTCGTCGATCACGACCGAGGTCTTGATCTCGCTGGTCGAGATCATCTGGATGTTGATGCCCTCTTCGCTCAGCACGCGGAACATCTTGCTGGCCACGCCGACGTGGCTTCGCATGCCGATGCCCACGATGCTGACCTTGCAGATCTTGGTGTCGCCGACGATCTCGGTGGCACCCAGCGAGGGCATGACCTTGGCCTGCAGCAGGTCGATGGTCTTCGCGTAGTCGTTGCGATGCACGGTGAAGCTGAAGTCGGTGCGGCCATCCTTGCTCAGGTTCTGGATGATCACGTCGACCTCGATGTTGGCATCGGCCACGGCCCCGAGGATGTGGTACGCGATGCCCGGCTTGTCGGGCACGCCGAGCACCGAGATCTTGGCTTCGTCGCGGTTGAAAGCGATGCCGGATACAACGGCTTGTTCCATGTTTTCGTCTTCCTCGAAAGTGATCAGCGTGCCTGACTTGGCTTCTTCATTGATGTCGATGTCCCAGGGCGTGAAGCTCGAAAGCACGCGCAGCGGGACCTTGTACTTGCCGGCGAACTCCACCGAGCGGATCTGCAGAACCTTGGAGCCCAGGCTCGCCATCTCGAGCATCTCCTCGAAGCTCACGGTCGTGAGGCGGCGCGCATCGGGCTCGACGCGCGGATCGGTGGTGTAGACGCCGTCCACGTCGGTGTAGATCAGGCACTCGTGTGCCTTCATGGCGGCGGCCACGGCCACGGCCGAGGTGTCGCTGCCGCCGCGGCCCAGCGTGGTGATGTTGCCCGCGTCGTCCACGCCCTGGAAGCCGGTGATGACGACGACCTTGCCGGCATCGAGGTCGGCGCGCACGCGTGCGTCGTCGATGCTTTCGATGCGGGCCTTGGTGTACGAGTTGTCGGTGCGCACCGACACCTGCCAGCCCGCATAGCTCACGGCCTCGACGCCCTCGGCCTGCAGTGCGATGGCCAGCAGCGCGGACGAGGCCTGCTCGCCGGTGGCGGCGAGCATGTCGAGCTCGCGGCCATGGGCCGCGCCCGGCTTGCTCGGGGCCAGTTCCTTGGCCAGGCCGAGCAGGCGATTGGTTTCGCCGCTCATGGCACTCGGGACCACGATCATCTGGTGGCCGGCGCGCGCCCACTTGGCGACGCGCTTGGCGACATTCTTGATGCGCTCGGTCGAGCCCATCGACGTACCGCCGTATTTGTGAACGATCAATGCCATGGGTGAATTCAGAGAAAAGAAAGAAGCCGCCCCACCCGACCCTTGCCGGTGTGCGGGCGCGCGCCCTGCAAGCCGTCAGCGCGAAGCCTCGGGCGAGGGCCGGAAATTGTACCAATGCAGCCGATCGTCCCGCCGCTCGATGAAGCCCGTGCCCACCTTGAGATGGATCCGGTGGCCGCGCGTGGTGCATGCGCGAACCTGGTCGAGCAACTGCTCGAGCTGCGCGGCGCTCGGCGTGGCGCCATGCGCCTGCAGCAGCCAGTGCCGCAGCAGGTTGGCCTGGCGCGCGCGCGGCAGTGCCTGCAGGCCCGCGATGCGGGGTGGGTCTCCCGCCGCGGCCAGGTCCTGCGCGGCCAGGTCGCCGAGCAGCTGTTGCGCCTGCGCTGCGTGGCCGATGCTGCGCGCGAAGGTGCTGCGGAACTGCGGAAAGGCCCGTTCGAGCGCCGGCAGCAGCACGGCGCGGATGCGGTTGCGCGTGTAGCGCTCGTCGCCATTGGTCGGGTCCTCGATCCAGGGCAGATTGACGCCCCGGAGCCACGCTCGAATGTCCGTGCCGGGCACGGACAGCAGCGGCCGGTAGATCTCGAGGCCGTGGCGCTGCGCGCGTGCAGGCATTGCTGCCAGGCCCGGAAGCCCCGCGCCTCGCGACAGCGCGAGCAGCAGGGTCTCGACCTGGTCGTCGGCATGGTGGCCAAGCGCCAGCGCGCGGACCGGGCCCGGTGCCGCCACCTCGCGGGCGATGGCCGCGAAGGCCGCGTAGCGGGCACGGCGTGCGCTGTCTTCGGGGCTGTCGCCGCTCGCATGCCGCGCATCGACGCGGCGCACCACGAGCGGCACGCCGAGGCGTTCGCAAATGGCTGCGCAATGCCGCTCGAATTCATCGGCGGCGGCTTGCAGCCCGTGGTGCACGTGAAAGGCGACCACCTGGCCCGGCCAGGCGGAGGCACAGGCCGCGAGCAGCGCCGTCGAATCGGCGCCGCCGCTGAAGCCCACCGCCAGCGGCAGGTGCGCCGGCTCGAACGCGGCCATGGCGCGTTCGAAGGCTTCGTTCATGGGGCGGAGGGTGGCCGGGGGCTTTTACCTGCCGGCGTCGGCCTTGGTGTCGTTGTAGCGCCCGTAGCTTTGCAGGCGCTCGTAGCGGCGGTCGAGCAGTTCCTTGGGCTTCAGGTCGCTGACCTGGCGGAACGCATCGTTGAGCGCGCGCTTCAGGAAGGCGGCCATCTGGCGGTGGTCGCGGTGCGCCCCGCCGACTGGCTCGTTCACGATCTTGTCGACGAGGCCGAGGGCCTTGAGCCGGTGCGCCGTGATGCCGAGCGCATCGGCGGCTTCCTGGGCCTTGTCGCTGGTCTTCCAGAGGATCGATGCGCAGCCTTCGGGGCTGATCACCGAATAGACCGAGTACTGCAGCATCAGGACCTGGTCGCCCACCGAGATGGCGAGCGCACCGCCCGAGCCGCCTTCGCCGATGATGGTGACGATGATCGGCACTTCGAGCTGCGCCATCTCGTAGATGTTGCGACCGATCGCTTCGGACTGGCCGCGCTCCTCGGCATCGATGCCGGGGTAGGCGCCGGGCGTGTCGACGAAGGTGAAGACCGGCAGCTTGAACTTCTCGGCCGTCTTCATGAGGCGCAGCGCCTTGCGGTAGCCCTCGGGCTTGCTCATGCCGAAGTTGCGCGCCGTGCGCTCCTTGGTGTCGCGGCCCTTCTGGTGGCCGAGCACCATGCAGGGCGTGCCGTTGAAGCGCGCGAGCCCGCCCACGATCGACAGGTCGTCGGAGAAGTGCCTGTCGCCGTGCAGTTCGACGAAGTCGGTGAAGATCTCGTTGACGTAGTCGAGCGTGTAGGGCCGCTCCTGATGCCGTGCGATCTTGGTGATCTGCCAGGGCGTCAGGTCGCTGTAGATGTCCTTGGTGAGTTGCTGGCTCTTCTTGCCGAGCTGGTCGATCTCTTCGGAGATATCGACCGCGGATTCGGTCTGTACATAGCGCAGTTCTTCGATCTTGGTTTCGAGCTCCGCGATGGGCTGCTCGAAGTCGAGGAAGGTTCGTTTTGCCAACGTCTTCTCCTGTTGTTCAATACGCGACTGGCACGGGATCCAGCGATCGCCAAATATACCAAGTCGCCACGCTGCAAAAAGGCGCCCAGGCCACGGCGACGTCGCGGGCGTCGCTGCGGCTCACGGGATCGCCCGAGAAGTAGTTCACGCTGATGCCGTTGAGCAGGCCCAGGTCGTCCACCGGCAGCACGTTGGGGCGCATCAGGTGGAAGATAAGGAACATCTCGGCGGTCCAGCGGCTGATGCCGCGGATCGCCACGAGCTCGTCGACGATGAGCTCGTCCGACATGTCCTTCCACGCGTCGACGTGCACCGCGCCCGAATCGAAGTGGATCGCGAGGTCGACCAGGTATTCGATCTTGCGCGCCGAGAGCCCCGCCGCGCGCATGTCGTCGACCTTGACCTTGAGCACGTTGGCCGGGGTCAGCTTGCGCGGCAATGCGGCAAAGCGATCCCAGACCGACTGCGCGGACTTCACCGAGATCTGCTGGCCGACGATGCTGCGCGCGAGCGTGGTGAACGCATCGCCGCGCGACTCGAGGCAGGCGTCGCCGAACTTCGGTATCAGGCGCTTCATCACCCGGTCCTTCTTGGCCAGGTGCTTGCAGGCCTCTTCCCAGTAGTCGGGCGTGTAGATCTGTACCACTGCCGACTTCCTGGACGCAGGCATGGGGTTGGTGGTCCCGTTCACTGCGCGGCGGCCCAGGTGGTGCCGGTCGGCGAATCCTTGAGCACGATGCCCTGCGCGAGAAGGTCGCTGCGGATGCGGTCGGCCTCGGCGAAGTTCTTCGCGGCCTTGGCGGCGGCGCGTGCGTCGATCAGCGACTGGATGGTGGCTTCGTCGAGCGTGGTGCCTGCCTGGAGAAATGCCTTCGGATCGCCTTGCAGCAGCCCCAATGTGCCGGCCAGCGCCTTGAGGAGGCCCGCGGACTCGGCGGACTTCGTGCGGTTGACTTCGCCGGCCAGCTCGAACAGCACGGCGATGGCCTCGGGCGTGCCGAAATCCTCGTCCATCGCCGCCTTGAAGCGCGCTGCATGGGGTTGCGCCCAGTCGATGGACACGGTGGCAGGCGCCACCAGATCGAGGGCGGTGTACAGCCGCTTGAGCGAGTTGCGCGCATCGTCCAGATGCGCATCGCTGTAGTTGAGCGCGCTGCGGTAGTGCGTGCGCACGAGGAAGAAGCGCAGGCTTTCCGCGTCGTACTTCTGCAGCACTTCGCGGATCGTGAAGAAGTTGCCCAGGCTCTTGGACATCTTCTCGTTGTCTACGCGAACAAAGCCGTTGTGCACCCAGAAGCGCGCAAGCGGCTTGCCGTTGGCACCTTCGCTCTGCGCGATTTCGTTCTCGTGGTGCGGAAACTGCAGGTCTGCCCCGCCGCCGTGGATGTCGAAGGTCTCGCCGAGCGTGGCGCAGCTCATGGCCGAGCATTCGATGTGCCAACCCGGGCGGCCCATGCCAAAAGGGCTTTCCCACTTGGCATCGTCGGGCTCGTTCGGCTTGGCGGACTTCCACAACACGAAATCGAGCGGATCCTGCTTGCCGTCGAGCACCGCCACGCGTTCGCCCGCGTGCAGTTCGTCGAGCGACTTGCCCGAGAGCTTGCCGTAGCCCGGGAACTTGCGCACCGCGTAGTTCACGTCGCCGTTGTCGGAACGGTAGGCGAGGCCCTTCTGCTCCAACGTTTCGATGATGCCGACCATCTGCGGCACGTATTCGGTGGCGCGCGGCTCGATGGTGGGCGGTTCGATGCGAAGCGCGCCGATGTCTTCGTGCATGGCCGCGACCACCTCGTCGGTCAGCGCGCGGATGGAGATGCCACGCTGGACCGCACGGGCAATGATCTTGTCGTCGATGTCGGTGATGTTGCGCACATAGGTCACGGCATAGTCGCTCGCGCGCAGCCAGCGCTGCACCACGTCGAACGCCATCATCATGCGGGCGTGTCCGATGTGGCAGAGGTCATAGACCGTCATGCCGCACACGTACATGCGCACCTGGCCCGGTTGCAATGGGGAGAACTCCTCCAGTTCACGCGAGAGCGTGTTGTAGATGCGCAGACTCATGAGGTTCGAAAAGCGTCGCTTCGCGCACGTACGGCACGGGCGAACGACGGGGTATTTCAGGGGTGGCGGGGCAGTGGCTGCGAGGGGATGGAGATGGCCCCTCGGCTACAATCATCGCAGTATAAACGGCTGCCTGCCGTGTGCATGCCGGGTGTTTTCGAGGCCCGCGTTCCCCAACCCTGCCCCGAGGCTTCATGAAGCACGTCGCGTTCTCCAGACTCACCGCCATCGCCTTCGCATTGCTCATCGGGCTGTGCAGCGTTGCCGCGCACGCCAACGACTACGACGAAGTGAATCAGCTGCTGCGGCAGGGCAAGTCGAGCGAGGCGCTGGCCAAGGCCGACGCCTACATTGCCGGCAAGCCGCGCGATCCGCAGATGCGCTTCTTGCGCGGCGTGATCCTCACCGAGCAGAAGAAGCAGAACGAGGCGATCACCGCGTTCACGCAGCTCACGCAAGATTTCCCCGAACTGCCCGAGCCCTACAACAACCTCGCTGCGCTCTATGCCGCGCAGAGCAAGTTCGACCAGGCACGCGCCGCACTCGAGCAGGCGCTCAGGCTCAACCCCAATTACGCCACGGCGCACGAGAACCTCGGCGACGTCTATGCGCGCCTTGCAGCGCAGGAGTACATCCGCGCGCAGCAGTTCGCGAGCACCACCACCAGCGTCGCGCCGAAGCTGGCGCTGATCCGCCAGATCTTCACGCCCAAGGCCGAAGCCGAGGCCGCAGCGCTGCCGGCTGCGCCGCCCGAAGCCCGCAAGCCGGTTGGCCGCGTGAGCAAGTAGCCTGCAGCCGTGCCGATTGCACCGCGACAGCGTCGCTGATCCCGATTCGCGCCCCCATCTTTTGTCCATGGAGCCTTCCTTGAACGTCCAAGCCTTTTCCCTGTCCGTTCGCTTCAGCCGCCGCGGCGCCCTTGTGCTCGCCGCAGCGATGGCCTTCGCCGGTGCCGCTCACGCGCAGCAGGCTGCTCCGCGCGTGAAGCTCGCCACCACGGCCGGCGACATCGTGCTCGAAATCGATCCGGCCAAGTCGCCCAAGACCGTCGAGAACTTCCTGCAGTACGTCAAGGACAAGCATTACGACGGCACCGTGTTCCATCGCGTGATCGACGGCTTCATGATCCAGGGCGGCGGCTTTACGCCCGATATGCAACAAAAGCCAACACGCGCGTCGATCCCGCTCGAGGCCTCCAACGGCCTGAAGAACGACCGCTACACCATCGCGATGGCGCGCACCGGCAACCCCAATTCGGCCACCTCGCAGTTCTTCATCAACGTGAAGAACAACGACTCGCTCAATGCTCCCAATCCCGACGGCCATGGCTACGCCGTGTTCGGCAAGGTGGTGAGCGGCACCGACGTGGTCGACAAGATCCGCACCGTACAAACCGGTAACAAGGGCGGCATGCAGAACGTGCCGCTCGAACCGATCATCATCAAGTCGGCCACGCTGCTGGCGAAGTAATTTCCAAGCATCCGAAGAAAGAAGGAATCCCCATGACCAATCCCAAAGTCGAACTGCACATCAAGAACCATGGCGTGATCACGCTCGAACTCGACAGCGCCAAGGCGCCGAAGTCGGCCGAGAACTTCGTCAACTACGTGAAGAACGGCCACTACGACAACACGGTGTTCCACCGCGTGATTCCCGGCTTCATGGTGCAAGGCGGCGGCTTCGAGCCCGGCATGAAGCAAAAGCCCACGGGCGCCGAGATCGAGAACGAAGCCAACAACGGCCTCAAGAACGACAACTACACGGTGGCCATGGCCCGCACGAGCGCGCCGCACTCGGCCACCGCCCAGTTCTTCATCAACATCGCCGACAACGGTTTCCTGAACCACACCGCACCGTCCGCCCAGGGCTGGGGTTATGCGGTGTTCGGCAAGGTCACCGGCGGTACCGACGTGGTCGACAAGATCAAGGCCGTGAAGACGGGCCGCAAGGGCTTCCACGACGACGTGCCCCTCGAGGACGTGGTGATCGAGAAGGCCGTGCTCGTTTCGGAATAACGCAAAACAAGCGGGCACACGGCATGGGCATGGCGGCGAAACCGGCGTTCAAGGAGCTCATCGCCCCGCCCGCCTGGCGCACTGTCGACCTGCTCTCCGACCTGCACCTGCAGGCCGGCGAGCCCGCCACCTTCGAAGCCTGGCGCGGCTACCTCGAGACCACGCCGGCCGATGCGCTGATCATCCTCGGCGACCTGTTCGAGGTGTGGGTCGGCGACGACTGCGCCGCCCTGCCCGGCTTCGAGGCCGATTGCGCCGAGCTGCTGCGCCGCACGGCCGAGCGGCTGCCGGTGTATGTGATGCACGGCAATCGCGACTTCCTCATCGGTCCGGCGCTCGCCGCTCAGTGCGGCTTCACGCTGCTCGATGATCCGACAGTGCTGGTGCTGCACGGCGAGCGATGGCTGCTGAGCCATGGCGATGCGCTGTGCCTCGACGACACCGACTACCTGCGCTTTCGCGCCCAGGTGCGCACGCCCGAATGGCAGGCCGCGTTCCTTGCGCGGCCACTGGCCGAGCGGCGGGCGCTCGCACGGTCGATGCGCGCGCAAAGCGAGGACCGCAAGCGCGATCCCGCGGCACTCTGGGCCGACGTGGACGCGGGTGCTGCGCGCGAATGGCTGCAGCAGGCCCGCGCGCGCACGCTGGTGCATGGTCACACGCACCAGCCGGCCGATCATGATCTGGGCGAGGGCCTGCGACGCATGGTGCTCAGCGACTGGGACGTCGCGGCGCATCCCCCGCGCGCGCAGCTGCTTTGCCTTTCGGCCGCGGGCGCACAACGCGTCGACCTGCGCTAGCCGATGTTCAAGTGGCTGCGCCGGCTGCGCGCCCTGCCCCCGATCCCCGATGCCGCTTGGCAGGCCACGCTCGCGCGCTATGCGTTTCTGCGCGAACTGCCTGCGGCCGACCAGGAGCGGCTGCGCGCCTTCACGGCCGAGTTCCTGCGCGACAAGGAATTCCATGGCACGCAAGGTTTCGTGATCACCGACGAGGTGGCACTCGCAATTGCCGCGCAGGCGGTGCTGCCGGTACTTCACCTCAAGGGGGGGCTCGACTGGTATGCCGATTTCGTCGGCATCGTGGTTCACCCGTCGGAGGTGGTCGCGCGCCGCAAGGTGGTCGACGAAGCGCAGGTGGTGCACGAGTACGACGAGGTGGTCGCCGGCGAGGCCATGGACCGCGGGCCGGTGATGCTGAGCTGGCAGGACGTGCTGGCCAGCGGCATCACGCGCGACGGCGGCTACAACGTCGTGATCCACGAGTTCGCGCACAAGATCGACATGCGCGGCGGCGACGCCGACGGCTGCCCGCCGCTGCCGCCCGGCTTCGGCGGCAAGCGCAACGCGCGCGAGGCCCGCGCCGCCTGGCTCGCCGTGCTGCAGCCGGCCTACGAGGATTTTCGCGAGAAGACCATCCTGGCCGAACGCTTCGGCGCCGAGCCGCCGTGGCTCGACGACTATGCGGCCACCTCGATCAGCGAGTTCTTCGCGGTGGCGTGCGAAGCCTACTTCGTGAACCGCGCCAATTTCGGCCGCGACTTTCCAACGGTGCTCGCGCTGTTCGACGCGTTTTTCGGCCGCCGCAGCACCTGATCGCCCTGCATCGCGCAAAAGAAAAAGCGCCCGTCGCGGGCGCTTTTTCTCGTCAGCCTTCAGGCTCGGCGCGGCCTACTTCCGCAACAGTGCCTTGAGCGCATTCTGCAGCCGGCGCGCGGTCGCCGGATCGTGCGGCGCGGCCAGCACCTTGCCGGCGTCCTGGCCCCAGGTCTGTGCCGGCGTGGGATCGCCGCGCTTGGTCAGCAGCTTGAGCTGAAGCGCGCGGCGCGCGTCGATCTGCTCGGCGGGCGTCGGCACTTCGGCCGCCATCTCGAGGCGCAACAGCGCTTCAGACGCTTCGTCGGCTGCCGCCTTGGGCGGCGAGCCCACGGCCTGCGACCAGCCGCTGCGCACCGCCGGCGACACCGCGCGTCCGAGTTCCTGGACGTTCGGCAGCCGCGAGGCGTCGCGCTGCTCCCAGGCGCCGAGCACTTGCGTCAGCGCTTCGCCGTGGGCCTGCGCCGCGAGCTTGCGCAGCGACAGTTCGGCGCGCTCTAGCGCTTCGCGCTGGGCGCGGAACGCTGCATCGCCGAGCCGCGGTCCTCGGTCTTCGAAGCGGGGCGGACGGTCGCCGAAGCGTCCGCCCGGCGCGCCGCGGTCGCCGCGGGCATCGCCGCGCGGCGGTGCGCCGCGGTCGCCCGGGCGGCCTGGACCACCAGGACCCGGCCGGCCGCCATCGCGACGGTCGCCAAACCGGCCGCCGGCGCCGCGACCCGCGGGCGCGGCCGCCTCGTTCCTGCGGCTGCCGGGACGGTCGTCGCCGCGCATCGCCACGACCGGCTTGGGCGCCGGCTTCGGTGGCGCCTTGGCTTCTTCGGAACCGGCGGGCTCGGCACCTTCTTCGCGCGCTTCGCTGTCGGCGCGCGCGGAACTGTCGGCACCTTCGGCCGGTGCAACAAGATCGCCGCCGGCGGTCGGCGCGGCTGCCGCCGGCGTGCCCGGCTGGGCCTCGGCATCGCTGGGTGCGGGCGCCTGCTCGGCGCTTTCGCCGAATTCGGCCGCGGCCTGGCCGGGCGCGACCTGTTCGGTGGCGCCGACCGACGGACCGTCGGCGGACGCTGCGGCCGCGGGCTTCGCAGCCGGTGCCGGCGCGGGGGCCGGCGGTGGCGCCTCACCGCGCAGCGCGGCTTCGAGACGCGCGATGGCCGCGCGGATCTTCTGGGCGTCGCCCTCGGCATTGGCGGCGTCGAGCGCCTTGGAAGCCTCGAGCACGTGGCGGTCGTGCTCGCTCATCGCGGCGGAGGCCTTTTCGCGCTCGGCGGTCTTGCGGTTGAAGGCGTCGTCGATCGGCGCGCGGAACGCATCCCAGAGCTTCTGCTCGTGGCGGCGGTCGAGCGGCACGCTTTGGGCTTCCGCCTGCCAGCGCTGCTGCAGCGCCTTGACGGCATCGATGCGCAGCATGGGCTGGGCACCGAGCTCGGTGGCCTCGGCGATCATGGCCTGGCGCCGGTCGATGCTGGCCTTCTGCGCCGCCTCGATCGGCGCACGCGCCGCACCGAAGGCCTCGTTCCACTGCGGCTGCAGTTCGGCGAAGACCTTCTCGCCGACATGCCCGCCATCGCGCCAGCGGTCGGCGAACTGATGCAGCGCGCGGTTGTGCGCCTTCAGGTCTGTGGGTTCGGCATTGGCTGCCGCCCAGGCACGCACCTCCTCGATCAGGGCAACGCGGTGGGCACGATGTTCGGCCGCATCGGCGCGCACCTTTTCGAGCCAGGCTTCGACCACCTTGTGGGCTTCGTTGCACGCTTCGTCGAAGCGCTTCCAGAGCGCATGGTTCGGTACGCCGCCTTGGTCGGCCTGCTTCCACTGGTCGCGCAGCGAGCGCAGCGTTTCCTGCATCTTGCGGCCGCCGAGCGCCTGGCCTTCGGGGCGCTTGAGCAGGCCTTCGGCCTTGGCGACAAGGTCTTCGCGCACCTTGTCGGCGCTCCAGCGCTGCCAGCCTTCGAGTTCGCCGGCCGCCACCAGCGCCGCATGCACGCGCGCTTCGAGCGGCGCATCGACCAGCTTGCCGTGCTCCTTGAGCACCGCACGCAGTGCGGCGGCAGCGCCGGCGCTGGCCTTGCCGTGGCCTTCGGCCGTTTCCTGCTCCAGCTTGACGAGCGCAGCCTGCACGGCCTCCTGGGCGGCGGCACGCACGGCCGGATCGACCTTGGGTGCCGCGGGCTTGGCAGGCGCCGCCTTCGGCGCCACCACCTCGCCGCGGGCGGCGCGAAGTTCGTCGGCCCACACGGGCACCGGCGGCAGCGGCGCTGCTGCATCTCCGGCCGCGGCCTGCGCCTGCGCCAGTGCCGCGTGGAACGCGTCGGACACCACGAGCAACTGGGCCTTCGACGATTCGAGCTGCGGCGCAAAGCGCGCGTCGAGACTGTTCCAGTTGGGGTCGGCCGTGATCTCGCCGGCCTGCTGCTGCCAATGGGCCACGTCGTTGCGCAGCGACTCCTCGGCGGCCTGGGCGTCCTGCCAGCCCTTGGTCGACAGCACCTCGAAGCGCTGGGCGAGCAGCACTGCGGCCTCGCGATGCACCTGCGCGCGATGCTGCAGGTCTTCGATGCCCTTCACACGGTCGGCCAGTTGCACCTTGAACCCGGCGAGCGGTTCGCGCGACAGGGGTGCGCCGGCCTTGGCGGCATCGCGCTGCCAGGCCAGTGCATCGGCGATGTTGAGCTTGGGCTGGGCCAGCAGCGCTTCTGCTTTTTGCGCCCATTCGGCCGCGATGGCCTCCTGGCCCTTGGCGCGCTTGAGCTCGTCGAGCTTTTCGCGCAGCAGGCGGGCCGCGCCCTTGTCGCGGCCGCTCAGCTCCTTGAAGACCTCCTGCATCTGCTCGGGCGCGGGATTGCCCGCGAGCCATTCGCGGATGCGCGCAGCGCGCTCGCCGGAAGTCGGCGCGGTGAAGGCGCCGCCGGTGAGCGTGTCGAGGGCTTGGAGGTCGTTGGGCTTGGAAGAAGTAGAGGTCACTTGCGCGAGTCGTTGTCTGAAGAGAGAAAGCGAAGGCGCCGGCAAAGGCCGGCGCACGCGACATTTTCACCCACTTGGGGGCGCGGCGTTGAATTCCACGGCGCAACTGAAGCTAAAAGACGCTGGAATCGTGGCGCGCTGCCCGCATATGGGCTGGCTGCGACCGAAACCCTCGGCCGGCCAGCGTTGCACTGTTTCTACCTCATGGCCAGATCGAGTTCAGCGCCGGGCTTCCAATCGGCGCCACTCGCCTTGGTCTTGACGGCGCCCAGGAACAGCCGCTCGCTCGCAAGCTTCTGTGCCAGCAGGTAGTCGCGCACGACGGCGCCGCGCTCCACGGCGAGTTGCCGGATCGACTCCTCGTCGACCGGGATGCTCGCGAGCAGCAGGTCTTCCATCTCCTTGACCGGCAGGTCCCGGGTCAGGCCGACCATGTTGCGCGGCTTGGTGATGTCGGCACGCTTGTAGACGGCCGCCAGCAGTTCGGGGTATTCGGCGTCGGTGACGGGCGGCACTTCGGTGCCCGCCTGCCCGCCGCGCACCGCGATGCGTCGCTTCTCGGCCTGCGCGAGCTGGCGCAGGCGCTGGCGCTGGTAGGCATCGCGTTCGCGCTCCAGGCTCGCGGTGCCGACCACCGTCATCTGCAGCGTGGGACGCTCGGTCAGCGCCTTGGCGACCTTGTCGAGGCTCTGTCTGGCGCTGTCGCCGAGCACCGCGCTGCCGGGCTCGAAGGCAATGGTGCTCGATTCGCCGCTGCCGCCGCCGAGCCCGCCGGTCAGCAGGCTGAACGGCGAAGTCACCGCCTTGACGATGAGGTTGACCACTGCCTTGAAGATCAGCGGGCCGATGCTGAACTGCGGATCGTTGAGCGAGCCGCTGAGCGGCAAGTCGACGTCGATCACGCCGTTGCGGTCGGCCAGCAGGGCCACCGCGAGCCGCACCGGCAGGCTGTTCGGCGCGCCTTCGACGGCGTCGCCGAACTGCAGCTGATTGAGCACCAGCTTGTTGCTGGCCGTGAGCTGCCCGTCGGGCGCCACCTTGTAGTTGACGTCCATGCTCATCTTGCCTCGATTGATCCCATGGCCGGCGTAGCGCACCGCGTACGGTGACAGCGGCGCCAGGTCGAGATCGCGCATCTTGGCGGTGATGTCGAGTTCGAGCGGCTTGGCGAGCGGGTTGAGCTTGCCGGTGATCTCGAGCGCGGCGGTCTGCTGCGCCTTGCCGCGCAGTTCGAGGGCGGCGAGCGCGGGGCGTCCGCCCTCGCCCTTCGGCGGGTCGGACGAAAAGGCGCTGAGCCGGCCGGTCAGCTCGCTCAGGTCGGCCGAGTAATTGGGCTTGACGAACAGGTCGGTGAAGTCGATCTTGCCATTCACCAGGCTCATCGGGCCGAAGTTGATGACCGGCTTGGGCCCGGTGTCGGCCTCGGCCTGCGCAACGGCAGCGGGCGGCGCTGCCGGCGCGGGCGTGGGGCTGCCGCCCACCATGGCTTCGGCCGACAGCGGCGCGCCGCCCGCACGCGGCTGCTGCGGCTGGGGCTGCGTGGGGCCGCGCGTCGTGGTCGTGGTGCCGCCCAGGCTGCGACGGGTTTCGGCCGCGGCCGCGGTCGCGGCGTTCGCCTCGGCCTCGCCCTTCTTGGTGAGGCTCAACAGGTTCAGCTGGCCGTTCGGATCGACGATCACACGGGCGAAGAAGTCGGTGAGCGTGGTCTCGCGCACATCCACCGTGGGTGCGGCCTTGGGCGCCAGGCCCACCTGCAAGCCGCGCAAGCTCAAGGTCTTCCAGCTCAGCAGCTGGTTGTTGTTGCGGTCGAACCCCGGCGACTGTGTGAGCGAGGTGCTGTTGGCGCGGAAATCGTCGAGGGCCGTGTCGCCGGCCAGCTTGAGGCTCATGCCGGCAGGCGCGCTCGAATAGCTCACAGTGCCACGGTAGCTCAGGAAGGCCCGGCGGATATCGACGTTCAGCGCGTCGGCGTAGTACGCCTTGAACGCATGCGCCGGGAACGAACCCACTTCGAGCCGGCCTTCGGCGGCCAGCGGCTTGAGCACGACGTGGCCCTTGTAGTCGAAGCGGCCCGGATCGGCCCGGCGTCCCGAACCGATGCGCCCCGACACCTGGAGCGGCGACTTGACGGCCGTCTCGGGCGCGAGCTTCTGCGCCTGCAGCTTGAAGGCGGTGATCTCGACCGCAACTGGCGTGGCGCTGGCCTTGTCGGCATAGGAGAGCGTGCCGTTGTCGACCGCCAGGGTGCCGATGGTCAGCGCCCAGGGCTTGGTGTTGGCGCCTGCCGGCGCCGCGCCGGGGCCGCTGCCGGCCGGCTTGGGCGCAGCCACCTTGGCCGGCGCGCCAGCGGCGCCGCCCGCGGGCGCCTTGAGCCAGCGCTCGAACATCCAGCGGCTTTCGCTGTCGCGCTCGACGCGAACCTTGGGATTGGTGGCCGTGAACGAGGCGATGTTCAGCGTGTGCCGGGTCATGTCGACCTCGGCGTCGACCAGCTCGAAGCGGCCGACGCTCGCGAGCGCGGTCTTCTGCTGTGTGAGCGCCAGGCCATCTGCCGCCAGGCGCCGCGCCTTGAACTTGAGTTCGGGCGCGGCCCATGCCACGTCGATCTGGCCACTGAGCTTGCCGTCGAGCGTGGGCTCCAGGCTTTGCGCGAGGTACGGCGCCGCGAGCGACAGCGGCAAGGCCTCGACCTCGGTCTGGACATTCGCGGCCTTGTCGGTCGCATCGCCCTTGAACCGGAGCGTGGCGCCGGCCACCGCCGTGCTGCCGCTGAACTGGGCCGGCTTTTCCATCGGCCATGTGATGCCGGCAAGCTCGATGCCGAGCGCCGTGGCCTGGATCGCCGCCGCAGGCTGCACCGTCTCGTCGCGCCAGCCGATCCGGCCGCCGCTCAATGCCACCTTGTCGACCTGGACCCGGAGCTTCGGCTTCGGGGGTGCCTTGCCGTCCGGCGCGCTCGCCGCCGGGGCCGGCACAGCCGCCACCTTCTCGGGCGCACCGCCCGCGGGATCGGTCGCGAGCAGGTTGAGCCGGCCCTGTGCGTCGCGGGCCACCGCGAGCTGCGGCCCCGCCAGCGCGACTTCGCTCAGGTGGAACACCGATTCGAGCGGACGCACATCGGCCAGCGCGAGCTTGAGCGAATCGAAAGCCAGCAGGTCGCGCCCCCGCGCATCGCCGAGCTTCGCGCCATGCGCTTCGACCGTGCCCGTGATCTTGAGTCCGGCCGTCTCGGCGCGCGCGAAATCGATCTTCAGGTCCGCGTCGAGGGTGCCCGCCTGCAGTTGCACCGGCACGCCGGCCGGGATGTAGCCCAGGTACGGCACCAGGTCGAGCCCCTTGAACTGCACGTGCGCGTCGGTCTTGCGGCTTTCGGCGAACGGCGTGGTGAGTGCGGCCGAATCGAACTGGCTGCCGTTGAGCGAGAAAGCGAGCTTGGGTTCGGTGTCGACGTCGCGCTGGGAGGCCAGGTTGCTCAGGAACGGCACCTTGAGAACGAAATCGCGCAACTCATGCTTGCGCTTGACCGTCTGGTCGTCGAAGTCCACCGCACCGTCGGTGATCGAGATGTTGTAGATCGCGAAGCGCGCGGGCTCCGCGTCAGGGTCCGGCTGCGGGCCGGCGGCGAGCTTCTGGAGGATGTCGTCGATGTCATACCGGCCATCCGCCAGATGCGTGAGCAGGATGGCCGGGGCCTCGACCGTGACGGCGTCAATCACCGGCGCCAGGCGGATGATCGATTGCAGCTCCGCGTCGGCATAGATGCGCTTGATCGCCACCTGCGGCCGGCTGCCGTCCGCCGTGGCGATGCGCAGGTCGTTCAGCGTGACTTCGAGCGTCCAGGGCTTGAAGTCGATCTTGCCGACGGTGACCTGGCGCCCCAGCTCCTCGCTCGCGATCTTCTGCAACTGGCTCTTGGCGATCGGCGGCACCGCGAGCCAGGCAACGGCCCAGAGCCCCAGCACAACCAGCAAGGCGACGATCCCGCGTCGCAACCATTTGTTTTGTTTGAGCGAAGCTGCATCCATCGCGGGAGTGTGCCGCAAAGAAGCGCTGGACCAGAAGCAAGAAAGCCCGGCAACGCGACGTTATGTCTTGTTACCGGGCTTGATGGCGGGCATAAGACCCATGCCATCTTTTCGCGCAACAGGAAGACAAATGGTTCCTGCCGAGCTGGCAGCAAGAGATTGCCGCCTTGGATCCTCCGTCGTTCGAGCCCAACTTGCACAGGGCCGTTCGACTTCGGAAAGCCGCCTGACAAATCAGGCAGGTCCAGATTAGGCGCCTCGCGCCGGCAATGCAACGCCTCTTTATCAGGGTTTTCCCCAAGGCATTGTTTAAACTTGTAATGGCATAAGAATGCAAGTTCATATGCTTGACCGGGTATTTAGCCACGATAGAATCCCGCCTGCTCCTGGCTGTCCATCCAGCAGGAGGTCCCTGGATCCGCCGCCGAATTCCCCCGGCTTGATCAGGCCGCCGCGCTCCCACCCACATCTTCCCTCCTCGCGCGGAGCCTGGTTCGTACCAATCAAGCGCCGCCGCCTCCTTCCATCGCCTCGGCGCTGAGAACAGGTGCCGCATAGAAAGGAAGAGCGATGAACAAGGCGTTTGATGCCACAGCCCGCGGGCTACGGACTTTTCTGTCCGACGTGGCAGACGGCTTTTTTGAAATCACCCACAACGGGTTCGCACTGGTCGGGCTGGCCATCGTGTTCGCGGTGCTCGCGCTCGCGGCACGACCCGACCTGCGCCAGACCGGCGAGGAGCAGCTCATGGGCTGGCTGCAGTCACGCAAGCCACCGCCCGAAGCCACCGACCTCGACGCCTCCGCGATCGTGCGCACCACGGCGGCGAGTCCGGATGACCTGCCCAAGCAGCAGGCAGCGGTAGCCTTCTGGCTCAGCAAGAAGTACCGCGTCGCACCGGAGCCGCTGAGCGTGCTGGTCGCCGAGGCCTATCACCTCGGCAGCCGCACCAAGCTCGACCCGACGCTGATCCTCGCCATCATGGCGATCGAATCGAGCTTCAATCCCTTTGCCCAGAGCCATGTGGGCGCGCAGGGGCTGATGCAGGTCATGACACGCGTGCACGGCGAAAAGTACGAGAGCGCGGGCGGCACGCTCACCGCCTTCGACCCCGTGACCAACATGCGCGTGGGCGTGAAGGTGCTGCAGGAGTGCATTGCGCGCGCCGGTTCCGTCGAAGGCGGCCTGCGCCATTACGTCGGTGCCGCCAACCTCGACGACGACGGCGGCTATGCCAGCAAGGTGCTCGCCGAGCGCGACCGGCTGCTGCAGGTGGCCAATGGCCGCGGCCTCCCGACCATCGTCGTCCCGCCGGTCGTGCGGGCGCAGGCCATCCCGGTTGCGGCGCCGCCCAAGACCGAACAGCCCGCCGATCCTGCGGCAGCGGACGGCCAGAAGGTCGCGCTGCTCTTCGGCGTTTCCTGAGTCCTTCGGCATCGGCAAAAACGCCGGGTGCGCTACACTTGGCGCCGTACGCGACTGGCGATAGGCGCAGCATCCTCACCGGTGCCCCGCGCTGACGTGGAATACCACTGGGAAGCGTGCCGCCTGGCATCCGATACAGGCGTTCAGCCGTTCGCCTGGGCAGCCCTTGTTTGGTTGAAGAACAAGGACCTCGTCTTCAAAGGACTGCCATGTACCAACGCAACATTCTGGTCGAACAGACCGATCCCGAGATCTGGGCCGCCATCCAGGCCGAGACCGCGCGCCAAGAACACCACATCGAGCTGATCGCAAGCGAGAACTACGCTTCGCCGGCCGTCATGGCCGCCCAGGGCTCGCAGCTCACCAACAAATACGCCGAAGGCTACCCGGGCAAGCGCTACTACGGCGGCTGCGAGCACGTCGACGTGGCCGAGCAACTGGCCATCGACCGCATCAAGCAGATCTTCGGTGCCGACGCCGCCAACGTGCAGCCGCATTGCGGCGCCTCGGCCAACGAGGCCGTGATGCTCGCCTTCCTGAAGCCCGGCGACACCATCATGGGCATGAGCCTGGCCGAAGGCGGCCACCTCACCCACGGCATGCCGCTGAACATGAGCGGCAAGTGGTTCAACGTGGTGAGCTACGGCCTGAACGACAAGGAAGAAATCGACTACGACGCGATGGAGCGCAAGGCGCACGAGCACATGCCCAAGCTCATCATCGCGGGTGCCTCGGCCTATTCGCTGCGCATCGACTTCGAGCGCTTCGCGAAGGTGGCCAAGGACGTCGGCGCGATCTTCATGGTCGACATCGCCCACTATGCAGGCCTCGTGGCTGCGGGCGTGTACCCCAACCCGGTGCCCCATGCCGACGTGGTGACCTCCACCACCCACAAGAGCCTGCGCGGCCCGCGCGGCGGCATCATTTTGATGAAGGCGCAGCACGAAAAGGCCATCAACAGCGCCATCTTCCCCGGCCTGCAGGGCGGCCCGCTCATGCACGTGATCGCCGCCAAGGCGGTGGCGTTCAAGGAAGCGATGGCGCCGGAGTTCAAGGCGTACCAGCAGCAGGTGGTCACCAACGCGCGCATCGTGGCCGAAACGCTCACCGCGCGCGGCCTGCGCATCGTGAGCGGCCGCACCGAGAGCCACGTGATGCTCGTCGACCTGCGCGCCAAGGGCATCACCGGCAAGGAAGCCGAAGCCGTGCTGGGCGCCGCCCACATGACGATCAACAAGAACGCGATCCCCAACGACCCCGAGAAGCCGATGGTGACGAGCGGCGTGCGCATCGGCACCCCGGCCATGACCACGCGCGGCTTCAAGGACGAGGAGGCCCGCCTCACCGCGAACCTGGTGGCCGACGTGCTCGAGAACCCCCGCGACACCGCCCACATCGACGCGGTGCGTGCCAAGGTGCACGCGCTAACGAGCCGCTTCCCTGTCTACCGCTGAACGTCATCGGCAAGCGGTGGCCGCATGAAATGCCCTTTTTGCGGTCATCTGGAAACGCAGGTCGTCGAGACCCGCGTCTCGGAAGACGCCGACTTCGTCCGCAGGCGCCGCCAATGCAGTGCCTGCGACAAGCGCTTCACCACCTACGAGCGACCGGACGTCAACTTTCCGGTCGTCGTCAAGAAAGACGGCAGCCGCGCCGATTTCGATTCGTCCAAGGTGCGGGCCTCGATGATGCTCGCGCTGCGCAAGCGGCCGGTGAGCATCGAGCAGATCGACAACGCTCTCCTGCGCATCGAACAGAAGCTGCTCGCGAGCGGCCTGCGGGAAATCGACTCGACCAAGGTCGGCGAACTCGTGATGCGCGAACTCAAGAAGCTCGACAAGGTCGCCTACGTGCGATTTGCATCGGTGTACCGCAGCTTCGAGGACGTGGACGAGTTCAGGCAGCTGCTGCGGGATATCTGAGAGGCTGAGGCTGGCCCGCGGAGGGCGGTGCCAGCCCGCGTTGCCGCATCAGCGGTTCCAGCACGACTGCACCACATCGCTCGAGGCATCGGTGCTGTCGTTGGCCAGCTTCACGCCTTGTTGGTTGACGGTGAGCGTGCCGCATTCGTCGTTGGCCGAGACGCCCTGCGGAACGGCCCGCAGCGTGTAGGTGGTGGCGGTTCTGCCGTCGACATAGCCGATGCTGTAGCTCGCAGTGCCCGACGAAGGGGACTGTGCCAAGCCCGCAGGCAGGTCCACGTCAACGGGCGGATATCGGCCATTGGCCGACATGTAGCGTTCGGTCCATTGCGCCGCCTGCAGCAGTTGCTGCTTCGCATCGGCGCGCTTGGCGCGCAGCACGTAGCGTGAATAGCTCGGGTAGGCGATGGCCGCGAGGATGGCGATCACCGCCACGACGATCATGAGTTCGATGAGGGTGAAACCCCGCGAGCAGGAGTTCGCAAGGATCCAATGCCTGGTCTTCTTGTTCATGGGCAGATCCACGCTCATCAATATGACGAGAACAGGCTGCGCCAGCCGAAGCGGCGTACTGCGTCTGGCCGCTTCACGTCCGTGCAATCTCCTGCTGCGTTGCAGATCACGTCCGCGTTCTTCCCGTCGCCGGGCGGCATGAAGCTGAGATCGTCCCGACCCGAGTAGTTTCGGTACCCGAGATAGAGGCCAGCCGCAGCAGAATCGGCATAGACGATGCCGTCAGGCGCCGAGCCACTGAAGAAGTCGATCAGTAAGGTCCAGCCGTCGTCAGGGGTGCCAGGCGTGCAATCGACGCGGTCAGCAGCAGTGCCTGGGATCGTTGTGGAGAACAATCCAACGCTGTTGCTCAGCACGTCGCCCGGATAGACGATCCGCTCCTTGCTGGTTGGCAATTCGAGATACCAGCCGCGCTTGCCGCTTTCTTCCCGATAGCGCACGCTGTTGTTTGAAACGGTGCGGAACTCGGTGCCGAACCTAGCCTCCCCCGCTTCAGTGCTCAGATCCGTGACCGTCTCGGTGTCGATGGTCTGTTGCACAAGGTCGGTCAGCGCCACAGTATCTGAAGCCGCGCCCGCCCGATCCCATATGCCGTAGAGATATTGAGCGCTGATCGTGCTTTCATCGCCCTCGGCAAACAGTTGACCCGTGCCGAATACCACCATGTAGCCGCCCATAGGATGGTCGACGACCATTGGTGCGGCTGTGATCGGTTGCGTGACGCCAGCTGCGAACAGCGGCAACTTTTTGGGGCCCGAGGCGGTCGCACTCGACTCCATCGCTTTCCAGCTGCTGCTCTCGGCCCCGCTGAGATCGAACTTCCAGAGATTGCCGAGCAGGTCACCTGCATAGACAAGGTCGATCTTGCCATCGCCATTGCGGTCCATCGGCCGCGGAGCGGACAGGCCGTTGGCGGCGCCCGCTACCTGACTGGCCGGCGCTGGAATCTTGAGGATCGATTTGTCTCCGTCGAGGTACTGAATCCAGAGAATCGCTTTCTCGTTCTTGCTGTTGTAGCCGTTGCCCAGGATCAAAGCTCTGCGGCCATTGTTCAATGATGCGACCTGCACTGCTCGTCGCGAGAAGGAGTCGAGCGCGGGTTGCTGGAACTGATAGCCCAAATCGTCGTCCGCGAGGACCGTTGTATCGGCAAGAACGACGCCGGTCGCATTGCGCTCCAGAACATTCTCCGGATTGGTGACGTCAAGCACGAAGTAGCCCCTGCCTCCCGCCCCGAGGGTTCCGACGAGCACCGACTTCCAGAAGTTCTCTTTCAGCTTGCTGTCGTCGGAACCCATGTAGATATCTGCCACGAACGGGCTTCCGTCGACGTAGTACTGATGCGAATACGCTTGCTCGCTGAGCCGCTTGAGAACAGGCGCGTCCGCAGTGCCGTAGAGGCCTGCAGGCACATAAGCTGTTGATTTCCATCCAGAAGTGACCCACTAAGCCCGGCGATTTCCACCTAAATCTGACCCACGTAAGAACCCTAACC
>NZ_JBDGJC010000014.1:0-77810 GCF_057657075.1 Variovorax sp. Soil_C_26
GCCGTGGTCGACGTGACCGATCGTGCCCACGTTCACGTGCGGCTTGGTGCGGGTGAATTTACCTTTTGCCATTTTTCAATCCTTGAAAGAGCATTCCCGTGTATTGGTTTTATGTCTGCATCCGATTGCTGGTTCGCCCCGCACGGGAACAGGGCGGCACCGGATCGCAGACAAGTTGGGGACAGAGCAAATTTGCTGCGCAAATCTTCTGTCCCGCAAAGACATTACTTAGCGCGGGCAGCCACGATGGCTTCGGCCACGTTGCGCGGAGCTTCAGCGTAGTGCTTGAACTCCATCGTGTACGTGGCGCGGCCTTGCGACATCGAGCGCAGCGTGGTCGAGTAGCCGAACATTTCCGACAGCGGCACTTCGGCCTTGATGGACTTGCCGCCACCGATCATGTCGTCCATGCCCTGCACCATGCCGCGGCGGGACGACAGGTCGCCCATCACGTTGCCAGCGTAGTCTTCAGGCGTTTCGACTTCCACGGCCATCATTGGCTCCAGGATCACGGGGCTGGCCTTGCGGGCGCCTTCCTTGAAACCGAAGATCGCGGCCATCTTGAACGCCATTTCGTTCGAGTCCACATCGTGGTACGAACCGAAGTGCAGCGTGACCTTGACGTCGACGACGGGGTAGCCCGCCAGCACGCCTTGCGTCAGCGCTTCGACAACGCCCTTTTCCACCGCGGGGATGTATTCGCGAGGAACGACACCACCCTTGATGGCATCGACGAACTCGAAGCCCTTGCCGGCTTCCTGGGGCTCGAGCTTGAGCACCACGTGGCCGTACTGGCCCTTGCCGCCCGACTGGCGAACGAACTTGCCTTCGGCTTCTTCGACGGTCTTGCGGATCGTTTCGCGGTAGGCAACCTGGGGCTTGCCCACGTTGGCGTCCACGCCGAATTCGCGCTTCATGCGGTCCACGATGATTTCAAGGTGGAGTTCGCCCATGCCGGCGATGATGGTCTGGCCCGATTCTTCGTCGGTCTTGACGCGGAACGAAGGATCTTCCTGGGCGAGACGCTGCAGGGCGATGCCCATCTTTTCCTGGTCGGCCTTGGTCTTGGGCTCGACGGCCTGCGAGATCACCGATTCCGGGAACACCATGCGCTCGAGCGTCACGATGGCCGTCGGGTCGCACAGGGTTTCGCCCGTCGTGACTTCCTTCAGGCCCACGCAGGCGGCAATGTCGCCGGCGCGGATTTCGCTGACTTCTTCGCGGTTGTTGGCATGCATCTGCACGATACGGCCGATACGTTCCTTCTTGCCGCGCACCGGGTTGTAGACGCTGTCGCCCTTGCTCAGCACGCCCGAGTAGACGCGCACGAAGGTCAGCTGACCCACGAACGGGTCGGTCATCAGCTTGAATGCGAGGGCCGAGAACTTCTCGCCGTCGTCAGCCTTGCGGACCACGGGGGCTTCGTCTTCGTCCAGGCCGTTGACCGGGGGAATGTCGGTCGGCGCGGGCATGTATTCGACGACGGCGTCGAGCATGGCCTGCACGCCCTTGTTCTTGAAGGCCGAGCCGCACAGCATCGGCTGGATTTCGCCGGCGATGGTGCGCTTGCGAATGGCAGCCTTGATTTCTTCCTCGGTCAGCTCATTGCCTTCGAGGTACTTGTTCATCAGCTCTTCGCTGGCTTCGGCAGCCGCTTCGACGAGCTTTTCGCGGTATTCGTTGCAGACGGCGGTCAGGTTCGCCGGGATCTCGCCGTAGGTGAACGTGATGCCCTTGTCTTCGTCCCAGATGATCGCCTTCATCTTCACGAGGTCGACGATGCCCTGGAAGTGCTCTTCGGCACCGATCGGGATCTGGATCACGACGGGGTTGGCCTTCAGGCGGTCCACCATCATCTGGCGCACGCGCAGAAAGTCGGCGCCGGTGCGGTCCATCTTGTTGACGAACGCGAGGCGCGGAACCTTGTACTTGTTGGCTTGGCGCCAGACGGTTTCCGACTGGGGCTGCACGCCGCCGACGGCGTCGTACACCATCACGGCGCCGTCCAGCACGCGCATCGAGCGCTCGACTTCAATGGTGAAGTCCACGTGGCCGGGGGTGTCGATGATGTTGATGCGGTGTTCTTCGAACTTGCCAGCCATGCCCTTCCAGAAGCAGGTGGTGGCAGCGGACGTGATCGTGATGCCGCGCTCTTGCTCTTGCTCCATCCAGTCCATCGTGGCGGCGCCGTCGTGCACTTCACCGATCTTGTGGTTCACACCGGTGTAGAACAGGATGCGTTCGGTCGTCGTGGTCTTGCCAGCGTCGATGTGCGCGGAGATGCCGATGTTGCGGTAGCGCTCGATGGGGGTCTTGCGGGACATGATTTACTTTCGGGTTGAAATGCGTTGAGCGCTGGGCCCCGAGCTCGGGCACAACGCCCGACACTCGACACCCAACGCCCAAGCGAAGTTTGATTTTTAGAAGCGGAAGTGGCTGAACGCCCGATTGGCTTCTGCCATGCGGTGCACTTCGTCGCGCTTCTTCATGGCACCGCCACGGCCTTCCGTGGCTTCCATCAGCTCGTTGGCCAGGCGCAAGGCCATCGACTTTTCACCACGCTTGCGGGCGGCTTCCTTGATCCAGCGCATCGACAGCGCCAGGCGACGCACCGGGCGCACTTCGACCGGCACCTGGTAGTTGGCACCGCCGACGCGGCGCGACTTCACTTCGACCATCGGCTTCACGTTGTTGATGGCAACGGTGAACGCCTCGACCGGGTCCTTGTCGGGGTTCTTCTTCTCGATGAAGTCGAGTGCACCGTAGATGATGCGCTCGGCAACAGCCTTCTTGCCGCCTTCCATGATCACGTTCATGAATTTGGACAGCTCGACATTGCCGTACTTGGGATCCGGCAGGATTTCACGTTTGGGGACTTCGCGACGACGTGGCATTTTTCTAACCTCTTTGCTTCAGTTGGCATCGTTTCCGACACCGCGAGAGCCATTCCGGACTCTCACTTACTCGACCCGATCCTGGGTCACTACGTCCGATTGGCCCGCCAAGGCCACCGAACACCGCTTGATTGTTTCTGACGACAGGAAGGCTTAGGCCTTCTTGGGACGCTTCGCGCCGTACTTGGAACGCGACTGCTTGCGGTCTTTCACGCCTTGCAGGTCGAGCGAGCCGCGCACGATGTGGTAGCGAACACCGGGCAGGTCCTTGACACGACCGCCGCGGACCAGCACGACGCTGTGTTCCTGGAGGTTGTGGCCTTCGCCGCCGATGTAGGAAATGACTTCGAAGCCATTGGTCAGGCGGACCTTGGCGACCTTGCGGAGTGCCGAGTTCGGCTTCTTTGGCGTCGTGGTGTAGACGCGGGTGCAGACACCGCGGCGTTGCGGCGAGTTCTGCATGGCAGGGCTCTTCGAATTGATCTTCTCGACCGTTCGACCCTGACGCACCAGTTGATTGATGGTTGGCATGAATGAATTAGTCCCAAAACAACCCGGCTCTGGCTCTGAAACCGCCCTGCGCTTGTCGTGACGCAAGACAGGGAAGCCGGGAATAACGAAAACGTGAAACCCTTCGGAAAATTCCGAAAAGCCCACGAGTATAGCAGGCAGGCCTGAAACGGCAAAGTCAACGCCCGAAGGCCCGGGCAGCGGCTCGCGCTGCCCGGCGGACCGGTGCCGCCTTCCTACTTGATCCAGAGCCGCACGGCGTCCCAGGCACGGCCGAACACGCCCGCCTGCTCGACGCCTTCGAGCACCACCAGCGGCACTTCCGCGACCGGCTGGTCGCCCAGCGTCACCTTGAGCGTGCCGACCGGCTGGTATTTGGTGAACGGCGCCACGAGCGGATCGGGGCGCGCCACCTGCGTCTTGATCTTGCTCGCGGTACCCGCCGGCACCGCCACCACGATCGGCTCCGGCCGGCCGAGTTTGAGGGTGTTCGCCTTGCCCTTCCAGACGGCCGGCGTGGCGGCCGGCTGGCCGGCCTCGACCAGGCGGACGGCGTCGTAGGCCGTGTAGCCCCAGTTCAGCAGCTTCTGCGATTCGTTCGCGCGCACGGTTTCACCCGATGTGCCCAGCACGATGGACAGGAGCCTGCGCCCGCCTGTCAGGTTGGGAAAGTCGCGCTTGGCGGTGGCGATCATGCAGTAGCCCGCCGCACTGGTGTAGCCGGTCTTCAAGCCGTCGACCGTCGGATCGCGGAACAGAAGCAGGTTGCGATTGGTGTCGTTGGTCGAGGGCGTGCCCGGATAGCGGTACTTCTTGATCGCGTAGTACTTGGCTTCTTCGGGGAAGTCGCGGACCAGCCGGGTGGCCAGGATGCTGAGGTCGCGCGCCGTGGTGGTATGGCCGGGCTCGGTCAGGCCCTCGGGGTTCTTGTAGGCGGTGTTCTTCATGCCGAGCGCCTTGGCTTGGGCATTCATCATCTCGACGAAGTGCTCCACGGTTCCGCCGACGCCCTCGGCCAGCGCGACGGTGGCGTCGTTGCCCGACTGCACGATGACACCCTTGATCAGGTCCTCGACCGGCACCTGCATCTTCGGATCGATGAACATGCGCGAGCCCGGCATCTTCCAGGCCCGCTCGCTGACCGGAAGGGTCTGGGTCAGCGTGATCTTCTTGGCGCGCAGCGCATCGAACACGACGTACGCGGTCATCAACTTGGTGAGCGAAGCCGGCTCGACCGGGCTGTCGATGTCCTTCTGCGCGAGGATCTGGTTGGCGGTGACGTCGAGCAGCAGGTAGCTGCGCGCGGCAATTTCGGGCGGTGCCGGCACCTGGGCGGCAGCGGCCATGCCGACCGATGCGGCAGCGACGAAGAAGAGCGCACGGAACGCGTCAAGAAAACGATTCATGGAAGAGAAATTGGGAAGAAGACGAAGACAAGCCCGCGGGGCTTTCAGGCGGCGCCCGCACGGAGATGGCGGACGACGAGGCTTTTGAGCAACGGCAATTGTCCGTGAAAGAAATGGCCGCCCCCGGGGACAACCGTGACGGGAAGTGACTGCGGCCGCGCCCAGTCCATGACGGCCGCGAGCGGCACCGTGTCGTCGGCTTCGCCATGGATCACCAGCGTGCGCTCGTGCGCCTCGGCCGGCAGCGTCGCCACCGCGAAGCGCGCCGCGGCCGTGCCGACCAGCACGAGCTGGCGGATCTCGCGCGCGGACCAGAGCTTCTCGGCCGCGCGGCTCGCGACGAAGGCGCCGAACGAGAAGCCGGCGATGGCCAGCGGCCCCTCGGGTGCCAGCTGCGCGATGACCTGCTGCATGTCCTCGCACTCGCCGCGGCCTTCGTCGTGCACGCCCTCGCTCGCACCGACGCCGCGGAAGTTGAAGCGCAAGGCCGTCCAGCCGCAGGCAACGAATGCGCGCGCCAGCGTCTGCACCACCTTGTTGTCCATGGTGCCGCCGAACAGCGGATGCGGATGGGCAATCACCGCGATGCCGCGCGTGGCGCCATCGGGCGGCACGTCGCGCTGCACCTCGATGACGCCGGCGGCGCCTTGAAGGCGGAGTTTTTCGGTCTGTGAATTCATGGTGCAGGAAATGTGGCTGCCGGGCGGCGACCGCCTCGGTGCCCGGTACGAGCGCGAGACCTCGACAAAGTTCAGCGCCCGACGTCCGGCGGCAGCACGAGCCGCTCGACCACCTTGCCGTTCTTCAGGTGCGAATCGACGATCTCGTCGATGTCTTCGGCGTCGACGAAGGTGTACCAGACCGCCTCGGGGTACACCACCGCCACGGGCCCGCCCGCGCAGCGGTCGAGGCAGCCGGCCTTGTTGACACGCACCTTGCCCACCCCGGCAAGCCCCGCTTCCTTGACCTTGGCCTTGCAGCGGTCGAAGCCCGACTGCGCGTTGTGCAGCGCGCAGCTGTCCTCGCCGTTCTTGCGTTCGTTGAGGCAGAAGAAGATGTGGCGCTCGTAGTAGCCCCGCGGCGCGTCGGGAGTGGAACTGGGCATCGGTGGATTTTAGTGACGCATCGTCAGGCGGCCGGTTTCGACCTGCGCGACAGGGTCGCCACCACGTAGGCCAGCACCGCGAACGGCCACAGCCAGCCCAGCCATTGCGCAAGCCCATGGAAGCGGATGAAGCGCCCCTGCTCCCAGGTGGCGAGCGTCTGCGCGAAGTACGCACTCTCGGGCGCCTGGTTGAGCAGGCTCAGCTGCACGACCAGGCTCACGAGCAGCAGCGCTGCGCAGAGCCGGCGGGGCGCTGCGAGCAGCAGCACGCCGGCCACCAGCGCCGCCGCGATGCCGACCTGTACCGGCAGGCCGAGCCAGGCCCATGCATGCGCAGGGCCGTAGCTCAGGGCCGCCGACAGCGCCGAAGCGCCGATGCCCGCGAGCAGCGTCAGCGGCAGCAGCACGGCACGCCGCGCCACCGAGCGCGCGACCAGGAAGGCCAAGAGGCACGGCACCAGCGCGCCAAGCATCACGCAGAGCAACTCGACGGCGGGCACCAGCGGCTCGAGTTCGAACTGGCGCAGCGGCATCCAGTCGATGAACGGCGTGTCGAGCAGCCACTCTGCGATCGCGACCTCGACCCGCTCGAACACCTGGCCCAGCCCGAAGGTCACCGAGGCCGGAAACAGCAGCGCTGGCGGCCACAGCGCGAGCAACACCAGCGCGCCGCGGGCCTCGTCGACGAACCACTGCGAACGCGTCCGGCTCCAGTGCGCCACCCCGCCGACGCGCTCCAGCGCCGCGGCCAACAGCGCCCCCGCCAGTGCGCCCGCGGTGTTGAGGCCCAGGTCCACATTCGACGGGATCCGCGCCGGCAGATAGCTCTGCAACATTTCCATCGCGAACGAGACCACCGCCCCGGCCAGCGCCGCCAGCAGAACCGCACGCCAGACGCTCGCCGCGGGCCGTGTGCGCAGCACCGCGAGCGCCCACAGGAAGCCGAAAGGCACGTAGCCGACCACATTGACCGCGAAGTCGAAGCCGGTCCAGTACTTGGGCCACGGCGCCCACAGGTACTCCCAGGGCGCAATACCCTGATCGCGCCAGTCGGCGAACGGGTACAGGCTCGCGTACGCGATCAGCGCCGCATAGGCCAGCGCCAGCGGCAGCGCAGCGGACTTGTGCGGCTTCTCCACCCTGGCGACCGGCTCAGAAGGGCTTGACCACCACCAGCACCACGATCCCGAGCAGCAGCAGCACCGGCAGTTCGTTGAACCAGCGGTACCACCGGTCGCTGCGCCGGTCGCCACCGGCCACGAAGCGCCGCAGCAGCACGCCGCAGCCGTGGTGATAGCCGATCACCGCGAGCACCAGCGCGAGCTTGGCATGCATCCAGCCGTTGCCGGGCCCGCGTCCGATGCCGTAGCCGAGCCAAAGCCAGAGGCCGAAAACGACGGCCGGCACGGCCAGAAAGGTGGTGAAGCGGAACAGCTTGCGCGCCATCAGGAGCAAGCGCTCACGTTCTGCAACCGACTCGGGCGGGACCATGGCCAGGTTGACGAAGATCCGCGGGAGGTAGAACAACCCCGCGAACCAACTGGCAATGAAGACGATGTGAAGCGATTTAACCCAGAGCATCCGGCCAGTTTAGTGGGATGACACGCGTTTTTCCGCGCGGCCACGGTTGACAAAATGACGGGCAAAAAAAAGCCCGACGTCTTCACGCCGGGCTGGGAAGCCCTTTTGCTGTCACACATCAAGGCACCCGCTCAGGGAGGAAAAGCGGGGAGCGGCAAGCCGCCCGCTCAGAATTTAACAAAGACACAACAAGGTTTCAAGCAATCGGTTGATTTCTTTCACATTTGAGAGCGAAAAATGAGAGCTTTTTAGCTAATCACGATCAAGGTTGTCCGACAACAGATCGCAGTCCACGCCGCCAGAACATGCATCAGGCACAATTTTCCGCCTATGACGTCATCCACCCCCTCCTTTGCCATGTACCCCGCCGGCCGGCCGCGCCGGCTGCGCCGCGACACCTTCACCCGGAACTTGGTGAGAGAGCACGCGTTGACGGCACATGACCTCATTTACCCGGTGTTCGTGCAGGAAGGTGAGAAGAAGCGCGATGCCGTGCCTTCCATGCCGGGCGTCGAACGCCTGAGCCTCGACCTGTTGCTGCCCGTGGCCGAGCAATGCGTCGCGGCTGGCATTCCGGCGATGGCGCTCTTTCCGGTGATCGATGCAAGCCTCAAGACGCCCGACGGCACGGAAGCGTTCAACCCCGACGGGCTGATCCCGCGCGTGGTCGCGGCGCTCAAGTCGCGCTTTCCCGAACTGGGCGTGATGACCGACGTGGCACTCGACCCCTACACCAGCCATGGCCAGGACGGCCTGCTCGACGAGACCGGGTACATCCTGAACGACGCGACCGTCGAAGTGCTCGTGAAGCAGGCGCTCTGCCAGTCGCAGGCCGGCGTCGACATCGTGGCACCGAGCGACATGATGGACGGCCGCATCGGCGCGATCCGGGGCGCACTCGAAGCCCGGGGCGACATCCACACCCGCATCATGGCCTACAGCGCCAAGTACGCGAGCGCCTTCTACGGCCCGTTTCGCGATGCGGTCGGTTCGGCCGCGACGCTCGGCAAGAGCAACAAGAAGGTCTACCAGATGGACCCGGGCAACAGCGACGAAGCACTGCGCGAAGTGGGGCTCGACATCGCGGAAGGCGCCGACATGGTGATGGTGAAGCCCGGCATGCCCTACCTCGACATCGTGCGCCGCGTGAAAGACGCGTTCCGCGTGCCCACCTTCGCCTACCAGGTGAGCGGTGAATACGCGATGCTGAAGGCCGCGGCCCAGAACGGCTGGCTCGACCACGACGCGGTGGTGCTCGAGAGCCTGCTCGCCTTCAAGCGCGCCGGCGCGGATGGCGTGCTCACCTACTTCGCCCTCGACGCCGCGCGCCTGCTGCAGCAGCAGCGCTGACCGCGTCGGTCCCGATGCGCATCTTCGAAATCAACGGCTCGCAGGTCAGCGAGCACCCGGCACTGGCGCCGCTGGCGGTGCCCGGCGCATGCGCGGCGACGGGCTACCTCTGGCTATCGCTCACACGCGACGAATTCCGCGCCTCGCTGGCCGAAGTGCAGCACATTCTGCAGACCCTCTGCCACGCACAGCTGGTCGACCTGCATGTGGCCGACCTGCTCAACGACCAGTTGCCGTCGCACTACGACTACACCTCGCAATACGACGTGCTGGTGTTCCGCCGCCTTGCCACGGGGCCCGGCGCGCAGGCAGCCGCCGGCAACGGGGGCGAGGCGCCGCTTCCCACCGCGCCCTCGCGCCGCGGCCCGCCCGCGCTGCGCCGGGTCGACACCCGCCCGGTGGGCTTCGCGCTGTTCGACCGCGTGCTGCTGTCGGTGCACCCCGAGGACGGTGCCGTGCGCGATGCCTTCGCCGCGCGCCTGCTCGCGGCCGCATCGCCCGACGACCAGGGCGCCCCGGCGCTCGACGTGCGCGCCATCTCGGCACGCGTGCCGACCAGCACCGCCGACCTGATGCTGCGCGTGATCAACCAGATCGTCGACCGCTACCTCGACATGCGCCGCGAACTCACGCGGCAGCTCGACCACTGGCAGACCGAACTGATCGATCCGCGCAGCCGCTTCACCAACTGGAGTGCGCTGATGGAGGCCCGGCAGTCGCTGCACCACCTCGACGAGATCTGCGAGGACCAGCGCGCCGCGATCCAGGACTGGATCGACTCGCTCGAGACACTGCCCACGCCCAAGGGCGAGGCCGAGAAGCGCGAGCGCGAGCTGATCATGGTGCGCAGCCGCGACGTGCTCGAGCACATCCAGCGCGTGGTCCACCACGTGCGCCGGCTCGAGCAGAACGCCGAGACCGCGGTACAGATGCATTTCAGCGTGCAGGGGCACCGCGCCAACGACATCATGCGGGTGCTCACGGCACTGACGGCCGTGTTTCTGCCGCTCAACCTCATCGCCGGGATCTTCGGCATGAACTTCGACTTCATTCCGCTCGTGCACAAGGCCGACGGATTCTGGATCGCGGTGCTCTCGATGCTCGTCATCGCCGCGGTGCTGATCCTCGTGTTCTGGCGCAAGCGCTATCTCGCGCGCACGCGCTGAAGCAAGGCAAAAAAAAGGGCTGCGCCTCGGCGCAGCCCTTTTGTCCTTCAGCCGCGCGCGAGGCGCGGCTTCGCCGGCCTTACTTGGCGACGGCGCCCGAGCCTTGCTGGGCCTGGACGCGGGCGTCCATCGGGTGGGGCATGGTCGAAACGACCTTGCTGTTGACGCGCGAGCCGCCCGTCACGTTCTGGTCAGGCGCGTGGGCCGCACGGATCGCTTCGGCTTCGACGAGCGCGCGGTCCTTCGACACAGCGACCGTTTCCGGGCCGCGCGAACCGCGGGTCACGTTCTGGTTCGGGGCCGAGGCGGCACGCACGGCTTCGGCGTTGACTTCGTCGCGGCTCTTGGTGGAGATGGCGGTGTTCACGCCTTCGTAGGTTTCGGCTTGGGCGCCGGTGGCGGCCAGAACGGCGATGGCAGCGGCGGCGAGGAGGTGCGAGGTCTTCATTTTTCAGTTCCTTGTGTTCGTTGGATGGTTCGTCCACCAGGCTCGCTGGTTCGCTCACCTGTGCGGCGAGTGTCCTGCTGAAATTCGTTAGCAAAACATGCGGAACAGAGACACCGTGTTTCCTCTATTGAAACAATGACGAACCGCGGCGTGGCCCGGCGCAAGGACCGGCCGCTGGCGCATCCCGCCGCCAAAACCCTGGAAAATCGCGCCACCCCGCGGGCCGCGCGGAAAAGAACAAGGGCGCTTCGACATGGACAGTCTCGATCTGATCAAAACCTTCAGGGAGGTCGCTTCGCAGGGCAGCTTCTCGCAGGCGGCCAAGAAGCTGTCGATGTCCAAGGCCACGGTGAGCAAGTACGTGGCCGAACTCGAGACCCGCTTCGGCGTGCGCCTGCTCAACCGGTCCACGCGGTCGGTGAGCCTGACCGACGCCGGGCAGTTGCTGCTCGAGCGCAGCACGCCGGTGCTCGAGATGGTCGAGCTGACCCAGGCCGAACTGCAGGAGCGCGCGCGGCAGCCCGGCGGCCGGCTGCGGATTTCGGCGCCGCACGGCATGGGCAACGGCGAGTTCCCGAGCCTTCTGGCCGACTTCATGCGCTACTACCCCGACGTGAGCATCAGCCTGCAATTGACCAACCGCACGGTGGATCTGGCGGAGGAAGGCATCGACGTCGACATCCGCAGCGGTCCGGTGGAAGACGCCAACCTCATCGTGCGCAAGCTGTTGCAGATGGAGATGGTGGTCTGCGCCTCTCCGGCCTATTGGAAGAAGCACGGCAAGCCGGCGCATCCGGGCGAACTCGCCAATCACGACGCGCTCACGCATTCGCTGCTCGGCACGCAGCCGGTCTGGCGCTTCGACGACGGTGGCGCGCCGCTCGACGTGGCTGTGAGGAGCCGCATGGACTGCACCGAGGGCGCGCCGCTGATCCAGGTTGCGATGCGCGGCTTCGGCGTGATCTACCTGCCGTCGCTCCTGGTCCAGTCGCACATCGACGAAGGCGAGCTGGTGCCCGTGCTGCAGGACCATGCGCGCAAGGACATGTGGCTCTCGGCCGCCTACCTGCAGCGGCGCCACAACAGCGCCGCGCTGCGTGCGCTGCTCGACTTCCTGCAGACGCGCGTCGGCAAGGGCGCCGCGGCCCGCAAGAGCAAGCCTTGATCAGCCCACGTGCTGGCCGAAGAACGCCAGCGTGCGCGAACGCGCGAGCTTGGCCGATTCGGCGTCGTATGCACCGCGCTGGTCGCAGTTGAAGCCGTGGTCCGCCTCGTAGACGTGCACCTCCACGTCGGGGTGTGCCTTGCCGAACGCCTCGACGCTGTCGATCGGGATCCAGTGGTCGCGCTTGCCGAAGTGCGCGAGCACCGGCACCTTCGGCTGGCGCGCGCTTTCGTCGGGCGAGGTCATGCCGCCGCCGTAGTAAGGCACGGCCGCGGCCAGGCCCGGGATCAGGCTCGCGGCGCGCCAGGTCAGCAGGCCGCCCCAGCAGTAGCCGACGATGCCCACCTTGCCGGCCTTGGCCGCATAGGCCACGGCGGCCTCCACGTCCTGCAGCACACCGGGTGCCGGTAGCGCCTCGACCGCGGCCTTGAGCGCCGAGCCGGCTTTCATGTCGTCGGGCCCGTAGCCGATGTCGACACCGGGCTGCACGCGGTGGAAGGTCGATGGCGCCACAGCGAGGTAGCCCTCGGCCGCGTAGCCGTCGGCGACCGAGCGGATGTGCGAATTGACGCCGAAGATCTCCTGCAGCACGACGATCGCGCCGCGCGGCGTGCCCGCGGGTTCGGCCACGTAGGCCGGAAAGGCGAAGCCGTCCTTGGCGGTGAGATCGATGAATTGGCCCATGGTTGTCATGCTCCTGATGGCAAGTGGATGAAGAAGACGGCGGGCGCTGGCGCCGCGGTCACGGGCGCAGCGCGCGCTCGACGAAATCGAGCCGGTCCTGGCCCCAGAAGATCTCGCCGTCGATCACATAGCTCGGTGCGCCGAACACCTGAATGTCGATGGCTTCCTGCGTGTAGGCCTCGTAACGCTCCTGCACGGTCTGGCTCTGCGACTGTTCCGAGCGCTTGGGCGGCAGACCGCATTCCGCGATCAGCGCCTCGAGCACCTTCGGGTCGCCGATGTTGCGCTCCTGCACCCACACCGCCGCGAACACCGCTGCGCACATGCGCATGGCGGCCTCGGTGCCGTCATGCAGGTCGACCGCGATGATGACCCGTGCCGCGTCGTCGCTCGCCACCGGGAAGAACTTGGGCTTGGGGTTGAGCGGCAGCCCGAGGTGCCGCGAGAACCGCGCCAGTTCGACCAGGCGGTAGGCCTGTCGCTGCGGGGCGCGCTTGCCGAGCGGCAGCCCGCCCGAGATCGGAAAGACGCTGCCCAGGTCCACCGGCCGCACCCGCACGGTGGCGCCGGCGGCCGAAGCGATGGCGGCAAAGCGCGCGTGGCCCAGGTAGGTCCAGGGACTCTGCGGCGCAAAGTAATAGTCGACTGTACGGCTCATGCGCTCGCCCTCGGTGATGTAATCCAAGCCAACCGTTTTAACTGACGCGCAGTTTCTGTGCAGGAGGTCGGATTTGGAGCAGGTACTCTTGGTCACCGGTGGCGGCCGCGGCATCGGCGCCGCCACCGCGCTGCTCGCGGCACGGCGCGGTTATGCGGTGGCGGTCAACTACGCGCACAACTCGCTCGCCGCCGACGAAGTGGTGCGCACGGTCCGCGCGGGCGGCGGCACCGCCATCGCAGTGCAGGCCGACGTGGGCGACGAGGCCCAGGTGCTCGCGATGTTCGAGAAGATCGATGCCCGCCTCGGCCGCCTCACGGCGCTGGTCAACAACGCCGGCGTGGTCGACCTGCAGGCCCGCGTCGACGAGATGAGCGTGGCGCGCCTCGAACGCATGTTCCGCATCAACGTGATCGGCAGCTTCGTCTGCGCGCGCGAGGCGGTGCGCCGCATGAGCACGCGCCATGGCGGTGCGGGCGGCGCCATCGTCAACGTATCGAGCGGCGCGGCGCGGCTCGGCTCGCCCGGCCAGTACGTCGACTATGCGGCAAGCAAGGGCGCGATCGACACCTTCACGATCGGCCTCGCGAAGGAAGTGGCGGCCGAGGGCATCCGCGTCAACGCGGTGCGCCCCGGCCTGATCGACACCGACATCCACGCCTCGGGCGGCATGCCCGAACGCGCCGCCGAACTCGCGCCGACCGTGCCGATGCAGCGCACCGGCAGCGCCGAGGAAATTGCCAACGCCATCGTCTGGCTGCTGTCGCCCGAAGCCAGCTACACGACCATGGCGCTGCTCGACGTGACCGGAGGAAGGTAGGCATGAGCACATCGATGGACCTGATCAAGCCGCTGGTCACGCTGGTGGCCATCGTCAATCCGTTGGCCATCGTGCCCTTCTTCATCCACTACACGCAGGGCTACTCCGATGCGCAGCGCCGCCACACGGTGCGCATGTCGGCCTTCAGCGCCTTCGTGGTGATCGCGGTGAGCGCACTGCTCGGGCTGCAGCTGCTGTCGTTCTTCGGCATCTCGATTGCGAGCTTCCAGGTCGGCGGCGGCCTGCTGCTGCTCATGAGCTCGCTGTCGATGCTCAATGCGAAGCCGGCCGAGAGCAAGACCAACGTGGAGGAGTTGCGGGCCACCGAGGTCAAGGCCTCGATGGGCGCGTCGATCGCGGTCGTGCCGCTCACGATTCCGCTGCTCACCGGGCCCGCCGCGATCTCGACGGTCGTGATCTACGCCGACAAAGCGCAGCGCCTGTGGGAGCTCGCGCTGCTCGTAGGCTACGGCGTGGTGGTGGCGCTCGCGACGGCGCTGGCCTTCTCGCTCGCGCAGCCGATCGCGCGCGTGCTCGGCAAGACCGGCATCAACATCATGACCCGGCTCATGGGCCTGATCCTCGCGGCGCTCGCGGTCGAGGTGATGGCGGACGGGCTCGGCAAGCTGTTTCCCATCCTCCAGCGCGCGGCCTGATTCAGGCCAGCATCTTTTCGACGATGCGCCAGTGCGCCGGCTCCACCGGCGTGATCGACAGCCGGTTGCCCTTGCGCAGCACCACCATGTCGGCGAGTTCGGGCTTCGCGCGCAGTTCGGGCAGCGACAGCAGCCGCGTCTTGCGCACGGCCTGCACGTCGACCAGCAGCCAGCGCGGTGCGTCGGGCTTCGAGGCCGCGTCGTAGTACGGCGACTTCGGGTCGAACTGCGTGGGGTCGGGCTTCACGCCCGAGGCCACGCGCGCAAGGCCTGCGATGCCGGGCTCGGGGCAGCTCGAGTGATAGAACAGCACGCCGTCGCCGACCTGCATGCCATCGCGCATGAAGTTGCGTGCCTGGTAATTGCGCACGCCGGTCCACGCGACGGTGGCATCGGGCGCGGCGAGCGCATCGTCGATCGACACCTCGTCGGGCTCGGATTTCATCAGCCAGTAGTTGGGCATGGCGCCACCTCAGGAGCTCGGGTTGCCGGATTCGAATGCGCGTCGCAGTTCCGCGCAGCACAGCGCGACGGCGGTGTTCGCCTCGTCGAGCACCTTGCCCATGGTGATGAAGCCATGGATCTGGCGCTCGAAGCAGACGTACGCCGCGCGGTTGCCGGCCGCGGTGAGCGCCTCGGCATAGGCCATGCCTTCGTCGCGCAGCGGGTCGAAGCCGGCGGTGAGCACCAGCGCCGGCGGCAGGCGCGAGAGGTCGGGGTGCAGCAGCGGCGACGCGCGCCAGTCGGTGTCGTGCCGGGCGTCGTCGATGTAGTGGTCGTGGTAGTAGCGCATCGAATCGGTCGTGAGCAGGTAGCCCTGCCCGTTCGCCTGGTGCGACGGATGGCCGCGGCGCATGTCGGTGGCCGGGTAGACCAGCAGCTGGAATGCAAGCGGCAGGTCGCCGGCATCGCGCGCGGCGATCGCCACCACCGCCGCGAGGTTGCCGCCCGCGCTGTCGCCGCCGACCGCAAGGCGAGCGGCATCGAGGCCGAGCGAGGCCGCCTGGCCGTGCACCCAGCGCGTGGCCGCGATGGCGTCGTCCACGGCGGCCGGAAAGCGGTGCTCGGGCCCGAGGCGGTAGTCGACCGACAGCACCGCGCAGCCTGCGCCGTTCGCCAGCGAGCGGCACAGCACGTCGTGCGTGTCCAGGTCGCCGATGACCCAGCCGCCACCATGCAGGTACACCAGCGCCGGCAGCGCCGTGTCGGCAGCGGCACCGAGCGGGCGGTAGAGCCGCATCGGGATCGCGCCATGCGGCCCCTGGGCCGCGAGCGCGCGGACCTCGGCGACCGGCGGCGGTGCCGGCTGCGTGGCGGCACGGCGCTCGAGATAGACGGCCCGCGCCTCGGCGGGCGAGAGCGTGTGCGTCGGCGGAACGCCGCGCGCCGCGATCAAATCGAGCAGCGCGCGGGCCTGGGGATGCAGCATGGCAAGCTCCGATCGGGCAGCGGTTGTTGTTCAGGCCTTGCGCGGCTTCACGCGCGAGGCGGCTTCCTTGGCGTTGGCGCGTGCCGTCTGCACGTCGGCCGCGTGCGCCAGCGCCACGCCCATGCGGCGCTTCGCGAAGCTCTCGGGCTTGCCGAACAGCCGCACATCGCTGCCGGGCACCTGCAGCGCCTCGGCCACGCCGTCGAACGCGATGCCCGCGGCATCGACGCCGCCATAGATCACCGCGCTCGCGCCCGGGCTCTTGAGCGTGGTGTCCACCGGAAGTCCGAGGATCGCGCGCGCATGCAGCTCGAATTCGTTCTGCCACTGGGTGGCCATGGTGACCATGCCGGTGTCGTGCGGACGCGGGCTCACCTCGCTGAACCAGACTTCGTCGCCCTTCACGAACAGCTCGACGCCGAACAGCCCCTGGCCGCCCAGGTCGGCCGTGACGGCCTGGGCGATCTGCTGTGCCTTCCGCAGCGCGGCTGGCGCCATCGGATGCGGCTGCCAGCTCTCGACGTAGTCGCCGCTGACCTGCACATGGCCGATCGGTTCGCAGAACTGCGTCTGCACCGCGCCGGCCGCGTCCTTGGCGCGCACGGTGAGCAGCGTGATCTCGTAGTCGAAGTCGATGAAGCCCTCGACGATCACCCGGCCATGGCTGACGCGGCCGCCGGCCATGGCGTAGTCCCAGGCCTTCTTCACGTCGGCCGGGCCGTCGATCTTGCTCTGGCCCTTGCCCGAGCTGCTCATCACGGGCTTCACGATGCAGGGGTAACCGATGCCCTCGTCGATCGCCGCCTGCAGCTCGGCCAGCGAATCGCAGAACTTGTAGGGACTGGTCGGCACGCCCAGCGTCTCGGCGGCCAGGCGGCGGATGCCTTCGCGGTCCATCGTGAGGCGCGCGGCGCGCGCCGTGGGGATCACGCGCACCACACCCGCGTCCTCGAGCTGCTGCAGCATCGGCGTGGCGATGGCCTCGATCTCGGGCACCACGAGATGCGGCTTCTCGGCCTCGATCAGCGCCTTGAGCTGATCGGGGTCGCTCATCGTGATGGTGCGCGAATGGTGCGCCACCTGGTGGCCCGGCGCGTTGTCGTAGCGGTCGACCGCGATGGTCTCGACGCCGAGGCGCTGCAGGGCGATCAGCACCTCCTTGCCGAGCTCGCCCGAGCCGAGCAGCATCACGCGGGTGGCCGAGGGGGAAAGAGGGGTGCCGAGGGTGGTCATGGGCGGTTCGAAGAGGGACAAAAAAGCGAAGAAAAAGAGACGACCGCCGCACTGTAAGCCACCCGCGCCGGCCGTGTCACACGCGGCAACGGCTCCGCCGGGGTGCTGCTTCACAATGGAAGGCTTGGCGCGGCCGCAGCCGCGCACCCCCCTTTTCTCTCTGTTTTTCGTCTTTCCTGAAGGAGTTCTCTCATGGCTATCCAGACTGTCGGCATCATCGGCGCCGGAACGATGGGCAACGGCATCGCGCAGGCCTGCGCCGTGTCGGGCGTCAACGTGGTGATGGTCGACATCGCCCAGGCGGCGGTCGACAAGGGCCTGGCCACGATCTCGGGCAGCCTCGACCGGCTGATCAAGAAGGAAAAGCTCACGGCCGGGCAGAAGGCGACCGCGCTCGCGCTGGTGAAGGGCTCGACGAACTACGAAGACCTGAAGGGCGCGCAGCTCGTGATCGAGGCCGCCACCGAGAACCACGCGCTCAAGCTCAAGATCCTCCAGCAGGTCGACCAGATGCTGGCGCCAGAGGTGATCATCGCGTCGAACACCTCGTCGATCTCGATCACGCAGCTCGCGGCCGCCACCTCGCGCGCCGACCGCTTCATCGGCATGCACTTCTTCAACCCGGTGCCGATGATGGCGCTGGTGGAGCTGATCCGCGGCTACCTCACGAGCGACGCCACGCACGACACGGTCAAGGCGCTCGCCGAGCGCCTGGGCAAGTCGCCGATCACGGTGAAGAACGCGCCCGGCTTCGTGGTCAACCGCATCCTGGTGCCGATGATCAACGAGGCCTTCTTTGTGCTGTCCGAAGGCATCGCGACCGCCGAAGACATCGACGCCGGCATGAAGCTCGGCTGCAACCAGCCCATCGGGCCGCTCGCGCTGGCCGACATGATCGGCCTCGACGTCTGCCTGGCCGTGATGGAGGTCTACCTCGAACAGTTCGGCGATTCGAAATACCGCCCCTGCCCGCTGTTGAAGGAAATGGTGGCCGCGGGCCAGCTGGGCCGCAAGACCGGTCGCGGCGTCTACACGTACTGAGCGAACACGGAGGCACCGCACCATGACCATCGCTCCCACCACCCCGCCCGCCGAAGGCTGCATCGACACCCAGGTGATCGGCCACGTGCTGCTGATCGGCATCAACCGTCCCGCCAAGCGCAATGGCTGGACGCCGCCGATGTTCCGGCAGCTGGCCGAGGCCTACACCCGGCTCGACGACGACCCCGAACTGCGCGTGGGCGTGCTGCATGCGTTCGGCGACCATTTCACGGCCGGCCTCGACCTGCCGGCGGTCACCGAATACATGAAGCGCGGCGAGAAGGCGATTCCGCAGGGCCTGGTCGAGCCGCACGATTTCGGGCTCGCGGGCTACCGCCGCCGCACCAAGCCGATGGTGGTCGCGGTCAAGGGCATCTGCTTCACGGTCGGCATCGAGCTGATGCTCGGCGCCGACATCGTGGTGGCGGCCGACAACTGCCGCTTCTCGCAGATGGAAGTGCAGCGCGGCATCATGGCCACCGGCGGCGCCACGCTGCGCATGGCCGAGCGCGCGGGCCTGGGCAATGCGATGCTGCACCTGCTCACGGCCGACGAGTTCGACAGCGCCGAGGCCTATCGCCTCCACTTCGTGCAGAAGGTGGTGCCCGCGGGCCAGGAGCTCGACGCGGCGCTGGCGATCGCCGAGCGCATTGCTGCGCAGGCACCGCTCGCGGTGGTCGCGACGCGGCTCAATGCGATCAAGGCGGTCGAGCAGGGGCCCCTCGCGGCCGTGGCGGAATTCATTGAGACGCAGAAGCGCCTCTCCAACAGCGAGGATGCGGCCGAAGGCGTGCGCTCCTTCGTCGAGCGCCGGCCCGCGCGCTTCAGCGGCCGCTGAGGTCCGGGGTCGTCAGATGTTGTCGCGCTCGCGCGCGATGACCAGCAGCCCGTCCATGATGAGGCTGTCGACGAGTTCGAAATGCCCGTTCATCGCGGGCGCCATCTTCCAGCCCGCGCCACCCGTCATGTAGCAGGCGGGCTCGGCGCCGCAGTGCGAGCGCACATGCTGCACCATGCGTTCGACGGCGCCGGCGATCGCATAGGTGCCGCCACTGGTCAGCGCGTCGCTGGTGTTGGTGGGGAACTCGCGCACTTCGCCGGTCGGCACGTGCAGGCCGGCGGTGCCCGACTCGAGCGCGCGCAGCATGATGCCGTGGCCCGGCAGGATCAACCCGCCCAGGAACCTGCCGCTCGCGTCCACCGCCTCGACCGTGACCGCGGTGCCGATCAGCACCACCACCATCGGCCGGGCCGGCCCCGCGGCCAGCGTGCGGTGGCGCGCGCCGATCATCGCCACCCAGCGATCGGCGCCGAGCCGGGTCGGATGGTCGTAGCCGTTGACGATGCCGGCCTCGGCCGCGCTCGCGACCACCCAGCGCGGCACGCAGTCGAAAAAACGTTCGGTTACCTGCTCCTCGGCGCGGCGGCGCACCGCATCGCCGGCCACCACGCAGCCGAGCATCGCGCCCGGCGCGGGCAGTTCGGCCCAGGGGCCGTCGGCCAGCCGCTCGATGTGGTCGAGGAACTCAGCGCCATGTGCGAGCAGTGCAGCGCCCGGAAGCGCGGCATCGTAGAGCGCCCATTTCAGGCGGGTGTTGCCGATGTCGATCGCGAGGAAAGGGGAGGCCATGCGCGGCATTATTGCGACTTTGTTGTTAGTCCAGCTGGCCTGACAGTCCCATACGCGGCACGGGCCTACTCGCGGCTGCCACGTTTCACCGGTACATTCGCGATTCCATCCAACCAGGCCGCAAGGAGAAAATCATGGGTTTGCTGAGTTTCATCAAGGAAGCCGGGGAAAAGCTGTTCGGAGGATCGTCGGCACATGCCGCCGCACCCGAGGGCCCCGACGCCAACCAGGCCGCCGCTGCCGCCATCAAGACCTACATCGAGACGCAGAACCTCGGCCTCAGCGAACTCGCAGTGACCTACACCGCGAGCAGCGGCGTGGTCACCCTTGCAGGCAAGGCGCCTTCGCAGGAAGCCAGCGAGAAGGCCGCGCTCGCCGCGGGCAACGTGGCCAACGTCACGAGCGTCGAGAACAACCTCGCCGCGCCGCCCGCCCCGCCGGCCCAGTACCACGACGTGGTCAAGGGCGACACGCTCTCGGCCATCTCGAAGAAGTACTACGGCGATGCCAACAAGTACAACCAGATCTTCGAGGCCAACAAGCCGATGCTGAGCCATCCCGACAAGATCTATCCGGGCCAGAAGCTGCGCATTCCGCCGCTCGCCTGAGCTTCTCTCAGTTGCTTCTCCCAGGAAGGCCCGCGGCATGCCGTGGGCCTTCTTGTTTTCGCCGCGAGTTCGAGCTGCATACCCTTGGCAGCACTTGCCGATCGTCGCTTTTTAGCAACAATCGTCGCCTGATGAGCAACGATTCCTCCCTCATGGACCTTCTGTTCCCCGCAGCGCGGCAGCGCGGCAGCGCGGCAGCGCGCGCTGGCGGTGCTGCTGCTGCAGCCTGGGTCGACCTTTCATCTGCGGCAACTTGCGCGCATGACCGGCAGCCATGCGGGCACGCTCGCGCGCGAGGTGGACAAGCTGGTGCGCACCGGCCTGCTGCTGCGCAGCGAGCAGGGCAACCAGGTTCGCTACAACGCCAACACGCGCCATCCTCTGTTCGACGATCTGGCGGCGCTGTTTCGCAAGACGCACGGGGTGGTACCCGCCGTGCGCGAAGCGCTGGCGCCGCTCGATGCGCAAATCCAGTTGGCGCTGGTGTTCGGCTCGGTGGCGCGCGGCACGCCTTCGCCGGGCAGCGACGTGGACCTGCTGGTGTTGGGCAGCGTAAATTTCATGACGCTGGCCCAGGCGGTGTTTCCGCTGCACGCAGCGCTAGGCCGCGAAGTGAACACGGTGCTCTACACGCCCGAGGAGCTTGCGCAACGCGCGCGCAGTGGCGATGCATTTGCGCGCGACATACTCGCCAAGCCACAGTTGTTTGTGAAGGGAGGAGCCGATGAGCTTGCAAAACTTGCTGGTGATCGGGCGGTTGCAGGCCCACCAGCCTGACGGCGCGGGCATCGCCAGCTGCTTTAGGCGGCGCGGCGGAACCTGGCCGACGCGCATGTTGCGCAGGTCAGCACCGACAACCGATTCGATGCGGCCTACAAATGCATCATGCAATGCGCGATGCTGGGCCTGTGGGCCAACGGCTACCGCACGTCCACGAGCCAGCCGGGTCACCACCAGACGGCCATTCAGAGCCTGGGAGCAGGCCGCGCAATTGCTGGCCGGAGCCGAAGACTGGCTCCATGCCCACCGCCCCGCGCTCCTGCCTCGACCATGAGCGCTCGGTGGGCGCAGAGACAAGCCCTTCGGCCTCATCGCGCTCGCGAGTTCAGTTCTGCCGCCACGGCAGCCCGCGCATACGCCAGCCGCCCAGATGCCCGCGATGTCCGTTCTCGTCGGGATTGCCCTCGAATCCCTCGAGGATGTTGTAGGCCTCCAGCCCCAGTTCGGTAGCGCGCTTCGCAGCGGCGACCGAGCGCACGCCGCTGCGGCACAGAAGCACGAGCCACTTGCCGCCCTCGGCCGCGGCGCGCACGCCGTCGTCGAACCCCGGGTTCATCGCCATACCCGGCCATTGCTTCCAGGCCACCGGCATCGCGCCGGGGACGAAGCCGACCCATTCGCGCTCGGCGTCGCTGCGCACGTCGACCATCACGGCCTCGCCGCTCGCCATCCATTGCGCCGCCTGCGCGGGCGTGACGTCGCCCGCATAGCCCTCGGCGGGCTTCGCCGCGCGCTTTTCCCCATTCGGTTCACTCATTTCTGCATCCTTTCGTTCGGCAGGGGTTACCCGCAGCGTGGTCCCCTCAATTGCTCACCCGTTCGTGAAAACCCTGTTTGTCTCGCTTACATGTCACACAAAAGATGGGGGTCTGGATTTTCCAGAACGAATCTACATGGAGACAACCACATGACAGACAGCAAATCGCCTCGCCGCCGCAATCTTCTCAAGGGCGCGGCCGTGGCCGCGGGCGCGATGTCGGCGCCGATGGTCAGCATGGCGCAGACCACCTCGCTGCGTTTCCAGAGCACCTGGCCCGCGAAGGACATCTTCCACGAATATGCGCAGGACTTCGCCAAGAAGGTCAACGACATGGCCGGCAACCGGCTGAAGATCGAGGTCCTGCCTGCCGGCTCGGTGGTGCCCGCGTTCCAATTGCTCGACGCGGTGGCCAAGGGCACGCTCGACGGCGGCCATGGCGTGGTGGCCTACTGGTACGGCAAGAACTCGGCGCTCGCGCTCTGGGGATCGGGACCGACCTATGGCATGGACGCCAACATGATCCTGGCCTGGCACAACTACGGCGGCGGCAAGGCGCTGATCGATGAGATCTACAAGAGCCTGAACCTCGACGTGGTGTCGTACCTGTACGGCCCCATGCCAACACAGCCGCTCGGCTGGTTCAAGAAGCCAGTGGCGCGCGCCGAGGACATGAAGGGTCTGAAGTTCCGCACCGTCGGCCTGGCGGTGGATGTGTTCACCGACATGGGCACCGCCGTCAACCCGCTGCCGGGCGGTGAGATCGTGCCGGCGCTCGACCGCGGCCTGATCGATGCGGCCGAGTTCAACAACGCCTCGAGCGACCGCGTGCTGGGCTTTCCCGACGTGGCGAAGAACTGCATGCTGCAAAGCTTCCACCAGTCGGGCGAGCAGTTCGAGATCCTGTTCAACAAGGGCAAGCTCGCGGCGCTGCCGGCCGAGCTCAAGTCGATGATCGACTACGCGGTGCAGGCGGCGAGCGCCGACATGAGCTGGAAGGCCATCCAGCGCAATTCGCAGGACTACATCGAACTCAAGAAGGCCGGCGTCAAGTTCTACAAGACGCCCGATTCCATCCTGCGCGCGCAGCTCGCCTCGTGGGACAAGACCATCGCCAAGAAGGCCGAGGAGAACCCGATGTTCAAGAAGGTGCTCGACTCGCAGAAAGCCTTCGCGGAACGCGCCGGCCAGTGGCAGAACGACTACACGGTCGATTTCAAGATGGCCTACAACCACTACTTCGGCGCCAAGGCGAAAAAATCCTGAACGCGATCCGTCGTTGACCCCGAGGGCACCGCACGGTGCCCTCCCTGTTTCATGCACATCCATGCTGCGCCGGCCGCAGCCAGGAGTTCTTCTCGATGCAATCTTTCCTGTTGGCCGTCGATCGCTTCTCGACCTGGGTCGGCAAGACCTTCGCCTGGTGTGCGCTGCTGCTCACGCTCCTGATCAGCTGGGAGGTGTTCTCGCGCTACGTGCTGAACCATCCGCATGCCTGGGTGCTCGACATGCAGATCATGCTGTACGGCACCATGTTCATGACCGCGGGCGCCTACACGCTGTCGAAGAACGGCCATGTGCGCGGCGACGTGCTCTACGGCTTCTTTCGCCCCCGCACGCAGGCGCTGTTCGACCTGGTGCTCTACATCGTTTTCTTCCTGCCCGGCATCGTGGCGCTGACCTGGGCCGGCTGGATCTACGCGGGCGAGTCGCTCGCCATCCGCGAGCAGACCTTCTCGGCCGACCCGCTGCCGCTCTATCCATTCAAGTTCGTCATTCCGCTCGCAGGCTTCACGCTGCTGCTGCAGGGGCTGGTCGAGATCATCCGCTGCGTGCTGTGCCTGCAGACCGGCGCCTGGCCCTCGCGTGAGGCCGACGTTGAAGAGGTCGACGTCGACAAGCTCAAACAGATGGTGCACGTGAAGGACGAGGACATCGCCGCGCTCGACCGCGTGGTGGCGGCCAGGGAGGGTGCGCGATGACGATCCGCCGCGAACTCTGGTTCGGCCTCTCCTTCATGGCGCTGATCGTCGCCGGCGCGGCCGCGATGCTGCTGAGCGCCGACACCATCACCAACGGCCACCTGGGCCTCTTGATGCTCTCGCTCGTGGTGGTGGCGATCATGCTGGGCTTTCCCACCGCCTTCACGCTGATGGGCATGGGCATGCTCTTCACCTGGCTGGCCTATGACCGCGACTGGCACCGCACGCTCGACCTGATGGTGCAGTCGGCCTACAAGACCATGGCCAACGACGTGCTGATCGCGGTGCCGCTGTTCGTCTTCATGGGCTACCTGGTCGAGCGCGCCAACCTCATCGAGTCGCTTTTCAAGAGCCTGCACCTCGCGCTCGTGCGGCTGCCGGGTGCGCTTGCGGTGGCGACGCTGATCACCTGCACCATCTTCGCCACGGCGACGGGCATCGTCGGCGCGGTGGTCACGCTGATGGGCCTGCTGGCGCTGCCATCGATGCTGCGCGCGGGCTACAGTGTGCCGCTGGCCGCGGGCGCCATCACTGCGGGCGGCTGCCTCGGCATCCTGATCCCTCCGTCGGTGCTGCTGATCGTCTACGGCGCAACGGCCGGCGTCTCGGTGGTGCAGCTCTATGCCGGTGCATTCTTTCCGGGGCTGATGCTCGCGACGCTCTACGTGCTGTACGTGATTCTCATCGCGCGGCTCAAGCCGCAGTGGGCGCCACCGCTGTCGATGGCGGAACGCGCGGTGCCTCTGCCACCGCTCTCGCAGCGCCTGGCCGACAGCCCCGCCGCCCATGCGGTGGTCGGGCTGCTGAAGGGCCGGCGCAATGCCGAGGTGCCGTTCTCGCACATCCTGCGGCAGCTCTGCATCGTCGCGCTGCCCGGCGTGGTGTTCCTGCTGCTTGCAGGGTTCAGCTACAAGGCCGTGACCACGGTCGAAGCCGAGGAGCGCTACGAGATCCAGGAGATCGGCGCCACGCGCGGCAGCAATGCGCCGGAAGAGGCGACCGCGGGCGGGCTGCAGGAGCCGCCCACGGACGGCGGCCTCCAGGAACCGCCGGCAGAGGGTGGGCTGCAGGAGCCGCCTTCGGCCGAGGCACCCGCAGCCTCGGCGCCGCTCGCGGAGCCGCCCGGTGCCGCTGCGCCGCCGCCGGCACCCGCCGCTGCGGCCGCGGCCGAAGCGCAGCCGGCCGAGGGCGCCTCGGTGCGCCCCGCGCCCACCTGGTGGTGGGCCATGTTCGCCATCTTCGGCGCGCTCACCACGCTGTTCTACCTGTTCCTGAGCTTCGCGCGGCTCGAGATCTTCAAGATGCTGCTGGGCTCGTTCTTCCCGCTGGTGCTGCTGATCCTCTCGGTGCTCGGCTCGATCGTGCTCGGCCTTGCCACGCCCACAGAGGCGGCAGCGATGGGCGCGCTCGGCGGCATGCTGCTGGCCGCAGCCTACCGGCGGCTCAACCTTGCGGTGCTCAAGGAATCGGTGTTCCTCACGGCCAAGACCTCGGCCATGGTGTGTTGGCTGTTCGTCGGCTCGGCGATCTTCTCGGCCGCGTTCGCGCTGCTCGGCGGACAGGCGCTGGTCGAGGAATGGGTGCTCGGCATGAACCTCACGAAGGTGCAGTTCCTGATCCTGAGCCAGGTCATCATCTTCCTGCTCGGCTGGCCGCTCGAATGGACCGAGATCATCGTGATCTTCATGCCCATCTTCATCCCGCTGCTCGACAACTTCGGCGTCGATCCGCTGTTCTTCGGCCTCTTGGTGGCGATGAACCTGCAGACCGCGTTCCTGTCACCGCCAGTGGCGATGGCGGCCTTCTACCTCAAGGGCGTGAGCCCGCCGCATGTCACGCTGAACCAGATCTTTTTGGGCATGCTGCCCTTCATGGGTATCCAGATCCTTGCGATCGTGCTGCTCTACATCTGGCCGCAGATCGGGCTCTGGCTGCCGCAGCTGCTGTACAAGTAAGCAGGCCATTCGGTGGTCCGCATTACATGCGGTTGCCGAATGTACCTGCGCTTCACCAAGCAGTCGGCTTGCGCTGACGGCGCCGGCGGATTCTCGCGCGTTGCAACAGAATCCGCCGGTGCCCGTCCGGCCCACCAGAGACATCCCAATGAACCGCTCCGGCTGCTCCCCTCTTCCCCTTCTTTCTCAACGCCCGCTGCACCGATGGCTGCTCGGCCTTGCGCTGCTGTGCCTCGGCGCGGCCGCCACCGCGCAGCAAGACCCGCCAGGCCGCGTGGCGCGCCTCACCCAGCAGCAAGGCAGCGTGAGCTTCGCGCCGGCCGGCGACGAGCGCTGGTACGACGCGCAGCCGAACCGCCCCCTGACCACCGGCGACCGAATCTGGACCGACCGTGCCGCGCGCGCCGAGGTCCACATCGGCTCGACGGCGCTGCGCATGGACGGCCAGTCGCACGTGGAATTCTCCGAGCTCGACGACGACACCGTGCGCCTGACCGCGAACCAGGGCGAGCTGCAGCTGCGCGTGCGCGACGACATCGCCGGCCAGCGCTTCGAGATCGACACCGGCAACCTCGCGGTGGTGATCGACGCGCCGGGCGAGTACCGCATCTCGGCCAACCCCAACGCCGACAGCACCTGGATCGCGGTCGCCTCGGGCCGCGCCACGCTCTACGGAGAGAACGGCGAATCGCAACGGCTCGACGCACGCCAGCAACTCACCGTCTCGGGCCGCAACCTCCAGACCAGCGGCGCACCGCCCCCGAACGCCAGCTTCGACGCATGGGTGGCCGAGCGCAACCGCTTGGAAGACCAGTCGGTCTCGGCGCGCTATGTATCGCGCGAGGTGGTCGGCTACCAGCAGCTCGACGCCTACGGCGACTGGCAGAACGACCCCGGCCACGGCGCCGTCTGGTTCCCGCGCAGTGTCGATGCCGACTGGGCGCCCTATCGCGACGGACAGTGGGTCAACATCGCACCCTGGGGCCTGACCTGGGTCGATGCGGCGCCCTGGGGTTTCGCGCCGTTCCACTACGGCCGCTGGACCCGCGTCGGTCCGCGCTGGGGCTGGGTGCCGGGCCGCTCCACGGCGCGGCCCGTGTATTCGCCCGCGCTGGTCGGCTTCGTCGACGGCCGCAGCGACGTGGGCTGGTTCCCGCTCGCGCCCGGCGAGGCCTGGCGTCCCGGCTACCGCGCGAGCCCCAACTACCTCGACCGCGTGAACCGCATGGCGGCCTCGCGCGACCGGCAGGCCGAGCTGCGCAGCGGCCTCTATGCCAACCAGCAGATGCCGGGCGCTGTCAGCGTGCTGCCGGCCGAGCGCTTCGGCCGCGGCGCCTTCGGCCGGCGCGACCTGGTGCGGCAGCCCGACGACCGCTTCATGCGCGGACCGGTGGTGCCGATGCCCGGCGTGCCGCTGCACAACTTCGGCGCCGGCTTCGGCCGGCCGGCCGCGGTGGCGCCGCCCTCGCAGCTCATGCAGCGCGAGCAGCAGGAGCGGCGCTTCGAGCAGGCGCGGCGGGCCCGGCAGATGCAGCAGTCCCAGCAGTTGCAGGTGCAGCAGCAGCCGCTCCCGCAGCAGCAGCAGCAGCAACAACAGGTGCAGGCTCAGCGGCAGCAACAGCAGCAGGTGCTGCAGCAGCAACAGCGCGCCGCGCAGCAGCAGGCGCTGGCGCAACAGCAGATGCAACGCCAGCAGCAGCAGGCGCAGCAGCGCGCGGTGCAGGCGCAGCAGCAGCTCCAGGCACAGCAACAAGCCCAGCAGAACGCGATGCGCCAGGCGCAGGAAGCCCAGGTTCGCGCGATGCAGCAGCAGCGCGGCTTCATCGCACCCGGGGTACAGCCACCGCAGCCGCAACCGGTGGCACCGGGCCGAAGCAGCGACGAGCGCCGCCGTCTCATGACCTCGCCCGACCGCTGAGTTCGCAGCCCCGCGCGACCGACGCCCCCAGCCGCCGGCTACAGTCGGCAGCAAGGAGCGTCTTTCCATGGCCACATTCGACTTCGATCTTTTCGTCATCGGCGGCGGCAGCGGCGGTGTCCGCGCCGCGCGCATGGCCGCGCAGCTGGGTGCGCGCGTCGCACTGGCCGAGGCCGCCGCGCTCGGCGGCACCTGCGTCAACGTGGGCTGCATCCCGAAGAAGCTCTACAGCTACGCGGCCGGCTACGCCGAGTCGTTCGAGGAAGCCGAAGGCTATGGCTGGACGCTGCCGGCGGCGCCGCGCTTCGACTGGGGACACCTGAAGGCGCAGCGTGCCGGCGAGATCACCCGGCTCAACGGCGTGTATGCCGCGCTGCTGAAGAACGCGGGCGTGCGCCTCATCACCGGCTGGGCGCAACTCGTCGACCCCCACACGGTCGAGGTCGACGGCCGGCGCCACACCGCACGCCACCTGCTGGTGGCCACCGGCGGCACGCCCTTCGTGCCCGACATCCCGGGCCGCGCGCTGGCCGCCACCTCCGACGACATGTTCGACCTCGAGCCTTTTCCGAAGCGGCTGCTGGTGGTCGGCGGCGGCTACATCGCGTGCGAATTCGCCTCGATCTTCAACGGCCTCGGCGCCCAGGTCACGCAGTTGCACCGGCGCGCGCACCTGCTCACCGGTTTCGACGACGACGTGCGCCAGTTCGTCGCGCAAGAGATGGGCAAGGCCGGCGTGGACGTGCGCCTGAACAGCGAGGCCGCCTCGATCGCGCGGGCACCGGATGGCGGCGTCGTCGTCACGCTGGCGCGCGGCCAGGAGATCGAGGCCGACACCGTGCTCTTCGCCACGGGCCGCGTGCCGAACACCCAGGCGCTCGGGCTCGAAGCCGCTGGCGTGGCGCTCGGCGAACACGGCGCGATCGAGGTCGATGCGCACTACCGCAGCTCGGTTCCGTCGATCTACGCGGTCGGCGACGTCTCCACGCGCGTGCCGCTCACGCCGGTGGCACTCGCCGAGGCCATGGTGGTGGTCGATGCGCTGTTCGGTCAGGGGCGGCGCAAACTCGACTACGACTACATCCCGACCGCCGTGTTCACCCATCCGAACATCGGCATCTGCGGCTACACCGAGGCTGGCGCGCGCGTGAAGTTCGGCGAGGTCACCGTTTTCTCGAGCGAGTTCAAGTCGCTGCGCCACACGCTCTCGGGCCGCAGCGAGCGCACCTTCATGAAGCTGGTAGTCGACAAGGCGAGCGACCGCGTGGTCGGCCTGCACATGGTGGGTGCCGATGCCGGCGAGATCGTGCAGGGCTTCGCAGTGGCCATGCGCGCGGGTGCCACCAAGGCGATGTTCGACAGCACGATCGGCATCCACCCGACCGCGGCCGAAGAGTTCGTGACGATGCGCGAGCCGATGCCGGGTTAGCTGTCGGCGCGCGCGGGCGAAGCCTGACGCCTCAGGCTTGCGCTCCGCGCGATTTCACGCCCTCCGCCATCAGCCACTCGCGAAATGCCGCGAAGGCCGGCAGGTCGAGGCGGTCCGGTCGATAGCAGAGGTAGTGCCCCTGGTCGACGCGCACCGGCGTGCCGCAGGGGCTCACCAGCGATCCCTCGGCCAGCTCCTCCTGCACCAGCAGCTTCGGCACCAAGCCGATGCCCAATCCCTTGAGCGCCGCCTGGATCAGCGCCGAATACTGCGCGAAGCGCGGGCCGGCCACGGTCTGCACCTCGGGCACGCCGTGCTGCGCGGCCCACTCGCGCCAGGCGGTGGGCGCCCCTTCGTGGTGCAGCAGCGTGTGAGCGACGACGTCGGCCGGCTGCGCGCTGCGCTGGCGCTCCTCGACCAGCGCGCGCGCCGCGATCAGCACGAACTCGCGCCCCGCGATGTATTCGGAGACCACGCCGGGCCAGCCGTCGGGGCCGTAGCGGATCGCGGCATCGACGCCGGCCGGAATGCCGTCGCTCGGCTCCAGGTGGCGGCTGAAGCTCAGCATCACGTGGCGGCTCTTCTGGCTGAAGGCCGGCAGGCGCGGGATGAGCCACTTGGTGAGAAAGGTCGGCACGCTCGCGAGCGTGAGCAGGCCCGCGCCGGCATCGCCCGAGCGCGCCTCGAAGGTCGCGGTCTCGATGGCACGCAGGCCGCCCGAGATCTTCTGCCAGTACACGCGCCCCTGCGGCGTGAGCTGCACGCCGCGCCCGTTCTTCTGCAGCAGCTCGCGGCCGAGGAAGGCCTCGAGCCCCGCGATCTGCTTGCTGACCGCGCTGACCGTGATGCACAGGGCGCCGGAAGCGAGCGTGATGCTCTGGTGCCGTGCCACGGCGTCGAAGGCCAGCAGTTCCTGGATGGTGGGGCAGTCGCGCTTCATTCATGGCTCCGGTTGATGAAAGTTTCGTGAAAAACACTTTCCGAATGCTCAAGCGTCATCATCCAACTTTCACCCATAAGTACGCAACCGCTTTCTAGAATTCGGTGAAGCGCGGCGTCTGGCCGCGCGCCAAAACTAGCGCATTCGGAAAGTATGCCGTCTGCGCAAGACATCGGAGGCACATTGGTTCGCGGCATCTCGCTCATCTACGGCCTGTACCTGCTGCTGCCGATCGCCCTGCTGCTGGTCGGCAGCTTCGGCGGCAACTGGACCAACACGCTGCTGCCGACGGGCGTCACCGGCCAGTGGTACCTCGATCTCTGGCTGGACAGCTCGTTCCGCAAGGCGTTCGTGAGCAGCCTGGTGGTGGCGATGAGCGCCTGCGCGATCAACACGGTGCTGGCGTTGCCGCTGGCCTATGCGCTGTACCACGGGGCCCAGCGCGGCAGCAGCATCGCAGCGCGCATCGTGAGCGCCACGCCCATCGCGGTGCCCACCATCACCTTGGCATTCGGCTACATGATTGTCTTCAACACCGACCTCGCACCGTGGCTCGGCTCGATGCCACTCCTGATCGCCGCGCATGCGATCCTCACGCTGCCCTATCTCACCAACACGCTGCTGACCGACCTGCGCCACCTGGACCTGGGCCGGCTCGAGCAGGCGGCCGCCACGCTGGGAGCCTCGGGCTGGCAGCAGTTCACCGGCATCGTCCTGCCGAGCCTGCGGCAGAGCCTGATCAGCGGGCTGGTGATGGTGGCAGCGATCTCGGTGGGCGAGTTCGGGTTGTCGAACCTGCTCACGAGCTTCCAGAACCGCACCTATCCGGTCGTGCTGCTGCAGGCGTTCTACGGTGCGACGGGCTTCGCCTGCGCGGCCACCGTCATTCTCCTGCTGCTGGCGAGCGCGTCGGCGCTTCTCTCTTCCTCTTTGGTGAAGCAACGCGCATGAGCCTTCTTCTCGACAACGTCAGCTATAACTATCCGGGCAGCACGCACGGCCTGCACGACGTCTCGCTCGACGTACGCACCGGCGAACTCGTGGCGGTGATCGGGCCGAGCGGCTCGGGCAAGTCGACGCTGCTCAAGCTGGTGTCGGGCCTGGAGACAGGCCACACCGGCCGCATCGCGCTCGACGGCGAAGACATGTCGCGCACACCGGTGCACCAGCGCAAGATCGGCATGGTGTTTCAGAGTTATGCGCTGTTCCCGCACCTGAGCGTGCTCGACAACGTGGCCTACGGGCTCAAGCTGCGCAAGGTCGCCACCGCCGAGCGCCGCCGGCGCGCGCAGGACCTGCTCGACCTCGTCGGGCTCGGCGAGTACGCGCAGCGCGCCGTGGCGCAGCTCTCCGGCGGTCAGCAGCAGCGCGTGGCCCTGGCCCGCGCACTCGCCATCGACCCGCGCGCGCTGCTGCTCGACGAGCCGCTCTCGGCGCTGGACGCCAGCGTGCGCGGCCACCTGCGCGACCAGATCCGGTCGATCCAGCAGCGCTTCAACGCGACCACGCTGCTGGTCACGCACGACCAGGAGGAAGCCCTGGTCATGGCCGACCGCGTGGCCATGCTCAAGGACGGCCGCCTGCTGCAGATCGCCACGCCGCGCGACATCTACCAACACCCCGCGAATCGCGCGGTGGCGGAGTTTGTCGGGCTATCGACGATCCTGCCCGCCACGGTGGCTTCGCCGGGCCGGCTCGACATGGGTTTTGCCGAACTCTTCGCCGAGACCGGCGCCCGCCCGCCCGGCAGCGCGGTGCACGTGCTGGTGCGCCCCGAACACATCCAGCCCGACCCGGCACCCGGCAGCCCGAACCGGCTCGCGGGCCGCACCGGCGCCGCGCGCTACCTGGGCGCGCTTACACGCTACGACTTCGAGGTGGCGGGGGCGGGCAAGCCCTTCCTTGCCGAATCGGCCGCGCCGGCGACGCAAGCCATCGCGATCGCACCCGAACACCTCCGCCTGCTCGACCACTGACCCCATCCCTTCAAGGAGCCACCATGCAACGCAGACATCTGATCCAGGCCGCCGGCGCACTGCCCATGCTGTCATTGGCCCGCACCGCTTTCGCCTTCGACGGGCCGGAGCTCTATGCCGGCGAGAAGGCGCTGTATGCCGAGGCGCAGAAGGAAGGCCTGTGCGTCTCCTTCGACACCGGCCCCGAATGGGCCAACTGGAAGGCGCTGTTCCGCGACTTCAAGAAGCGCTATCCCGAGATCGAGCTGACCTACAACGACATCGGCTCCGCCGCCACGGTGGTTGCGCTCGAGAAGACCAAACGCCGCCCCCAGGCCGACACCGCCTACTACTTCGCCGCCTCGGCCGTCGACGCCGCGAAGAAGGACGTGGTCGCGCCCTTCAAGCCCGTCAACTTCGACAAGCTGCCGGCCGTGTTCCGCGAAGCCGAGGGCCGCTGGTTCACCATCCACACGCTCAACATCGCCTTCCTGGTCAACAAGAAGCTCGTGAAGAGCATCCCCACCGGCTGGGCCGACCTGCTCAAGCCCGAGTTCAAGAACGCGGTGGTGTACCTCGATCCGCGCTCCACCGGCATCGGCCAGGTGCTGACCTTCGCCGCGGCCTATGCCAACGGCGGCAGCGTGGACGACGTGAAGCCCGGCACCGACTATCTCGGCAAACTGCACGCGGCCGGCAATGTCATGCGCGTGGAAGGCACCACGCCCTACGCCAAGTTCCTCAAGGGCGAGATCCCGGTGTGGATCAGCTACGAGAACGACGGCCTCAAGGCCAAGCACGTCGACGGCATGGGCGACGCCGTCGAGGTGGTGATCCCGAAGGAGGCCAGCGTGGCCGCGCCCTATGCCATCAGCCTCGTGAAGAACGGCCCGAACCCCAACGCCGGCAAGCTGTGGCTCAACTTCATCATGAGCGAAGCCGGCCAGTCGCTGTTCGCGCAGGGCTTCGTGCGCCCCGCCGTGCCGGGCACGGCGCTCTCTGCCGACGTGGCGGCCAAGATGCCGCCGGCGCCGCAGGTCCGTCCGCTCGACGTGGTGAAGGCATCGCAGCGCAAGGCCGAGGTCGACAAGCTCTGGGCGCAGGCCGCGCTGGGCAGATAGCCGCCATGCGACGCTTTGGCGCCTGGCCGGCCTGGGCCTTCATGGCGCTGTTCTTCGCGGTGCCGCTGGCTGCGCTGCTGCCGGAGGCCTTCGGCGATGGCGGAAGTGCCTTCGGGCGGCTGCTCGGCAACCCGCTGTTCCCGGGCGCGCTGCGCAACACGCTGGGCCTGGGGCTCGCGGCGGGCGCGATCTCGGCGCTGGTGGGCACCTGCATCGCCATCGAACTCGCGCGCCAACCCGAGCGCCGGCGCCAGTGGATGATGACCCTGCTCGGCCTGCCGCTGGCCTTCTCGGGCCTGGTGATCGCCTACGGCTTCATTCTGGCCTTCGGCCGCGCGGGCTTCGTGACGCAGCTGGTGGCCGGGCTGGGCGCCGACCCGGCCGTCATCGGCAGCTGGATCTACAGCGTCTCGGGCCTCGGCTTCGCCTACGCCTACTACCTGATCCCACGCGTGGCGCTCTCGCTCTATCCCGTGTTCGCCAACCTCGACCTGCGCCCGGCGCAGGCGGCGCGCACGCTGGGCGCATCGCGCGCCCGCGCCTTCTGGGACACGGTGGTGCCCGAGGTGATGCCCTCGGTGCTTTCGAACGCCTGCATGGTGGCGGCGATCGCCATGGGCACGTACGGCACGGCGCTGGCGCTGGTGGGCACTCAGCTCAACATCCTGCCGCTGATGCTGTTCGCGCAGGTGGGCGACGGTGGTTCGGATTTCGCGGTGGCAGCAGCCTTGTCGCTGGTGCTGATGGTGGTGTGTGTGATCGTGATGGGAGTGGGCGATGTCCTTACGCGAAGGCGCGAGCGTGGTGCTGTCGGCGCCGGTCATTGAGGCGCTGGCGCGCCTCGCGCAGAAACAGTCGGGGCCGGCGCGCCACCGCCAGCCGGTGGCCGTGCTCGGCCCGGGCGACGGCGGACCGGTCGAATGCGAGGCCGCCTACGCCGTGGCGCATGCGCTGGCCGGTGCCGGCATGGCCGTGATCTGCGGCGGCCGAGGCGGCGTGATGGCCGCGGCCTCCCGCGGCGCCGCCGAGGCCGGCGGCATCGCCGTGGGCATCCTGCCCGAGGACGACGACCGCAACGCCAACGAATGGCTCGGCGTGGCCATCCCCACCGGCATGGGCGAAATGCGCAACGCGATCATCGCGCGCAGCGGCGTCTGCCTGGTCGCGATCGGCGGCAACATGGGCACGCTGTCGGAAATGGCCATGGGGCTCAAGTGGGGCAAGCCGGTGTTCGTGATGCATGGCGACATCGAACTGCCTGGCGCGGTGCAGGCGGCCGATGTGGACGACATGCTGGCCAAGGTATTGGCCTGCCTGCTGGCCTGAGCCTGCCCCTGGGGACGGCGCCCGTCGCGCGCGCATTGCACAATGCCGCCATGCCCTACATGCCCACTTTCGTCGCCCCCGCCCGCTTCACCGACGCCGCCGCCGCCCTCGAACAGGTCAAGGCCATCTACCAGGGCGGACTCGCGCACCTGCGCGAGTCGATGCTGCGCTTCGTGGCCGGCGAGGCGCTGCCGGGCCGGGTGCGGGCCTGCTACCCGTATGTGCGGGTACACACGCACACCGTGACGCGGCACACGCCGCCGGCCAACGCGGGGCTGAGCTACGGCTTCGTCGCCGGCCCGGGCCGCTACGAGACCACGCTGACGCGCCCCGACCTTTTCTCGCGCTACTACCTCGACCAGTTCCGGCTGCTGCTCGAGAACCACCAGGTCGAGCTCGAGGTCGGCACCAGCACCCAGCCGATCCCGATCCATTTCTCGTTCGCCGAGAACGACCACATCGAAGGCACGATGAGCGACGAGCGCCGCGCGCTGATGCGCGACGTGTTCGACCTGCCCGACCTCGGCGTGATGGACGACGGCATCGCCAACGGCACCTACGAGGCGCAGCCCGGCGAGGCGCAGCCGCTGTCGCTGTTCACGGCGGCGCGGGTCGACTATTCGCTGCACCGGCTGCGCCACTACACGGGCACCGCGCCCGAGTGGTTCCAGAACTTCGTGCTGTTCACCAACTACCAGTTCTACATCGACGAGTTCGTGCGCCTCGGCCACGAGGCCATGGCCGACGAGAAGAGCGAGTACGTCGCCTTCATCGAGCCCGGCAACGTGGTCACGCGGCGCCGCGGCCTGGCCGCGGGCGCCAGCGCCAACTACGCCGCGCTGCTCGACGGCAGCCAGGGCACCGCGCCGGCGCGGCTGCCGCAGATGCCGGCCTACCACCTGGTGCGCGAGGACCGCAGCGGCATCAGCATGGTGAACATCGGCGTCGGCCCGGCCAATGCCAAGACCATCACCGACCACATCGCGGTGCTGCGTCCGCACGCCTGGATGATGCTCGGCCACTGCGCGGGCCTGCGCAATGCGCAGCAGCTCGGCGACTACGTGCTCGCGCATGCCTACGTGCGCGAGGACCACGTGCTCGACGAGGAACTGCCGCTGTGGGTGCCTATCCCGGCGCTCTCCGAGATCCAGCTGGCGCTCGAGAAGGCGGTGGCCGACGTCACGCGCTACGAAGGCCCCGACCTGAAGAAGATCATGCGCACCGGCACCGTCGCGAGCACCGACAACCGCAACTGGGAACTGCTGCCCGGGAACCAGCCGCAGCGTCGCTTCAGCCAGAGCCGGGCGGTGGCGCTCGACATGGAAAGCGCCACCATCGCGGCCAACGGCTTCCGCTTTCGCGTGCCCTACGGCACCCTGCTGTGCGTGAGCGACAAGCCGCTGCACGGCGAGATCAAGCTGCCGGGCATGGCCAACCACTTCTATCGCGAGCGCGTGGAGCAGCACCTGCGCATCGGCATGCGGGCCATCGACATCCTGCGCCAGCAGGGCTCGACCCGGCTGCACAGCCGCAAGCTGCGCAGCTTCGCCGAGGTCGCGTTCCAGTAAGCCGAAGGCATCAGCCGAACAGCTCGGGCATCTCGCGCTGCGCCTTCGCGGTCAGCGTGAGCGCGCGGCCGTCGAGCGCCTGGCGCACCCAGCCGCGGCGCAGCGACAGCTGAAGCCAGGCCGCGCCGAGCGCGCCGCCCAGGTGCGGGCGGCGCTCGCTCCAGTCGAGGCAGGCGCAGGCAAAGCGGCGCCGCGAGCGCCGCACGGCATCGACTTCCAGGCCCAGGCTCTCGAGCGCGACCGCGCCTTCGGTCGTGAGTTCGTACGACCCGCTCGCCAACCCGCTGAGCCAGCCCTGCGCATGCAGCCGGTCGTGCAGCGCCACGCCCGCGGAGCCGGCCATGTGGTCGTAGCAGGTGCGCGCGGCGCGCAGGCGGTTCGGCGTGCTCGGCGTGAATACGGCAGATGGCCCGGCATACGGCGCGCCGGCCAGCACCATGAGGCTTTCGAGCGCCGCGGCCACGGGCTCGCCCGCCAGGCGGAAGTAGCGGTGCCTGCCCTGCACCAGCAGTTCGACCAGCCGCTCGTCGCGCAGCCGCGCCAGGTGCGCGCTCGCGGTGGAGGCCGCCACCTCGGCCACGGCCGCGAGTTCGGTCGCGGTGCGCGCATGGCCGTCCATCAGGCAGCCCAGCATGCGGGCGCGCGCGGGCTCGGCGATGGCGCCGGCAAGGCGGGCGAGCTGCAGGTCCGCGCTCTCGGACGGGTCTGCGGCAGTGGACGAGGTGGCGGATGAGGCGGTGACGGGAGTCTTGCGCATGCCCGCATCCTAAGGCGCCGCTGCATGCACGCTTCGTTCACGGCCGAAGTGTCGCGGCGGCCCCGCACGCACACTGCGGTGATGACGCCCCACCCTGCTTCTTCACTCGGCATCCAGATCGATCCCGTCGCGGCGGTCACGCATGCCGATCCGTACCCGTACTACGCACAACTTCGCGCCGGGCCGCCGCTCGCATGGCATGCACCGTTGCGGCTCTGGGTCGCGAGCCGGGCCGAGGTTGTCGAATCGCTGCTGCTCGCGCACGACGCGCTGCGCGTGCGCCCTGAAGGCGAGCCCGTGCCGCGCGCGATCGCCGGCAGCTCGGCGGGCGAAGTGTTCGGGCATCTGGTGCGCATGAACGACGGCGCCGCGCACACTGCACACAAGCCGGCGCTGCAGCGCGCGCTGGCGGGGCTGGACCTCCGGGCCGCGCATGCGGCGGCGCTCGATGTGGCCCGCCGTGTGCCCGAGCGCCCGCTCGCGGAACTGCTGTTCGCGATGCCGGTCCAGACGGTGGCGCATCTGCTGGGCTTCGCGCCGGCAGCGCTGCCGCAGGTCGAGGCGTGGATGCGTGATTTCGTCGCCTGCCTGTCGCCCTTGTCCAGCGCGCCGCAACTGGCGCGGGCCAGCGACGCGGCCGCCGCGCTGATGTCGCGTTTCGAGGCGCTGTGCGCCAGCACACCACCGCGCGAGGCGACGCTGCTGGCAGCTGTGCGCGCCGAAGCCGCAGCGCACGGGAACATGCCCCGCGCGCTGCTGGCCAATCTCGTCGGGCTGCTGTCGCAGACCTGCGACGCCACGGCCGGGCTGCTGGGCAACAGCCTCGCGGCCCTTGCGTGCGAGCCGGGCGCGAGGGAGGCCGCGCGCACCCGCAATGGTCTAAAAGACGTCGTCGAGGAAACCGCCCGGCACGACGCGCCGGTGCAGAACACGCGGCGTTTCGTCGTGGCGCCGGTGCGCATCGCGGGCGTGCCGCTGGCCGCGGATGATGCGGTGCTGCTCGTGCTGGGCGCAGCGAACCGCGATCCGGCGCTCAACCCCGACCCCGACCGCTTCATGCCGCTGCGCCCCGCGCGGCGCATGCTGGGCTTTGGGCACGGCGCGCACGCCTGCCCGGGCCAGGCACTCGCCTGCACGCTCGCCGCCGCGGGGCTCGAGGCCCTGCTTGCGCGCGGGGTCGACCTCGATGCGCTGCACGCGCGCGGCTGGCACTACCGTCCTTCGGCGAATGCGCGGATTCCGGTCTTCGATTGAGTCAGGCCGCAGCCCACTGGCCGGTGTGCGCCAGGTGCGGCGACAGTTCCGCTGCGCCCCAGCGAAGGGGCAGCGCACCGGGGCGGCGCAGCAGCGTGTCGACGCGCAGGCGCAGCAGCCGCTCGGCGCCCTCGAAGGCCGCGACCTCGGGTCCGTCCCAGACGATCTCGGCGCAGGCCGCGAGGTGCAGCAGTTCACCTGTCTCGAAATCGATGAACAACAACCCCGCGCGCGGATGCACCGCCAGATTGCCGAGCGTGTTGAAGAAGCGGTTGCCGACGAAGTCGGGCACCGTGAGCGTGCCGCCGGCATCGACGCGCACGAAGCCCGGACGCCCGCCGCGGTGCGACACGTCCACGCCCTGCGCCGCGGGCGACGCCGCGTCGTCGTCCCAGGCCTGCGGCGGCAACGCCGAAGCGATGAACAGCGTGTCGGCGCGGGCGATCAGCCGCCGTGCCGCCGCATCGAGGCTGTCGCGCCGCTCGGCGGGTGCAGCGGCGGTGCCACCGTCCTGCACGAACAGCGGCTCGCGCGCCTGGATGTACTTGGGGCAGTTGCCAAAGCTCTGCTGTACCGCCACCGTGAAGCCGGTGCTGTCCGCCGCCTCGACGACGCCGTTCATGCGGTTGCGCCGCCGCGTGTGCGGCTCGATTCCGAGCAGGCCGAGCGACGCACCGGGTGCCAGCTGGCCGGCCAGCGGATCGCCGGGCGCCGGCAGCGCATCGATGCGAAGGTGCGCGGGATCGGGCGAATGCGCAAAGCCGGGCGGCGCCGCGAGCGCGCTGGCCCAGGGCTGACCTTCGGCGTCGAGGCTGCCGACCAGCAGGAACGGCAGTTGCGCGAAGAACGCGCGGTGCTGCTCGGGCATGAAGTCGCGGATCACGCGCGGTCCGGCCGCCGCCATGAGCTCGCGCGCGCCGGCACGCGCCTGCAGCGCGCGCTCGCCGGCATGGAACGGCGCGGCGATCATGCGGCGGTGGCCGCCGCGGCCAGTCCGACGGGCGTGCGCACCATCGGCACGAAGCCCGGCAGCGCCTCGATGCGCGCCAGCCATTCGCGCAGGCGCGGGTACTGGTCGAGCGACACGCTGCCTTCGGGCGCATGCGCCACATAGGCGTAGTTCGCCAGGTCCGCGAGCGTGGCCGAGGCGCCGGCCAGGAAGGGCTCGCGCTCGAGGTGCATTTCCATCACGGCCAGCAGCAGGTGCGAGCGCGACACGGTCTCGGCCGGATCGGCGGGCAGGTTGAACAGCGCCATCACGCGCGCCGCGGCCGGGCCGTAGGCCAGTGGGCCGGCGGCCACCGAGAACCAGCGCTGCACACGCGCCGCGCCGAGCGGATCGCGCGGCATCCAGCGCGCCGGATCGCTGGCATAGCGCTCGTTGAGGTACACCAGGATCGCATTCGAATCCGCGAGCGTGAGCTCGCCGTCCTCGATCACCGGCACCTGGCCGAAGGGATTGCGCGCCAGGAACTCGGGCGTGCGGTGGGCTTTCTGGCGCAGGTCGACCGCGACGAACTCGAACGGCAGGCCGAGCATCGACAGGAAGAGCTGCACCCGATGCACATGGCCCGAGATCGGGGTGCCGAAGAGCTTGATCGGCTGGGCGGGGTGACGGGCAGTGGCGCCGGGGGTGGTCATGGCGGAATCCTTGGGAGTGCTGTGGGTTGCCCGCATTCTTCGTTACTCCGCCGAATGAATGAATCCCCATTGCCGGATTTCACTGCTGCGTTTTCCGGTCTAATCACGCAATGGACCGCCTCAAAGCCATGCAGGCCTTCGTGCAGATCGCCGACCAGGGCAGCCTCACGCGCGCCGCCGAGTCGCTCGGCAGCTCGCTGCCCGCGGTGGTGCGCGCGCTGGCCGCGCTCGAGGCGCACCTCGGCGTGCGCCTGTTCCACCGCACCACGCGCCGCCTGTCGCTCACCGACGAAGGGCGCCGCTACCTCGCGAGCGCGCGCGAGGTGCTGCTGGCCGCCGATGCCGCCGACCGGGCGCTCACCACCGAGGCGCGCGAACTGGCAGGGCACCTCACGATCGCGGCGCCCGTGCTGTTCGGCCACATGTACGTGGCGCCGGCCATCACGCGCTTCATGCAGCGCCACGAGAAGGTGCGCTGCAGCGTTCTGCTGCACGACCGCACCGTGAACATGCTCGAGGAAGGCGTCGACGTGGCGATCCGCATCAGCCCGCTCGACGATTCGTCGCTGGTGGCGCAGCCGCTCGGCACCATCCGACGCGTGGTGGCGGCAAGCCCTGCCTTCCTCGCACGCCACGGTGTGCCGCGGCATCCGCGCGACCTTGCGGGTGCGCCCTGCGTGCGCGGGCGCATCGACGCACCGCCGCAATGGACCTTTCACGACGGCGGCCGGCGCATCGGTGTCACGCTCGAGCACAGGCTCGAGTTCAACCATCTCGCGCCCGCCGTCGAGGCCTGCGCCGCGGGCATGGGCTTCGGCACTTTCTTCTCCTACCAGGTGCTGCCGCACGTCGCCCAGGGCCGGCTGCAGCTGGTGCTCGAAGACTACGAGCCGCCGCCGCGGCCGGTGAGCGTGATCTACCCGAATGCGCGCCTGCTCCCGGCCCGCACGCGGGCGTTCATCGACTGGATGAAGGCGGGGTTCGAAGGCTTTCGACTTTAGGGGGCTTGGGCCCCTGGCGTCCCCGCCCTGCCGCATGGCTGCGTCAGAATGTTCGGGTGCCGACGTCATCACCCCCCACCTTCCCGCCCTTCCTGTTCAAGGCCAGCCAGCTGCAAAAACGCTATGGCGGCACCACGGTCGTGGACGATCTCTCGTTCGAGATCGCGCCCGGCGAATGCCTCGGCGTGATCGGCCCGAACGGTGCCGGCAAGACCACCACCATCCGCATGTGCCTGGGCCTCACCGAGCCCGACGGCGGCAGCATCGAGGCGCTGGGGCTGCAGATGCCGCGCGACGCGCTCGCCATCAAGGCGCAGCTTGGCGTGGTGACGCAGTTCGACACGCTCGACCCCGACTTCAGCTGCGCCGAGAACCTCGTGGTCTACGGCCGCTACTTCGGCTACAGCAAGGCCGAGGTCCGCGCGCGGGTGCCGCAGCTGCTGGAGTTCGCGGCGCTGGCGCACAAGGCCGATGCCAAGCCCGGCGAGCTGTCGGGCGGCATGCGGCGGCGCCTCTCGCTGGCGCGCGCATTGGTCAACGACCCGAAGCTGCTGATGCTCGACGAGCCCACCACCGGGCTCGACCCGCAGGCGCGCCACCTGATGTGGGAGCGCCTGCAGGTGCTGCTGCAGCAGGGCAAGTCGATCCTGCTGACCACCCATTTCATGGACGAGGCCGAGCGCTTGTGCTCGCGGCTGCTGGTGCTCGACCACGGCCGCAAGATCGCCGAAGGCCGTCCGCGCGACCTGATCGAGGCGCACCTCGAGCCCGACGTGGTCGAGGTGTACGGCAACGGTGCGCTGCCGCTGGCCGAGGCGCCCGAGCTCAAGGCGCTCGCGGCGCGCATCGAGGTGAGCGGCGAGACCGTGTTCTTCTACACCCAGGATGCACGCCGCCTGCTGGACGCGCTCACGCAGCACGGCGGCCTGCGCACCTTCCACCGCCCGGCCAACCTCGAAGACCTGTTCCTCAAGCTCACGGGCCGCCAGATCCGTGAAGACGGCTGAGAAAGAAAGAAATGCCCGGCATGACGACGACGACAACAACCACGACGACCACCGCTGCGGCACCCGCCAGCCCCTCGGCCTGGCGCCCGCCCGAACTCTCGCTGCGCTGGTGGCCGGTGTTCCTGCGCAACCTGCTCGTGTGGCGCAAGCTCGCGATCCCGAGCCTGATCGGCAACATCGCCGAACCGCTGATCTGGCTCGTGGCCTTCGGCTACGGCATGGGCGCGCTCGTGGGGCAGGTGACGGTCGACGGCACCCCTGTGCCGTACATCCTCTTTCTCGCGAGCGGCTCGATCTGCATGAGCGCCATGAACGCCGCGAGCTTCGAAGCGCTGTATTCGGCCTTCTCACGCATGCACGTGCAGAAGACCTGGGACGGCATCATGAATGCGCCGGTGGGGCTCGACGACATCGTGCTGGCCGAGATGCTCTGGGCTGCGTTCAAGTCGATCTTCACCGTGACCGCGATCCTGCTCGTGATGCTCGGCCTCGGCATCAGCCACAGTCCCAAGCTCGTGGTGGCCTGGATGGTGCTCGCCGGTGCGGGCATCACCTTCTCGTCGATCGCGCTGATCTTCAATGCGCTGGCGAAGGGGTACGACTTCTTCACCTATTACTTCACGCTGTTCATGACGCCGATGATGTTTCTGAGTGGCGTGTTCTTTCCGCTCGAGCAGTTGCCATCGGCGGTGCGGGCCGTGGCGGCATGGCTGCCGCTGACCAATGCGGTGGCGCTCGTGCGGCCGCTGTTCATGGACCGGTGGCCCGAGGGCTGGATGCTGCATGCGGCCGTGCTGGTGGTCTATGCGGTGGTGTCGTTCTGGGTGGCGCTGGCGCTCACGCGCAGGCGCTTCGCGCGATAAGCGAACCCGTGTGGCTCGCTGTCGAAACGAGGCCTAAACAATTACATTGCACACAATTGAATTGCACACTACAATTCAGCCCATGCCCTCCCCGCAAGCCACGACCGACGACATGCTCAAGCTGGACAACCAGCTCTGCTTCGCCGTCTATTCCGCCTCGTTGGCCATGACGCGGCTCTACAAGCCGGTGCTCGAGAAGCTGCAGCTCACCTACCCGCAGTACCTCGTCATGCTCGCGCTCTGGGAGCACGACGGGCCCATGGTGTCCGAGCTCGGCGAGCGGCTCTCGCTCGATTCGGGCACGCTCACGCCGCTGCTCAAGCGCCTCGAGGCGAACGGCTACGTCGCACGGCTGCGCGACGCGGCCGACGAGCGCCGCGTGCGCATCACGCTGACGGCGGCGGGCCGCAAGCTCAAGGCCCGCGCTGCGAACGTGCCGGGCTGCCTCATGGCCGCCGCGCAGTGCTCGGTGCCCGAACTCATCGCGCTCACGCAACAGATCCAGTCCCTGCGCGACCGCATCCGCAAGGCCGCTTGAGCGATCGCAGGCAGGCCTTCCAAACTTTTCGTCCCCTTCCCTTCAACCAACTCAAGGAATCACCATGACCACCAAGCTCGACAAGGTTCTCTACACCGCCGAAGCCCACACCGTCGGCGGCCGCGAAGGCGCGGGCAAGTCCAGCGACGGCGCCATCGACGTCAAGCTCAGCGCGCCCGGCTCGGGCAAGCCTGGCACCAACCCCGAGCAGCTGTTCGCGGTGGGCTATGCCGCCTGCTTCATCGGCGCGATGAAGGCCGTGGGCCCGAAGATCGGCGTGAAGGTGCCCGACGACGTAGCGATCGACTCGAGCGTCTCGCTCGGCCCGACGAACGGCGGCGCCGCCTACGGCATCGCGGTGAAGCTCGCGATCACGCTGCCGGGCCTCGATGCGGAAGCCAAGCAGAAGCTGGTCGACACGGCGCACCAGGTCTGCCCGTACTCGAACGCCACGCGCGGCAACATCGACGTCGAGCTGACGATCGCCTGATCCCCGGCGCACTGCGCGCGAAAAAAAGCGTCCCGGCATCGCGCCGGGGCGCTTTTCCTTTTTGCGGACTCGCCGGCCTCCTCCGATGTCCCGCGCGCGACGCGCCAGGCCGCGGCGCGATGGCGCGTTTCATCAAGCTTGGCTAATGTGGCCGTCGGTTCCGCCCATCCCAACTTCGTGTGGAGACAGACACCATGAGCACCACCAGCAGCCTGCTGATCCAGAAGGACGAACTCTCGTCCACGCGCCTGCACACCGCCGTCGACCAGCCGCTCGCCGACGGCGAGGTGCGCGTGCGCATCGATGCGTTTGCGCTCACCTCGAACAACATCACCTATGCCGCGTTCGGCGATGCGATGAACTACTGGCAGTTCTTCCCGACCGGCGAAGACGCCTGGGGCTGCATCCCGGTGTGGGGCTTCGCGCGCGTGGTGCAGTCGCTGCATCCGGGCGTGGCCGTGGGCGAGCGGCTCTACGGCTACTGGCCGATGGCGACGGGCGCGGTGCTGAGGCCCGAGCGTCTCTCGGCCGAGCGTTTCACCGATGGTGCCGCACACCGCGCCGCGCTGCCCGCGGTCTACAACCAGTACTTCCGCTGCAACGCCGACCCGCTCTACACGGCCGAGACCGAAGACATCCAGGCGCTGCTGCGCCCGCTCTACATCACCTCGTGGCTGATCGACGACTTCATGGCCGACAACGCCTTCTTCGGCGCCAAGACCCTGCTGCTGTCGAGCGCATCGAGCAAGACCGCCTACGGCACCGCATTCCAGCTGCACCAGCGCGAGGGCATCGAGGTGATCGGCATCACTTCGCCGGGCAACGTGGCCTTCTGCGAGAGCCTGGGCTGCTACCACCGCGTGCTCACCTACGACGCGCTCGACACGCTCGCGGCCGACACCGAACTGGTCTACGTCGACTTCGCGGGCGACGGGCCGCTGCGCAGCGCAGTCCACGAACGCTTTGCGAACCTGAAGTACAGCTGCTCGATCGGCGGCACGCACCTGGAGCAGCTCGCGGCAAAGGGCGCGGGCAAGAACCTCTCGGGGCCGCGCGCCACGCTGTTCTTCGCACCGGCGCAGATCAAGAAGCGCACCGGCGAATGGGGTGCCGACGAATTCGGCCGCCGCCTCGTGGCCGCCTGGCAGGCCTTCATCGCCACAGTGGGCGATGCGAGGAATCCGTGGCTGCGCGTGTCGCACCACGTCGGCGCCGAGGCCGTGCAAGCGGCCTACGCACAGGTGCTGGCCGGAAAGGGCGACCCGCGCAGCGGACACATCCTGTCGTTGCAGGAGCCCGCGGGCAGACACTGAGCCTGCCGGCAACGCGGGGTAGCGACAATCGCCGCATGACCCCTTCTTCTTCCGACGCGCCCGCCAACACCCATCCCTACGAGAACCTCACGCCCGACGTGGTGCTCGACGCGCTGGCAACGCTCGGCCTGCACGGCGACGGGCGGCTCACCACGCTCAACTCCTACGAGAACCGGGTCTACCAGGTGTTCCTGGAACAGCCGGCCGCGCATCCGGCCGTGGTGGTCAAGTTCTACCGCCCCGAGCGCTGGAGCGAGGCCGAGATCCTCGAGGAGCACGCCTTCTCGCTCGAACTGGCCGCGGCCGAGGTGCCCGCGGTGGCGCCATTGGCCTTCGACGGCACCACGCTGCACCGCCACGGCGGCTTTGCCTTCAGCGTGAGCCCCTACCGCGGCGGGCGCTCGCCCGAGCTCGACGACTTCGAGGTGCTCGAATGGGTCGGGCGCTTCCTCGCGCGCATCCATACCGTGGGGAGCGCCACGCCCTTCGCGGCGCGGCCTGCGCTCGACCTGCAGACCTTCGGCACCGCCTCGCGCGACTGGCTGCTCGGCAACGACAAGATCCCGCTCGACGTGCAGCGCGACTGGGAAAAGGCCTGCAACGACGCGCTTGACATGATCGCGGCCACGCCGCTCGCCACGGGCAGCAGCGCCGGGGCGGACGGGTTCCAACCGCGCAAGCTGCGGCTGCACGGCGACGTGCATCCCGGCAACATCCTCTGGACACCCACCGACCGGCCCGGAGGCGGGCCGCATTTCGTCGACCTCGACGATGCGCGCACCGGCTTTGCCGTGCAGGACCTGTGGATGCTGCTGTCCGGCGAGCGCGCGCAGCGCACGGCGCAGCTGTCGGGCCTGCTCGACGGCTACGAACAGTTCCGCGAATTCGACCGCCGTGAACTCGCGCTGATTGAACCGCTGCGCACGCTGCGGCTCATTCACTACAGCGCCTGGCTCGCGCGCCGCTGGGAAGACCCGATCTTCCCCATCAACTTTCCGTGGTTCGGCTCGAGCGACTACTGGAAAGGCCAGATTCTCGTTCTGCAGGAGCAGTGCGAGCAAATGGCAGAAGAGCCCCTTTACGCCTGATCCGGCACGGCCTCGGCCACGCCCTCCAGCAGCCGCTCGGCCAGCAGGTTGACCGGCCCGCTGCGCCAGACGCCGTAGGCCTCCGACTGCGCGACCGCCCGGTCGAGCGGGCGGAACACCGCGCCGCGCAGCGCCGAATGCCGCATCGCCTGCGGCACCAGCGCCACGCCCAGGCCCTGCGACACCAGCGACACCACCGCGAGCCAGTGGCGCACCTCGTGCCGCACCTCGGGCTGGAAGCCGGCCTCGGCGCAGATCGACAGGATGCGCTCGTGGTAGTCGGGCGAGACCTCGCGCGAGAACAGCACGAAGGGCTGGTCGCGCAGGTCGGACGGCGCCAGCACGCGCTTGCGCGCCAGCGCGTGGCCCGAAGGCAGGCAGCAGACGAAAGGCTCGGCCAGCAGCAGCCGGTGCTGCAGTTCGGGCGGCATGCGGCTGGTGTGGACGAAGCCGAGGTCGAGCCGATCGTGCAGCAGCTCCGAGATCTGCATGCCCGAGTTGAGCTCTGCCAGCGTGATGCGCACCGCCGGATGCCGCGCCTGGAACGCGCGCAGCGCCTGCGGCAGGCCACGGTAGAGCATCGCGCCGACGAAGCCGATGCGCAGCCGCCCGGCAGAACCCGCGGCCACGTCGCGCGCCTCGAGCGCGGCCTCCTCGGCCTGGCGCAGCAGCCGCCGCGCCGAGGCGCGCAGCGCATCGCCCGCGGGCGTGAGGCGCACCTCCTTGCTGTTGCGCTCGAACAGCCGCGCACCCACCGACGCTTCGAGCTGGCGGATCGCCACCGACAGCGGCGGCTGCGAAATCGCCAGCCGGCGCGCGGCGCGCCCGAAGTGCAGCTCTTCGGCAAGCACGGAAAAGTAGCGCAGGTGGCGGAGTTCCATGAATAGGCAGATCGAATCGAACAAGACCAATTCGATATTAGACACGGATCGTCGCGGCGCCAACAATGCGGCGAAACAGGAGACACGACGCATGGTCCAGAACGACGACACCGCCGCCGCCGCCCACCCGATCCCCGACCGCCACGGCCAGAACCTCTTCAGCACCGACACCGAGCTGCATGGGCTGCTCGCGCTGTATCTGCCGCCCGACCTACTTGCGCACATGCGCCCGCATTTCGAGCGCCTCGGTGGCCTCGCAGGCGGCAAGCTCGACGAGCTGGCCGGCACCGCCGACCGCAACCCGCCCACGCTGAAGCAGCGCACGCGCACCGGGCTCGACGAGCAGGCCATCGTCAAGCATCCGGCCTACGTCGAGATGGAGCGCCTTGCGCTGAGCGAATTCGGCCTGGCCGCGATCTCGCACCGCGACGACACGCTGGGCTGGAAAGGCAAGATGCCGCCGCTCGTCAAGTACGCGCTGACCTACCTGTTCGTGCAGGCTGAGTTCGGCCTGTGCTGCCCGGTCTCGATGACCGACTCGCTCACGCGCACGCTGAAGAAGTTCGGCGAGCCCTCGCTGGTGGCGCGGTACCTGCCGCGCCTCACCTCGCTCGACTTCGACGAACTCGCGCAGGGCGCGATGTTCATGACCGAGCAGGCCGCGGGCTCCGACATCGCGGCCACCGCCACGGTGGCGCGCCGCACGGGCGACGGCAGCTGGCGCCTCACGGGCGACAAGTGGTTCTGTTCGAACCCCGACGCCGACTTCGCGATGGTGCTCGCACGCGCCGAAGACGGCGCGCCCGGCATGAAAGGCGTGTCGCTGTTCCTCTTGCCGCGCCGGCTCGACGACGGCCGCCTCAACCACTACCGCATCATCCGCCTGAAGGACAAGCTCGGCACGCGCTCGATGGCGAGCGGCGAGATCCGGCTCGAGGGCGCGGTCGCGTACCTGGTGGGCGAAGAAGGCCGCGGCTTCGTGCAGATGGCCGACATGGTCAACAACTCGCGGCTGTCGAACGGCGTGCGCGCCGCGGGCCTGATGCGCCGTGCGGTGGCCGAGGCCGAGTACATCGCCGCCGAGCGCCGCGCCTTCGGCCGCACGCTCGCGCAGATGCCGTTGATGCAGCGCCAACTCGACAAGCTGCGCGTGCCTGCCGAACAGGCACGCACCATGGTGTGCCAGACCGCGCAGGCGCTCGCGCGCTCCGACGCCGGCGAGCCCGACGCCTACGCGCTGCTGCGCATCCTCACGCCGCTCATCAAGTTCCGCGCCTGCCGCGATGCGCGCAAGGTCACGGGCGATGCGATGGAAGTGCGCGGCGGCTGCGGCTACATCGAGGAATGGAGCGATCCGCGGCTGCTGCGCGATGCGCACCTGGGCTCGATCTGGGAAGGCACGAGCAACATCGTGGCGCTCGACGTGATCCGCGCCGTCAAGCGCGAGGGCTCGCTGCCGGTGCTGCGCGCGCACTGCGAGTCGCTGCTCGCCGATGCGGCGCTCGCGCCCGCCTTCGCCGAGGCGCTGCGCGATGCGCTCGCGCGCGCCGCCGCACTCGCCGAGACCGCCGCACGCGAAGAAGGCGGCGAGGCGCTGGCCCGCCAGGCGGCCTCGGCGCTCTATCACTGCACCAGCGTCACCGCGATGGCCTGGGAGGCCGCCCGCACCGGTTCGGCCGACCGCCTGCGCTGGGCACAGCTCGCGCTGCTGCACCGCGTGCTGCCGCGCGACCCGCTCGCGCCCGATGCGGTGCCGGCGGGCTGGAACGCCTGAACAACGCACGCAACAGAACACATCAAACTCAACGGAGACCACCTTGCGCCCCCTCTTTCCCCTTCTCTTTTCCGCCGCGGCCTGCACGCTGATGCTGGCCGCCGCGCCGGCCGCCGCCCAGTCCGGCGACGCCTTTCCGTCCAAGCCTGTCACGCTGGTGGTGCCTTTCCCGCCCGGCGGCCCGACCGATGCCATGGCACGCACGCTCGCGGCCGAGATGAAGGACCGCCTGGGCCAGCCGATGATCGTGGAGAACCGCGCCGGTGCCGGCGGCAACATCGGCGCCGACCACGTGGCGCGCGCCGAGCCCGACGGCCAGACGCTGCTGTTCGGCACCTCGGGGCCGCTTGCGATCAATTCGAGCCTGTACCGCAAGATCAGCTACGACCCGATCAAGAGCTTCGCGCCGGTGATCCAGGTCGGCCACCTGCCGAACATCCTGGTAGTGCACCCGAGCGTGCCCGCGAAGAACGTGCAGGAACTCGTGGCGTACGCCAAAGCCAACCCCGCCAAGCTCAGCTACGCCTCGTCGGGCAACGGTGCGTCGTCGCACCTCGCGGGCGTGCTGTTCAACTCGGTGGCCGGCACCGACCTGCTGCACGTGCCGTACAAGGGCACCGGCCCGGCGCTCAACGACCTGCTCGGCGGCCAGGTGCAGATGACCTTCACCGACATCCTCACCGCGCTGCCGTACGTGAAGACCGGCAAGCTGCGCGCGTTGGGCGTGGCCACGGCCGCGCGTTCGCAGGCACTGCCCGACGTGCCGACGATCGCCGAGCAGGGCTACAAGGGCTATGACGTGAGCGTGTTCTTCGGCATCGTCGCGCCGGCCGGCACGCCCGCGGACCGCGTCACCAAGCTCAACCAGGCGTTCGCCGAGGTGCTGAACTCGCCCAAGGTCAAGCAGATGTTCGCGGCGCAGGGGCTCGAGCCGGCACCGGACACCTCGCCGCAGCAGCTGGCCCGCTTCATTGCGAGCGAGTCGGTGAAGTGGAAGGGTGTGGTGAAGCAGTCGGGGGCGCAGCTGGATTGATTTGACCGTTGCGGTTCAGGGCGCGATGTCGCCGACGGTGGGCGCCCGGCGTGCGGAGGGAGTACCCGGTGGCCTGCGCACGCACCCCGAACAGCAGCCTGAAAGACAGCAATCACAAGACATGGAGCAAACAATGACCCCGCCTCCCGGCGCCCTCACCGGCATCCGCGTCCTCGACATCTCGCGCATCCTCGGCGGCCCCTACTGCGGCCAGATCCTGGGCGACCATGGCGCCGACGTGCTCAAGATCGAGCCCCCGCAGGGCGACGACACGCGCACCTGGGGCCCGCCCTTCAAGGACGGCGTGGCGTCGTACTACCACGGCCTCAACCGCAACAAGCGCGTGCAGCACTTGGACCTTTCCACCGACGAAGGCCGCGAGGCGCTGCTCGCGCTCGTGGCCGAGGCCGACGTGCTGATCGAGAACTTCAAGGCCGGCACCATGGAGCGTTGGGGCATCGGCTTCGACACGCTCTCGCATCGTTTCCCGCGCCTCGTGTGGTGCCGCGTCTCGGGCTTCGGCACCGACGGCCCGCTCGGCGCGCTGCCGGGCTACGACGCCGCCGTGCAGGCCATGACCGGCATCATGAGCATCAACGGCGAGGCCGAGGGCGGCCCATTGCGCGTCGGGCTGCCGGTGGTCGACATGGTCACCGGGCTCAATGCCGTGATCGGCGTGCTGCTCGCGCTGCAGGAGCGCCAGCGCAGCGGCCGCGGGCAGCTGGTGGAGGCGGCGCTCTACGACAGCGGCCTCTCGCTGCTGCATCCGCATGCGGCCAACTGGTTCATGGACGGCACCGCCCCGCGGCGCACCGGCAATGCGCATCCGAACATCTATCCCTACGACGCGCTCGCCACCGGCACCGACCCGGTGTTCGTGGCCGTGGGCAACGACCGGCAGTTCGCGAGCCTGTGCCGCTGCATCGGCCTGCCCGCACTGGCCGACGATCCGCTCTACAGCACGGCCGGCGCGCGCTCGGTGCACCGCGACGGGCTCAAGCAGCAGCTCGAGGCGGCCATGGTCGCCTTCGACGGCCGCGTGCTGGTCGACCAGCTCATGGCCGCCGGCGTGCCCGCCGCGCCCGTGCTGCCGGTGGACGCCGCGCTCACGCATCCGCACACGGCGCATCGCGGCATGGTGGTGGAGATGGAAGGCGGCTACCGCGGCATCGGGGCGCCCGTGAAGCTCGGCCGCACGCCGGCCAGCTACCGCCACGCGCCGCTCACGCCGGGCGAGCGGTTCTTGCCGAAAACTGAAGAAGACGCTTAGTCAGCCGTCAGGGCGCGACCGGGTTGCCGGGGGTGGCGGCATTCCAGACCGGCGCGGCACCGGTCGATACGCGCCGCACCACCACCGGCTGCACTGGCGCCGCCGCGCGGGGTGCGGTGTACGGGTTGTGCAGCACCACGCTCTTGCCAACGCCCACGCCGGTACCGACCGGCCCGACGCCGACCCCCACGCCGGCACTGGCCGAGCCGGTCACGGCGCCGTTGTCGTGCAGCGCCACACCCGCGCCGAGCGGGCCCCAGCCGGTGTTGAGCCCGACCGAGAAGTTGCCGTCCTTGGTGGCGCCAAGGCCCAGCGAGAGCCCGGGCACCAGCGGAATGCCGAGGCTGTAGTGCGAACAGCCGCCCACCAGGAGCAATGGCATCAGCGCCGCCGCGAAGGCAGCGGCTGCACGCCCGCCGGTGCGCGGCCGGGGCGTCACACCAGAAGCGCGTTGACGCGCCGCACGTAGGCGGCCGGGTCGGCCGGGAGCCCGCCTTCGGCCAGCAGCGCCTGGTCGAACAGGATGTGGGCCAGGTCGTCGAAGTGCGCCGAGCCTTCGAGCTTCTTCACCAGCGCATGGTCGGCGTTGACTTCGAGCACGGGCTTCAGGTCGGGCGCGGGCTGGCCGGCCTGCTTAAGCATGCGCGCGAGCTGCGTGCTCATGCCGCCGTCCTGCACCACCAGGCAGGCCGGCGAGTCGACCAGGCGCGTGGTCACGCGCACATCTTCGGCCTTGTCCTTGAGCGCTTCCTTGAGCTTCTCGAGCATCGGCTTGAACGATTCGGCCGCTTCCTCGGCGGCCTTCTTCTCGGTCTCGTCCTGCAGCTTGCCGAGGTCGACCGCGCCCTTGGCCACGCTCTGCAACGGCGTGCCGTCGAATTCGGTCAGGTAGTTCAGCGCCCACTCGTCGACGCGGTCGGTCATCAGCAGCACCTCGATGCCCTTCTTCTTGAAGACCTCGAGCTGCGGGCTGTTCTTGGCGGCGGCCAGGTTGTCGGCCGTGATGTAGTAGATCGCGTCCTGGCCTTCCTTCATGCGCGCCTTGTAGTCGGCAAAGCTCACGGTCACCCCATCGGTGGTGGTCGAGGCAAAGCGCAGCAGCTTGGCGATGCGGTCGCGGTTGGCGAAGTCTTCGCCCAGGCCTTCCTTCAGCACCGAGCCGAACTCGGCATAGAAGCTGGCGTACTTGCCCGCTGCCTTGGCGTACTCGACGGCGGCTTCGGCGGCCGGCGTGGCGTTCTTGTCGACCACGTCGCTGACATCGTTCAGCCCCTCCGTCGGCTCGGGCGCGGGCACCGATTCGCCCGAGCCCACGTCGATCTTGCCCTCGGCGGCTTCAGGACTGGTCTCCTGCTTCTTGGCCAGGTCTTCGAGCATGCCCAGCACGCGCTTGGTGCTGCCTTCGCGGATCGCCTTCACGTCGCGGCTTTCCTGCAGCAGCTCGCGGCTCACGTTGAGCGGCAGGTCGGACGAGTCGATCACGCCCTTCACGAAGCGCAGGTAGCTCGGCATCAGCGCCTCGGCGTCGTCCATGATGAAGACGCGCTTCACGTAGAGCTTGACGCCCGCGCCCTTGTCGCGGTTCCACAGGTCGAACGGGGCCTTCGAGGGGATGTAGAGCAGCTGCGTGTACTCGGTGCTGCCCTCGACGCGGTTGTGGCTCCAGGCGAGCGGCGGCTCGAAGTCGTGGCTGATGGTCTTGTAGAACTCTTCGTACTGCTCGGGCGTGATGTCCTTCTTGGCGCGGCTCCACAGCGCGTTGGCCTTGTTGACCGTTTCCCATTCGCCGGTCTTGACCATGTCGCCGGGCTGGTCGTTCTCGCCTTCCTTCCACTCCTCTTTCTCCATGAGGATGGGCAGCGAGATGTGGTCGGAGTACTTGCCGACGATCTGCTTGAGCTTCCAGGCGTTGAGGTATTCGTCGGCGTCTTCGCGCAGGTGCAGCGTGATGCTGGTGCCGCGCTCGGCGCGCGTGATGTCGTCGACCTCGAAGTCGCCCGCGCCGCCGCTCGTCCAGCGCACGCCCTGCTCGGGCGGGAGGCCCGCGCGGCGCGACTCGACCGTGATCTTGTCGGCCACGATGAAGCCCGAATAGAAGCCCACGCCGAACTGGCCGATGAGCTGTGCGTCGGCCTTCTGGTCGCCGCTGAGCTTGCTCACGAAGTCCTTGGTGCCGCTCTTGGCGATGGTGCCGAGGTTGTCGATGGCCTCCTGGCGCGACAGGCCGATGCCGCGGTCGGCGATGGTGATGGTGCGCGCGGCCTTGTCGAACGAAAGGCGCACGTCGAGCTGGGGCTGGTCTTCGTACAGGTCAGGCTGGTCGATGGCCTCGAAGCGCAGCTTGTCGCAGGCGTCCGATGCATTCGAGATCAGCTCGCGCAGGAAGATTTCCTTGTTGGAGTACAGCGCATGCGTCACGAGGTGCAGCAGTTGCGCGACTTCAGCCTGGAATGGGAGTTTTGTATGGGAGGAATCAGCCATGGAAGTGATGAGTGTCGAAGCCAAAAAATTCTAAGCCGTGCGGCGTCCGTGCCGCCCGGCCTGCCAACTCTGCGAGTTGGGGCCGGTGCATCGGATCACAAGGGCTGCGCCGCATGCCAACTGGTCGTCAGTTCATCGAAAAACCGTCGAATTGTGAACATATTCCGTTCACTGCAAAAAGATTTAACACCTGTCGTCTCCCCTCCCTAGAATCCGCCCGCGCCCGGAGGGGACGCAGGCATTCATCAACATTCGAGGAGAAGAAAAACGTGGAACATAGCACCTACAAAAAGTGGTCGGCGGAGTTCATAGGTACTTTCTGGCTCACGCTCGGCGGCTGCGGCAGCGCGGTGCTGGCGGCGGGTTTTCCGGAACTGGGCATCGGGTTCCTCGGCGTCTCGCTCGCGTTCGGCCTCACGGTGGTGACCGGTGCCTACGCGCTCGGGCCGATCTCGGGCGCGCACTTCAACCCTGCGGTGTCGATCGGCCTCGCAGCCGCGGGGCGCTTCCAGGCCTCGCAGCTCGCGGGCTACATCGTGGCGCAGGTGCTCGGTGCCATCGCGGCCGCGGGCGTGCTGTACCTGATCGCCACCGGCAAGCCCGGCGCCGAGATCGGCGGCTTCGCGACCAACGGCTTCGGCGAGCACTCGCCCGGCAAGTACGGCATGACCGCCGCGCTGGTCTGCGAAGTGGTGCTGACCGCGGTGTTCCTGATCGTGATCCTCGGCGCCACGGCCAAGCGCGCGGCCGGTGGCTTCGCGGGCCTGGCCATCGGCCTGTGCCTGACGCTGATCCACCTGATCTCGATCCCCGTGACCAACACCTCGGTCAACCCGGCGCGCAGCACCGGCCCGGCGCTGTTCGGGCCGTCGTATGCGGTGTCGGAGCTGTGGCTGTTCTGGGTCGCGCCGATCGCCGGCGCGGTCATCGGCGCGGTGATCTACCGCGCGCTGTTCGCCAGCCAGGACGACTGACCGACCGGCCCCGGGCTGGGCCGGGGCTCAGAACTTCTCGTGCGGTGCAAGGTAGCGCCACTGCCCCACGGGCAGGTTGCCGAGCATCACCTTGCCGATGCGCACGCGCTTGAGGCCCACCACCTTCAGGCCGACCAGCTCGCACATGCGGCGGATCTGGCGCTTCTTGCCCTCGGTGAGCACGAAGCGCAGCTGCTCGGGGTTCTGCCACTCGACCCGCGCCGGCTTGAGCTGCTGGCCGTCCAGGCTCAGGCCGTGGCGCAGCCGGGCGAGCATGGCGGGCGGAAACACCGCCTGCACATTGCTGGTGACCGGGTCGTCGTCGTCCAGGCGCACCAGCTGCCCGGTGGGCGCGGGCTGGCCGAGGCCGTGCCAGGCCACGCGCACCAGGTATTCCTTCTCCATCACCGAGTCTTCGCCGATCAGCTGGCGCGCGATGCGCCCGTCCTGCGTCATCACGAGCAGGCCGGTCGAATCGATGTCGAGCCGCCCGCAGGGCGCCAGGCCACGCAACTGCTGCGGGCTGAAGAAGAAGCGGGTGTTGTCCTCGGCCCAGCGGTTGGGCGGCGTGAACAGCGTGACCGCCGGCTCGTGCCCGTCTTCGGCCTGCGCGCTCACATAGCCGATGGGCTTGTGGATCAGGATGGTGACCTGGTTCGCCTGCTGGCCCTTGGCCGCCTTGTCGACCTCGATGCGGTCGGACGGCGTGACCTTCACGCCCATCTCGGCCGGCTTGCCGTTGACGCGCACCCAGCCCTGGGCAATCCAGTCGTCGGCCTCGCGGCGCGAGCACAGGCCGAGTTCGGCCATGCGTTTGTTGAGGCGGACGGGTGCGGCGGCGGTGTCGGTCATGTCGCGGCATTTTCGCCCATGGGCGATGTCCCCCGGATGTGTCGCATTGCATCGCCATAATGCGCCCGAAACCGCATGACCAAAATCCTGATCCTCAGTGTGAGCGCCGGCAATGGCCATGTGCGTGCCGCGCAAGCCCTCGAAGCCGCCGTGCAGGCGGCGCCGCCGCACAGCGCGGTCCACATCGACGCCATGGCGCATGTGACGGCCGGTTTTCGCAAGGTGTACACCGACTGGTACCTCCAGCTGGTGAACCGCGCGCCCGACCTGTGGTCGTACCTGCACCAGCGCACCGACGCCACGCCGCACCATGCGCTGTCGCAGCGGCTGCGCCGGGGCATCGAGCGGCTGAGCACGGTCGCGCTGGCGCGCGAGCTGCACCGCGAGAAGCCCGGCGCGGTGATCTGCACGCACTTCCTGCCGGCCGAGCTGCTGATGCGCGAGCGCAACCGTGGCCGCATCGACTGCCCGGTGTGGCTGCAGATCACCGACTACGACCTGCACAACATGTGGCTGGTACCGGGCATGACGGGCTATCTGGCCGCCACCGACGAGGTGGCTTTTCGCCTGCGTGCGCGCGGCATTCCGCCCGAGCGCATCCATGTGACGGGCATTCCGGTGATGCCGGGCTTCTCGGGGACGGAGGCATTGGCGCGCGACGCCTCGGTCGCGGCGCTCGGGCTCGATCCCGCGCGGCCGGTGTTGCTGATGGCATCGGGCGGGGCCGGCGTGGGCGACCTGCCGAGCATGGTCGAGCGCGTGCTGGGGCTCGGCGGCGACAACGGCGACAGAGGCTTTCAAGTGATCGCCGTCGCCGGCCGCAATGCCGAGGCGCATGCCCGGCTGCAGGCGCTGGCCGCGCGGCACCCGGGGCGCGTGGCCGCCATCGGCTTCACGAGCGAGATGCACCGGCTCATGGCCGCGGCCGACCTCGTGGTGACCAAGCCCGGCGGCCTCACGGTGTCGGAATGCCTGGCGCTCGGCAAGCCGATGCTGCTGATCTCGCCGATCCCGGGACAGGAAGAACACAACGCCGGCTTCCTGATGGAAGAAGGCGCGGCCTGGCTCGCCTACGACGCCATCGGCCTCGACTACAAGGTGGCGCGGCTCATGGCCGATCCATCCCGGCTCGCGGCCATGGCCGCGCGCAGCCGCGCGCTCGGCAAGCCGCACGCGGCTGCCGCCGTGCTGCGCCACGTGCTGGGTCACCCGGCCAGCGACGACGACCAATGAACCCCATGCACAGCAAAAGCAGCAACAGCACCGCGCAGGAAAAGACGGGCATCGCCCGCACGATCGGCTATCTCGCCTGGGTCGTCGTGATGGCCTTCTTCTTCGCCAATGCCGAGATCCAGATCGAAGGCGGCGCGGGCTGGGCCACGTCGCTGCCGACCTGGCGCATCGAGAACAGCATCTGGCTCGACCTGTTCTGGGGCGGCCGCGCAATGACGGGCTACCACGCCTGGGTGTTCACCTTCATGGCGCTGGTGTTCTTTGCGCCGCTGGCCTTCAACGGCCGCTGGACCTGGCGCGACGCGGGGCTGGCGGTCGTGGGCCTGATCGTGTTCTGGGTCTGCGAAGACTTCCTCTGGTTCATGATCAACCCGGCCTTCGGCTGGGAACGCTTCAACCCGGTCGATGCGTCCTGGCACAAGCACTGGCTGTGGGGCGCGCCGGTGGACTACTGGGGCGGGCTGGCGGTGGCGCTGGTCATCCTGGTGGTGCGGCACCGGCCGCGGCGCGCGGCCTCCGGGGTGTCCTGAAGGCGCCTGCAGCGAGCGCGGGCCGCTCCTATACTGGCCGCCCCGTGGCCCTGGGCCACGACAACCAAGGGCTCTTCCATGGCACTGCAACTGCGCTCGCTCATCCGCGCCAACGGCGAACTCGAACTCTCGCTGCACGACGAACCCATTCCCGAACCGCAGCCGCACGAGGTGGTGATCCGCATCGAGGCTTCGCCGATGAATCCGTCGGACCTCGGCCTGCTGTTCGGCGCGGCCGACATGGGCACGGCCAAGGCTTCGGGCACGCCCGAGCGGCCGGTCGTCACAGCCACGGTACCCGAGCGCGCGATGCCCGCGATGGCCGGGCGGCTCGACCAGTCGATGCCGGTCGGCAACGAAGGCGCGGGCGTGGTGGTCAAGGCCGGTGCATCGCCCGCGGCGCAGGCGCTGATGGGCAAGACGGTGGCGGCCATCGGCGGCGCGATGTATGCGCAGTACCGCGCGGTGGCCGCGGCCCAGTGCCTGGCGCTGCCCGAGGGCACGGCACCGGCCGAAGGCGCATCCTGCTTCGTGAACCCGCTGACCTCGCTCGGCATGGTCGAGACGATGCGCCGCGAAGGGCACAAGGCGCTGGTGCACACCGCGGCGGCCTCCAACCTCGGGCAGATGCTCAATCGCATCTGCCAGAAGGACGGCATCGCGCTGGTCAACATCGTGCGCAAGCCCGAGCAAGAGGCGCTGCTGCGCGGCATGGGCGCGAAGTACGTGTGCAGCACGGGCTCGCCGACCTTCATCGAAGACCTGACGCAGGCGCTGGTCGAGACCGGCGCCACGCTGGCGTTCGACGCCACGGGCGGCGGCAAGCTCGCGGGCCAGATCCTCGGCTGCATGGAAGCGGCGCTCAACCGCACGGCCAAGGAATACAGCCGCTACGGCTCGACCACGCACAAGCAGGTCTACATCTACGGCGGCCTCGACCGGGGGCCGACGGAGTTCGTGCGCAACTTCGGCATGGCCTGGGGCATGGGCGGGTGGCTGCTGTTTCCGTTCCTGCAGAAGATCGGCGACGAAGGTGCTGCGCGGCTCAAGGCGCGCGTGGTGGCCGAGTTGAAGACCACGTTCGCGAGCCGCTACACGCGCGAGGTGTCGCTGCACGAGGCGCTGCGGCTCGATGCGATTGCGGTGTATGCGAAGCAGGCTACGGGGGAGAAGTTTCTGCTGGTGCCTAACAAGGGCTTGAACTGACCTTTGGCTGTTTGGAGAGCGCGCCCGGCATGCGGTACTCGGCCCTCACCCCAACCCTCTCCCGGAGGGAGAGGGAGCCCCCCGGACTCAGATCACGAGCCGGTAGCCTACGGCCGTTTCCGTCAACAGGTGCCGCGGCTGCGCCGGGTCGGCTTCCAGCTTCTGCCGCAGGTGGCCCATGTAGATGCGCACGTAGTGGCCATGGTCGGTGTGCGACGGACCCCACACCTCGCGCAGCAGCTGGCGCTGGGTAAGCACGCGGCCGGCGTTGGCGACGAGGACCGAAAGCAGGCGGTATTCGGTGGGCGTCAGGTGCACCTCGGTGCCGGCGCGGCGGACCAGGCGCGCGGCGCGGTCGAGCTCGACCTCGCCGAAACGGAACAGCGGCGCATCGGCGGGGTCGTCGCCGCTGCCGTTCGCGTGGCGCGGGCGGCGCAGGTTGGCGCGCACGCGCGCCAGCAGCTCGCCGGTGCCGAAGGGCTTGGTCAGGTAGTCGTCGGCGCCGGCGTCGAGCGCGGCGATCTTGTCGGCTTCGTCGCTGCGCGCCGACAGCACGATGATCGGCACCGCCGACCAGCCGCGCACGTCGCGGATCAGCGCCACGCCATCGCCGTCGGGCAGGCCGAGGTCGAGCACGAGCAGGTCGGGCTGGCGCGTGCCGGCCGCGGCGAGGCCGTCGCGCAGCGTGCCGGCTTCGTGCACCTGCCAGCCTTCGGCCTCGAGCGCGCCGCGCACGAAGCGGCGGATCTGCGGCTCGTCCTCGATCACGATGGCGGTGGGCGACGGCATGAGAAGGGAACGACGGTGTTCAAAGGGTGGCTTCGGCGGGCTCGGGGGGTTCGCGGCGCGGCAGCCGGACGGTGAATTCTGCGCCACCGCCGCCCGGCGCGTTGCGCGCGGCGATCTCGCCGCCGTGCGCATTCACCACCGCGCGGCAGATGGCCAGGCCGAGGCCGACGCCCGGGGTCGCCGATTCGGTATTGCCGCGCGTGAACTTGTCGAACAGCGTGTGCTCGCGCCCTGCGCGAGCGGCCGGCAGGCCGGGGCCGTGGTCGCGCACCGAGAGCACCAGCAGGCCGGGTTCGGCGCGCGCGCCCACGACGATCGGCGGGGCGCCGTAGCGGGCCGCGTTCTCGAGCAGGTTGACCAGCACGCGCTCGATCAGCACCGCGTCGAACTCGACCAGCGGCAGCCCGGGCGCGAGCGCGGTCTGCACCGGGGTGCCGCCGAGCGCGGTGCGCGCGGCGCGAATGCCCGAGCCGACCACCTCCTCGACCGACTGCCAGTCGCGCCGCAGGTTCACCGCGCCGCCCGCGAGGCCGCTTTCGAGCCGCGCCATGTCGAGCAGGTTGTTGACCAGCGCATGCAGCTCGTGCGCCTGCGCCACGATGGCGCGCGCGGCCTCGGCATGTTCGTCGGGCGGCAGCGCCTGCAGCGATTCGGCGAGCGCGATCAGCGCAGTGAGCGGCGTGCGCACGTCGTGCGAAATGGCGCCGAGCAGCGCATTGCGCAGGCGCTCCGATTCCATCTCGACCACGGCCTGCTGCGCGACCTCGACGTAGTGCACGCGCTCGAGCGCGATCGCGATCTGCCGCGCCAGCGTCTGGAGCTGCTGCGCCTGCTCGGGAATCAGCAGCCAGCGCGGCTGCGCGGGCGACAGCGCGAGCACGCCGCGCACGCGCATGGGCGCCTGCAGCGGCACGTAGTGCCAGGGCTGCGCCGCGAGCGTGGCGGTGCCGAGGCCGGCGGGCTGGCCGTGGCGAAAGGCCCAGTCGGCCACCTGCAGGTCGAAGCCTTCGGGCGGCGCCTGGGGCGGCAGCAGCTGGTCGGTGGCATCGGTGGCCAGCACCAGCGCGTGGCCGCCGAAATGGCCCTGCACGGCGGCGGCGCCGAGCGCCACGACCTGCGCGCTCTCGAGCGCCGCCGAGAGCTCGCGCGTGAGCTCGAACAGCGATCGCGCGCGGCGCTCGCGGCTGGTCGACACGCCCGCGGCGAAGCGCAGTCCGACCGTGAGCTGGCCCACCAGCAGGCCGACGCCGAGCATGATCACGAAGGTCAGCAGGTACTGCAGGTCGCTCACCGCGAGCGACAGGCGCGGCGGCACGAAGAAGTAGTCGAACGCGGCGACGTTGAGCAGCGCCGTGAGCGCCGATGGACCCCGCCCGAAGCGCATCGCGATGCCGACCACGCCCGGCAGGAACAGCATCACGATGTTGGCGATGTCCAGCACGTTGGCCAGCGGCATGCAGACCAGCGTGAGCGCCACGCTCGTGGCCGCGGCCCAGGCATAGCCGCGCCAGTGGACCGGTGGGTCGTCCTGCGCCGCGTCGGCCGCGAGCAGGCCGCCGATGGGCGCGCGCGGCAGCCGCCGCGCGCTGTCGGCATGGCCTGCCTCGAGGATGTCGAGTGCGGGCGCGCGCTGCGCGAGTGCGCGCGCCAGCGGCACGCCGCCGAACGGCCACCACCCGCGGCGCCAGCGCGCCGGCTGCGCGGGACGCCCGAGCACCAGCGTGGCGCAGTTGAGCCGGCGCGCCTGCGCGGCCAGCTGCTCGGCCACGTCGGCGCCCGTGAGCACCGCGGTGGCCGCGCCCAGTTGCTCGGCCAGCTTGAGCACCGCGAGCACGCGGTCGCGCGCATCGCTCGCGAGACGCTGCAGCCGCGGCGTCTCGACGTAAGCCGCATGCCAGCGCACGTTGAGCTGGCCCGCGAGCCGCGCCGCCGTACGCACCGTCTGCGCCGCATCCTCGTGCGGCCCGACGCAGGCGAGGATCGCGCCCGAGGTGTTCCAGGCCTGCAGCGCAGCGGCACCCGTGCCGCGGCCCGCGGGGCCCGACTGCTCCACGCGCCAGCCGCGCACGTCGTCTTCCACGTGCTCGGCGGTGCGGCGCAAGGCGATCTCGCGCAGCGCGATGAGGTTGCCCTTGCGAAAGAAGTTCTGCGCCGCGCGTTCGGCCACGTTCTCGCCGTGGCGCGGCAGGTAGACCTTGCCGGCCGCGAGCCGCGCCGTGAGCTCGTCGGGCGTCGCATCGACCAGCACCACCTCGTCGGCCTCGTCGAGCACCGTCTCGTGCACCGTCTCGTGCACGCGGATGCCCGTGATCGCGCCGACCGTGCCGTTGAGGCTTTCGAGGTGCTGCACGTTGAGCGCCGACCAGACTTCGATGCCCGCGGCCAGCAGCTCCTGCACGTCCTGCCAGCGCTTGGCATGGCGCGAACCGGGCGCGTTGGTGTGGGCCAGCTCGTCGACCAGCAGCACCGCGGGCCGGCGCGCGAGCGCGGCGTCGAGGTCGAACTCGGCGAGCCGGCGGCCGCGGTGGTCCACCTCGCGCAGCGGCAGCACGGGCAGGCCCGCGAGCAGCGCGGCGGTCTCGCTGCGGCCGTGGGTTTCGGCCACGCCGACCAGCAGGTCGCGGCCTGCGGCGTGCTCGCGCTGCGCGGCGCTGAGCATGGCCCAGGTCTTGCCGACGCCGGCGCAGGCGCCGAAATAGATGCGCAGCTTGCCCCGCTGCGCCCGCGCCGCGTCGCTGCGCAGTTGCGCAAGCAGGGCGTCGGGGTCGGGGCGGGCGTCGGGCATGGCGGGGCGTGCAGGTTATCGCATGGCGTCGAGCGCCAGGTCGAGTGCCAGGTTCAGGGCCAGCACATTGACGCGCGGCTCGCCCACGATGCCCCAGAGCAGCCCTTCGGTGTGCCGCGCGACGAGTGCATCGACCTGCGCCGGCGGCAGGCCGCGCAGCCGGGCGACGCGCGCGGCCTGGTAGTGCGCGGCCGCCGGACTGATGTGCGGATCGAGCCCGCTGGCCGATGTCGTCACCAGGTCGACCGGCACCGGCGCGGTGTTGCCGGGGTCGGCGGCGCGCAAAGCCGCAATGCGTGTGCTGACCGCATCAATGAGCGCCGGGTTGAGCGGCCCGAGGTTCGCACCGCCCGAGGCGCTCGCGTTGTAGGGCTGCGGCGCGGTGACCGAGGGCCGGCCCCAGAAGTGCCGCGGATCGGTGAAGTGTTGGCCGACGAGCGCCGAGCCCACGGGCTGGCCGTCGCGCAGCACGAGGCTGCCCGCCGCCTGCGCGGGAAACAGCGCCTGCGCGGTGCCGGTGACGGCGAGCGGATACACCACGCCGGTGAGCGCGCCCAGCAATGCGAAGAGCACGAGCGCGGGACGAAGGATGTTGTTCATGATGAAGAGCGCCTCAGACGAAGTGGACGGCCGCGAGCAGCCAGTCGATCAACTTGATGCCGATGAAGGGAACGATGAGCCCGCCGAGCCCGTAGACCGCGAGGTTGCGCCGCAGCAGCGCGGCCGCGCCCACGGGCCGATAGCGCACGCCGCGCAGCGCGAGCGGGATCAGGAACACGATCACGAGCGCATTGAAGATCACCGCCGACAGCACGGCCGACGACGGGCTCGCGAGCCGCATCACGTTGAGCGCGCCGAGCTGCGGATAGGTCGAGACGAAGATCGCCGGAATGATCGCGAAGTACTTCGCCACGTCGTTCGCGATCGAGAAGGTGGTGAGCGAACCGCGCGTCATCAAGAGCGCCTTGCCGGTCTCCACCACCTCGAGCAGCTTGGTCGGGTTGGAGTCGAGGTCGACCATGTTGCCGGCCTCCTTCGCGGCCTGCGTGCCGCTGCCCATCGCGACCGCCACGTCGGCCTGCGCGAGCGCCGGCGCATCGTTGGTGCCGTCGCCGGTCATGGCCACGAGGCGGCCCTCGGCCTGGTAGGTGCGGATCAGCGCGAGCTTGTCCTCGGGCGTGGCCTCGGCAAGAAAGTCGTCCACGCCGGCCTCGGCCGCGATGGCGGCGGCCGTGAGCCGGTTGTCGCCCGTGATCATCACCGTGCGGATGCCCATGCGGCGCAGCTCGGCGAAGCGCTCCTTGATGCCGGCCTTGACGATGTCCTTGAGCTCGACCACGCCGAGCACCCGGTCGCCCTCGGCCACCGCGAGCGGCGTGCTGCCGCGCCGCGCGGCCTCGTCGGCGGCGCGCAGCACCTCGGGCGGCACGCGCCCGCCGAGCGCCTCGACATGCCGGCGCACCGCGTCGACCGCGCCCTTGCGCAGCACAACGGCATTGGCGTCGAGGCTGGTCGGTGCGGCGGGCAGGTCGACGCCGCTCATGCGGGTCTGCGCGGTGAACGGGATGAAGCGCACACCTTCCACCGCCACACTACCGAGCCCCTCGCGGCGCGCGAGCTCGACGATGCTGCGCCCCTCGGGCGTTTCGTCGGCCAGCGAGGCCAGCATGGCGGCCCGCGCCAGCCGCGCCTTGGTCACGCCCGGTGCGGGCAGGAAGGCGCTGGCCTGGCGGTTGCCGTGCGTGATGGTGCCGGTCTTGTCGAGCAGCAGCACGTCGACGTCGCCGGCCGCCTCGACCGCGCGGCCCGAGGTGGCGATCACGTTGGCCTGCATCATGCGGCTCATGCCGGCCACGCCCACGGCCGAGAGCAGCCCGCCGATGGTGGTCGGGATCAGGCACACCAGCAGCGCCACCAGCGCGGTGAGCGACACCACCGTGCCCGCACCCGCGGCCTCGACGCTGAAGACCGAGAACGGCAGCAGCGTGACCGTGACCATGAGGAACACCAGCGTGAGCGCCACCAGCAGGATGGTCAGCGCCACCTCGTTCGGCGTCTTCTGCCGCCGCGCGGCCTCGACCATGCCGATCATGCGGTCGAGGAACGATTCGCCGGGGTTCACCGCGATGCGCACCACGAGCCAGTCGGACAGCACGCGCGTGCCGCCGGTCACGGCCGAGAAGTCGCCGCCCGATTCGCGCACCACGGGCGCCGATTCGCCGGTGATGGCGCTCTCGTCGACCGAGGCCACGCCTTCGATCACCTCGCCGTCGAGCGGGACCACGTCGCCGGCCTCGACCAGCACGACGTCGCCCTTGCGCAGGTTCGGCGCCTGCTCCGGCAGCCACGCGCTCCCATGCTGCGGCGCCTGCAGCTTCTTGGCCCAGGTGTCCTTGCGCAAACCGCGCAGCGAGGCGGCCTGCGCCTTGCTGCGGCCCTCGGCCAGCGCCTCGGCGAAGTTGGCGAACAGCACGGTGAACCACAGCCACACCGTCACGGCCAGCACGAAGCCGGGCTTCATGCCGGTGTCGCCCGGAAAGCCCAGCGAATGCACCCAGAGCAGCGTCGTGAGGATGCTGCCGATGTAGACGATGAACATCACCGGGTTGCGCCACTGCGTGCGCGGGTCGAGCTTGGCGAAGGCGGCCCACAGCGCGGGCTTCAGGAGCGACGCGTCGAGCAGCGAGAGAGGGGAAGTCATGGTGCGCCTCACTTCCATAGCATGAGGTGCTCGACCACTGGCCCGAGGGCCAGCGCCGGCACGTAGTTGAGCAGGCCCACCATCAGCACGGCGCCGATCAGCAGGAAGACGAACAGCGGCCCGTGCGTGGGCAGCGTGCCGGCCGTCGCGGGCAGGCGCTTGCGGGCCGCGAGCGAACCCGCGATGGCCAGCACCGGCACGATTACCCCGAAGCGCCCGAACCACATCGCCAGGCCGAGCAGCGCGTTGTAGAACGGCGTGTTGGCCGAGAGCCCCGCGAACGCGCTGCCGTTGTTGTTGGCGGCCGAGCTCAGCGCATAGAGCACTTCGGAGAAACCGTGCGCGCCCGGGTTGGCGATGCCGGCCCGGCCCGCGCCCGCCAGCACCGCCACCGCGGTGCCCGAGAGCACCAGCACCGGCGTCACGAGGATGGCGATGGCGATCAGCTTCATCTCGCGCACCTCGATCTTCTTGCCGATGTACTCGGGCGTGCGGCCGATCATCAGCCCCGCGATGAACACCGCGAGCATGGCGAACACCAGCATGCCGTAGAGGCCGCTACCGACGCCGCCGAACACCACCTCGCCGAGCTGCATCAGCACCATCGGCACCATGCCGCCGAGCGGCGTGAACGCGTCGTGCATGGCAATCACCGCACCGCACGACGCGGCCGTGGTGACGGCCGCGAACAGCGCCGAGGCATCGATGCCGAAGCGCACCTCCTTGCCTTCCATGTTGCCGCCCGCCTGCAGCGCGCTCGCCGCCTGGTCGATGCCCAGCGGGCCGAAGAGCGGATTGCCGGCCTGCTCGGCATGCACCACGGCCACCACCGCGACCACGAACATCGCCGTCATCGCCGCGAGCACCGCCCAGCCCTGGCGGATGTCGCCCACCACGCGGCCGAACGCGAAGCACAGCCCCGCGGGGATCAGGAAGATCGCGACCATCTGCAGCAGGTTCGAGAACGCGGTCGGGTTCTCGAACGGGTGCGCCGAGTTGGCATTGAAGAAGCCGCCGCCGTTGGTGCCGAGCAGCTTGATCGCCTCCTGCGAGGCCACCGGTCCCATCGCGAGCACCTGCGGGCCGGCCGCGGCCTCGAGCGGCTGCACCGTGCGCGCGGCGTCGAAGTTCTGCACCACGCCCTGCCCCGCGAAGGCGAGCGCCAGCACGAACGACAGCGGCAGCAGCACCCACAGCGTGATGCGCACGAGGTCGGCCCAGAAGTTGCCCACCAGCCCCGCACCTTTTCCGTCACCGCGTCGCGCGAAGCCGCGGACCAGCGCGAAGGCCACCGCGATGCCGGTGGCGGCCGAGAAGAAGTTCTGCACCGCAAGGCCGAGCATCTGCGTGAGATGGCTCATCGCGACCTCGCCGGCGTAGCCCTGCCAGTTGGTGTTGGTGACGAAGCTCACCGCGGTGTTGAAGGCCGAGTCGGGCGACACCGCGCCCAGGCCCGCCGGGTTGAGCGGCAGCACGCCCTGCAGCCGCTGCAGCGCGTACAGCACCACGGCGCCGACCGCATTGAAGGCGAGCAGCGCGAGCGCATAGCCGCGCCAGCCCGTCGACTGCCCGGGCACGGTGCCCGCGAGCCGGTAGAACGGCGCCTCGATGCGTTCGGCCCAGCGCGGCATGCGCTCGCTGCACAGCGCCGCGAGCAACCGGCCCACGGGCCAGGCCAGTGCCAGCAGCGCGGCCAGAAAGAGGGCCAGCAGGCCCCAGGCGGAAGCGGTCATTTCAGAATTCCTCGGCGCAGATCAGCGCGAACACGAGGTACGCGAACAGCACCACGGCCACCAGCGCGCCGAAGCCGTAGAGCGCTTCGAGGGCGATCACGGCGTGCCTCCTTCGGCGGCGGCCGACGCCGCCTTCGGTGCTGCGTCGAGCCGGTCGAGGCCGCGCACCATGGCCGCCAGCGCGGCCCAGAGCGCCAGCAGGGCGCCCATCCAGACGATGTCCATTCGATTGCTCCTGGAGCGAAAAACAAGGAGCCCAGTCTCGGCAGCGCTGCGTAAAAACGGGGAACAAAGCCCGGGCGGCCGCATAAAGAAAACATAAAGACGCGCCGCCCGCCGCCACCGCCCCTGTCACAAGACGGCGCGCTCGTGCGTCTTTGCGATGCCGGCCACCGCTGCGATGCGGATGGGCCCGGCCGCAGCGGGGTCATTGCGCCGTCGGTCTCGACAGCGCGAACGGCCGCGCCTAATAATCCAAGCATCTACTTTGATAAATAAGAATCGATCATGAACACAAGATCAAGGGCCTGGCTCGGCGCCGGCCTCGCGGTGGTGGTGGTGGGCGCCGCCATCTGGGCGCTGGCGACGAAGCCGGGGCCGGCGCATGCCGAGGGCGGCGGCGGCATGCCGCCGGTGAAGGTGGCGGTCGCCGAGGCGCGCCAGTCGGAGATGGCGCGCCATCTCGGCGGCATCGGCACGCTCGAGGCGCACCGCCAGGTCGAGGTGCCGGCCGAGGTGGAGGGTCGGGTCGCGAAGATCCTCTTCACGCCGGGCGCCCCCGTGCGCGCCGGCCAGCTGCTGGTGCAGCTCAACGACGCGCCCGAACAGGGCGACCTCGAACACCTTGCGGCCCAGCGCGCCAATGCCCGGGCGCTGCTCGAGCGCACGCGCCGCCTGCTGCCGCAGCAGGCCGCCACGCAGGAGCAGCTCGAACAGGCGCAGGCCGCGTTCGACCAGGCCAACGGCGAGTTGCGCCGGGTGCAGGCGCTGGTCGAGCAGAAGCGCATCAAGGCGCCGTTCGACGGCGTGCTCGGCATCCGGCGCGTCAACCTGGGCCAGTTCGTGCGGGCCGGCGATGCGCTGGTGTCGCTCACCGACGCCCGCACGCTGCTCGCGAACGTCACGCTGCCCGAGACGGCGCTGCCGGCACTGAAGCGCAACCAGGCGGTGTCGCTCGCGGTCGACGCGCATCCGGGCCGCACCTTCGAAGGCAGGCTCAGCGCCATCGAGCCGCAGATCGGCAGCGACACGCGCACCGTGCGGCTGCAGGCCACGCTCGACAACGCGGACGGCGCGCTCGCGCCCGGCATGTACGTCAACGCCAAGGTGGCGCTGCCCGCGCGCACCGATGCGATCACGGTGCCCGAGACCGCCATCACCTACAGCACGCACGGCGACTCGGTGTTCGTCGTGCGCCCGGCCGACAAGGGCGGCTTCACCGCGCAGCAGGTGTTCGTGAAGACCGGCGACCGGCAGGACGGCCGCGTCGTGGTCGAGCAGGGCCTGAAGGCCGGCGAGCAGGTCGTCACCTCGGGCCAGCTGCGGCTCTACACCGGCGCCGCGGTGGCGCCCGCCGGGCAGGACACGCTCGCCCTCGCGGAGCGCCGGCCATGAAGTTCACCGACCTGTTCGTGCGCCGGCCCGTGCTGGCGCTGGTGGTGAGCACGCTGATCCTGCTGCTCGGCGCCCGCGCGATCGGCGACCTGCCGGTGCGCCAGTACCCGCTGACCGAGAGCACCACGCTCACCATCACCACGCAATACCCCGGCGCCTCGCCCGAGCTGATGCAGGGCTTCGTCACGCAGCCGATCGCGCAGGCGGTGGCGACCATCGAGAACGTCGACTATCTCTCGTCGTCGTCCACCTTGGGCCGCAGCGTGGTCAGCGTGCGCATGAAGCTCAATGCCGATGCCAACCAGGCGCTCACGCAGGCCATGGCACAGGTGAGCCAGGTCAAGTACCGGCTGCCGCCCGAGGCCTTCGACCCGGTGATCCTCAAGTCGTCGGGCGAGGCCACCGCGGTGGCGTACGTGGGCTTTTCGAGCAAGACCATGCCGATCCCGGCACTGACCGACTACCTCTCGCGCGTGGTGCAGCCGCAGTTCGCGTCGATCCCGGGCGTATCGGGCGTGGAGGTGTCGGGCGGCCAGACGCTCGCGATGCGCGTGTGGCTCGACCCCCAACGCATGGCCGCGCGCGGCATCTCGGCCGGCGAGCTGGCCGACGCGCTGCGGCAGAACAACGTGCAGGCTGCGCCCGGCCAGGTGAAGGGGCTCTACGTGGTGTCGAACATCCGCGTGAACACCGACGTGGCGAACGTGGCCGAGTTCCGCGACATGGTGGTCAAGCGCGAGGGCGACGCCCTGGTGCGGCTGGGCGACGTGGCCACGGTGGAGCTCGGCGCGGCCAGCGCCGACAGCAGCGCCACCATGGACGGCGACCGCGCCATCTACCTCGGCCTGCAGGCGGCGCCCAACGGCAACCCGCTGGTCATCGTGAAGCGCATCCGCGAACTGCTGCCCGAGATCGAACGCAACATGCCGCCGGGCGTGGAGGTGCAGCTGCCCTTCGAGCTCGCGCGCTTCATCGAGGCCTCGATCGACGAGGTGCAGAAGACGCTGCTCGAGGCGATCGCCATCGTGGTGCTGGTGATCTTTCTTTGCCTGGGGTCGCTGCGCGCGGTGCTGATCCCGGTGGTGACGATCCCGCTGTCGATGCTCGGCGCCGCGGCGCTGATGCTGCTGTTCGGCTTCAGCATCAACCTGCTCACGCTGCTGGCGATGGTGCTGGCCATCGGCCTGGTGGTGGACGACGCGATCGTGGTGGTCGAGAACGTGCATCGCCACATCGAAGCGGGCAAGTCGCGCGTGCAGGCCGCACTGATCGGTGCGCGCGAGGTGGCCGGCCCCGTCATCGCGATGACGCTCACGCTGGCTGCCGTGTATGCGCCGATCGGGTTGATGGGCGGGCTCACGGGTTCGCTCTTCAAGGAGTTCGCCTTCACGCTCGCGGGCGCGGTGGTGGTGTCGGGCGTGATCGCGCTCACGCTGTCGCCGGTGATGAGCTCGTTCCTGCTGCCGCAGGATGCCGCGGCGGGCCGCATGGCGCGCCGGGCCGAGGCCTTCTTCCACCGGCTCGCCAGCGGCTACGGGCGGCTGCTCGGCGTGTCGCTGCGCCACCGATGGGTGACCGGCGTGTTCGCAGTGGCGGTGCTTGCGAGCTTGCCGTTCCTGTACAACGCCGCGCAGCGCGAGCTCGCGCCGGGCGAGGACCAGGCCATGGTGCTCACCGCGATCAAGTCGCCGCAGCACGCCAACATCGACTACGTCGAGAAGTTCGGCCAGAAATGGGACGAGGTCTTTGCGGCGCTGCCCGAGAACACCGGCCGCTGGCTCATCAACGGATCGGACGGCGTGGCCAACAGCATCGGCGGCGTGCAGCTGTCGGACTGGAAGGACCGCACGCGCAGCGCCGACGAGATCCAGCACGAGGTACAGCGCACCATGGGCGATGTCGAAGGCAGCAACATCTTCGCGTTTCAGCTGCCGTCGCTGCCGGGCTCGACCGGCGGGCTGCCGGTGCAGATGGTGATCAAGAGCGCAGGCGACCACCGCACGGTGTTCGAGGCGATGGAGTCGCTCAAGGCCGCCGCGCGCGACAGCGGCAAGTTCGCCGTGGTCGACAGCGACCTGGAGTTCAACAACCCCGTGACCGAGGTGCGCGTGGACCGCGCCAAGGCCAACAGCATGGGCGTGACCATGAAGGCCATCGGCGACACGCTCGCGGTGCTGGTGGGCGAGAACTACGTCAACCGCTTCGGCATGGACGGCCGCTCGTACGACGTGATTCCGCAGTCGCCGCGCGCGCAGCGGCTCACGGCCGAGGCGCTGGCCGGCTACTTCGTGAAGAGCGCGAGCGGCGAGCCCGTGCCGCTCGCCAACCTGGTGCAGCTCTCGACCAGCGTGGGGCCCAACACGCTCACGCAGTTCAACCAGCTCAATGCCGCGACCTTCCAGGCCATTCCGATGCCGGGTGTGAGCATGGGCGACGCGGTGGCCTTTCTGGCCGACGAGGCGAAGAAGCTGCCCGCCGGCTTCAGCCACGACTGGCAGTCGGATGCGCGCCAGTTCACGCAGGAAGGCTCGGCGCTGGTGCTGGCCTTCGTGTTCGCGATCATCGTGATCTACCTCGTGCTGGCGGCGCAGTACGAGAGCCTGCGCGATCCGCTGATCATCCTGGTGAGCGTGCCGATGTCGATTTGCGGCGCGCTGGTGCCGCTGGCGATGGGCTTTGCCACCATCAACATCTACACGCAGATCGGGCTGGTGACGCTGATCGGCCTCATCAGCAAGCACGGCATCCTGATGGTGGAGTTCGCCAACGAGATCCAGGCGCACAAGAACCTCGACCGCCGCCTGGCGATCGAGGAGGCCGCGAGCATCCGGCTGCGGCCCATTCTGATGACCACCGCCGCGATGGTGATGGGCCTGGTGCCGCTGCTGTTCGCGAGCGGCGCGGGCGCCAACAGCCGCTTCAGCATCGGCCTGGTGATCGTGGTCGGCATGCTGGTGGGCACGCTGTTCACGCTGTTCGTGCTGCCCACCATGTACACGCTGCTGGCGCGCGACCACCGCACGGTGGGCCGCTCGCAGCGGGCCGCCGAACTCGACGCACTGGTTGCGGGAGCATGACCATGAACCGTTCTCTTCTTCCTGCGGCACTGCTGCTGCTGCCGCTGCTGCTCGCGGGCTGCGCCGTCGGCCCGCGCTACACCGCGCCGGCCAAGCCGCCCGTCGCCATCGCCGCCCCTGAACGCGCGCTGTTCGCGAGCGACGCCGTGCAGCGCGACTGGTGGCGCCAGTTCGACGATCCGCAGCTCGATGCATTGATCGAGCGCGCGCTGGCGGCCAACCACGACATCCGCATCGCCGAGGCGCGGCTGCGCGAAGCGCGCGCCCTGCAGGCCGAGGCCGGGCTCGACCGCCTGCCCGCGGTGACGCTCGGCGCCAGCCACACGCGCAGCATCGCGCAGGGCAACGGCCTGCCTCCTGAAGCACGCACGCTGGCCCAGAGCAGCCGTGCCGGCTTCGATGCCGCATGGGAGATCGACCTGTTCGGCCGCCTGCAGCGGCTCGACGAAGCCGCCACCGCGCGTGCGGAGGCTTCGGCCGCCGACCTCGAGCAGGTGCGCATCGTGGCCGTGGCCGAGCTGGCGCGCAACTACTACGAGATGCGCGGCGCCGAGCAGCGCCTGGCTGTGGCACGCCGCACGCTCGACAGCCTGCAGCGCAGCCTGCGCGTGACCGAGGCGCAGGTGCAGACCGACCGCGGGCTCGAAGGCGATCTGGCGAGCGCGCAGGCCAACCTGGCCGCCACCGAAAGCGAGCTGCCCGTCTTCGAGACCACGCGCCGCCAGGCCGCCCACCGCGTCGCCGTGTTGGCGGGCCTGCAGCCTTCCGAGCTCGCGCCGATGCTGCTGCAGCCGCAGCCGCTGCGCGTGCTCGACAAGCGCCTGCCCATCGGCGATGTGGGCGACCTGCTGCGGCGCCGGCCCGACGTGCTGCGCGCCGAGCGCGCCCTGGCCGCAGGCACGGCCGACGTCGGCGCCGCCACGGCCGAGCTGTACCCGCGCATCGACATCGGCGGTTTTCTCGGGTTCGTCGCGCTGCGCGGCTCGGACCTCGGCAGCTCGGCGAGCCGCGCCTTCAGCGTGACGCCGGGCCTGAGCTGGCCCGCGCTGCGGCTCGGCTCGGCCAGGGCCCGCCTGCGCGGCGCCGAGGCGCGTGCCGAAGGCGAGCGCGCGCAGTACGAGCAGACCGTGCTGCGCGCCATCGAGGACGTGGAAAGCGCGCTCGCCGGCTACGGCCAGAACCAGCAGCGCCTGCAGTCGCTGGTGCAGGCCGCCGCCCGCAGCGGCCGTGCCGCCGAGCTGGCCGAGGTGCGCTACCGCGAAGGCGCCGCCCCCTACCTGAGCGTGCTCGACGCGCAGCGCACCTGGCTGCGCGCGCAGGACGCCGTGGCCCAGGCCGAAGCCGCCTCGTTCACCAGCCTGGTCGCGCTCTACAAGGCGCTGGGCGGCGGGTGGCAAGCACCTGCGCAGGCGAGGGGCGAAGCCGGCGCACGACAATCATGAGTTGCCGCTGCCGACAATAGGCCCCACCGCATTGCCCGAGACCCCGCCCATGCCCGCTCCCGCCGCCGACGCCAAGCCCGCCTGGACGCCGCACCAGCCGGCCGACCGCATCCTCTCCACGCTCAAGCGGCGCGGCGCGCTCGGCATTCCCGACATCGCCAAGGTGCTCGACGTCACGGTCGAGGCGGTGCGCCAGCAGATGGCCAAGCTGCAGGCCGAGGGCCTGGTCGACGCCGAGAGCCGCCCGGCGGGCCGCGGCCGGCCGACGCAGATCTGGCGGCTCACGGGCGCGGGCCATGCACGCTTTCCCGACACGCATGCCGAGATGACCGTGCAGATGATCAGCGCCGTCGTCAGCGTGTTCGGCGAGAAGGGCATGGACCAGCTGATCGGTGCGCGCGAGAACGCCATGCGCGCCACCTACACCGAGGCCATGCGGGGCGCGCGCAGCCTGCAGACGCGGCTCGAGCGGCTGGCCGAGATCCGCACTCGCGAGGGCTACATGGCAGAGTTTCGCCCCGAGGACGACGGCGGCTTTCTCTTCATCGAGAACCACTGCCCGATCTGCACCGCGGCGCGCGCCTGCACCGGCTTCTGCCGCAGCGAACTGCAGCTCTTCGACGAAGTGCTCGGGCCCGACGTGAGCGTGAGCCGCGTCGAGCATGTGCTGGCGGGCGCGCGGCGCTGCGCCTACCGCGTGACGCCGAACAAGCCGCTCGCTTGAGCAGCGAAGCGTTCTTTCTTTTTTTCAACAACCCAGAAGGACCCACCATGGAACACACCCTCCCGCCCCTGCCCTACGCCCTCGACGCGCTGGCGCCCGAGTACTCGAAGGAAACCCTCGAATATCACTACGGCAAGCACCACAACGCCTATGTGGTGAACCTCAACAACCTGCAGAAGGGCACCGAGTTCGAGTCGATGCCGCTCGAGGAGATCGTCAAGAAGTCGAGCGGCGGCATCTACAACAATGCCGCGCAGATCTGGAACCACACCTTCTTCTGGAACTGCATGAAGCCCCAGGGCGGCGGCACGCCCACGGGCGCGCTGGCCAAGGCGATCGACGCCAAGTGGGGCAGCTACGACGCGTTCAAGGAAGCCTTCGTCAAGTCGGCCGTGGGCAATTTCGGCTCGGGCTGGACCTGGCTGGTGAAGAAGGGCGACGGCTCGCTCGACATCGTGAACATGGGCGCCGCAGGCACGCCGCTGACCACGGGCGACACGCCGGTGCTCACGGTCGACGTCTGGGAGCACGCCTACTACATCGACTACCGCAACCTGCGCCCGAAGTTCGTCGAGACCTTCCTGGCGAAGCTGGTCAACTGGGACTTCGCGGCCAAGAACTTCGGCTGAAGCGCCGGGTTCGGCCCGGCGCGCATCCTCACATGTTGATGAGGTTCAGGATGTTGCCGTCCGGGTCCTTGAACCACGCGACCTTCATGTCGCCCATGACGTGGAGGTCGCCCTCGAGGCGCGTGTCGGGCATGTCTGTGTAGTGCTCGAACTTGACGCCCTTGGCCTTGAGCGCGGCCACGAGGCTTTCGATGTTGTTGCCGACGCCCCAGGTCACGGCCGTGGCCTGGTTGGTGCCGGCGAAGGCCGAGCGGTACACGTTGATGCGCGTGCCGCCGCTGCGGTAGACGATCACCTCGTCGCCCTCGGCGTCGACCTGCGCGAGGCCCAATGTGTCTTCGTAGAAGCGGCGGGCCGTGGCGAGGTCTTTCACCGCCAGGTTGGCCGTCGCGTCGATGTTTCCGAGCATGCGCTTCTCCTGTTGAGCCCGGCGCGACGCCGATCTGGCGCTGCGGCGGGCGAGCCAAAAATACTCAACCATACGGTGAAGTATTTGCGCTTCGAGCGGCGATGTCAATCCGGCGGAAAATACCCACGCCAGCCGTGCATCGGCTGCATTCCCCGATCCTCCAGACAGAGACAACCAACATTCCATGATCCGCAGAAACTTCGGCACGCTGGCGCTTTCGCTGGCACTCCCCCTGGCCTTTGCCACCATCGCACCCGCTCAGGCGCAGACCGCGCCCTATCCCGCCAAGTCGGTGCGCATGATCGTGCCGTTCCCGCCCGGCGGCGGCACCGACATTCTTTCGCGCCTGGTGGCGCAGAAGCTCACCGAAGCCAAGGGCTGGACCGTGGTGCCCGACAACCGCGGCGGCGCCGGCGGCACCATCGGCATTGCCGAGGCCGCGCGCGCCGCGCCCACCGGCTACGACATCGTGATGGGCCAGAAGGACAACATGGTCGTCGCGCCCTGGCTCTACAAGAACCTGAGCTACAACTCCGTGAACGACTTTGCGGCCGTGGCCCACGTCGCCTACACGCCCGTGGTGATCGTCACGCGCGCCGACTCCAAGTTCAAGTCGCTCGCCGACGTGGTGACCGCTGCGCGCGCCGCGCCCGACACCGTGACCTATGGATCGCCCGGCAACGGCACCACCATCCACCTGGCCGGCGAGATCTTCAACGGCGCCGCCAAGATCAAGATGCGCCACGTGCCCTACAAGGGATCGAACCCCGCCATGATGGACGTGCTCGCGGGCAACGTCGACCTGATGGTGTCGTCGGTGCCTTCGGCGCTCGGCCAGATCAAGGCCGGCAAGCTTCGCCCGCTGGCCGTGACCAGCGCCAAGCGCAGCAGCTCGCTGCCCGACACGCCCACCGTCGCCGAGCTCGGCTACAAGGGCTTCGACGTGAGCACCTGGTACGGCATCTTCGTGCCCGCCAAGACGCCCAAGGACGTGATCGCCACGTTGAATACGGAAGTCAACAAGCTGCTCGCCACGCCCGAAATGAAGGCCGCCATCATCGCCCAGGGCGCCGAGCCGCAGAGCATGACGCCCGAGCAGTTCGGCACCCTGCTGAAGACCGACTACACGCAGTGGGAAGGCATCGTCAAAGCCTCGGGCGCGACCCTCGAATAAGCGCGCGCCGTCGCAGAATGGTGTCTCCACCACAGGCCGCACCGCCGGCACGGAGACACCACCGATGGCATCACAGAAAGCGAAGGCCACCCGCCAGCTGACCATCACCACCGCCCTCGCGGCGGCGGTGGTGGCCCTGGTGCAGGGTTGCGCGCAGATCCCCACCCGCCCCCCAGACCACGCGGCCCTTGGCCCGTCGAAGGAATCCGTGGACTCGCATGTGGCCGCCGCGACGCGCGCCGCGGGCACCGACCTCACCGCACTGCTGACCCTGTGCAAGCCCGCCCCCGCCGCACGGCCGCCGCAGGACGCGCTCGACAAGAGCCTGGCCGGCTTCATCGCCCGGCCCGCACCGCCGCCGGGCAAGGCTTTCGACAACCTCTACTTCGTGGGCGCCGACTGGGTCAGCGCCTGGGCCATCAAGACCTCGCAGGGCATCATCCTCATCGATGCGCTCAACACCCAGGCCGAGGCCGCCACGCTCATCGAGGGCGGCATGCGCAAGCTGGGCCTCGACCCCGCGCAGATCAAGTACGTGATCGTCACGCACGGCCACGGCGACCACTACGGCGGCGCCAGCTACCTGGCCAGGAAGTACCGCGCGCGCGTGGTGATGAGCGACGCCGACTGGACCATGACCGAGACCCGGCTCGAGTTTGCGACCCCGCTCTGGGGCGCGCCGCCCAAGCGCGACATCTCCGTGAAAGACGGCGACCGCATCCGCCTGGGCGACACCAGCGTGACGCTGTACCTCACACCAGGCCACACGCGCGGCACCCTGTCGCCCGTGTTCGACGTGACAGCCGCCAACGGCCAGAAGCACCGCGCCATGCTGTGGGGCGGCACCGGCTTCAACTTCGGAAACGACATTCCGCGGCTCGACGCCTACATCGGCGCCACGCAGCGCATGGGCGGCATCGTGCAGAGCCAGCGCGTCGACGTGCTGCTGTCGAACCATTCGAACATCGACGGCTCGCAAGACAAGCTGGCCGCGCTGCGGCAACAGCAGACCGCGCAGGCGCCCAACCCCTTCGTTCTAGGCACCCCCACAGTCGAGCGCGCCCTCGCCGTGATGGGCGCATGCGCCCAAGCCCAACGCGACCGCTTCGCCATGCAGTCCTAAGCACCGCCCTTTGAGTCTTTCTCCTTCCCCCTCCGGGGGAAGGCAGGGCTGGGGGCAAGCAGCGCCACCACCGCCAGCGCCCTCATTCAATCCGGCACAAACTTCCGATTAAAAATCTCCACATCCGCTTCCAACTCAAAGCTGGCCACCTGCCCCATCTTCCCGTCCTTCAACCGATAAGCAGCGAACAGGCTGTGGCGCCCCTTGAACCCGAACTCGTTCATCACGATCAACGCGTACGGGTAAGGCACGAACACCTGGTGCGCGAAGACGATGCGGTGAATATTGCGCGGCGAGGGAAAGAGCTTGTACTCGCCGGTATCGATGCCTTGTGCGGTGGCCATGGTGTGACGATCAATCCGTGTCGCGCACGTCGGCCACCGGCTTGCTGCCGAAGTCCGCACGCGCCAGGTACTTGAGCACCTTCGCCGCCGCCGAGGCCGGGCTGTCGAGCAGGCCTTCGCTCTTGAGCTTTTCGAATCGGCTGCGGTCCGGAAACTTTTCGGCCGACGTGCCGCGCAACTGCACCTGCATGTCGGTGTCGATCACGCCCGGCGCCAGCGACACGATGCGCGCGCCATTGTTGGAAGCATTGGCTGCTTCTTCGAGCGCCACCGCGCGCGAGTAGTGGTCCATGCCCGCCTTCGCCGCGCAGTACGGCGCCTGGCTGCCCATTGCGTTGCGGCCCAGGCCCGACGAGATGTTGAGCACCTTGCGCGCCCCGCGCCATTCGCGCGTGCCGCCGAGGAACGCGGCCGTCAGCAGCATCGGCGCTTCGAGCCCGATGCGCAGCGCCTGCGCCAGATCGGCATCGTCCGAAGCCGACAGCGGCGCCGGGTTGCCGACCGTGCCCGCGTTGTTGATGAGCGTGGCCGTGTCGAAGCGCTGCGGGTCTTGCGCCGCGAGCCATTCGCGCACGCGGGCGGCGGCGGCGATGGGGTCGGAGAGGTCTTGCTCCCATTGGATGAGCTCGACGTTGTTGTTGCTGTTGTTGTTCTTCTTGGCGTGGTCGGCGAGTTCGGGGCTCTGGCGGCGGGAGATGCCGAGGAGGACGTGGTTGCCGGGTTGTTCGAGCAGTTGTTCGGCCATGGCGCGGCCGAGGCCGCGGGAGGCGCCGGTGATGAGGTGGAGGTGGGTGGGCATGGGGTGGCGATGAAAATCGAGTAGGGCCCGTGAACCGAGCAATGAAAGAGCAAGCCGCTTGGACGAGCTTACGAATAATAAAGCCCCGCGTGTTGATTTCCATCCAGAAGTGACCCACTAAGCCCGGCGATTTCCACCTAAATCTGACCCACGTAAGAACCCTAAC
>NZ_JBDGJC010000015.1:0-65871 GCF_057657075.1 Variovorax sp. Soil_C_26
TCGCTCTTGTGTCCCACCACCAGCCGGCGTTTGAGGTCTTCCAAATCGTCTGTCATTTACGTTCCCACGTTGCTCTATGTGGGAACGTAGGCTGTCAGGTCATAGCCTGCGGCTCAAGGACGTGGTTCGTTGACCGCATACGATAGAGCGGTAAAACTCGTCGAACATCGCAGCTTTGCTTTCACAAGCTTCCAGGGTTTCTTCAGGTCAACGCTGCCCCCCACAGACCGGGCTTGAGTTCGACGGGGCTGCGGGAATCTAGAAGACTGCTATCGCTGCATATCTGCCGTTCGCAGGGACAGTGCGCCGGCCTGGTCGCGGCACGTTACTACTGCTTGCGGTGCGTTCTCGGCCGCGGGACAGCACAATGTTCTCGCGGCGCTGGTTATCGCGGAGCTGATCAAGCGCTCGTCAACAACGCAGTGCCGCCCCTACTTGTTCATAAAAGCTGGCCTTCGTAAACGCCTGCTTATCGTGAGTTGAGATGGTAGCGAGCTCGACCGACGGCAATAGGGCGTTTACGTACCTTTGGTTATCGTAGGTTTCGCCGCGGCCCTCGGCTTTGGGCAAGGCGGGCGAATGACCGTCAGCCATCCTTGCTCATGCTTACAACTACCGATGCGCGGGCTGGTTGTCATCGTGTCGTTGCGGGCTGTACAAGCATTCCGCCCTTGGTGTTCAAGTGTCCCGGCGCGTTCTCGCCTGTTGCGCTACGCTCACTGGCACGCTGACTGTGAGGTCCAGCAGCATCTGCGCCATGCCCTTGCCCAGCGGGTCCATGCGCATCGAAGAGGGCCCGCCGCCGTCGAGCGCATCGTGCACGAGCAGGTTCATCGAATCCGTTCCCGGCAGATGGAAGCGCGTGACCTTGCCCGCCGGCAGGTGCCGAAAATAGGTCTCGACAATCTCAGGCTGAAGCCGATCCCAGAGCAGCGGCAGCCATTCGGGCTGCCGCGCGATGAGACCGATGTTCGAGATGTTCCCCTTGTCCCCGCTGCGCCCGTAGGCCAGTTCGATGAGGCGCACCTTCTCGCTCGGCTCGCCGGCATCTCTCCACGGCTCAGGCTGCGACATCGCCGGCGCGTCGATGACCGCCGAACCGGGCGCGATCTCGACCGCACGCCTCTCGCCATTGAGCACGAAGTTCGTCTGCAGCGCCTTCTTTTCCAAAAGGAAAGAGAAGGGCTTGATCAGCGGAGACACGGCGGGCCGGCCGCCGCCCGGGCTGGTGGTGCCCGGCGCCCACGAGGTGCCTGATGGCGTGATCTCACGCGCGAACATCGCTAGCGCGGTCTTCTGCGGATGGTTCGCCACCACACGCATCATCACCTCGCGTACGTTGCGTGTGCGCGCATGCGGGCCGTAGAGCGTTTCCGACCCGATGACCTCGATGTACGTCGACGTGAAAGGCGGCAGGCCGCCGTCGCGCAGGATCTCACTGGTACGTTCAATGATTGCCTCCGCTGTCCGGCGCGCCTTCTTCTCTGCATCAATGCCGATGATCACCATGCTGCCCGCGCAGCGAAAGCCATCGAGCTGTGTGGCCGACACCTTGTAGTGCGGTGTCGGCGCGCGGCCTTTCGCGGGGCTCACACGCACACGGTTCTCGCCCTGCTGCTCGATCGTGACGTCGCGGAAGTCGCAGCTCACGTCGGGCAGCAGGTACGCGGAAGGGTCGCCGATCTCGTACAGCATCTGCTCGGCGACGTTGGCACGGATCACCTTGCCGCCGGTTCCTTCGGGCTTGGTCACCACGAAGCTGCCGTCGGCATGGCATTCGACAATGGGATAGCCCATGTGGGCCCAATCTGGAATGTCTTCCCAGTCGGTGTGCAGCCCGCCCGTGGCCTGGCAGCCGCATTCGATGATGTGCCCGGCCAGGCTGCCCGAGGCGAGCAGGTCGTAGTCGCTGGTGCGCCAGCCGAACTCGTGCATCAGCGGACCGAGCGTGACGGCGCTGTCGACGCAGCGCCCGGTGATCACGACGTCGGCCCCTGCGGCCAGTGCAGCTGCCACCGGTGCGGCGCCCAGGTAAGCATTGGCGCTCAGCACCTGCTCCGGGAGTGCTTCGCCGGTGAACATGTCGCGCACGCCGCGCTCGCGCAGTTCAGGCATGAGCGCGCTGACGTCGTCGCCCTCGACCACGGCGATGCGCAGCGCGATGCCTTGCGCATCTGCTAGTGCCTTCAGCGCGGCCGCGCAGCCGTGCGGGTTGATGCCGCCCGCATTGCTCACCACCTTGATGCCCTGGCGCTTGACCTCGGCGAGCACGGGCTTCATCGCGATGTCCACGAAATCGGTCGCATAGCCCATGTCGGGATTCTTCGCCCGCGCCGACGCGAGGATCGACATCGTCGTCTCCGCAAGGTAGTCGAAGACGAGGTAGTCGAGGCGGCCGCCCTTCACCAGTTGCGGTGCGGCGACCATGCTGTCGCCCCAGAATCCCGATGCGCCGCCGATGCGCACGGTGCGGCCCGTTGTGTTTGATGTGTCTGTCATAGGGTGTCCTCTGCGCAGGCCAGCTTATCCAAGGCCCCGCCGCAACGCTTGCGCCGACTGGCTGACGCGTGCAGCCACTTTGCGCAAGACCGATGGCCTCGCTTTGCGCAAGATGCATCCAGAGCGAGAGCCAACCCCATGCCACTGTCAGTCCCGACCCTCGAGCGCAAGCTCGCGCACACCCGCACCATCACGATCCGCGGGCACGAGCGCGGCGACGGGCTGTTCGACATCGAGGGCCATCTGGTGGACGTGCGCCCCGAGGCCGTGAGCTTCGCGGGGGGCGGCCGCCGCGCCGGCGAGCCGATCCACGTCATGTGGCTGCGGCTCACGGTCGATGCCGAGGCGCTGATCGTCGATGTCGAGGCCGTGACCGACGCGGGTCCGTTCGGCAGCATGTGCGGCGCGATCTCGCCTGCGTACAAGGAGCTCATCGGCGTTCGCGTGGGTGCCGGATTTCGCGGCCACGTCCGCCGCCTGCTGGTGGGCGTGCGCGGCTGTACGCACATGACCGAGATGCTGTCGACCATGGCCACTGCCGTGATCCAGACGCTCGCCGGCAGCCGCCTGCAGCCGGAGGACGAACGCCCGTTCCAGCTCGACGGTTGCCACGCGCTGGCGGTCGATGGCCCGACGGTCGCGACTTTCCATCCGCGCTGGTACCGCAGGAAGGAAGCGTCGCCCGATTGAGGCCGCGCTGCGCGCGCGACCGGTTCATCCGCCCTCGGTCCGCAGTTGCGCCTTGTGGATCTTTCCGGCGGGCGTCAGCGGCAGTTCTCTGCGCAACGCGACCTGACGCGGCATCTTGTAGTCGGCGATGCGGCCCGCACAATGCGCCAGCACGTCGGATTCGGTGAGCCCGCTACCTTCCCTGGCCACGACGAAGTACCGGCCGATCTCGCCCAGCACCGGGTCGGGCACGCCGATGCCCGCGACCATCACCACCGCAGGGTGCGTAGCGATCAGCGCCTCCACCTCGGCCGGGTACACGTTGAAGCCGCCCTGGATGTACATGTCCTTCATCCGTCCCTTCAGCGTGATGAAGCCGCGCCCGTCCACCTGGCCCAGGTCGCCGGTGCGCAGCCAGCCGCCATCGAACGCGCCCTGGTCTGCGGCCGCGCCGATGTAGTCGCGGACCACGCCCACCCCGCGGAACTGGAGCTCGCCGATCTCGCCCGGCGGGAGTGCTGCGCCGGCCGGCCCCATCACGCGCACCTGCGCGCCGTCCAGCGTGGTGCCGATGCTCTGAATCAGGTCGTCGTCGCCGCATTGCCAGGGCGTCATCACGAGCGCGCCCGAAGCCTCCGACAGGCCGTAGAGATTCATGATCGTCGCGACGGGCATGCGCTGCTGCAGGTGCGCGAGCAGCGTGGCGTCGACGTTCGACCCGCCGGTGATGATGAGACGCACCGAACTCAGGTCGACCTCCGATGACTCGGGGTGCATCAGCAACAGCGTCAACATCGTCGGCACGCCGATGAGGATGGCCGGCGGATGGCGCCGGATCATGTCGAGCACCGTCTTGGCCTTGAAGACCGGCACCAGTTCACAGGTGCCGCCCGCCAGCATCTGCGACAGGATGCCGCAGGTGATGCCGCCCACGTGGTTGAACGGATTGGCGAGCTGCACCAGGTCGCCCGGCCGCGTCCGCGTGTGGCGGAACTGGCCGCCCGCGGAGGCCAGCAGGCTGGCATGCGTGAGTGCGCACCCCTTCGGGCGCCCCGTGGTGCCGGAGGTGTAGATCACCATCGCCAAGTCGGCGGGCAGCACGGCTCGCGTCTGCGCCGCCAGCGCGGCCTCGTCGACGGGCGCGCTCGCCATGTGCACGAACACGTCGCTGTCGATGGCGATCACATGCCGCAGCGCAGGCAGCGTCGACGCGATGCGGTCGAGCATCGGCAGGAACTCGAAGCCGTCGACGCAGCTCGTCGTGAAGACCGCCTTCGCCTCGCTGTCGGCGAGCATGAACGCGATTTCAGCGTCGCGGTAACGCGGGCTCAGCGCCACCACCGCCACGCCGATACGCGTCGCGGCGAAGAAAAGCTGCAGCCACTCGACCTGGTTGTGCGAGAGCACCGCGATGCGGTCGCCGCGCACGATGCCGTGCCGTAGCAGGGCCGAAGCCAGCCGCCGGCTCGCGGTTTCCACGTCGGAGAAAGAGAAGCGCCGTTCGCCGTCGATGTAGGCGATGACATCGGGGTGTGTCGTCGCTGCGTGGTGCAGCGCGGCATGGAGGAGGGCACCGTTCCCGGAAGGTGACGCGTCGTTGGGGCTGGCGTGGGCGTTGGCTGGCATGGCGGGGCTGGACGGCGAGAGACTGCTTGAATCGAGGGGGGTATTCGCACAGCCTAAGAAATGCACGCCGCCGTGGCTTGCGTGCACTCGCTGTTTGCAGCCACTTCGCGCAAGACCCGCCATGCGCCCACGGCTAGCCTCGTGGCAAGCAAGGAGCACCGCATGGAATTCTTCGAAGCCCCGCCGCTTCCCTTCTATTTCACTCCCGAGCACGAGCAGTTTCGCGCCAGCCTAAGGGGCTTCATCGCGCGAGAGATCACACCGCACGTCGACGAGTGGGACGAGGCCGAGACCTTCCCGCGAACGCTCTACGGACGCGTGGCCGAGCTGGGCGTGCAGGGCCTGGGCTATCCGGAGGAATACGGTGGTACGCCGGCCGACATCTTCTACCAGTTGGTCGTCGCGGAGGAATTCGCGCGCTGCGGCGGCGGGGGCGTGCAGGCATCGCTCAACTCGCACAGCATCGCGCTGCCGCCCATCCTCAAGGCGGGCAGCGACGAGATCAAGCGTCGGGTGATCCCGCCGGTGCTGTTGGGTGAGAAGATCGCTGCGCTCGCGGTCACGGAGCCTTCCGGCGGATCGGATGTTGCCAACCTCCGAACGACCGCGGTGCGCGACGGCGATCACTACATCGTGAACGGCGAGAAGACCTTCATCACCTCCGGCATGCGCGCAGACTTCATCACGACGGCCGTCCGGACCGACCCCGTCATCAAGGGCTCGGGCGGCATCTCGGTGCTGCTGATCGAAGGCGACACGCCTGGCCTGTCCCGCACGGCGCTGAAGAAGATGGGCTGGTGGAGTTCCGACACGGCGCACCTGCGCTTCGACAACTGCCGCGTGCCAGTCGCCAATCTCGTGGGCGAGGAGAACAAGGGCTTCAAGACCTTCATGAACAACTTCAACAGCGAGCGCCTGTTCATGTCCGCGCTGGCCTGCGGCTACGCGGAGGTCTGCTTGCAGGAGGCGCTGGACTGGACGCGTCAGCGTACGCTGTTCGGCAGCACCCTGTCCGAACGGCAGGTGGTACGCCACAAGCTGATGGACATGACGCTGCGCATCGATGCGGCGCGCGCGCTGCTCTATGACCTGGCTTACCGCATCGAGCATGGCCTGGCCCGTCCCGCGCAACTGGTGGCGCGCGTCTGCCTTGCCAAGGTGCAGGCCACGCAGGCCATGCAGTTCTGCGCGGACCAGGCGGTGCAACTGCTCGGCGGCATGGGTTTCATGCGCGGCACGCGCAGTGAGCGCATCTACCGCGAAGTGAAGGTGATGATGATCGGTGGCGGCTCCGAGGAAGTGATGAAGGACCTCGCGGCGCGGCAACTCGGCGTATAGCCGCCCCGAGTAGCGAACGCAAGACGATCCGGAAAAGAAAAAACGACAAGAGAGCCACGATGAAACAGACCATCGAAGACCTGCGTGCCGAGTACGCCCAACTCACCAACCTCGCGCGCACGCTGACGCCCGCCCAGTGGGCCGAGCGCAGCGCCTTCTACGGCTGGACGCCCTGGGACGAGATCGCGCACCTGTGCTTCTTCGACGAGACGGCGTTGCTGTCGGCCACCGATCCAGGCGCCTTCGCCGCCAACACCGCGGCGCTGCTCGCCGAACTGGGTACCGGCAGAGAGATCAGCGCCATCGCGCGCGCGAAGTACGCGCACCTCGACGGCACCGCGCTGATCGCGCATTGGGAGCCCGTGTCCGCGAAGCTGATGCAGTCGCTCGCCGTGCTCGATCCGAAGGCGCGGTTGCCCTGGTACGGGCCGTCGATGAGCGCGCGCTCCTTCGCGACGGCGCGCCTGATGGAAACGTGGGCGCATGGACAGGACGTGTGGGACGTGGTCCGCCGAAGGCGGGCCGCTGGCGACCGCCTGCGCCACGTTGCCCACATCGGCTTCACGACTTTCGGCTGGAGTTTCGTCAATCGCAAGCGTCCGGTACCCGACGTGGTGCCATACGTCGAACTGCGAGCGCCTCAGGGCAACGCGCTGTGGACATGGGGCGATCCGGTGTCGCCGGAGCAGGTGCGCGGCTCCGCGCTCGACTTCTGCCTGGTCGTGACGCAGCGCCGCAACCTGGCCGACACCGAGCTTACCTATACAGGTGGTTCGGCGAAGGAATGGCTGCAGATCGCGCAGTGTTTCGCCGGCGATCCGGTGGACGCGCCCGCACCCGGCGTTCGTCAGGTCGCCTACGTCGATTGAGCGCGCCGCAAGCGATCACGCTGGCGCTGCAGTCGCGCATCGACGCAGCGCTCGAGCAGCTGCGCCACGGCAGCGGTGCGAAGTGCCTGTCCGACCATGCCTTCTCGAACCTGTATCTGTTCCGGGACGCGCACGACTACCGATTCTTTCCGGGTGAATGGCCGGGTGTTGCAGGCCGCACCTACGACGGCGCGCGCCACTTCATGCCGCTGTTCGATCCTTCGAGCACGCCGGTCGTCGCGCTCGAATCCCTCATCGACGTGCATGGCTGTCTTTATCCGGTTGCAGGCCGGCATGTCGCGGCACTGGAGGGCCACTTCGTCACCAGCACCTCCGACGATGACGCCGACTATCTCTACGATGCGTCGAACTTCCGCGACTACGCAGGCCGTGCGCTGGCTAAGAAGCGCAACCAGGTGCGGCAGTTCCTCGCGAGCCACGCGCCGCGCACCGTGTCTTTCGACTCCTCCCACGCCGATGCCGCACTGGCGGTGCTCGCTGGTTGGATGGCACAGAAGGGCAAGGGGAAAGGCGAGGCGGACGAGCGCGCCTGCATCGAAGCCGTCACGCATGCCACCCGCTTCCGGTTGGAAGGCTTCGTGCATCTCGTCGACGAGCGGCCCGTGGCCTTTGTGCTGGTCCAGGAACTGCAGCCCGGCCTGTTCGCGGTGCGCTTCGCCAAGGGGCTGGACAGCCATGTCGGCGTCTACCCCTTCATGTTCCAGCACCTCTGCCGCCATTTCCCGCGGCCGGTGCGCTGGTTGAACTTCGAGCAGGACATGGGCATCGCCGGCTTTCGGCGCAGCAAGCGCTCGTACCAGCCGAGTGCCCTGCTTTCGAAGTGGCGCGTGTCGCTGCGCGCCTGAGTGCTGAGTGCGGCGCGCCGGCGTCGGCGGCTCAGCGCTTGTTGCGGATCGGCAGGTTGATCTCCGATGCGGGAATCTCCCGCACGAGATCGAGAATGTCGAATTCGGTCTGCTGAGCCCGCTTCTTCATGCGGAAGTGGAACATCGGCATCATGGCCTGGTGGTCTTCCTTGCGGAAGGTCATCTGGCCCTTCGGAGTCTCGAAGGCCATGCCCTCCATCGCCGCGATGAGCCTTTCGGTGTCGGTCGACTTCGCCTTGCGGATGCCGGTGACGATGGCGCTCGCGGCCGAGAAGCCGCCGCACACGAAGAAGTCCGGTGGCGCCTTGAAGCGCTTCATGTGCTCGGCTACCAGCCAGTCGTTCGCCTTGTTCTTCGGGAACGTGTAGTGGTAGTAGGTTCCGCCTTCCAGCCCCTCGAACTCGCGCCACGTCTGCATCACCGACAGCAGCGATCCGCCGGGCGAGAGCTCGATTCCGAAGCGATCGGGCCGCATTGCCGCCAGCTTTCGGATGGGGTGCTCGCCGCCCCAGGGAATCACCATGACCTTGCGCCCGCTCACGCCCTTGAACGCATCCGCGATACGCTGGAAGGGCGCGGTGAAGTCGACGGTGCCTTGCGGCACGAACTCCTCGTGACCCATTTTCGCCTGTGGATTGAGCCGGGCGAACGACTCCTTGTACGCGCTCACGTTGTCGCGGCCGAACACGTTGTCCTGCGCCAGGAAGGCGACGCTGATCGGACCGGGAAACGCGGACACGGTCGCGGTCGAGTCCAGCGTGCCGGTGCGCGCGACGCGGAACACGTAGCGGTTCCATTTCTCGCCGGTGATCGAGTCGGCGGCAGAAGGCTCGACGATGAGGATCTTGCGGTATTCCTCCGCGATGGGCAGGGCGACCACGGTGCCCGACGAGCCGCCCGCGCCCACCGCGATGTCCTTGTCGTCGGCATAAGCCTCGGCGAGCAGCGCCTTCGACAGGTCGGGGCGCAACTGGTCGTCCTTCACGATGATCTGCACCTTGCGGCCGTCGATTGTCATGGCTCCGCCGGTGAGGTACTCCAGGCCCATTCGGAAGCCGAGTTCGTCCTGCTTGGCGTAGGCCTCGAAGGGCCCGGTCTTGCCCGCAATTATCGCGACCTTGATGTCGCTCGTCTGCGCGATGGCGAAGCGGCCCGTGTGCGCGGCGAGCGCACCGGCGGTGGCGGCCTGCGTGAATCGGCGTCTTGAAATCATGTTCATCCTCGGTGTGAAGTGGCTTGTCTCGTCGTTCTCAGAATTCGAACCGGGCTTCCATCGCGATGCCGCCTTCGGCTGTGCGCGTCCACAGCGTGTGCTCGCGCTCGTCGCCGGTGGGCGCGGCCATGCACACGCGCACGCCATCGCCAGTGCAGAAAAGTGGCGCACGTGCACGAAAGGTGGCGCGCCTCGGCGATCTCGCAGGAGAAGCGGCGCGGACGGTTTCCGCCAGCAGCATCGCCTGCAGCGGACCGTGCACGACCAGGCCCGGATAGCCGGCGATGCCCGTCGCGTAGGGATGGTCGTAATGGATGCGATGCGGATTGAAGGTGAGTGCCGAGAAACGGAAGAGCATCGCTTCGTTCACCGTCCAGTGCCGCTCGACGGACACGAATGGGGCCTCTGCACGAGGCGCCGTCACCCCGGCGGGCGGCGCCGCGCCCAGGAACACGATGCGCACCTGCTCCACGACGCAGGTCTCGCCGCCCTGCAGGTGTGTGTGTTCCAGCGTGACGAAGACCATCTCTCCGCGCAGTCCGTGCCTGGCCTCGATGCTGCTCAGGCGCGATTGCCGCTGCGTCGCGACGCCGAACGCGAGCGGCGCCATGAAGTCGTACTCCGCACCGGCCCACATGATCTGCTCGGCGTCGACTGGCGGCAGCAGCGCCTGGTCGCGCGGTGCGCCGTCGTCGCCGAGCTCGATGGTCGGCGTCGTGTCCGGAAAGTGCAGCATGTGCCACAGCGGCGGAAGATGGCCGCTCGGCCATGCCCTCCGCGGCAGGCTCAGGGTCGCCGCGAGGCATTGCGCGGGCACGGGGCTGAGCGTCTCCTCGGCGGATTCTCCGCGCCCGATCCAGAGCCGTAGCTCGGCGAGTTCCGATTCGCTCATGGCGTCGGCTCCGTGGCGGCGCCCGTGCGCGCTGCCAGCTCGCACCGGACCCTCACGGTCAACGAACCGGCGAGTTCTTCCGCCTTCAGGCGTTGGGCGTCGGTGTCGAAGAAGGCGAGCGCAACGACGCCGTGCTTCGGATCGTCCTCCACGTGGATCGACGCCGGCAGGTTCACGGCCTGCAGCAGCTCGCGCAGCGCACGCTCGATGGCGCGCTTGCGCAGCGCGGGCTTGAAGATCTTGCCGACGGCGGTCACCGGCATGGCGTCGATGCATTCGACCCAGACGGGCGCAGCGGCGCGTTCGGTCACGTGTGCCTTGGCGTAGGCCTTCAGGCTCTCGGCATCGGCGGTCGCGCCGGGGCGCAGGGTGACGTAGGCCACGGGCAACTCGCCAGCGTACGCATCGGGCCGACCGACCGCCGCGGCGAGTTCCACGTCCGGGTGGCGCGCCAGCGTCTCCTCGATCGTTGAGGGATCGATGTTGTGGCCGCCGCGGATGATGAGGTCCTTCGCGCGGCCGCAGAGCCAGAAGTAGCCGTCGGCGTCCTGTCGGCCGAGGTCGCCTGTGTTCAGCCAGCCGCCGGGCAGCCACAGGCTGGCGTTGTGCCGCGGATCGCGATAGCCGGGGATGAGATGCGGACCCTGGATGGCGACCACGCCGATCTCGCCGATCGCTGCGTCGCGCGCATACGCTCCCTGGTCGTCCATCACCATCGTTTTCATGCGGCTGTAGGGAACGGGCAGCCCGATGGAGCCGATGCGGCGCTCGCCGTCGCGCGGGTTCACCGACGCGCACGCGGTCGTCTCCGTCATGCCGAAGCCCTCGAGCAGGCGGATGCCTGTCGTCTTCTCGAAGCGGTTGAAGGTTTCGACCGGCATCGGCGCGGCGCCGCAGATACCGAAACGAAGCGATGTGATGTCGGCGTTGTCGATAGGCACGTTCAGCAGCGCGGCGTACACGGTCGGCACGCCCGAAAAGGTGGTCACACGAAAGCGCTCGACCAGCCGCCAGAAGTTGGGGATGAGCGCCGGGTTGCGGAAGCCGTTACGCCCCGCGATCAGCACGCAGGCGCCGCTCATGAACACGGCCAGCCCCGTGACCACCACGCCGTTCACATGGAACAGCGGCAGCCCGCAGACGATGACGTCACTCGGCTGGATATCGAACATCTCGCCGAGCATCCAGCTGTTGACGACGAGCGAGCGATGGTTCAGCTGTGCGATCTTCGGCGTGCCCGTGGTGCCGCCGGTGTGAAAGCACGCGGCGATGCGCTCCGGGTCCGCTACTGGTGCGAAGCGAGGCGCCGTGGGCTGGCCCGACATGGCCGCGCCGAAGTCCTGCGCGCCCTCCGGTGTTTGGCCGTCCGAGGCGCCGACCAGGAAGGTCGCGCGCAGGCCCGGCAGCGCGGGCAGCAGCGGGGCGACCTTCGCCCACAGATCGGGAGCGAGCGCGGGCGAGGCAGCGACAATGACCTTCGCGCCGAGTGCCTTCAGGAGCTCGACGATCTGCGCCGGCTCCAGATAGTGGTTGACCGCCGCGACCCGGCAGACGGCCTGCGCGCCCCAGATGCAGTAATGCGCCTCGGGGACGATGGGCAGCAGGTAGACCACGCAGTCGTCCGCGCCGAGCCCCAGCGAGGCGAACAGATTGCCGGCTTGCACGACGCGATCGCGCAGTTCGGCGTAGGTGACGTCGACGGTCGCCTCGGCCGGATCGCCGTCGCGAAGGAATCGGATCGCCTTGCGCTCGGGCCAGCGCTGTGCCGCCGCATCGAACACATCGAGCGTCGATCGCATGTGGGCGAGTCGATCGGCCAGAGGCACAGCTTCGCGGTCGGCAAGGTCGGCGCTGTGGCGAACCGGCGGTCGATCGATCCGGTCGGCGACCCTCGACGGGCCGGAATGCGTGCTGGAGGGGATCATGATGTGTCGTGCGAAGCCGGCGACGAGGCGGCCAAAGGCGATGTCCAGAGGCTAGCGGGCCCGCGCCCGCAGCGCTTGCGTCGACTCGCTGAGTGGCCGTCGCGCGAAGCGCCGGCGACAGCCAGTTCCCGCAAGACCCGCCATCGGCCTTTGCCTAAGCTGGCAGCCATCCAACAGTCCGCGAACGCCAACCCGGCATTTGCAGCACCACAGCACATGGCAATCATCGAGTCGAACGTTTCCCCCGGCAGCGAGGCCTTCGAGGCTAACCGCACCGGCATGCTGGCCCTAATCGAGCGCGTACGCGACTACGAGAAGCGCAGCATCGCCACATCGGGCAAGTCCCGCGAGCGCTTCGAGAAGCGCGGGCAGCTGCTGCCGCGGGAGCGGCTCTCTCTGCTGCTCGACCCGGGAACGCCTTTCCTGGAGATCGGTTCGCTGGCGGGTCTCGGCCTTGACAATCCAGACCTCGAGAAGAGCGTGCCGGGCGGCGGCGTGATCGGTGGCATCGGCTGGGTCTCCGGCGTGCGCGTGATGATCAACGCGTCCGACTCGGGGATCGATGCCGGCGCGCTGCAGCCCATGGGCATTCCCAAGCAATTGCGCATGCAGGAGCTGGCGCTGGAGAACAAGCTGCCCTACGTGCAGCTCGTCGAAAGCGCAGGCGCGAACCTGATGACCTACAAGGTCGAGGAGTTCGTCACCGGCGGCAACTTGTTCCGCAACATCGCGCGCATCTCGGCGGCAGGGCTGCCGGTGGTGACGGTCACGCACGGCTCCTCTACGGCAGGCGGCGCCTACCAGACGGGCTTGTCCGACTACATCATCATGGTGCGCGGCCGCTCGCGGGCATTCCTCGCCGGTCCACCGCTGCTGAAGGCCGCAACAGGGGAGATCGCGACGGAAGAAGAACTCGGCGGCGCGCTGATGCACACCTCCATCTCCGGCCTCGGCGACTACCTGGCCGAGGACGACCGCGACGCGATCCGATTGGCTCGCGAGATCCTATCGAACATCGACTGGAATCGCGGCATGCCGACCGAGCCGGCGCGCAGTTTCAAGCCGCCGCGCTATGACGCGGAAGAACTGCTCGGCATCATGCCGATCGACCACAAGCGCCCGGTCGACATGAAGCAGGTCATCGCGCGCATCGCCGACGATTCCGAGTTCCTGGAGTTCGGCGAGAACTTCGGTAGTGCGACGGTCGTGGGCCACATCAAGATTGAAGGCATGCCGCTTGGCGTGATTACGAACAACGGGCCCATCGATCCCGCCGGCGCCACCAAGGCCACGCACTTCATCCAGGCCTGCTGCCAGTCGAAGACACCGATCCTCTATCTCAACAACACGACGGGCTTCATGGTCGGCAAGGACTACGAGGAGGCCGGCATCATCAAGCACGGCTCCAAGATGATCCAGGCCGTGACCAACGCCACCGTGCCGCAGATCACCATCTATTGCGGCGCCTCGTTCGGCGCTGGCAACTACGGCATGTGCGGCCGTGGCTTTCATCCGCGCTTCTGCTTCTCGTGGCCCAACGCGAAGACCGCGGTGATGGGCGGCGAGCAGGCCGCGCAGACAATGGTCAACGTGACAGAGGCCGCGATGAAGCGAAAGGGCGCAGAAGTCGACCGTGAGAAGCTCGCCGAGATGGAGCGCCGCATCGTCGACCGCTTCGACAGCCAGATGAGCGTCTTCACCACCAGCGCGCACTTGCTCGACGACGGTGTGATCGACCCGCGCGATACGCGCGAGGTGCTTAGCAAGGTTCTTTCGATCTGCCGCGACGCCGAGTTGCGCCAGCCGCAGAAGATGCAGTTCTCCGTAGCGCGGCCCTGAGTCGTGGCGAGCCGAGGTACACCATGCAACTCACGCCAGAACACGACACCTTGCGCGACACGCTCAAGCGCTTCATCGACAAGGAGGTGAACCCCCATGTCGATGAATGGGAGCGCGCCGAGGTCTTCCCGGCCCACCAGGTGTTCAAGCGCCTCGGCGACCTGGCCATGCTGGGCTTGACCAAGCCGGTCGAGAACGGCGGGGCCGGGCTGGACTATTCGTACGGTGCCGTGATGGCCGAGACGCTCGCGCACATGAATTGCGGCGGCGTGCCTATGGCCATCGGCGTGCAGACCGACATGGCAACGCCAGCGCTGGCCCACCGCGGCAGCGCCGAGTTGCGTGCGGAATTCCTGGCGCCCGCGATCAGCGGCGACTACGTGGCCTGCCTGGGTGTGTCCGAGGTAGGCAGCGGCTCCGACGTGGCGTCGATCAAGACAACGGCACGCAAAGTCGGCGACGACTACGTCATCAACGGCGGCAAGATGTGGACGACCAACGGCACGCAGGCCGACTTCTGCTGCGTGCTCGCCAACACCTCGGAAGGTGCCTCGCATCGCAACAAGTCGCTGATCGTGGTGCCGATGAAGACGAAGGGCGTCGAAGTCGCCCGCAAGCTGCGCAAGATGGGTATGCATTCGTCGGACACCGCGCAGATCCATTTCGACGAGGTGCGCGTGCCGCAGCGCTTCCGCATCGGCGAGGAGGGCATGGGTTTTATCTACCAGATGGAGCAGTTCCAGATCGAGCGACTCTGGGGCGCACTCAACAATGCCGGCATGGCGCAGCGCGCCATCGACACCACCATCGCCTACACGCGCGAACGCCGCGCATTCGGCCGCTCCATCCTGGACAACCAGTGGGTGCACTACCGGCTGGCCGAACTGCAGACCGAGGTCGCGGCGCTGCGCGCGCTGTGCTGGCAGGGCGTGGAAGAAGTCACGGGCGGGCAGGACGCCACCCGGACCGCCACGATGGCCAAGCTCAAGGCAGGCCGCGTGATCCGCGAGGTGGCCGACGGCTGCCTCCAGTTCTGGGGCGGCATGGGCTTCGTCGACGAGAGCCCCATCTCGCGCATCTACCGCGACGGCCGGCTCACATCGATCGGAGGCGGCGCCGACGAGGTGATGCTCCAGATCCTCAGCAAGTTCATGGGCACCTTCCCGTCCGCTCATTGAAACAACATCGACGAACGCTCCATGACCGCATCGACTTCCAGGCTCACTCCCTTCCGCAAGATCCTCATCGCCAATCGCGGCGAGATCGCCTTGCGCATCATCCGCAGTGCGCGCGCGCTCGGCTACCGCACCGTCGCCGTCTACTCCACGGCGGACGCCGGCGCACGCCACGTGCGCGAGGCCGACCAGGCCGTGTGCATCGGCGAGCCGTTGCCCGCTCAGTCGTACCTGCGCATTCCCGCCATCGTCGAGGCGGCGAAGCTCAGCGGCGCCGACGCGGTGCATCCCGGCTACGGCTTCCTGGCCGAGAACGAGGACTTCGCGCAGGCCTGCACCGACGCGGGGCTGGTGTTCATCGGGCCCTCGGCCGAGGCCATCGTCTCCATGGGCAACAAGGCCGGCGCCAAGACCCTCATGCAGGCGGCCGGCGTGCCCTGCATTCCCGGCTACCAGGGCGATGACCAGAGTGAGGAACGGCTCGCGGCCGAAGCCGTGCGCATCGGCTTCCCGGTGATGATCAAGGCCACCGCCGGCGGCGGCGGGCGCGGCATGCGGCTGGTGCCGTCGGCTCGTGAATTCTCCGAACTGCTGCGCAGCGCGCGCTCCGAGGCGCAGAGCGCGTTCGGCGACCCCGAAGTGATCCTCGAGCGTGCCATCGTCGAGCCGCGCCACATCGAGATCCAGGTGTTCGCCGACCGCCACGGCAACGCCATCCACCTCGGCGAACGCGACTGCTCGGTGCAGCGCCGCCACCAGAAGCTGATCGAGGAGGCGCCGTCACCCGCCGTCAATGCCGACCTGCGCGCGCGCATGGGCGCCACCGCCGTCGCCGCGGTGAAGGCCATACGCTACGAGGGCGCAGGCACGCTCGAATTCCTGCTCGACGCGGAGGGCAACTTCTACTTCATGGAAATGAACACGCGCCTGCAGGTCGAGCACCCGGTGACGGAGGCCATCACCGGGCTCGACCTCGTCGCGCTGCAGTTGCGCGTGGCCGGCGGAGAGGCGCTGCCGATCACGCAGGAGCAGGTGAGCTTCAGCGGGCATGCCATCGAGGTGCGCCTGTGCGCCGAGGACGCCGACAAGGGCTTCATGCCCCAGAGCGGCACGATGGCGCTGTGGGAAATGCCGGCGCAGCTTCGCGTGGAGCATTCGCTGCGCTCGGGTGGCGAGATTCCACCGTACTACGACTCGATGATCGCCAAGATCATCAGCCACGGCGACACGCGCGATGCCGCCCGCCGCAAGCTGATGTCCGGGCTGGACGATGCGGTCGCGCTCGGCGTGACGACGAACCAGGCCTTTCTCAACCGTTGCCTCGGTCATCCCGTTTTCGCCGCGGGTGGCGCGACCACGGCGTTCATCGCGCAGAACCAGGATGCGCTGCTTGCGCCCGACACCGCGACGCGCGACCGCGCCGCTGCCGTCGCCGCCGTGCTGCTGTACGAGACGACCGGCGCGCGCCGCCAGCCCTCGACGGGTCGTCGCATGACGCACAGCCTACCGATCTCGCTGCGCTTCGACATCGACGGCCGCGCGGTGAGCGCCGGCATCGTGCTGACGCGTCAGCGCCGCTTCGACGTGTCGATCGGGGAGGCCACTCATGTCGTCGAGCTCGACGAGATCGACGGGCACATGGCGCGCTTCGTGTGCGACGGCCTCTACGAAAGCGCCGCCTTCTATCGCGACGGCGCCGCGCTGCTGCTGCACTACCGCGGGGCTCCGACCCGCATCGAGGACAAGACCCGCGCCGCCACCGCGCGCCAGGGCGAGGCCGGCGGCGACGGAAAGGTGCGCGCGTCGATGAACGGCCGCGTGGTCGCAGTGATGACGGCGATCGGCGACCAGGTGGAGGCGGGCCAGCCCGTCGTCACGCTGGAGGCGATGAAGATGGAACACATCCACTCGGCGCCAGTGGCCGGCAAGGTGATCGCGCTGCATGTGAAGACCGGCGACCAGGTCGCGGCGAGCCGCGTCGTGGTGGAGATCGAAGTGGCCGAGAAGGAAGCCGTGGCTGCCTAGGCACGGCCCATCGCGGGGCGCGCGGCCGGCGTCCGGAGAACAAGGAGCAAGACAGATGACGCAGACGAACGACCACGCCGGCGAGCCGGCCGTGCTGGTGGAGAAGCGTGGCCACGCGATGTGGGTCACGATCAATCGGCCCGACAAGCGCAACGCGATCAACAAGGACGTGGTGGCCGGCATCCGCGACGGCTGGCGCCGCGCCCATGCCGACGGCGACGTGCGTGTGATCGTGCTGACCGCCGCGGGCGAGAAGGCCTTCTGCGCCGGCGGCGACCTGCAGCCGGGCGCAGGCTTCGCGTTCGACCTGTCGCAGCCCAACATCGACTACGCGGACATGCTGCGCGAGGTGCAGAACGCCACGCTGCCGAGCATTGCGCGCATCAACGGCGTCTGCATGGCGGGCGGCGTGGGCCTGCTGTGCATGGCCGACCTGGCGGTCGCGGCCGACCACGTGCAGTTCGGCCTGCCGGAAGTGAAGATCGGCCTATTCCCCATGCAGGTACTCAGCCTGCTGCAGACCATCGTGCCGCGCCGCACGGTGCGCGAGTGGTGCCTGACCGGCGAGCCTTTCGGCGCCGCCGAGGCCCGGGACGCCGGCCTGGTGAACTACGCGGTGCCGGCGGATGAACTCGACGCCAAGACGCAGTGGCTGGTCGATCGCCTCGCGGGCAAGTCGCCCACGGCGCTGCGGCGCGGCAAGTACGCTATGCGCGCCATGGCTTCGATGTCCTTCGACGAGGGCATCGCCTACACCGAGAGCCAGATCGCGCTGCTCGCCATGACCGAGGACGCGCGCGAGGGACTTGCATCGTTCAACGAGAAACGGCGGCCGGTATGGACCGGTCGGTGAGCACCGGCGCGGCAACCGACCGCAGCGCACACGCGGTCGGACTGGCCGAATGGCTGGCTCGGCGCGCGGCACGCGCACCGCACCGTCCGGCGCTCACCTGCGACGACGTGTATTGGAACTATGGCGAACTCGTCGATCGCGTCGAGCGCATGTCGGCCGTGCTGGCCGCTGGCGGCGTGACCGCCGGCGCGCGCGTCGGCTACCTCGGCCTCAACGATCCGGTGTTCGTCGTGGTGCTGTTCGCCACCGCGCGGCTCGGTGCGATCAGCGTGCCGCTCAACTTCCGGCTCAGCGGTGCGGAGCTCGCCTTCGTCATCGACGACGCCGGTGTGCACACGCTGGTGGTTGGCGAAGAGCACATCGCGGTGATCGATCCGATGCGCGACGGGCTGAAGTGCGGCCGCTACATCCATCGCGGCGCCGGTGCGCCGGGTTGGGAATCCGCCGATGCGCTGATGGCGGACGCACCCGCCGCCCCGCCGGCGGTGGCCGTCCGGGCGGATGATGTCTCCGTGATCATGTATACGTCGGGCACTACGGGCCACCCAAAGGGCGCGATGCTCACGCACGGCAACTTCTGGGCGAACAACCTCAACGAGATGTTCCTGTGGGACATGGCGTCCACAGATGTCACGCTGAACTTCGCGCCGATGTTCCACGTTGGCGGACTGCTCTGCGGCAGCATGACGACGCTGTTGGCCGGCGGCCATCTGGTGCTGCAGCGCGGCTTCGACCCGAAGGCTGTGCTCGACGCTGTGGCTAGGCATCGCGTGACGGTGAGCTTCGCGGTGCCGGCGATGCTGCTGTTCATCAGCCAGCACGACGCGTTCGAGGCGGCCGACCTTTCCTCGCTGCGGCTCGTAGCGGTGGGCGGCGCACCCATGCCCGAGCCGCTGCTGCGCCTGTACGGCTCGCGCGGCATTCCGGTGCACCAGGGCTACGGCATGACTGAGACCGCGTCCATGATCACCTTCCTGCACCCTGACCGCTCGCGCGACAAGCTCGGCTCGAGTGGCACGCCGCCGCTCCTGACCGAGATCAAGCTGATCGACATGATGGGTGACGAGGTCACGGCGCCCGGCGCCACGGGCGAGATCTGCGTGCGCGGCGGCAATGTGATGCCTGGCTACTGGAACCGCCCGGAGGCGAACGCTGCCGCCTTCACGGCCGACGGCTGGTTTCGCAGCGGCGACGTCGGCTATCGCGATGCCGAGGGCTTTCTTTTCGTCTGCGACCGGCTCAAGGACATGGTCATTAGCGGTGGCGAGAACATCTACCCAGCCGAGGTCGAGAGCGTTCTCTACGACCACCCGGATGTCGCGGAGGCGGCCGTCATCGGCGCGCCGGACGCGCAGTGGGGCGAGCGCGTGGTTGCGGTGATCGCACCGAGGCCCGGTAAGAGCATCACGCTAGAAGGCCTGCGCGAGTTCGCGCAGATGCGGCTGACGCGCTACAAGTTGCCGAAAGAACTGCGGCTGGTCGCGGCGCTGCCGCGCAATCCGACCGGCAAGGTGTTGAAGGCCAAGCTGCGCGAGCACGACGCCGCCGGCCCGAAGGGCTGAGCATGGCCGGCCCCACTCCCGAGTTCTGGCAGCAGCGCTTCGAGACGGGCGGCACGCCCTGGGATCGAGGCGAGGCCGGCCCGCAGCTCCAGCGTTGGATCGACGGCGGCGCCGTCGCGGCAGGCCAGCGCGTGGTCGTACCGGGCTGCGGCAGCGGCTGGGACGTGGCCACCCTCGCGGCGGCGGGCGTGGAGACCACGGGCATAGACTACGTCGACGCACCGGTCGAACACACGCGCGCGCTGCTCGTATCGCGCGGTCTGACGGCGCAGGTCGTGCGTGCGGACGTGCTCCAGTGGGCGCCGCCAGCGCCCGTGGATGCGGTCTACGAGCAGACCTGCCTCTGTGCGCTGCATCCCGATCACTGGAAGGCCTACGCGGCGCAGCTGGCGGCGTGGATCAGGCCGGGCGGGAGGCTGCTCGCGCTGTTCATGCAGAAGCGCGAGCCCTCGGCCGCCTACGGCGTGGTGAGCGGGCCACCGTACCACTGCGACATCCACGCGATGCGCGCATTGTTTCCCGCCCATGACTGGGCCTGGCCGAAACCGCCTTATGCGCACGTCGAACACCCGAGCGGCGCGTATGAACTGGCAGTGGAGCTGGTGCGAGCGCCGGCGCGCTGACAACAAACGATTGGAGACAAGATGGATTTCGCTCATTCCGACAAGTCGCTGGAACTACAGCAGCGCGTGCGCAGCTTCATGGAGACGCATGTTTACCCGGCGGAGAAGGTCTACTACGAGCAGGTGCAGGCCAGCGACCACCCGTACCGCACGCCGCCCGTGCTGCAGGAACTGAAAGCGCTCGCGCAGGCGCAGGGCCTGTGGAACCTGTTCCTTTCTTCTGCCAAGGGCGGCCTCAGCAACCTGGACTACGCCCCGGTGAAGGAGATCATGGGCCGCGTGCTCTGGGCGCCGGAGATCTTCAACTGCTCCGCCCCAGACACCGGCAACATGGAAGTGCTGGCGCACTACGGCACGCCGGCACAGAAGGCGCGCTGGCTCGATCCGCTGATGGCGGGCACCATCCGATCGGCTTTTTCCATGACCGAGCCGGCGGTGGCTTCCAGCGACGCGACCAACATCCGGTGTGAAATCCGGCGCGATGGCGACGACTACGTCATCAACGGGCACAAGTGGTTCACATCCGGCGCGCTCAACGAGGAATGCAAGCTGCTCATCATGATGGGCAAGACCGATCCCGACCACGCCGACCGCCACCGGCAGCAGTCGATGATCCTCGTGCCCAAGGACTCGCCCGGCGTGCGCATCGTGCGCGACATCACGGCCTTCGGCTACGACGATGCGCCGGTCGGGCATCCGGAGATCGTCTACGATAACGTGCGGGTACCGGCGTCGAACATGCTGCTGGGCGAGGGCAGGGGCTTCGAGATCGCGCAGGGGCGGCTCGGCCCGGGCCGCATTCACCACTGCATGCGCCTCATCGGTTGTGCGCAACGCGCACTGGAGATGATGTGCGAGCGCGCGAACACGCGCGTCGCCTTCGGCAAGGCCCTGGGCGAGCAGGGCTCGGTGCGCGAAGACATCGCGCATTCCTTCTGCGAGATCGAGCAGGCGCGCCTGCTCACGCTGCATGCGGCCGACAAGATGGATCGCGAAGGAAACAAGGCCGCGAAGGACCTCATCGCCGCGGCCAAGATCGTCGTGCCCAGCATGGCGGCGCGCGTCATCGATCGGGCGATCCAGGTCTTCGGCGGCGCCGGCGTGTCGCAGGAGACCTTCCTGCCGCGCGCCTATGTGTACGCGCGCTTCATCCGCATCGGCGACGGGCCGGACCAAGTGCACCTGTCGGCCGTCGGCAAGGAACTGCTCAAGCGCAGCGCAGCGCGCGTGCCGGCGTGAACGCGCCCACCGTCAGTGCACCGCCGCTCGACCTGGCGAGGCTCGGGCGCTACCTCGAAACGAACGCGCCGGGCTTCCACGGCCTGCGGTCGGCCGAGCGCTTCGTCGGTGGCAATTCGAATCCGACCTGGCGCGTGGAAGCGGCGAGCGGCTGCTACATCCTGCGCACGCAGCCGGCCGGCGAGCTGCTGAAGTCGGCCCATGCGCTCGACCGTGAGGCCCGCATTCTCACGACCTTGCGGCGCAGCGCGGTGCCGGTGCCGCACCTGCGCGTGCTGTGCAACGATCTCGACGTGGTGGGCGTGCAGTTCTACCTGATGGATTTTGTCGAAGGCGTGGTGCACCGCCACGTCGGCCTGCCCGATGTGGCGCAAGAGGAGCGCCGCGCGGTGTACGACGCGGCCATCGACAGCCTGGTGACTATCCATCGGGTCGATGTAGATGCGCTCGGGCTGCGCGACTTCGGTCGCGCGGGGAACTACTTCGAGCGGCAGCTCCATCGCTGGACGCAGCAGTACCGCGCCGCGATGCCCGAGGGTTCGGCGCCGATGGATGCGCTCATCGCGCGACTGGAGGCGTCGATACCGCGCGAGTCGCATCCGGTGGTGCTGCTGCACGGCGATTCGCGCCTGGACAACCTGATGTTCGATCCGACGGGCAACCGCGTGATCGCGGTGCTCGACTGGGAACTGTCGACCCTCGGGCATCCTCTGGCGGATCTCGGCCAGTTCCTGGGCGTGCAGGAGCTTCCGCGCGACTACCTGTTGCCGGGCCTGCGCGGGGCCGACCGTGCGCAGCTCGGGTTGCCCACGCAGGACGAACTGGCCGCCCGCTACTTGCGCGCGATGAGCATGGACCCACGCACCGACATGCGCTTCTACAAAGCCTTCGCGATGTTCCGGCAGGCAGCCATGTCGGCCGGCCTGCGCCGCCGTGCCGCGCTCGGCACCGCGGTGGCGGAAAGCGCGCTGGCCTTCGGCGACACGATGGATGTATTTGCGCTGGCCGGCATCGAAATTCTCGAACCCGGCGCCTCGCGCTGACACCCATGGAGAACGACATGACAGGCATCCGCCCTTTCGACCTGACCGGCAAGGTCGCACTGATCACGGGCTCGTCGCAGGGCATCGGCGCTGCGACGGCACGCGTGCTGGCACAGGCCGGCGCGTACGTGATCATCAGCAGTCGGAAGATCGACGACTGCGAGCGCGTGGCGCAGTCCCTGCGCGACGAAGGCCTGAACGCCGAGGCCCGCGCATGCCACATCGGCCGCATGGAAGACATCGCGGCGATGGGCGAGCATCTGCAGGCAACGCACGGCGGGCTCGACATCCTCGTGAACAACGCGGTGCTCAGCCCATGGCGCACTATCGAGGACATCGACCCTGGCCTGTTCGCGAAGACGGTGGACGTCAACCTGCGCGGCTATTGGTTCCTGTCGAGCGAAGCCGTGAAGCTGATGAAGCCGCGTGGCGGGGGCAGCATCGTGAACATCTCGTCGGTTTCGGCGCTGCATCCGGAGAAGATGCTGGGGCTGTACGGCACGCTGAAGACAGCGCTCATCGGCATGAGCCGCGCCTTCGCGCTGGAGTACGGGGCCTTCGGGATCCGCGCCAACACGGTGTTGCCGGGCGTGATCGAGACCAAGCTCGCGGAGGCGTTCGACGGCGAGGCGCGCGAGCGCATCCTGCAGAAGACCGCAGTGCGCCGCGTCGGCCAGCCGGAGGAGATCGGCTATGCCGTGCTTTACCTGAGCGCGCCCGCCGGCGCCTTCACCACCGGTGCGAGTCTGGTGGTGGACGGCGGCATGTCCATTTCGATGTTGTGAGGAAAGAAAAGATGAAAGCCGTTCTCGCCAAGCGCCATGGCCCGCCGGAGTCGCTCGTGCTGGAGGAAATCGATGCGTTGCGCGCCACGCCGGGACACGTGGTGGTCAGCGTGCACGCCAGCGCGGTGAACTTCCCCGACACCCTGATCATCGAGAACAAGTACCAGTTCAAGCCTGCGCTTCCATTCTCGCCGGGTGGCGAGGTGGCGGGAACGATCAAGGAGGTGGGCGAGGGCGTGGAGGGCATCGCCGCTGGCGACCGCGTGATCGCGGTGTGTGGCTGGGGCGGCTATGCGGAGGAGGTGCTGACCACGCCGGCCAAGCTCGTCGCGTTGCCCGGCGGCATCGACATGGAGGCGGCAGCTGCGCTCGTCATCACCTACGGCACCTCGCACTACGCATTGAAGGACCGCGCAGCGATCCAGCCCGGCGAGACGCTGCTGGTGCTCGGCGCGGCGGGCGGCACCGGCATCTCCGCGGTCGAGCTCGGCAAGCTCATGGGCGCGCGCGTGATCGCGGCTGCGTCCACCGACGAGAAGCTGGCGCTGTGCAGGGCGCACGGCGCCGACGAGACCATCAACTACAGCACCGAAGACCTGCGCGAACGCATCAAGGCGCTGACAGGTGGGCGTGGCGTCGACGTGGTGTACGACCCGGTCGGCGGCGACTACACCGAGCCCGCGCTGCGCAGCATGGCGTGGCGCGGCCGCTATCTGGTGATCGGCTTTACCGCAGGCGAGATCCCCAGGCCGGCGCTGAACCTGGTGCTCTTGAAGGGATGCGCGATCGTCGGAGTTTTCTACGGCGGCTTCGCGCAGGCCGAGCCGGTGCGCTACCAGGTCTTCATGGAAGAGCTCGTCGGCCTGCTCGCGAAAGGGCGCATCAAGCCTGCGATCACGGCGCGCCATCCGCTCGAGGAAGCCGCCCAGGCGTTGCGCGTGGTGGCGGACCGCAAGGCCACCGGCAAGATCATGCTGACCACGGCTCTGGGCCGCGCGAAAGGGTGATGGAAGAGCGCTGACGGGCTCGGCCGAGCTCAGCGGCCGGGGTGCAGCGGCAGCATGCGCCGCGCCAGCCACTCGAGCAGCAGCGAATTCACTGCCTCGGGTTGCTCCTGCTGCGTCCAGTGCCCGCAATCGGAGATGGTGTGGCGCTCCAGGTCGGGAACGATGCGCTCCATGCCGCGCGTGATCGCCGGCGGCAGGAAGAAGTCGTCGACCGCACTGACCATCAGCGCCGGCACGCCGACGTGATCCGGCGTGGCGGCGGTGTCGAGCCAGTTGCGGTGCAGGTTGCGATACCAGTTCAGGGCGCCCTCGAAGCCGGTGCGCTCGTAGGCCTGTGTGAAGACGCGCAACTCGGCCGCATCGAGCAGTGGCGCACCCATCACCGCGGGCTCGCCGGTGAACAGCGTCGCCGGCAGCGCCAGAACGCGCGCCGGAAGTTGCGCGAACTGCGCGAGCGTGAGGGCCGGGCGCCGCATGAGCCCCTCGAACGTTGCCGTCACGTCCGCCCCGAGCAGGGCCTCGCCGACGCCGGGGTGTTGGAACGTAACCATGTAGTGATCGGGTCCGCGCGCCTGCAGCATGGTCTGGACGAGATCGGCGTCGGTGCGACGGGTGTAGGGCGTGTTCAGCGAAGCGACGCCGATCACGCGCTCCGCGTGATCGCGCGCCAGGGTCCAGGCCAACGCGCCTCCGAAATCGTGACCGACGACGACCGCACGCCCGATGCCGAGCGCATCGAGCAGGCCCGTCACGTCGCAGGCCAGGTTCTGCATGCGGTAGCTCTCGAGCGGCCCCTGCGCGCCGGTGTCGCCGTAGCCGCGCAGGTCGGGTGCGACGACGCCGTAGCCGGCCTGCGCGATTGCGCGGACCTGGTGCCGCCAAGCGAAGGCGAGTTCCGGAAAGCCGTGGAGCAGCACGACGGTGGGTCGTGATGAATCAGTCGGCGGCACATGGCACGTCGCAATGTCGATACCGTTGCTCGCCACGCGGCGCCAGCCCGGAAGGGCTCCAGAAGTCGACAGTTCTGACATGGTGCCTTCGGGGTTTGTCGTCGTTCAGAGCGTGGCCGCGAGACGCACGCCTTCGTCGATGGCGCGGGTTGCGTCCAGCTCGGCGGCGATGCGGGCCCCGCCGATGGGCGTCACCGGCACGCCGGCCGCCTCGAGCGCGGGCGCGAGCGCGTTCTCCGGATCCTGTCCGGCGCACAGCACGATGGTATCGACCGCCAGCACCCGCGGTTCGCCGCGCACCCGCAGATGCAGCGCCAGAGCGTCGCCGTCGGCCTCGATGCGCTCGTAGGCTACGCCCGCCCATTGGTGCACGCCGCGCCGGCCCAGCAGCGCACGGCGAATCCAGCCGGTGGTCTTTCCGAGGCGCTTGCCGGGTACCTCGTCCTTGCGTTGCAGCAGCCACACGTCGCGCGGCGATTGAGGCGGTGCCGGCGGCACGAGCCCGCCGCGGGCAGCTACGCTGAAGTCGATGCCCCAGGTCCTGGCGAAATGCGCTCGTTCGTCGCTCGCGTCCAGAGACTCGTGCGTGAGCAGTTCCGCGACATCGAAGCCGATGCCGCCCGCGCCGATGATCGCGACGCGCTGGCCCGCCAGCGCACGGCCGTCGATGAGTTCGGCATAGCCGATCACGCCGGGCAGCGTGACGCCGGGGAGGTCGGGCGTGCGCGGCCGCACGCCGGTGGCCAGGACCACATGGTCGAAATCGCCGCCTGCCAGCGTCTCGAAATGGGCTCTGGCGCCGAGCACCTGCCGCACGCCCGCACGCTCCAGCCGCGCGGCGTAGTGGCGCAGCGTCTCGGCGTATTCCTCCTTGCCCGGGATGCGTCGGGCCAGGTTGAACTGGCCGCCGACGCTGGTGGCCGCATCGAACAGCGTCACGGCATGGCCGCGTTCCGCGGCAGTCACCGCCGCGGCGAGGCCGCCCGGGCCGGCGCCGACCACCGCGATGCGGCGCCGTGTGACCGCCGGCGCGATGACGAGTTCGGTCTCGCGGCAGGCGCGGGGGTTGACCATGCAGCCGGTCAGGCGGCCGGAGAAGGCCGCGTCCAGGCAGCCCTGGTTACAGGCGATACAGGTGTTGATCTCGTCGGCATGCCCGGCGCGTGCCTTGGCGACGAAGTCGGCGTCGGCGAGCAGCGGCCGCGCCATGGAGACCAGGTCCGCATCGCCGCGTGCGAGGATCGCCTCCGCCAGCGCCGGGTCGTTGATGCGGTTGCTCGCCACCACCGGCACGCGCAGCTCGCGCTTAAGCCGCGCCGTCAGCTCGACGAAGGCGGCGCGCGGCACCAGCGTGGCGATGGTCGGCACCCGCGCCTCGTGCCAGCCGACGTAGGGGTTGACGATGGAGGCGCCCGCGTCCTGCACCGCGTGCGCGAGCATCACCACCTCGTCCCAGGTGCAGCCGCCTTCGACCAGGTCGAGCATCGAGAGACGGTAGATCAGAATGAATCGCGGTCCGGTGGCCGCGCGCACGCGCCGCACGGCCTCCACGGCGAAGCGCATGCGGTTCTCGGCGCTGCCGCCCCAGTCGTCCTCGCGCTGGTTGGCGCGCGGTGCCGCGAACTGGTTGATGAGATAGCCTTCGGCCCCCATCACCTCGACGCCGTCGTAGCCGGCGCTCTGGGCCAGGCGAGCGGCTCGCGCGTAGTCGTCGAGCGTGCGCTGGATGTCGGCCTCGTCCATCTCGCGTGGCGTCGCGGCCGAGAGCGGCGACTTGCGTGCCGATGGCGCCACGCCTCGGTCGTGGTGCGCGTAGCGGCCTGCATGCAACAGCTGCACGGCGACCAGTGCGCCGTGCGCGTGAACGGCGTTGGTGATCTCGCGGTGCGGATCGACGTCCGCCGGGTCGGCCAGCGTGCGCATGCCCGCCCACATGTTCCCTTCAGCGTTCGGCGAAAGCCCGCCGGTGACGATCAGTGCCACGCCGCCGCGTGCGCGCTCTGCATAGAACACGGCCATGCGCGCGATGCCGTCGGGCTTTTCCTCGAGCCCGGTGTGCATGGAGCCCATCAGCATGCGGCAACGCAGCGTGGTGCGGCTGCCGTCAGCGTGGTCGATCTCCAGGGGCGACAGGAGCGTGGGGTAGTCGTTCATCGTGCGGCGATTCTGTGGTCGCGCCGCCCAGGGGTCTTGCGCTTTGTCGCCGACCTAAGGCGCCTAGTACTTTCCCCAGGATCCTGCCAGACCAGCGACTCGGCACAAGACCGCCGGGGTGCGTGCTGGCCAAACTGCGCGCGTAGTCGATCGATCCTGATCGCCGAAGTCTAGGAGTTCGCGAGATGAAGACAAAACGTGCCGGCATGGGGGCCGCATGGCTGGCCGCCGCGACGGCGGCTGTTCCGTTCGCGGTGGGTGCGCAGGCCACCCAGGGCGTGTCGAAGACCGAGGTGCTCGTGGGCACCATTCAGGATCTGTCTGGCCCCATCGCCGCCTTCGGCAAGGAGACCGTCAACGGCATGAACATGCGTATCGAGGAGGCCAACGCCGCTGGAGGCATCGCGGGCCGCAAGATCCGCCTGATCGTCGAGGACTCGAGCTACGACACGAAGAAGGCGGTGCTGGCTGCGCAGAAGCTGGTGCAGAACGACAGGATTTTCATCACGGTCGCCAACATCGGCACCGCGCTGGCGCTGACGACCATGCCGATCTTCACTGAGGGCGGCGTGATTCACGCCTTTCCGCTCGCGTCGGCACGCGGCCTGTACGACCCGCCGAACCCACTGGCGTTCGCGTTCACCGTGCCCTACTACCAGCAGGGTCGCGTGATCGTGAAGGCGATGACCAGGACCCGAGACGACCGCAAGTGGTGCTCGCTGATGCAGGACGACGAGCTGGGCACCGAACTGATGAAGGGCGTTGAGTCGCAACTCGGCGACCTGAAGAAGAAGGTGCTGGAGAAAACCACCTACAAGCGCGGCGCGACCGACTTTTCGTCGCAGGTCGCGCGCCTGAAGAGCGCGAACTGCGACACCGTGGTCGTCGGCACGACGCTGCGCGAGACCATCGGCACGCTCAACGAGGCGAAGAAGGTCGGCTTCGCGCCGGACTTCATCGGCACTTCGGCTTCGTACTCGCATCTGGTGCCCAGGCTGGGCGGCTCGGTGACGGAGGGATTCCTGTCTTCGCACGCGAGCTCGCAGCCCTATGCCGACGACGCATCGAAGGAGCTGCGCGACTGGTACGCCACCTACAAGGCGAAGTACAGCGAGGACCCAGGGCAGTACGCGGTGTTCGGTTACGGCGCGATGGACTGGACCATCAAGACGCTGGAGAAGGTCGGCGCCGACCTCACGACCAAGCGTTTTGTCGAGGCCATGGAGACCTCGACTTTCCCGCGCGACAAGCTGGGCTTCGACACCATGAGATTCTCCAAGACCAAGCGCCTGGGTTCCGAGGCCGTGCGCATCTCCAGGCTGGTGAACGGCCGCTGGGTGCCGGTCACCGACTACCTGCAGCCCTGACCGGCCAGGGCCGACACACGCTGCCGCCACACAGGAGTTGACTTGGAATTCATCCAGCTGCTGATTTCCGGAGCCGCGCTTGGCTGCATCTATGCACTCATCGCGCTGGGCTTCGTCCTCATCTACAAGGCCACCGAGACGGTCAATTTCGCGCAGGGCGAACTGATGATGCTCGGCGCCTGCACCGGCTACCTGCTGATGCTGTGGTTCAAGCTGCCCTTCCTCTGGGCGGCGCTGGTCAGCGTGGCCGGCATGGCGGGCTTCGGCATGCTGCTGGAGCGCGCGGTGATCCGGCCCATCCTCGGGCAGCCGCAGTTCACGGTGGTCATGCTCACCATTGGGCTGGGCTACATCACGCGCGGGCTCGTCACCATGCTGCCGGGCATCGGCACCGACACCCATGTGCTCGACGTGCCCTATCGCGGAGAGGTCTGGAAGCTCGGCACGCTGGTGCTGAGCGCGGAACAGGGTGCGGTGATCGGCATCACGCTGGTGCTGTGCCTCGCGCTCTTCGTGATGTTCAAGTACACGAAGCTGGGCGTGGCCATGCAGGCGGCGTCGCAAAACCAGCTTGCGGCCTACTACATGGGCATTCCGGTGCGCCGGCTCAACGGGATGGTGTGGGGCCTGTCCGCCGCCGTCGCCACCGTGGCCGGCCTGCTGCTGGCGCCTATCACCTTCGTGCACGTGAACATGGGCTTCATCGGGCTCAAGGCCTTCCCGGCAGCGGTGGTCGGTGGCTTCGGGAGCCTGCCGGGTGCCATCGTGGGCGGGCTGATCATCGGCATCGTCGAGGCCTTCGCAGGCTTCTACCTGCCGGAAGGTTTCAAGGACGTGGCGGCCTATGTCGTCGTGCTGCTGATGCTCATCGTCAAGCCCAGCGGATTGTTCGGCGAGAAGCTGCGAAAGAAAGTATGAGATTCATCTTCAGGACCAGCTATAGCCAGGACTACCGCCTTGCGCAGCACGGCGGGCACGTCTTCTGGTACGGCCTGCTGCTGGCGGTACTGGTGATTGCGCCGTGGTTCGTCGGCTCGTATTGGACATCGCAGCTGACCTTCGTGCTGATCTACGCCATCGCCGGGCTGGGGCTGATGGTGCTCGCCGGATACACCGGCCTGGTGTCGATCGGGCATGCGGCCTTCCTCGGCGTCGGCGCGTACACGCAGGCCGTGCTCACGGGGCAGGGCTGGTCGTTCCCGGTGGCGCTCGCGGCATCGGCGGGGCTGTCGGCCGCCGTCGGCGTGGTGGTCGGGCTGCCGGCGCTGCGCGTGAAGGGCATCTACCTCGCCGTGGCGACGCTGGCCTTCGGCTTCATCGTCGAGGAAGTGATGGCGCGCTGGGAACACGTCACCGGTGGCAACGCGGGCCTGGCGGTCAAGGCGCCGGCGATGTTCGGCTGGACGGCCAGCAGCGCGCAGGCCTTCTACATGGTGGTGCTGGTCGTGTGCCTGCTGGTCACGCTGGGCGTGCTGAACCTGCTGCGCAGTTCGACGGGCCGCGCCTTCATCGCGATCCGCGACTCGGAGATCTCGGCGCAGAGCATGGGCATCCATCTGGCGCGCTACAAGACCATGTCCTTCGCCGTTTCCGCTGCCATCGTGGGCGTGGCGGGCGCGCTCTACGCGCACAAGCTGCGCTTCATCTCGCCCGAGCAGTTCGGCATCGCACAGTCGATCGACCTGCTGCTGCTGGTGGTCGTGGGCGGGCTGGGATCGGTTCACGGTGCGTTCTTCGGCGCAATCTTCCTCATCACGATGCCGCAGTTCATCGCGATCTTCAAGGACTGGTTGCCGCCTGCCATCGGCCAGGCGGCCGGGCTGCAGGCCGTGGTGTTCGGCGTGGTGCTGATGATGTTCGTGCTGTTCGAGCCGACAGGGATCTACGGCCGCTGGGTCAAGCTGCGGACCTATCTGGAGTTGTTCCCGACCTACCGGCGCGGCATGTTCCGCCGCCAGAAGACCTTCCAGAAATCGGAGCGTGTGCGGTGAGCGACATCCTTCTTTCCGCCAGGGAGCTGAGCGTGCGCTTTGGCGGCGTGCTGGCCGTCAACAAGGTGAGCTTCGATGTGAGAAAGGGAGAGGTCTTCACGCTGATCGGCCCAAACGGCGCGGGCAAGACGACGGTGTTCAACCTGATCAGCCGCATCTACATGCCGACGACCGGAAGTCTCTCGTTCGACGGGCAGCCGATCGACCGCATGCCGGCGCACAGCATCGCCGCGCTGGGTATCGCGCGGACCTTCCAGAACATCGAGCTCTTCGAGCATGCGACCGTGTTGCAGAACCTGCTGATCGGCTTTCACACGCACAGGCGGTCGGGCTTCTGGAGCGACCTGCTGTTCGCACCCGCCGCGCGGCGCAACGAGATCGCCGCGCGCCGCAAGGCCGAGGAGGTGATCGAGCTGCTGCGGTTGATGCGATACCGCGACCAGCGCGTGGCCGGCCTGCCCTACGGCGTACGCAAGGTTGTCGAACTGGCCCGCGCGCTGTGCAGCGCACCCAGGCTGCTGCTGCTCGATGAACCGTCGTCGGGCCTCAACGCGGAGGAGACCGAGGACATGGCATGGTGGATCCAGGACATCCAGCGTGAGCTCGGCATCACGGTGCTGATGGTCGAGCACGACATGACGCTGGTGTCGCGCGTATCCGATCGCGTGCTGGCCATGAACCAGGGCGAGGTGCTGGCGCTCGGCTCGCCGGCCGAAGTGCAGGCGCATCCCGGTGTCATCGAAGCCTACCTCGGCACCATCGACGACGTGTCGAGCCTGCGAAGGGAGGCGGCATGAGCGCGCAGCCCCAGGCGCCCCTTTCGACCGTGCCGGCCGACGTCACGCTCAAGCTGTCCAACCTGGAGAGTTCCTACGGACCGGTGAAGGCCATTCGCGGCGTCAGCCTGCGCGTGCGTCGCGGCGAGATCGCGACGGTGCTGGGCTCCAACGGCGCGGGCAAGAGCACGATCCTCAAGACCATCTCCGGCGTGCTCGACCCGGCCAAGGGCCGCGTGGAGTTCAAGGGCGCCGACATCACCGGGCAGGACCCGGCAGCCATCGTGCGCGCCGGGCTCAGCCACGTCCCCGAGGGGCGCGAGGTGTTCCCGCTGCTGTCGGTGCGCGACAACCTGATGATGGGCGCCTTCACCCGCAAGGACCGCGACGGCGTCGCGCGCGACATCGAGGCGGTGTACGGCTACTTTCCCATCCTGCGCGAGCGCTCGGCGCAGGACGCGGGGCTGCTCTCCGGCGGGCAGCAGCAGATGCTCGCCATCTCTCGCGCACTCATGGCCGAGCCCGAGCTCATCCTGCTCGACGAGCCGAGCCTGGGCCTGAGCCCGCGACTGACCAAGGAGATCTTCGAGATCATCGTGCGCATCAACGGGGAGCGCGGCACGACGATTCTCCTGGTCGAGCAGAACGCGAACATGGCGCTCAATGCGGCGGACTTCGGCTATGTGCTGGAGAACGGACGCATTGTGATGGAGGACACCTGCAGCGCGCTGCGCGAGAAGGACGACATCAAGGAGTTCTACCTCGGCGCCAAGGACGACGGCGTGCGCGGCGAGCGGCGCTGGAAGAAGAAGAAGACCTGGCGCTGAGCGCGGCACCCGAGACCCTGGAAACAAGACATGGCCCATCAAGCTCCGTTCCCTACCGTCCCGGCGGACATCGACACCGTGCCACGGCTGTTCCGCCATGCGGTGCAAACGCGCGGCGACGCGGTGATGCTGCGTCAGAAGGAGCTCGGCATCTGGCGCGCGTACACCTATGCCGAAGTCGGCGTGATCGTCGAGGAACTGGCGCACGGCCTCGCTGCGCTGGGTCTGCGCCCCGGCGAAGTGATGTCCGTGCTGTCGAACACCTGCCGCGAGTGGCTATGGATGGACCTCGCCGGGCTGACCGCCGGCGCCGTGGTCAACGGCATCTATCCGACCGACGCCGCGTCGCAGGTCGAATACCTCTGCAACGATTCGGGCTCCACGCTGCTCGTCGTGGAGAACGAGGAACAACTCGACAAGTTCCTGGAGGTCCAGGAGCGCGTGCCGGGCGTGCGCCACATCGTGGTGTTCGACATGGAAGGGCTGGCGCGGCTGGACGATGCACGCGTGATGTCGCTCGACGCGCTGCGCGAGCTCGGTCGCGCGCACCAGGCCGCGCATCCCGCCTTCCTCGAGGAGCGCATCGCAGGCCGCGGCGCCGCCGACCTGGCCGTGCTGGTCTACACCTCGGGCACCACGGGCCGACCCAAGGGCGCGATGATCTCGCACGCCAATGTCATGGCGGCGAGCCGTACGCTGGCCGAATTCCTGCCGCGCACCTCGCTGCGCGAGAGGGCCGCCTTCCTGCCGCTGTGCCACGTGTCGGAGCGCATCTTCGGCGAGTACTACGCGCTGCTCGCCGGGCAGACGCTGAACTTCGTCGAAGACCCCGAGACCATCTTCGACAACATCCGCGAGATCCAGCCCGACGTTTTCATGGCGGTGCCCCGCATCTGGGAGAAGCTCTATTCGAGCGTGTCGACTGCGATGCGCGAGGCGACGCGGCTCGAGCAGTGGGCCTATCGGCGCGCGCTGGCCGTGGGAGAGCACGTCGGCAAGTGCCGCGAGCAGGGCGTGCCGGTGCCGGCGGGCCTGCGCGCCCGGCACTGGATCGCGCGCAAGCTGGCGCTGGACAACGTGCGCGGCCTCATGGGGTTGGGCCGCGTGGAGCTCGCCATCACCGGCGCCGCGCCGATCTCGGCCGACCTCATCCGCTGGTACATGGCGCTGGGCATCGAGCTCAACGAGCTGTGGGGCATGACGGAGCTGACCGGCGCCGCCACCTGCAATCCGCGCGGTCGCAGCCGGCCGGGCAGCATCGGCATTCCGCTGCCGGGCTCCGAGGTCAGGCTATCGCCGCAAGGTGAACTGCAAGTGCGCGGCGGGCAGGTCTTCATGGGCTACCTCAACCTGCCGGAAAAGACGGCCGAGGTCTTCGAGGACGGATGGCTGCGCACCGGCGACGTGGGCCGTCGCGACGACGACGGCTACTTCTACATCACCGATCGGATGAAGGACATCATCATCACGGCCGGCGGGAAGAACGTGACGCCTTCCGAATGGGAGAACCAGCTGAAGTTCAGTCCCTACGTGACCGACGCGGTGGTCATCGGCGACCGCCGGGCCTACCTGAGCTGCCTGGTGATGATCGACCAGGACAATGTCGAGCAGTGGGCGCAGGAGCGGTCGGTGGCGTTTTCCGACTACCGCTCTTTGACGCGTAGCCATGAGGTGGTCGACCTCATCGCCGAGGAGATCGAGAAGGTCAATCGGCACTTCGCGCGGGTCGAGCAGATCAAGCAGTTCCGCCTGATCGAGAACCGGCTGAGCGCCGAGGACGAAGAGCTCACGCCGACGATGAAGCTCAAGCGCTCGCTGGTAAGCCGCAAGTACGCGGCGCTGATCGACTCGATGTACGAAGAGCGCGCCGCCTGATCGCTCAGGAGTTCTGCGCGTGCAGGCGCCGCATGCCGCGCAGCCAACGCTCAGGGTCGGCCACCTTGCGCTGGAACTGCTCCTGGACGAATTCGTGCGTCAGGATGAGGAAGCGCTCTGCGGCGAGCGCGTCGACCACCATGGCTGCCACTGCGTCGGTATCGATCAGACCCTGGGCGAGCAGCGCACGGCGGGCGTCAGACTCGGCCTGCAGCAACGGGGTGTCGACGGGACCGGGGCACAGGCAGCTCACGCGGATGCCGCGATCGCCGTAGGTGATGGATAGCCACTCCGCGAAGGCCACGGCGGCATGCTTGCTGACCGCATAGGGCGCATCGAACTGCGAAAGCAGGCCCGCGGCGGACGCCGTCTGCAGCAAGTACCCGCCGCCACGCGCCAGCATGCGCGGAAGCAGCGCTCGCGCGGCGCGCACATGCGCCATCAGGTTGACATCCATCACGCGCGCCCAGTCGGCATCGGGCAACTCGGGGCCGCCGATCGCGGTGATGCCGGCGTTCGAGCAGAACAGGTCGATGGGGCCGTGCCGTGCCTCCACTTCGTCGACCAGACGCTCGATGGCGCCGTCGTCGCGCACATCCAACGCGGCGGCATGCGCGCCGATCCGGGCTGCCTCCGCGTTGGCGCGTTCGCCTTTGCGGTCGGCGACGACCACGGCGTGTGCGCCTTCGGCGACGAAACGCTTTGCCATCGCCAGGCCGATGCCGCTTGCGCCGCCGGTGATGACGACGACCTTGTCCTTCAACCGCATGTCAGTGCTCCTCGCGCGCCGGCTCGCAGGCGGGCGCGCTTCAGGTTAAGCCTCGCCCGACTGTGCGTCTTGCGCCGAACGGCTGTCGCGCGCGCGAACGACAGCGACTTCGCGCAAGCAAACGGCAGGCAGCACCACTAGCCTTCGCAACGCGCCGCGCTGCGGCCCGCCCAGCGACTCAGGATCGAGAAAACCACCATGAAAGCTGCTGTCTTCCGAGGCGTCGACTGCCTTCTGTCGATCGAGGATCTACCCCTTCCGCAGGCCGGCCATGGCGAACTGGTGCTGCGCGTGCACTACTGCGGCGTGTGCGGGTCCGACCTGCACGCTACGCACCCGGGGCTCTTCACCGTGAAGAGCGGCACGGTGCTCGGCCACGAATTCGCCGGCGAGATCGTCGAGAGCGGCGCCGCCGGCTGGAAGGTGGGCGAGCGCGTCACCGCGCTGCCGAACAACGCATGCAGCGCCTGCGTGGCCGAGGGCCATCGCGAATGTCGTGACGGCCTTGGAATGATCTGCACGAACAACCGGTTGACCGGCTTCAGCCCGAACCGCCCGGGCGCCCTTGCGGAATACGTGAAGGTGTCCTCGGGACAGGCGCTGCGCCTGCCGGGCGCGGTGGGGGAGCGCGAGGGCGCGCTGATCGAGCCCCTGGCGGTCGGCCTGCATGCGGTGCAGTCCGGCCGGGTGGGACTTGCCGACCGCGTGCTCGTGATTGGCGGCGGCCCGATCGGTCTTGCGGTGAGCGCCTTTTCGCGGCAGGCCGGTGCCACGCACGTCGTGGTCAGCGAATTCGCCGCCGGCCGGCGCGAGACGGCGGCCCGCTTCGGTGCGACGGCCGCCATCGACCCCGCCGCGGGTGATGTGGGCGGGGCCTTCGCCAGGGCGACGGGCGGTGCGCCGGACGTGATCTTCGAATGCGTCGGGGCGGCGGGGCTCATCCAGCAGTGCATCGAACTGTCCAAGGCGCGCGGGCGGGTCGTGGTGGTCGGCGTCTGCCCGACCGAAGACCGCGTGCTGCCGCAGCGTGCCATGGCCAAGGAAATCAGCCTCCAGTTCGTGATGGGTTACGGCAAGCCTGACTGGCGGCGCGTGCTCGAACTGCTCGATGCCGGCAGCGTGGACCCAGCGCCGATGGTCACCGACACGGTGGGCCTGGACGACCTGCCGGCCGCCTTCGAGGCGCTGCGCCGGCCCACGACGCAGATCAAGTTGCTGGTGCGTCCGGGGTCGACCCCGAGGCGATCAGCGACTTGACGCAAGAGACTGGAATGTCCCTTTGCTAGCCTTGCCCGACCACTGCGCAGTGCGCATTCAAGCGACCTTCCAATGACTGAAATCGTCTCTCTAGCCCGGCACGGCGACATCGCGGTGCTGGCCATCTCGAACCCGCCGGTCAATGCGCTGTCGCCCGACGTGGTGGCGGGCCTGGCCGCCGCCGTGAAGGCCTTCGAGGCCGATCGCTCGTACAAGGCGATGCTCGTGCACAGCACGGGGCGCACCTTCGTTGCGGGCGGCGACATCAACTCCTTCGACGATCCGGACTTCTCGGCGTCGCCGTTCAACGGAACGCTCGCGCGCATCGAGGCGCTGGACCGGCCGGTGGCCGCGTCGCTGCACGGCACCGTGCTCGGCGGTGGACTGGAACTGGCGCTGGCCTGCCACTGGCGCGTGGCGTTGCCCGCCACCAGGGTCGGGTTGCCGGAAGTCAAGCTCGGCATCCTGCCGGGTTCGCTCGGCACGCAGCGGCTGCCGCGCATCGCAGGCGTGAAGCTGGCGCTCGACATGATCGCCACCGGCCGCAGCATCGGCGCGGAGGCCGCGCGCCAGGCCGGCATCGTCGACGAGGTGCGCGAGGGTGCACCGCTCGACGTGGGGCTGGCGTTCGTGGAGCAGTTGCTCGACAGCGGCGCCGGCGCGCGCCGCGCGAGCGAGCGCCCGGTGCCCGACGAGGAGCTGCCGGCCGATTTCTTCGCCAAGGCGCTGGAAGAGGCTGCAGCGCGAAAGCCGTTCTATCCGTCGGCCCGAAACATCGTTCTCGCGGTGCAGGCGGCGGCGACGCTGCCTTTCGCGCAAGGCGAGACGGCGGAAGCACGCCTGTTCGAGGAACTGCGCGTGTCGCCCGAGTCGCAGGCCATGCGGCACCTGTTCTTCGCGGAGCGGCAGGCCGCGAAGATTCCGGGCCTGGCCCGCGACGTGGCGCTGCGCCCGGTGCGCACCGCCGGCATCTTGGGGGCGGGCACGATGGGTGGCGGCATCGCCATGAACTTCGCCAACGCAGGCATTCCGACCGTGTTGGTCGAAGCCACGCAGGCGGCGCTGGACCGCGGCATGGGCCTGATCCGCGCCAACTACGAGGCGAGCGCCGCGAAAGGCCGGCTCACGGCGGGGCAGGTCGAAGAGCGCATGGCGCTGCTGCGCGGCACGCTCGACGACGCGGCGCTGGGCGAGTGCGACCTGGTCATCGAGGCCGTGTTCGAGAACATGGATCTGAAAAAGCAGGTGTGCGCGCGGCTGGGCCAGGTCTGCCGGTCCGGCGCGATCATCGCGACCAACACGTCGACGCTGGACGTCGACGTTTTGGCTGCCGCTACGGGCCGCCCGGGCGATGTCGTCGGCATGCACTTCTTCAGCCCCGCCAACGTGATGCGCCTGCTCGAGGTGGTCCGCGGCGAGAGGACGGCGCCCGAGGTGCTCGCCACGGTGATGCAGCTGGCCCGAACCATCGGCAAGGTCGCGGTTGTGTCGGGTGTCTGCTACGGCTTCATCGGCAACCGGATGGCCGAGGTCTACATGCGCGAAGCCGAATTCCTGATGATGGAAGGCGCGAGCCCTTCGCAGATCGACGGGGCCGTCGAGGCGCTGGGTATGGCGATGGGTCCTTGCCGCATGCTGGACATGGCGGGCATCGACGTGGGCGCGAAGACGGTCATCGAATACGGCAAGGCCGGCGGCCTGCCGCCGGACGACAGCTACCGAGCGGTGGTGCGCAGGATGTTCGAGCTGGGCCGCTTCGGGCAGAAAGCCGGTGCGGGCTACTACCGCTACGAGGGCCGCAAGCCGGCCGACGACCCCGAGACGGCGCGCATCGCATCGGAGATGGCCGCGGCACACGGCGTCAAGCGGCGTGCGGACATCGGCGCACAGGAGATCGTCGAGCGGCTGCTCTATCCGCTCATCAACGAGGGGGCGAGGATCCTCGAGGAAGGCATCGCCTACCGCCCCGGCGACATCGACATCGTGTGGACGGCGGGCTACGGCTTTCCCGACCACAAGGGCGGTCCGCTGTGGATGGCCGATGGCATCGGGCTGGCTTCGATCGTCGAGCGACTGGCGCACTACGGCCGCACGCGCGGCGACGCCTTCGGCTACTGGCGCGTGTCGCCGCTGCTGGCATCGCTGGCGCGCGATGGCAAGCGCATCTCCGACTGGAAGGCCGCATGACGGCGTTTCCGTACCAAGCATTCCAAGACAGATCAGGACATTCCCAATGAAAGAAGCCGTCATCGTCTCCACCGCGCGCACCGGCATCGGCCGTGCCTACAAGGGTGCGCTCAACCACACCAGATCGCCTTCGATGCTGGCGCACGCCATCACGCACGCAGTGCAGCGTGCCAAGGTGGACGGCGCGGAAGTCGAGGATGCGGTGATCGGCTGCGTGCTGACTGGCGGCACAGCGGGCATGAACCTCGCGCGCAATGCGGTCCTCGCGGCCGGCCTGCCGACCACCGTGTCGGGCCAGACGATGGACCGCCAGTGCGCGTCGGGGCTGATGGCCATCGCCACCGCGGCGAAGCAGGTGATGGTCGATGGCATGGACATCGTCGTGGCGGGCGGCCACGAAAACATCTCCGCGGTGCAGGACGCCTACATGGCCTGGGTCGCGAAGGAGAAGGACCCGCGCGTCATCGGGCACGCGCCGAACGCCTACATGCCGATGTTGCAGACGGCCGAGCTCGTCGCGAAGAAGTACGGCATCTCGCGCGAAGCGCAGGACCGCTATTCGCTTGCATCGCAGCAGCGCACCGCGGCGGCGCAGGCCGCGGGCCGGTTCGACGCGGAGATCGTGCCCTTCAGCACGACGATGGCCGTGGTCGACAGGGCGACGAAGGAGGTGTCGTACCGCGAGGTGACGCTCGATCGCGACGAGGGCAATCGTCCCGAGACGACGCTGGAAGGGCTGGCTTCGCTCAAGCCAGTGATCGAAGGCGGCGTGGTGACGGCGGGCAACGCGAGCCAGCTGTCCGACGGCGCGTCCGCCTGCGTGGTGATGGAACGTGGGCTCGCGGAGCGGCGCGGCCTGGCGCCGCTGGGCATCTACCGCGGCATGTCCGTGGCCGGTTGCGCACCGGAGGAGATGGGCATCGGCCCGATCCATGCGATTCCGAAGCTGCTGAAGCAGCAAGGCCTGAAGGTGGATGACATCGGCCTGTGGGAGCTCAACGAAGCCTTCGCCTGCCAGGTCCTCTACTGCCGCGACCACCTGGGCATCGACCCAGAGAAGTACAACGTGAACGGCGGCGGCATCTCCATTGGCCATCCGTACGGCATGACGGGCGCGCGCGTGGTCGGTCACGCGCTCATCGAAGGCAAGCGCCGCGGCGTGAAGTACGTCGTCGTGACGATGTGCGTCGGCGGCGGCATGGGCGCGGCGGCGCTGTTCCAAGTCGCCTGAGCTGCCGGCAGAAGAACAGGAAGAGCAGGAGAAAAAGGCATGCAGGATCTCACCCTGATCGACAGCCTCAAACGTCAGCTGGTCGATCGACCGGACGAGATCGCCTATCGCAACAGCGACCGGCGGTTGAGCTTCCGCGACGTGGAAGCGCACACCAACCGCATCGCCAACGCGCTCGCGAGCGTCGGCGTCGCGCGGGGAACGCGCGTCGCCGTGCTGACCAAGCAGCACATCGAGTGCATTCTGGTGACGCTGGCCGCCTGTAAGCTCGGGGCGGTGTGCATGCCGGTCAACTGGCGGCTCTCGCCCAGAGAGGTCGAGTACATCGTCAACAACGGCGAGGCGCCTTTCCTCATGGCAGACGCGGAGTTCCTCCCGGTGCTGGAGAAGGCGGCGATCCCCGGTGTGAGGACGCTGGTGTGCACAGGCGGCCCTGGCGACAGGCTGCCCTCGCTGGCGCAATGGTACGGCGAATTTCCCGACACCTTTGCACTGGTGGAGTCCGGCACCCACGACGCTGCGCTGCAACTCTATTCGTCGGGCACCACCGGTCTGCCGAAAGGCATCGTGCTGTCGCACGCCGGGTTGCTGTCGACCTCGCGCGTGGTGTCGAAGGAGTGGAAGTTCGACAACCGGCATGTGCTGGGCAACCCGCTACCGGTGTTCCATGTCGCGGGCATGACGATGCTGCTGCTCACGCTCTATACCGGCGGGCAGACGTCGGCCTACGCGGAGTTCGATCCGAAGGGCTATCTCCAGGCCATCTCGCAGCACGGCATCACCCACACCTTCGTGGTGCCGGCCATGATCCTCTTCATGCTGCAGGTGCTTGGCGCCAAGTCCCACGACTTCGGCACGCTGCAACTGATGGCCTACGGCGGATCGCCCGTGAGCGAAACGGTGCTGAAACAGGCCTTTGAGGTCTTTCGCTGCGACTTTCTTCAGGTGTACGGGCTCACGGAAGTCTCGGGCCCGGCCACGTTCCTGTATCCGGAAGATCATCGTTCGGGCGACGTCGAACTGCTGCGCTCGGCGGGCCGACCCATCGGTGGCGGGCGGCTGCGCATCGTCGACCCGATCGCCATGCAGGACCTCCCGGACGGCGATGTCGGCGAGATCTGGATCGAGTCGGACCGCAACCTCAAGGAGTACTGGCGCGACCCCGAGGCCACGGCCGCCGCCTATCCGGAAGGACGCAACGAGAACGGCGGCTGGTTCCGTTCGGGCGACGGCGGCTATCTCAAGGACGGTTATCTCTACATCAACGACCGCATCAAGGACATGATCGTCTCGGGCGGCGAGAACATCTATCCGGCCGAGGTCGAGAACGTGCTGATGCGCCACCCCGCCGTGGCCGACGGGGCGGTCATCGGCGTACCCGATGCGACCTGGGGCGAGGCGGTCAAGGCCTGCGTGGTATTGCGACCGGGAGCAACGGCCGACGCAAGCGACATCATCGAATTCATGCGCGCCAACCTCGCGCACTACAAGTGCCCGAAGAGCATCGACCTGGTCGATGCTCTTCCGCGCAACCCGAGCGGGAAGGTGTTGAAGCGCATCCTGCGCGAACCCTATTGGAAGAGCCAGAAGCGCGCCGTGGGCTAGGGCGCGCTCCTGCCATCGAGCGCCGGATCGATACATACAAAAGGAGACAAGCATGCTGAAGAAACTCATCGTCGCGGCGACCGCCGCCATGACCTGCTGGGTGGCGCCGCAGGCGTTGGCGCAGGAGAAGCCGATCAAGATCGCGCTCATCGCGAGCAAGACCGGCCCCTCGGAGGCCTATGCGCGCGACACAGAGCGCGGGTTGCGCCTGGGGCTCGAATACCTCACGCAAGGCACCATGACCGTCCTCAACCGCAAGATCGAGGTGATCGTCAAGGACGACCAGATGAAGCCCGAACTGTCCAAGGCCATGCTCACCGAAGCACTGGCCGACGACAAGGCGGACATCGCCGTGGGCACCTCGTGGTCCGGCGGCGCGCTGTCGATGGCGCCGGTGGCCGAGGAGTACGGCAAGATCCTGATGGTCGAGCCCGCCATCGCCGACTCGCTGACCGGATCGGCCTGGAACAAGTACCTGTTCCGCGCCAGCCGCAATTCGTTCCAGGACGCGCTCGCCAGCGCGGCCGGCCTGAAGGACGGCGACAACGTCGCCTTCCTCGCGCCGGACTACGTGTACGGCAAGGACGGCGTCAAGGCCTTCAAGGACGCGCTGGTGTCCACCAAGAGCAAGGCGAAGGTCATCCACGAGGAGTTCATTCCGCTGTCGACCTCGGACTTCACGGCGCCGATGCAGCGCATCTTCGATCGCATGAAGGACCTGCAGGGCAAGAAGTACCTGGTCGTGATCTGGGGTGCGCCCAACCCGATCCGTAAGATTTCGGAACTGAACCCGGGCCGCTACGGCATCGAGTTCCTGTCGATCGGTGGGGCCAACCTGGAGAACGCCAAACCCTGGAAGGGCCTGGACGTGACTGGCGGCACGTTCTACTACTACGGGTTCCCGAAGAATCCGATGAACGACTGGCTGGTCGCGGAGCACCAGAAGCGCTACCAGGTGCCGCCGGACCTCTTCACTGCCGGTGGCTTCGTGACGGCCGCGGCCATCGTCGCGGGCATCAGGAAGGCGAACTCGATCGACACGCCGAAACTCATCGCCGCGATGGAGGGAATGGAGTTCGACACGCCCAAGGGCAAGATGACCTTCCGCAAGGAAGATCATCAGGCGCTGCAGCCGCAGTATCAGTTCCGCATGAAGAAGTCGCCGACGAGCGAGTGGGACCTGTTCGATCTCGTCCGCGAGATCCCGGCGTCGGAAATGCCGCTGCCCATCACGGTCAAGCGCTGACGCGATGAGCGGCCCGACGATTCATGAATCCACGCGGCAGGTGCCGGCGCTCGCGAGCCGCGGACTCGGCATCCGCTTCGGCGGCCACGCCGCGGTCGACGAGGTGACGGCCGAGTTCGCGGCCGGAACGCTCACCGCGATCGTCGGACCCAACGGGGCCGGCAAGACGACGTACTTCAACCTGCTGTCGGGGCAGCTCGCAGCGAGCGCGGGCAACGTGCTGCTCAAGGGCGAGGACATCACGCGGCTGAGCGCGGCGCAGCGGACCGCGCGCGGCATCGGGCGAGCCTTCCAGCTGACCAACCTGTTCCCGCGCCTGAGCGTGTTGGAGAACGTGCGCCTCGCGGTGCAGAGCCGGCATCGCGCGGGTTTCAACATGCTCGCAATGTGGCGCAGCCGCGGCGACCTGATCGAGCAGGCCGAGTCGTATCTCACGCAGGTCGGCCTCGCCGCGCGGCGTGACGACCTCGCAGCCAAGCTGCCGCATGGCGACAAGCGCAAGCTGGAGGTCGCGATCCTCATGGCGCTGGAGCCGGAGATCGTGATGTTCGACGAGCCCACCGCGGGCATGAGCGTGGACGAAGTGCCGGTCATTCTCGACCTCATTCGCAGCCTGAAGGTGCGCGGCGACAAGACAATCCTCCTGGTGGAGCACAAGATGGACGTGATCCACTCGCTGGCCGACCGCATCGTCGTGCTGCACAACGGACGCCTCGTGGCCGACGGGAAGCCGGCCGAGGTCATGGCCTCGGCCATCGTGCAAGAGGCCTACCTGGGCGTGAAGCGCACGCCAGCGGCACGCAAGGAGACGGCGCATGCATGACGCTCTCGACGGCGGGGCACCGTTGCTCACGCTCGACGGTGTGCACACGCACATCGGCGAATATCACATCCTCCAGGGCGTCGACCTGGTCGTGCCGCGTGCCGGCCTGACGGTGCTTCTGGGCCGCAACGGCGCAGGCAAGAGCACCACGCTGCGGACCATCATGGGCCTGTGGCAGGCGAGCCGCGGAAAGCTCACCTTCGACGGTGCCGACATCACGGCGGAGGAAACGCCTGAGGTCTCGCGCCGCGGCATCGCCTTCGTGCCGGAGGACATGGGCATCTTCTCCGGCCTGACGGTGCAGGAGAACCTGCGCCTCGCGGCGATCAGCGGCCGCTTCGACGAGGCCCGGCTGGACTGGATACTCGGGTTGTTTCCCGCGCTCAAGCGCTTCTGGCTCCGCCCCGGCGGCACGCTCTCGGGTGGACAGAAGCAGATGGTCGCCATCGCACGCGCCATCATCGAGCCGCGCAAGCTGCTGCTGATCGACGAGCCCACCAAAGGCCTCGCGCCGGCCATTGTCGACAACCTGGCACAGGCCTTCGAGGACCTCAAGGACCGCGACACCACCATCCTGCTCGTCGAGCAGAATTTCCATTTCGTCCGCTCGCTCGGCGACCATGTCGCGGTAATGGACGACGGCCGCATCGTGCACACGGGCAGCATGGAAGCGCTGTCGGCGGACGAAGCCCTGCAGGCACGGCTCCTTGGCCTGCATGCCGGTGCCGTGCACTAGCACATGCGTACATTGAACGGAGAGCCAATGGCTGCCATCGAATCCACGATCGACCTCCCTTGCGCGGACCCGGCCGTGCTGGAGGCCCTGCCGGGACGCACGCGCGACCTGGTTCCCGGGGCGATCATCCTCGCCTTCATCGCGATCGCGCTGCCCGTCATCGGCAGTGTCCCGACCTGGATCACGCTGACCGTGGCAGCGCTCGCCATGGGGATGATGCTGTTCATCATGGCGAGCGGGCTCACGCTCGTCTTCGGACTGATGGACGTGATGAACCTCGGTCACGCCGCCTTCGTGGCAGTGGGCGCCTACACCGCGACCCTGCTGGTCGAGCCGCTCAAGCACCTGCTCGAGTCGCCCTCTGTGTGGGCGAGCTTGGCCGCCATCGCGGCGGTGATCGCGGCCGCAATGCTTGTGACGGCCGCGCTCGGCTGGGTCTACGAGCGCCTGTTCGTGAAGCCTGTGTACGGCGATCACCTTAAGCAGATTCTCATCACCATCGGCTCGATGATCATCATCGAGCAGCTGGTTCTGGTGATCTTCGGCGCCAACCAGATGCTGCTGCCGCTGCCCGAGGCAGTGCGCGGCTCGTTCCTCTTCGGCGACGTCGCCATCGAACGCTACCGCGTGGTCGCCGTGGCGGTGGGCGCGGTGGTCTTCATCGGCCTCACGATGCTGCTCAACCGCACGCGCATCGGCCTGCTGATCCGTGCCGGCGTGGAGAACCGTTCGATGGTCGAGGCGCTCGGCTACCGGGTGCGCGGCGTGTTCGTCGGCGTGTTCGTCGCGGGATCGGCGCTGGCCGGCCTGGGCGGTGTGATGTGGGCCTTCTACCGCGAGCAGTTCACGGTGGCCATCGGCGCCGAGGTGCTGGTGCAGATGCTCATCATCGTCATCATCGGCGGGCTCGGCTCGGTCACCGGTTGCTTCGCCGGCGCGATGCTCATCGCATTGAGCACCAATTACGTGAGCTTCCTGCTGCCCGACTTGGCACTGGTGTCGAACATCCTCGTGATGATGATCGTGCTGCTGTGGCGTCCGCAGGGGCTCTATCCTGTCAACAAGCACTAGAGCGCTCCATGCTGATCCGAATCCTTTCCGGCGACTTCCCGCGCAGCCGCGTTCTCTCGACGCTGCTGGTGCTGGTTCTCGTCTACCTGGCGACCGCGCCTTTCCTGTTCTCCGGTGCGCGCTCACTCAATGTGGCCGCGACCATCTGCGTCTTCATCGTGCTGGTGGCGTCTTTCGACCTGCTGCTGGGGTACTGCGGCGTGGTGTCCTTCGCCCATGCGATGTTCTACGGCATCGGCGCCTACGGCGTCGCGATCGCGATGTACAAGATGGGTCCGACCTGGACGGCGATGGGCGTCGGCGCGGTGGCGGCCATCGCGCTTTCGCTGGTGCTGTCCTTCCTTATCGCGCTCATCTCCTTGCGCGTGAAGGCGATCTTCTACACGATGATGACGCTGGCCTTCGGCGCGGCCTTCGGCGCCCTGGTGATGCGGCTGAGCGACATCACCGGCGGCGACGACGGCCGCACCTTCCGGCTGCCCGAGGTGCTGACGCCGGCCTTCCGCGTCTTCGAAGACCCGGTGTTCGGCACGACCATCAACGGCCGCGTGCTGACGTACTACCTCATCTTCGTGGTGTCGGTTGCGCTCTTCCTGCTGATGCTGCGCGTGGTGAACTCGCGCTTCGGCCGCGTGCTGGAGGCGATCCGCGAGAACGATTTCCGCGCAGAGGCCATCGGCTACCGCACGCTCTACTACCGCATCGCGATCAACTGCCTGGCGGCCGCGTTGGCGACCTGTGCGGGCATTCTGATGGCGCTGTGGCTTCGCTACGTCGGGCCGCAGACCACGGTCGGATTCAACGTGATGCTCAACATCCTCCTGATGGCGGTCATCGGCGGGCTGGGCACCGTCTACGGCTCGGTGGTTGGCGTCGCGCTCTTCATCGTGGCAGAGAACTATCTGCAGAGCCTGATGGGCAGCCTCAGCGGTTCGCTCACGTCCGCGCCGTTGCTGGCCAATCTCTTCCACCCCGATCGCTGGATGCTGTGGTTCGGCCTCGTGTTCGTGCTGTCGGTCTATTTCTTCCCCAGCGGCATCGTCGGCAAGTTGCGCGCCGCCTTGCCTGGCGACAAAGGACTTCGATGAGAGAGCAGGAAACGCAGGAACCAGCCACCACGCCGGCGGTCGAGACGCGCATCGATGGGCACGTGCTGATCGTCACCATCCAGCGGCCGCAGGTTCGCAACGCCGTCAACATGGCGGTGGCGCAGGGCATCGCGGCAGCGATGCAGGAACTCGATGCAAACGCCGAGCTTCACGTCGGCATCCTCACCGGCGCGGGCGGCACCTTCTGTTCGGGTATGGATCTCAAGGCCTTCGCCTACGAAGGCGTCGAGCCCGCCATCGAGGGCCGGGGTTTCGCCGGCTTGTGCGAGGCCCCACCACGCAAGCCGCTGATCGCCGCTGTCGAAGGCCATGCGGTGGCGGGCGGCTTCGAGATCGTTCTGGCGTGCGACATGGTGGTCGCGGCGCGAGGCGCGAGCTTCGGCCTGCCGGAGACCAAGCGCGGGCTCGTCGCCTCTTCCGGCGGGTTGATGCGCTTGCCGCACCGGCTGTCGGCCAATCTGGCGATGGAGATGGCGTTGCTTGGCGACCCGATTTCCGCCGAGCAGGCGCATGCCTGGGGGTTGGTCAACCGGCTGGTCGAGCCCGGCGCAGCGCTTGACCACGCCTTGAAACTGGCGCATGCCATCGATGCCAACGCGCCGCTCGCCGTGGCGGCGAGTAAGCAACTGGTGCAGGGATCGCGCACGTGGAGCGACACGGAGATGTTTGATCGACAGCGCCCGATTGCGAAGGCGGTGAATGCGTCGTCGGACGCGCGCGAAGGCGCCGCAGCCTTTGCGGAGAAGCGCGCGGCGCGATGGCAGGGCTGTTGATGGGCCCGATGCCGACCTGAAACGACACGGAGCGGGGCGTCCGGCGCCGGTCTCAGTTCAGTGTGAACGCCGACATGCGCGGCAACGTCCGCTCCCCGGACTTCTGAAGATGCCGCCGCATGCGCTTCTCGGCCTTCTCTTGGTCGCCCTCGAGGATCGCCTCGGTGATGGACCGGTACTCGGCCACCATCGAGCGCAGGTCCGCCGTCGTGAGCGAGTGATAGAACTGGGCGCGAAACAGGTGAGCGCGAGCCTGCGGCAGAACGCGATCGAGCTCCGGGCTGGCGGCGATCTCGAACATCACCTTGTAGTAGTTGGCGCGCTCGTCGAGCACGCGGTCGAGCGCCTCGGGCGTCTCGGCCCTGATGAGCTTCTGCGCGGCGGCCTCGAATCGGCGTGCGTTGTCGCCGATACCGATGTTGGCGGCAGCGAGGCGAGCCGCCAGTCCGGAAAGAACCTCCAGTACGCCCAGGAGACTTGCCGCATCCTCGCGCGTGAGCGAGCGGATGACAGCGCCGCGGTGCGGCGTGAGGTCGACTACGCCGCTCGAAGCAAGGATGCGCAGCGCCTCACGCACGGTGCTTCGGCTCACGCCAAGATCACGGGTGAGGTCCGCCTCGATCAGCCTTTGCCCGACGGTGAACCGGCGCATGAGGATGCCCTTGCTGATCGCGTCGGCCACGCGGTCCGGCGTACTGCGTGGGTGAGCCTTCTCCTGCGCTGGTTTGGCTCCCGCGACCATGGCTTTGGGCGCAGTCGCCTTCTCGATGTCGTTCATTGGACGCTCCCACGCTTGAAATATGGAATGCCGCTCTGCCGGCGGGCGCTATTTTGAGGCAATGCCATCAGCAAAGAAGGCGCTTTCTTAAGGGGAAACCAGATAGGTCAATCTTTTGATTGTCCGGCAATATTGGCAGACAAACAAATTCGAAGCACTGGGTTGAACCCTGTCAGGGAAATGAATGAGAGGTAACCGTCATGAGCCAACAGATCGACGACATCATCGCGCTCCCGCCGATGGCGCAGCGCACGCTCGCAGCGGTGCTTGAAGGCCACCTGCGCAGTCGCCCCGACAAGGCGGCCGTGTGCGATGTCGAGCGAAGCATGAGCTACGCATCGCTCTACGAAGAAGCGTTGGCCGTTGCATCGGGCTTCACGCGGCTGGGCGTGGCGCGACAAGAGCCTGTGCTGCTCATGCTCGACAACCACCTCGATTTCGTGATCGCGTGGTGGGCGCTGTCGCTCACGGGGCGGGCGGAGGTGCCGGTGAACACAGCGTACAAGGGCTCGATCCTCGCACACGTGATCAACAACTCTGGGGCCCGCGTGATCGTGGTCGAGGCAGGCTACGTCCCGCTGCTGAACGCGGTGGCCGACAAGTTGGAGCGGCTCGAGCACGTCGTGGTCCATGGGTCCGGCGACGGGTCGGTCGACCTCGCGCCGCGCCTGCGGCAGCGGCCCTGGTCCACGTTGCGCGGCCCGCGCGAGGCGCCTGCGCACATCGATCCATGGGACGTCATTGGGGTCATGTACACGTCGGGCACCACCGGGCCGTCGAAGGGTGTCCGCGTCACGCACGCCCATGCGTACGGCTACGCAGCGCCGCAGGTGCTGGGCTTGGCGGACCCGGACGACGTCTCGCTGTGCACACTGCCGCTCTTCCACATCGGCGGACAGTGGGCGGCCATCTACAACAATCTGATCGCGGGCGGAAGCAACGTGCTGCTGCCGCGCTTCTCGGCCACCACCTTCTGGGACGACGTGCGTCGCTACGGCTGTACCTACACGATGTTGCTGGGCGCCATGGCGAACTTCTTGTTTCGCCAGCCGGCGCGTGCCGACGATGCGATGCATCCGTTGCGGCGCGTGATGATGGTGCCGGTAATGGCGCAGATCGACGAGTTCAAGGTCCGTTTCGGGATCGAGGCCGTCTGCACCGCCTACGGGCTGACCGAAGGTTCCACCGTGCTGCGTGCGCCGGTCGGCCGCGCCGAACCGGGAAAGGTCGGATGGCCGCGGCCCGATTTCCAGGTACGGCTGGTCGACCGCAACGATCAACCGGTCGCCGACGGCGAGATGGGCGAACTCGTGATCCGCACCGACGAGCCTTGGATGGTGATGGACGGCTATCACGACATGCCGCAGGCGACGGTCAACGCGTGGCGCAACCAGTGGCTGCACACCGGCGACGCCTTCCGGCGCGAGCCTGATGGGCAGTTCGTCTTCCTCGATCGCATTAAGGACGCGATGCGACGTCGCGGCGAGAACGTCTCGAGCTTCGAGGTCGAGAAAGAGATCAACGAGCACCCGGCTGTGCTGGAGTGCGCGGTGATCGCCGTGGCGAGCGACGCGAGCGAGGACGAGATCAAGGCCTGCGTCGTACTGCGCGAACCGCAGGGTGTCGAGGCGGCAACGCTGCTAGCCTTCCTCGACGACCGGCTGCCGTACTTCATGGTGCCGCGCTATGTCGAATTCATGAGCGAACTCCCCAAGACACCGACCGCGAAGATCCGCAAGCAGCAGTTGCGAGAGGCCGGCCTCAACGCACGGACGTACGACCGCACCGCTGATCCGGTGGCACCCACAAGGAAGAGATGAGCAAGGACACCAGCAACGAGCCGGGCGGTGCGACGCGCCAGGCATTCGACGACTTCATCGCGCGGCGCGACGGCCTCGCCGACGCCGCGCGACCCGCGGCCATCGCACGCCAGCATGCGCTCGGAAAGCTGTCTGCTCGCGAACGCATCGCCCTGCTGGTCGACCCGGGCAGCTTTCACGAGATCGGCGCGCTGGTCGAGCCCAAGCGGGACACTTTCGACACCGAGACGCTCAGAGCGCCGTTCGACGGCGTGATCACCGGCCACGCCCGCATCGACGGCCGTCCGGTGTGCCTCTGCGCCTTCGACTTCACCGTGCTCGGAGGGTCCAACGGCCGCATCGGCGAATACAAGGTCGAGCGGCTGGCGCTGCACGCGCTGGAGCATGGCTGTCCGTTCGTGATGCTGCTCGACGGTGGGGGCCATCGCATCCAGGAAGGGCTGGACAGCCGCCACTTCGCGCAGGGTTCGCACTACTTCCAGACGGCGGTGGCGCTGTCGGGCTGGGTACCGACCGTGGCGGCGGTGATGGGGCCGGGCTTCGCGGGGCCGTCGAACTTCGCCGCGCTATGCGATTTTGTGGTGATGGTGCGCGGCACCTCCACCATGGGCATCGCCGGGCCGGCGCTGGTGGCGGCGGCCACGGGCGAGGTCGCAGACAAGGAGACGATCGGCGGCGCCGCGGTCCAGGCCGACCAGAACGGGCTGGCCGACATCGCTGCAGGCGACGATGTGGAGGCCATCGCACTGGTGCGCGGCTACCTGGCGTACATGCCGTCGAACGCGCGGCTGCCGGTTCCCGCTGCACCATCGTGCGAGCCCGACGAAGAGGCCGAGGCCGCGCTGCTCGACGTGATGCCCGACAACCCGCGCAAGCCCTACGATATCTGCGACGTGATCGCAGGCGTGATCGATCGTGGCTCCTTCTTCCAGCTCAAGCCGGGCTTCGCCCCGAATCTGGTGGTGGGCTTCGCGCGCCTGGAGGGCAGGGCGGTTGGTATCGTGGCGAACCAGCCGCTGCACTTGGCGGGAACGCTCGACGCCAAGGCGTGCGAGAAGGGCGCGCACTTCGTATCGGTGTGCGACTCGTTCGGCCTGCCGCTCGTCTATCTCGTCGACCTTCCGGGCTTTCTCGTCGGCAGCCAGGCCGAGGACACGGCACTTGCGCGACGCAGCGCCCGGCTGCTGTTCGAACTAGGCCAAGCCACCGTACCGCGCGTCTCGGTGGTGCTGCGCAAGGGCTACGGGCTGGGCTACATCGCCATGTGCGGTGGCCGGAGTTTCGATGCCGACCTGTGCGTGGCATGGCCGACCGCCGAGATCTGCGCGATGTCGGTCGAGGGCGCGGTCGACGTTGCATACCAGAAGCAGGTGAAGGCAGCGCCCGACCCGCTGCGCAAGCGCGAAGAACTCATCGCGCGCTTCCGTGAGCAGTTGGGCGCGCTGCACGCGGCCGAGCATTTCGGCATCGACGACGTGATCGACCCGCGCGATACCCGATCGGTCATCGCCGCGACGCTGGCGCGCTGCCTGCCGCGCAAGACGAGCCGCGGCTGGCCGGACAAGCCGCACGGCATCTCGCCGATCTGATCCGGCGGCTGCGTCCGTCGGATCTTGCGGTCGGACTGGGTGTTTCCCCGGGGAACGGCGGCGCCGGTGCAGCGTCTGGACACAAGACGCTCCGGCAGTCGCTCCCTACGCTGCCTGCATGTCGCCGATGCGGCGATCCGAAAGGTTCTCGATGTCTTCCGCCTTGTTGCTGGACCGTCGCGACGGCGTCGCCGTCATCACCCTGAACAGGCCCGAGCGTGCCAACGTGCTCGACCTGGAGTTGTCGGCAGCGCTGATCGACGCCGTCGACGCGGTGGCGGAAGACAGCGCGGTCCGCGCCGTGCTGCTGCAGGCCAAAGGCCGTCACTTCTGCGGCGGTGGCGATATCGGCGACTTCGTACGTTCACGCGACGACATCGGGGCGCTGCTCGACAGGCACATCCCGCCGCTGCACCGCACCATCGAACGACTGGCGACGCTGCCGGTGCCGGTGGTCAGTGCGCTCAACGGGCCGATCGGCGGTGGCGGCATCGGCCTGGCCCTGAGCGCCGACATCGTCCTCGCGGCCGAATCGATGAAGCTGCGCGGCGGCTACTCGGCCATCGGCCTCACGCCCGACGTCGGCGCGTCCTGGTTTCTCATGCGGCGCGTAGGCGTCGCGCGCGCCAAGGAAATCTTCTTCACCAACGAGCCCCTGTCCGCCCAGCGCTGCCTGGACTGGGGCATCGTCTCGGCGGTATGGCCCGATGCGGAACTGGGCGAACGTGCTGCCGCACTGGCCGCCAGCCTGGCGCGAGGCGCGACCGCAGCACTCGGGTGGGCCAAGCGTCTCGTTGATGAAGCGCCGCAGCGTTCGCTCGCCGAGCACCTCGATCACGAACACCGCGCCATGGTCGCGGCGGGCCGTACGACCGATGCCATCGAGGGCGTGACCGCATTTTCCGAGAAGCGGGCGCCGGTCTTCGGCCGCAAGCCTGATTGAGACCCCATCACCACAAGAAGGAGACATCGATGTTGCGCAGAAACCTGATCACCACGGCTCTGCTGCTCGGCGCAGCCGGCCTTTCGCTCGCACAGGGCACGGGCGTGAGCGATGGCGAGATCGTGCTCGGCACGATCACCGACCTCTCGGGCCCCATCGCCAACTACGGCAAGGAGTCCCGCAACGGCATGAACATGGCCGTCGAGGAGATCAATGCCAAGGGCGGCATCCATGGCCGCAAGATCCGCCTGGTGGTCGAGGACCACGGCTACGAACCCAAGCGCGCGGTGCTCGCCGCGCAGAAGCTGGTGACGCAGGAGGGCGTCTTCGCCATCCTCGGGCATCTCGGCACCGCCACCAACATGGCGGCGTTGCCCTTCCTGATCGAGAACAAGGTGTTCAACTTCATGCCGCAGGGCGCATCGAAGGATCTGTACGACCCGCCGAGCCCGTACAAAATCGCGCTGGCGCCCTCGTACTTCTCGATGTCGGCCTCCACCCTCGACTTCATGATGAAGAAGAAGCCCTACAAGCGGGTCGGCGTGATCTACCAGGACGACGACTACGGCCGTGAGGCCTTCGAGGGAGTCGAGGCCTATCTCAAGGCCAAGGGCATGGCTGTGGCGGAGAAGACCACGTACAAGCGCGGCGCGACGGATTTCTCCTCGCAGATGGCGCGTCTCAAGGCGGCCAATTGCGATCTCGTCTTCAACGCATCGACATTGCGTGAATTCATCGGCTCGGTGGGCGAGGCTCGGAAGATCGGCTTCAGTCCCGACTTCCTGGGCACAGCAGCCAATTATTCGCAGCAGGTGCCCACGCTCGGCGGCGCGGCGATGGAGGGCGTGTACGGCGCCACCTTCATCCCCTTGCCCTACGCGGACGATGCCAACCCGGCCGTGCGCGACTGGGTCGCTTCGTACAAGAATCGCTTCGGCGACGACCCGGGCCTGTATTCGATGTACGCCTATTACGCGATGACGACCTTCGCGAAGGTGGCCGACAAGGCCGGCAAGAAACTCACTGCCGAAACCTTCAACACCGCCATGGAGTCGACCAAGCTCGGCCCCGACGCGCTGGGCAATCCGGGCTTCAACGTGTCCAAGGACAACCGCCTGAGCAACCAGAAGGTGCGCATGACGCAGATCGTCAACGGCAAATGGACGCTGGCCAGCGAGTATCTCGATCCGGTCAAGGTTTCCAAGTGAAGCCCGCGGCGGCGGTCGATCCGCGACGGCGCATCGGCCGTGTCGCGCTGGGCGACATGCTGCATCGTGCGGCACGCCGATTCGGCGGCCGTACGGCGCTGGTCGAGGGCGAGCGTCGCACGAGCTTTCGCGCGCTCGACGACGATGCGAACCGCATGGCGCACGCGCTGGCGACCTCCGGTCTCGTGGCTGGCGACCGCGTCGCCATGCTGTGCGACAACTCCGCGGACATGGTGGTCGCCATGTTCGGCATCTACAAGGCGGGGCTCGTATGGGTGCCGATCAACACCGCACTCGCGCCGGAGGCGGTCGCGTTCATCCTCGCGCATTCGGAAGCGCAGCACCTGCTCGTCGATGCGCGCTTTCTGGCGGGCGATGCGCTGCGTGCGCTGGTCGCTTCGGCTGGCGTCGAAGTCACGGTCTGCGGTGCGGATGCCTCCGAAGCGCCTCGCCCCTGGCCATCGCTGAGCGAGCGGATCGCGGGATGCCCGGCGACGCAGCCGGAGGTCGACATCGACGGCGATGCGCTGGTGCAGATCATGTACACCAGCGGCACGACCGGGCGGCAAAAGGGCGTGATGCATTCGCATGCGTCGATCCATTCGGTTCTCATGTCCAACCTCGTCGAATGGGGCATGGGCGTGGACGGCGAGGTGTTCAGCTGCCATCTGCCGCTATTCCACGTCGGCCAGCACGTGGTTTTGATGTCGGCGCTGCTGTGCGGCGCGAGTTCGATGCTGATGCGCGGCTTCGACGCCGACGCGGTGTTGCCGGCCATCGAGCGGCACCGAATCAGCCTGCTGGTTGGACTGCCCATGATGTATCGCGCGCTCCTGGATCACCCGGACAGGCCCCGCACCGATCTGTCGAGTCTCAAGCTGTGCATCTACGCGATGGCGCCCATGTCGAAGACGCTGCTCGCAGCGTTGCTGGAAGGCTTCTGCGGCCGCTTCGCGCTGTGCTCCGGCCAGACCGAGATATACACGGCGGCGACCATCTTCCGGCCCGAGCAGCAGATGCGGCGATTCGGCGCGTACTGGGGGGTGGCGACGCTCTCCAACGAACTGGGCGTGATGTCCGACGACGGGCGCTTGCTCGGCCCCGGCGAGGTGGGCGAGATCGTCTATCGCGGGCCGAACGTGATGCTCGGCTACTACAAGGATGCGGGGGCCACGGTCCATGCATCGCGCTTCGGCTGGCACCACTCTGGCGACCTGGGGTGCTGGGACGACGACGGTGAGCTGCTGTTCCTCGACCGCATCAAGGACATGATCAAGACCGGCGGCGAGAACGTGCCGTCGATCAAGGTCGAAGAAGTCCTGTTGCGCCACCCCGCCGTGCGCGGCGCGGCCGTGGTCGGGTTGCCGCACGCCCGCTGGGGAGAGGCCATCACCGCTTTCCTGGTGCTCGATCCGTCGGCCCAAGCGGACCAGGCGGCCATCGAGGCGCATTGCCGCGCCCACCTGGGTCGGTTCGAGGTGCCCAAGGCCTTCGTGCGGCTCGCGTCGATGCCGGTCACGTCCACGGGAAAGATCCAGAAGTTCGAGTTGCGCCAGAGCCATCTCCGGCATTTCGAGGAAGAAGAATGAAGGCCATTGACCTGCCGTCCTTCGAGACGCTGAACTTGTCGCTGGAAGGCGGTGTTGCGCGCATCGAGCTCAATCGCCCGCGAAAGGCCAATGCCATCAACGCAGCGATGTGGCAGGAACTGCGCGATGCGATGGACTGGCTGGACGTCACGCCGCAGGCGCGCGTCGGCGTGCTGTGCGCGGCCGGTGCGCATTTTTCTGCCGGGCTGGACCTCGCCATGCTCGACGAATTGAAGGCGCAGACCGCGGACCCCTGCGACGGGCGCTCGCGTGAGAAGACGCGACGCAACATCCTCGACCTGCAGGACACCGTGAGCGCCATCGAGCGCTGCCGCAAGCCGGTGATCGCCGAGGTGCATGCGGTCTGCGTGGGTGGCGGCATCGACATCATCACGGCCTGCGACATGCGCTATTGCTGCGATGACGCGTGGTTCTCCGTGAAGGAGATCGATGTCGGGCTGGTCGCCGATGTCGGCACGCTGCAGCGCCTGCCCCGGCTGGTGGGCGAGGGCATGACCCGTGAGCTGGCCTACACGGCACGCCGGTTCTCGGGCGCGGAGGCCGAGCGCATCCGGCTGGTGAACCGCTGCCACGGAACGCGGCAGGAGCTCGCGGCGGCGGTCTCGGAGATCGCGACGCAGCTCGCGGCCAAGTCGCCGCTGTGTCTGCGCGGCACCAAGGAAATGATCAGCTACGTGCGCGACCGACCCGTGGCGGACGGGCTCAATTACATCGCGACCTGGAATGCGGCGATGTTGTATTCCGAAGACCTGGACGAGGCGCTGAAGGCCGTCCGGGAGCGCAGGACGCCGTCGTTCCGCGACTGAAACCGGTATCCACTTGCCGCCGTCCCGAAAGCTTCGAAATGTCGGACAAACCCTAGGACATTGTCTGACAATAATACGTACGATGCAGCCTATGGACGGTCATGCATTGAACGACGGCGAAGACATGGGGACGATGGTCTCGAGCAGCGCGCTCGATCTCCCGGGGCTTCAATCCTGGCTGTGCGCCCACATCGAGGGCTTCAAGACGCCGGCTGCATTGCAGCGCTTCAAGGGGGGGCAGTCGAACCCAACCTACCTGCTGACCGACGGCGCCGGCAAGCGCTACGTGCTGCGCAAGAAGCCCGACGGCGAACTGCTGCCGTCGGCCCACGCGATCGATCGCGAATACCGGGTCATCGCGGCGCTGGGCGGCAGCGAGGTACCCGTCGCGCGAGCCCTCGGCTTCTGCGACGACGCGTCGGTCATCGGCACGCCGTTCTACGTGATGGCCTTCGTTGAAGGACGTGTCCTCTGGGACCCAGCACTGCCCGGCAGCGACAACGCCGAGCGTGCAGCGATCTACGACGACATGAACCGCGTGGTCGCCGCGCTGCATCGCGTGGATCCGGCGGCCGTCGGCCTGGCGGACTATGGCCGCAGCGGCAACTTCTTCGACCGGCAGATCGGTCGCTGGACGCGCCAGTACCAGGCGGCCGTCGTCGAGCCCATACCCGCCATGGAGCGGCTCATCGAATGGCTGCCGGAACATGTGCCGCCGAACGACGAGACCGGCATCTTCCACGGCGACCTGCGCATCGACAACATGATCTTCCACCCGACCGAACCGCGCGTACTGGCCGTGCTGGATTGGGAACTCTCGACGTTAGGGCACCCGCTTGCCGACTTCGCCTACCACGCGCTGCCCTGGCGCCTGACGGCTGCGCAGTTCCGCGGCATGGCGGGCAGCGACTACGCCGCGCTCGCCATCCCGGACGAGCGGAGCTATCTCGACACCTATTGCCGCCGGACAGGCCGCACGCCCATCGACCCTGCCCACTGGGAGTTCTACCTGGCCTACAGCATGTTTCGGCTCGCGGCCATCCTGCAGGGCATTCTGAAGCGATCGGTGGACGGCACCGCTTCCAGTGCAGAGGCGCGCGAGACCGGCGCCAAGGCGCGGCCCATCGCCGAGGCGGCGTGGCGCCAGGTCGAGGCGCACTTTCCGCGCGGCGAGCGATAGCCCCTCACCCATCCACGTACGCCGCGATATCGGCAAGACGCCATCCAGAAAGGCTCAAGTGTTCGAGTTCTCACCCAAGGTCCAGGATCTCCAGAAGCGCCTCGGCGCATTCATGGAAGAACATATCTATCCCAACGAGGAGCGCTACTACAAGGAAGCCGAAAGCCTCGGCCCCTGGAGGGTCGCGCCCGTGCTCGACGAACTCAAGCCGAAGGCGCGCGAGGTCGGCCTCTGGAATCTGTTCCTGCCGGAATCGAGCCACGGCGCGGGACTGACGAATTTCGAGTACGCGCCCCTGTGCGAGATCATGGGGCGCTCGCATCTTGCGCCCGAGGTATTCAACTGCTCGGCGCCCGACACCGGCAACATGGAGGTGCTCGCGCGCTACGGAACGCCCGAGCACCAGGAGCGCTGGCTGAAGCCGCTGCTGGCCGGCGAGATCCGCTCCTGCTTCGCGATGACGGAGCCGGGCGTCGCATCGAGCGATGCGACCAACATCGAGTCGAGCATCGTGCGTGACGGCGATCACTACGTCGTCAACGGCCACAAGTGGTACACGACGAACGCGACTGACCCGCGCTGCAAGATCGGCATCTTCATGGGCAAGTCGGACCCCGACAACGCCGACCGCCACAAGCAGCAGTCGATGATCCTGGTGCCGATGGACACGCCCGGCGTGAAGGTGGTGCGGCCGATCGCGGTCTTCGGCTTCTACGGCGTGCCTGACCGGGCATCGGAGGTCGTCTTCGACAACGTCCGCGTGCCGGCGACGAACATGCTGCTGGGTGAGGGCAGGGGCTTCGAGATCGCGCAGGGGCGACTCGGCCCGGGGCGCATCCACCACTGCATGCGGCTCGTCGGGCTCGCCGAGCGCATGCTGGAGCGCATGTGCAGGCGCAGCCTTTCTCGCGTTGCCTTCGGCAAGACGATCGCGCAGCAGGGCGTCACGCTGGAGCGCATCGCGCACTCGCGCATCCTGATCGAGCAGGCGCGCCTGCTCACGCTGAATGCAGCGTATCGCATGGACACCGTGGGCAACAAGGTCGCGAAGGCCGACATCGCCATGATCAAGGTGGCCGCGCCCCAGATGGCCTGCCAAGTGATCGACTGGGTCATCCAGGCGCACGGCGGCGGCGGCACCAACAACGACCTGGGCATCGCGTCGGCCTACGCGACAGCGCGCCTGCTGCGCCTGGCGGACGGCCCGGACGAAGTGCATTGCGCCCAACTTGGTAAATTGGAGCTCTCCAAGTACCGTTGAAGTCTGAGATGAACCCGAGCGCAGCATGAAGAGATTCATGGGCCGATCAACTAGGAGACAAAAGTGCAGATTCGAATCGATTCGAGCAAATCGCCGCCCGAGCGGGCCATCTCTTCCGCCGCTTCCGAGCGGGTGATGTGGCTCAATGCAGACCGTGTGCTGTACGTCGGCCTACTGGGGGAGCCGTCGGTGCGAACTTTCGGGGCTTTCTCAATATATGTGTCGCTCCGGCGCCCTCATCGTATCTGCGTCAACGGCGGCGAGTGGGAATCGACACAATTTTCGGTGGTACCGCCGTACGTCGGCCATCGCATCGAATCGGACGATCGCATGATCTGCAACATTCTCATCGAGTCAGAGACAGTGCGGCTCAGCGGATTGCCGGAGCATATCCGTAACGGCCGCGGCGCCGTCGCTGCGCCGGAGGCGCTGCAGATGATGCGCGACGCCCTTGATAAGTTCAAGCGCTGTGCCAGCCGACAGTACGCGCGTACCGAGGATTTCGACGAGAACTTCTTTGGTGGCGCGCTGCCAGCGCGAGCGCTCGACCGGCGCATAAGCGCCGTGCTGAACAAGATCAAGGGCGATCCCAATAGCCATACGTCGGCAGAAGAATGCGCCGTGGCGTGTCACCTGTCGGTGTCGCGGTTTCTCCATCTCTTCAAGGCCGAGGTCGGCTCGCCGTTCCGCAGTTTCCGTACATGGCAACGCGCGCGCAGCGTTCTTTACTATGTCACGCAGAATTCCAACCTAGCCAATATCGCCCTTGATGTCGGCTATCCGGACTCCACCCATTTCAGTCACTCAATTCGCCAGATCTACGGACTCACGCCGAAGTCGATCTTCGCGGGTTGCCGGAAACTCGCCCTCTACGGCAGCGGTGCGGGCGCGGCGCCCCGCTACGGTTTCAATTGACGGCATCGTCGACACACAGCCAGGAAGCTGAAGCGTGCAGATAAGCATTGATTTCACTGACCACCACGTCGTTGTCTTCGGTGGCACTACCGGGATCAACTTCGGCATCGCGGATGCGTTCGCGCGCGAGGGCGCGCGAGTGACAGTGGCGAGCCGCAAGCAGGAGAACGTGGATGCGGCCGTCGCGGCGCTGCGTGCCCATGGCGGGCAAGTTTGCGGTGTGGCCGCAGACGTGCGCGACTTCGACGCAGTGGGCGCCGCCTTTGCAACGGCAGTCGAACAATTCGGGCCGATTGATGTGCTCGTTTCCGGAGCGGCCGGCAATTTTCTGTGCGAAGCGAAGGACATGTCGTCCAACGGCTTCAAGGTGGTGGTGGACATCGACCTCGTTGGCACGTTTCACGTCTTGCGGCAGGGGCACGCGCACCTGCGCAAGCCGGGAGCGTCGGTGATCAACATTACCGCACCGCAATCCTTCGTGCCGATGCGCTACCAAGCGCATGCGAGCGCAGCCAAGGCCGGGGTGGATCAGTTCACGCGCGTGCTGGCGCTCGAATGGGGCGCGGAGGGCATCCGGCTCAACTCCATCTCCCCGGGGCCTATTGACGGCACGGAGGGGTTTCGAAAGCTCATGGCGCCGACGCCGGAAGGCCGGGAATTTGCACGGAAGCAGGTGCCGATGCAGCGATTCGGCTCGCTTGACGATATCGCCAACCTTGCACTTTTCCTGGCTTCACCGTATGCGGCGTACATCTCTGGCGCGCTGATTCCCTGCGATGGCGGTGGGGCAATGGAGAGCGTAAAACCGGCGCTCGAATTCGCGGGACGAAGCGCGTCGTCGTAGAGTTAACCAGGGAAACCGACGTCCGCAAGGCTTGCGAGAGCCAGTTCTTCGCGTCAGGTGGCGCCTGCACTGCTGACCCGCCAGCCCACGATGCGCCGGGCATAGACGTCGATCACGAAGATGGCACATTCTGGTAGAGTATTACTCATGACTACCGCCATTAGCCCGACGCCCGTCAAGCTCGATCCTGAACTCAAGGTGCGCCTGAAGCGTCTGGCGACGGCACGCCATCGGGCGCCTCACTGGCTGATGCGTGAAGCCATCGCCCAGTACGTTGATCGCGAAGAAAAGCGCCAGTCCCTGCACCAGGACGCCGTGGCGGCGTGGGAGGAGTTCGAGGAAACGGGCCTGCACGTCTCGGGCAACGAGGTGATGGCGTGGCTGGAGACCTGGGGCACTGACAACGAGTTGCCAGCGCCTGCATGCCACAAGTGAGGTTCGCGCCGGCGGCGCTGCGCGATCTGCAGCGGCTGCGTGAGTTCCTGCGCCCGAAAAACCCGGCAGCCGCCCGACGTGCTGGTGAGACCATCATCAAGGCCGTTCAAGTCCTGCGTCAGCAGCCGATGGTGGGGCGGCCGGTGGAAGATCTTCCGCCTGAGTACCGCGAGTGGGTGATCGACTTCGGCGCCAGCGGCTACGTGACGTTGTATCGTTACGCTGGTGAGGGCGATGAGGTCACGGTGCTGGCCCTGCGCCATCAGCGCGAGCTCGGCTACGAGCCGGGTTCAAGCAGTTAGGCGCAGGCAGCGTTCCTCGCTCTCAGCATCAGGCTGGATCGAGACCCATCCCAGATGCGCCCGTTGGACTCCGTGACCTGCTCATAGCGTTCAATGCCGAAGTAGTCGGTGATACCTATTGCACGAATCGGCGGGTTCGACGCCTCGATGGCGTCCAGGAACGCTGCCCAAGGATCTGGACCGGCGTACTGGTCGTTCAGGGCGGTGCCAGGCGTGTGGATGTGAGGGTCCCAGCGATGCCAGAGCGAGCCTCGTTTGCTTTGTACGTCGAACATGTCGGCCATGGGTCCTCTCTTCAGTGTTCTTCTGATGAGGGACGCACTCCGCCACGCTCCCGTTGCGTAGCGACAGGAAGCGCGAAAATTCGACCCTCAAATGCCTAAAATACAGGGCATTATCAGCTTATTTGCCTAATTTGGCGATCTTGTTGGCAGCGCTCGACTTGCGCTCAGTGTGGCAAAAGCCTAATATAGCGGGCGTTGAGTACTGTGAATGCCTAATTTCATGAGCAAATTCGTAATGCCACTGCAAGCCACCGAGCGTGTTGTCCAGCTGGGTCAGCGCATCCGGGTGGCGCGGATTCGACGCGGCTGGTCGGTCGCCGATCTCGCCAGCAAGGCAGGTATCAACCGAAACACCCTCACGGCGCTGGAACTAGGTAAGCCAGGTACGGCGGTCGGCGTGTGCTTCACGGTACTGTGGGCACTCGGCCTGGACAAGTCTCTAGACGCTGTTGCGGATCCCGACAGCGATCTCCATGGCAAGGCCCTCGAAGCGTCGCGCCGCCCGACGCGGGCCGGCAAGGCCCGAAAGGCAAGCGACGACTATGACTTCTGAGCGCGAGGCCTATGTCTACATTCAACTGCCCGGCACGTTGGAAACGGTGCCGGCAGCGCTGCTCAGGGTGCAGACGCTGCCCGACGGCACGCAGATAGGGCGCTTCCGCTACGGCGACCGTTACCTTCAGCGCCACGAGGCAGTTGCACTCGATCCGTTCCAACTGCCTCTTGCCAAGGAAGTCTTCGAGTTCACCCAACTCAAGGGGATTCCAGGCGCGGTTCGAGACGCTGGCCCCGACGCCTGGGGACGACGTGTGATCGAGCACAAGCTCGAGCGCAGCGCGGCCGACCTCCAGGAAATCGACTATTTGCTACATGGGCCGCAAGACGGAGCAGGCTACCTGAGCTTCGGGCTAAAGGCGGAACCGCCCGCGCCCAGGCGCCAGTACAACCGCACGCACCAGCTGGCCGAGCTGATCGCGGCCACACAGGCGATCGAAGAGGGTCGCCCAGTGGCCGCCGATCTGCTCGAACAGCTCGATCCTGGCACCAGCATGGGTGGTGCGCGGCCGAAGGCCACGATTGAGGACGCGCAAAGTCTCTGGCTCGGCAAGTTTCCAGCCAGAGATGACCGCTTCAATCTGCAGCGCGTCGAGTTCGCGACGCTCGACCTGGCACGCAGATGCGGCCTGAACGTCACACAAGCCCGCCTGGAGGCGGTTGGCGAAAGCGACGTGCTGATGCTGCAGCGTTTTGATCGCGACTACACCGACAAGGGTTACCTGCGTTTCGGTCTCGTCAGTGGCCTGACCGTGCTCGACTGCGGCGATAGCCACCTGGACCGGGAACGTTGGTCCTACCCGTTGATGGCCGATAACCTGCGCCGCTGGTCCGACAAACCGGAAGCCGACTGCGCCGAACTCTTCAGGCGGGTGGTCTTCAATGCCGCCGTGACTAACAACGATCATCCGCGCAATCACGCTCTGCTACGCAGGCAGAAGGGATGGCGGCTGTCGCCGGCCTACGACCTCGTGCCCGCACCTGTGGTCAGCCTGGAGAGGCGCGACCTAGCTTTGACCGTCGGCGACTACGGTCGCACGGCCAGCATCTACAACCTGTTGTCGCAGGCTGGGCGTTTCGGCTTGTCGGCGGAAGAGGCGCGCAGGCAAATCGATCAGCTCGTCGATGTCGTCCGGCATTGGCGCGACGGCTTCTTCGCCTGCGGCGTGTCGGCCAAGGACATCGACTACATCGCTCCGGCCATCCTGCCTGACTGTTTCTTCTTCGAAAGGCAACCCGATGTGTTGGCGCCGACCGGAAACTGAGCCAATTTTGTAGGTAGGGGATGCGGACGAAAACTTGAACTACCTCCTGGTAGTCCAAGTTTTTATCCGCACCCCAAGTGGGTTAGTTTTACTTCGGCGCTAACAGCAGCTCCGCCAGCGCGATGCTCCCGCGGGGGCATTCCTCGTCAATCCGCAAGGGTGTCAGCAAGGACGGCACACCCTGGCAGCGCCAGATGAGTGCGCACTATGGCTACGGTGCTGCGCACCGAAGGCGCAGACGGCGAGCACGTCGACGTCTATGTCGGCCCGCACCATCGATCGCTGCGCGCGTTCATCGTCGACCAGGTGGACGCCAAGGGGCGCTTCGACGAACACAAGCTGCTGCTCGGCTTCACGAGCCGCGAAGAGGCCAAGGCTGCCTATGCGAAGCACTTCCCGGCGGGATTTCGCGTCGGACCGATCAAGGAAATGACGATCGCGCGGGTGCGAGACTGGCTCAAGGAGGGTGATCTGCGGAAGCCGGCGAATCGGCTCACGCGCACAACTTAGCGCACGGCCTGCAAGATCAAGGCAGTGACGCCAACCACGAAGGCCACAGAGCCCGCGGCAACCAGCGCAAAGTGGCCTGTCAGCTTCCAGCCTTCTTTGCTTTCCAAGCGACGCCCCTGCGGCTCGAGCAGACGCTTGACGTCCTCGCCGGTGAAGTTCCTGGGGTCCTTGGCCATGCCCGCAATGTAGCAGGGCGCGCCCCCATCTCAAAACGCACCTTGTCAAGCAGCGAGCGCGAAACCCTCATCGTTGGCCCTCGGGGCAATCTCTTTCGCGATCACCTTGCCCACGGCCTTCTGAGCGATCTTGAAATCGTAGGTCGCTTGCATGTTGAGCCAGCCCACCGCGTCATTCTCTTCGCCGCCGAAGTAGCGGGTGAGGCGCAGCGCCGTGTCGGGCGTGATGCCGCGGCGCTCGAGCACGATGTCATTGATGCGCGAGGCGGGCACGTGCAGTGCCTTGGCCAGCGCGTTTGCCGTCATGCCGAGCGGCTTCAGATAGTCCTCACGGAGCACTTCCCCCGGGTGGACCGGGTTCATCCCATTCTTAAACATAAATTGCCCTCTATAGGTGCTACGGCAGACTGGCCGGATCAGTGCGGGTCTTCGATCTTCACTTCGTAGGGCCCCGCATCGCCCCATTTGAATGTCAGGCGCCATTGCTGGTTGATCCTGACGTGCCATGCATCGTCGTAAAACTTCAAGTCATTGCCCGGTGGCATCTTCATGAATCCCACCGAAGGAGCGGCATCCAGTTGGGTCAACTTGCGCACTGCGACATCCTTGATATTCGCGAACTTGGCGTTCTTGCCTGTTGTGAAAAGTGCTTCAGTGTCGGGGCAAGAAAATGATTGAACCGCCATGGGTGAATTCTATACCGTTTAACGGCAATCGGTAAACCATCTGCACCCTCAAAATCCAACCGAGTCGCGGGGAAAATGCCCTCACTGGGCGTGTTCGCGCTGCGCCTTGCGCCACTCCCACGGCGCCACGGGCTCTGCATCGCGCCACAGCCCGGCATGCTTGGCCCGGGCCTCGACCTCGGCGAACTCATATTGCCCGCGGTCCTGCGGCGTCTGCTCGCGCGCATAGGCGCGGTACCACCAAGCCATGCCGACGGTGACCATGGCCAAGCCCGCATCGAGCGTCTTGGGCCCGCGCGGCGCCGACGGGGGCGCCACCATCACCTTGCAGACGCTGCGGCCGTAGCGGTCGGTCTTGCCGCACTCGAGCTGCGCGTCCTTCATGTAGACCAGGTCGGACAGCGCCTCCTTCGCGCGCTGGCCGAAAGGCTGGCGCTTCTCGGGCGCGTCGATGCCGTTCACTCGGACCTTGAGCTGCTCGAAAGAGCCCAGTCCGCCGCAGCGCGCGGTGAGGGTATCGCCGTCGCTGACCCCGACGACGATGCACGACGTAGGCGGCTCGGCGGTAACAGAGAGAGGCAGAGCTACAAGACCAGCCAGGAGAAGACGGAGGCAAAGGGAGGTCATGCCCGGATCCTAGCCCGCGCAGTCGAACATCGCAGGACGCACACGTTGGGATTGGCTGACAAGGGCTCTCGCCGCAGCGGAGAGCATCAACTGTTCCCGCAGTTCTCGCCAGGAGCCCAGATCTAGATCATGAGCAGATCTCACCTGCACGCCGTCAACGAGGGATGGAACATTGAGGTCGCCGACCGAGGCGACGGCGCCCATGTCGCCACCATCACTTTGCGCGGCCAGATGATGTGCAGGGTCACTCGTTCATCTTCGAACCAGGGAGGCGCTCGCGCCGAGGCTCAGCGTCATGCCGAGCAATGGATTGATGACTACATCGCCAGGGACGCAACGAAGCCACTGTCCATGGCATAGTCGGGTGCTTGCTGCCGCCAGCTGCCCACCCAGCTTGGAGCCGAATGCCCCTCGACTATCTCCGACAAATCCAACACGCCAAGTTCCCTTTGCAGGTCGACGACCCGAAAGAGATCGACTGTGTGGCTGTTTTGCTTGCCGCCGAGATGGTCGTCGCGTCCGTTTCCAAACCATCCAGTCGAACGCAGCCGGATCCTCCACCGGAGTTTGCGATCGTGGAGCGGATCACCGCGTTGGGGCGAATGGAACTCGCGCGACGGCGAGAGTGACCGCGCGTGTTCGCTTGGTCACAAGGGTCGCGGTCGCCGCGGTCTGCGACACGGAGGCGGCGGACTCGCCGGCTCAGCCTCCATCTTCGAAAGCTCTGCTAAGCCCTGTTCTGTTATGCGGAGCACAGTGGCCACATGGGCCGGCCCCGGTTGCAAGGACTGTCGAATCTCCGAGAACTCCGCCTCGACGATGCCTGTTGCAACAGCAACGACACGCACCTGACTTCATGCGGATCGGCAACACGCACCGGCAGCTCCTCCCGATGCAACTTGCGCAAGAACATGAGTGGCATTTTCCCCCTCGAGTACCGGCGTTTGAACTATCCAAAATGCCGGTGGTTCTGGTGGCGGGAATGTAAACCCAATACGCGCGGCGAATCAATCTGTTGCATGTCGCCGCATCGGCGAGCATCGAGCTCACGAAACCGCACGCCGCCTTCTGACGCGCGGACTACAGCATTGCCAATAGTTTTGAGCCACACCGAAACTGCAATCTGTTTGGCGACCATAAAAGGCGCCGCGGGTCTCGATGAAGAAGAAGAAACTACCCAACGGTGTTGAGTTCCATGCAATCCTGACCCGGCATTTCCATCCAATATTGACCCACCCTCTTTGCGAGCCTGGTGGCTCAC
>NZ_JBDGJC010000016.1:0-63838 GCF_057657075.1 Variovorax sp. Soil_C_26
GCAAACGCACCCCGGGCGCGCGCGTCAACCGCTCACGATAGTTGTCGTCGACCGCTCAAGATAATTGTCGCTGGCCAACATGCGCAAGATCAGAGACGTCCTTCGTCTCAAACTCGAAGCCCGCCTCTCCCACGAACGGATCGCGGCTTCACTCGGCATCTCCAAGGGCGTCGTGGCCAAGTACGTCGGCCTTGCCAGCGTCGCGGGCCTGGACTGGCCCACCGTTCAAACGCTGAGCGACACGGCACTGGAGCGTCGCGTCGCGCAAGGCCGGCTGGACCACCCCTCGCACTGCGTGCTGCCCGACTATGGCCGCGTGCACCAGGAGCTGAGGCGTAAGGGCATGACCCTCATGCTGATGTGGGAGGAATACGTCGCGGCCCACCCAGGGCAGCCGACTCGAGCACTGGCATGCATGGGTCCGAGACGCCACGATCGCTGACGCGATCCTTGATCGATTGATGCAGCAGAATCACCGACTCACCCTCACGGGTGAGTCATTGCGGCAGACGGCAAAAACACCCCAAAAGGAGAAGAACAAAGACCCATCGTGACCGCCACTTCTACAATCTGAACGCGCAACTCAACACGCATGGCGACCGGTCACGATAGAGCGGAATCGTCGGTCACGTTCGCCGGAATACGCATCTGGCGCTGCCCGTCCCCCAATCCATTGAACAGCAGACACTCATGAATGAAGACAGCGCCCATCGCGGTCTCGCGCTGTGGCGCATGGAAGAAGGCTTCTGGCTGCAGGGGATCGATGCGTATCGTTGCGACATGCGGATCGATGCGGCGATGGTCTTTCCCGATCCCCCGGGGCGTGTCGACGAGCAACGAGGTATAGCGTCATTGGAGACCGCCGCGCGCTGGGTCGATGTGAGCGAGCGCAGTGGCTGCGTGCAGGTCCCGGAGTGGTGGTGCTGGTTCACTGCGCACTTGCGGAGCGAAGGGAAGCGGGATGCGGCGCGCTCTGTAGCTCCACCTATGCGATTTCAAGAGGGTGCCTGGAACTGGTCCATCATCAACAGACCCCCGTGGATGGTGGCGCTTGAACCGCAATGTCAGGACTCGGAACTTCACGTACGCCTCCACGATGCGCTACCACGCACAATCAGCGCATCGGCGGCCCCAGCTCTACCGTCTGCATAAGCAGATGCTCGCGTGCGGTTCGAAAGTTCCGCCGAACCCACGAGACAAGCTTGGTCAGACCGCCGGGGTGGCGCCTTGTGCATATGGTGCTAGATACTTTGCGTGAAGGTCAGCCGAGGGCTTCACGCCGATCTGCGCTCCGTGTTTGCTCAGCCAGCGGTCGCACGCGCCGTGCCCCGACCGTCGCAGCGCCTCGAAGAGCTCCATACCAACGGACCGTTTGACGGATGGTTCAAGCGCCATGACGTCGACGTCTTCCGGCATGCTCAGAACATGCAGCCGCAGCGCTGAACCCGGAACGCTTCGATTGACGAAGTCGAGCGCGCGAAGCTCTGTGACAAGACCTGAAATCGAGGCAATTTCGTTAATTCTGTTCAGGATGTTTTTCGCGGTGGTGGGCGTTTCCGGACGCTCGAGGGGCGTGAGTTCGATCATGAAGATGTCCGCTTCCGGCTTTCCTTCGTACAGCGGGGAAAGCATTGGGTTCGCCCCGTAGCTACCATCCCAATAGGCGTCGCCTTCAATTTCAACAGCCTGAAACATCAAAGGCGCGCAAGCAGAGGCAAGAAGTGCGTCGAACGACATTTCGCCCGGTCCAAAAACTCTCGACTGCGCCGTGCGCACGTTGATCGCATTGACATACAGGCGAGGACCAGAAGCACCCTTGACCGCATCGATGTCCACGACCGACTCCAATACCCGTCGAAGCGGCGAAATCCCGAGGGGGTTCATTTGGTAGGGTGATACGAGTGGCATGGCATCGTCCCATAGACCCATGCCCGGTTTGCGCAGCGGCGCAGCCAGGAGAGTGATCGGGAGAGCCGCCTGCGCTACGCGGGTCCACAACTGCTCCAACTGACGCTTCGCGCCGCGTCGACCATCATGGGCGTGGCCCGACGCCAACGCGGCTCCATTCAGCGCGCCTGCACTCGTGCCGCTGATGCGCTCAATCTCAATATCCTCTTCGTCAAGTAACCGCTCAAGCACGCCCCAAGTGAAAGCACCATGAGTGCCCCCTCCCTGCAGAGCGAGGTTCAATATTTTTGGTTGTCGGCGTCTCACCGGGTCCCTTTGCGCCAGATGGAGAAATGATGTGAAGCTAGCCCGGTGCTGCTGTGAAGCGTGTGGGACAAGTTCGCGTTTGACAAAGGCCAAGGCGGCGGGGTACGGAGAAGCGGCGGCGATCAATTGCACCCTTCCACTAGGGGCGCGACGGTTCCGAACACGCATTGCCATGGAGACCACCTTTCGATCCGGCGAAGCAATGGCTCACGCCGGGAAACAAGGTCGTCATGAAGCTGGTCCATTCTTCCGCGGTTCGGGCTGTCAGATCACATGGTAGCGGCCCCACCAAGTTCCGGCGAAGTGCCGCCTCCCCAGACACGGAGCGTTTCCTCGCGATCGCTGAACACGCCCTGCCTACGTCTGTGGGTGCATCAGCATGACCGGCTCGTTTCGCGAGCGGTCAAGTTCATCGGACAACAACGCGGCGCCCGGAAAGCGGCTTACGCAGCACGGCCACCATGTCGACGATGGTCAACGACTTGCGAAAATGCTCGCGCCCCGCAGCTTGGCGGCAAGATGCCGACGTCGCCAACGCTTCGAACATGGGAGACACCGCCCAGGGCTACACGACGTTGTGCTATCGGTGACGAACCGCGGCCCTGCAATCCCCCCGGAATCCCAGAACGATTTTCGGCGCGTTGGTACAACTCCGCTGGCCGGAGAGCAACTTGGCCGCCCAGTGCCAACCTTGGAGCCGGACGCGCTGGCTCCGGGCCATCCTGATGCTGCGGGAACGAGCGGCATGCGCGGGCCTGCAGACTGGAGTTGGTCGGTCCCCTCGTCGTAGGTGCATTCGCACGGTCTGTCCAGGAGGGTTTGATGGTCGAACGAGGCCACAATCACCCTAACTCGTAGGTCCAGGACCACGGCGAGGCGGCGTCCGCCCTACCTGCGTATCGGTATCAGCTCACGCGCATGCAGTCCGGTGACCTTCGTTGAAGCGGATAGAAGCCTCTACCGTTGCAGCGATGGTACAAACACTATCTTCACTTGCAGTCGCTGGCGCAGCTGGCCAAGACAAATTGCGAGCGTTCCTTGCGGACAAAAGCTTTCCGTGCGTCGGCGCGAAATCGGCGCTCAACAAGGGCCGGATGCGCTTCGGCAGGTTTGGGAAGCTGGGAGACCCCGGATGCACGCCGGCATTGCACGAGGCGCTGCTCGAATACGCTGCTGAATTCCCCGATCCCGGCAGTGCGCCGGTAAGCTTTGTGTCGCTTTTCGATGGCGCTGACAGTCCGGCTACCGACGAACAGGAGTTCGAGGTCCTGCTGTGGAAGCAACTGCAGTCTCTGCATGACCACGACCTCGCCGAAGGCCATGCCTGGAGTTGCGATGTCAGCCGAGATCCTGAACGCGAGGATTTCTCGTTCAGTGCTGGCGGGCGGGCTTACTTTGTCGTGGGCATGCACCCGCGTGCATCGCGCCTTGCGCGCCGCGCTCCATTGCCGAGCCTGGTCTTCAACTTCCACGATCAGTTCGAAGCCTTGAAGGCGTCTGGCAGATACCAGTCCATGCAGGAAGCGATCCGCGCCCGCGATGTTGCGCTTCAAGGCTCGCTCAATCCTGTTCTCTCGCGGTTCGGCGAGTCTTCGGAGGCCCGTCAGTACTCGGGCCGCGCCGTAGGCGCCGAATGGAAATGTCCCTTCCGCCACAAAGACTGACCCATGTCCGAAACCCGCTCCACCGGTTGCTGCCGCATTCCACCTCAGTCAGGCGTTGCCTTCAAGCTGCGCGCCAGCGAGGTTCTGCGCATCTTCGATCCCTTCGGGGAGCAGGTTGCCGACCTCTTCGCGTTTGCGGAGGAGGATCATCGCTGCAGCCTGTCGTCGGGTCGAACGATCGACTACGCCTCCAAGATCTATTTGACCCAGGGCGATGTTCTCTATTCGAACGACAGCCGGCCCATGTTCCGGATTCTCGAGGACACCGTGGGCCGGCACGACTTCATGTTGACGCCATGTAGCCAGGAGATGTTCGAGATCCTCTACAAGCATCGGGGCCATCATCCAAGCTGCTTCGAGAACCTCTATTGCGCCTTGGCGGAATTCGGCATTGCGCCGAGCCAAATTAGCACCACATTCAACGTGTTCATGAACGTGGTCGTGGCGCCCGGCGGTGAGGTGAAAGTCCTGCCGCCATTGTCCAGGGCAGGCGACTACATAGACCTACGCGCGGAGATGAATCTAGTATGCGGCTTGACGTCGTGTTCGGCCGAAAATTCCAACAACGGAGCGTTCAAGCCAATCGATTACGAGATTCTCAGAAGGCCATGCAACGAATAGCAGACCTCTTCGCTCCTGCGCGAACTTCGCAATTCGACTTCGCGCCGTCCGCGCAACTCAGCCTGGGCGTGGAACTGGAGCTGCAAATCATTGACATCCACACGGGTGATCTGGCTCAGGTGTCCCGGGAGATCATGGAATCAGTGGGCCACGCTTCGCCCCCGACTCGCGGAGCCATCGTCCCTGAGGTCACCTCGGGAATGATTGAAATCTCGACGGGCATCTGTAAGGGTGCCCGCGAAGTGTTGGCTGACCTGAAGGAGCTGCGGGCCCATGTGTCAGCGGCCGCGGCTGAGCATGGTGTGGTCATCGCTGGCGGCGGGATGCACCCTTTCCAACGCTGGTCGGACCAGCACGTGTTCGACAGCCCACGATACCGGGCTCTTTCCGTTTTGTATGGAGAGGTGTTGAAGCAAACCACGGTGTTCGGGCAGCATATTCATCTGGGCTGCGACGACGTCGGACGCGTCCCTCTGCTGATGCACCAGCTGGCGAGGTACGTACCGCATCTAGTCGCATTGTCGGCATCCAGTCCTTTCATGGAGGGCTTCGACACCGCTTTTGACTCGACCCGGCTGAACTGCCCGAGCCCATTTCCGACGGGGCCTTGCGCCCCGTTCGCGCTCTCATGGGATGAGCTGACCAGCCACCTCTCCAGATGGCTCGCATGCGGGATCATCGAGTCGGTCAAGGATCTTCACTGGGACATCCGGCCGAAACCGGAGTTCGGGACAGTTGAAATCCGTGTGCTGGACAGCCCGCTGAGCCTCACACGGGCCGCGTCTCTCGCGAGCTTTGCGCAACTTCTGGGCGCATGGCTGCTGACGGAAAAGCCGTTCGTGCCGTGCCGAGACGACTACCTTGTCTACGCATACAACAAGTTCCAGGCGTCGCGGTTTGGCCTAGATGCTGTGTATATCGACCCCGTGTCGACCGAGCGGATGTGCTTGTCCAATCACCTGCTGACGCTACTGGAGACCGTTGCGAGGCATGCGAAAACGTCGTGGGAGGAGGATGCAATGGCCGAGTTGCGAGAGCTGGTAGAACGCAAGCGGAATGACGCGGGGGTGTTGCGCGGCTGGTACAGCGAATTGAAAAGTCTCAGACACGTATCTTTGAAAAGCGCGGCGAATCTATGAACATGGAAGGGCGGCTTGGGTTGGGCAAGTAAAAAAACCCAATTGGCAAGAGCAAAGACTGATCGCCAAGAGTGGGGTAGTCGGACTATCGCCCGCAAGCGCTCAGGTCGTCTTTGCAAGAGTTGCAATCGGCAGCATGTAGGTTAGCGGGTTGCTACTGAAACTGACGAAGCCGTGATGCTCGTAGAACGCGGCGGCGGTCTCGTCCTTGGCGTCGACAACCAGTGCGAAGACGCCCATGCCTGACTGCATGGCGCGCAGGCTTGCATCCCACAGAAGCGCCGCACCGAGCTTACGCTTCTGAAACGCCAGGCTCACCGCAAGGCGGCCAACGCGCGCGACTGGGACGAGGGGATACCGCGGCAGCCTCTTCGCGGTTGCCTCGGTCAGGTCAGCAAGAGGCACACTGCCTGCTGCGAGGGTGTAGTACCCGGCGATCGCATCTGTCGCTTTGTCGATAGCGACGTAGCAGGCGCTGGTGCGGCGGCGCATGTCCTGAGACGCTTGCTCTCGCAGATACTTGTCGAGTGGATCGCTGCCGCAGGCGAAGGTCGCGCGGTCATGTTCAGCCGCAAGCGCCTCTATGCGGAACTGATCAGTCACCGCGCAAGGCGATCAGTTTCTTGTGGGCCTTGGCTGCCCGCGCCATCGCCGGAGAGAGCGCGGGAGGGTCGAGCAGCAACGAAGCAAAGCGTTGCTGTTCTTCCATCGACAACCGGATGATCTGCGTCTGCTCAATCGTGCGGCGTGCCGCTTCTTGCGCGGCTCCAACGAGAAAGTCACTCAGGCTGCGCCCTTCGATCTCTGCTGCGCGCCGGACCAAAGCCAGTACGCTAGGCGCAATGCGGGCTTCGACACGCTCGGTTCGGACGATCTCAGTGGACATAGAAACCTCACTTTCTCCAAAATGTACGGCGTATTGCCGTACACGTCAAGACGAAACTTGGACCGTAAGGATTCATTTTTGACTCACATACTCCAAGGACTGAACTCTTGCACGGGCGAGAAAACAAGCCAAATCAGCGAGAACCTCTCGAAAAGCGGACCAGCCAATCGGCGGGGAAGGCCGGTCCATCCCGGGGACGAATCCGCAAGGCTCGGTCCGAGCGGGAGTTCATTTTCGACTGGGCTGCACTCGCCGGGCGACGGACATCCGCTGCCTGCGCGCCTCATCGCAAGTCGCAGCAGTCCGTGTAGTGCCGGAACCTTCGAGGTTGAGTTTGCGCTGCGTCGTTCGCGCATCAGGCGTCGGCACGCGGGTTCCACAGACGGTTGCAATGCTGTCATGCCGAGCTCAGCAAAAAGGCTTGCTCGTGCGCACCGGTACGCTGCCGATGGCGAGGCAGGCCCTTCCTAAGGCGACACATCGCATCGTCCGAGGCGCTATTCTTTTCTGCGGGTCATGCGGGTCATGCGGGTCATGCGGGTCATGCGGGTCATGCGGGTCATGCGGGTCATGCGGGTCATGCGGGTCATGCGATAGCCGTTCGCCAGCCTTTGAGTGCGTAGGCGCTTCGAGCGTGCATAGCTCTCCGGTGGGTCGAGCCGCTGCTCGTACTCACGGCCAGCCCTTCAACGCATTGTTGGTCGGGCATCCCGGTTCACGAATGGTCGCCCTCATGCTTGCGAAGGTTTTCAGGTGCTGCGGAGTCCGCCACGCGCGGAGTACCTGCGGACGCGATGGACGAGCGTCGCCGACTTGGCGCCCATCGCGCCAGGAGCTCGCCGATACCTGAAATCCAAAAACGTCCAGCGATAACCCGCAAGCCGCTGGGTCGGCCGTCATGGAAGCGAGATTGCCAATGGTGCGACTCGATGTGCCGCGGCTCATGAGCGACAGATGAAAAGTCCGCCGGGCGCCGGAGTTCGGCCAGCATAGAGGGCTGACGACTTTGTCGGCTCATTCCCTCACAGCGCCAGCGCCACCAGCAGGCATGCCAGCGCCACACCGGAGAATGCGGCGCGCACGGCGTGGGAGCACTCCCACCTCCGGCGCAGCCCGACCCAGACCTGGTGTCGGTCCGCGTGGTTGGCTGTCTCGCGCCCCCGCTCGCCAATACCGAAGAAGCCGGCGCCCGCGCCCTCCAGCTGCTGTCCGCGCAGCCAGAACTTGTTCACGGGGTGCGTCATCAGCCAGTAGGTCGCATGCATCGCCAGCAGGGCCAGCAGGGCTGCGAGCGTGAATGCGAACTGTGGCGCGCCAGGCTCTGTAAACAGCAGCAGCACGGATGTGGCCACGATGCCCCCCGCTTCACCGATGGCTCCTCCGATGGTGAAGCCCGGGTAGTAGATCGTCTGAGTGGCGGCGTACGCCTTCTCGTCCAGCCTCAGCTTGCCGGGCCACTCCAGCGCATGCGAAAGCGCCAGTGCCCAGGCGATCGAGACGAGAAAGGCGGTCAGGACGTGTAGAGAAGTGATCACGGTGGAACTCCCTTGCAGTGGCCGGCACTCCAATTTATATACGGCGTACATTTTGTCAAGCAGAAGCGCCCGGTGACAATGCGGTCATGACGAGCGAGCGCAAACGACCGCGGGGCCGGCCCCGGCAGGCGGCTGTGGACCCCACCGGCGTACTGCAGTGCGCACTGGGGTTGGTCGATCGGGAGGGACTGGACTCGCTGACCATGCGCCGCCTGGCGGAGGCGCTGAAGGTCAGTCCGATGGCCTTGTACAACCACTTTGCGGGCAAGGACGAGCTCCTGCGCGCGATGGCCGAGCACCTTGCGCAGCAGATCGACTTCTCCTGCGACCATGCGGATTGGCGCGAGCGCATTCGCTACTGCTTTCGCAGCCTGCGCGCTGCGGTGCGCGCCCACCCCGCTTCGGTGCGGTTGATGGAGGCGCTTGAAGAGCCCCCGCTGGCGATCTTCCGGCCACTGGACCTGACCTTGCAGGCTCTTGGCGAGGCGGGGGTGACCGGTGACGATGCGTTTAGGGTCTATTTCCTGCTCACCAACTTCACGCTTGGGCAGGCCTCGTACGAGGTGAAGGGGCCGTTCAAGGGCATGGATCCGGCGACCGCACTCGCGCAAGGCCGATTGAGCGGCGGCGGCTTCGAGCACATCGAGCGTGACCTCGCGTTCGACGGCTGGGACTTCGACGAAGCGTTCGAGTTCGGCCTGTCGGTGATCCTGGGAGGCGTCGAGCAGCTGGCGCGCACGACCAGCGGCGCCCGCCGGCCGAAGTAAGGGGTGCGACGATCCAAGACCGAGTCGGTCAAGCAGATCGCGAAGCGCCCTGGGCCACCGAGCGACCATGGCGCCTACGTCAATCAACCTTGAAGCCGGAGGCCTCGACCACATCGCCCCAATGGCGCAACTCAAGCTCGATCAACGATGAAAGTTCGTCGGGCGTGCTGGGTTGCAGCTCGGTGCCCAGCTTGCGCATGCGCGCGCGAACCTCGGAGTCGTTGAGCGTCTGCACCAATGCGGCGTTCAGCCGCTCGATGACGGCGCGCGGCGTTCTTGCCGGCACAAACATCCCGGTCCATTCGAGATTCTCAAACCCTGGCTTTCCGAGTTCCGTCAGCGTGGGCACCTGCGGCAGCAGCGGTGATCGCGTGGTGCCATTCACGGCCAGCACCCGGATCTTGCTGTCCGCGTGATGGGAAGCGATGTCTGCCACGGGGACGATGCCGGCGCTGACCTGGCCGCCGAGCAGATCCTGCACCAGCGGCGCTCCGCCGCGATAGGGCACGGCAAGCAGATCGACCTCGGCGCTCCTGCCGAGTTGATAGCCGACGAAGTGGGGCACGCTGCCGGGTGCCGGCACGCCGTAGGTCGAGTGCAGCGGGGCGGCGCGCGCCAAGTCGAGCCATTGCCCGAGCGTCTGTGCCGTCGATGCGTTGGGCACTGCGAACGCCAGCGTGAAACTCTGGATGCGCCCGACGGCCTGGAAGTCCTTGCGCGGGTCGTACCGTACGGAACGTGAAACCAGCGGCAGCATGACCAGCATATGTGTGCTGCCCAGCAGGACGGTCGTGCCGTCCGGCGCCGCCGCTCGCACGTGCTCCGCGGCAATCTGACCACCTGCCCCGGAGCGGTTTTCTACCACCACCTGTGTCCCGAGCGCCGGACCCAGCTTCTCGGCAATGGTGCGCGCCTGCACATCCGAGGAGCCGCCGGCCGGGAAGCCGACCACGGTCCGCACCGGTCCCGGGAAGGCGGCATGCTGCGCTGCCGACCCGCCGGCCGTCATGCCCCAAAGCGCTCCGATGACGACCTCCAACAGTTTCGTGTTCACATTGAATTCATGCAGTGAGTGGATGGCCAGTTCTTGGCGTTCCCGGACTGGACCAGAGCGCGTGACGGCGTGCAACGACCTTTCAGGTCATGAGCCATGCCGCCTCGTTGTGACGACGAGGGTTGCCCGGCTGGCGGATTTCGGGCGTCCTGTGTGATCATTCGCACCCGGAAGTCGAGAAGCACGACAGGGCGAGTTGAAACGCAATGACGAAGACGACAGACATAGCGACGAACCTGGCTCGACTGCTGCGCGAAGTCCGATTGGAGCGAGGCCTGAGCCAGATCGAGCTGGCGACGCGCCTCGGCGTATCGCAGCGCCACGTCAGCTTTGTCGAGCGGGGTCTCTCGCGCCCTGGCCGGCAGCTGCTTCGGGCCTGGCTCGACGAGGTTCAGGCTTCCGATGCGCTTCGCAACGCAGCGCTGCTCCACGGCGGTTTTTCCAGCCTTGGCGATCAGGCGCATGACGCACCGGTCACTGAAGCGCCCGCATGCGCGCTGGAGCTGCTGGCAGCGCACGAGCCCTGTCCGGCCATCTGCGTCGATGCCGACTGGATGCTGCTCGCCAGCAACCGTGCCAGGCGCAGGCTTCACCGGATCGTGATGCCGCAGCTTCCCGCCGCCTTGCAGGAGGCCTCGAGCGGCGTCGACATGGTCGACCTGTTCGCGCGGCCCGGGGGCATGCTCGACAGCTTGCGCAATGCCGCGCAGATCGGCTGGAGCGTGCTGCGCCAGCTTGAAGCCGAAGCCTGGGCCAACCACGCGCTCAGGCCGCGGGCGAAACTGCTCGAGCAACGGTTGCGCCTTCGCTATGCGGAGCCGGCGCCGTGCGTGCTGCGATCGAGTGGTGTGACGCAGCTCGGCCTGGTGTTCGATACCGCGGTTGGCCGCCTGTCGTTTCTTTCGACCCAGCTGCTGGTCGGCCTGCCCCAGAACATCACCGCCGCTGCGCCACGCGTGACGCTTTGGCATCCCGCCGATTCGTTTACTCGGGCGTTTCTGCTATCGCCGGAGCATTCGTACGCAACGGGTATTGAGGAAGGCTCCGCGAGCTAGATAGGAGGGTTGCCGGAAGCTTGCTGAGCGCCCGCTGGGTCAATTCATGGCTTGGCTTCGGTGTATCGAGCGAAACTCTCCAGAATCGCCTGCCAGCCGTCCCGTTGCTGCTCGACGGAGTGGGTCGACTCGGCCTCGAAGCTGACGCGCACCGTCACCCCTTGGCCGGCCTGGATGAAGTCGACGCGTGCCGAGCGATCGCCGAATGTGTATTCAATGAGCTCTGGCTCCACGATTTTGGTGTAGGTCCCTGCGAAGTCGAACCCCATGCTGCCGTCTTTCGCTTCCATTCGCGAACTGAACGCACCGCCCTCGCGCAGGTCAACGGCCGCCGTCGTGGTGTGCCAGTCGTCGGACGCGGCGTTCCACTGCTTGATGTCTTCAGGAGAGGTGTAGCAGCGCCAGACCTTTTCGATGGGTGCGCTGACCTTGGTTTCTACCGTGATGTTCATTGAGTTTCCTGTCTGATTGAAGAAGGTTGCGGTGATCGGTCTCAGCTCACGACGACATTAGCGTGACTGCCCCCTCCGGTCGATTACTTCTCAGGTCATCAGAAGAGTAGAACGGCATGCATGGGATGGGTGGTGGCAAGCCAACCGGCCTCCACGGAATCCGGGGCACTTCAGAGAGCCGGATCATCGCGTTCGCTTCCTATCGAAGAATGATTGGCGCCAAGGCACGACATCGACAGTAGCAAACAGCTGTCCGGTGTTGAATGGGTCGCCGCTCGCGAATGCCTGCGCGGTCTGCCGATCCTCGGTGTCCAGGATGATCAGGCCGCCGATCGGCTGGCCTTCAGTGTCGAGCAGCGCACCACCGGCGAGCATCATGTGCTCGCGCGCAACCAGGTAGTCCAGGTGGGCGGGCTTGAGCGCCGCACGCAGCGCTTGCGCCTGCGGCTTGTCGAAAGCGATGATGGCGAAAGGCATGGGCTCCTCGACGGTCGATGCGGCATCGTGCTCAGCTCGGCGTGATGCCGGCCTTCGCGATGATGGCGCTCCAGGTCTGCATCTCGCGCGCGATGAAGGCCCGGAACTGCGCGGGCGTGCTGCCCACCGGCTCGGCGCCGTTGGCCACCAGGGCCTCGCGCGTGACGTTCGTCTGCAGGGCCTTGCGCACCTCGGCGCCCAGGCGCTCGACGAGCGCGGGATCGGTGCCCGCGGGTGCGAGCACGCCGGTCCAGGCGCTCACGTCGAAGGGATTGCCGCTGATCTCTTCGACCGTGCGCACCTCTGGCAGCGACGCTGACCGCCTGGCGGTCGACGCCGCGAGCGCGCGCAGCTTGCCGGACTTCACGAGCGGCGCGGCGGCCACCACGTTGGCGAACATGAGGTCGACGTGGCCGCCCATCACATCGGCGAGTGCGGGGCCGGTGCCCTTGTAGGGAACGTGCGTCATCGACACGCCCGATTGCAGCGCAAGCAGTTCCATCGACAGGTGATCGGCGGTGCCGCTGCCCGTGGATGCAAAGGACAGGCGGCGCGCCCTGGCCTGCGCGAGTGCTTCGTCCATCGAGTGGATCGGGGACGCAGCCGACGCGACCATGATGAAGGGCGACTGCACCGCGAGGCTCACCGGCACGAACGCCTTGACCGTGTCGAATGGCAGGTTCTTCATCATCGACGGATTGGTTGCATGCGGCACGCTCGCCACCAGCAGGGTATAGCCGTCGGGCGCCGACTTGGCCACGTACTCCGAGCCGATGACTGTGCTGGCGCCTGGCTTGTTGTCGATGTAGAAGGTCTGCCCGAGCGATTCGGACATGCTTGCCGCGAGCGCCCGCGCCACCACGTCGGTTCCGCCGCCGGCGGTGAAGGGCACCACGACGCGAACCTGGCGATTGGGATAGGACGGGCTGGCGGCGCGCGACGGCAACGTGCCCAGGACACCGGCCCCGCAGGCCCCCGCCAGCGCAGTGATGAGTTCTCGACGGTTCATGGTGTTCTCCGGTGATGGCGTGGTGACGCGTGATGGGGACGAGGCAAGCGAGAGGTACGGTACGGGCGGCTAGGCGTTGAAATGCAGCCGCAGGCCCGGCTCGGGCCATGGCAGCGAGACGAGCTGGCCCGTGCCCGACAGCGTCAGGTAGGCGGTGCGCAGGTCCGGTCCGCCGAAGCAGATGTTGGTCACGTAGATGTCGGGAAATGCCTGCTGGCGCACCAGTTCGCCGTCGGGTGCGATGACCGAGATCGCGCCCGTGACCAGCGTGGCGACGCACACGTGCCCGCTCGCCTGGACGGCCATGCTGTCGAAGCGCTGGAAGCCCGGCAGGCCGCAGACCAGGCGTGCGCCGTGCGGCGAAGGGAAGGGGTGCTTGTCGACGACGCCGGGCTCCACCACATCGAAGGCCCACAGACGCGCGGTCTCGGTTTCGGCGACGTACAGGACCCGGCCGTCCGGCGACAGGGCTATGCCATTGGGCGAAAGCAGCCCGTACGCCACCTCGACGATGCGAGAGCCATCGGGTAGCGCGTAGTAGACGCCGCCGGTGTCACGCATGCGCGCATGCTTCTTGCCGAAGTCGGTGAAGTAGAAGCCACCTTGCGCGTCGAACACGAGGTCGTTGGGCGATGACAGCCGGTGTTCGCCGCAGCGGGTGTAGAGCGTCGAGACGGCGCCGTCGGCGAGGTCGACGCGGCGGATGCTGCCGCCGTCGTATCCGAGTGCGGGCCCCGTCGAGGTGAAGCGGCCCGGCACATAGGCGCTGCCCCCGTTGTCACAGACATAGAGCGCACCGTCCGGACCGAAGGCAGCGCCGTTGGGGCCGCCGCCGCAGTCGCACACCGTCTGCACGCGCCCGTTGGGCGCGACCCGCGAGATGCGCCCCGCACGCATCTCGACCAGCACCACCGAGCCATCGCCCAATGCCACGGGCCCCTCAGGAAATTGCAGACCGCCAGCCAGGATTGTCATGATCTCGCGCCACCCGCTCCGATGTGCGTGACGTCGGCGAAGGCTTTTCTATGGATGATTCGGGCGCCAAAGATAGCTGCCCCGTTGCTGCGCTTCAACCACAATTAAGTCATGCGAGACATGAGTAAACCTCATCGTCCCGGCGCGCGCTTCCGTCATCCGCGCCCCGGTCGGCGCCTGCTTGCCGATCCTTCAGGCGTCCGCCTCGGCGGTCTCCGCCGCGATCCAGCTCTCGAAGTCCCGCACCCGCTGCGGCACCGGCCGGTCGGCGCGCCACGCCATGAAATAGCCGCCGCCGGTCGGCACGCGCAGCTCGAAGGGCGCAGCCAGCCGCCCACTCGCAAGATCGTCGCGCACGAAAGCCAGCAGGCCCATCATCACGCCCAGTTCCTCGGCTGCAGCCTGGTAGGCCATTGCGGCGTTCTCGAACTTGAGTCCGTGGCGCGTGTCCACGCCGCGCACGCCGGCGGCCTTCAGCCACGTCGGCCAGTCCTGCGGCCGGTTCAGCGAACTCAACAGCGCGTGCTTCGCCAGGTCGGCCGGCTGCGCGAGCGGCGGCTTGCGCAGCAGCAGTGCCGGCGCGCAGACCGGCAGCAGCGTCTCGCGAAACAGCAGCCGGTAGCCGGGGCCCTCCGGCGGCGCTGGCTCGGAATGGATGCCGACGTCCACATCGTCGCGGTCGAAGTCGGTCGGCTTGTGCGAAGTGGTGATCTGCACGTCGACGCGTGGATGCAGCGCATGGAAGCGCGCGAGCCGCGGAATGAGCCAGCGGATCGCGAAGGTGGGCGGCACCTTCACGCGCAGCAGCCATTCGTCGGGGCTCTGCTGCAACTGCCGCGTGCCATGCTCGATCTGGTCGAAGGCCACGCGCATGCTCGCGTGGTATTCCTGCCCCGCCGGTGTGAGCCGGATGCCGTGGCGCCCGCGTTCGAAGAGCTGCACCTTGAGCCAGCCTTCGAGCGTGGCGACATGGCGGCTCACCGCGCCCTGGGTCACGCAAAGCTCCTGCGCCGCGCGCGTGAAGTTGCCGCAGCGCGCCGCCGCCTCGAAGGCGCGCAAGGCGTTCAGCGGGGGCAGGCGGCGGGTCATGGGGTCTGACTTTAACTCATGAGCTCATGCGTTAATTGTGATTGCGGCGTGCTCCTGTGCAGAACTAGCATTCGGCCACTACAAGCCAAGGAGACAAAGAGATGATGAAGAAAATGCATGCCTGCACCCTGGCCGCGGCGCTCTTCGGCGGCTTGGCGGTGACGGTGGCCTCGGCACAGGCGCAGGCTGTGGACACCTATCCCAACCAGCCCATCAAGCTCATGGTGCCCTGGCCTGCGGGCGGCGGCGTCGACACCACCGCCCGCATCCTCGCGGACCTGCTCGGACAGCGCATGGGCCACCCGTTCGTCATCGACAACCGGGGCGGCGCGGGGGGCAACATCGGCACCGAGCTCGCCGCCCGCCAGAAGCCCGACGGCTACAACCTCCTGATGGCCTCGATCAGCCCGAACGCGGTCAACATCAGTCTGTATGGCAAGCTGGGCTTCGATCCGGTGAAGGACTTCGAGCCGATCATCTACGTCTCGGCGGTGCCCAACATCCTCGTGGTGCCGGGCAACTCGCCGTTCAAGACGGTGAAGGACGTGATCGACGCGGCGCGCGCCAGCCCCGGCAAGCTCAACTACGCGTCGGGTGGCGTCGGCTCATCGCAGCATCTGGCGGCCGTGCAGTTCGCCAGCGCCACGAAGATCGACATCGTGCACGTGCCGTACAAGGGCACCGCCCCGGCCGAGGCGGACCTGGCGGCGGGCCATGTGTCGCTGATGCTCGACACCACGACCTGCCTGCCGTTCATCGCGAGCGGCAAGATGCGCGCGCTGGCGGTGGCATCGAAGCAGCGCAACCCCGCATTGCCCGACGTGCCCACCTTCGACGAGGTGGGCCTGCCCGGCATCTACGCCTCGTCGTGGTATGGCCTCTCGGCCCCGGCGGGCACGCCCAAGCCGATCATCGCGAAGCTCAATGCCGAGGCCAATGCGGTGCTCGGCTCGCCCGAGTTCAAGAAGCGCATGCTGGCCTTCGGTGCCGAGATCGGCGGCGGCACGCCCGAGGAGTTCGCCCGTTTCATGGCGAGCGAGACGAAACGCTATGCGGAGATCGTGCGCATCTCCGGCGTGAAGCTCGACTGACAGCAAGAAGCGCAATCCAACCTCCGTCCGAGAACCCACGCGCCATGCCCGCCTTCGTCCCCCGCACCCTGTTCGAAAAGATCTGGACGCCGCATGTGGTCATGCAGCGCGACGATGGCCAGAGCCTGCTGTACGTGGATCGCCACCTGGTGCAGGACGGCTCCGCGCCTGCCTTCGAGATGCTGCGCCAGCGGGGGCTTCCGGTGCGCCGGCCCGATCGCGCGTTCGCGACCCCGGACCATTACGTTCCCACGAGTTCGCGCACGCTCGCAGACATTCCCGATGCCGAGAAGCGCGCGATGGCCGATGCGCTGCGCGATGACAGCGCCGCGGCGGGCATCCGCTTCATCGGCATCGACGACATCCGCCAGGGCATCGTGCACGTGGTCGGGCCCGAGCAGGGGCTGAGCCTGCCGGGCAGCGTGATCGTCTGCGGCGACAGTCATACCGCCACGCACGGCGCACTCGGTGCGCTGGCCTTCGGCATCGGCGCCTCCGAAGTGGCGCATGTGCTCGCGACACAGACGCTCTGGCAGCGCCGGCCGCGCACGCTGCGCGTGATCGTCGACGGGCGCCTGGGGCAGGGCGTCTCGGCCAAGGACATCATCCTCGCGGTGATCGCGCGCATCGGTGCCGCGGGCGGTACGGGCCACGTGATCGAGTACGGGGGCGAGGCGATCCGCGCGCTCCCGATGGCGGGCCGCATGACGGTGTGCAACATGTCGATCGAGGCCGGCGCCCGTGCCGGCATGGTCGCGCCCGACGACACGACCTTCGAATGGCTCGCCGACCGCCCCGAGGCGCCACGGGGTGCCGCCTGGGACGCGGCACTCGCGCGCTGGCGGCAACTGCCGAGCGACGAGGGCGCGGCATTCGACCGCGAGGTGCGCCTGCACGCCGGTGAGATCGAACCAATGGTGACCTGGGGCAACAGCCCGGAAGACGCACTCCCGATCACGGGCCGCGTGCCCGACCCCGCCCAGGCCTCGAACGCCGAACGCCGCGAAGCGCTCGAGCGCACGCTCGCCTACATGGGCCTCGTCCCGGGCCAGGCATTGGCCGATGTGCGGGTCGACCACGTCTTCATCGGCTCGTGCACCAACGGCCGCATCGAGGACATGCGCAGCGCCGCCGAGGTGGTGCGCGGCCGGCGCGTGGCGGAGGGTGTGGAGGCGTGGGTCGTGCCCGGCTCGGGGCTCGTCAAGCAGCAGGCCGAGTCCGAGGGGCTCGACGCGGTCTTCCGCGAGGCCGGGCTGCAATGGCGGCACGCGGGCTGCTCGATGTGCCTGGGCACCAACGGCGACCAGGTCGCTGCGGGTCGGCGCTGCGCGTCCACTTCCAACCGCAACTTCGTCGGCCGCCAGGGGCCGGGCTCGCGAACGCACCTCATGAGCCCGGCAATGGCCGCGGCCGCCGCCGTGACCGGGCGGCTCACCGACGTACGCGGCCTCTTGCCCGCAGGCTGAGCGACGCACGACAAGCCAAGACACACGGACCCCATGGAAGCCTTCATCTCTCTGGATGCAGTGGCCGCGCCACTGCCGCGCAGCAACATCGACACCGACCAGATCGTGCCCGCGCACTACCTGCAGAAGCCGCGCTCCGACGACTTCGGCCGCTACCTGTTCCACGACGTGCGGCGCGACGTCTCCGGCGCGCCGCGCAGCGACTTCGTCCTCAACGCTCCGGCGTACGCGCAGGCGCGCATCCTCGTGGCGGGGCGCAACTTCGGCTGCGGCTCCTCCCGGGAGCATGCGGTCTGGGCGCTGCATGACGGCGGCTTCCGCTGCGTGATCGCCCCGAGCTTCGGCGACATCTTCTATTCGAACGCGCTGAAGAACGGACTGCTGCCGGTGCGGCTGGCCGAAGACACGGTACAGGCGATGCTGGCCGAGCTTGCGTCGGCACCCGGTGCCCGTCTGCGCGTCGACCTGGCAACGCAGACCGTCACCCGCTCCGGCGGCGAGGCGGTGCCGTTCGCCATCGATCCGTTCGCGCGGCATTGCCTGCTCGAAGGGCTCGACGAAATCGCCTACACGCTCACGCAGCGCGACCGCATCGACGCGTTCGAACGCTTTCGCCATGCAGGCGCAGACGCACATTCCAACCAGCAGCCCCTCTGACGGGGCGAGAAAGGCCTTTCGAAATGAAGATCGCAGTGATGCCGGGCGACGGCATTGGCCCCGAGGTGACGACCGAAGCGCTCAAGGTGCTCAAGGCCGTGGTGGGCTCCACGCAACCGATCGAGTTCGCGCATGCAGCCATCGGCCAGGCCGGCATCGACACCGCGGGCGACCCGCTGCCCGCCGCCACGAGCGAGATCGCGCGCAAGGCCGATGCCATCCTGTTCGGTGCCGCCGGCATGCCGGGCGACGAGACGATTGCGTTCGCGATGCGCCCGGGCGCGAGCCTGCTGCGCCTGCGCAAGGAGCTCGGGCTCTTCGCCAATTTCAGGCCCGCCTTCCTGTTCCCCGAGCTCCTCGGCGCTTCCACGCTCAAGCCCGAGGTGGTGGAAGGCCTGAACCTCCTCATCCTGCGCGAGCTCACGGGCGACGTGTATTTCGGCGAGCCGCGCGGCTCGGGCCTGAACGCCGCAGGCGAGCGCGAGGCCTTCAACACCATGCGCTATTCGGAGCCCGAGGTGGAGCGCATCGCCCATGTGGCGTTTCGCACCGCACGAAAGCGCAAGGGCCGGCTGTGCTCGGTCGACAAGGCGAACGTTCTTGAAGTGATGCAGCTGTGGCGCGAGGTGGTCACGCGCGTGGGCGCCGAATACCCGGACGTGGAACTCACGCACCTGTTCGTCGACGCGGCCGCGATGCAACTGATGCGCGCGCCCAAGCAGTTCGACGTGATCGTCACCGGCAACATCTTCGGCGACATCCTGTCGGATGCGGCGGCCATGCTCACGGGCTCGATCGGCATGCTGCCCTCGGCCTCGATGGCAGCCGGCAGCTTCGGCCTCTACGAGCCGGTGCACGGCACCGCGCCCGACATCGCGGGGAAGGATCTCGCGAATCCGCTCGCTGCGATCCTGTCAATGGCGATGATGCTGCGCTTCTCCTTCGGCCGGGCCAGCGACGCCGAGCGCGTGGAGCAGGCGGTGCGCCGCGTGCTGGCTAACGGCCTGCGCACGGGCGACATCTACCAGCCGGGGACGACGCGCGTGGGCACGGCGGCGATGGGGGATGCCGTGGTTGCGGCGTTGAGCGGGCGCTGAGCGCGAGCGGGCGGGTTCCGCGCGGGCCCTTGCGACGGTCGACCTTTCAGGCCGCCGGGCATTGACGGCATCACCTGGATGTCCATCGGATGCGGCTGCGCTCTGGCGTTAGGGTCACTTTGTGTACTGGACCCGTCGCGCTCGGGATCAGGGATGGACACGCACGATCTTCAGCAGAGGCATACCCCTCGACCTGCACCGGCAGCGAGGCATCGGTGAGCATCATCGGTGTCCCGGCGGCTGGCCTCAAACGCTCCGATCCAGTTCGACGGACATCACGTCAGAGGCCAGATGATCAAGTTGTTGAAGGGTCAGCGCCAGCACTTCGGATTCGCTCACTGACCGGTCTGCCAGCCACGCCAGAACGAGCTGATCGTGGAATCCGATCCAGGCACGCATGCAGGCTCGAACCTTCCTGGTGGGACCCGGAATCCCCAGGACTTCGCAAATCCTATCGATCGCTTGCTGACGCGACGCTTCCCAGATCCCGGCCACCTCCGCATTGATGGCGAGGTTGTGGGAGCGCGCTCTGAAGAGCGCATCGCCTTGCCGTTGCTTCACGGCCTTCAGATGGGCGCGCAGGAACGATGTCAATTGCTCACGCGCGGTCCGTCCGCGAAACGAGTCCTGCTGCGTCTTGTTCATCTGCTGCGCCGCCGCCCGGCTGACCTCGGCATACAGACCTTCCATCGAGCCGAAGTGATGAAAAAGCAGGCCGTGCGCGACGCCGGCCTCGCGAACGATCTCGGCGGCCGAGACGTCCAGGAATCCCCGGCTCGCAAAAAGGCGCTCTGCCGTTTCCAGGATTCGTTGCTTGCCCGAGGGCGGCCGATCGGGTGTTTCCCGGTTGCGGCGACCTGGAGGAATCGCGTTGTCTGTCATCGCTTCGATCATATGACCGCCCGGAAGCGGGGCATTCCGTGCCTCAGGGAAAACCAGCGGACGCGGTTATGCTTCGCGCTCTAAACTGACTGACAGTCAATCAAGAACAAGTTCAATCATGTTGATGCAATCAGGAGACGCGTCTGCTCTCGGCTACGAGGTTCTGATCGTCGGCGGCGGGCCGTGCGGTCTGGCGGCGGCCATTGCGCTGGGGCGCTGCGGGGTACGCACGCTGCTCGTCGAGAAGCACCCGTCGACGAGCTTCCATCCGCGCGGCCACGTCGTCAGCGCGAGGACGATGGAGATCTTCAGGACCTGGGGACTGGAGGACGCGGTCCGCGCCCGCGGCATTCCGCACGACCGGAATCAGGGCGCCATCTTCGTGCGATCCGTTGCCGGCGAAGTGATCGGCGAGATCCGTACGCGCGCCGATCGGCAGCGGAATCGACTCTTCGAGACGTACGGCCCGAGTGCGAAGACATCCTGCCCGCAGGATGCGCTCGAGCCGGTTCTTCGACGCGCCGCGGAAGATCAGACCAGCGTGCAGGTCATGTTCGGGACCCTGCTGGAAGCGCTGGAACAGGACGAGCGGGGTGTGTCGGCAAAGATCACCACGGCCGATGGCGCGACGCGCGTCGTCCGCGCCCGCTACGCCATCGCGGCCGACGGCGCGCGCGGGACGCTTCGCGAGCGGGTGGGCGTTCCTCTGGGCGGCGAAGCGGCGCTCGGCCATCAGATCGGCGTCTACTTCGAGGCCGACCTGTGGCCCTGGGTGGCGAATCGCCCGAATCTGCTTTGGTGGATCTACAACCCGGCGACCGTCGGCGTGATGATCGCGCTGGACGGCCGCAACCGCTGGACCTACAACTTCGGCTACGACGCCACCAGGAATGCCCCGGGAGATTTCACCCGCGAGCGGTGCGCCGACATCGTCAAGGCGGCCATCGGCGTCGAGGATCTTCGATTGCAGGTCAGGGACGTTCGCGCATGGCGCATGCAGGCGCGTATCGCGCAGAAGCTGCGCGTCGGCAACATCTTCCTTGCAGGCGATGCCGCCCACCCCTTGCCACCTACCGGCGGGCAGGGAATGAACACGGCGATCGGCGATGTGCACAACCTGTGCTGGAAACTCGCGCTGGTCCTCAGGGGCGTGGCGGGGGAGGGGATTCTCGACTCGTATGAAGCCGAACGCCTGCCGGTGATCCGGTTCAACGTGGCGCAGAGCGTGCGCAATGCGCGACGCATGGAGGCCGCAGGGCTGGGCGGCATCATGAAGACGCACGAGGACTTCTGCGAAGACGACATCTCGCGCATGCGCGACGCCATTCCCGGCCAACGGGATCATTTCGAATACCACGGGCAGACCTTCGGCTATGCCTATCGCTCGGCGCTGGTCTTCGACGAGGGAAATCCGGCGCAGCCGCCGGACGTCAACACCTATGACGCAAGCGCCGCGCCGGGCGCACGCGCGCCCCACTGCTGGCTGAAGCTGCCCGAAGGCGGGCCCACGATCTCGACCGTGGACCTGTTCAAGGACCTGCGCTTCACCCTGCTCGCAGGGCGCGATGCCCAGCCATGGGTGCAAGCGTTCACGAAGGCGACCTCCGAGGCAGGCATCCGCTCACAGGCATTTGTCGTGGGGGCGCATCGCGACCTGCTGGACCACCTGGGGGCGTTCCACGACCTCTACGAAATCTCTCCGCGCGGTGCCGTCCTCGTCCGGCCCGACGGCCATGTTGCATGGCGCGCCAGGGACGCCTTGCCCCAAGCAGACCGAACGATGGCGCAAGTGATCGGTGCCTTCGCCTCGAAACCAGACGAGCGGGATGCCGAGCCCGCGTCACAACACCAGGAGGTACACGCATGACTTCAGTCGCTGCCATCGCCACCAAGCCGCCCCGGCGGTTGGCCCACGTCGCATTGCGCACCAACCGGCTGCGCGAGCTCGTGGACTGGTACTGCACGGTTCTCGGTGCGCACGTGGCCCACGCGTCCGACAAGGTCGCGTTTCTGACCTACGACGATGAGCACCACCGGATCGCGCTGATCGCGCTGCAAGACTATCCGCCGCCAGACGCGACGGTCCGTGCCGGCCACTTCCACACGGCCTTCGCCTACGACTCGCTCGCCGACCTGCTCGACAACTTCGTGCGGCTTCGGCAGCTCGGGATCGTTCCCCATCGCGCGATCAACCACGGGCCCACCGTTTCCTTCTACTACGCGGACCCCGAGGGCAACCAGATCGAGCTGCAGGTGGACAGCTTTCCCGATCCCGAGACGACCAATGCCTGGCTCCAGAGCGAAGCGTTCAAGCGCAACCCGATCGGGATCGAATTCGACGCGGACGAGATGCTGCAGAAGCTGCGCGGCGGGGTTCCCGAAGTGGAATTGATGCGGCGCCCCGATTCCGTCCTCTGAGTCATTCAAGCAAGGAGACATGGCATGCTCAACAGGTATCTGAGGAAAGCCGCCATCGGCTTGACCATTGCGGCTGCGGCGCTCACCGCGGCGGCCCAGCCCGCGACGACGAAGCTGGTGCTTCCCGCCGTCTCCGTCCTCTTCGCGCCGGTCTACATCGCCCAGGACGCCGGCTACTTCAAGGACGCGGGCCTCGACGTGGAGCTCAGCCAGCTGGCGGGCCCCGCTGCGCTCAATGCGCTGATCGGCGGCAGCGCCGACTTCACCACGATCGCCGGCCTCATCCAGCTGCGCGCGGCCCAGCGCGGCCAGAAGACGCTGGCCATCGCCGGGCTCCAGGAAAACGCGACCACCGAGATCGTGCTGTCTGGGCCCACGGCCGAACGCCTGGCGTCCGCCAAGTCGCCGATGGACCGGGCCCGCGCACTCAAGGGCCTGACCTTGGCCGTCGACACGGCGAACGGCCTGCCGCAGGCCTATCTGCGGTTCGTCGCCCGGCAGGCGGGCATCGACGCCGACCGGGACATCCGCCTGGTCTTCATTGCGCCGCCCGGGATGGACGCGGCGCTTCAGAAGAAGGAGGTGGATGGCTTCGTCTTCTCCAGCCCGTTCACGCTGGAAGCCGTCCGTCGGGGCGCACGCCTCTGGATCAGCGGCCCCGGCGGCGATTTCCCCCAGGTGAATCCGACGACGTACAACGTGCTGGTCGCCCGCGCCGGCTTGTGCAGCAGTGCCGCGGCCACCTGCCGCCAGATGGTCGGCGCCCTCGACCGCAGTCTGGCGCTCATCGCCGCCGAGCCGCAGAAGGCGCTGGCGCTGCTGGGCAGGCGCTTCGAGAAGATGGACCCCGATCTGCTGAAGCAGGCGTTCGAGAGCTTCCAGCGCAACACCCCCGCGCGCGCCATGCCGATGGGAAGGGCGTTCGACCACACGGTGGACGTGATGTTCGGTCCGCAGGATGACAAGGCAGCACTGAAGGCGCTCGCCAAGACCCTCTTCACCGACGAGTTCGTGGGCTCCGGCAGATAGGCGGGCCGAAGATGAATCATCGTCGCGTGTGGACGGACCGGGTCGTTCTGGCCTGCGTGGTCCTGATCGCCTGGGAGGTGGTGGGGCGCCTGCGGGGAGCCTACTGGATCAGTTCGCCGACGCTGGTCGTGGAACGAATCTGGATGCTGGTGCTGAATGGCGATCTCTGGTTCCACGGCCGGTTCACGCTCGGCGAGGCATTCGGCGGCTTCCTCCTCGGTGCGATCCCCGGCTGCGCGGTCGCGATGGCGCTGCGCCGCCATCCCTTTTCGCGCGCGGCGTTCGTGGGTGTGGCCGCCATCGGATACGCCATCCCCAAGACGGCGCTCGTGCCGTTGTTCATCCTCTGGCTCGGGGTCGGGCCTGGTGCGAAGGTCGCCCTGGTGGCGGCGGCGATCTTCTTCATCGTCTTCTACAGCACCCTCGACGGCGTCGAGGCCGTCGACCGGAAGCTCCTGCTGTCGGTGCGCGTTCTCGGTGCCTCGGAATCGCAGTTGCTCAGGCATGTGGTCTGGCCCGCCGTCGCCCCGTACGTCTTCGGCGGTCTGCGCGTGGCCGTCCCTTACGCCGTCGCCGGTGCCATCGTCGGAGAGATCATCTCGTCGAATCGCGGCCTGGGCTACCTGGCGCAGTACGGCGCCACGGATTTCGACACCACCCTGGTGTTCGTTTCGCTCGTGACCGTGATGCTCATCGTTCTTTCGGTGAGCGCGGTCCTGTCGCAGATCGAGAAGCGCCTGCTGGGGTGGCAAGCCGACCCGTCGCAGGGCGCGCGCACCGTCGGAGCATGACCATGAAGAGAGACATCCCCGAGGCGGCCATGGCCGACGTGCTGCTGCAACTGCGGCAACTGGGCATCTCGTACGCTGCGCGCACTGCCGGCGAGCGCCACTGGATCCTGCGCGACCTGGACCTGAGCGTCCGGGAGGGCGAATTCGTGACCGTCATGGGTTCCTCCGGCGCCGGCAAGTCGACGCTTCTGAACCTGGTGGCACAGACGCTGCAACCGTCTGCGGGTCAGATCGCCTTCCGGGGCGAAGTCGTGGGGGGCGCGGACATGCCGCCCAACCCCGGCAGCAGCCGCCAGATCGGCTACGTCACGCAGGATGACAACCTGCTGCCGTGGCGCACCGTGTGGGACAACGTGATGTTTCCGCTCACGCTCGCCGGCAGGCCTTCGCCGTCGGAGCTCGAGCGCGTGCGGCATCTGATCGACCGGGTCGGGCTCGCCCAATGGACGAGGCATTTCCCGCATCAGCTGTCGGGCGGGATGCGCAAGCGCGCATCCCTGGCCCGTACGCTCGCCTACAACCCGCCGGTCGTCCTCATGGACGAGCCCTTCGGGGCACTCGACGCCGAGACGCGGGCGCAATTGCAAAGCGATCTGCTCGCGCTGTGGGCGACCGAGAAGAAGACGATTCTGTTCGTGACGCACGACATCAACGAAGCCATCGCGCTGGGCGACCGCATCATCGTGCTGTCGGGTTCGCCGGGGCGGATCGTGCTGGAGCGCCACATCGACATCGACCGCCCGCGCGATCCGGAACTGATCTTCAAGGCCCCGACGTTCGCGGGGCACTATGACGCCGTGCGCGATTGCCTGCGCCGCGCATGCCAGCCATGACGCGGCAGGAGGTGCTTCTGGCCAGGTCGCTGGGCCTGGCCGCTTTCGCAGCGGCGTGGGAGCTCGCGAGCCGTGGTGTCGGGGACTACTGGGTCCCCGGCATCGGACAGGTCGCCGCGCGGGTCTGGTCGGAACTGCTGGCGGGCAGGCTCCTTGCCGACCTGGCCGCGACCGGTCACCTGCTGCTGGCGGGCACGTCGGTCGGCGCCGTGTGCGGATGCGCCATCGCGTGCGTGCTCAGGCTCGCTCCGCGGCTCGACACGATGGTGCAGCCGTTCATCACGGCCCTCATGAGCATTCCGAAACTGGGCCTGGTCCCGCTTCTCGTGCTCTGGTTCGGCACCGGATGGGCGCCCAAGGTGATGCTGGTCGCGCTGACGGTCCTCTTCATCGTCTTCTCGCTGACCTATGCGGGCCTGGCCACCGTGAACGCGCGCCTGGTCATGACTGCGAGAGTGTTCGGTGCCAGTCCGCTGCAGCTCACGCGGCATGTCGTCATCCCGAGCGTGCTTCCCTTCATGTTCACGGGACTTCAGGTCGCCTTGCCGTGGGCGGTCAGCGCGGCGCTCGTTGCCGAGTACCTCGCGGCGAAGGTGGGGATCGGACACGGCATCGAGCAGGCCAGGCAGCTCGGCGACTCGGCCGGGGTGTACTACGGCATCGTCCTGGCGACGGCGCTGGTGCTGCTTTGCAACGGCGTGCTGGCCGCGCTTCGCAAACTGGCCATCAAGGTTCAACCATAGGAGCGACGACATGAAGATCTACAAGTTTCTGGAGGCAGGGCGACCGCGGTTCGGCGTGCTGGACGGGCCGGCAACGGTGCGGGCGCTGAAGGCGTCGCCCTTCGAGGGGGCGATCGAGCCGGGCGAGGAGACCTGGCCACTCGCGAGCCTGGCGCTCCTGCCGCCGACCGTGGCGCATCCGCGCATCTTCGGCGTCGGCTTCAACTACAAGGCCCACATCCTCGAGACCGGTCGCGAGCTCCCGGAGATTGCGCCGCTCTTCATGAAGCCTGACACCGCGTTGATTGCCCATGGCGAGCGCATCGTCTACCCCGAAGGCAGCACCATCGTGCACTACGAGAGCGAACTCGTCGCGGTGATCGGGCGCCAAGCGAGGAACATCGCGCGGGCGGACGCGCTGAGCTATGTCCTCGGCTACACCTGCGGCAATGACGTGAGCGAACGCACGATCCAGCGACAGGAAATGGCGATGGGTCTCATGACCATCGGCAAGGCGTTCGACACCTTCGCGCCGATCGGCCCCTGCATCGAGACGTCGGCGGACCCGTCGAAGCTGCGGATGCGAGGACGCTTGAACGGCGCGGTCGTCCAGGACTGCGACACCTCCGACCTGCTCTTCGGCGTCGACGCGCTCGTGGCCTACCTGAGCAGGTCGATCACCTTGATGCCGGGCGACCTCATCATGACCGGAACGCCGGGCGGCGTGGGACCGCTTCGGCCCGGCGACACCTTCGAGGTCGACATCGAGGGCGTGGGGGTGCTGAGCAACGACGTGGTCGCGCAGGGCGCATGACGACGCCCATGACGAACTCCACCATCGAATCGCAGGTCCTCGCCGCCGACGAAGCCAGATACCAGGCGTTGTACCGGCAGGACCTGGCCGCGCTCGAGCAGATGCTCGCGCCCGACTACCGCCACACCCACGCGAACGGAAAGACCGACGACAAGGCCGCTTTCCTCGCGTCGATCGCGGCAGGCAGGTACCGCTTCGTCGAAGCGCTGCGCTCCGGCCAGTGCGTCCGGACGAGCGGTCCTGTTGCGCTGTTGAGCGGCAAGACCCGCACGACCCTGGACGTCGCCGGCCAGATCAAGGTCATGGACAACGCCTTCGTCACGGTCTGGATCCGGGCCGAGGACGGGTTGAGGCTGCTGCATTGGCAAGCCACCAAGGTCCTGGAAGGCTGAAACATGCAGCTTTCAAACACCATCGAGCAGGCGCCGAGGCTGCATGTCGTGACGTGCAGCACCCGCGCGGGCAGGGTAGGGGATGCAGTGGCCCAATGGTTCGCCGGGGAAGCGGGCCGCTCCGGCAGGCTCGCGGTCGAACGGGTCGACCTGAAGACATTCGACCTACCCGTCTTCGACGAACCAAGGCACCCTCGACTGGGCGAATACGCCCATGCGCATACACGGGCATGGGCTGCCAAGGTGCAGGAAGCCGACGCCTTCGTTTTCGTCATTCCCGAATACAACCACTTTCCTCCGTCGTCCTTCGTCAATGCACTCACGTTCCTGTCACGGGAGTGGCACTACAAGCCGGCCGGCTTCGTGAGCTACGGCGGCATCTCGGGAGGCATCCGCGCGGTACAGGCGGCCAAGCCGCTGCTGTGCGCGCTGCGGATGGTGCCGGTCGTGGAGTCGATCGCGGTTGCGGACATTGCGAGCCGGCTGGATGCGGCCCGATCCTTCGTGGCCACCGATGCAATCGTCGCGGCAGTCGAGCCGATGCTGCGAGAGATCGATCGGGTGGCCCGCAGCCTGCGGCCCCTGCGCGCCGAACACCAACCCGCCTCGTGAGCAAAAAACCAGGAGACAGATCCATGAAGAACGCAGCAAGACGGTACGTCGCGGCACTGTTGGCCACCGCGGCGCTCGGGGTCCCCCTGGCCGCATCCTCGCAAGCCAAGTACCCCTCCCGCCCCATCACGCTCGTGCTGCCGGCCGGCGCGGGCACCGGCGTCGACATCATCGGGCGGCTCGGCGCCCAGAAACTGTCCGAACTGCTCGGCCAACCGGTGGTGGTCGACAACGTGGTGGGGGCCAGCGGCGTCATCGGCGTCCAGAAGGTGACGCGCGCGAAGCCGGACGGATACACGTTGCTTTTCGCTTTCAATCAGACGATCACGATGAATCCTCACATGGTCGCCAATCTGCCGTACGACCCGCAAAAGGAACTGGTCCCCGTCTCCAGATTCGCGGCTTCGCCCTTCGTCTGGATGGTGAACGCGCAGGCCCCGATCGCAACCTTCGCGGAGCTCGTGACTCACGCGAAGGCGCATCCGGGCAAGCTCGCGATGGGCGTCACCGGATTCGCCTCTGCCGCCTATCTCGGCTCGCAGCTTCTCGCTCACCAGGCAGGTGCGGAAGTTCTGCCGGTGAACTACGCGGGCAATTTCAGCGGCGACCTGATGTCGAACGTGGTCCAGCTCTCGATGAGCCCTGCCGCACAGGTTCCGGCCCTGGTGGCCAGCGGCAAGGTGCGCGCGCTGGCGCAGACGGGCTCGCGCCGGGCCGAGGGAATGTCCGGGATTCCTACCGTCAAGGAGACAGTGCCGGGGTTCGTGATCGATGGGTGGTATGCCGTCTGGGCGCCCGCGGGAACGCCGAAGGAGGTCGTCGCGGCATTGACGGACGCCTGGCGATCGGTGGCATCGATGCCCGAGGTCAAGGAGCGCCTCGCCGCAGTGTCGGCCGTCGCGGTGGGAAGCACGGCGGAGGAACTGAATGAACTGATCCGCACTGAGACGAAGATGTGGGGCGAGGTCGTCAAGGCGCGGAGAATCGTCCCGGCGCAGTGAGAGCGTTCTTCGTTGCGAGCGCGAGCCTGCCGCGGCTGGAAAGGGAGCAACAGGCCGGCGGCGGCGCCAGGCGGCACGGCTTGCCGGCAATCTCGCGCATGTATGCGGGGCTTGTCTCGACAGGCCCACAGCGGCGAATGCATGTGGCCAGCAGTTGCTGACGGCATACCGGCCCAGCAGATGCAAGGCATCGGGTTGGGAGCGCGCGCCGAGCACATAGGCCCTGCGTACCAGAGGGCACAGACGCGCGCCCTGCGTAGTGGCGAGCTCCATGAACCTTCGCAGGTCCCGCGCCTACGATCGATCAACGCACGTTGCGCGGCGAGAATCGTCTGTGCCCAAGTCCGTCTTCCCTCCTTGCCCGACTCTCTCCAGAATCCCGTGACATCCGCCGAACTCAAGGGCTTCATCCTCACGCGTCACTGGCGGGATGCGCCCGCCGGTACGGTGATCGAATACTGGCTGGCAACCGATGCGGGGCCGAGGAAAGTGGTCCTGACCTCCCGCAGCAGCGTTGCGTTCGTTGCCACCCGGCACAAGGCGGCGGTCGAAGACCACCTTGCGGCCATGCAAGGCGTGCAGTTGCGCGAGCTCGAGCTCAAGACCTTCCAGCAGGAAGCGGTGCTCGGTGTCTACGCGAAGCACTTCCGCCAGCTCGGCCGGTTGGCTCGCGCCCTCCAGGCACAAAACATTCCCCTGCTCGAAGCCGACGTGCGCCCGCATGACCGCTACCTGATGGAACGCTTCATCACCGCCGGCGTGCGGGTGGAAGGAGGGCGCACAGAGGGCGCCACCATCGCCGACTGCAGACTCAAGCCCGCGCCCGAATTCCGGCCGGTGCTGAAGGTCGTGTCGCTGGACATCGAGACGAGCCAGGACGAAGCGCTCTATTCCATTGCGCTGGACGGCACGCTGGAGCGTGTCGTCTTCATGCTGGGCGAGCCGCCGCAAGGGGCGTCATCCGGATCGCATGCGCCCAAGCCCTTCGCGCTCGTCTATTGCCCGTCGCGCCGGGCGATGCTCGAGAAGCTCAATGATTGGTTCGAGCGGAACGACCCCGACGTCATCATCGGCTGGAACGTCGTCCAGTTCGACCTGCGGGTGCTTCAGAAGACAGCCAACGACTGTGGCGTGCAGCTCCTGCTCGGGCGGGAGCGCCGTCCCATCGAATGGCGCACCCATCCGGGCAAGCAGGGGTACCTGTTCGCGCCGACACCGGGCCGGGTCGTCATCGACGGCATCGACGCGCTGAAGGCCGCGGTGTGGAGCTTCCCGTCCTTCAGCCTCGAGACCGTCTCGCAAGCGCTGCTCGGTGAGGGCAAGGCCATCGGCGACGAATACGACAAGATGGCCGAGATCGAGCGTCGCTACCAGGAAGACAAGCCTGCGCTCGCGCTCTACAACATCCGCGACTGCGAGCTGGTCCTGCGGATCTTCGACAAGGCGAAGCTGCTGCAGTTCGTGATGGAGCGGGCCCAGACCACCGGACTGCAGGCCGACCACTTCGGCGGCTCGATTGCCGCGTTCAGCCACCACTACATGCCGCGGATGCACCGGCTGGGCTACGTGGCGCCGAATGTGGGCGAGATTGCGAGCAAGGCCTATCCCGGCGGGTACGTGATGGACTCGAAACCGGGCTTCTACGACTCCGTCGTGGTGCTGGACTACAAGAGCCTCTACCCCTCCATCATCCGGACCTTCCTGGTCGATCCGGTGGGCCTCGTCGAGGGCTCGGACGCCAGCGATCTGGCCGGGTGCGTCAGGGGACCGAAGGGGACTGTCTTTTCGCGCGACAGGCACTGCCTGCCCGAGATCGTGACCACGCTCTGGCGCGCCCGGGACGAGGCCAAGCGCGCGAAGAACGAGCCGCTGTCGCAGGCGCTGAAGCTGCTCATGAACTCCTTCGCCGGCGTGCTGGGCGCGAGCGAGTGCCGGTTCTTCAACCCCGAGTTGGTGTCCGCCGTCACGCTTCGCGGCCACGAGATGATGAAGCTCACGCGCGAGTTCGTGGAGAAGCGGGGGTATGAGCCCATCTACGGCGATACCGACTCCATCTTCATCTGGCTCAAGCGCACCCATGCCAACGAGGAGGCGCACGCCGTCGCGGCCAGCCTGGCGGCGGACATCAACGACTGGTGGACCCGCACACTCCGCGACGAGCAGGGGCTGGAGAGCTTTCTGGAGATCGAGGTGGACACCCACTACAAGAAGTTCTTCATGCCCACCATTCGCGGCTCGGAGGTCGGCAGCAAGAAGCGCTACGCGGGTCTCGGTGTAGACGCCGCGGGCAAGGAGCAGATGGTGTACCGCGGCCTGGAGATGGCGCGCAGCGACTGGACCCCGCTGGCGCGGCAATTCCAGGAGGGCCTGCTTTCACGCATCTTCCAGGGGGCGCCGTACAAGGAGTTCGTGGTCGACTATGCGAAGTCGACGCTGGCTGGCGCCAAGGACGACCTGCTCATCTACCGCAAGCGCCTGCGCCATCGGCTCGACGCCTACCGGGTCAACGTGCCGCCGCAGGTCCGGGCCGCGCGCATCGCCGACGAACACAACGCCCGCATCGGTCGGCCCAAGCAGTATCAGAAAGGCGGCTGGATTCAGTACGTCATGACGCAGAACGGTCCGGAGCCGCTGGAAACCCGCCATGCGCGCATCGACTACGAACACTACCTCACCAGGCAGCTCCAGCCGATTGCCGACGCCATTCTCCAGCCCATGGGAGAAAGCTTCGTGGCCTTGACGACGTCGCAACATGGGCTCTTCTAGCCGAGATCGAAGGCGCGTCGCTCAACCTCCTCGCTCTCCTCGTGATCGCAGCCTTGACGAAAAACGGTGGTTGCCGCTGCTCTACCTCGACGTTTGGCTCGCAGAGCCTCGGTCGAGTATTGCGTCGACCTCGATGTCAAACGCCGCAAAGCCCGAATGGGTCAGCGTTCTCGCGGGCGGGGGCCACCCGACGTAAGTCGCGTAGATTGCATCGAACTCAGCGGCGTTCGCCATATCCCTGAGAAATACACCCACCTTGACTGCGTCGCGGAGACTCGATCCTGCTGCGTTCGCGGCTGCCTCGAGATTGTCGAGCGCCATCCTTGCCTGTACGGCAAAGGGCTTGTCACCATGCCTGACGTTGTCGCGATCACGTGGGGTCTGGCCCGATAGGAACACGAGGTGGCCCGATTGCACCGCGACGCTGTAAGTGCCGGCTGGCGGCGGCGAGGATTCGCTGCTGAAGGCTTTTCTGATCATGTGCTGATTCATGCTCAGGAAACCCGGTGCCGCTCGACCATGGCAGCGATGCGCTGGACCGCAGCCACTGCTGCATCGTGATTCTGCGAGAAGTTCAAGCGGATGCTGTCATGTGCGTCCGAACTGAATTCGGTTCCGGGCGTGACAGTGACGTTCGCCTGCAGCCGCAGTGCTCTGACGAAGACCGGCAGGGGCGGGTGCAGCTTCGGAAGGCGCGGAAAGAGGTAGCTGCCCGCCTGCGGTGTGCGGACCACCACGCCGTCCGTGTCTCGGAAGACCGCCAGCAATGAGTCGCGAATCTGCTGGTGCTTGGCGATGCGTTCGCCCAGCCATCCGGCGGGCTCGGAGAACCAGGTCTGCAACACGGCCTGGCAGTAACCGGGAGCGCGCAGGGAAACGATAGCCTGGAGCTTCTCCATGCGCTGCACGAGGCGTGCACTGCCGAAGGCCACTCCCAGCCGGTAGCCACTCAACGATTCCGTCTTGGACGGTCCCATGATGGTGATCACGTTGTCGATTCCGGTCGCAAGGCGGCGAAGATGGACGTACGGTTGTCCCTCGTAGAGCAGCCGCGAATAGAGCTGATCGACGATCACTGTTGCACCGAAGCGCTCGGCGAGGCCCGCGATCTGCGCGATCTCGCTTCGGGAGTACACCGCTCCGGTCGGGTTGTTCGGGTTCGAGAACAGGAAGACCTTCGCACCTGCCTTGAAAGCGGACTCGAGTTGCTGCAAATCCAGGCCGGCGTGCACGGTGCCGTTCAAGTAGTCGAGCCGCACGGGGATCATCTGCGCACCCATGAATTCGACCAGCTTTCGGTTGGCGAAGTAGTCCGGCTGAACGATCGCTACCTTGTCGCCTGTGGTGACGGTGCTCGCGACGGCCAGGAAAAGGGCACTTTGCGTGCCGGGAGTGATGATGACTTCTTCGGCGCCCGAAACGGGGTGCCCGGAAAACGCACTCAGAGCGATCGCGAGCTTCTCCCGAATGGCTGCATCGCCGCGGTACTCCGTGTAGGCTTGGGAACCGCCGCGATGCGCCCCCTGGACGAATGCATCGAGTGCACCGGGCGTCGGCTCGAATCCGGTAGCGTTCACGTCGCCGTGCGAGAAATCGACCGCGGCGCCCGGGAGGCTTTCACCGGGTCTCGTCGGACTGTCGTCGCTCGGGCTTTCGCGCACCTCTTGACCTGGCGCGTTGTCAATACCCAGCTTCAGGAATTTCTCTTCAATCGTCTTCATGGCGTTCTCGCTGTGTTGTAGAAAAAGCGCGTACACGTGCGCGTTCGCGCAAGGTGTCAGGCGGTGCGTAGGCCCGATGTCGTGTCGCGCTCGGTGTAGGGTGCCCCGTCGTCGCCCTGGATCAGCGCGGCGAGCAGCGGCATATCGACGTTGCCGCCGGAAAGCACCACGACGGCATCCCTGTTGCCGAGCTGGAGGTGGCCGGTCAGAACGGCAGCCAGGGCCACGGCGCCGCCTGGTTCGACGACCATGCGCAGTTCGGCGAGCGCGAAGCGCACGGCTGCCGCGATTTCCGCGTCCGTCACGGTCAATGCGTCGGTCAGGCAGTGCCGGTTGATCTCGAATGGCAATTCGGCGGGCGTGGTTGCCTGCAGGGCGTCGGCGAGCGTGCTCGCGGCAGGGCTGTTGACCTCCCGCGTTCCGCTGTCGAGCGAGCGCGCCGTATCGTCGAAACCGAAAGGCTCGACCGCGGCGATCCGTGCAGCCGGAAGTAGGGCCTCCAGCACCAGGCCGCATCCCGCCAGCAGGCCGCCACCGCCGCACGGTGCGGCAAAGGTACCCAGGTTGGCCTTGGCCGCGGGCGGCAGTGCATCGAGCGCTTCCAGTGCCACGGTGCCCTGCGCAGCCAGCACGTCGGGGTGATCGCCCGGCGGTATGAGCGTGCCGCCGGAATCGTGCAGCAAGCGCATTCCGATCGCCTCTCGGCTTTCGCGTCGCCGGTCGTAGTGGACTACGCGGGCGCCATGGGCCAGCGCGCGAGCGACCTTGTTGCGCGGCGCATCCGCGGGCATGACGATCGTGGCTGGAATGCCGAGGCACCGGGCGGCCCAGGCGATGGCCTGGCCATGGTTGCCCGTGGAATAGGCCACGACGCCACGTTGCCGCTCGGCATCGTCCAGGCGCAGCATGGCGTTGAAGGCGCCGCGCGCCTTGAACGATCCCGTCACCTGCAGGTTCTCCGCCTTCAGCCAGACCGGCGCGCCGGCGATGCGATCGAGAGCTGTCGAGCGAATGAGGGGCGTGCGCACCACGTGCGCGCTGATGCGGTCGAGCGCTGCCTGGACGTCGGCGAAGGTCGGCACGCGCATGCGGCCCAGCGATTCGTGCGTGATGACCGCGCGGGGTTTCGAGAGGTGTGGTGTCATGGTGTGCGTTCGTGCCCGGTGCCCTCAGTGGGAGACGAGCCGCGAGAGGAATTCGCGCGCTCGCGCGGAGGCCGGGGATGCGAAAAAGGCGTCCGTCGGCGTGTTCTCCACGACCTTCCCGGCATCCATGAAGATGACGTGGTCCGCGGCGCGGCGGGCGAACCCCATCTCGTGCGTGACGACGGCCATCGTCATGCCGTCCCGGGCGAGTTCCAGCATCACCGCGAGCACTTCGCCGATCATTTCCGGATCCAGCGCCGAGGTCGGCTCGTCGAAGAGCATGACGATCGGCTCCATCGCCAGCGCCCTGGCGATCGCGATGCGCTGCTGCTGACCGCCGGAGAGCTGGGCCGGATACGCGTCGATCTTCCCCGGCAGTCCGACACGGCCCAACAGTTCGCTGGCCTTCTGATGTGCCGCTTCGCGCGTGCGGCCGAGCACCTTCATCGGGGCAAGACAGAGGTTCTCCAGCACGGTCAGGTGCGGATACAGCTCGAAGTGCTGGAACACCATGCCCACACGGCTGCGCAGCCGGCTCAGGTCGGCCTTCGCTTCCCCTAGTTCGACGCCGTCGACGCGCACGCTGCCCTGCTGGAAGGGCTCGAGGCCATTGAAGCACTTGATCAGCGTGCTCTTTCCGGAGCCGGAGGGCCCGCAGATCACGGCCACCTCGCCGCGCTGGATCGCGAGGTCGCAACCGTTGAGCACGGGCGCCGATCCATAGGACTTGTGCAATCCGCGCACCTCGATGATCGGTGCGTCGGTATTGGTGCTGGTCGTCATGGGGCGCTCCTGCGGTTGGCGGCCAGGTGGGCCGCCAGGGAAAGGGATGCGCAGAGCACGAAGTAGACGAGCGCTGCGAACAGGTACATCTCGACCAGCCGGTTGTCCCGGTTGGCCACGATGCTTGTGGAGGTCATGAAGTCCCTCAGCGAAATGACGTAGACGAGCGAGGTGTCCTGGAACAGGACGATCGCCTGGGTGATGAGCACCGGCATCATGTTGCGCACCGCCTGCGGCAGCACGACGAAGCGCAGCGCCTGCGCCGGCCGCAGCCCCGATGCCGCGGCCGCCTGCCACTGGCCCGCGCGCACGCTCTGCAGGCCTGCACGGATGATCTCCGAGTAGTACGCGGCTTCGAAGAGCGTGAAGGCGATCAGTGCAGAGGGGAGTGCCCCCACGGGCCTGCCCACGATCAGCGGCACCAGGAAGTAGAACCAGAAGATCACGAGGATCAGCGGCACGGCGCGGAATCCGTTGACATAGACGGCCGCGGCCCCGGCGAGCAGGCGATGCCGGGAGAGACGCGCGAGCGCCAGGAACAGGCCGAGCACGAGGCCGCCCGCCATCGCCACCAGGGTGAGCATCAGGCTGAGCCCGAGGCCTTCCAGGAGGAATGGCCACGCGCTCACGATGACGGAGGCATCGAATGTCCCGCTCATGCCCGTTCTCCCTGGGTACCGGGGATCATCAGCTTCTTCTCCAGGCGGCGCATGCCTGCGGTCACGCAAAGCGCGATCGACAGGTACACCACGGTGGCTGCCGTGAACGCCTCGAAGCCGTTGAAGGTGTAGCTTTCGATCTGGCGGCTCTGCGCTGTCATCTCGAACACGCCGATGGTCAGTGCCAGCGCGGAATTCTTGAAGACGGTGAGGAACTCGGAGGTCAGCGGTGGCAGCACGAGCCGCAATGCCTGCGGCAGCAGAATGAATCGGTAGGCCTGCGCCAGGCTCATGCCGCTCGCAGAGGCGGCGAGCCATTGGCCGCGCGGCAGTGCGCCGATGCCGGAGCGGACCTGGACCGCGACGCGCGACGCAGTGAACAACCCCAGCGCGGCGATGGCCGTCCAGATCTCGGGCATGGGCAGATCCCGCTTGAGCCATCGGCCGGCCTCGCTCGGCAACAGTTCCGGCACCACGAAGAACCAGATGAACAGTTGCACCAGCAGGGGGACGTTCCTGAACACCGAGACGTACCCTGTCAACAGCCATCGCACCCGGCCGGGCAATGAGCCGAGCACGCCGAGCCCGAGACCGATCGTGACGGCGATGGCCCACGCTGCGAGCGAGATCAGCACCGTCGCTTGCAGGCCGGACAGCAGCCATCCCGCGTAGGGGTCCTCGAAAAGGACCTTCCAGTTCCATGCGTAGTTCATCAGGCGTCCCGAGCGGGCTGCTTCATTCCGGGAGCGCGGCCAATTTCAGCGCGGCGGCGAGATCCTTCGAAAGCGGCACGTCCAGAGGCGCGAACCACTTGTCGTACGAAGCAGCAAGCTCGCCGGAGCGCACGGTGCGCGCGATGGTGGCGTTCACGAGGCTGAGGAACACGGTGCTGTTCTTCTGCAGCATCAGGCCGTACGGGTCGAAGGACAAGGGCCGGCCAACCACCTCGTACTCGAGCGGTGCCGGCGCGGTCTTGCGCAGCCCGGACAGCAGGATGTCGTCGGTCGAGAAGGCGTCGACCCGGTTGGTCGAGAGCGCGAGGAAGCCTTCCGAGTTGTCCTTGACGGCAACGATGCGGACCTTCAGCTTCTTCGCTTCGATCAGTGCCTTGATCAGCCGCTCCGGCGTCGTGTTGATCGGCAGCGCCACGGCCTTTCCATCGAGATCCTCGACCTCCCTGATGTCCGCGCCCTTGCGCACCAGCAGTCGGGTGGTCGAGATGAAGTGCGGCGCGCTGAAGTCCACCTGTGCCTGGCGTCCCAGCGTGTTGACCGTCGAGCCGCATTCGAGATCGACGGTGCCATTGGCTACCAGTGCGATGCGGTTCTGCGGGTTCACGGCGATGTGGTCGACCTTCAATGCCGGCATCTGGAGCTTCTGCTTGACCGCGTCGACCACCTTCAGGCAGAGGTCCATCGCATAGCCGACGGGCTTGCGGTCGGCATTCAGGTAGGAGAACGGGATCGAGGATTCCCGATAGCCCAGCGTGATCGTGCCCTTGGCCTTGATGCGTTCGAGCACCGGGTCGGTGCTCTGCGCGAGCGCCGCACCGCTGCTCGCGAGCAGCGCGACGCCGACGACGCGCAACAGCAGGCGAGACATGGAATGGATGGCGGTGTTCATTCGGACACTCCTCAAGAGGCCAGCGCGGCCGCGGGTTGATCGGTGCCGGTCAGCGCGGCGACGAGTTCGGCGAGGCTGGAGACCGTGAGGTCCGGTCTGGCTTCGGCCGCGCCTTCGCCCGACAGACCCAGCAGGCGGCCCGGGCGGTTGACCCAGGCACAGCGCACGCCCAGCCGATTGGCCGGCGTGATGTCGGCCCGCAGGCTTTGGCCCACATGCAGGATCCGCTCGCGCGGGATGCCCATGCGCATGAGGTCGCCGATGCCCGTGTCGAAATGCGGCCAGTCCGGCTTGTAGGCACCCACGCGCTGCGCCGTGACGATGAGGTCGAAGCGGAAATCGAGGTTGTCGCACGAGGTGTTGAGCGATGCCTGGTCGATGTTGCTGAAGGCGCCGACCTTGGTCGACTGCTGCAAGCGCTTGAGTCCGGCGTGGCTGTCGGCGAAGGCCGGCCAGGTGTGTGGCGCTGCCGAGAACTGGCGGCGAAGGTCGGGGTCCACGGCCACGTCGAACTGGGCGCAGATGCGCTCGAAGCACTTGCTCAGCACATCGGGGTAGAGGTGGGCAGGGCGTTCCTTCTGGATCGAAGCGCGTGCGCCATCGAAGGCCATGACGAGCGCCTCTGCGTCGGCCTCGATCCTGTTGTCCCGTGCCCAGCGGGTCAGGAACCTGGCGATCGAGGGTTCCCAGTCGATCAACGTGCCGTAGACGTCGAAGGTCACTGCGTCGAAATCGGAGAGGCGGAGCGTCATGTGCAACCTTGAAGAAAGTGGAAGTTGGCTCACTTTAATCGATTATCGATAATCGTCAAGGTGGTGCTGGGTCCGTACAATCCCTGACAGGAGAAAAGCTATGGACCACATGGAGGCCGCGCTCGCCGGCCAAGTCCTCGGAGATCGATCGACGGCCGGCGCCGTGGTGGACGCCTTGCGTATCGAGATCATTCAAGGCCGCCTGAGGCCGGGCGAACGCTTGCGGCAGGACGCGGTGGCCTCACGCTTCGGCGTCAGCCAGACGGTCGTGAGGGAAGCGTTCAAGGACCTCGTGCGCGAGTGCTTTCTGGCCTCGGAGCCCCGGCGCGGTGTCAGCGTGGCCACCATGTCCGCTGCCGAGGCGGAAGAGATGACGCAGTTGAGGAGCCTGGTGGAGCCGCAAGCCCTGGCATGGGCGATCCCGCGGCTGAGCGCTGCGGAGTTCGCCGACGCCGAACGCGTGCTGGAAGAGCTGGACCACGAGGCAAGCGTGGACCGCATCATCCTGCTGAACGCCCGCTTTCATCGGGGGCTGTATGCAGCGGCCAATCGCCCCCGGACGCTGACGATGGTCGAAACGCTGCGCCTGGGTTTCGAGCGCTATCTGCGCTACACGTGGGAGTTCACATCACACCGGAATCGCTCGCAACAGGAGCACTGGGAGCTCCTGGCAATGTGCAAGCGGGGCGATGTCGTGAATGCATGCCAGCTCCTGCGACAGCACATCTGCGCCACCGGCGAACTGCTTGTTGAATGTCTCGCGGCGCGTCCTGTCGGGTGATCCCCGCAGCGGGGATGAGGTCGAAGGCTCTCGAGAGGGATGCCCTCAACCTCTTGAAGAGGGAGTGGGGGCTTCCGGCCTCAAGGCCGTCGAAACCAAGCACGAGTGCCCAACCCAGAAGTCCTTCGCGACGTTCTGCAGGGCCGCACCGAGGCGCGCGGCGGTCCCCACGAGTCGCTGGGCTCCGTCATCCTGCCGATCAGGACGCGGGCTCGGTGGCGCCGTGCGAGTGCATCGACGACCGCAATAGTCCGGTGAGGCTTGAAGCTTGGGAAGACTGTTGAGGGCCGGCGGTTGTACAAGCCGGGTCGATTTTTGGCACAGCGCCTTACGCGCGACCTAGTGTTGCAGCTTCTTGTCGACGGCGGCGCGCGTGCCCGCGCTTGAAGTGGAGAACTGGGCGGGCGCTGGCCGGTGAAGGGCGGCCGACCGACCGATCTTGAACTTCTCAGGCCGGGTTGCGCGGGTGCTGCAGCGCTGGTGTCCGGCAGGCGCTCCGCACGCCAAGCTACACGATCTCATTGCCGGGGCCTCAATGAGCACTTGGCTTGATCAGGGGGGACCGGACCCAGCGCAACGCATCAGGATGCCAAGTGGCCGTCACCTGCCTGTTGGTCGCTGCAGCCTCGGTGGAAAGCCACAGCAGGTCGTCCAGCAGCGCCACGGTATCACCAAGGCTGGCAGCTTCGATGCGGTTCTTGTCGAGGAAGGCTTGCCACTGACGCCGCTTGGCTGCATCTTCGCCGAACGGCCTGGTCAGAGCCAACGGGCGCTCCGTGGGCAACGCGGTCTGACGCCGCGCAAAGGTGGCGGCGATGGCTGTGGAGAGCGTGGCGCAATCCAGTTCCGTGCGCCGTGCAATCACCGCGAGGTCGTAGAAGTCCTTCATGCGGCTGTTCGCCCGGCCCAGTACCACCATGGCATGGTATTTCTCGGCGATCACGGTGTAGACCGGGTACGACCGCAGCGTGGGGGCCTGGAAATCCTTGAGCAAGGTTGGGTATGCCATCGTCTGCGGACCGGGCGTCACGGCATCACCGAACCCCACGTCGATCTTCAGGGCGCAACGTGCGGCCCCGATGCGTGCGGCCAGCGTGATGCGGGAGCCGCCATAGGCGTTGTCTTCCCGGATGGCTTCGGCCTTCACGGATGCGGGGTCGAACACGATGCCGTCCCCCAGGTCCATGACGGCGACGTCGCGAAAGGTGGCGACCAGGTCTGCCAGATCGTCGGTGCCGAAGCCCAGCAGGTCGACATCGCGCGTCGGCCGATGCGGGGTGTCGTACCACAGCGCAAACAGTAGTGCACCCTTGAGCAGGAAGCGGTCGGCATGCGGCGAGGTGCCGAGACGCGTTAGAAGGCGCTCCATCGCGAATCGGTTGAGCAGCAGGCTGTAGTCGTCGCCCCTTTGCTTGGCCAGCGCCAGCAGCCGGGCCAGGATGGATGCGGAGAGGTTGCCGGTCATTGCGTCACCGCCTCGAGGTAGGGTTGCATGACACGTTCGACGCGATTGGCCTTGGCGAAGTGACTCAGTTCAGCCATCGTGACCTTGCGGCTGTGCCAGGCATCCTTCAGTGCTTCCAGCGCCACGTCCAGGCCGATCTTGTTGCGGAACTTGAAGCAGTCGGTCACCGTCTTGGCAGGGCTGTACACCCGGATGGGCGCGCCGTGCTCGGTCACGGTCTGGACACCGTCGCTGTAAGCGGCGCCACGCAGGCGAGTGACCCGCAGCGCCGGGTAGCCCAGCCTTGGGGTCTGCGTTGCCTCGGGCAGTGCAACCCAGACTTCGCGGGGCAACTGGGTGCCGATCTCGTGGAATCGGAGTGCGCTCAGCAGGCACAGCACGGCCTTTGGCACGCGTTGGCATACCTCGATGAGGGTCTGGTGCTCTGTGACTTCGGCATCGGGCAGCCCGTACAGGCCGCGGGCGAACCGTTGCAGCTTGCCAGTCTGGTGCAGGCGAATCAGAAGCTGTGGCGACCAGCCGCGCTCGCGCACATCCGCAGCCCGCAGCACGCGCAGGTGCCGGGCCAGTTCGAGGATGTGGTCTGACTGGTTCAAGAGGAACAGTTTAATATATGCATTACTTGTGATCAAGTGATGCACATTTCAATCTGGATGACCCGGTGGTCTTGCAGGCTCGCCAGCATAGGGCTCTCGCTTGGATCCCGGTGAGAAGTGGAGGCCATGCAGGGTGAGTGCCACGGGGAAGGAGTGCGGATCCCAAAGCGGCCTCGCCCGGTGCGACATAGGTTCCAAGTGCGACGCGCAGCAACTTTCCTTCCCGGATGAGCAGGGAAAGTGCTTTGCCGATAGCAGCGCGGCACCGGATCTTGGTGGCACGGTCGTCTGCAGTCGATTTATCAATTGCGCAATGTGAATACGACGGACAGGTAGCTGACGGGTTCGGCTTCGATGGCCTCAATGCCATGGAGTGCGGCGGCCTGGAAAAGCAGTGAGTCCCCTGGGCCCAGGGAGAGGCTCTTTTCTCCATAGCGGTAAGTCACTCGGCCCGAGAGCACGTAGAGGAACTTGAGACCTGGATGCTGGAAGGCGGCGTATGGCTTTGCGCCCGGCAACAGCGTGACCAGGTATGGCTCCACGAACAGGTTGCCCGAGAGCAGGTGCCCGAGGAGTTCGTAGTGGTGGTCGGTGACGGCGCCAAGGCGCTGCACCTGTATGCCGCGGCCCGCAGGCACGTACGAGAAGTCCGTGCGCCCGGGTTGATCTGCGAAGAAACGCGAGACGGGTACCCCAAGGCCTGACGCGATGCGGTCGAGCGTTTCCACCGAAGGGGAAGTTAGGCCATGTTCGATTCGCGAGAGCATGGAGCGGGAGACGCCGGCAGTTTCCGCTAGTTTGCCGGCGGAAGTTCCTGAGGCCAGACGCAAGGTGCGCACTTGGGATCCGATGCGTGACGCCGGCGCGCTGCGCGTAGCGCGCGGGGTCGAAAGTGGTCGCGCATTTTGTTCGCGGAGCGACACTGGAAACCGCAGCGGCTTGGCGGTAGGGAGTGGAGAAGGGGCATACCGGTAGGTCATCTGTCGTCGGATTCGTACTCGTGTGCACCCATAGATCGGCTATCGCGAGCAGTAGCGGATTTCAGCGTATGTGGAAGATTGTCCGTGGTGCAATCGTACACATAAAGCGAGCATTTTGTCTATGCCGATTGCCTCGCCCAAATACGCGCTCGACCCGTCGCTGCTAGCACTTGGCGCAGCGATCAAGTCGTTGCGGAAGGCGCGTGGCATCTCGCAGGAAGAACTTGCGTACAGAAGCAAGGTGGACCGCTCTTACATGAGCAGCATTGAGAGAGGATTGCAGAATCCGGGTGTCATGACCGTTGTGCACATTGCGGCCGGCATCGGCGTCTCTGTGGCTGACTTGGCTGTCAAAGCGCGCTTGTAACGAATGCTTGACTGCTGCAACGCTCCCTTACCTATGGTGACGGCTGAAGGGTGTCGGTGGTTCGATTCCGCCCCAGCCACCATTTTTCTTTCTCGGTAGATCCCAAGTCAGCTCAAAAGCCCTTATACATCAAGGACTTAGCCTCAAAAAGGCGGCTCAAGCGGCATCACCGAATCTCACAAAGTCCCGTTCTTGCGCGTACCCCACGGTGTACCCCAGACTGCTTTTCAATCGCAGTCGATTTTGGGTACACCATGGGGCAACTCAACGAGCTTCTGATCAAGGCGGCAGCGCCGCGGGACAAGGAATATTTGCTGGCGGACGGCGACGGTCTCTACCTTCGCGTGCGCCTTACCGGCAAGGCGTGGGTTTATCGCTACAAGCGGCATGGCAAGGAGGCCAAGCTCAGCATCGGGCACTACCCGGTCGTGACGCTTGCCGCTGCGCGCAGGAAGGCGCGTGCCGAGGCCGAGAAGCGCGCCGAGGGTGTCGATCCCCGCGAGGCGCGACGGGTGGAGGGAGAGCGTGTTCGCGTTGCCCGCCTCAATACCTTTGAACGGACTGCCCGTGCATGGCACGCGCAGGCGTGGAAAGACCGCACATGGTCCGCCGGCTATGCGGAGAAGGTGATGCGCCACCTAGAGTTGCACATCTTCCCTTGGATCGGTGCGCTGGCCATGGACGCCGTCTTGCTGACCGAGGTGGTCCGATGCCTTCACCGCATCAAGGAGCGCGGCAATTTGGAGACGGCGCAGCGCGTTCGCGAGGCCGTACAGCACGTGTTCCAGTACGCCGTCGATGTGGGGGCTTTGGAGCCGGCAAAGAACTTCGTGAACAGCCGTACGGCCGGTCTGCCGCCACCTCGCACGCGCCACTATGCAGCCATCACGGATCCGCAGAAGCTTGGCCAGTTGCTTCGAGACATGCGTGCCTACAACGGTAACGTGATCACACGGGGCGGCCTTGCAGCTCTCGCCCTTGCTGTTCCAGCGGCCAGGTCAGTTGCGGCTGGCGCACTGGGAAGATGTGGATCTCGACCAAGCGCTATGGCGTTGCCCACCCGAGAAGATGAAGCTGCGGGAGTGGAAGAAGCGCGATGTACGTACGCCGGCTCACCTCGTGCCGCTACCGACGCAGGCGGTCGAAATCCTGCGCGACATCCATCCGCTGACCGGTCCGAGTGGGCCGATCTTCCGAAGCATGTCGAAGCGTTCCGAAAAGACGCGCTACATGAGCGACAACACCATCAACAGTGCGCTGCGCACGCTGGGATACGACACAAAGGAGCAGATCACAGGCCACGGGTTCCGGGCTACGGCCCGGACCCTAATTCGTGAGCTGTTGGGATCTTGCGCTGCCCCCGGCTTTCGTAGCACTTTGATCTAGAGGTCGAGGGTTTGCATCGTAGTTGATGCGGTGGTTTGCGCGGTGCCGCCAGCGAGCTGGCGGCACCGCGCGGCGAACAAGGCCGGCGGCACGTACCCGAGGGTGCTGTGCGGTCGGTGGTGGTTGTAGTCGTCACGCCAGCTGTCGACGATGCTGCGCATGTGACTCAGGCTGGCGAACCAGTGCTGCGACAGGCACTCATCTCGGAAGCGACTGTTGAAGCTCTCGATGTAGGCGTTCTGCACGGGCTTGCCCGGTTGGATGAAGCGCAGCTCGACGCCGTTCTTTGCGGCCCAGGTCTGCATCGTTCGGCCCGCGAACTCGGGACCGTTGTCGGTGCGGATCACCTTGGGCAGTCCGCGCTTGCGTATTTCGGGGCATCGTGACCGCCGATTTCGGCATCGTGACCGGTCATTCCGGCGCATCGTGACCGGTCCGCGTTTCAGACCATCGTGACTGGCCGTTTCGGCATCGTGACCGCCCGTTTCGGCGTTCATGACCGCCGGTCTGGAGCCTTCCTGAGGAGGCGCCCGGGCGTCGGCGGCGCTGCGTAGAGAACTCAACCCCTGGGCACCGTAGCCTCGGCGGCTTTGCCGTCGAAGGAGCGGGATGCCCAAGCAACGAATGTCTCTACCAATGATCAAGGATGTCATCCGCCTGAAGTGGCACGCCCAGCTCTCTTACGAGCAGATCGCCACCACCCTCAAGGTCTCCAAAGGCGTCGTCGCCAAGTACGTCAGCCTGGCCACAGTCGCCGGCCTGGACTGGGAGACCGTGCAGCACTGGAACGAGCGGCAACTCTCGAGCGCGCTTCTTCCCCGGGCCGCCACCTCGCAGCCCTTCGTCGAACCCGACTGGGGCCGCATTCATCGGGAGCTCGACCGCAAGGGCATGACGCTCATGCTGCTGTGGCAGGAGTACGTGGCCGCCCATCCCGATGGCCACACCTGGCGCTACACGCAGTTCTGCGAGCACTACAAGGAGTTCGCCCGCACGCTCAAGCGCTCCATGCGCCAACACCGGCGCGCCGGCGAGAAGCTGTTCATCGACTTCGCCGGCCCCACCGTGCCACTGAGTGACGGCGCCCGCGCCCAGGTGTTCGTCTCGGCCATGGCCGCCTCCAGTTACGTCTTCGCCTGCGCAACCCCGGCCCAGCGCCTGGACGACTGGATCGACTGCATGGTGCGTGCGCTGCACTTCTACGGAGGTGTGCCGCAGTTGATCGTGCCGGACAACGCACGCGCGGTCATCGCCTCGCCCGACCGCTACGAACCACGCGCCAACGACACCGTGCTCGACTTCGCCCGCTACTACGGTACCTCGGTGCTTGCTGCCCGCCCACGAACCCCCAGGGATAAGGCCACCGCCGAGTCTTCAGTGCAAGTCGTCACCCGTTGGGCGCTGGCCCGGCTGCGCCACCATCGCTTCGACACCGTCGCCCAGGTCGATGCAGCCATCACCGAACTGCTATCGAGCGTGAACGACCGGCCGTTCCAGAAGCTGCCCGGCAGCCGCGCCAGCGTGTTCGCCGAACTGGATGCGCCGACACTGATGTCGCTGCCGCGCCAACCCTATGAGCTTGCCCGCTTCAAGACGGTGAAGGTCCACATCGACTACCACGTCGAGCTGGAGGGCCACCGCTACAGCGTGCCGCATGCGCTCGTCGGCCAGGCCCTGGAGGCGCGCCTCACCCGCCACGGCGTGGAGTTGCTGCTGCGTGGCCAGCGCGTGGCCGCCCACGCTCGCAACGAGCGCCGCGGCGGCTACACCACGGTGGAGGCCCACATGCCTGCTGCCCACCGCGCCCACCTGGAGTGGACGCCTCAGCGGCTGATCGATTGGGGCCAACGCATCGGCATGGCATGCGGCGAACTCATCACCCGGCTGCTGCAGACCTACAAGCATCCCGAACACGGCTACCGCTCCTGCCTGGGACTGCTGAACCTGTCGCGCCGATATGGCGAGGCACGGCTGGAGGCGGCCTGCGAACGGGCCCTCGCTCTGGGCGCCTTCCGCTACCGCCATGTGCGCGACCTGCTGGCCAACAACCGTGACCAGGTGCCGCTGGATGCCGAAGCCGAATGGACCAGTCCGACGCACGCCAACCTGCGCGGACCCGGCTACTACCAGTGAGGACGACCGACCTCACCAGCCCAGAGCCCACCATGAACCCATCCAATCCATTGCACCCACACGCCATGCTCAACAACGCCACCCTGACCCAACTGCGCGCGCTCAAGCTGCAGGGCTTCGCCGACGCCTTGCAGCAGCAGCAAGAACAGGCCGACTGCCTGAACCTGTCGTTCGACGAGCGACTGGCCCTGCTGGTCGAGCGCGAGGTCTACGCCCGAGGCGACCGCAAGCGGGCTCGGCTGCTGCAGCGTGCCCAGCTGAAGTACCCCACGGCCACCTTGGAGGACGCCAGCTTCGAGGCGGTGCGCGGCATCGACAGGTCCACCTTGATGGGCGTCGCACTGTCGACCTGGATCGAGCGGGGCGAGACGCTGACCTTCGCCGGCGCCACAGGGCTGGGCAAGACGTGGCTGGCCTGCGCGCTGGCCCAGTACGCCTGTCGCCAGGGACACTCGGCGCTGTACCTGAGGGTGCCACGTCTGGCCGAGGAGCTTCGCATCCTCCACGGCGCAGGCACCTTCCGACGTTGGCTCGAGCAGCTTGCCAAGGTCGACGTGTTGATCCTGGACGATTGGGGGACGGGTCCGATGGACAGTGTCACCCGGGGTGACCTGCTGGAGGTCATTGATGACCGGGTGGGCCACCGCGCGACGATCATCACGCACCAGTTGCCCATCGAGCATTGGCACGCCTGGCTGGGCGACGCCACGATCGCCGACGCCATCCTCGACCGATTGATGCAAAGCTGCCGGCGCTTCAATCTCGAGGGCGAGTCGCGTCGCACCGGCAAGGCCGCGCGGGCAGCAGCCAAGTCAACAAAGGCAGTTCAGGAGGCCAGCCAATGATCTGAGCGAACCTGACCACCCCTAAACTCTGCCCCTGCGCAGCACCGCCATCGACCTGGGCGGTCACGATCACCGAAACGCGTGGTCACGTTGCCGAAATGACGCCGAATTCACCCCTCGGCGTGCCGGTCACGATGGACCGAAATGAGCGGTCACGTTCGCCGAAATACGCACGCGCTCTGCCTTGACCTGGTCGAGCACCCGCGTGGCGTACAGCGCCGGGATCGAGGTGTCGACTGCGATCTGCACGGCCTCTTTGCTGCAGTCGTCCACGACCGTCAGCGTCTTCACGCGTCGGCCGCTGGCCAGTTCATCGAACACGAAGTCCATGCTCCACACCTCGTTGGGTTGCATCGGACGCACGAGCGGCTGGCGCTCGGGCACCGGCAGCTTCTTGCGTCGGCGCTTGCGCACCATCAGGCCTTCCTCACGGTAGACCCGGTACGTGCGCTTGACGTTGATCATCCAGCCGTCGATACGCAGCCGGCTGTGCAGCATTCGGTAGCCGTGGCGGCGATGCTGGCCCGCGAGCTCCTTCAGGCGCTCTCGCAGGTCGGCGTTGCCGTCGCCGCAAGGGCGGTAGCGCAGGGTGCTGGGGCTCATGCCCATCAGCTTCAGTGCCTGGCGCTCGCTCAGGCCCAACCCCTGCAACTGCCGCACGACCTCGCGTCGTGCCGCCACGGCCACTATTTTCCCTTCAACACCTCGCGCATCGCGTCGACTTCGAGCATCGAGTTGGCCAGCAGGCGTTTGAGCTTGCCGTTCTCAGCCTCGAGCGCCTTCAGTCGCTGTGCGTCCGAGACGTTCATGCCGCCGAACTTGGCCTTCCAGCCGTAGTAGCTCGCCTCGCTGAAGCCATGCTTCCTGCAAAGCTCCTTGATGGGCAATCCCGCGTCCGCCTCGCGCAGGAACCCAATGATCTGTTCCTCGGTGTATCGCTTCTTCATCGGTCCGATCTCCGTTTCGGGTTGATCGAGCTCTAAATCGCGGTGCTACGGTTCTCCGGGGGCAGCGCAGCGGAAGTAGAGCCACTCCCACTTGCCGCATGACCCTTATCGGTAGCCGAGGTCCTGCACCCGCACACCCGCTGGCGCGACTTCGGTGTGCGCCGCTTACTCGTCGACCTTGTCCTCCAGCTAGGGGTGTGCCCAACTGCAGTGCCAGTAGCCAGAAGCCCCGAAAGCGGTGTACCAGCTTGAATGTGATTTCTACTCAAGCTCTGTGCATAGGCGGAGATGCGCCGGCCGTCCCCGAGTTCGTCAGTGCGAACACCATGTCCCCAACGAAGCGTTTGAATTCGTCGTTCTCCACGAATTGCTTGTAGAACTGTGTGTAGTCCTTGATCGAGCCCTGTGTTGCCTTGGCGAGTGCCTGGTCATGGGCAAGCCTGGCGGTATGGGGGGTATTGGCCTTGGCGTTCTGGAAGGCAGGGTCGGCCGCAACCTTTGGCGCGATGTCGTCCCGGATGTGCCGAAGGATGCGGTCCGAGTCCGTGAAGGCCGTTCCGAACTGCTCGTTGAACCGTTTGAGAATGTTGCTCAGCCTTTCAAGCTCCAGTTCAGCCTTGTGGCCTGCCGAGTCGGTGGGGACGGGCGCGATCATGGCCTCTTGATCCACCAATGCGATCTTCATCACCGCTTTGCGCTCGACCCGGTAGCTGTCCATATCAATGGCTTCGAGGATGCCCTTGGCCAGGTCTTCTTCTATTGGCGCGGGCAGCTTTGGCACCAGCAGATCGAGAAAGATGGACAGCGCCTCCCATTGCGCATTGCTGTACGGGATGACCGACGAGAGAAATGCGTAGGTGCGGCAGAACACCTTGGCCTTGCCCTTGAAGGCGACTTGTCCATCTTCGTCGAGCCGGTCTAGGTAAACGGCCACGCAGGCATCGAGCGGCGGGTCGAGCTTGTCGCGCTCTGCGCCGCCGAGGAACATCGTCACCACTTGCGCAATCTGGTCCGGTGCATAGACCTGCGCCTTGTCCAAGTCGGCTTTCAGGTCATGCAGCTTGTTCGGATCGGTTTCTTCTGACAATAGCGTGGTGCGGTAGTAGTCTTGGAAGGCGATCGTGACCGTCTCACCATTGTTCTGGAAATCGAGCACGAAGCAGTCGTATTTCTGCGGATGGGAGCGATTCAGGCGCGACAGCGTTTGCACTGCTTTAATGCCCGAGAGTGCCTTGTCCACGTACATGGTGTGCAGCAGCGGCTCGTCATAGCCTGTCTGGAACTTGTCGGCGCAGATCAGAAAGCGATAGGGATCGGTCTGCACCTTGTCTGCGATATCGCGGCTGGGAAAGCCGTTCAGTGAGGACTCGGTGACTTTCTCGCCATCGTGTTCATGCTCGCCAGAGAAGGCCACGATGGCCTGATAAGGGCTCTTGCGTTCGGCCAGATAGGCTTTGAAGGCGTGGAAGTACTGGACGGCACGCGCAATGCCGCTGCTCACTACCATCGCCCGCGCCTGGCCACCGATTTTGGACGCAGCCAGCACCTGCTCGTGGAAGTGGTCGACCATGATCTCAGTCTTCAACCGGATCGCGTGGTCGTGGCTTTCCACGTAGCGGCGCAGCTTCTTCTTGGCTTTTTTGGTGTCGAACTCGGGATCGTCGTCGGTCTTCTTGATGAGCTTGTAGTAGCTCTCAACCGGCGTGAAGTGCTTGAGCACGTCAAGGATGAAGCCCTCCTGCACCGCCTGCTTCATCGTGTAGGCGTGGAAGGGGCGGTGCTTGACCTTGCCCTCGGAATCCGGCGGCAGCGGCGTACCGAACATCTCCAATGTCTTGTTCTTCGGCGTGGCGGTAAAGGCGAAGTAGCTCGCGTTGGTGAGCATCTTGCGCGCGGCCATGCGCTTTTCTAGTGCTGCGTTCACCGTGTCTTCCGGGTCGGTGCCGCCGTCACCATCGGCCGGGGTGGCCTCGTCGGCGAGGGCCTGACTCATGGCTGCCGAGGTCTTGCCGCCCTGGCTGGAGTGCGCCTCGTCGATGACGATGGCAAAACGCTTGTCACCCACGGCCGCGATCTCGTCGAGGATGAACGGGAATTTCTGCACCGTGCTGACGATGATCTTCTTACCCTGCTCGATGTAACGGCGCAGGTCGCCCGAATGCTGCGCATGGCCCACCGTGGCGCCCACCTGCATGAACTGCTTGATGGTGGTCTGGATCTGTTCGTCCAGGATGCGTCGGTCGGTGATGACGATGACCGAATCGAATACATGCTTGCGCTGGCCTTCGGTGCCGCGCTGCACGCTGATGAGTTGGTGCGAGAGCCATGCGATGGAGTTCGATTTGCCGCTGCCCGCCGAGTGCTGGATGAGGTAACGCTGGCCCGTGCCGTGTGCGCTCACATGGTCCAGCGCCTGGCGCACCACACCCAGTTGGTGGTAGCGCGGCCACACCTGACGGCGTTTCTTACGGCCGGTGCGTGGGTCTTTTTCTTCAACGATCTGGGCGTAGTTCTCCAGGATGTTGGTCAGCCCTCTTGGCGTGAGCACTTCTTTCCAGAGGTAATCGGTCTTCAAGCCGTCGGGGTTGGGCGGGTTGCCGGCTCCGTCCTGGTAGCCCTTGTTGAAGGGCAGGAACCATGAGGCCTTGCCGCGCAGTTCGGTGCACATGCGCACCTCGGCATCGTCCACTGCGAAATGCACCACGCAACGGCCGAACTCGAACAGGCGCTCGCGCGGATCGCGGTCGCGCTTGTACTGCTCTACGGCGTCTTGTACCGTCTGCTTGGTCAGGCTGTTCTTGAGCTCGAAGGTGGCGATGGGCAGGCCGTTGATAAACAGGCCCAGGTCCAGCGAGCGACGTGTCTCGTCCATGCTGTACGTCAACTGGCGCGTGACGGTGAAGCGATTGAGGGCATGCAGCGCCGCCGCCTTGGCGTTGCCGGGGGAGGGCGTGCCGTAGAAAAGATCGACATGCACCGGCCCGTGGGACACGCCCTTGCGCAGCACGTCTACCGCACCTCGCTTGCCCACCTCGGCAGAAAGCCGCGCGAGAAACTTCAAGCGGTTGATGTCCTGTGCGTCGTGGGCATTGGCCATAGCCAACTTCTTGAAGCTCTCGGGCTGGGTGGCGCGAAGGAAGGCGAAAAGCTGTGGCACGTCCAGCGCGTGGGCGCGGTCATAGTCCTTGGAACTGCCAGCGAGATAGCCTGTGCCGCCGTAGCGTGCCCGAGGCTCGGCGACCAAATTGGGCGCCACGGCCAGACCGTCCGTTCCGGTCATGTGCCGCACGATGAGGGTTTCGAGGCCATTCTCACTGGTGTCGGTGGTCATGAGATGGCCTCTTCCTCTGCGATGTCAGTTTCTTCGCTCAGGTCGGTGTCGTCGTCTGCCTCGTCGACTAACGCTTCGTCGGGCAATCGTGCTGCGGCTTCGCGGACGTCGAATTTGCCGGTGACCACGTCGGCGATGAGGCGGGTGCGATATTCGCGTAAAAGTTCAATTTCCCGTTCCAGCCGCAACGTGGCTTGCTTGATCGTCTCGGTCTCTTGACTTACGTGTTTTGCTATTTCAATCTGCTCGTCGATGGGAGGTACAACGACACGTACGCCATAAAAATTTTGGTTCGAGAGATTCTGAAGTCCAACTGTCATCCCATTTGATCTACCTGCGTAAAGTGCTCGGTAAGGATAGGTGTGAAACAACAGTTCGAAATACTTCGTGTGAAGCTTTTTCCGTGGAGCAAAAACACCATAGTGAAACGAGACGATACCGCGCATCGTGGCTGCAAAGAAGACGCCGAGGTGTGCCTTAAAGCGATTCAGCACCAAGTCCCCTGGGTGTGCCACCTTCCAGTTATCGAATGAAGCCGTCTGAAGCGAGCGTTCTTGCATGTCCTTTGTCGGAATCAAACCATCGCGCTGAGAAAGTGATAGTTGTGTCTCTTGAGCGCCGTTGTGCGGTCTGATCAACTCCTTAAAAACTCGCTGGTTGAGTGGCGTGTCCCAGTGTGCTGGAACTTCGCCCAAGTCTGGAATGCAGGACGGCTTCAGCGCGGCGCGCGGATTCATTCCTCGCGTAACCGCGCGGTGAATGACGGACTGCTTCTGTTCATCAAGCAGAGCAATTACCTTGCGCTTCGCCAGAATTGCCCGCTCCATTCGGGCGTTTGCATTTTTTAGGAAACGCACAATAGCGGCTTGCTCGTCTGGAGGTGGAACAACAACAGGCATGCGCTTGAAATGCGAGAAGTTCAGGCTCTGTCGCAGTCCTGATCCGTAACCATAGATTGCCTTGGTGGAGTCCCAGACGGTAAGGAATTGGAAGCCAAACTCGGGCACCACGTCTCTCGCGGCACGCAGTGCGAGATAGGCCGATGTGATAATCCCTCGGTCGCTAACTATGCCGACTCGCAAGCTGGTGTGGTCGTTTTGAAGATCAGTTGTTCGCAGAATGATGTCGCCAGGATTGACTACCTGATAAGTCTCAAAGGACTCGGGTACCAATCCATGAAGCTTCTCCTGGCGTTTGATCACGATGCGACCATAGCTGAGGGAGAGAACCGTCTTCTCTTTCATGCCGCGGTTGTGCTCGTGGATGGGTGTGAAAGCCCCGAATGCCGGTCGAACGCCCCAGTGTTCTGGCACCTGCCCAAGCCACGACAAGCCTGAGTCTTTGTACGCTGCGTAGGGCTTTAGATCGGAAATCACTTTGCTTGATCTTTCTTGTTGCGCTCCGTTGGCCCAGTAGCCTTAAATCCCGGCGCACTCAGTGCATAAAACTCATGCAGCTTCGCTGCCAGCATCTGCTTGTCCGGCAACTGCATTTGATACTGCGCCACCAGCGCAGGCGAGAGCGTGCGGCTCAGCGCGTATTCCACTACCTCGCTGTCCTTGCTGGCGCACAGCAACAGGCCGATGGCCGGGTTCTCGTGCGGCTTCTTCACATCACGGTCCAATGCTTCCAGATAGAAGTTCAGTTTGCCCAGGTGCTCGGGCTCGAAGGCGGTGACCTTTAACTCGATAGCCACCAGGCAGTTCAGGCCGCGGTGGAAGAACAGCAGGTCCAGCGCAAAGTCCTGGCCGCCCACTTGCACTGGGTACTCGCTGCCGATGTAACAGAAGTCCCGCCCCAACTCGGTGAGAAAGCGGCCCAGATTCGTCAACAGGCTGCGGTGGAGCTCGGCCTCGGAGTGAGGATCGGGCAAGGCCAGGAAGTCCAGCAGGTAGGCGTCCTTGAAGTGCTGCGCGGCCTGCGGCTGCATTTCTCTCAATGCCGTTGAGACTTTGGGCGGGTGGAGCACGGCGCGCTCGAACAGGCCGCTGTCGATCTGCCTCGCCACCTCGCGCACCTGCCAGGCTTGCTGCGCCGTCATGCGCAGGTAAAACTCGCGCTCCTCCTCGCGCTTGGTGCGACTGAGGATGTGCAGGTGCGAAGACCACGGAATTTCTCTCAACAGCGTTGAGAGTTTTGAGTCTGGCGGATAGGCCTGAAAAAACTGTCGCATGCGCCAGAGGTTCTGGGCCGAGAAGCCGCGTCGGCCCGGCTCGCGTTGAGCGATGTAGGTGGCGAGCTGGGCCACGGTCCCCTTGGCCCAGCCGTCGGCTTCAATGCGCTGATGCAGGTACTGTCCGATACGCCAATAGAGCTCGATCACTTCGGCATTGGCTGCCCTGGTCACGCGCTGCCGCGCCCCCTGGATCAATTGGACGACTTCGCCGAAGGCCGCCTCCGCGGTCGTCGCTGTTGCACGGCGCGCTGGTCTGACGGTCTTGCTCATGCCTCGGAACCAACCACCAGCAGACCGTCGAGCAGGCCTTCGGCTTCTTTCTCGATGGCCAGGATGTCGGCGCTGATCTCTGCCAGCGTGCGCAATGGCTTGGGCTCGTAGAAGTGCCGAGTAAAGCTCACCTCGTAGCCGATCTTGGTGGCGTTGTTGTTGACCCAGGCATCCGGCGTATAGGGCAGCACTTCGCGGCGAATGAAGGCCTCGATGCCGCCCTCTTCGAGCAGCGGCACCTGCTCGGTGTCGCGCAGATCGCTGTCGGGTTCGTACTCGACCACGAACGGCTTGCCGCCCAACTGGGTCTCGAACAAGCCGTGGATCGGATCGGCCTTGATCTTGCTACCCTTGCCCGGCTTGTGCAGTTTGGCGATGACAGGCGGTGCTGTCTCGACACGCCAGCTCAACGTCTTGAGGATGAGCTTGAGCTCGGCGGCAGGCAAGCGGATGGCCGCGGCGGCCAGCGCTTCGTCCACGCGGATGCGAAACACGTTGTGGTCTTCGAACAGCGCGTCACCCAAAGATTGCCGCAACTGCATGGCCGTGTCGACCAGCCGTGCATCGCGTTCCCATGTCTTGGGGTCGAGCAGCTTCTTGCGCTTCTTCTCGGGCAAGCCCTTCTTTGTACTGGAGGTCGCGCCTTCTTCGTCATCGCCATCGTCGTCGTTGCCCCATTCGGCCAGGCGCTTGTCCAGCGCAGCCGAAACCGTGGCAAAGCTGGTGAACAGCGCGTCGCCGAATTCGTCGACCAGCGCCGCGCGGATGTCCTCATCGCCCGAAGCAAACCGCAAGCTCTCGATGGTTTTCAGCGAGAGTCGGCTGTGCAGCCGCAACGGGCGCTCGACGGTCACCTTCCAGTAGCCGAAGCCCGCATTGGGGAATATCTTGGACTCGGGCGTTGGCTTGAATTCCAGGAAGGTGCGACTGATGCGCTCGATGTCCTCCGCCGACAACTCGCAATTTTTCTTGCCCAGATTCTTGCGCAGCGGCTTAAACCACTGGCTCGCATCTATGAGCTGCACAAAGCCCCGGCGGTGCGCTGGCTTGCGGTTGGACAGCACCCACACATAGGTGGCGATGCCGGTGTTGTAAAACAGATTGAGTGGCAGCGCGACGATGGCTTCGAGCCAGTCGTTCTCGATGATCCAGCGGCGGATGTTGCTCTCGCCTTGGCCTGCATCACCGGTGAAGAGAGACGACCCGTTGTGGACCTCTGCAATGCGGCTGCCCAAGGCCGACTTGCGGTTCATCTTGGCGGCCATGTTGGCCAGAAACAACATCTGTCCATCGCTGGAGCGGGTGACGAGCGAGAGCTCTTCGCCTTCATGCATCACCTTGAAGCGCGGGTCGCGCATGCCGTCCTTGCCGCCCATGGCTTCGAGGTCTTTCTTCCAGCTCTTCCCATACGGCGGGTTCGCGAGCATGAAATCGAACTCTTGCGCCGGAAAGGCATCGTGCGCCAGTGTGGACCACTCGGCGCCACCCACGATGTGCTCGGCGGATTCGCCTTCACCCTTAAGCAGCATGTCAGCTTTGCAGACGGCGTAGGTCTCGGGGTTGATCTCCTGGCCGTAGAGGAGGCTTTTGACATGCTGGCCATGCCGCTGCGCAATGGCAGCGAGCGTCTCCTCGGCCACGGTGAGCATGCCGCCCGTGCCACAGGCGCAGTCATACAGAAGATAGGTACCGGAGCGGATCTCATCCTGAATGGGCAGGAACACCAGGTTGGCCATCAGCCGCACAGCATCACGCGGTGTCCAATGTTCGCCGGCCTCTTCGTTGTTGTCTTCGTTGAATTTGCGGACCAGTTCTTCGAACACTGTGCCCATCGAGTGGTTGTCGATGCCAGCCGGTGAAAGATCGATGTCGGGGTCGAGGAATTTGGCGATCAACGTGCCCAGGGCATCGGCCTTGGACAAGGACGACAGTTGGTTGCGGAACTTGAAGTTCTCCAGGATGTCCTGAACGTTCGGCGAGAAGCCGTTCAGGTAGTCCTCGAAGTCGGCCAGCAACTGCTGCTGACTGCCACGGGACTGGAGGTCGCGCAGGGTGAACTTCGAGGTGTTGTAAAAGGCTTGCCCCGATGCGTCGCACAGCGCCGCGCGCTGCTCGGTGATCTGGGCGTTGTCGAGCATCGCCTTCACCTCAAGCACTTGCTGCTTGGTCGGCTCGAGAACGGCGTCCATGCGTCGGATGACGCACATCGGCAGAATCACGTCCGGGTACTTGCCTCGCCTGAATAGATCGCGGAGCACATCGTCGGCGATCCCCCAGATGAAAGAAACGATCTTGTTGTGGGTTGCTTGATCCATTTTTGGATTGTCTCGCACCCGGACAGCGCGTCTCTGAGGCAAGGTGTCGATTGATCAGCTTGCGGGTTCGGCCAGGAGGGCCGCTTCTGGGGCAGTAGCCCAAGTGACCGGGAGCTAAGACAGCAGCTGCGCTGCAGCTTGGTCGCAATGGTCAAGCTCAGACGAAACGGACTAGCCTGCCTAGACGGTGCCGCGTCTACAAAATTCAACCGTCGAAACAAGCGGGAAGAGGAGCGCACATGCCCGACGTGACCGCAATTTCCGGCGTCCTCGCCGACCTGAAGGCTGCGACTGAAGCCGCGCAATTCCCGCGCAATTTGGATTCGACCGTCAAGACCCCGACCTGAAACTGCGCATTGCGGGACTCGTCACGGCTTGTCTGACGCAAAACTGGCATTAGTCGACTTGCAGGGCGAGTTGCGCGAAAAGGACGAGACCATCAAGAAACTCACCGAGGTGCTAAAGGTCCGCGAGGAGGTGGTCCGCGTTGGCGCTGCCTATTGGAAGAAAGGCCAAGACGGCAAAGCGGTTGGCTCTCCATATTGCTCACACTGCTACGAAACTGAAAACGGGCTGCAGATCCATACCAGCCAAATCAAGTCAACCGGAGCATCAGCGTCTGTCTGCACTGCAAGGCTACGTCCCCGTGGAAACCCCGGCGGGAGGCCTAGATCTCTACCGTGCGCACCCATCGTCGGCCGCCGCGAACAGCTTTCTGCCGAGCTCTAGGACTAAGTCCGGCTGTCATCGGCGCCGACACCTCGCCAAACTGGACGCCTCTACGATCACGACAGGCCGACCCGAGTTAGCTCGCCAGCAGGGCCACTGTGAGGCCAGCCCGCTCAATGCTATGCGGCGCGCAGCAGCCGCTGGATGTCGTGCCGGGAGTACCCGACCCGATGCATTCCTCCGTTGCCTCTCGGATGCGGAGCAAGCCAAACTCGATGCACGCGCGCAGATCGCTCTAGAACGACTTCCAGTAAACATATTGAACATCTGCTTATTCGCGCATCACAATGGTAATTTTTTCACACCAATGATTGGCAAGTGGGTGGTCCTCTTCAGAGACGACTCGGCACATGTTGTGAAGGTCTTCAAGTTCGTGCCCCATCGCTATCACGAGTTTGTCCCCTCCTTCGACCGTCCTGAAGGCTGAATTAACCTGATCGGTCGAGTCGAGCATCGCCACAGTTGAGCTACGGTGTGCATCGCGCGCGGTCCAGAACATGAACGGACTCAATCTAATCGCGATTGCCTTTTCTTGGTTTACCAACAGCGCCTCTTGTTCGGAGAATGTGTCGAGGCCATCGTAGGCTAGGACCTGGATAAACGGGGCATGACTGCCCGATGCGACCCGGAACAGTCCTGTATACCGCGAGCCAAAGCCCTTCTTTGCAACCGCCTCAAAAGCGCCAAAGCTCCAGCCATTAAGCGCTCGGCCCAGCACGTTTCCGATCATGCCCAACACGCGGTGATAGTCGATCTCCTTTGGAGCGTGGTGGTGCTTGAGGGCATTGATCGCTGCAATCGAAGCATCAATCTGCGTGCGTGCTGTCTCCGTCAACAACCGGGTTATCGTTGGCAGAAATTCGCCGCCCTTAACTTTCTTTTCCACCAGCGCACGGAGAATTGCCCAGATTGGGCCGGCCGATGCCTTCGTGAATGTCTTGAAGATAGACGATGCTTTGGACCCTTTGTGTGCACAGTAGTCTATATATGCCAGCATCATTAACATGTGCAGCGCTGACTCGAATGCTTCTGGAAATGCTTCCCGAAGCATTCGCTCGTCCGCCCCAGCGACGAACTTTGCGATGGGATGCGCGACCGGATATGGCAGGGTATTGCAAAGTTCGCTGAGTTCCAGCCATCCCACCTCGCCCGCGCGCTGGGTAAATACTCGGACAGCATCTCGCTCAACATAGGCCACTGAACTGTTGCTCGTTCCAAAGTCGAGGCCCAAGTAGGCCTCGCCCACGGAAGTTTCAGACAGCGACGTCATGTCCATATAGAACGGCGCGCCCTTGACGCTTACTTCTTCGGACGAGCCATGCGCATGCTTGTATATAAATCTTGGATGTGCCGAGCCTTTTTCGTCGACTGTAAGCTCGACCTCGATGTGACTTTCGAACTTGGTCTTTTGTGGCGTAAAAACGCGATGATCAATATTGTGAAGGCTGGGGAGGTCGTTGAAATCGAGTGACGATTTTAGAAAGTAATAGTCAAGATAGTGTTTTGGCGGCGATGGCAGTCGCACCTTCCACCGAAAAGGTTTGTCGAAGTTTCCATTAATGACGTGTGCGGAATGGAGCAAAGTTCCATCACTGACAGGTGTAGAAGGTGCATCGATATCCAGCGGGCGGAAACGCTGCACGGCAGGACTTTGCTCGTCTGTTCCGAGCACCAGGCATAGTCGGTTGTAAGTGACTGCTTTGAAGTCGCCCACGCCATCGTTGAAGGTTCTACGAGCGCATTCAATGGCGAGACCTTGCGCAACGATCTCGTGGAATTTCCCCTGCAGCTCGATGATTTCGGCTTCCAAAAGAAGCGAACGCAGATCCTGTTCGATCAAGGCTCCCAGCCACCTCAGATTTGCCGATCCGCCAGAAAGAAGGACTAGGTTGATTGGACGGCCGCCCAAGTCCTCCGAGCTTCGGTTAATCGCGCTGGTGATGGCACCTTTCAAATGCTGCTGCCAAATTCGTTTCACGAACAGAGTTCGAAGTTGGTAGACGTCAAAACGTACCTCGACTATCGAGGGATTCTGACCAAACGGATTTTGGGGGACGGCAATCAAGGCCGCTGGTCCAGGTTCGTAAGTCGCCTCAAGCGACCAATCGGCGATCGTTTCACAGATATGAATTTTCGCTTGCTCAACTTGAGCAATCATGCGCCGGACGTTCCTGACGAAGTTCTGAAGGTCCGCGCTCAGGGCGGACATGCCGCCTACCGCTGCAGCACCCGTACGGAATGTCGTCCATGCCTTGTCTAGCTTCGTTCTATCGACGCCTTTTTCCAGATTTTTGGAGATCAATTCCTTTGCTATTTGAAGATTGATCAGGGAACCGCCGACTGCAAGAGATGCGGCAGCTAACGGCTTAGAGTTTCTGCCGCCTTCACGAACATCCCCTGTGGCTGTGGTGTCGACTACGCTCACATCGAAAGTACCGCCCCCAAAATCAATGACAAGTGCGGCGTGTCGCCGACTCGCGGATACAAGAGGATGCCTGACGCCGTAGCGATAATATTGAAAAACCGCAAACGGCTCCGGAAGAAAATCTACCTCGTCAAAGAATGGTTTGAGAATTTCCTTCAGTCGAGCGCGATAGTTTGCAAGCCAGTCGCCGGAGGTGCTATTCGAACGATCAAGTGCTAAAGGCTCAGCAACGAGGACGCGATGTGCTTTTTTGGAACCGCGCTCCTGCACCCATCTTGTTGCGTGCTGCAACACCCGTTCGATATAAGCTTGGGTGATCACATGAGCAGAACGAAGCTTGCCGTCGTCGGTTTCAAACTCTGGCGGATACACCACATTCCTCGCTACTTCACCTAAATTCAGCTTGAAATTTTCATTGATGCTGGCGTAGTCCGCTGCCTTTTCGAATGCTTGGTACCCAATACTGGTTTCAGTAGCGCCGAAATGAATTACGGAGGGTATGTTTGTCCGCCCATCGACTTCGATCATCTTGAAAGCGCTGACGAAGAGTTCGGTCTTGATTGCCATACTGGTGGGGCCGGTTTATCCGGGAAAGTCCGGAGTCCTATTGTTGAGTGGACAGTCGCAAGTTATTCAGTTGACTGATGTGCGTTTAAAAGCCAAGCGCGATGCCGACTCGATGGTCGCTTCCTCTGCGAAGCCAGCAATTGGCCTGTGGTCGCGATTGCCTTCTGTTGCCCTAAGCCGAAGGGGAGAAAACCTAAAGAATGCAAAGTCATTTTTGGATTCCTCTGGCGTCTGTCTGAGACAGGTGGGAGTGCCACTTATATGGAAATCAAGGGTTGATAGACGTTACGCAGACGGGAGCACGCTGAAGTTCGGTCAAGAGGGCTGTCGCTTCAGATGAGGTCAGCATGACCGGGTAGCTGCTTCGCCCGATAGGGTTTGCTGCGATGATCTTTGGGACTTTCTCGGGCAGCACAGCGGCAGCGGGCACTGAGAAGGCTCGGCCTTCAGCATTCATTGGCAGGAACGACGATCCGTCCATCTGAGCGACGTAGGTGAAGCTGCCGGTGTGAGCCCCGTCCGAGCCGAGTTGCGTTGTGCCGTGGCGAAAGTGCCGCATCCACTCGCGGCTGCCCTTACCGAACTGGAGGAACTTTTTCGGCACGTTTCCTGCTGGGCGCCATCTAACGCAGTGAGCGACTTCGAACACGGTGTCGACCTCGAGCGTCTCGTCCCTTGCTTTCGAAGCAGAGCAGAAGAATAGGCGAGAGCCGTCGCGAACGAACGGCTCCTTTCGAGGAGCGCGACGCAGCTGTGTGGCGTGGCAATAGGAATAGAGCCAGGACCTTGTCCAGATGAACGGGTCCTCATTTGACGACCCATCTGGCGAAAGGCGATCAGCCCATACTCCCCCCTCCCATGGTGCGACGTGGCCGGCAATACGAGCGGTGCCCCTCGCTTGATGCTGTGTGCGTTGTGGATGAAATATGAGGTAATCCTGTGGCGGACCGCCCAGCATTGAAAGCTCCAAAGTTTTTATCCGTTTCGGTTTAGAGTGCGCTGCCCTGAGCATACGGGTGCGGCTCGCAAGTCGACAACCGGGTCTTGGCTGTGCACAAGGACGCCGAAGAGTGTTGCGCGCGCGGGCGATCGCAGGGGCTGGGCGTGCTGGCCCGAGCTAATTGCCCCTCAATAGCTTGGCCGACTACTTGTTTCACGCCAAAAAGATCCGCCATTAAATCCATCACAAAGACCGAGCTCGCGCGGGCCGGAATGAAGATGCCTTCGAGCAGAAGGTCGCTGACTGGCCTGAGTAACAGTTGCGCCCCCATCGTTTCTTCTTCGCTTTTTTTGTGCTGATGCACGGACGACTGTACCGGCATCAAGGCCGAATTTTTGCGCGGTGCTGCGACGGACCGTTAGCGATCATGCTCAGCCGTCCTGGGCCTTGCGGTCAAGCCAATAGCCATAGATGGCCGCGGCGACGATCAGGACCACCGCCTTGAGGATCAGCCATTCTGGGCTGCTGCCGGTTTCGTGGACACCGACCTAAGCTTTTTGAGCTTTCTCGAACTGTATCGGACTGACGTAGCCGAGCGTCGGGTGACGACGCGTCGGGTTGTAGAACCGCTCGATGTAATCGAACACATCAGCGCGGGCCTGTTCCCGGGTCCGGTACACCTTTCTAGCCGTGCGCTCAGTCTTCAGTGAACTGAAGAAGCTCTCCATGGCCGAGTTGTCCCAGACCTCGCCCGCGCGGCTCATGCTGCAGGTGATGCCTTGCTCCTTGAGCAGCTCCTGGAAGTGCTCGCTGGTGTATTGGGCGTATTCAACCGGTCGTCGCAACACTTTCAATCTTGGAGGTGTTTATGGGACGACCCGCGGGGTGGATGCAGAAGTTGACGGGGCGAGGTGCATTGCGCTCACCCGGTGCGCCTTCGCTTCGGCGAGAGGTGGAGCGGCAGTTCTGGAAGCAGATTGCTACCGGAATCACGAGTGAGAAGGCGGCACAAGCTGTTGGGGTGTCGGCACCAGTGGGCACGCGCTGGTTCCGCCATCGTGGCGGTATGCCATTGTTCATGTCGAAGCCCGTGTCTGCGAGGTATCTGTCGTTCGCCGAGCGAGAAGAGATCGCTCTTCTACAGGCGCAAAGCGTTGGGGTCCGGGAGATCGCTCGACATATTGGGCGAAGTCCGTCGACGGTTTCACGGGAGCTGAACCGCAACGCTGCGACTCGCAGTGGCAAGCTCGAGTATCGGGCGTCGGTTGCACAGTGGAAGTCCGAGTTGGTGGCCAGAAGGCCCAAGCCGGCCAAGCTGGTGATGAATCCACGTCTACGCCAATATGTCCAAGACCGCCTGGAGGGCAAGATCCACGATGCCCAGGGGCGCGAGGTAGCCGGACCTCGGCAAGCTGCGTTCATCGGCCGCAACAAGCCTCATCGTGGTGATCGCAAATGGGTCAATGGCTGGTCGCCTGAGCAGATCTCCAACCGGCTGCAGGTCGACTTCCCGGATGATCAATCCATGCGCATTTCCCACGAAGCCATCTACCAAGCCCTCTATATTCAAGGGCGAGGTGCTCTCAAGCGCGAGCTGGTGAGCTACCTGCGCATGGGTCGTGCTTTGCGCGTGCCACTGCGCTGCCCCCGGCTTTCGTAGCACTTTGATCTAGAGGTCGAGGGTTTGCATCGTAGTTGATGCGGTGGTTTGCGCGGTGCCGCCAGCGAGCTGGCGGCACCGCGCGGCGAACAAGGCCGGCGGCACGTACCCGAGGGTGCTGTGCGGTCGGTGGTGGTTGTAGTCGTCACGCCAGCTGTCGACGATGCTGCGCATGTGGCTCAGGCTGGCGAACCAGTGCTGCGACAGGCACTCATCTCGGAAGCGACTGTTGAAGCTCTCGATGTAGGCGTTCTGCACGGGCTTGCCCGGTTGGATGAAGCGCAGCTCGACGCCGTTCTTTGCGGCCCAGGTCTGCATCGTTCGGCCCGCGAACTCGGGACCGTTGTCGGTGCGGATCACCTTGGGCAGTCCGCGCTCTGCCTTGACCTGGTCGAGCACCCGCGTGGCGTACAGCGCCGGGATCGAGGTGTCGACTGCGATCTGCACGGCCTCTTTGCTGCAGTCGTCCACGACCGTCAGCGTCTTCACGCGTCGGCCGCTGGCCAGTTCATCGAACACGAAGTCCATGCTCCACACCTCGTTGGGTTGCATCGGATGCACGAGCGGCTGGCGCTCGGGCACCGGCAGCTTCTTGCGTCGGCGCTTGCGCACCATCAGGCCTTCCTCACGGTAGACCCGGTACGTGCGCTTGACGTTGATCATCCAGCCGTCGATACGCAGCCGGCTGTGCAGCATTCGGTAGCCGTGGCGGCGATGCTGGCCCGCGAGCTCCTTCAGGCGCTCTCGCAGGCCGGCGTTGCCGTCGCCGCAAGGGCGGTAGCGCAGGGTGCTGGGGCTCATGCCCATCAGCTTCAGTGCCTGGCGCTCGCTCAGGCCCAACCCCTGCAACTGCCGCACGACCTCGCGTCGTGCCGCCACGGCCACTATTTTCCCTTCAGCACCTCGCGCATCGCGTCGACTTCGAGCATCGAGTTGGCCAGCAGGCGTTTGAGCTTGCCGTTCTCAGCCTCGAGCGCCTTCAGTCGCTGTGCGTCCGAGACGTTCATGCCGCCGAACTTGGCCTTCCAGCCGTAGTAGCTCGCCTCGCTGAAGCCATGCTTCCTGCAAAGCTCCTTGATGGGCAATCCCGCGTCCGCCTCGCGAAGGAAGCCAATGATCTGTTCCTCGGTGTATCGCTTCTTCATCGGTCCGATCTCCGTTTCGGGTTGATCGAACTCTAAATCGCGGTGCTACGGTTCTCCGAGGGCAGCGCATCGGTTCGAGTTGTCTGCCGACGGCCTGATCCTCCGCCAAGCGCCCAGCGGTTTTGAGCAGCTGCTTGATGCTACTGTCCCGACCGACGACAAGACCATCACCGCTAGGGTCAAGGCAGCGGTGAACGAATATCGTCGTCACGGCGCATCCCTCGATGTTCGGCGGCATGCCGTGTCTGATCTGGCGGGTGTCCTGGAAGCACTGCGCCCGAAAATGTCTGAGGCGATCACGTCTAACGATGAGAAGGACCTGTTCAACATCGCCAACAATTTCATGATTCGGCACCACAACGACAAGCAGAAGACCGACTATGAAGCCAACCTCTGGTTGAGTTGGATGTTCTATGTGTACCTGTCCAGCATCCACCTGATCCTGAGGCGAGTGGAACTGAAGAAGCCGAAATGCAACCCGGGGTATCTTGTCTTCCGAGAGCGGATAGAGCGTAAGCGGTCAATAAACCACGCCCTTGCCCGCGGCGCCGGAATCGATGCGCGCGCAGAGGTCTACGGCTCGACGAGT
>NZ_JBDGJC010000017.1:0-56547 GCF_057657075.1 Variovorax sp. Soil_C_26
GCAACTCGCTAGTCAGCCCTTCAAGACGGCGGCATGACTTAAACCAACCGGCCTCCATGAAAGCCGGGGCGATTCACGATTGTCTTTGATGAACTGACTGAGGCGTTGATGCGAAGCTCATTCGCTCGATGTCGCGCAAGGGGTACTCGCCTGAAACGCGCTCCGATGCGGCGACTGACCATGAAGTCGTTCGGCGTGAGAATTTTTAGTCGGAAATATCCAGAACTTAAAAATTTAGTAGTTCGCGCCGTCTTCCCTGGAGAGAATATCCACAACCTTAGTAAATCTAGGCCGCAGCCGCGACAGCGAGACGCCCTACTCCACCGTCACACTCTTCGCCAAATTCCGCGGCTTGTCCACGTCGGTGCCGCGTGCACACGCCGTGTGGTACGCCAGCAATTGCAGCGGCACCACATGCAGCAGCGGCGAGAGCGCGCCGTAGTGCTCGGGCATGCGGATCACGTTCAGGCCCTCGGCGCCCTTGATCTTCGTGTCGCCGTCGGCCAGCACGTAGAGCACGCCGCCGCGCGCGCGCACTTCCTGCAGGTTGCTCTTGAGCTTTTCGAGCAGGGTGTCGTTCGGGGCCACCGCCACGACTGGCATCTCGCTCGTGACCAGCGCGAGCGGGCCATGCTTGAGTTCGCCGGCGGCGTAGGCCTCGGCGTGGATGTAGGTCACCTCCTTGAGCTTGAGCGCGCCTTCGAGTGCGATCGGGTAGTGCAGGCCACGGCCCAGGAAGAGTGCGTTGTCCTTGCGCGCGAAATCCTCGGCCCAGCCGATGATCTGCGGCTCGAGCGCGAGCACCGACTGCAGTGCGACGGGCAGGTGGCGCATTTCCTTCAGGTAGCGCGCCTCGTCGGCCTCGCTGAGCCGGCCCTTGCTCTGCGCAATGGCCAGCGTCAGCAGGAACAGGCCGGCCAGTTGCGTGGTGAAGGCCTTGGTCGAGGCCACGCCGATCTCGACGCCTGCGCGCGTGATGTAGGCGAGCTTGCATTCGCGCACCATGGCGCTGGTGGCCACGTTGCAGATGGTGAGCGTCTGCTCCATGCCGAGCGAGCGCGCATGCTTGAGCGCGGCGAGCGTGTCGGCGGTCTCGCCCGACTGGCTGATGGTGACCACCAGCGTCTTCGGGTCGGGCACCGATTCGCGGTAGCGGTATTCGCTCGCGATCTCGACCTGGGTCGAGATCTTCGCGATGCCCTCGAGCCAGTACTTGGCGGTGCAGCCGCTGTAGTAGCTGGTGCCGCAGGCGAGGATGAGGATCCTGTCGATGTCCTTGAAGACGCGGTGCGCGCTCGCGCCCGTGGCGCCGTCCTGGCCGATGCCGTCGAACAGCTCGGGCACGATGCCGGCCACCCCTTCGAGGGTGTCGCCGATCGCGCGCGGCTGCTCGAAAATCTCTTTCTGCATGTAGTGGCGGTACGGGCCCAGCTCGGCCGCGCCGCTGTGCGCCAGCACCGTGCGCACGGTGCGCTGCACGGGCTTGTGCTGGCGATCGACGATCCAGTACTTGCCGGGCTGCAGGTCGACGACGTCGCCCTCTTCGAGGTAGACGATCTGGTCGGTCACGCCGGCCAGGGCCATGGCATCGCTGGCAAGAAAGTTCTCGCTGCCATCCTTGCCCGCGCCCAGGATCAGCGGCGAGCCGGCGCGCGCGCCCACCACGCGCTGCGGCTCGTCGCGGCAGATCACGGCAATGGCGTAGGCGCCGTGCAATTGCAGCACCGCGGCCTTCACGGCGTCGAACAGATCGCCGTCGTAGAGGCTGTCGACGAGGTGCGCAATGACCTCGGTGTCGGTCTGGCTCTCGAACACGTAGCCCTTGGCCTCGAGCGCCGCGCGCAGCGGCTCGTGGTTCTCGATGATGCCGTTGTGCACGAGCGCGATGCGGCCCGGCCGCGCGCCCTGCGCATCGGCGCCCGGGCCGTGGCTGAAGTGCGGATGGGCGTTGTGCACGGCCGGCGCGCCGTGCGTCGCCCAGCGCGTGTGGGCGATGCCGGTCAGGCCTTCGACGCGGTCCTCGCGCACCTGCGTCTCGAGCTCGGCGACGCGCGAGGTGGTGCGCGATCGGGCCAGCCCGCCCGCGTGCACCGCGACGCCGCAGGAGTCATAGCCGCGGTATTCGAGTCGCTGCAGGCCCTGGACGAGGACCGGAACGATGTTGCGATGGGATGCCGCGCCGACGATGCCGCACATGGTGTTGCCTTTGACAAGTATGAAAGCTGAAACGGGACAGCCGTCGATGGTAGGCAGCATCACAAGAAATATGCATTCAAAAACTAACGCATACCTGGTTATTTATTCCATGTCACCGGTGATCTGAAGTTTTATTTCATAATCGACGGATATATGGAACTGGACACCATCGACCTCCGCCTGCTCGAAGCACTCCAGCGCGACGCCTCGCGCACCAACCAACAACTGGCTGCCGACGTGGGCGTCTCGCCGCCCACCTGCCTGCGCCGCGTGCAGCGACTGCGACAGGAAGGTCTGATCGAGCGGCAGGTGGCCTTACTCTCGCCCGACCGCCTTGCGGCCGCGCAGGGCCACGGGCTGCAGGCGGTGGTCGAGATCTCGCTCGACCGCCAGGACGCCGCCGCGCTCGACGCCTTCGAGGCCCGCGTGATCGAAGACGACGCGGTCCAGCAGTGCTGGCGCGTCTCGCCCGGGCCGGATTTCGTGCTGGTGGTCGCCACGCGCGACATGCCCGGCTACGGCGCCCTCGCGCAGCGGCTCTTCACGGCCGATGCCAACGTGCGCAACGTCAAGGCCTTCTTCAGCCTGAAGCGCGCGAAGTTCGAGCCCCGGCTGCCTATTTCTTCTTTTGCGGCCGCTGCCAGTCCGGGAAGCTGACGGGCTTGCTGCGCGCCACCGTGAGCGCGCCGGGCGCGGTCGACTTGTTGACCGTCGAGCCGCCGCCGATGGTGCCGCCCGCGCCGATGGTGACGGGCGCCACCAGCACGCAATTGCTGCCCACGTGCACGTCGTCCTCGATGATGGTGCGGTGCTTGTTGGCGCCGTCGTAGTTGGCCGTGATGCTGCCCGCGCCGTAGTTGACGCGCCGGCCCACGGTGGCGTCGCCCAGGTAGGCCAGATGATTGGCCTTGGCGCCTTCGGCCAGGGTCGAGTTCTTGACCTCCACGAAGTTGCCGATGTGCACCTCGGCGCCGAGCTGGGCACCGGGCCGCAGCCGCGCGAAGGGGCCGACGAGGGCGTTCTCGCCGACCGACACGCCCGCCTTCTCGCCGTCGATGTGGGTGAACGGATGGATCACCGCACCCGCCTCGATGCGTGCATTGGCGATCACGCAGTTGGCACCGATGCGCACGCCCTCGCCGAGGAACACCGCGCCTTCGAACACGCAGTTGACGTCGATCTCGACGTCGGTAGCGCAGGCCAGCGTGCCGCGCAGGTCGAAACGCGCCGGATCGGCGAGCCGCACCCCCTGCGCCATCAGCGCATCGGCCTGCCGCAGCTGCCAGGCGCGCTCGAGCGCGGCGAGCTGCGCGGGGCTGTTGATGCCGGCGACCTGCAGCGCATCGGTGGTGACGTGCGCCACCACGGGCACGCCATCGGCGGCGGCGAACTTGACGATGTCGGTGAGGTAGTACTCGCCCTGTGCATTGCGGTTGTCCAGCCGCGCGAGCCAGCCCTTGAGCAGCGCCGCGGGCACGGCCATCATGCCGCTGTAGACCTCGCGGATCGCGCGCTCGGCCTCGCTGGCGTCCTTCTGCTCGACGATGGCGCGGACCTCGCCCCCGCCCTCGTCGCGCACGATGCGGCCGTAGCCCGTGGGGTCGGCGAATTCGATCGTGAGCAGCGCGAGCCGCCCGCCCGCGCTGGCGGCGATCAGCGCGCGCAGCGTGTCTTCGGCGATCAGCGGTACGTCGCCCGAGAGCACCAGCACGGTGCCGTCGTCGGGCAGCAGCGGCATGGCCTGCTGCACCGCATGGCCGGTGCCGAGCTGCGGTTCCTGGCGCGCGAACTGCAAGCTGCCGCCGGCGGCGGGCGCGGCCATGGCGGCCTCGACCTCGGCCGCACCATGGCCGGTGATCACCACCACATGGCGCGCGCCAAGGCGCGCCGCGGTGTCGGTCACGTGCGCCAGCAGTGCGCGCCCGGCCAAACGATGCAACACTTTGGGCAGCCTGCTCTTCATGCGCGTGCCCTTGCCGGCTGCCATGACGACCACGTCGACCGGCCCCTGGTTCTCTTGCGAAATCTGATTCATGCGTCTTTCTACTCGAATGTCGTGTTGCCCCAAGCTGGCGCGGATTATCGGCGTGCTGCTGGTGGCCGCCGCGCTCGGGGCCTGCAGCACGGTACGCCTGGCCTACAACAACCTGCCCGAACTGAGCTACTGGTGGCTCGACGGCTACCTCGATTTCGACGGCGCGCAGACACCGAAGGTGCGCGACGAACTCGCGCGCCTGCTCGAATGGCACCGCCGCAACGAGCTGCCGCGCGTGGCCGCCCTGCTGCAGGATGCGCAGGCGCTGGCGCCGGGCGAGGTGAGCGCCGACCAGGCCTGCCGCATGGCAGAGCAGATCCGCGAGCGCCTGCTCGCGGTGGCCGTGCAGGCGGAACCCGCGATCGCCGACATCGCGCTGGGCCTGGGTGACGCGCAACTGCAGCAGCTCGAACGCAAGTACGCGAAGATCAACGCCGAATACCGCAAGGAATGGCTGGACCGCAGCAAGGCCGAGGTGCACGAGCGGCGCTACGACCGCTTCCTCGAGCGCCTGGAAGACTTCTATGGCCGGCTCGAACCCGCGCAGCGCGACCTGCTTCGGCGCCAGATCGCCCAGTCGGTGTTCGACCCGAGGCTCGCCGATGCGGAACGCCGCGTGCGGCAGCGGGAGATGCTGGCGCCGCTGCGCGGCTTCCAGACCGAGCGGCCGCCTGCCGCCGAGGCACGTGCCGCGGTCCATGCGCATGTGTTGCGCATCGCCGATCCGCCGCCCGGCCCCTGGCGCGAGCACCAGCAGGCGCTGCTCGAGGAGGGCTGCCGCAATCTGGCGGCGCTGCACGCCACGGCCAGCGCGGGCCAGCGCGACAAGGCGGTGCAGCGGCTGCAAGGCTATCGGCAGGACATCAGCCTGCTCATGGCGCGTTGACGTGCGGTGATGCGCGGCACAGCGGCGGCGCGGGCCTCGGCCAGGCGTTCCTATCTTCGGCAGTTGGTCGGCATCATGCGCCGCCGGCACGCAGACGCTGCAGTTCGGCTTCGGCCAGATCCAGCCGCACCGCACCCTGACTCACCAGCGCACGCGCCACATGTTCGATCTCGTCGCCCACAGCGCCCGCCATCATGGCGATGTTCTGTGAATGCAGGGCCATATGGCCCTTCTGGATCCCCGCCGTCGCCAGCGCCTTCAAGGCCGAGAAGTTCTGCGCCAGACCGACAGCCGCGATGATCCGCGCCAGCTCCTGCGCCGAAGTGACGCCCAGGATCTTCAGCCCCAGCCTGGCGGTGGGATGCAGCTTGGTGGCGCCGCCGACCAGACCCACGGCCATCGGCACCTCGATGGAGCCAGCCAGGTCCCTCTCGGCCGTGACTTCCCAGCGTGTCAGGCTGCCATAGCGACCCTGGCGAGCCGCATAGGCATGGGCACCGGCCTCCACCGCGCGGGTGTCGTTCCCCGTCGCCAGCACGACGGCGCTGATGCCGTTCATGACACCCTTGTTATGGGTCGCCGCCCGGTAAGGATCGGCGTCGGCGAAGTGGTAGGCCGAGATCATGGCGTCACGCACAGCTTCGCCGCCGATGTCGGCCAGTCGCCAGGTACAACGCGCCCGCGCCAGGCGCCGATCGGCAAGGTTGGAGAGGATGCGCAGGTTGGTCTTGCCGCCGGTCCAGCCGGCGATGCGTGGCGCCAGCTTCTCGGCCATGGTGTTCACGGCATTCGCGCCCATGGCATCGCGCGTATCGACCACCAGGTGGGTGATGACCATGGGTCCACCCTGGGTCTGGATCACGCGTACCTCCAGATCACGGAAGCCGCCGCCCAGCCCCACCAGCACCGGATCGCAACTGTCGCAAAGGGCCTGGATCTCGTCCCTTTGCTCGAGGATCCTGATGCGCGCGTGCTCGGGGTCGCCGACGCCGGTCAGCTGGATCTGGGCAATCATCTGCGTGCCGGAAATGGACGTGACGAACCCTCCACTGTCATAGGACTGGCGCGCGGCATTGCAGACCGCCGCCACCACCGAAGACTCTTCGGTCGCCATGGGAATGAGGCGATCGACGCCGTCGATCTTCATGTTGGTGGCGATGCCCACCGGGATGTTCATGGTCCCGATCACGTTCTCGATCAGGTGGTCCGCCAGGTCGGCCGACAGGTTGCCGGTGTCGAGCAGGTGGGCCTGTTCTGCGGCGTCGAGCGCAGCGAACGCTGCCACGGCCTCGATACGTTGCGGCATCGGCAGCTTGTGGAAACCGCCGATGCGGCTGCTTGGAGCTTGTGTGTTCATGGTCTTCAGGGGGTGGTGAACGCTCAGCGCGCTGTCATGAGCTTGGGAAGGAACGTGACGAGATCGGGGAAGGCGGCACAGATCAGCAGGCCGACGAACTGCAGCGCGAAGAAGGGAAGGATGCCGCGGTAGACCGCACCCATGCCGATGTTTCGAGGCAGCGTGCCCTTGATATAGAAGAGCGTGTAGCCGAATGGCGGGCTGATGTAGCCCATTTGGATGGTGATGGCGTAGAGCACGCCGAACCAGAGTTCGTCGAAGCCGAGCAGGCGCACGATCGGCAGGAACACCGGCACCGTGAGCAGGATGATCCCGAGTTCGTCGAGCACGGTCCCCAAAAACACCAGCAGCAGCATCATCGCGCCAAGGATCAGCCAGCGGTTGACCTCCAGCCCCTTGATGATTTCGAGCAGCGTGTCCGCCCCGCCCAGGCCTGTGAAGATGGCCACATAGGCCTTGGCACCGAGCGTGATCCACAGGATCATCGACGTGGCCTTGAGCGCATCGAATCCCGCATCGCGCAGCATGCCCAGGCGGCGCTTGAGAGCGGCTGGAATCAACGCGCCGGCCACGCCCACCGCGGCCGATTCGGTGGGCGTGGCGACACCGAAGAAGATCGATCCGAGGATGATCACGATCAGCATCGTCGGGAACACCAGCGCCTTCAAGGCCAGCAGCTTCTCGGGCCACGTTGCGACATGGGCGCCTTTGTCGAGCGGTACCCACTCCGGCTTGAGCCAGCTCACGATCAGGATGTAGGCGATGTACAGGCTGGCCAGGATCAGGCCGGGAACGAGTCCGGCAATCAGCATCTGGCCGATGGATATCTGCGCCGTGACGGCGTAGACGATGGTCAGCACCGAAGGCGGAATCAGGATCCCGAGCGTTCCCGATGCGCAGATGGTTCCCAGTGCCAGTTCGGGCTTGTATCCCCGGCGCAGCATCTCGGGCAGCGCGAGGATGCCCATGGCCGTGACGGCCGCGCCGACCACGCCGGTCATCGCGGCCATGACTACGCAGATGATCACGGTCCCGATGGCGAGCCCTCCGCGCAGGCGGCCGAACCAGAGTTCCATCGCCTTGTAGAGGTCTTCGATCACGCCGGCGCGCTGCAGGATGCAGGCCATCAGGATGAACAACGGAATGGCCAACAGCGCTTCCGACTTCATGGTGTCGAAGATCTGCAGGACCAGAACGATCACCGCATTCGGCTCCCACAGCGTGACCGTGAAAAGCAGCGACAGGCCGCCAAGCACGAAGGCGATGGGCAGTCCGCTGAGCATGAACAGCGTGAGACTGCCGAACATCATCAGCAAAATGAGATTGGCACTCACAGCGCGACCCCCTCATGCGCTGCGGCCGCGTCCAGCGGGTGGCCGAACCAGGCATACACCCACTCCGCGAGCGCCTGCAACAACATGAAGGCCAACGCCAGGGGCACGGCCGCCTTGACCGGCCAGATCGGCGGATTCCATGCCGAGAAACTGGTTTCCCGGTAGGTCCAGGCGCTCCACGCAGAGGGCACGCTGAAGTACAGCAGGATGGCGCAGAAAATCACGATCACGGGGTAGTTCACCAGGTCCAGGCGGCGCACCCAGGCGGCGCTCAGCCGCTGGCGCACGAGATCCAGAGCGACATGGCCCTTGAGGTGCAACAGGTAGGGCCCCCCGAACAGGAAATAGGGGCCGAACAGCAGCACGGCCAATTCCATGCCCCAGACGGTAGGCGCGTCGAAGACATAGCGCGCCACCACTTCATAGAGCATGACGGGAACCACCACGGCCATCAGCCACACCGTGGCCTGAAACAGCCAGCGGTTGAAGGTGGTGATGGCCGAGGCGGGAACGGACAGCCAGACGGGCATGCCGAACTCCTCGAAAAGGGAATGAAGACCGGCACCCGGGTGTGCCGATCGGTGAGGCGTCAGGTCAGGCCAGCAGGCCCAGTTCCTTCATGAAGGCGATCTGGCTGTCCAGAATCTTCGTCGCCAGCGGATCGCCCTTGGTAGCCGAGCGCCAGGCCTCCATCGCCTTGGGCCGGGCCGCGGCGATGTCGGCCGCGCTGAAGCGGATGATCTCGCATCCCTTGGCTGCGTACTTGCTCAGCACCGTTGCATCGCTCACCAGGATGTGCTGACGCAGCGCGGCGGACACCTCGCGCGCGGCAACTGCCAGCGCCGCCTTGAACTCGGCAGGAAGTTTCTCGTGGGCCGCCCGGTTGGCGACGTAAGCGGTCGCGGTGGTCGGTTGATGAAACCCGGGCACCACCACGTACTTCGCCACTTCGGCCAGTCCGGCCTCGAAGTTGGCCGTCAGATCGCCCCGGTCCGCCATGTCGATGACGCCCTTGTCGAGCGCCGAATACACCTCGCCCGTGGGCAGCGGCGTGACGGACACGCCCATGGCGCCCATCACCGCCGACGCCAGCCCGACGAAACGACCTTTCTTGCCGGCCAGATCGGAGATCTTTCGGATCGGCACCTTGGAGTGCAACGGCTCCTGCCCGTAGACGGTGGGCGCGATGTAATGCAGGCCGGCCGGTGCGTACGCCTGTCGCGCCATCGCCAGGCCGCCACGCTCGTAGAACCAGGCCTCGTACTCGTCGCTTTCCGCGAAGCCGAACGGAATGGTACTGGTGAAGGCGAAGGCCGGAATCTTGCCGGCTTCGTAGCCATCGAAGGTCTTCATAAGCTCGAAGGCCCCGCCGCGCACGGCATCGAAGGCCTGCGCCGCCGGAACGATCTGACCCGCGGCGAACAGGTTGATCTTGAAGCGGCCACCCGTCAGCTCGGCAACGCGGGCCACGAAACGCTCCTCGAATTTCTGCGGTGTCGTTCCGCCGTCCCACAACGCCTGCATGCGCCACGTCACGCTGGCGCCTTGGGCCTGCGCCAACAGAGGGGTGGCCACAACGGTCGCGGCGAGAGCGGATTTGATGATCTGGCGGCGAGCCATCGGCGGTTGGGTCATGTCACTGTCTCCGTAGGATGATGGATCCCCGATCGGATGCCGGGGCTTCGCGTCGCAGCGTCCACGGTGGGGCAAGCCCCGTCCTCGCTGCGATCGCGGCCAGTCTATGAGACAACGCAGCCCGGAAGGGATACAGTTTGGGCACAGTTCGATGAACTGTATCCACCCACCAATGGGAACAGTCCACTCCCTTCACGAAGTCTCCATGGTCACCCCACCCTCCGGCACGAAGGTCGAGGCGCTCACGCAGAAGCTGCTGCGCGCGATCGAACACGACGACCTGCCCGCCGGCGCCCGCCTGCGCTCGGTGCGAGACACCGCCCGCGTGGAAGGCCTCGGCATCAACACGGTTGTCGAGGCCTACAACCGGCTCGTCGCCCGCGGCCATGCCGAGTCGCGACCCGGGTCCGGCTACTACGTCCGCAAGATCACGCGCACCCGCGCCTCGGCCCCGGCGCCGCACGTGGCGGCGGCCGTGGACGTGGTGTCGCTGCTGCGGGAGCAGCTGGAACAGCACTACGAGGTGCGCGTCGGCGATGGCCGCCCGCCCGCGTCGTGGATGGAGGGCTCCGAGCTCGGCAGCCACCTGCGTCGCGCGCGTGCGCATGGCCTGTCGGACATCGAGCACGGCTATGGCACGCCCTGGGGCTACCTGCCCCTGCGCGAGACGGTGGTCCGCCTGCTCGGTGAACGCAGCATCCAGGTGCATGCGCGACAGGTTCTGCTCACGCAGGGCGCAAACCATGCACTCGACCTGATCGTGCGCCATCTGCTGGAACCGGGCGACAAGGTGCTGGTGGACTCGCCCGGCTACTACCCGCTCTTCGGCAAACTGAAACTCGCCAAAGTGGAGATGCTGGGTATTCCTCGCATGTCCGACGGGCCGGATCTCGACCTCCTGCAGAAGTACCTGCATCTGCACCGGCCCAAGGTCTTCTTCACCCAATCGCTCGCGCACAACCCCACGGGCGGCTCGATCAGTCTGCCGAAGGCCCACAAGCTGCTGCAGCTTGCGGCGGAATTCGACTGCCTCGTCGTGGAGGACGACCCGTTTGCCGATCTGCTACCCGCGTCCGCCCCTCGCCTGGCCGCGCTGGATCAGCTCGAACGCGTGATCTACGTGAGCAGCTTCTCCAAGACCTTGTCGGCAGGTCTTCGGGTCGGCTACATCGCAGGCGCCGTCGAACGCATCGCCGCGATCTGCGACCTCAAGATGGTCACCGTGGTGTCCACTTCGGACTTCGTGGAAAGGGTGGTGCACCAATTGATTTCGGCCGGGCAGTACCGGCGGCACCTGAATCGACTCAAGACCCGCCTGGCCGAAGTGCACCGGCCCGCCATCGGAGCGCTGGCGCGCGCAGGCGTTCGCGTGCATGCGGCCGATTCGAACGGCTACTACCTCTGGGGCGAATTGCCTGCGTCCGTCGACGAACTCAAGCTCACGCGCGAAGCCGCTGCCAAGGGCATATTCCTCGCGCCGGGGTCCGTGTTTTTTCCCGATCGAAACAATCATCCGCCGGCATTGCGAATCAATGTGGCCTATGCGAGCGACGCGCGCTTCCTGCGCTTTTTGCGGTCGGCGCTCGGGCAATGAAGGCGCCGGCGGCGTTCGCTCCTCCGGGCAGCTTCTGCGACAGCACCTAGCGCCCGAGCGCGACGAGCTTGAACACGGCGCGCGCCGTACAGACCACCTCGCCCGCACTGTCACGCACATCGCCTTCGCAGAAGACGGTGCGCGCGCCGCCGCGCAGCACGCGCGCTTCGATCAGCAGGTCGGTCGTGGCGGCAGCAAGAAAATGGGTGCTCATCTCGACGGTGATCACGCCCTGCCCAAGCGGATCGTGCGAGCGGGCGGCCGCGCTCAGCGTGAAGTCGAGCGCGCTCATCATGGCGCCGCCATGCCCATGGCCCCGGCTGTTGACCAGCTCGGGACGCATCGGCAGCCGCGTGCGTGCGCAGCCGGGCTCGAGCCCCACGGCCTCCAGGCCGATGTGCCGCATGAACGGCACGTCGATGCCGAAATAGCCTGTCTCGGCGACGCTCATCCGAGCTCCGCGATGGCCTGGCCCTCCGCGATCCGGTCGCCGACGGCAACGAGCAGCCGGCGCACGACGCCGGCTGCCTCGGCCTCCACCGGGATCTCCATCTTCATCGACTCGACGACGATGAGGACCGCACCGGCTTCGACGGCGGCACCTTCGCTGGTTTCGATGGCGGCAACAAGGCCGGCAATGGGGCTTTCGACTGTGGTCATGGCAGGTTCACTGAGGGAGAAGATGGGATGGCGGCCACGCGCTGGGCGATGCCGGTGTCGATGCGGCCGGCCCGAAAGTCAGGGTCGACCAGCACGCGCTGGATGAACGGGATGTTGGTCTTCACGCCTTCGATGCGGGTCCGTGCCAGTGCCGCCTGCAGGCGCGAGATGGCCTCGGTCCTGTCGTGGCCGTGCGCGACGAGCTTGGCCACCATCGGGTCGTAGAACGGCGTGACGCAGCTGCCCTCGGCATAGCCGGTCTCCACCCGCACGCCCTCACCCGAGGGCAGCGCGAAGCGCGTCAGCCGCCCCGGTGAGGGCAAAAAGCGCACCGGGTCCTCGGCATAGATGCGCGCTTCGATCGCATGGCCGCTGGCCTGCGGCGGTGCAGGCAGCACGCGCTGCATGGGCTCGCCGGCCGCGAGCCGGATCTGCGCCTCGACGATGTCGATGCCGGTGATTTCCTCCGTCACCGCATGCTCGACCTGCAGGCGGGTGTTCATCTCGAGAAACATGAACCCGTCCCGCGGCGTGTAGAGCGTTTCGACCGTGCCGATCACGTCGTAGCCGATGCGCGACAGCAGCGCCGACAGCAGTCGCCGCATGTCGGCCAGCTGCGCCTCGGGAATGCCTGCGGGGCGCGCCTCTTCCACCACCTTCTGGTGGCGGCGCTGCACTGAGCAGTCGCGCTCGAACAGGATGCGCACCTCGCCGTGGCGGTCGGCCAGCACCTGGAATTCGATGTGGCGTGGTGCCTCCACCAGTTTTTCGAGGTACAGCTCGGCCGATGCGAAGAACTTGGCAGCGATGCCGCTGGCCTTGGCCCAGGCGGCCGCCAGTTCCTGCGCATCACGCGCGGGGAGCATGCCGATGCCGCCGCCACCGCCGGCCGGCTTGACCAGCACCGGGTAGCCGAGGCGCGCCGCCGCGGCCAGGGCCTCGTCGCTGCTCGCGAGCACACGCGAGCTGGCGGCCTGGGGCATGCCCTGCGCGGCCATGAAATCGCGCGCCTGCGTCTTGTGCCCGAGCACGCGCAGCCAGTGCGGCGACGGCCCGACGAAGCACAGGCCCTGCGCCTGCACGGCCTCGGCGAAATCGGCGTGCTCCGACAGGAATCCGTAGCCCGGATGCACCGCGTCGGCACCGCTCCGGTGCGCCACTTCGAGCAGGCGCGCCTGGTTCAGGTAGCTCTCCCGGGCGGGCGCAGGGCCGATCGCGAAAGCCGCGTCGGCAAGGCGCACGTAGGGCAGCTCGGCGTCGACCTCGGAGTAGACGGCCACCGCCTCGATGTTCATGCGCTGCAGCGTGCGGATCACGCGTGCGGCCACCGCGCCGCGGTTGGCGACCAGCACACGGCGGGGAAGGCGCGGTGCGTTCATGCGGCCTCCCCCGCCGCCACGGCCGCCACGGCCGCCACGGCATCGACGATGACCGGGGTTGCCGCCCCGCGCGCCACCAGCACCGGGTTGGCGTCCACCGACTGCACGTGGCCGGCCTGGGCCAGCATCCAGTCGCCCAGGCGCACCATCATGTCGGCCAACGGCGCCAGCGCCACGGCCTGCATGCCGCGAACGGCGGCGAAGGCCGGCGCCAGCCTCAGCCGCTGGATGGCGGCGAGCGCCTGGTCGCGGCTGAACGGCGCGACGAGGAACTGCACGTCCTTGCGCACCTCGACCAGCACACCGCCGTGGCCGATCATCACGACCACGCCGAACGACGGATCGACATGCGCACCCAACGCCATTTCGAAATCGGCCTGGTGCTGGGCGCCCAGCAGCAGGCCGCCGTCCTGCGCGCCGAGGTCGCGCAAGGTGGCGGCAAAGTCGCGCCATGCCTGCACGGCCTGGGCCGGTTCGCGGATGTTCAGCCGCACCAGCCCGTGCTCCGACTTGTGGGCCACGTCGGCCGAGATGCCCTTGGCGACGAGCGGTGCCGGCAGGGTGTCGAAGGCGGCACGCACCGCTTCTTCGGTCGTGGCGACCGCATGGCGCATCACGGGCAGCCCTGCGGCTTGCAGCAGCGCCAGCGTGGACGGCTCGTCGAGCATGACCGCGGGCCGTTCGGCGATCGGGGCCGCGACGCCCGTTGAAGATAGCGGCCCGGCCTGCGCGGCGAGCAGCGCGAGGCCGCGCAGGGCGGCACGCTCGCTCCAGAAGGTCGGCACGCCTTGCGCCTGGAAAGCCGCCGCCACCCAGTCCTGGTTCACGCTGACGGCCACGGGCACGCCGCTGTCCTGCGCGAAGCGGCTGACCTGCGCGGCGAAATCCGCGAAGTCGTAGCCCTCGCCGCCGATCGGGAACCCGACGTGCACCAGGTCGACGGCACCGCTGCCGGCAAGCGCAGCCAGCGTGTTGCCGAAGGTCTCGGGCTTGCCCAGCAGGGCCGTGGTCATGTCGATGGGATTGCGCGCGTTCACGTACGGCGGCAAGGCCTGCTTCAATCTCGCGAGGGTGGCAGCGTCGAATGGCGCCATGCACAGGCCGAACTCCTCGGCCGCATCGGCCGACAGCACGCAGGTCGCACCCGAGTTGCTGATGCTCACCACGCGCTTGCCGCGTGCAGCAGGCTGCGACAGGAACAGCGGTGCGTAGTCGATCGCTTCACGGAAGTCGGCGAGCCGCCGAATGCCGTGCTGGCGCAGGAAAGCGTCGGCCAGCGCATCCTCGCCGGCCAGGGCACCGGTGTGCGAACTGGCCGTCGCCTGGCCGGCGCTGGTGCGCCCCGCCTTCACCACGAGGATCGTCACACCGCGCTCGCGCCCCCTTCGCGCCGCTTCAGCGAGGCGGTCGGCGCGGCTCAGGGTCTCGACGTAGAGCACGACGAGTCGGATCTGCGGGTCGTCCATCAGCGCCAGCACGGCTTCTGCGGCGCAGACGTCTGCTTCGTTGCCGGTGGAGACCATGTAGCGCACGCCGACGCCTGCGCGGCGCAGCCCGCCATAGAGGATCGCGGCCCCGGCGCCGCTCTGGCTCACGATCGCCACCGGACCGTCAGCGGGCGGGCTCTCGTTGATCATGGTCGAGAAATTGAGGATGGCCCCCGTGGCGAAGTTCGCCACGCCCTGGCAATTGGGGCCGAACAGGCGCAGGCCGCCGCGCCGCGCACGGGCGACCAGGTCAGCCTGCTGCGCGCGCCCGGCTTCGCCCATCTCGGCAAAACCCGACGAGTAGATGACCGCCGCCCTGGCACCCGCGGCGGCGCAGTCGTCGATGGCGGCCGCCACGTCCTCGCCGGCAACGCTGATGACCACCACGTCCGGTGCCTGCGGCAGCGCCTTCAACGACGCGTAGGCGGGCAGGCCCTGCACCTCGCTGCGGTTCGGGTTGATCGGGAAGACGCGCCCCGCATAGCCGTGGCGGCGCATGTAGTGGATCGGCCGGCCACCCGGCTTGATGGGGTTGTCGGAGGCGCCGAGGATGGCCACGGCGCCGGGGCTCAAGGTTTGCAGCAAAGACACGCGAACCTCGTTTCAGTCCAGCGAGATGGCTTCGCGCTGGATCACCTGCTTCCAGTCGGCCACTTCCTTGGCGATCCGTTCGCCGAAAGGCCCGGGCGGCAGCATCGCCATGTCGCCCTGGCTGGTGAGCACGTTGCGTGCGCGCTCGTCCTTGAGCATGCCCTGCGTCGCCTCGTAGAGGCGATCGACGATGGCCGGCGGCGTCCCGGCCGGCGCGAACAGGCCGGCCCAGAAGGTGACGTTGAAGTCGGCATAGCCCGCTTCGGCCATCGTGGGCACGTCGGGCAGCTGCTTCATGCGATTGGGCGCGGTGACGGCCAGCGGCACCAGCTTGCCCGCGGCGATCTGCGGCAGCGCGCTCCAGGTGTCGAACTGAAGGGCCAGCTCGCCGCTGAGCACCGCCAACTGCGCCTGCGAGGCGCTCTTGTAGGGCACGTGCGTCGTCTTGACGTCGGCTCGGTTGCTCCACGACGCGAAGGCCAGATGCGCGATGTTGCCCGGGCCCGCCGAGCCATAGCTGATCTTGTCGGGATTGCGCCGGGCGTATGCGATCACGTCCTTGGGTTCGCGGATCTGGTTCTTGCTTGCCCAGGCGGGGTTGGCCGCCAGGATGAAAGGCGCGTCCAGCAGCATGGCGACCGGCGCGAAGTCCTTCGGCTGGTAGGTGATCTTCTTGTAGATCTGCGGATTGATCGTGATGCTGCTCGAGTTGGTGACCAACAGCGTGTAGCCGTCGGGCGCGGCCCGTGCGGCCTCGCCCACGCCGATGGCGCCGTTGGCGCCGGGCTTGTTCTCCACCACCACGGGCTGGCCCAGCTGCCTGCCGAGCTGGTCCGCCACGCTGCGCGCGATGGTGTCGGTGAACGAACCGGCCGGAAAGCCGACCAGGATGCGGATCGGCTTGCTCGGCCAGTTGTCCGCCTGCGCCTGCGCCGGCGCAATGGCCAGGCACGAGGCGGCCAGGCCCAGCGCGGCGAGGATGCGGCGCGTGGACGGACGGCGATGCGTTTCGGTCATGTTCTTGTCTCCTTCTTGGTTGTTGATTCAGGGGCGCAGGCCGAAGCGGGGAGCTCCCGGCTCGCGCAGCGGCGCGGCCAGATGGACGAATTCGCACAGCAGCCGGCGCGTGTCGCGCGGGTCGATCACCTCGTCGATGCCGAAGGCTTCGGCGGTCCGGAACGGCGAACTGAGGCTGCGCACGCGCTGCTCGATCTCGGCGCGCTTTTGCACCGGGTCGTCCGCGCCTTCGATCTCGGCCTTGTAGGCCACCTCGAGCCCGCCCTCGATCGGCAACGAACCCCAGTTGGCCGACGGCCAGGCGTAGCGGAAGTTGAAGCGCCCCATGTGCTGGTGGCCCGCCGCGGCCACGCCGTAGGCCCGCCGGACGATCAGGCTGCACCACGGCACCGTGGCCTGGTACACCGCCGCCAGCGCGCGCACGCCGTAGCGCATGATCCCGGCCTTCTCGGCCTCCACGCCGATCTGGAAGCCGGCGATGTCCACCAGGTTCACCACCGGCAGATGGAAGGTCTGCGCCAGGTCGACGAAGCGCGTGAACTTCTCGGCCGAGAGGCCATCCCAGCCGCCGCCATAGAAATACGGGTCGCTCGCGACCACGGCCACGGGCCAGCCGTCGATGCGCGCCAGTCCGGTGACGATGGCGCGGCCCCACTGGCGGCCGGTTTCCAGGAACGAACCGCTGTCCACCAGGCATTCGACGATCGGCCGGACCTTGTAGACCTTGCGGCCGTCGCGCGGAATGGCGGACAGCAGCCATTCGTCGCGGCGCGCGGGGTCGTCGCGCACCTCGCCGCGCGCGGGCAGTTCATGCACGGACGACGGCAGGTACGAGAGAAAGCCGCGCACGCGTTCGAAGGCCTCTTCCTCGGTCGCCACCTCGTCGTCGACCACGCCGTTGCGCGTGTGGATGTGGCTGCCGCCGAGTTCGTTCTTGGTCACCGTCTGACCGATGCGCGCCACCACGGGCGGGCCCGCGTTGAACACCTGAGCGGTGTCCTTGACCATGACCGAGTAGTGGCTCGAGGCGACCCGTGCCGCCCCCATGCCCGCCACCGAGCCCAGCGCGAGCGACACGACGGGCACGGTGGAGAGGTTCTCCACCACCTGGCTCCAGACCTTCATGGTCGGCACGCTGGTGTAGCCCTTGGTCTCGATGTTGCGCACCGAACCGCCGCCGCCCGTGCCGTCGACCAGCCGGACCATCGGCAGTCGCAGGTCGTGCGCCATCTTCTCCGCGAAGATGAGCTTGTCGCCCACGGCGCCGTCGTTGGCACCCCCGCGGACCGTGAAATCGTCCCCCACCACGACCACCGGTCGCCCGCCGATGCGCGCGCGGCCCATGACGAGGTTGGACGGCGTGAAATCCACCAGCCGGCCCAGGCTGTCATACTGGCCCGAGCCCGTCAACGAGCCCACTTCCACGAACGACTCCGGGTCGGTGCAGCCGGCGATGCGTTCGCGCACCGTCAGCTTGCCTGCAGCTTTGTGCCGCGCCACCTTGTCCTCGCCACCGAGCTTCGCGGCCAGCGCGCGGCGGTAGGCGATCTCGTCCACTTCGGGTTGCCAAGTCATGTGTGTATGTCTCCTGGCCATTGCTGCGCAGGGACCGTGCCAGGCGGGTAAGCCGTTGATTTCAAAGGCAACCGCTTAACGGACGCGTGAGGCACGTCCACGACAAGGACACGGCGAAGACACTGCTAGAGTGGGTGTCCGCAGCAAACACACGTCGCAAAGACATGCCCGTTCATCCCACGGACCACCGTTTCGGCCTGCTCGCCTGGCACAGCGGCGCGCAAGCGCCGGCCGTGCAGCTGGGGTCGGCGCGCGAACCGCTGCTGCGCGCGGCCGTGGCCAAGGCCGTCGCGAGCGCGCGACTGGCGCAGGCCGACCAGGGCCAGCCGTCCGGCGCGGGGCGCCTGCTGCATGTGGAAACGCCAGGGCCACGCGGCATGTCGCGCCATGTCGTCGTCTGGCTGGCGGATGCGGACACGGAAGTCGCGCTGGTGCGGCCGGCCGACGAATCGGCCGCGCTGTTCGACCTCGCGGCGAGCGTGCCTTTCGCGTACGCCATCCTCAACATGTTCCTGACCAATCCGTACCAGGCCATCACCGTGGCCGACCTCGACGGGCACATGCGCTACATCAGCCCCGTGCACGAGAAGTTCTTCGGCCTGGCGCCGGGCGTGGCGGTGGGGCGCCGTGCGGAAGACGTGATCCCCAACTCGCGACTGCCCCACGTGGCACGCAGCGGCAGGGCCGAGATCGGCGAGCTGCAGGAACTGGGGCGCGGCGTGAGCCGCATCGTCAATCGCATGCCGATCTTCGAGGGCGGCGCCGTGGTCGGTGCCGTGGGACAGGTGAGCTTCAGCGGCGTGGAGGCCGTCAACCGCATGCAGCAGCGCCTGAACCAGTTGCGCGACGAGGTGCAGCACTACAAGCGGCAACTCAGCGAGCTCCAGGGCGGAACGGCCGCGGCAACCATCATGGTGGGCAGCAGTGCGCCCATGCAAAGGCTCTCGCGCGAGATCGACGCCGTGGCGAGGCTCGACGTGCCCGTGCTCATCCTTGGCGAGAGCGGCAGCGGCAAGGAACTGGTCGCGCAGGCACTGCATGCACGTGGGCGCAGCGCCGATGCGCCATTGGTCAGCCTGAACCTGGCCGCCCTGCCCGCCACCCTCATCGAATCCGAGCTGTTCGGCTACGAGGCCGGCGCTTTCACGGGCGGCAAGAAGCAGGGACAGCCCGGCAAGCTCGAGCAGGCCGAAGGCGGCACGCTCTTTCTCGACGAAGTGGCCGACATCCCGATGGAGATCCAGGTCAAGCTGCTGCGCGTGCTGGAAGACCGTCAGGTGCAGCGGCTCGGAAGCCAATTGAGCCGGCGCATGAACTTCAGGATCGTGGCGGCCACGCACCGCGACCTGCGGGCGCTGATCGACAGCGGCCGCTTCAGGCTCGACCTGTTCTACCGCCTCAGCGGCGTGGTGCTGAACGTGCCGGCGCTGCGCCAGCGCCTCGAGGACATTCCCGCACTGGTGCAGCGCTTCATGCAGGCGTTCTGCGAGCGCAACGGCATCGCCCAGCCAGGCATCGCGCCCGGCGTGATCGGCTACCTGGCGCAGCAGCGCTGGCCCGGCAACGTGCGCCAGCTGCGCCAGCGCGTGGAAGAGGCACTGGTGTTCTGCGACGGCAAGCTGCTTGGCGTGGCGGATTTCGCGCGCCACCAGGATCCGCTTGCCGATGCGCTGCGGATACCGGCGCAAGATCCCCCGTCCGTGCCGGCGACGCGGCCCGACTCCATGGCTGCGGGGACGGTGGCACCGCTGCGGCAGGTCGAATGCCAGGCCATCCTCGATGCGATCGCGCGCTGCGGCGGCAACAAGAAGCTGGCGGCGCAGGAGCTCGGCATCTCGCGCTCGTACCTCTACAAGGTGCTGGGCAGCAGCGCGCGCGCCTGACCGCGGCCTCGGGCCCCTAGATCAGCGGCATCGGCCGCATCGGCCGCTCGAAATAATCGCCCAGCCTTTCGAGCGCATGCGGCTCCAGGATGCGCAGCCAGCCGGCATCGAGCTTGTAGAGCCCGAGCGCCTGCAGCTTGCGCAAGGTCTTGTTGGTGTGCACCAGCGACAGTCCGAGCGCATCGGCGATGTGCTGCTGGTTGAACGGAAACTCGACCCAGTCGTCGCGCACCATGCCCACACGTTGCGCGCGCCGGTACAGGTGCATCAGCAGCATGGCCACGCGCTCGACCGCGTTGCGGCGGCCCGCGGTCACGAGGTTGTCGTCGACGAGCTTTTCCTCCCGCGCGGCGAGCCAGGTGATGCTGTAGCCGAGCTTCGGCTGGCCATGGAAGAGTTCCCACAGCCGGGCGCGCGAAAAGGCGCACAGCGTGGTGTCGGTCACGGCCTCCACGCCGTGCGTCTGCCCATCGGCGAATTCGTCCTGCAGCCCGATGAAGTCGCCAGGTAACAGGAAGCTCAGGATCTGGCGCCGGCCGTCGCTGAGCGTCTTGTAGCGGAAGGCCCAGCCGGCGTAGAGCGTGAACAGCTCGGGACTGGGCCGGTGCTCCTCGATGATCGCGCGCCCGGCCGCGACCTGGCGCGAGCCGATCCTGAAGGACTGGATGGTTGCAAGCTCGTCCTGCGATGCCGGCAAGAAGGCGTCGAGCCGGCGCAACGCGCAGTCGTCGCAAGGGTTCGGGCCCGCGGGCGGCGGCGCAGGGATGGCGTAGTCCTCGAATTTCACGCCGCACTATAGGTCTTTTGCCTATGTCTTTTCACATTTCGCCGGTCCCCGGGGGTGCCTAAACTTCGCACGTCCCTTGCCTCCGAACGCATGACAGATCACCAAGCACTTCACGAAATCTTCTACTGCAGCCTTCTGACGCAAGACCTGCCGCCGACGGCCGTCGGCACCATCGTGACCCAGGCCCGCGCTCGCAACGCAGAACACCGGATCACCGGCCTGCTGGTGTTCGACGGCATGCGGTTCTGCCAACACCTCGAAGGACCCGTGGAAGCCGTGGAGACGCTGATGCACCGCATCGCCCATGACCCGCGGCATACGGAGGTGCGGGTGCTCTACCGCGGCGCATTGGACAGCCGCCGCTACAGCGGCTTCGGCATGGGCCTGGCCGAGAGCGAAGGCCCCGACCTGATGGCCGGCGTCCATGCGCTCGACGGCGAGGCGGCGCTGAAGCACTTCCTGGCGCTGCGGCCCAGCTTCGACGTCAGCATCTGAATTCCGGGCAGCCAAAGAAAAAGGCGGCCGAGGCCGCCTTCCGTCCGTGGGAAACACGCGCTGCCCGACGGGCGGGCTCAGGCCGGGTCCCACGAATAGGTGGCGCCGTAGCCGTCCCAGGCTTCCATCACGATGCGCCGGCCCCCAGCCACCGTGAGCGACTCGCCCGGTGCGAGCACGAGGTCTTCGCTTGCGCTGGCCGCGTTGGCGTCGGCCGTGACCCAGACGCGGCCCTGCTTGATGCGCAGCACACTGGCGGTGCGGGCACGCAGGCTCATGGCCTCGCCGGGTGCGATCTGCCAGGCGCCACGGCGCACGGCCGGCGGCACGGCAGCGTTGGTGCGGGCAGCACCTGGCAGGGAAGCGAGCGATTCATTGGTGCAGACGGCGGTGGACATAAGAGACTCCTTGGCTGGGCCGATGCGCGATGACAGGACGGGAAGAAACAGGAATTGGCGCAGTTCGGGAATGAATGATCGTTTCCGGGCCGTTGGCAGTCCAATGAAAACGAAGTAGCCTACTGATTCCGAATCCGCATCAATGCCCGGCATCCACCCTTCCCGATCCATGCAGCACTCGCAAACCCACCTGCGCTCCCGCCCGATCTCGGCCGGCCACCTGCGCGCCTTCGAGGCGGTGGCGCGCCACCTGAACTTTCGCGCCGCCGCCGAGGAAATGGCGCTCACCCAGTCGGCGGTCAGCCGCCAGATCCAGTCGCTCGAGGAAGAGGTGGGCGTGGCGCTGTTCCTGCGCCACACGCGCGCGGTGGAGCTCACGAGCGCCGGTGCGCAGCTGCTGCTCGCGGTGCAGCAATCGCTGCCGCGCATCGACATGGCGGTGCGGCAGATCCGCCAGAGCGCCGGGCGCAAGAACGTCTCGCTCACGACCTTCGCATCGTTCGCATCGATGTGGCTGATCCCGCGGCTCGAGGCTTTCCAGCGCGACAACCCCGAAATCGACATCCGCATCGACGCCAGCGACGTCGCGGTCGACCTCGAAGTGGCCGACGTGGACATCGCGCTGCGCTACGGTCCGCGCGAGAGCATGCCGGCCTCGGCGCTGCGCCTTTTCGGCGAAACGCTCACCCCGGTGGCGAGCCCGTGGCTGCTGAAGAGCAGCCCGCCGGTCAAGACGCCGGCCGACATCGCGCGCTTCACGCTGATCGAAGCGGGCGACGCGCACCGCTCGCACCTCGAATGGCTGACCTGGCGGCGCTGGTTCGAAGTCAACGGCCTCGAACGGGCGCAGCCCCGGCGCTGGCTCTATTTCAACTACGCCTACCAGATGGTGCAGGCGGCGCTCACCGGCCAGGGCGTGGTGCTGGCGCGCAGCTCGCTGATCGCCGAAAGCCTGGCCAATGGCGACCTCGTCGAGGTGCTGCCGCAGCACCGCATGGATTCACCGATGGCCTACTGGCTCATCGCCGGCCCGCGCCAGGCACTGCGGCCCGAGATCAAGGCATTCTCGGACTGGCTGCAGGCGCAGGCGGTGACCACGCGCGAGACGATCGGCGAGGTGCCCGACCCCGACACGGTCGACAATATTGATTGACGCCCCCCGAAGCGCCTGCGGCGCCTCCCCCCACTGGGGGGCAACACCAGCGGCCCGGCAAAGCCGGTTCCGCGGCGTTCACGCTTTGGGCCCTGACACTTCAAGCGCCATGGGACTGACGAGGGCCGGGTCAGCCCACCGGCCAGACGACGCCGTTGTCGTTCAGGATGGCATCCAGCGGCAGGTCGTGCGGCTCGGGCTGGTAGTCCTCGAGAAACGCATTCGTGAAGCCGAGGCCGACCGTGAAGGGCCGCGGCTCGAGCGCGTCCAGCGTGCGGTCGTAAAAGCCGCCGCCGTAGCCCAGGCGGTAGCCGCCGGCGCTGTAGCCCACGCAGGGGACGAACAGCAGCGTGGGCACGATGAGTTCGGTGTCCTTGGGCTTGGGAATGCCGTAGGCGTCCTCTTCCATCTGGCAGCCCGGGTACCAGGCGTGGAAGGTCAGCGTCTTGTGGACCTTGTTCATCACCGGCAGGCCGATGCGGCGGCGCTGCGGCTCGTCCATCAGTTCGCCGTCTTCCTTCCAGCGGTGCAGCGCGGGCAGCGGATCGAACTCGCCCTTGATCGGCCAGTAGGCGCCGATCACCGTGTCGGGCCGCCCCACGAGCCAGATGCGCATCACGCGCTGCAGCAGGTCGGCCCTGGCCAGCCGGTCGGGCATCGCGAGGCGCTGCTCGATGAGCGCCTTGCGCAGTTGTGCCTTGAGAAAACTTGCGGTCGCCGAGGTGCCGGCATCCTGTGACTTGTCCATAATCCCCCGATGCAGTTCCCGAGCATTTTGGCACCCAAGCACCGCGGCCCGCGCCGAGCGGCCTCCGCGCTGGTCTTTTCCACCGTCCTGGCCACCGCCGCCCTGCTCGCGCAGGCGCCCGCGGCAGCGCAACAGGCCAACAGCAACGACGACCTGTTGGTCCAGATGAAGCAGGCGTTCCAGCGCGGCGACAAGGCGCGGCTGGCCGCGCTGCTGCCGCAAGCCCGCGGCCATGCGCTCGAACCCTGGGCCGCCTACTGGGAGCTCAAGGCGCGGCTGAAAGAGGCCCTGCCGAACGAAGTGCAGGACTTCTTCGCACGCTATCCCGGCTCCTACCAGGAAGACCGGCTGCGCAACGACTGGCTGCTGCTGCTGGGCGAGCGCCGCGACTGGGACGGCTTCTCGGCCGCCCTGCCGGGCTTTCGCATGAACGACGACCCGCAGGTTCGCTGCTACGCGATCCTCGTCGAGTCGCTGCGCACCGGCACCGCCACCCAGGCCCAGGCCGACGAGGTGCGCCGCAACTGGCACGGGCAGAAAGAGGCGGACGACGGCTGCCTCACCGCGGCCGACCGCATGGTCGCAGCCCGGCTGATGTCGCCCAACGACGCCTGGAAGAAGGCGCGCCTGGCCATGGAAGCCAATCGCGCGCAGGCCGCACGCGGCGCCGTGGCCATCGCCGCACCCGACGCGCTGCCGCTGTTCGAAGAGGTCAATGCCAGCGCCGCGAAGTTCCTCGCGGGCCGCGCCTTCGTGGCCGCCAAGTCGCGCAAGGAAATCGTCGTGCTGGCGCTGATCCGCATCGCCATGGCCGACCCCGAGCAGGCGGCCTCGCAACTCGACGGCAAATGGGGGCCGATGCTCTCGGCCGAAGAACGCAACTGGGTCTGGGGCACCATCGGCCGCCAGGCCGCGAACAAGCTCTCGCCGCTGGCCGGCAGCTACTTCGCCAACGTCACGAAGAACAGCGATCTCTCCGACGACATGCTCGGCTGGCGCGTGCGCGCCGCACTGCGCGCCAGCCAGTGGAAGGAGGTGGCGCCCGCCATCAACGCCATGAGCGAGAACGCCCAGCTGGAGCCGACCTGGATCTACTGGAAGGCGCGTGCGCTCAGCGCGGCGGGCGGTGACGAGCGCCGCGCCCAGGCGCGCGAGCTGTACCAGAGCATCGCCGGCACGCGCGGCTTCTACGAAATGCTCGCGCTCGAGGAGATGGGCCAGCGCATCTTGGTGCCCACGCGCCCGGCGCCGCTCACGGCCGAGGAGAAGAACGCCGCGCGCACCAATCCGTCGCTGGCGCGTGGGCTCTACGCGATCTCGATGGGGCTGCGCTCCGAAGGCGTGCGCGAGTGGAACTACGCCACCAACCTGCACGACCGGGGCGGCATGGACGACCGCTCGCTCCTGGCCGCGGCCGACCTGGCCTGCCAGCGCGAAGTCTGGGACCGCTGCATCAACACCAGCGAGCGCACCAAGGGCGCGATCGATGCCGAGCAGCGCTTTCCGATGCCCTTCCACGACACCGTGCTGCGCAAGAGCCAGGAGATCGGTCTCGACCCGGCCTACGTCTACGGCCTGATCCGTCAGGAAAGCCGCTTCATCATGGACGCCCGCTCGGGCGTCGGCGCCTCGGGCCTGATGCAGGTCATGCCCGCCACCGCGCGCTGGACGGCGCGCAAGATCGGCATGACCGATTTCACGCCGGGCCGCATCAACGAGCGCGAGACCAACATCACCATCGGCACCGCCTACCTCAAGCTCGCGCTCGACGACTTCGACGGCTCCATGGCGCTGGCCGCTGCCGCCTACAACGCCGGCCCCGGCCGGCCGCGCAACTGGCGCAACGGCCCGGTTCTCGACGCCGCGATCTGGGCCGAGAACGTGCCCTTCAACGAGACGCGCGACTACGTGAAGAAGGTGCTCGCCAACACCACCAACTACGCGGCGCTGATCAGCGGCCGTCCGCAGTCGCTCAAGGAGCGCCTCGGCCAGGTCGGCCCGCGCAATGTGGCCGAACCCGAACCTAACAAGGACCTGCCCTAGATGAGTTGGACCACCGAGGTGCTCGACACGGTTGCGGCCGAGTTCTCGGACGCGGCCGATGTCGCCCAGCTCACGCGCATCGTCGTGCGGCTGATGCTCGCGGCGGTGCTCGGCTTCATGCTCGGCTTCGAGCGCGAACAGCACGGCAAGGCGGCCGGCGTGCGCACCCACATGCTGGTGGCGATCGGATCGGCGATGTTCGTGCTGATCCCGCAGCAGTCGGGCATCGAGCCGGCCGACATGAGCCGCGTCATCCAGGGACTGGTGGCGGGCGTGGGCTTTCTCTGCGCCGGCACCATCCTCAAGCAGGGCCGAGGCGAGCACCAGGTGCAGGGCCTGACCACCGCGGCCGGGCTCTGGATGACGGCGGCCATCGGCATGGCCTGCGGGCTCGGGCGCGAGGTCACGGCGGTGACGAGCGCGCTGCTGGCGCTGGCGGTGCTTTCCGTGGTGCCGCGCCTGGTCAACCTGGTCGAGCGCCTGGTCGGCCCGCCGCGCGACCCGGGCAAGCGGCGCGTGATCGCTGCGCCCGAGGACGAGCCGCCGCGCTGAAGCGCGCATGCGCCGGGCGCGCACCGCGCATCAATCTGCCGCGGCTTCGGCATCAATGCGGACGCGCAGGCTCGTTAGCATCGAGGGCCTTCCTTTTCCTCTGATCCGCAGGACCACACCATGCGCAAGCTCTACGTCGGCAACAAGAACTACTCGTCCTGGTCGATGCGGCCCTGGGTGCTGATGAAGCAGGCCGGCATTCCGTTTGAAGAGGTCAAGGTGCGCTTCGATTCCTTCGAGGCCGATTCGCAGTTCAAGCAGATCATCGCCAGGCTCAATCCGGTCGCCAAGGTGCCGGTGCTGGTCGACGGCGAACTCGTGGTGTGGGACAGCCTGGCCATCGCCGAATACCTGGCCGAGACTTTTCCCGAGAAGCAGCTCTGGCCGAGCGCCGCGGCCGATCGCGCCCGTGCGCGCAGCATCTGCGCCGAAATGCATGCGGGCTTCGGCAACCTGCGCACGCTGTGCGGCATGAACATCGAGGCCTCGCTTGCGCACGTGGGCGCGCAACTGCTCAAGGACCATCCCGCGCTCGGCGCCGAGGTCGAGCGCATCGTGCAGATGTGGAGCGGCCTGCTCGATGCGCACGGCGGGCCGATGCTGTTCGGCGAATTCGGCATCGCCGACGCCTACTACGCGCCGGTCGGCGTACGCATCAAGACCTACGGCCTGCCGGTGCCGGCCGCCATCACCGCCTACATCGCGCGCGTGCAGGCGCTGCCCGGCGTCAAGGCCTGGATCGACGACGCGCTGGCCGAGAAGGACTTCCTCGACTTCGAGGAGCCCTACCGGCAGCAGCGCTGACGCTCAGAACCTGTAGGTCGCCGACAGGTAGGTCACGATTGGATTGAGCTTCAGCCGCGCCTCGCTGGTGGCGATCGGCAGCCCGCCGAGCGACGTGGTGGTGAGCGTAGCCTTGGTCTTCAGCGGGATGTACGAGACCGAGAACGAGACGCCCCAGTGCTTGTCGAACTGGTAGGACGCGCCCACGTTGAACACCGGCGCGAACGAGCTGTCGAGTTCGGCCGTGGTCGAGGTCGACATCGGCGGCCGGCGCAGCTGGCTGCCGAGCGCGCCCTGCAGCCCCTGCGTGAGCTTGACGTCGCTGTACCAGACATAGGTGGCGCCCAGGCCCACGAACGGGCGGAAGGCGTCGTTGGCCTGGTTGAAGTAGTACTTGCCGAGGATCGTCGGGCTCCACTGGCGCGCCTCGCCCAGTTCACCCACGCGGCCGAGCGTGCCCTTGCCGTCGAGCTTGAATTTCGGCGGGACGCCCAGCACGCCCTCGACCGCCCAGTGGCTGTCGATGAAATACACGGCGCTCAGGCCCAGCGTGTCCGAGTCGCTGACCGATGCGCCCGAGCCGGCGACCACGCTGCGCATCGGCGCGGTCAGCGTGAGCGGCTTGCTCGAATCCTGCGGTGCCAGGTGGAGCCAGCCCGCACCGACGACCCAGTCGCCCGCGTTCTGCGCCCATGCGCCGCCCGACGCCAGCGCACCGCATGCCGCCAGGGCCCACATGTTTTTCTTCATCATCTGTTCGCTCCTTTTGGTTAAGAACTTTGTAGTAAGCAGCCTTGCCAGAGACGGCGACTGCGTTCCGCGAAAAACGGCGAAGGATCGTCCGAGGCATCAATAAATTATCGAACGGTCGTTCTATTTTTACATATGGGATATCCCTAAACTTGGCGCCATGAAAACCTACCTCGTCGGCGGCGCGCTGCGCGACCGGCTGCTCGGGCGCCCCGTGACCGACCACGACTGGCTGGTGGTCGGCGCCACGCCCGAGGAGATGAACGCGCGCGGCTTCCTGCCCGTGGGCCGCGACTTCCCGGTGTTCCTTCACCCCGAAACGCGCGAGGAATACGCGCTCGCGCGCACCGAGCGCAAGAGCGCGCCGGGCTACCGCGGCTTCACCATCCACGCCGCGCCCGACGTCACGCTCGAGCAGGACCTCGCGCGGCGCGACCTCACGGTCAACGCGATCGCCATGCCGGCCGAGTTCGTCGAGGCCGACGGCAGCTTCGAGCCCACCCCCGACAAGCTGGCCGATCCCTTCCACGGCCGGCGCGACCTCGCGCAGAAGCAGCTGCGCCACGTGACCGACGCCTTCCGCGAGGATCCGGTGCGCATCCTGCGCGTGGCGCGCTTCGCGGCGCGCTTCGATGACTTCGCGGTGGCGCCCGAGACCATGGCCCTGATGCGCGAGATGGTCGAGGCCGGCGAGGCCGACGCACTGGTGCCCGAGCGCGTCTGGCAGGAACTGTCGCGCGGACTCATGGAAGCGCGCCCCTCGCGCATGTTCGAGGTGCTCCGGGCGTCGGGCGCGCTGGCGGTGCTGCTGCCCGAGGTGGACCGGCTCTGGGGCGTGCCGCAGCCCGCGGCGCACCATCCGGAAATCGATACCGGCGTGCACCTGAGGATGGTCATCGACACGAGCGCGCGGCTCGGGGCGCCGCTCGCGGTGCGGTTCGCCTGCCTCATGCACGACCTCGGCAAGGGCACGACCGCCGCCGACATGCTGCCGCGCCACATCGGCCACGAGAAGCGCAGCGCCGAGTTGCTGCGCGCGGTGTGCGACCGCTGGCGCGTGCCCGTGGAGATCCGAGAGCTGGCCGATGTGGTGGCGCGCGAACACGGCAACATCCATCGCAGCGGCGAACTGGGCGCTGCGGCGCTGGTGCGGCTGCTGGAGCGCTGCGACGCCTTGCGCAAGCCGGCGCGCTTCGCCGATGCGCTGTTGGCCTGCGAATGCGATGCGCGCGGCCGGCTCGGGTTCGAAGACCGCGCCTACCCGCAGCGCGAGCGGCTGCTGCGCGTGCTGGCGGTGGCGACCGGCGTGGCGACCGATCCGGTCGCACGCGCCGCGCAGCAGGCCGGCGCCGCGGGACCGCAGATCGGCGAAGCGATCCACCGGGCGCGCGTGGAAGCGGTCGCGGCCGCGCTCGACTGACAACTTTGTAAGCGCTCGCGCCCGCCTCCGGGCACGTCCGGCTTTGGCCGACATGGAACTTGCTAGGCCCGTGTTATGGTCGTTGCCAGATGCCAATGTCTTCCAAGTTGCCACCTCCGTTGGGCCAAGACGGCGCCCTCTTTCTCGATTTCGATGGCACCCTGGTCGGCCTCGCGCCAACCCCTGAATCGATCGAGATTCCTCCCGCGCTGGTTCCACTGCTCGAAGATCTGAGTGACCAGCTCGGCGGTGCGCTGGCGGTGGTTTCGGGCCGCCAGATCGACGCCATCGACCGCTTCCTTGCACCGCTGCGGCTGCCTGTCGCGGGCGAGCACGGCGTGCAGCGCCGCGACGCCAAGGGGCGCATGCAGGAGCAGCGCCCACCCGATCTCATTCCCATCCTCGATGCCGCCAACGAGTTGGCGCGCGTGCACGAGGGGCTGCTGGTCGAACGCAAGCACGCGGCCATCGCGCTGCACTACCGCCTGGCGCCGCAGCTCGAGGCCGTGTGCCGCGACGCGATGTCGCGCGCCATCACCGACCGTCCGCTGCTCGAACTCATGCATGGCAAGTTCGTGTTCGAGATCAAGCCCACGGGCGTCAACAAGGGCACCGCGATCGACGCCTTCATGACCGAGGCCCCGTTCGCGGGGCGCGTGCCGTTCTTTGCCGGCGACGACACCACGGACGAAACCGGCTTCGCGGTGGTGCAGCCGCGCGGCGGCATCGCCATCAAGGTCGGCGCGGGGCCGAGCATTGCACAGCACCGCCTCGAGTCGCCGCGCGCCGTCTACGAATGGCTGGTGCAGATGCGCGACCAACTGGCTGCAGCCCCGCACAAGAAGAACGAAGATACCTGAGCAGAGGAGCGACCGGATGAGTGAACTGCAGTTGCCGAAGGCGCCCGAGGACCGCGCGGGCACTTCGCTCGCGGGCGCGGCCGGGCCCGCCGACAAGGCCCCGGTCGATCCCCGCGCCGCCACCTCGGCCGTGCCGCGCGGCTTCGCCCCGCCGGCCGAGCCTTCGCTCGACGTCGGCGTGATCGGCAATTGCGCCTACAGCGCGCTGGTCGACGCCCGCGGGCGCATCGTCTGGTGCTGCCTGCCGCGCTTCGACGGCGACCCGGTCTTCAATGCCCTGCTGCACCCGGGCGACGAGGCAGGCGCCTGGGCCATCGAGATCGAGGACTTCGCCTCGAGCAAGCAATGGTACGAGCCCAATACCGCCGTGCTGCGCACCCAGCTGTTCGACAGCGCCGGCCAGGGCATCGAGATCACCGACTTTGCGCCGCGCTTCTACAGCCGCTCGCGCTACTTTCGCCCGCTCATGCTGGTGCGCCGCGTGCGGCCGCTCGCGGGTTCGCCGCGCATCCGCGTGTCGCTCGATCCGCGCTTCCAGTGGGGCGCCTCGGCGCCGGTGGAGGTCACGCGCGGCAGCAACCACATCCGCTACGTCGGGCCCGACGTGACGCTGCGGCTCAACACCGACGCCTCGATCTCGCACATCCTCGCGCGCCAGCCGTTCGTACTCTCGCGCGAGTACAACTTCATGTTCGGCGTCGACGAGACGCTGCTCGACGGCATTGCCGATACCGCGCGGGCCTTCGAGCAGGAAACCATCGCTTACTGGCGCACCTGGAGCAAGCGGCTTGCGATTCCGTTCGAATACCAGGACGCGGTGATCCGCGCCGCGATCACGCTCAAGCTCTCGCTCTACGAGGACACCGGCGCCATCGTCGCCGCGATGACCACGAGCATCCCGGAGGCGCCGGGCAGCCAGCGCAACTGGGACTACCGCTACTGCTGGCTGCGTGACGCCTTCTTCGTGGTGCGCGCGCTCAACTCGCTGAGCGAAGTGGGCACCATGGAGGACTACCTGCGCTGGCTCGGCAACGTGGTGATCGGCTCGCACGGCGAGCACATTCAGCCGCTCTACGGCATCGGGCTCGAGCGCGAACTGCCCGAATCCATGGTCGAGCACCTGCCGGGCTACCGCGGCATGGGGCCGGTGCGCGTGGGCAACCAGGCGCAAGAGCACTTCCAGCACGACGTGTACGGCAACATCGTGCTCGGCGCGGCGCAGGCCTTCCACGACCAGCGCCTGCTGAGCCCCGCGGGCGTGGCGGAATTCCCGCACCTCGAAGCGGTGGGCGAGCAGGCGATCCGCGTCTACGGCACGCCCGATGCCGGCATGTGGGAGCTGCGCACCCGCGCCCGCGTGCACACCAGCTCGGCCCTGATGAGCTGGGCCGCCTGCGACCGGCTCGGCAAGATCGCCCATGCGCTGGCGCTGCCCGAGCGCGCCGCCTACTGGCAGGGCCATGCCGCGCGCATGAAGGAAGAGATCTTGGACAAATCGTGGTGCGAGGAGCGGCAGGCCTTCGCAGAGAGCTTCGGCGGCCACGAACTCGATGCGAGCATTTTGCTGATGGTCGAGGTGGGCCTGATCGACGCGCGCGATCCGCGCTTCGTCTCCACCGTCGACGCCATGGAGAAGTCGCTCTGCGACGGCCCCTACATGCGCCGCTACGAAGCGGCCGACGACTTCGGCAAGCCCGAGACCGCCTTCAACATCTGTACCTTCTGGCGCATCGACGCGCTTGCCAAGATCGGCCGCAAGGCCGAAGCACGCCAGATCTTCGAGACCATGCTCGCGGCCCGCAATCCGCTCGGCCTGCTCTCCGAAGACACGCATCCCGTCACCGGCGAGATGTGGGGCAACTTTCCGCAGACCTATTCCATGGTCGGCATCATCAACGCGGCGATGCGGCTCTCGGCGCCCTGGGACTCCGCCATATGAACCGTCTTGTCGTCGTATCCAACCGCGTGGCCGACCCACGCAAGCCCGCGGCCGGCGGCCTGGCCGTGGCACTCGGCGAAAGCCTGCAGCAAAGCGGGGGGCTCTGGTTCGGCTGGAGTGGCCAGATCGTCGAGGAAGGTCCCACCGGCGAAGGCGAGCTGCATGTGCAGCAGGCCGGCAAGGTCACGCTGGCCACGCTCGACCTGAGCCGTGACGACCACGACAGCTACTACCTCGGCTACAGCAACGACGTGCTGTGGCCGGTCTTCCACAACCGGCTCGACCTTGCCCATTTCGATGCCGGCTTCATCGGCGGCTACCGGCGAGTGAACCAGCTGTTCGCGCGCAAGCTCATGCCGCTGCTGAAGGAAGACGACATCATCTGGATCCACGACTACCACCTGATGCCGCTCGCGGCCGAACTGCGCGCGATGGGCTGCAAGCAGCGCATCGGCTTCTTCCTGCACATCCCGCTGCCGCCGCAGATCATCATCGCGGCAGTCCCGCAGCATGAATGGCTCATGCGCTCGCTGTTCTCCTACGACCTGATCGGCTTCCAGGCGCAGCAGGACGTGCAGCACTTCGAACACTACGTGCGCAACGAAGCCAACGGCGAATACCTCGGCGACGACATGTACCGCGCTTACGGGCAGACGGTGCGCTGCAGCGCGTTCCCGATCGGCATCGACGTGGACGAGTTCACGCGGCTCACGCATGCCAAGGAGTCGCGCGACATGTTCGACACCATGCGGCGCGAATACTCGCAGCGGCGACTGCTGCTGGGCATCGACCGGCTCGACTACTCCAAGGGCATTCCGCAGCGCGTGCGCGCCTTCAGCGAACTGCTCGCCAACTACCCCGAGAACCGCCGCAGCGCCACGCTGATCCAGATCGCCTCGCCCACGCGCGAGACGGTCGACGCCTACGGCGACATCCGGCGCGAACTCGAGTCGCTGTGCGGTGCGATCAACGGCGACTACGGCGAACTCGACTGGATGCCGGTGCGCTACATCCACCGCATGGTGGCGCGCAAGCGCGTGCCGGGGCTGTGCCGTGCCGCCGCCGTCGGACTCGTGACGCCGCTGCGCGATGGCATGAACCTCGTCGCCAAGGAGTACATCGCGGCTCAGGACCCGGAGGATCCGGGCGTGCTGGTGCTCTCACGCTTCGCAGGTGCGGCCGAGCAGCTCAAGGAGGCGCTGCTGGTCAACCCCTACGACACGCACCGCACCGCCGAGACGGTGCAGCAGGCACTGCAGATGCCGCTCGAGGAGCGCCGCGAGCGCCACACGAAACTGCTCGCGCGCATTCGCGAGCAGGACATCCACTGGTGGCGCCGCAGCTTTCTCGATGCGCTGCGCCAGGCAGCCAGCCAGCGCTAGCGTCCGCTTCAGCCGCCGGCCAGCCGGCGTAGCCACCGGACCGCTGGTGATGCCTGCACCGACGGTGCGGGCGCATGGAGGCGCAGGCGCACCGCCGTCAATGCCACCAGCTCGACCCAGCCGCCACGTGCCATGCGGTGCACCTCGCCCTCGCCCAGCCTCGTCTGCGCGGTGAACACCGTCTCGCCGAGCCACGACGGCGGCGCGACAAGCAGCACCGAGCCCTGCCGGACTTCGAGCCAGGTCGCGCGGTCGAGCGCGGTGCGCAACGCCTCGCCCGGCTGCAGGGCGATGGTAGCGGGAGGAGGTTCGAGCGTGAGGGGTGACATGGGCTGCGCCTTGTGGATTCGGATGGTCCATCGTAGGAAGCCGAGCCCTTCCGAAACAGGCACACGCCAGGGCGATTCGCACCGGAACAGCGCTGCCTCCGGGCCATCTGTTATGGTCGTTTTCCCCCACAACTGCATCTGTTTCCGAACGCACGATCGAGGGACCATCGACGCCATGGACTCGCTACCGCTCTACCGCCAGCTTGCAGCGCACTACGTGGATGCGATTCACACCGGCTCGCTCCGGCAGGGCGACAAGCTGCCCTCGCTGCGCCGCCTGATGCAGCTGCACGACATCAGCCTCTCGACCGCGCTGCAGCTATGCCGCACGATGGAGAGCGACGGCTGGGTCGAGGCGCGCGACCGCTCCGGCTACTTCGTGCGCCGTCCGAAGCGGCTCGCGATCGCGCCGCTGGAGGAGCCTGCGGCCGGCGTACCGCCGGACCCGGCGCAGTACGTGGGCATCCACGCGAAGGTGTCGGACTTCGTGGCGCGCCGCCGGCAATTGCCCGAAAAGCTCAACCTTTCGATCGCGCGCGGCGCGCCCGAGCTGTATCCCGCAGAGGCGCTCCGCAACGCGATGACCCGCATGCTGCGCCGGCACCCCGAAATGCTCACGGTCGCGGCGCAGCTCAAGGGTCATCGCCAGTTCCGCGAGGTGGTCGCCCAGCGCAGCCTGCGCGTGGGCATGACGATCTCGCCCGACGACGTGCTGGTCACCAACGGCTGCATCGAGGCGCTCAACCTCGCGCTGCGCGCCGTCGCGCAGCCCGGCGACACCGTCGCCGTGGAATCGCCCACCTTCTATGGCCTGTTGCAGGTGCTCGAAAGCCTGGGCATGCGTGCGCTCGAGATCCCGACAAGTCCGCAGACCGGCCTCTCGATCGAAGCGCTGGAGCTCGCGATCCGCACCTACGACAACATCAAGGCCGTGGTGGTGGTGCCGCACCTGCAGAACCCGCTCGGCAGTGTGATGCCCGATTCCCACAAGGCGCGGCTCGCGCTGCTGTGCGAGCGGCATGCGATCCCATTGATCGAGGACGACACCTACAGCGAACTCGTCGATGCGCAGGGCCCGCCGCGCGCTTTGAAGTCGTGGGACACCGTCGGCAACGTGATCCACTGCGCGTCGCTGCACAAGATTCTCGCGCCCGGCCTGCGCCTGGGCTGGATCACCGCGGGCCGCTGGCAGGCGCGCGTGGAGATGCTCAAATATGCGCAGACGCGCAACAACGAGGGCCTGTCGCAAAGCGCGGCCGGGCTCTTCATGGCCACTGGCGCCTATGACCGCCACCTGCGGCACCTGCGCGCCTGCCTGAAGACGCAGCGCGAGCAGACCGCCGATGCGATCGCCAGCCACTTCCCCTCGGGCACGAGGATCAATCTGCCGCCCGGCGGGCTGCAGCTCTGGATCGAGCTGCCCGAGCGGCTTTCGTCGTCGCGCGTGTTCGATGCGGCGCTTGCAGAGCGCATTGTGGTGGCGCCCGGCACGCTGTTCTCCAACTCCTCGCGCTTCGACCACTACCTGCGGATCAATTGCGGCTGGCCGTACGGCGAGGCAGTCGCCACGGGCCTCCGCCGGCTGGGCCAGATCACCGAGGCGCTGCTGCGCGGCCACAGCGCCGCGGTGCCGCAGCCCGCGGCGCACCGCCTTCAGTCCAGCAACGCAAGCGCCGCGTAGTCGCCGATCGTGTCGCCGAGCCCTGCGGGCACCAGCAGCACGCCGCGCGTGAGCGGTGCGAGCCTGCCGTCGACCTGCGCCTGGAGCCGCGGCAGCAGGAAATCGCGGTGATGCCAGAACACGCTGCCGCCGAGACTGATGCGCTGCAGGTCGAGCGTGACCACGAGGTTGTAGAGCATGCGGCCCAGCACGCGGCACAGCGCATCGACCACTTCGGTGGCATGCGGCTCGCCGGCCGACGCGGCCGTGAACAGGTCGGGCGCGGACTGCCCGAAGCGGCGCGCCATCGAGTTGCCGGCCACCAGCGCCTCGACGTCGCCGAGGTTGCCGCAGCCGCAGAGGGCGCCACTCGCATCGTCCACCACGAAGCTGTGGCCCGCATGGCCCGCATTGCCGTTCTTGCCGCGCAGCGCGCGTCCGTCCACGCACAGGCCCACGCCCACGCCGGTGCTCCAGGTGACGTAGGCGCAGTGGTCCAGTCCCTTCAGCGCGCCCCAGTGGCGCTCGGCCTCGAGCGCGGCCACCGCGTCGTTCTCGACCCGCACGCTGCGAAAGCGCTGTGCAAGCGGCGCCTCGACGATGGCCGTCATCCAGTCATTCGGCAGGCCGCGCGCCGGGCCTGCGATGCCGCCGCAGATGTTCGGCGTGGCCAGTTCGACCATGCCGTCGCGCAGCTCGAAGGGTCCGGTGGACGACACGCCCACACGGTCGATGTCGGCGGCGGAGATGCCCTGCTCGGCGCAGACCTCGTCGATCATGCGAATGATTTGCACCGCCACGGCATCGTTGTCGCCGGTCTTGGCGGTCGGCTCGCTGCGCCGGCCGACGAGCGGCGCATCGCTCGAAGCGGAAAGGCTCACGGCAATCTTGGTGCCGCCGATGTCAACACAGGCTCTCATGCGTCGTTCTTCCCTTTGTCTCTCGGTTGTCTATATCAGGCGCGAAACCAGCGCCGCGATCATGCTGAGCACCAGCGTGCTGGCGATCGGCAACTGCCAGTCGCGGCCGAACGCGCGGAACTCGAAATCGCCGGGCAGCCGTCCGAAGCCGAACCGGCGCAGCCAGGCGGTGAGCCCGCTCATGAGCACCAAGGCGAGGACGACGACGAGCAGCCAGCGGATCATGGTGACAGTCTAGGCCGCCAGGCCCGCCAGAACGGCCAGGGCTTGCCGGTGGAGTTCGGGCGTGGCCGCGGCGATCACGCGGCAGTCGGGCGTGAGCCCCAGCGGACGGCCTTCCCAGTCGGTGACGATCCCGCCTGCGGCCTCGATCAGGCCTGCGGGGCCGAGGTAGTCGTAGGGCTGCAGGCCGGTCTCGACCACGAGGTCGATGGTGCCGCCCGCGAGCTGGGCATAGCCGTAGCAGTCACCGCCGAAACGGCGCATCGCGCACTGGCGGCTCAGCCGGTCGAAAGCCTGCCAGTCGGCCGGCGCAAAGATGTCGGGCGATGTGGTCACGATGCGCGCCCGGGCCAGCTCGGTGCAGCCGCTTGCGCGCACCGGATCCCCATTGCGCGTGGCACCCTGGCCGGCCTGGCCGATCCAGCGCTCCGCGAGCACCGGCATGTCGACCATGCCGAGCACCACGCGGTCGCCTTGCAGCACGCCGATCAGCGTGCCCCAGAGCGGCGATCCGGTGATGAAGCTGCGCGTACCGTCGATGGGGTCGAGCACCCAGATGCGCTCGGCGTCGAGCCGCTCCTGGCCGTGTTCCTCGCCGAAGATGCCGTCGGCCGCAGCCCGCGCCAGCAGGATCTCGCGCATCGCCGTCTCGGCCGCGCGGTCGGCGAGCGTCACGGGGCTCTCGTCGGCCTTGGTGATGATGTCGAGCGGCGTGCGGAAATACGGCATCGACTGTGCCGCGGCGGCATCGGCCAGGGCATGGGCGATCGACAGGAGATCGGGCGTGGAAGGGCTCATGGGGCAGGAACTTTGCGCGGGCCAAAAATGCGATTAGACCCGAGCCGGGGCCGTTCGAGGCGGGGCCCAGCCGCTCAGAGCTTGTGGCTGCGGTCGCCTTCCGCGAACCCAACCGCATCCCAGGCCCCGCCCGCAGCAAACCCGATCACCTTGAACAGCTCGCCCATCTCATGCTCATGCACGAGCCGCGCCGCCATTGCGCGCTCGGCCACCGAGCCGGCCTCCATGCGCGCAAGCAGGCCGCAGTTCAGCAGAAAGCGTGCCTGGCTCGTGTAGCCCAGCACCTCGAGCCCCGCGTCCTGCCCCGCCAGCGCGATGCCGGTGAAGTCGACGTGGGCCGTGATGTCCTTCTGGCCCACGTCGGACAACGGATCGCCGTCGACCTGATGCGCGCGGTGGCACATCACGGTGCCCATGTGGCGCTGCGGGTGGTAGTACTCGTGCTCGGGAAAGCCGTAGTCGATGAAGAATGCCGCGCCTTTTTCGAGCCGGTCGGCGAGCGTGGCGATGAAGGCCCGCGCCTGCGGATGGACCTCGGTCAGATAGTCGTGCGCGCCCTCGACCTCGACGGGCGGACGCAGCGGCGTCTCGCGATCGGCCCAGGCCCAGCCCTCGTTGCCGGCCTGGCGCACCACGCCACGCTCGAACCACTGGCCTCCCACGCGCGCGAGCAGTTGCACCGGCATCGCATCGAGCACCTCGTTGCCGACCACCACACCTTGCATGGAGTCGGGCAGCGCGTCGAGCCACTCGACCTGCCCCGCATGGCCCGCGAGCGCCTGCTGCTGCCGCTCGCGCAGCGTGCCCGACAGGTCGACGATGCGATAGCGCACGTCGCCGCGGCCCAAGCCATCGAGCGCATGCAGCAGCTGCACCGCGAGCGCCCCCGAGCCGGCGCCGAATTCCCAGACGGTGTCGGTGCCCGTGCGCTCGAGCGCCTCGGCCACCTGCACCGCGAGCGTCGCGCCGAACATCGGCGTCAGTTCGGGGGCCGTCACGAAGTCGCTGCCCGAGGCCGGCATGTGGCCGAACTTGGCGAGCGTGTTGGCGTAATAGCCGAGGCCGGGCGCGTAGAGCGCCAGCGCCATGAAGCGGTCGAACCCGATCCAGCCGCCCGCGCGTTCGACCGAACGCGCGATGAGATGGTCGAGGGCGATGGGTAAACTGCCGGGGGATGTCGTCGTCGTCACGGCGCCATTCTCCACCCTCTTACTCGCCCTCTTCCTTCGTCGCTTCCCCGCATGAGCCCCGCAACGCCCTCCGCCGACCGCCGCACCGTTCTCGTCACGGGCGCAGGCCGCAGGCTGGGTCGTGAGATCGCGCTGGCGCTCGCCGCCGGCGGCTGGCAGGTCGCGGTGCACTATCGCCACTCGCGCGCCGAGGCCGAGCGCACGGTGGCCGACTGCGCCGCGCTTTCGGGCGACTCGGCCCTGTTCGCGGCCGAGCTCGAGGACGAGCAGGCCACGCGCGCGCTCCTGCCCCGCGTGGTCGCGCGCTTCCGCGGTGTCGACGCCGTGGTGCACAGCGCCGCCCTGTTCGAGCACGACGCGGCCGCCACCTTCGGCTACGCGCTCATGGAGCGCCATGCCCGCAGCAACACGGGCGCGGCGATCCTGCTGGCGCAGGCGCTGCACGAGCATGTCGCGGCGCGTGGCACCCAGGGCGCGGTGGTGCACATGCTCGACCAGAAGCTCTGGAACCCGAACCCCGATTTCCTGAGCTACACGCTCTCGAAGGCGGCCCTCGAGGCCGCGACGCCGATGCTGGCCCAGGCGCTCGCGCCGCATGTGCGCGTGGTGGGCGTCGCGCCGGGGCTCACGCTGCCGAGCCACATGCTCGACGACGCGAAGTTCGCGCAGTTGCACAAGCTGTCGCCGCTCGGGCGCTCCTCGACGCCCGAAGACGTGGTCGCGGCCGTGAAGTTCGCGCTCGAGAATCGCTCGATCACCGGCACCACTCTGCTGGTCGACGGCGGCCAACACCTGATGAAATTCGAGCGCGATTTCTCGCTCATGTGAGAAGACAAGAAGAAGGCACGAGGCACCCACCATGTCCAACCCCACGCCACCGCCCCCGTCCCCTTCCCCGCTGGGCCGCCAGACCCTCACGCTACAGGGCCTGCGCTTCGACGCCAACCTCGGCATCCTCGACCAGGAGAAGGCGGCGCCGCAGCCGATCCAGGTCGATGCCGAGCTCAACCTCGGTGCCCAGCCGCTGCTGCCGCAGGACGACGACATCTTTCACGTGCTCGACTACCGCAAGGTGCGCCGCATCATCATCGACGAGTGCACCGCCGAGCACGTCAACCTGCTCGAGAGCCTGATCGGCAAGCTGGTGCAGCGCCTGCTGCAGCTGCCCGGGGTGCAGGGTGTGCGCGTGAAGATCGCCAAGCTCGAGATCTTCGACGACTGCGAAGTCGCGATCCGCATGGAATCCGGCGAGTGGTGAACGGCCAAACGCGCTGAGCGGCGTCTTCCTTTTTCAGGCGGCCGAGCCGCAGGCCGCTGCACCCCTGCCACCCGCGGGCCACAACCGCACCGCGAGCGCACCGAGCCCCGACAGCACGCCGAGCAGCGCCACCGCCGGCCAGCCCCACTGCGCGAGCACCAGCGCGCCGAGTGCGGAGCCCGCCGCCATGCCGATGAACACGCCCGTGAAGAACACCGCATTGAGCCGGCCGCGCGCCGCGGGATCGATGCCGTAGACCACGGTCTGGTGCGCAATCAGCGCGGCCTGCAGCCCGAAGTCGAAGCCGATGGCGCTGGCCACAATCAAGCCGAGCCGCGCCGCGGGCGCCATCAGCGGCGCGAACAGCATGGCCGCGAAGGACACGGCCACGAGCGCGGCGCCGATGCGGATCACCAGCTCGGGACCGCGGCGATCTGCCAGGCGCCCGGCCAGCGGTGCCGCCAGCGCGCCCGCGGCACCGGCCAGCCCGAAGGCGCCGGCCGCCGCGCTGCCGAGGTGGAACGGCGCGCCGTGCAGCATCACGGCCAGCGTCGACCAGAAGGCGCTGAAGCCCACCGAGAGCAGCGCCTGCGCGAAGGTGGCGCGGCGCAGCGCGCCATGGCGCTGCCACAGCCTGGCGAGCGAACCCAGCAACGCGCCGTAGCCCAGCTGCGTGGTCGGGCGCAAGTGCGGCAGGCCGCGGGCCACGGCGATGCCGACCAGCGCGATGCTGGCGGCCGCCGCCACGAACATCGCGCGCCAGCCGAAGTGCTCGGCCACGAAACCGCTGAGCACGCGCGACAGCAGGATGCCCAGCAGCAACCCCGTCATCACCGTGCCCACGATGCGGCCGCGGTGCGCCTCGGGCGCCAGCGTGGCGGCGGCCGGCACCACGTCCTGCGCCAGCGTGGCGGTGAGGCCGATCACGAGGCTGGCGGCCAGGAGTGGCACGATCGACGGCGAGAACGCCGCGCCGAGCAGCGCGAGCACCAGCACCGCGGCCTTGGCCAGGATAAGGCGGCGGCGGTCGAAGCGGTCGCCGAGCGGCGCCAGCAGCAGGATGCCGAGCGCATAGCCGAGTTGCGTGAGCGTCGGCACGAAGCCGACCGTGCGCGCCGGCGCGCCGATGTCGGCCCCGAGCACGCCAAGCATGGGCTGGCTGTAGTAGAGCGCCGCCACCCCGAGGCCAGCGCTGGCCGCCAGCAGCAGGATCAGCGACCTCGGGAGCTGATCATGCGAAGGTTGAATAGGAGACATGGTATTTACCCTTGGTTTTCGAAGCATGGACGGAGTGTGAAGCCCAATGCCCGCTGCGGGTAGCCGCCCGCGGCGCAGAACTGATATACGCTTTGCGTATGAGCAAACGTCTTCTGAGTGGTACGCCGGCGCATGCGGTGCCCGGCCCTGTCGACCGGATCGAGTTGATGCAGACCTTCGTTCGCATCGTCGAGGCTGGCAGCCTCTCGGCCGCGGCCCTGCAGATGGGAACCACCCAACCGACCGTGAGCCGCCGCCTGCAGGCGCTCGAGCGCTCGCTGGGGGTGCGGCTGCTGCAACGCTCGACCCATGCGATGAAGCTCACCGAAGACGGCGAGCGCTGCTTCGACCGCGCCAAGGACCTGATCCTCGGTTGGAGCGCCTTCGAGGCCGATCTGCGCGGTGCCGGCGACCAGCCCGAAGGCCGGTTGCGCGTGGTGGCGCCGCATGCGTTCGGCCAGCAGTTGCTGGTCGGGCCGCTCGCGGCCTACCTGCACCGGCATCCGAAAGTGACCGTCGAGTGGCTGCTGCACGACAGCCCGCAGGACAGCACGCCCGATTTCATCGCCGAGGGCGTGGACTGCGCGATCCGCGTCGGCGAGGTGACGGACCCGGCGCTGGTGGCTATCCGGCTGTCGCAGGTGCCGCGCATCGCTGTGGCCGCGCCGGCGCTCTTCGAAGGCGTTGAAGGCGCGGCGGCAGCGCCGGTGCCGGCCCACCCGCGCGAACTCGCGGCGCTGCCGTGGCTGGCCGCGCGCAACTTCTACCGCACCGAGGTCGTGCTGACGCACGAGCGCACGGGCGAGACGGCGCGGGTGCCGATCCGCCCGCGCCTGCTGACCGACAGCCTCTACGCCCTGCGCAGCGCGGCGGTGCTCGGCCTGGGTGCGGGCGTGGCCTCGGCCTGGATGCTGACCGACGACATCGCCGCGGGGCGGCTCGTGCACCTGGTGCCTGAGTGGCGCGCCATGTCGGCGCCGGTCTACCTGGCCTATCCGTATGCGCGCTTCTATCCCGCGCGGCTGCGCCTCTTCGTGGAGGCGATGCGCAGCGCGTTCCCGCCCGACTGAGCCGGGATTGCCGCGCCGCGCGGCATGCGAGATGGGGATCGGGGACAATCGGGGCCCTTCCCCGACCCCCGAAGTAGCCAGCCATGAACGCCGTCTGGATCGACGAAGCGCCCGCCGACGCCGGTGCCGCCCCTGCCAACTCCCTGAAGATCGAGCGCGAGACGCACAAGCTCGAGAAGCGCCTGTGCCGCGAGGTGGGCCGCGCCATCGTCGACTACAACATGATCGAGGAAGGCGACAAGGTGATGGTGTGCGTCTCGGGCGGCAAGGACAGCTACGCCCTGCTCGACATCCTGCTGAAGCTCAAGGCGCGCGCGCCGATCCACTTCGACATCGTCGCCGTCAACCTCGACCAGAAGCAGCCCGGGTTTCCCGAGGAAGTGCTGCCGCGCTACCTTAGCGAGCTCGGTGTCGACTTCCACATCGAGAACCAGGACACCTACAGCATCGTCAAGCGCGTGATCCCCGAGGGCAAGACCACCTGCGGCCTCTGCAGCCGGCTGCGCCGCGGCATCCTGTATCGCGTGGCCGACGAGCTGGGCGCCACCAAGGTCGCGCTGGGTCACCACCGCGACGACATGCTGCAGACCTTCTTCCTCAACATGTTCTTCGCCGGCAAGCTCAAGAGCATGCCGCCCAAGCTCGTGAGCGACGACGGCCGGCACATCGTGATCCGGCCGCTCGCCTACGTGGCCGAGAAGGACCTGGTGCGCTGGGCCCAGCACTGCGCGTTCCCGATCATTCCGTGCACGCTCTGCGGCAGCCAGGAGAACCTGCAGCGCAAGCAGGTCGGCGAGATGCTGCGCGAATGGGACCGCAAGTTCCCCGGCCGCGTCGAGAACATGTTCAACGCGATGCAGCACGTGGTGCCTTCGCACCTGCTCGACGGAACGCTGCACGACTTCAAGGGTCTGAAGGCGACCGGCGTGGCGGACGATGACGGCGACAAGGCCTTCGATCCGCCCTCTTTCGACTCGCTCTCCCAGGCACCGGCGGCCTTGCGCATCGCGCAGGGCTGAGGCGGCAACCCAGGGGAATTTGGGGCCAGCGGGCCCGGAGACCCTCCATGAAACGTGCGTTCCTCGCTCTTTTTCTGATTGCAGTGCTGAGCGGCTGCGCCACCCGCTGGGTGGTCGACAGCGACGTGAAGAGTTTTTCGTCCCTCGGCGGCACGGTGCCGCCCGGCGCCGGCTACCGTTTCGAGCGCCTGCCATCGCAGCAGGCCGATTCCGAACGGCAGGCATCGCTCGAAGCCATGGCGGCCGCGGCGCTCGCCAAGGTCGGGCTGCGCCGCGACGACGAGCGCCCGAGCTACAGCGCGCAGATCTCGGCGCGCGTCACGGCGGGGCTCTCGCCCTGGGCCGACCCGTGGTTCTTCGACGGGCCCTGGGGCTATGGCTACGGCTACCCGGGCCATGCACGCGGCTGGTACGGCGGTGGCTGGTATGGCGGCCCAGCCTTCACGCCGCCCGCCAATCCCTGGTACGAGCGCGAGGTGAGCATCGTGCTGCGCGAGGCCGGCACCAACCGCGTCGTCTACGAGACCCGTGCACGCAACGACGGCCCCTACAACCGCAGCGCCACGATCCTTCCCGTGATGTTCGATGCGGCGCTGCAGGGCTTTCCGAACCCGCCGCCCGGCGAGCGCCGCGTGAACATTGAGCTCGCGCCGGCGAAGAAGCCTTGAGCGGCTTCTAGAATCCGGCCCGATGGAAGACACCACCCGACTGATTGCCGTTCGCCATGGCGAAACCGCCTGGAACGTCGACACGCGCATCCAGGGCCAGCTCGACATCGGGCTCAACGCCACGGGCCTGTGGCAGGCGCGCCGTGTCGGCCACGCCCTGGCCCACGAGGAGATCGGCGCGATCTATGCGAGCGACCTGTCGCGCGCCTGGCAGACCGCCGAAGAGATCGCCAAGCCGCACGGGCTGACCGTGCAGCCCGAGCCGGGCCTGCGCGAACGCGCGTTCGGCCGCTTCGAAGGCATGAGCTTCGCCGAGATCGAGGCCACGCTGCCCGAGCAGGCCCGGCGCTGGCGCCAACGCGACCCCGAATTCGAGCCCGAGGGCGGCGAAAGCCTGCTGGTGTTCCGGGAACGGATCACGCGCATCGCCGCGCAGTTGGCGGCGCGCCATCCGGGCCAGCTCGTGGCGCTGGTGGCGCACGGCGGCGTGATGGACGTGCTCTACCGCGCCGCCACGCGCCAGGAACTGCAGGCGCCGCGCACCTGGCAGCTTGGCAATGCGGCCATCAACCGCATGCTGTGGACGCCCGAGGGTTTCAGCCTCGTCGGCTGGAGCGACACGGCGCACCTCGTGGGCGACGCACTGGACGAGACGACGACCTGAGTGCGCCCTGCCGGCTCAGGCGTGCGAGTGCTGCGACACCTCGGCCTGCGCTTCCTTCGGCAGGTCGATCATCGGCCCCGTGCCGCTGTAGCGGTCGAGCGCGAGGTAGATCGCGGGCGTGATGTAGAGCGTGATCACCTGCGAGAAAATCAGCCCGCCGACCACCGCCACGCCGAGCGGCTGGCGCAGTTCGGCGCCGGCACCCAGGCCCAGGGCGAGCGGCAGCGCGCCCATCAGCGCGGCCAGCGTGGTCATGAGGATCGGGCGGAAGCGCAGCCGGCAGGCCTCGCGGATCGCATCGACCGGCTTCATGCCCTCGGTGCGCTGCGCATCGAGCGCGAAGTCGATCATCATGATCGCGTTCTTCTTCACGATGCCGATCAACAGCAGGATGCCAATGGTCGCGATCAGCGTGAGGTCGAAGCCGAAGATCTTCAGCGAGATCAGCGCACCGATCGCCGCCGAGGGCAGCCCCGCGAGGATGGTGAGCGGGTGGATGTAGCTCTCGTACAGCACGCCCAGCAACACGTAGATCACCAGCACGGCCAGCACCAGCAGCACGGCCTGGCTCGACTGCGAGCTCTGGAACACCGCCGCGTCGCCACCGTAGGTGGTGATGATCGAGGGCGGCATGTCCAGCTCGTCCTTGAACTGGGCGATCCGGGCGGTCGCGTTGCCGAGCGGCACGTCGGGCGCGAGGTTGAACGACACCGTCACCGCCTGCAATTGGCCCTGGTGGTTGACCGAGGTCGGGCCGACGGTGCGCCGCACGGTCGAGAACGCCGACAGCGGCACCAGCTGCCCGCTGGTGCTGCGCACCGACAGGCGCGCGACGTCGTCCTCGAACTGGCGGTCGCTGTCGGCGGCCGAAAGAATCACCTGGTAGGTGTTGCTTGCGGCATAGATGCTGCCGATCTGCCGGTCGCCGTAGGCGTTGTAGAGCGCGGTGCGCAGGTCGCCCACGGCCACGCCGAGCACGCCCGCCTTGTCGCGGTCGATGTCCAGCGTGGCCTGCAGGCCACGGCTCTGCGAATCGCTGGTGACGTCGCGGAACATCGGGTCGGCGCGCATGCGCTCCATGAGCCGCGTGGCCCACGGCAGCATCTGGCCGGCATTGACGCTCTGCAGCGTGTACTGGAAGCGCGCCTTGCTCGCGCGGCCGCCCAGGCGCAGGTTCTGCACCGGCTGCATGTAGACCGCCACGCCCGTGATCTCGCGAAAGCGCTGGCGCAGCGACTCGAGCACGACCGGCATCGCGGGGCGTTCGCCGCGCGGCTTGAGCACCGCGAACATGCGCCCGGCGTTCTGGGTGGCGGTCGGGCCACCGACGCCGACGAACGAGCTCACGTAGTCCACGCTCGGGTCGGCCCGGAGCGCCTCGCCCACGCGGTCCTGCAGCGCCTTCATGGCCGTGAACGAAATGTCTTCGGCGGCCTCGGTGGTGATCTGGATCTGCCCGATGTCCTCCTCGGGGAAGAAGCCCTTCGGAATGGAGATGAACAGCCAGGCGGTGAGCACGAAGGTGGCGCCGGCCACCACGAGCATCAGGCCGCGGTGGTCCAGCGTCCAGTCGAGCGTGCGCATGTAGGTGCCGTGCACCCAGCGGTAGCCGCGCTCGAAGCCGCGGCCAATGGCGGTGCCCGGCTCCGGATGCTCTTCCTCGTGGTCGACGCCCGACCCCTCCTTGCGCGGCACCTGCTTGAGCAGCCGGCTCGCGAGCATCGGCACCAGCGTGAGCGACACCACCGCCGACACCAGCACCGCCAGCCCCACCACCACCGCGAACTCGTGGAACAGCAGGCCGATCACGCCCGGCATGAAGAAGATCGGGATGAACACCGCCACCAGCGAGATCGAGATCGAGACGATCGTGAAGCCCACCTCGCGCGCACCGCGTAGCGCGGCGGCCATGGGTTCCATGCCTTTCTCGACGTAGCGCATGATGTTCTCGAGCACCACGATGGCATCGTCCACCACCAGGCCCACGGCCAGCGTGATGCCCAAAAGCGACACGTTGTCCAGGCTGTAGCCGAAGGCGTAGAGCAGCGCCACCGCGCCGATCAGCGAGATCGGGATGGTCGCGGCCGGAATCAGCGTGGCCACCAGCCGGTGCAGGAACAGGAAGATCACCAGCACCACCAGCGCGACGGTGCCCAGCAGCGTGAGCTGCACGTCATGCACCGCCTCGCGGATGGACAGCGAGCGGTCGTTCACCACGTTGAGTTCGACCGACTGCGGCAACTCCGACTTGAAGCGCGGGATCAGCGCGCGCACCGAATCGACCACCTGTACGGTGTTGGCATCGGGTTGACGCTGCACCGCGAGCGTGATGGAGCTCTGGCCATTGAAGCTGCTCGCGGTCTTGACCGACTCGAAGCTGTTCTCGATGGTGGCCACCTCGTCGAGCCGCACCGGCGCGCCGTTGCGCTGGCCGATGATGAGCTTGGCGAAGTCTTCGGCCTTGGTGAGCTGGCGGTTGGCCTGGATGGTGAGCGTCTGGCGCGGCCCGTCGAGCACGCCGACCGGCGTGTTGGCGTTGGCCGAATTCACGGCGCGGGCCAGCTCGTCGAGCGTGATGTTGCGCGCGTTGAGCAGGTCGGCGTTGGCCTTGATGCGCACCGCGAACGCCTTGCGCCCGTACACCGCCACCTGCGCCACGCCCTCGATGGTCGACAGCGTGGGCGCGATCAGGTTCTCGGCATAGTCGTTGAGCTCCGCCGGGTTCATCGACGGCGAGATCAGCGCGATGAAGAGCACCGGTGCATCGGCCGGGTTCACCTTGCGGTACGACGGCAACTGCGTGAGCTCTTGCGGCAGCTGGCGCTGCGCGCGCAGCAGCGCGGCCTGCACGTCGACCGCGGCATCGTCGATGTTGCGGCTGCTCACGAACTCCAGCGTGATCGAACTCACGCCCTGCGTGTTGACCGAGCTGATGGTCTGCAGGCCCGGAATGGTCGAGAACTGCTTTTCGAGCGGCAGCGCCACCGACGACGCCATGGTGTCGGGGCTCGCGCCCGGCAGCTGCGCGTTGACGTTGATGACCGGCGTGTTGTAGCTCGGCAGCGCGGCAACGGGAATGCTGAGGTAGGCAAAGATGCCCGCCACCACCACCGCCGCCGACAGGAGCACCGTCATCGCGGGACGACGGATGCAGAGCTCCGAGATGTTCATGCGCGTTCCCGCGGGACGGCGGTGTCCGACGAGGCCGCGCTGCCGGGCGTGACGCCGGTGGTGCCGGGCGGCACGGGCTTGGCGTCGATGCGCACCTTGCCGCCGGGGCGCACGTTCTGGCTGCCCTCGATGACCACGCGCTCCCCCGGCTCGAGGCCGCTGACCGCGGCCTTGGTGCCGAAGGTGTGCAGCACCTGCACCTTGCGGCGCGTGGCGGTGCCGGCCGCCTGGTCGACCACGTAGAGCGTGGCGCCCTCGGGCAGCATCACGAGCGCCGCCGCCGGCACCACCGTCACGCCGGCGAGCGTGCGCACCGTGACGCGGGTGGCGACGAACTGGCCGGGCCAGAGCGCCTGGTCGGCATTGGCGAACTCGGCCTTGGCACGCACGGTGCCGATCTGCGGATCGACCGCGTTGTCGACGAAGTTCAGCACACCGTTCAGCGGCTCCTTGCGGCCGGGCACCAGCGCCTCGATGCGGGCACCACTGCGCGCCGCCGCGAGCAGGTCCTGCAGGTTGGCCTCGGGCACCGGGAAGCTCACCGCGATCGGGTCGAGCTGCGTGATCGTGACAAGCGACAGCGTGGGCTGCACCAGCGTGCCCGGGTAGATGTTGATGGCGCCGATGCGCCCGGCGATCGGCGCGCGCAGCGTGGCGTAGTCGAGCGCCACCTGCGCCGACTGCACGGCCGCGCGGTCGGCCGCGACCGCGGCGCGTTGCGCCTCGAGCTGCGAGAGCGTGGCGTCCACCGCGCTTTTGGAGATGAAGTTCTGCGCCAGCAGCTCCTGGCTGCGGCGGTACTGGCGTTCGAGGTCGGCCAGCGTGGCTTCGTCGCGCTTCTGCTGGGCGCGGGCGCGCGCAATATTGGCCTGGTCGGCGCGGTCGTCGAGCGTGAAGAGCAGTTGCCCTGCCTTGACGAACTGGCCTTCCTTCACGTGCACCGCGCGCACCGTGTTGGTCACCTGCGGGCGCAGGTCGACGCTGTTGAGCGAGACCACGCTGCCATTCACCTGCACCGTGACCGGCACATCCTGCCGCTCGGCGGTGGCCAGCGTCACGAGCGCAGCCGGCGCGCCCTGGCCGGGCGCCGAGGTCGCGGCAGTCTGCGCTGCCGCACGGTCGCCGGACGCGCCCCACCACCATCCCGCGACAGCGACGATCAGCACCCCCGCGAGGGCGAGGACGATTTTTTTCTTCATGGGTTCTTGAGCACTTTGGGCTGACAGCCGGTTATTGGAGCAGCGGCCGAACCGAAGTGTCCACGAGTGCCGTAAAGATAAGTAAAGAGACTCCTAAATGCCCCTTTGCCGATAACAAAGACGCACCCGGCCCCCTGGCTAGAATTGCCACTCCACAGCCTCTGGATATACCCCATGAACCGCTGCAAGAAACCCACGAATGCTCTCACTTTCATAGCAGTTTGCACAGGGGTTGCCTGCCTTTTTTCAGTCGGCGCGGCAGCCCAGTCCGAACTGCCCCGGCCCCAGACGCAAAACGAGTCGCTCGTCGGCGGGCGGACCTTCCCGGTCGGCACCCTGCGCGGCAAGTTCATGGTCGTCGACGGCGTCGATGTCGAACTCGATGGCAAGCCCGACCGCATGGCACCCGGCGCGCGCATCCGCAGCCCGCAGAACATGCTCGTCATGTCGGGTGCGATCACGGGGCAGAAATACCTCGTCAACTACACGCGCGACGCCGCCGGCCTGCTGCGCGAGGTCTGGATCCTGACGCCCGACGAAGCCGTCGCCCGGCGCGAGTCGCTCGACAAGCCGCTGCTCAACATCTGGCCGTTCGCCAGGAACGACACCCTCAACACGCAATAAGAATGCCAGCGGGCGCCCTGCCCGCTGTGCGCCGCAGCCCGCACCGCAGGGCCGCACCCGCCTTCCCGCCAGGGAGGGCCAGGAAAGTCCCATGAGCAAGAAAGTCTTTATCAAAACCTTCGGCTGCCAGATGAACGAGTACGACTCGGACAAGATGGCCGACGTGCTGAATGCCGCCGAAGGCTACGAGCCGACGCAGAACGTCGAGGAAGCCGACCTGATTCTCTTCAACACCTGTTCGGTGCGCGAAAAGGCCCAGGAAAAGGTGTTCTCCGACCTCGGCCGCGTCAAGCACCTGAAGGCCCGCGGCGTGAAGATCGGTGTCGGCGGCTGCGTCGCGAGCCAGGAGGGCGCGGCCATCATCGCGCGCGCGCCCTACGTCGACGTGGTGTTCGGGCCGCAGACGCTGCACCGCCTGCCCGAGATGCTCGCCGAGCGCGAGCGCCTGGACCGCCCGCAGGTGGACATCCGCTTTCCCGAGATCGAGAAATTCGACCACCTGCCGCCCGCGCGCGTGGAGGGCGTGACCGCCTTCGTCTCGATCATGGAAGGCTGCTCCAAGTACTGCAGCTACTGCGTGGTGCCCTACACGCGCGGCGAAGAGGTGAACCGGCCGCTCGACGACGTACTGGTGGAAATCGCGGGCCTGGCCGACCAGGGCGTGCGCGAGGTCACGCTGCTGGGCCAGAACGTCAATGCCTACCGCGGCCGCATGGGGGACACGGCCGAGATCGCCGACTTCGCGCTGCTGCTCGAGTACGTGGCCGAGATCCCCGGCATCGAGCGCATCCGCTACACCACGAGCCACCCGAACGAGTTCACGCCGCGGCTCATCGAGGCGTATGCCAAGGTGCCGCAGCTCGTGAGCCACCTGCACCTGCCGGTGCAGCACGGCAGCGACCGCATCCTGATGGCGATGAAGCGCGGCTACACGGCGATGGAATACAAGAGCACGGTGCGCAAGCTGCGCGCCATCCGCCCCGAGCTCGCGCTGTCGAGCGATTTCATCGTCGGCTTCCCGGGCGAGACCGCCGAAGATTTCGACAAGATGATGAAGCTCATCGACGACTGCCAGTTCGACAACAGCTTCAGCTTCATCTTCAGCCCGCGCCCCGGCACGCCGGCCGCTGCGCTGCACGACGACACGCCGCACGAGGTGAAGCTCGCGCGGCTGCAGACCCTGCAGAAGGTGATCGACGGCAACGTGCGCCGCTTCGGCGATGCGCTGGTCGGCAGCACGCAGCGCGTGCTGGTCGAGGGCGCCTCGCGCAAGGACGCGAACGAACTGATGGGCCGCACCGCGTGCAACCGCGTGGTCAACTTCGAAGGCCCGCCCCAGTTGGCGGGCCGGCTCGTCGGCCAGATGGTCGATCTGCGCATCACGCGCTCGCTGGCCTACACGCTGCGCGGCGAAGTGGTCCTGCGCGAATCGTCCACAGTGCCGAGTTCGAGCGCAGGCGCTGCGCTCCCCGTCTGATGGCGAAACAGTCATCGAGACGGGGCTCGTTCCAGCAGCTCCTGCTTTTCGCCTTCCTGCTGATCACCGCGCTGCTCGTGGGCGTGGCGCTGCGCTCGGTGTTCCAGTACGACGCGCTCATGACCCAGAGCCGCGACGCCGCGGCGCGCGCACTGCGGCTGTCGGGTGCGGCCCAGTCGCTGGCCGAGCGCAGCGCCGCCATGGAGCGCGCCGGGCGCCAATCGCTGGTGCTCAACGACGCGGTGCTGCGCCGCCGCTTCGACGACGCCGCGCGCGAGGCCAACCAGGTGCTCGAGCGCATGGCGGGCAACGGCTTGGCGCCGGCCGGCATCGAGATGTGGCGCGCCCAGCTCGGCGTGATCCAGAGCCTGATGAGCGGCAACCCCGAAAGCGCCCTGTCGCGCGAGAGCAGCATGGCGATGCAGTTTCGCGAACTCGATTCGCTCAACACCAACCTGGCGCAGCAGGCCCAGTTCCTCATCGAGCTGCAGAACGACGCGCTGGCCAAGCGCATCGAGAACGCGCGCCGCCGGCTGATGCGCGAAGTGGTCGCGGCGAGCGTACTCGCCGTATCGCTGGCGCTGGCCTTCGGCATCTGGCTCGCGCGGCCGTTCAAGCGGCTCGAGCACGCGATCGTCGGCCTGGGCCAGAACCGGCTCGACGAGCCGATCGACATCCGCGGACCGGCCGACGTGCGGCGCCTTTCGCAGCAGCTCGAGTGGCTGCGGCTGCGGCTGACCGAGCTCGATGCCGACAAGGCGCGCTTCCTGCGCCATGTGTCGCACGAGCTCAAGACGCCGCTGGCGGCGCTGCGCGAGGGGGTCTCGCTGCTCGAGGACGGTGTCACCGGGCCCTTGAACCCGGCGCAGCTCGAAGTGGCGCAGATCCTGAACCAGAACACCGTCGCGCTGCAGGGCCAGATCGAGGCCCTGCTGCGCTTCAATGCGGCCGCCTTCGAGGCCCGGGAGCTGCGCCGCGAGCGCACCGAACTGCTGCCGCTGATCGAAGAGCAGATCGAGGCGCAGCGCCTGCAGTGGCAGGCCCACGGCCTGCGCGTGCGGGCCGAGGGCGAGCCGATCGCGCTCGCGGTGGACCGCACCAAGCTGGGCACGGCGATTGCCAACCTGCTGTCGAACGCGATCCGGTATTCGGCGCGCGGCGGGGTCATCACGATCGCCGTCTCGGGCACGCCCGACGCAGCCTACATCGATGTCAACGACGCTGGCCCGGGTATTGCCGAAGGCGACCGGGACCGCATTTTCGAGCCGTTCTTCAGGGGTGAACGCCAGCCCCAGCACGCCGTCAAGGGCACGGGCATCGGTCTTTCCATCGTGCAGGAGTACATTGCTGCCCATGGGGGCCGCATCGCCCTGCAGGCAGGCGGGCCCGGCGCACGGTTTCGCATCGAACTGCCGCGCACGGCCTGAGCCTTCCCCCTCGAGCCTTTTTGGCGTCCACTCCTCAGAAAAACACCGCGTCTTGATCTTTCTTCGCCGATCCATGCCCTTTCCGTTCGTCCGCAGCTCGCCCCTTCGCGCAGCGGTGGTGCTGCCTTTCGCCCTGCTGCTGGCCGCCTGCGCGACGCAGCCTGCGCCGCCCGCCGAGGCCGAGGCCCTGCCGCCGCCGCCCGCGGCGCCGCGCGTGATGCCGGTCGAAGCCGAGCCCAAGGCGCCCGCCACGCAGCCGGCATCGCTCTTCACGCTCATGACCCAGGGCCCGGTCGCGGCCATGCTGGCCTACGCCGACAAGGTCCGGCCACTCGGCGGCAACGAACTCAATGCCGAGATCGCCCGCGCTGGCGACCCGGGCGATTCGCCCACCGCGCAGATGCAGCTCGCGCTGCTGCTCGCGCAGACGCGCGTGCCGGCCGACCTGGCGCGCGCGCTGGGCCTGCTGCAGCGCGTGATCGCCAACCCCTCGCCCGAAGCGCAGCCGCTGCACCCGCTCGCGCGCGTGCTCGCCGCCCGCTACATCGAGCAGCGCCGCGTCGAAGACGACCGCGAGAAGCAGGTGCAGCAGGTGCGCGAAAGCCAGCGCCGCATCGACCAGCTCAACGACCGCATCGAAGCGCTGCGCGCCATCGAGCGCAGCTTCGCGCGGCCCAACACCGCGCCGGCGCCGGCCCTGTCGCCGCCGGCCAACCCGCGATGAGCACGACCGGCGCACGCCTGCTCGTGGTCGACGACGACCCCGACATGCTGCGGCTGCTGTCGATGCGGCTGAGTTCGGCCGGCTACCAGGTCACGGCCGTGACCTCGGCCGAAACCGCGCTCACACAGCTCGAGATCGAGCATCCGCAGCTGGTGCTCAGCGACGTGCGGCTGCCCGGGCGCGACGGGCTCCAGCTGTTCGACGAGATCCGCAAGCGCCATCCCTCGCTGCCGGTGATCCTGCTGACGGCACACGGCACCATTCCCGACGCGGTCGAGGCCACCGCGCGCGGCGTCTTCACCTACCTCACCAAGCCCTACGACGGCCGCGAACTGCTCGAGAAGATCGCGCAGGCGCTCGCGCTCGGGGCGCCCGCGAGCACGCCCGCCCGGTCGGGCGACGAGAGCTGGCGCGCCGAGATCGTGAGCCGCAGCAACCGCATGTCCGAACTGCTGGCCGAGGCGCGCATGGTCGCCAAGTCGGATGCCTCGGTGCTGCTGCGCGGCGACAGCGGCGCCGGCAAGGAGCTGCTGGCACGCGCCATCCACCGCGCCAGCGCACGCGCCGACAAGCCCTTCGTGGCGGTCAACTGCGGCGCCATTCCCGAGGCGCTGCTCGAATCCGAGCTGTTCGGCCACATGAAGGGCGCCTTCACCGACGCCCACGCCAACCACAAGGGCCTGTTCCAGCAGGCCGACGGCGGCACGCTGCTGCTCGACGAAATCGGGGACATGCCGCCCGCGCTGCAGGTCAAGCTGCTGCGCGTGCTGCAGGAGCGCGCCGTACGCCCGCTCGGCGCGAGCCAGTCGATCGAGGTCGACGTGCGCATCATCTCGGCGACCCACCGCGACCTCGACGCGGCCATGCTTGCCGGCCAGTTCCGCGAAGACCTGTATTACCGGCTCAACGTGGTCACGCTCACGCTGCCGCCGCTGTCGGCCCGGCGCGAGGACATTCCGCTCCTGGCCAACCATTTCCTGCAGAAACTCTCCACCAAATACGGCAAGCGGCTGTCGGGCTTCGCGCCCGAGGCGCTCAAGGCGCTCGCCACTGCGGCCTGGCCCGGCAACGTGCGGCAGCTCTACAACGTGGTCGAGCAGGTCTGCGCGCTGTCGAGTTCGCCGCTGATCTCGCTGGCCCTGGTGCAGCGGGCGCTGCGCGTGCCCACGGTCGAGGTCCAGACCTATGCCGAGGCCAAGCAGCGTTTCGAGCGCGACTATCTCGTCGGGCTGCTCAAGCTGACCGATGGCAACGTGGCCGATGCCGCCCGCTTGGCCGATCGCAACCGCACCGAGTTCTACCGCCTGCTGCAGAAGCACGAGCTCACGCCTGGCCACTTCAAAGCCGACGTTGTCGCTGGCCCCGGGGAGTCCGTCGCCGACGAGCGACAACCCTAAGTCGTTGATTTTTAAAGATATTGTGCAGACGCCTCCGGCACTTGTCGGGGTTCGGCGACAAAAAGAGGGGTTTCCGGCCCCGCGCGGCGCCTGCGGCGCCCCGAAAAGCCTCCGGATCGCGCCAAGTCGTTGATCCATAAGCGCTTTTCGAAGCTGGCACAGGGTTTGCCCCTGTACTGGCATGACAGCACTCCACAGCCCATCTTTCGCACTGCGTCCGCAGCGCGACGGCCTGCGTCAAAAGCAGTTTTCCCCCGTCCGGCCCCGTGCCGGCGGGCATTCGCCGGCCGCGTTCCCGGGCTCGGCGGGCGCTGAACCGGATTGCGTGATCAAGCGCTTTCCTGCCATTGGCGACACCTCTTCTTCCTCCCTCGACAAGCAACGTTGGTAAATCACATGAAGCCGAACGACTTCTCCCAACTGAATGTGCTGGCCGACATCGATTTCTCGCACCGCAGCCCGGTGCGCGAAGAACGCCATCCCAATTCGGTGACCGCACCGCCAATGAACCGCGGTTCCATGGCCCCGCGCCCCTGGCGCGGCTTCTGGAACAGCATGGGCACCGCCCTGCTGGTCAAGCTCGGCGCCGGCGGCGCGCGCGCCAAGGCCGCGCCGGCCGAAGCCACGCTGCCCTGGCAGCGCGCGGCAGCCCGCCGCCGCAACGCCTTCATGCTGCTCACGGTGCTGAGCACCCTGGTAGCGTCGGCGCTGTTCGCCGGCGTGCAGCCCGATTACGACAACGTCTGGCTCGAATACGGCCAGATCGGCCTCTACGGCCTGCTCTCGGGCTGGGTCGTCACCGGCTTCGTGACCGCGCTGATGGGCTTCTACGTCTCGCTGCGCGGTGACAAGCATTCGCTCTCGGCCAAGCAGGTGGCGGACCACCCGATGAATCCAGAGGCGCGCACCGCGATCATCATGCCGATCTGCAACGAGGACGTGGCCACGGTGTTTGCCGGCCTGCGCGCCACCTGCGAATCGGTCGCAGTCACCGGCCACGCGCAGCAGTTCGACGTGTTCGTGCTGTCCGACAGCTACAACCCCGAGACCGCCGCCGCCGAGCGCGCCGCCTGGGAAGACCTGCGCGCCGCGCTCGCCGAAAGCCCCAACCAGCCCCAGGTCGAGGTCTACTACCGCCTGCGCACCCGCCGCACGCACCGCAAGGCCGGCAACGTCGCCGACTTCTGCCGCCGCTGGGGCAAGGACTACCGCTACATGGTGGTGCTCGACGCCGACTCCGTGATGAGCGGCGACTGCCTGGCCTCGATGGTCAAGCTGATGGAAGCCAACCCGAACGCCGGCATCATCCAGACCGCCACGCAGGCCATCGGCCACGTGACGCTGCATGCCCGCGCACAGCAATTCGCTTCCCGCGTGACGGGCCGCCTGTTCACGCTGGGCATGCAGTTCTGGCAACTGGGCGAATCGCATTACTGGGGCCACAACGCGATCATCCGCGTCGAGCCCTTCATGAAGCACTGCGCGCTCGCGCCGATCAAGGGCACCGGCGGCATGTCGGGCGGCATCATGTCGCACGACTTCGTCGAGGCCGCGCTGATGCGCCGAGCCGGCTACAACGTGTGGCTCTGCGCGGACCTCGTCGGCAGCTACGAGCAGCAACCGCCGGACCTGCTGGCCGAACTGCAGCGCGACCGCCGCTGGTGCCAGGGCAACCTGCAGAACGCCCGCCTGATGGCCGAACCCGGCATTCACCCGGTGCACCGCGCCATGTTCGTGACCGGCACCATGGCCTACGCCTCGGCACCGCTGTGGCTCGCATTCCTGACGCTCGGCACCGCACTGTGGCTCAACGGCTCGAGCCTGATCTCGAGCTGGAGCGTGCTGCCGGCGGAACTGGCCGGCCTCTGGGTCTGGACCCTGTGCCTGCTGTTCCTGCCGCGCCTGCTGGGCATCATTGCGGTGCTGATGCGCAAGGAGCAGCGCCAGTACGGCGGCGTCTGGGGCCTGGTGAAGAGCTCGGTGCTCGAGAGCGCGCTGGCGATCGTGCAGGCGCCGGTGCGCATGCTGGCCCACTCGCTGTTCGTGGTGGTCGCCCTCACCGGCATCAAGCTCGACTGGAAGTCGCCCCCGCGCGAAGCCGCTGCCGTGCCGTGGAAGATCGCCGCGTCGCAGCTCGCCCCGATGAGCCTGGTGGTCGGCGCGCTGGCCCTCGGTGTCGCGATGATCGATGCGAGCGCGCTGCTGTGGCTCATGCCGGTCGGCCTGCCGCTGCTGCTGGCGATCCCGCTCACCGTGCTGACGAGCCAGATCGCGCTGGGCACGTCGCTGCGCGACCGCGGCTTTCTGCTGATTCCCGAGGAATCGCGTTCGCCGGCAGTGCTGCGCCGTGCCTGGATGCATGCGCTGCGCCTCGCGCGCCCGGCCGCCCTGGCGGTGGCCTGATGCGCTGACCTCCGACGCTCCGCGAGGAGCGCACAAGAAAAAGCCGGCCCCTGTCAGTCTGTGTAAATAGTCGGCGTTGAGTCCGCGAGAAGTGCCCTCCAGGCGTTGTCTGGAGGGCATTTTTCATTGGA
>NZ_JBDGJC010000018.1:0-56477 GCF_057657075.1 Variovorax sp. Soil_C_26
CCGGCCGCCACGGTGGTGCCGCCGGTGTAGCTGTTGGCGCCCGTGAGCGTGAGCGTGCCGCTGCCCACCTTGACGATCGAGCCGCCGGTGCCCGTGCCGGGCTGCGGGAAGAGGCTGCCCGTGTCGGAGATGGCGCCCGAGATCGCGTCGTTGGCATTCAAGCCGCCCAGCGCCAACTGCGTGGCGCCAAGCACCACCGCGCCGTCGCCCGCGAGCGAGCCGATCGAAAGGCCTGCCGGCGCCGTGATGCCCGACACGTCGACCTTGCCGCTACTCGCGTTGGTGATCGTCGCCGTGCCCGCGGACCCATTGCCCGCGAAGTACACCACGCCGCCGGCCTGGTTGTGGACCTTGGCCGTGCCTGCGGAGGCATCGAACGCGAAGCCCAGGAGGCTGTTGGCACCGACCGTTATGGCCGCGTTGCCTGCGCTGGCCGTGTCGGTGAAGACGACCGTCCCGCCCTGGTTGTCGATGGTCGCGCTGCCCGCGGTGCTGGCATCGCCGAACACCACGCCATTGAGGGTGCCGCCGAAGAAACCCTGGCCATGGAGGTCGATGCGGGCCGCGCCGGCCGAGGCCGTCTGCGCGAACCCGAGCGTGTTCGCGCTGTCGGCGCTGCCTGCACGCCCCACGGTGAAGTGGGTGCTGCCGGCGTTCGCCGAACCCGTGATCGCCACCTGCGTGCCATCGGTTTCCTGCCGCACGTCGCCGCTGCCGAAGGCGCCGTCCGCGTTGGCGATGATCGAGCCTCCGTCCCGCAGCAGCGTGCCACCGTCGTAGGTGTTCGCGGCATTCAGCACCAGCGCACCACCCACCCCGCCCGCGCCCCTGACCGTGAGGCCGCCGACACCGCCGATGGACCCGTTCGCGTCGAAACTGCCGCTCGCCATCTCGAAGGTCCCGCCGCCCGCGCCCAGCGTGATGGCGCGCGTGGAGGCCACCGTGCTGACCCCGGTGGCCACGCGCAGCGTGCCCCCGTCGAACGCCAGCCCGGTGCCGGCCACGCCCAGGTTGTGGTCCGCCGAGATCTGCAGGATGCCGCCCTTGACCGTGGTGCCCCCCGCGTAGGTGTTCGCGCCGCCCAGCACCAGCGTGCCGCCGTCTTCCTTCACGAGGCCGCCCGCGCCGCCGATCGCCGCGCCAATGCTCGCGGTCATGCCCGCGCTGGCCGCCGAGCCGTCGCCTACGCGAACCACGCCCAACGGTGCGCTGATCGTCAACGCATCGCCGTCGATGCTGTAGCCGTCGACCGCGAACTGCGCGCCGCCGATGCGCACCGCGCCATCGGTGCCCTTGTTGTCCACCGTGACGGCGCCGCCCGTGCCGCCGAAGATCGCGAAGCCGTCCTGGACCCAGCCTGCGTTCACCACCCCGTTCACGTCGGTCCAGTTGTCGCCGGGGCTGCCCGCGCGCCAGGTGCCCGCGCCGCCGGCGATCTTGCCGTCATTGAAGTTGGCAGGGTTGGCGCCGTCCCACATGTTGAGCGCGAGGCCGCCGGTGTTGACCAGGTTGATCTGGTTCGCGACGCTGGTCTGCAGCGCGAGGTAGCCCGGCGGCGTGGGCGCGCTGCCGATGGTCATCGCATTGGCGGTGAGTGCACCGGTGTAGTTGATGAGCCGGTAAAGGCCCGCGCCGAAATTGCCGCCGGCCGACTGGCTCACGTTGAGCGTGCCGCCGAGCGCGAGGTCGCCGTTGACGTTCAGCAGGTCGTTGAAAGCGCCGCCGACCACACCGGCCTGGCCGAGTTCCATGTCGAGCGACGAGCCCGCCGCGAGCGTCAGCGCTCCGGTGTTCATCGTGCCCACGCTCGCGCCCACCGACAGGCGTCCGCCCGCATTCACCACCACCGGGCCGGCCATGGCGCCGCTGCCGGCCAGGGTGGCACCCTTGCCCACGGTGACGGCGCCCAGGCCGGTGGCGCTGCCCGACGCATTGGCGATGCGCAGCGTGCCTTGCGCCACGAGCGTGCCGCCCGCGTAGGTGTTGGCGCCGCCCAGCACCAGTTCGCTCCCGCCGACCTTCACGATGGCGCCGTCGCCCGACACCGTGCCGCCGATCGACATCGCCGGGCCGGTGACCGTGAGCGTGCGGCCCGCGTCGATCGAGAAGGCATTGGCCAGCGCACGGGGTGCGTTGCCCGACAGGGCCACGTTGCCTTCGATGGACACCGTGCCGGCGCCCAGCGCGGTGTCGCTGCCGACCAGCACCGAGTTGGCCCCCAGGCGCGTGCCGCCGCCGTAGCTGTTGTTGCCCAGCAGTGACACCGCGCCGCCGACTGCGCGCAGGTCCAGCGCGCCCGCGCCGGACACCAGGCCGTTGAAGGTGACGCTGCCGGGCGCCTGCACCGCCAGCGTGCCGCCGCCCGCGAACAGGTCCACCGCGTTCAGCGACAACGCGGGAGCCGCGCTGGTGAGCGTGACCGGTCCGCCGATGCCCAGCGCCGCGCCGCCCAGCGCCGCTGCGCCCGTCAGTTGCAGCGTGCCCCCATAGGCCGTGATGCCGCCCGTGAAACCGCTGTTGTTGCCGCTCAGCGCCAGCAGGCCCGTGCCGAACTTGATCAGCGTGCCCGAGCCGCTGATGTCGCTGGCGACGTTGGAATCGAGGTTGTCGTTGAGGCGCAGTGCGGAGCCGGCGCCCAGCGACACCGTGCTGCCCGCCGCGCCCTGGAGGTTGCCGATGAGCGGCGTGGCGCCCGTCACCGTGTAGAGCTGCGAGCCTGCGGCCAGGCTCACCGCGGCATTGCCGCCGAACGTACCGCCGGCGCCGAAGCCCAGCGCACCTGCCTCGATCGAAGCGGTCCGGGGCCCGATCGACCGGTCGATCAACCAGTCGCCGCTGTCGACCTTGATCAGGTCGCCGCCGAAGTCGGTGATCCCCGACGCGGCCTGTGAATAGACCTGGGTGCCCGCGCCCGCCAACGTCAGCGTCGACCCCGCCATGGCGCCGATGCTGAGGTTGCCGACGATCCGGCTGCCGGTACGAAGCGTGACGCGCTGCACAAGACCGTGGTCGAGGGCGATGTGGCCTCGCAGCAGACCCCCGTTGTCGATCGTGAGCGACGTGGCTTGGCCGTAGATGCTGTATTGGCCCTCGATGGTGGAGCCGAAGGTATTGGTGATGTTTGCACTGCCGCCTCCGAAGCCGAGCCCGAGGTAGTTGCCCGTGCTGGTGATGCGGCTGTTGCCGGCATTCACGATCGTGCCGCCGCCGTACAGCAGGGCGCCGGCCAGGCCTTCGATCACGCCGCCGTTCGAGTTGGTCAGCGTGACCGGTCCACCGGTGACCTGGATCGCGCGATCGCTGGCAACGATCGAGCCGCCGTTGTTGTTGATTACCGCATTGCCTCCGGCCACCACGCCCGACGTACCGGTGACCGTGCCGGTGTTGTTGACCGTGACGTTGCCGCCGACGTAGACACCCCATGTGCCGTCGTTGAAGGTGCCGATGGTGCCGCTGTTGTTGATGATCCCGCCGTCGGCCACGCCCCGCCAGCCGGGGTTGGAACCGGTGCAATCGAGCGTGGAGCCGGTCAACGTGCATGCGGCCCAGGCGGGTGCCGTCATGGCGAAGCCCGCGGCCGCGAGCAACGGTCCGGCCATGCCCACTGCACGGCCGACGCGCGAGCGGGTGCTACTGCTGCTACGTTTTCCGCGCACGCGCGCGAGTTCCGAAGCTGCAACCCAAGCGCCGAGTGCGGCGTTCCAGACGGTGGTGAAAGCGATGTTCATTCACACGAGGCGCAACATGTGTGCCGAACCTGCGCAGGTGCACTGGCCGCGGAGGGCGCGCGCAAAAGACGTTATCTCCGCCGAACATCGTGGAAGATTGGCCAGACCGGGCCGGCCGTCTACCAGCCTGGCGTTGCGTGTTACGTAACGCCGACGGGTACCGTGACGTAACGCCGCGGCCCTCAGCCGCGCTTGTGTCCCGCCCGGTAGGCGGCGATGCGGTCGCGCAGGCCGGGCCGTGCGGCCGAGCGCACAAGGCGCACCAGGTCCTCGGCATCGCCAGCGTCGCCGCGCGGGCGGCGGGCGACGTCGATCGCCTCTTGGACGCCGCGCTGGGTGGGCGCGTCGAGCCGGCGTGAGCGGGCCGCCAGCTGCGCCAGCGCTTCGTCGAGCGCTTCGGGCGCCAGCCGGCGCGTGACCAGGCCGGCTTCGAACGCGGCGCCGTCGTCGATCGACATGCCGCCCTCGACCCAGGCGCGGGTGCAGGTAGCGCCCACGGTATCGGCAAGCCGTGCCGTGCCCAGCACAAGCCCGAAGGCTGCGCCCGGGAAGGCGAAACTGGTGTCGCCGACGGCCCAACGCTCGGCGCAGGCGCAGAAGATGTCGGCACCCGCGCCGATCGTGCGGCCGTGGGCGACCGCGAGCGTGGTGAACGGTGCCGCATGCAGGGCCTGCAGCAGGAGCTCCACGCGGGTGAAGCGGGCCAGCAGGCTGTCGTCCGTTTCGGCGTCGAGCCCGGAGAGATCGAAGCCGGTGCAGAAATGCCGCCCTTCGCCCGACAGCACGAAGAGGCGCACATTCGCCTCGCGCGCCACGTCGACGGCCTGCGTCAGTTCGGCCACGAGTTCGGCCGACAGCGCGTTGCCCTTGCCCGCACGCGCCATCACCACGTGCATCACGTCCTCGCGCTGATCGATGCGCAGCTGTCGCGGGGCGCTCGTCATGACTGCTCCCGTGCCCAGAGGTTGGGCGTCAACGCATTCGAGTAGCCGGACACGAAGTTCTTGCGCTCGCCCGCTTCCGGCACGAACACATGCCGCTCGATGCGCCCGATGTTGCCGCCGTACAGGTGGATGCTGATGGACACGCGGTCGGCGAATGCGTTGCGCACCACATGGATGTCGCCGAGGTCGGGCGAGACGATGTCGAGCTCGCCCGGGCGCAGCGTGACCTCGTCGCCCTGCGCGACCAGCCGGCCCTCGGCACCTGGCGCGTAGCGCTGGCCGCACTCCGCGCCGCGCAGCATGCCGATGATTCCCCACACGGTGTGGTCGTGCACCGGCGTCTTCTGACCCGGCCCCCAGACGAAGCTCACGAGCGAGAAGCGGTCGAGCGGATCGCCATACAGCAGGTGCTGCTGGTAGTACTGCGGATGGCTTGCCGTCATTGGCTCGGGCAGCCAGTCGTCCTCGGCGACGAGCGCACGCATCAACGGTGCCGCGCGTTCCAGCATCTGTGCCTCGCTGCGCGGACCTTCGTTGACGAGCCGCGTCATCGCGGCGACGAATTCGAGGAGCCGGGCGGCCATCAGGCGTCTCCCTGCGCAAAGCGCTGGCGGATCTCGGCTGTGTGCTCGCCGAGCGCGGGCGGCGTTCGCCGGATCGGAAAGCCCTTGCCGTTGAAGCGTATCGGCGAGGCGAAGGTTTGCGTCTGGCGGCCATTGGGGAGCGTCAGCGGCTGCACCCATTCCATGTGTGCGGTCTGCGGATCGGCCAACGCGGCGGCGTAGTCGTTGATGCGCGCGTGCGGCACGCCCGCGGCATGGAACGCATCGATCCAGTGGGCCACCGGCCGCTGCGTGAACACGGCCTCCAGGATGTCCTTGAGCGTGCCCTGGTTGCGCGCCCGGTCGGTGGTGCTGACGAAGCGCGGGTCGGACGCCAGTTCGGGCATGCCGACCACGCGGCAGACCTCGAGCCAGAGCTTGTGGTTGCCGGCCGCGATCGCAAAAAAGCCGTCGTCCGCCTGGAACGCCTGGTATGGCGCGTTGCGCGGATGCGCCGAGCCCAGCTTCACCGGACTGCGGCCATTGCCGAAGTACTCGCTGGTCTGCAGCGCCGCAATGCCCAGCGTGCAGCCGAACATTGGCACGTCGATGTGCGCGCCCTGCCCGCCTGCGCGCACGTTCGCCAGGGCTGCGGCAATGGCGAAGGCGGCATACAGGCCGGAGGCGAAGTCCGAAAGCGGCACGCCGCACTTGACCGGGGCACCGTCGGGCTCGCCGGTAACGCTCATCACGCCGGCCGCGGCCTGAACCGTGAGGTCGAAGCCACCCTCCCCCGAGCGCGGGCCGCTCTGGCCGTAGGCGGAGATCGAGCAGTACAGCAGCTGCGGCCGGCTCTCCGCGAAGCTCGCATAGCCCAGGCCCAGCCGGTCCATCACGCCGGGCCGGTTGTTCTCGACCAGCACGTCGGCCTCGAGCACGAGCTTGCGCGCCAGCGCCAGGTCGGCCGGTGTCTTCAGGTCGAGCGCCACCGAACGCTTGTTGCGGTTGAGCGCCGCGAAATTCTCGCTGTAGCCCTCGTTCAGCGGCGGCCACTGGCGCAGGCCGTCGCCCGCGGGCGGCTCGACCTTGACGACGTCCGCGCCCATGTCGGACAGCAGCATGGTCGAGAACGGGCCCGAGGCGGTGGAACAGAACTCGACGACGCGAACGCCGGACAAGGGCAATGGGGATGGCACGGGGAAAGTCATGGAATGGGCGACGCCGGGTCAGGGAAAGGTGCCGTTTTACCGCACCGCCCCGTGGCGCGTCAGCCCTGCTGCCAGAACCCGCGGTGCGGCGCCGCAGCCTCGTCTTCCAGCAGCGGCCCCAGCACCTCGACGCGGCGCTGGCCGCGTGCGAAGACTTCGCGGCAGGGCAGCGAGAAGGTCGGGTTCTCCGGATGATCGCCGGTGAGCCCGAGCAGCGTGTGCTCCGACAGCGCATAGACCACACGGCCGATGCCGGTCCAGTAGACCGCGCCCGCGCACATGCAGCAGGGTTCGGCGCTGGTGTAGAGGGTGCAGCGCAGCAGCTGCTCGGGCGTGAGCTTCCGTGCGGCCCGCGCCGCCGCCACCAGTTCGGCATGTTGGGTCGGATCGCCTTCGGGCGGCATCGAGTTGTTGCCCGCCTCGGCGACGACGTTGCCGTTTTCGTCGGCGACCAGCGCCGCGAAGGGATGCCGGCCCTGCGCTTTCGATTCTTCCGACAGGGCGATGGCCTGGCGCAGCAGTTCGAGTTCGCGCGGCTGAAGGATGGATGGGGCGGGCGTGGTCATGGTGTCGGTGTATGCAAGGGAGAAGTGGATGCGGAAGTGGATGATGCCGCGTGTGCGTCGCGGCCGCGGTTCAAGAGCAGGTTGAGCAGCACGGCCGTGATCGCGCAAAGGAAGATGCCGCTCTCGAGCACCAGCCTTGCGGGCCCGCTGGCCTGCGCGAAGAGCGCCGGAAAGGACATCGGCAGCACGCCGATGCTGACCGACACCGCAACCACGATCGCGTTGCGTGTTCCCTCGAAGCGCACGCGCGCGAGCTCCTGGATGCCGGCGACCGTCGTCATGCCGAACATCACGATCGCACAGCCACCGAGGACCGGCCGCGGCACCGAGGCGATGAGCGCGCCGAGCTTCGGGAACAGCCCCATCAGGACCATGATCAGCCCTGCGGTCGCCACCACGTAGCGGCTCTTGATGCCCGACAGCGCGATCAGCCCGGTGTTCTGCGTGAAGGCGTTGTAAGGAAAGCTGTTGAAGATGCCGCCGATCATGGTCGACAGCCCGTCGGCGCGAAAGGCATCGCCCAGCGTGGTCTGGGTGGCGGGGCGCCCGACGATCTGCCCGATCGCAAGGCAGTTGCCCGTGGTCTCGGCCATGATCACCAGCATCGCGAGCGTCATGATCAACGTCGGCACCAGGCCGAAAGTGGGCGCACCGAATGCAAAGGGCGCGCTGATCTCGAACCAGGCCGCCTGCGCCACCGGCGCGAAGCTCGTGAGCCCGAAGGCCGCGGCCAGCGCAGTGCCACCGGCCAGGCCGATCAGTACCGCCAGATTGCCGACGTAGCCGCCGAAGCGCGCATAGACGAAGAGCGTGATCGCCACCGTCGCGAGCCCAAGGCCCAGGTTAGCGGCGCTGCCGAAATCGCTCGCGTCCGGGTTGCCGCCGCCAAGCCAGATCGCCGCAGCGGGCATCAGCGTGATGCCGATCACGGTGATGAGGCTGCCGATCACCACCGGCGGAAAGAACCGCAGCAGCCGGCTGATCGCCGGCGCGAGCAGCACGGTGACGGCACCACCCGCAATCACGGCGCCGAAGACGGCCGGCAGGCCGTATTCCTTGCCGATCATGATCATCGGCGCGAGCGCGATGAACGAGCAGGCCTGCACCAGCGGCAAGCGGGCGCCGAAGCGCCTGAACCCGATCGTCTGGATCAGCGTCGCGACGCCGGAGGTCAGCAGGTTGGCATTGATCAGCAGCACGACCTGCGAAGCCGAAAGGCCAAGCGCGCTGCCGAGGATGAGCGGCACCGCGACCGCCCCCGCATAGAGCACCAGCACGTGCTGCAGCCCGTAGCCGGCCATTTGCCGGACGGGGAGGATCTGGTCGACCGGGTGAACGGCCACTGGGGAAGAAGTCTCCATCGAACGCGTCTCCTTGGTTTTTCTGGCGTCGCGATCTTCGGGGCGCTATCCGCCAAGTCCAAACTGATAACCATCGGCTTCTTCGATGGAACAATCCCGCCATGCGTTATTCCCTCGACCAGCTCGAAGTGTTCGCGGCCATCGCCGAGGCCGGCTCGTTCTCTGCCGCAGCGCGCCGGCTGGGCCGCACCCAGTCGTCGGTGAGCGCGGCGATCGGCAACCTCGAGGTCGACTTCGGCGTGGTGCTGTTCGACCGCGGCACCAAGGTCCCGACGCTGACCGAAGCCGGCCAGCGCCTCCTTCGCGAAACATCGGAGGTGCTGGACCGCTGCCTGGAGCTCGACCGCCACGCGCGCAGCCTCGGCGAAGCCGTCGAGCCGCGGCTCACGCTGGCGATCGAGGTGCCCTACAAGGCCGTGGTGCCCCCGCTCGCGGCTTTCGCGGAGCGGTTCCCGCTGGTGGACATCGACGTGCGCCATCCGCTCGAAGGCGACGTCAGCGCGCTGGTCCTGCAAGGCACTGCGCACCTCGGGCTGGCGTTCTCGCAGCCCGACTATCCGCGCGAGCTGGGCTTCGTGCAGATGGGCAAGCTCGTGATGTCGCACGTGGCCGCACGCGACCATCCCCTCGCCCGGCTCGCCAGCGTGAGCTTCACCGAACTGCATCGGCACCGGCGCCTGGTCTTCAGCGCCCACGGCGATCGACTGCCCAGCAGCGAATACCTGGCGTCGACGCGGCGCTGGCGCGCCGAGAGCCACCTGGCGCTGCTCGAGATGACGCGTGCCGGCCTCGGCTGGGCCACGCTGCCCCGTCAGCTGGTGCTGCGCGAGCTCGAGAGCGGCGACTTGGTGGAGCTGCGCCTGCAGGCCTATCCGCACACCGACTGGCTGGTCGGCGTCGACCTGCTGTGGAACAGGTCGCGCCCGCTCGGCAGGGCCGAGGGCTGGCTGCGCGATGAGCTGGCGCGGTTCAAGGTCTCGGAGACCGACAGCGCCGGCCACCCGACGACGTTCTGAGCGCGCCTTCGGAGAAGCTGCCGTTGTTCGAACGCTTGTCCGCTTGCTTGATTTCAATAGTTCGATGATAATTGAATAATGGAAGAAAATACAGTCGTACGTTCCTTGGCCGCACTTGCGCAACCGGTGCGCCTTCGCGTGTTTCGCGCCTTGGTAGTCGCCGGCCCCGAGGGCATGACGCCAGGCACGCTCACGGAAGCCCTGGACATTCCGGCAACGAGCCTGTCGTTTCACCTCAAGGAGCTCACGAACGCCGGCCTCGTTTCGCAAGAGCGGCAGGGGCGGCATCTCATCTATCGGGCGTCGTTCGATCAGATGAATGCGCTGTTGGCGTACCTCACCGAGAACTGCTGCCAAGGGCAGGCATGCGCCACGGAGCAGGTCGACGCTTCGTGTGCCTGCTGACGCTCGCGCACTTCATCTTGCCGCCCCGTCAACGTCCACCTAGGAGAGCCATCATGAAGCGTTTCCACGTTCACCTGCATGTCGATGACCTGAGCAAGAGCATCGCGTTCTATTCCAACCTTTTTGCGGCGGAACCTGCGCGCGTCGAGCAGGACTATGCCAAGTGGATGCTGGAGGACCCCAGGGTCAACTTCGCGATTTCCACGAGGGGCCACGGCACGGGGATCGACCATCTCGGCATTCAGGCCGAAGACGCGAGCGAGCTCGCCGAACTCAAGGTCCGCGCCCAGGCGGCCGACCGTGCACTTTTCGATGAGGGGGCGACGGTCTGCTGCTATGCCAAGAGCGAGAAGCACTGGGTCACCGATCTGCAGGGCGTGGCATGGGAGCACTACCGAACGATGGATGCCTCCAGGATCTTCGGCCAGGGCCGCGACCAGGTCAGCCAGCAGGTTCAAGGCGTGGCCTCGAAGGCGGCCGAACAGCTGGGTCTCTCGAAAAGCGCTTGCTGCACCCGGTGACGCTCAGCCGGCGCCTGTGCATCCATCAACCTGCAATCCACTCATCATGACCGACCGAAAACACAACGTCCTGTTCATCTGCACGGGCAACTCCGCACGTTCGATCCTGGCCGAGGGCATCCTCGAGCAGTTGAGCTCCGATCGATTTGCCGCCTACTCGGCCGGCAGCCATCCCAAGGGCGCCGTACATCCATTGGCACTGGCCACGTTGCGTCAGCTGCGCTATCGCGACACCGGCTACCGAAGCAAGAGCTGGGGCGAATACGCCAAGGACGATGCGCCTCAGATGGACTTTGTGATCACCGTCTGCGACCAGGCAGCCGGTGAGGTCTGCCCGATCTGGCCGGGGCAACCCATCAGCGCCCATTGGGGTCTTCCGGATCCCGCGGCGGTCGATGGCTCGGACGAGGTCAAGCATCGCGCCTTCATGGACGCCGCCGTCACGTTGAAACGCCGGATCGAATTTCTGCTCTCGTTGCCGCTCGCCAAGCTCGAGACCCTGGCCATTCAGCGTGAAGTGCGCGACATCGGAACCCGCTGACATGACGACGAATATCCTGATCCTCTGCACGCACAACTCGGCGCGCAGCGTGCTGGCGGAGGGCATGCTCAATCACTGGGCGCAAGAACTGGGTGTCGACGCGCGGGCCTACAGCGCCGGCAGCGCGCCCAGCGGCCGCATCAATCCGATGGCGATCGAGGTGCTTCAGAACGCGGGCATCGACACGTCGAGCTGCCGCAGCAAGAGCTGGGACGAGTTCACAGAGGCCGGTGCGCCCACCATGCGGGTGGTCATCACTGTCTGTGATAGCGCGGCGCAGGAAACCTGCCCCTATTGGCCCGGCTCGCCCGTGAAGATTCATTGGGGGTACCCCGATCCTTCCAATGCCGGGACGAACGCGGACGAGAAGCGGGAGGCGTTCGAATCCACCCGCCAGGCCATCGGCGAACGGATGCGCAAGCTGGTGCAGGTGCCCTTCGATACGTTGGACGACACGCAGCTGCGCGCAACCCTCGAAGCCATCTGATCCACAACGGCTCGATCTTCCGACCTCATGCAGCGGGCCGGCAGTGCCTGCTCGTGCATCGCCAATTCCAACCAAGAAGAACTCTCCAATGCTCGCGGCCATCCTGATCTTCATCTTCACCCTCGTGCTGGTCATCTGGCAGCCGCGCGGCCTCGGCATTGGGTGGAGCGCTTCGCTCGGCGCCGTGATCGCGCTGCTCTTCGGCGTCGTGCAACTCGCCGACATCCCGGTCGTCTGGGGCATCGTCTGGAACGCCACCGCAACCTTCGTGGCCGTCATCATCATCAGCCTGCTGCTCGACGAAGCCGGCTTCTTCGAATGGGCCGCGCTGCACGTGGCGCGCTGGGGCAACGGGCGCGGCCGGCTGCTGTTCGCCTTCATCGTGCTGCTGGGTGCCGCGGTTTCGGCGCTCTTCGCGAACGACGGCGCGGCGCTGATCCTCACGCCGATCGTGATGGCGATGCTCGTCGCACTCGGCTTCACGCCGGCGGCCACGCTGGCCTTCGTGATGGCAGCCGGCTTCATCGCCGACACGGCCAGCTTGCCGCTGATCGTCTCGAACCTGGTGAACATCGTCTCGGCCGACTTCTTCAAGATCGGCTTCAACGAGTACGCCGCCGTGATGATCCCGGTGAACCTCGCGGCCGTGGCGGCCAGCCTGCTGGTGCTGATGCTCTACTTCCGCCGTGGCATTCCGGCGAACTACGACGTGAGGCAGCTCAAGGCCCCGGTGGAGGCGATCCGCGACCCCGCCACCTTCCGGGCCGGATGGATCGTTCTGGTGCTCCTGCTCATCGGCTTCTTCGGCCTCGAACCCCTGGGTGTGCCGGTCAGCGCGGTGGCAGCCGTGGGCGCGGCCATCCTGCTCGCCGTCGCGGCGCGCGGGCACGTCATCAGCACGCGCAAGGTGCTGCATGGCGCGCCCTGGCAGATCGTGATCTTCTCGCTGGGCATGTACCTGGTGGTCTACGGTCTGCGCAACGCCGGGTTGACCGGTCAGATCGCCTCGCTGCTGGACGTCTTTGCGCAAAGTGGCGTCTGGGGTGCGGCGATGGGCACCGGGTTCCTCACGGCGGCGCTGTCGTCGGTGATGAACAACATGCCGACGGTGCTGATTGGTGCACTCTCCATCGATGCCTCGAACGCGAGCGGTATCGTGAAGGAAGCGATGATCTACGCCAATGTGATCGGCTGCGACCTGGGCCCGAAGATCACGCCGATCGGCAGCCTGGCCACGCTGCTCTGGCTGCATGTGCTCGCGAAGAAGGGCATGGTCATTGCCTGGGGCTACTATTTCAAGGTGGGCATCGTGATGACCATCCCCGTGCTCGCCGTCACGCTGGCCGCGCTGGCGCTGCGCCTCAGCGCAGGCTGAAACAAACCAGTCACCCTCCACACACGCTTGGTACCTCATGAGCGACATCACCATCTATCACAACCCCGCCTGCGGCACGTCCCGGAACGTACTCGCGCTGATTCGCAACACGGGCGAAGAGCCCACGGTGATCGAGTACCTCAAGACGCCGCCCGATCGAACCACGCTGAAGCAGTTGATCTCCGCCATGGGCACGCCGGTGCGCGACGTCCTGCGCCGGAAGGGAACGCCGTACGACGAGCTTGGCCTCGATGATCCGAAGTGGACCGACGACCAATTGGTCGATTTCATGCTGCAGCATCCGATACTCATCAATCGGCCGATCGTGGTGACGCCGCTGGGCACGCGCCTGTGTCGCCCCTCCGAAGCAGTGCTCGACATCCTGCCGCGTCCCCAACTGGGCGCGTTCTCCAAGGAAGATGGCGAAGCCGTGATCGATGCGAAAGGCCAACGTGTCGCCAAGCCCTGAACTCCCCAACCTCGATCCCGAGGCCTTTCACGAGCCGGATCTGCAGCGCTTGCTTCCCACCGTGCGGGCTATGCATGCGCCGCGCATCCTGCTGCTCTACGGTTCGGTGCGTGAACGCTCCTACAGCCGGCTCGTCACGGAAGAAGCGGCTCGACTGCTGCGCAAGATGGGCGCTGAGACGCGCATCTTCGACCCGCGCGGATTGCCCCTGCCGGACGGCGCACCGGAGGATCACCCGAAGGTCCAGGAGCTGCGTGATCTGGCGCAGTGGTCCGAGGGCATGGTCTGGTGCTCGCCCGAACGCCATGGCGCCATGTCCGGGATCATGAAGGCGCAGATCGATTGGATCCCGCTGTCCGTTGGCTCCGTGCGTCCCACCCAAGGCAAGACGCTCGCGGTCATGCAGGTGTCGGGTGGCTCGCAGTCGTTCAACGCCGTGAACCAGCTGCGCGTGCTCGGCCGCTGGATGCGCATGATCACCATCCCCAATCAGTCGTCGGTTGCCAAGGCCTTTCTCGAGTTCGAGGAAGACGGGCGCATGAAGCCCTCGCCCTACTACGAACGCGTGGTCGACGTCATGGAGGAGCTCGTGAAGTTCACGCTGCTCACACGCGACTGCGCAGACTACCTGGTCGACCGCTACAGCGAACGGCGCGAGAGCGCAGAAGCTCTTTCGAAACGCGTCAACCTTCGGAGCATCTGAGGGGGCAAGCCACGGTGCAGAGCAGGACCACGACGACGGTGATGCTGGGGGTGGCGCAGACCCTGGCATGGGCGTCGTCGTACTACCTGCCTGCGGTCCTGGCCGGCGCCATCGGCAGGGATGTGGGCATGTCGACCTCCACGGTCTTCGGCGCATTCTCCGTGGCGCTCCTTGTTGCCGCCGCGATCGGGCCGTACGCGGGCCGGCTTATCGATCGCCTCGGTGGGCGACCGGTTCTCATGGCCAGCAACCTGGTGTTCGCGGGCGGTCTCGCTCTTCTGAGCCAGGCCACACATTCCAATCTCGTCTTTGCGGCCTGGGCCTTGATGGGCCTCGCAATGGGCAGCGGCCTTTACGAAGCAGCCTTCGCCACCGTGGTGCGCCTGCATGGCCAGAACGCGCGCAGAGCAATCACCGGCATCACTTTGTTCGCGGGCTTTGCAAGCACCGTGGGGTGGCCACTGTCGGCCTATCTGGAAAGCACGGTGGGATGGCGCGGCGCCTGTCTTGCATGGGCCGCGTTGCACCTGGTCCTCGGCCTGCCGCTCAATGCCCTTCTGCCTCGCGCGTCCCGCGCCGATTCGGCATCGAAGGAGAACGCGACCTCCGAGAAGGACACCGGACCGGGCCTCACGCCCGCGCAGCAGCGCCGTGCCGCAGTCCTGATGGCCTATGTGTTTGCAGTGGCCTGGTTCATCAGCACGGCCATGGCGGCGCACCTGCCCGCGCTGCTTCTGGCCAGCGGTGCCACGCTCGCCGCGGCGGTGGGAATCGCCGCGCTGGTCGGGCCGGCGCAGGTGGCGGGACGGCTGATCGAGTTCACTTTCTTGAAGCGCGCGCACCCCTTGCTGTCGGCCAGGCTGGCCACGCTGGCACATCCACTGGGCGCGCTCTGTCTGGGCCTGTTCGGCACCTCGGCCGCCGCGGCCTTCGCGGTGCTCCACGGCTTGGGCAACGGCATTCTGACCATCGCCATCGGGACGCTTCCGCTCTTGATCTTCGGCGCCAAGGGCTATGGCCAGCGGCAAGGCTTCTTGATGGTGCCGGCGCGCCTCGTGCAGGCGGGCGCGCCGTTCCTGTTCGGCATGGCCGTGGAGCGGTGGGGTGACGGTGCGCTGTGGTTTTCAGCCGCACTCGGCCTGTCCGCCTGCCTTGCGCTGGCGCTCATGACCACCAGCATCAGGGCGACTCCGCAGGCCGTGAAGGCGCGGAAATCGGCGGCCTGACAGTCGAATGACTTACGACGCGATCATCATCGGCGGTGGCCAGGCCGCGCTCTCGGTGGCGTACTTCCTGCGCCGCACGCAGCGCACGTTTCTGATTCTGGACGCCGAAGAGTTCGGCGGCGGCGCCTGGCAGCATGGGTGGGATTCATTGCGTCTGTTTTCACCGGCAGCGTGGAGTTCGATCGCGGGTTGGCCAATGCCGAGCGCAGGCTCAAGCTATCCCGCTCGCGACCATGTGGTGAGCTACCTGCGGGACTACGAAAAGCGCTACGCACTCCCGATCGAGCGAGCGGTATTCGTGTCCTCGGTCACGCCCGATACACAGGGCTTCCAACTGCAGGCCGGCGACAGGAATTGGACAGCGCGAACGGTCGTCAGCGCAACGGGCACCTGGCGCAAGCCATTCATGCCCGTCTATCCGGGCATGCAGGATTTCGCCGGCCGCCAGCTCCACTCGGCGCACTACCGAAGTCCGGAGGAATTCCGAGGTCAGCGCGTCATGATCGTGGGCGGCGGAAACTCCGGTGCACAGATCCTGTCCGAAGTGTCGCTCTCGGCGAACGAAACCGTGTGGGTCACGGAAGACGAGCCCAGGTTTCTGCCAGATGACGTGGACGGCCGTGTGCTGTTCGAGCGTGCGACCGCACGATGGCGTGCGCTGCAGGAAGGGCGAAGCATCGACGAGCTTCCGGGCGGATTCGGAGACATCGTCATGGTGCCGCCGGTCATGGACGCCCGTGCTCGAGGGGTGCTGTCGTCCGTCAGACCTTTCCGCCGGATGACGCCCGACGGCGCGCTCTGGGACGACGGCACCGCTCGCCGATTCGACGCGGTGATCTGGTGCACAGGATTTCGCGCGGCCCTGGACCATCTCATATCGCTCGACGCCGTCGAGGACGGAAAAGTCCCGGTCGCAGCAGGAACTCGCTCGCGCGACGTGCCCGGACTATGGCTGGTGGGATATGGAGAATGGACTGGGCCGGCTTCGGCAACGCTCATCGGGGTAATGCGTACCGCAAGAAGTACCGCTAGCGAGATTGATGCATTTCTGGATCATCCGTGAGGGCTGGACGAGTGTTCGAGCAGCGCGCTCTCACACTGTTTGCCGAGCTGCTCGGCCGACGTAGCGCGGCCTTTTCCGGAGGACGATCTTGGTTCGTGGTCAGCGCTGTGACGCGCTCATCGCTCACGAACCAGTTTGGAGTATCGCCAGCCTCCCCAGATCACTCCAACGGTTACGCCGATCCCGACGCTCAGGCCGACCGACCACCCCAACCCGAAGGCCAGGAGCAGCATCAACCCGACACAGACCAGCCCAATGAAAATCGACGTGACGAAGTCGAAGCGCACGACCTCGAACGTGTCTTTCCCAACACTGCGCGGACTGCGACCGTGCTTGCTGCGCTGGCGCCTGAACACTAAGACATCCGTCACGAGTTCGAAGAAGCCGGTGCACAGATCGGCCAAGATGCTCCACATCGGGTGGCTCCATTCGGGTAACGACCGGGTTGTCGCTGTTGTCGAAACTTCGTGCGACCAGGGCGGATGTCGCATGACGTTGGAATGCTGCCGTCTTCGGCACGGGTGCTTTCGCAACCAGTTTTCTCGAACGCGGGGTTGACCGAGTTGGTCAACGTCCGGTGTTGGCCCGAGTTGAGCCCGCGCATTGTTCCCCTATCCCCAGGCCCTGGTCATCAACTCGTCCATCGCATCAATGATCTGTTGCCCATATTCCGCAAGAGAATCAAATGCGGCACCAAGTTGATCGGTAGCCACGGATACCACCTGCAGAGGGTTGAGAACGACTTCGACACCCCCAATCCGGAAGATGGGATTCATCCGGGACCCAGAAACTGATGCGCCGGGAGCGTGCTGGCGCAAGACCAAAGGAGCAACCACTCTGCGACGATAGGCATCGAAGCGCGCAGACTGGATGACCACCACAAAGGGAATGCTCTCTTTCTGGCTCCCTTTGTTGCGATGAACGTCGAATTGCGCCACTGGTTCAGAGCGTTGAGTGCTCGTCCGCGAACGCGCCGAACCTGGTGTCGAAATCATTCCAGGCCTGTGCGCTTGTCGTGGCCCAGTCGCGCGCAGATTTGCCTTGACCACTCCGTGCACGCGCCTCTTGGAACTCTTTCATGTCTTGAGGCGAGATCATGTAGGCAGCGGGCCGCCCGTGACGCGTGATGATGACGGGCTCGCGCTGCGCTGTGTCGAGGAGCTGCCCGAATTTGTTTTGCGCCTCGACGGACGTAATGGTGATCATGTTCGATCCTTCAAAGTAGCTAGCTTGGACATTTTAGCGCGCAGGGTGCTGATGCCCAGGCAAATACGTGAAACTTACTTGCAATCGTGATTGCAAGTATTTAACATCGCGGCATGACACAAGCCCGTCCCGAGACGCCGTCGCTGTCCTCGCCGCCCGACGATGCCTCCTCCCGGTCCGCCAACGACAGCGCCACCCATGCCCCGCGCCGCACGCGGCGCACGCAGGCCGAGCGCGTGGCCGAATCGGACCGCCGCCTGTTCGAGGCGGCCACGCACCTGATCGCCAAGCACGGCTACACCCAGACCACGCTCGAGGCCATTGGCGTAGAGGCCGGCTACAGCCGCGGCCTGGTGCAGCACCGCTTCGGCAACAAGGACCGCCTGCTCGACGAGCTGATCAAGAAGATCGCCGCCGACCACCGCGAGCGCCTGCTGGCACGGCTGCGCGGCCTCTCGGGCGTGGACGCGCTGTTCTGCGAAATCGACTGCTACCTCGAAAGCATGGACACGGCGCGCGACAGCTCGCGCGCCTTCTTCATGCTGATGCAAGAGTCGCTCGGGCCGGCGCCGCACATCCGGCCCACCTTCGCGGCGATCAGCGCGCGCTGGCACCGCGCGCTCGCGCGGCAGGTCGAGAACGGCCAGCGCGCCGGCCAGATCCGCGACGACATCGATCCCGAACGCGAAGCGCAGCTGCTCATCGCCACCGCGCGCGGCCTGCGCACGCAGGCGATGCTCAATCCGCAGACCAGCGACATCGCCTCGGCGATCCAGGCCTTCAAGGACGGCCTGCGCGCGCGCTGGCTGAAGCCCGCCACCGGCTAGGCCCGCCGCACCCTTTTCTTCGACGCGCCCAGAACCTTTTCGCCCGGCCCGCGCCCGGCGAACGGGACAGGCTCGTCCCATCGTTTCCCTCTTCTTCTTCTTTCTTTTCTTCACGGAGACATCACCACCATGCGAACCTCGTGGCTTCGCCCGCTCCTGCTCACGCTGCCGTTGGGCCTCGCGGCCTTCGGCGCCAGTGCCCAGGCGAACGACTTTCCCGCCAAGCCGATCCACCTCGTCGTGGGCTTCGCGCCCGGCGGCGCCTCCGACATCGTCGCGCGGCTGCTGCAGCCCGAGCTGCAGAAGCGGCTGGGGCAGCCGATCGTCATCGACAACCGCCCCGGCGCCAACGGCAACATCGCCAACGAGGTGGTCGCCCGCGCCGAACCCGACGGCTACACGCTGCTCTTGGGCAATCCGGGGCCGCTGGTGTTCAACCCCTTTCTCTACAAGCAGGTGCCGGTCGATCCGGCCAAGGCGTTCGCGCCCGTGTCGCAACTGACCGAAAGCCCGATGGTGATCGTGGTGCCCGCCAGGTCGCCGCTCAAGTCGGTGGCCGACCTCGTCGCCCAGGCCAAGGCCAAGCCCGGGGGCCTTGCGTACGGCTCGGCCGGCAACGGCAGTTCGATGCACTTGGCTGGCGCGACGCTGCAAATGCGCACCGGCGCCGCGCTCGTGCACGTGCCCTACAAGGGCAGCGGCCCGGCCATCACCGACCTGCTCGGCGGCCAGCTCGACTTCATGCCCGACAGCCGCTCGACGACGATGCCGTTCATCCGCGATGGCCGCCTGCGCGCGCTGGCGGTCACGGGCGAGCGCCGTGTGGCGGACCTGCCCGACGTGCCCACCGTGGCCGAAGCCGGCGTGCCGGACTTCAAGGTCACCACCTGGCTCGGCGTGGTGGCGCCGGCCGGCACACCGCCGCCCGTCATCAAGCGATTGCACGAGGCCTTCAGCGAAACGCTGAAACAGCCGGCCATCAAGACCCGCCTCGACGAGCTCGGCACCAATGCCATGGGCAGCACGCCCGAAGCCTTCGGCCGCGCGATGGAACAGGAGCGCAAGGAAGCGCGCCAGCTCGTGCAGCAGACCGGGATGAAGATCGAATGAGCGCCGCCGTCCTCGAACTCGCGCGCTGTACCGCGTGCGGCGGCACCAGCTTTCCGGCGCAGGTGCCGGGCTGCCGCCACTGCGGCGCGGCACCGGCGCAATTGCGCGCCGAGGCCTGCGGCGAACCCGCGCGCCTGCTCAACTTCGTCACGGTGCATGCGCCGCTGGCGCCCGGGCTCCAGGTGCCCGCGGTGATCGGTGAAGTGGCGCTCGCGCCGGATCTCGTCGAGGAAGCCCTCCTCGACGTGGCGGACGAAAGCGTCCTCACGCTCGGCATGGCGCTCAGCGCATGCTGGCAGACCGGCGCCGAAGGCGCGTCCGGCCACTGGGTGTTCCGTCCGCTCGATGCCGAGGTGAACGCATGACGACGAACCCGACTCCCCTGCTGCGCGAACGCGCCGTGTATGTCGTCGGCATCGGGCTGCACCCCTACGCCTTTCCCTCCGAGACGCCATACGTGCAGCTCGGCCTGCATGCCGTGCGCGAGGCGCTGGCCGACGCCGGGCTCGCGTGGCCGCAGGTCCGCTCGGCGGTGGTCGGCACCGCCGCGCTCGGCATGGCCGCCGGCCGCGTGATGCTGCGCCACCTCGGCTCCACCGGGCTCGAGGTGATGCAGGTGGAAAACGCCTCGGCCTCCGGCTCGACGGCCTTTCGCATCGCCTGCCTGCAGGTGGCCAGCGGCGAGCACGACGTGGTGCTGGCCATGGGCGTCGACAAGTTCGGCGACGGCCGCCGCGCCGTGCTGAAGGACGGGCTGGCGCCGCTCAGCCCCACGTCGAATGTGCCGCTGGTGAAGTTCGCGCTGCTGGCGCGGCGCTTCATGCGCGAACGCGGCCTGACGCGCGAAGACATGGCCCGCGTCGCGGTCAAGAACCACGGCAATGCCGCGCGCAATCCGTACGCACAGTTCCGCAAGCCGCGCACCCTCGAACAGGTGCTGGCCTCGGCGCCGGTGGCGGGCGACCTCACCGCGATGCAGTGCTGTCCGCGCGGCGAAGGCGCCGCGGCGGTGATCGTGGTCTCCGAAGCCGCGCTCCAGCGCCTCGGCCTGCCGCGCGAGCGCGCCGTGCGCGTGCTGGCCTCCACGGCCACGAGCGAGATGCTGCCGGCCGACGACGCGCCCGCGCTCGTCGACCTGGTGCGCACGTCGTCGGCGGCCGCGCTGGCGCAGGCCGGCATCGGCGCCAACGAGCTGGACATCGTCGAACTGCACGACGCCTTCACGATCGAGGAGCTGCTCTACACCGAGGCCGTGGGCGTCTGCGAAACCGGCGAAGGCGCGGCCTACGTCGCGCGCGGCGACGCCGACATCGGCGGGCGCTGCGCCATCAATCCCTCGGGCGGGCTGATCGGCATGGGCCATCCGCTCGGCCCCACCGGCATCGGCCAGGTGGCCGAGATCGCGCGGCAGCTGCGCGGCGAAGCCGAAGGCCGCCAGCACCCCCATGCCCGCCTCGCGCTGGCCCACATGATCGGCCTCGGCTCTGTGGCCGTGGCCCACGTACTCGCACGCGCCTGATGCAGGCGAAGAAGAAGACACCACTGCCATGAACTACGACACCCTGCTCTACGAGGTCACCGACGCGGTGGCCGTGATCCGGCTCAACCGCCCCGAGCGCATGAACGCGATCGGCGGCGCCATGAAGGCCGAGCTGCGCGACGCGCTGCTCGAACGCGCGCGCCATGACGACGCGGTGCGCTGCGTGGTCATCACGGGCGCGGGCGATCGCGCCTTCTGCGCCGGCGCCGACATCAAGGAGCGCGCCGGCAGCACGACGCCGCAGGCGCACTACCACCTGCAGCAGAAGGCCACGCACGAGCTGTTCCGCGCCATCGAGCAGTTCGAGAAGCCGGTCATCGCCGCCATCAACGGCGTGGCGATGGGCGGCGGACTGGAGATCGCACTGTGCTGCGACGTGCGCATCGCGGCGCGCGGCGCGAAGCTGGCGCTGCCCGAAGCGCGCATCGGCGCCCTGCCCGCCGCCGGCGGCACGCAGCGCCTGCCGCGCCTGGTGGGCCCCGGCATCGCCAAGGAGCTGATGCTCACGGGCGACCACATCGACGCCGAGCGCGCGCTCGCGATCGGCCTGGTGAACCAGGTCGTGGCGCCCGAGGCGCTCATGGCCACCGCCATGGCGATGGCCGCGCGCATCGCCGCCAATGCGCCGCTCGCGGTGCGCCACATCAAGCACGCGGTCGACACGGGCCTGCAGGTGGGCATCGACGCCGGCCTCGAATACGAGCGCTATGCGGCCGCGCTGGTGGTCGCCAGCGACGACCGCCGCGAGGGCATGCAGGCCTTCGTCGAGAAGCGCAAGCCGGTCTTCCGCGGCCAGTGAGCGCCGCGGTTTCCTTCACACCCCACAACGACATCGCAACAAGGAAAGCAACGACATGGATCTGAACCTCAAGGGCCGCGTGGCCTTCGTGACCGGCGGCGGCCAGGGCGTGGGCCGCCGCATCTGCCTGGACCTGGCCGCCGAAGGCGTTGCCGTGGCCGTGAACGACATCTTCGAAGAGCGCGCGCAAGCCGTGGTGCGTGAGATCGCGGCGGCCGGTGGGCGCGCCTTCGCGGCCGTGGCCGACATCACCGCGCAGCATGAAGTGGAGGCCGCCGTCACCGCGACGCAGGAGGCGCTGGGCCCGGTCGACATCCTCGTGAACAACGCCGGCGTGCTGGTCGAGCGGCGCGAGAAGGGCGGCGCCGCGCCGCTCTTCCTCGAGACCGAGGCCGAGGGCTGGCAGCGCATCGTCGACCTCAACGTGTTCGCGATGATGTACTGCTGCAAGGCCGTGCTGCCCGGCATGAAAGAAAGGCGCCACGGCAAGATCGTCAACATCATGTCGGAGGCCGGGCGCGCGGGCGAGGCGCGGCTGGCCGTGTATTCGGGCGCCAAGGCCGCCATGCTCGGCTTTGCCAAGGCGATCGCGCGCGAGCACGGCGCCGACTGCATCAACGTCAACGTGATCGCGCTCGGTGCGGTGTCGCACGAGGGTATCCGCGAAGGCGCGCTGAGCCCCGAATCCACGCCCGAGAACAACGAGCGTCTGGCCAAGATGCTCAACGCCTACCCGATCTCGCGCGGCCTGCGCCGCCTGGCCCGCCCCGAGGACATCTCGGGCATGGTCTGCCTGCTGGCTTCCGACCGCGCCGCCTACATCACGGGGCAGAGCATCGGCATCAGCGGCGGCTTCGTGATGCAGTGACCGGCACGATGTTCCGCACCCGTCTCACGGAACTCCTCGGCATGCGGCTGCCCGTGCTGGGCGGCGGCTTGATGTGGCTGTCCGACGCGCGCTACGTGGCCGCGCTGGCACGCGCCGGCGCGCTGGGCTTTCTCACGCCGCGCTCCTTCGACGGGCCGGAAGAGTTCCGTGCCGCGGTGCGCGCCTGCCGCGAAGCCAGCGCGGGGCAGCCCTTCGGCGTCAACATCACGCAGTCGAGGCGCGCCGAAGAGAACCGGCTCGTGCCCGCGTGGATCGACATCGGCCTGGAAGAAGGCGCGCGCTGCTTCGAGACCGTCGGTCCCTCGCCCTCTCACCTGTTCGCGCGCATCCACGCCGGCGGGGCGCGTGTGGTGCACAAGTGCGCCTTCATCGCGCATGCGCTCAAGGCGCAGGACGACGGCGCCGATGCGGTGGCCCTGGTCGGCTGCGAAGCCGGCGGCCATCCGGGCACCAACGAGCTGCCGACCTTCGTGCTCGGCGCGCTCGCGCTGGAGCGCCTGCACGTTCCGCTGGCCCTGGGCGGCGGCATCGGCAGCGGGCGGCAGATCGCCGCGGCGCTGGCCCTGGGCGCCGATGCGGTCGTGATGGGCACGCGCCTGCTGGTGTGCGAGGAGATCTGGGCCCACGACGACTACAAGCGCCACCTCGCGGCCCAGCCGGCAGAGGCGTCGACGCTGGCGCTGCGCAGCACGGGCCACCCCTGGCGCGTGCTCGACAACCAGACCGTGCAGCGCACCCGTGCACTCGAGGCCGAGGGCGTCTGCCGCTATCCCGACTTCGGCGCGCTCGCCACCGGCCGCCTCGGCCGCGACAACGCCTACGCGGGCGGCGACTGGAACACCGGTCTGCTCTCGATGGGCCCGGCGATCGGTTTTGCTGACCGCATCGAGCCCGTGCAGGCGGTGCTGCAGCGCCTCATGGACGACGCCGCCACCGGCGCCGCGCACCTGCGCGCGCTGACTCCCTCCTCCACCCTTTCGCCTTCGAACTTGCACTCGCACCCATGAACCCGAACCTCACGCTCCACTGCAGCAGCCGCAGCCTGCAGGGCACCACGCTGCAGGCGCAGGCCGCACGCGCCGCCAGCGGCTTCCAGTCGCTGGGCCTCAAGCCCGGCGACACCGTCGCGGTGATGCTGCGCAACGACCTGCCCTACCTCGAACTGATGCTGGCACTGGGCCGCCTCGGCGTGCACCTGGTGGCGGTGAACTGGCACTTCCAGGCCGACGAGGCCGCCTACGTGTTCCAGGACAGCGCCGCGCGCGCGCTGGTGATCCACGCCGACCTGTGGCCGCGCCTGGCCGACGCGGTGCCCGCCGGGCTGCCGGTGCTGATCGTGCCCACGCCGCAGGACGTGCGCGAGGCCTACGCGCTCGAACCCACGCCCATGCCCGCCGGCGCGCAGGACTGGGCCACCTGGCGCGATGCCTTTGCGCCCTGCACCAGCGAGCCGGTGCCCTCCGTGGGCAGCATGCTCTACACCTCGGGCACCACCGGCCGCCCCAAGGCGGTGATGCGCCTGCCCGGCACGCCGCAACAGCATGCGGGCTCCAAGCGCGTGCGCGCACTCGCGAGCCGGGCCCGCGAAGGCATGCGCACCGCGGTGGTCGGGCCGCTCTACCATGCCGGCCCCAACGCCGCGGCACGCGTGGCGCTGGACCTGGCCGAGCGCATCGTCGTGCTGCCGCGCTTCGACGCCGAGCAGCTGCTCAGCGCCATCGCCGAGCACCGCATCACGCACCTGTCGCTGGTGCCGGTGATGCTGGTGCGGCTGCTCAAGCTGCCGGCCGAGGTGCGCGCGCGCTACGACGTCTCGTCGCTGGAGAACGTTACGCATGGCGGCTCGCCCTGCGCGCCCGAGGTGCGGCGCGCCATGATCGACTGGTGGGGGCCGATCGTGAACGAGACCTACGGCTCCACCGAGACCGGCCTCGTCACCTGGGTGAGCGCCACCGAATGGCTCGCCCGCCCGGGCACCGCCGGGCGCGCGTTCGACGGCATGTCGCTGCGCATCCTCGACGCCGAGGGCCGCGTGCTGCCGCCCGGCGAGGTCGGCGAGATCTACGTCGACCCGGGCGACAACGCCTTGCCCTTCACCTACCGCAACAACGACGCCGCGCGGCGCGCCATCGAGCGCGACGGCCATGTGACCAACGGCGACATCGGCTACCTGGATGCCGAGGGCTACCTCTACGTCACCGACCGCAAGCGCGACATGGTGATCTCGGGCGGCGTGAACATCTACCCGGCCGAGATCGAGCATGTGCTGGTGACGAATCCACTGGTCGCCGACTGTGCGGTGTTCGGCATTCCCGATGCGGAATACGGCGAAGCCGTGGCGGCCGCGGTGGTGCGCGCACCGGGCAGCCGCATCACCGAGGCCGAGGTGCGCGACTGGGTGCGCCAGCGCCTGGCCGGCTACAAGGTGCCGCGCCATGTGGAGTTCCACGACGCGCTGCCGCGCGAAGGCATGGGCAAGGTGTTCAAGAACCAGTTGCGGGCGCCGCATTGGGAACGCGCGGGCCGCCGCATCTGACATGGCAATCACGGCACTCCCCGCCTTCTTCGGCACCGAGCCCGACCGCTTCGACTTCGCATGGCCGGGCCATGCGGTGTTCGGCGACGGCTGCGCGCAGCAGCAGCTGCCGGCCTGGGCCGTGGGCCGGGGCGTGCGGCGGCTGCTGGTGCTCAGCGATGCCGGACTCGTGAAGGCCGACATCGTGGCGCCGCTGGTCGATGCGCTGCGCGCTGCCGGATGCGCACCCGTGCTGTTCGACGGTGTGGCCGCGAACCCCACGCTCGACAACGTGCGCCAGGCCCGCGCCTGCTGGGAGGCGCAGCGTTGCGACGGCCTCGTGGCCATTGGCGGCGGCAGTGTGATCGACGTGGGCAAGGTGCTGGTCGCCGGACTCTGCGCCGACGCGCCCATCGAGGAGGTGCTGCGCGAAGGCGACCGCGTGCTGACGCGCGATGCGCCGCCCTTCGCCGCCGTGCCGACCACGGCGGGCACGGGCAGCGAGAGCACCACCGCCGCGCTCGTGAAGGACGACCAGGGCCGCAAGCACGTGCTGCGCAGCCGGCGCAGCCGTCCGCAATGGCTGGCGCTCGATCCCGGCCTCACGCTGAGCCTGCCGCTTTCGGTGACCGCCAGCACCGGCTTCGACACCGTGATGCACGCGCTCGGCGCGGCCACCAACCGCGCGACCAACCCGGTCGGCGAGGCGCTGGCCTTGCAGGCACTGGCATTGTCAATGCGGGCGCTGCCCGCCGTGCTGGCCGAGCCTGCCTCGCTGAAGGCGCGCAGCGACATGCTGCTGGCCAGCTACCTCGCCGGCGTTGCGATGAGCCTGCGCGGCGTCGACGGCATCCACGGCCTGTGCACGCCGCTCGAAGCGCTGGTCGACGTTCCCCATGCGCACGTGCTGGCCGTGACCTGCGTGCCGCTGATGGCCTTCACGCTGCCCGCGGCCACGCCGCGCTATGCGCAGGCCGCGCGGGCCTGCGGGCTCGGCAGCCCCGGCGATGGCGACGACGCACTGGCCCGCGCGCTCGTGGACGCGATCGACGGCCTGCGCCGACGGTCCGGCCTGCCGTGCACGCTGACCGAACTCGGCCTTCGCGCCGACGCGCTCGGCCCGGCCATCGATACGGCCATGGCCAACGCCTCGCTGCGGCTCAACGCGCGGCAACCCACGCGCGAAGACATCGCCGCGCTCTATCGCGCCATGCAGCCGGCCTGAGGCCGCGCTGTTTTCATTGCCCCTTGCGTATTCCCACATGCAGACACCCTCACCCTCCTCCATTCTCCGGACCGGCGTCTATCCGCTGCTGATCGACGGCGAAGAACGCCCCGGCGCCGCAGGGCGCCATTTCGAAGTCGGCAACCCATCGACGGGGCGCCCGCTCGCGCAGGTCGCCGAGGCCGATGCCGGCGACGTCGATGCGGCCGTGCGCGCCGCCCAGCACGCCTTCGACACGCACTGGCGCCAGACCTCGGCGCGCCAGCGCAGCCGGCTGCTGCGCAAGTTGGCCGACGCGCTCGAGAAGCGCAGCGAACAGATGGCATGGCTCGAAGCGTGGAACGTGGGTCGCCCCATCACTCTCACGCGCGGCTCGCTGCAGACCATGCTCGACGGCATCGAGTACATCGCGGGCGTCTCGCAAGGCATCGGCGGGCAGACGCTCAACGTGGCCGACACCCACATCGTCAACTTCACGCTGCGCGAGCCCTTCGGCGTGGTGGGGCTGATCCTGCCGTGGAACTACCCGCTGACCCTCACGCTGAGCAAGCTGATGCCGGTGCTGGCCGCGGGGAACACCGCGGTCATCAAGGCGTCGGAGATCACGCCGCTGTCGTCGGTCGAGCTCGGCGCCGCGATCCTCGAGGCCGGCTTTCCGCCCGGCGTGGTCAACATCGTGCACGGCCCTGGCGCGACGGTCGGCCAGGCGCTGGTGGACCACCCGCTGGTGCAGAAGATCTCGTTCACCGGCGGCACCGAAACCGGCAAGGCCATCTACCGCAGCGCCGCCGAGCGCATCAAGCGCGTGACGCTCGAGCTCGGCGGCAAGTCGCCGCTGATCGTCTTCGACGACGCCGACCTCGACGCGGCCGCCGCCGTGGCGCTGCAGGACGTGAGCCGCAACACCGGCCAGATCTGCGTGGCCTGCACGCGCCTGCTGGTGCACGAGCGCGTGGCCGATGCCTTCACCGAGAAGCTGCGCGAGGCCTACGCTCGCATCCGCATCGGCCTGCCCGACGACCCGCAGACCCAGATGGGCCCGCTGGTCAGCCGCGCGCAGCAGCAGCGCGTGCAGCACTACATCGACATCGGCCGCGACGAACAAGCGCAGCCCGAGACGATGCAGGACCTGTCGCACCGCGCCGACCTGCAGGCCGGCTTCTTTGCCGCGCCCACGCTGTTCCTGCAGGGGCGCAGCGAGATGCGCGTCGCGCAGGAAGAGATCTTCGGCCCGGTGCAGGTGCTGATCCGGTTTCGCGATGAAGACGACGCCGTGCGCATCGCCAACGACAGCCGCTTCGGACTGGCGGGCGTGGTCTACACGCGCGACACCGGCCGCGCCATGCGCCTGTGCAAGGCGCTGCAGATCGGCAACCTCGCGATCAACGACCCGATCAAGGCCACGGCCGATGCACCGTTCGGCGGCTTCAAGGAATCGGGCCTGGGCAAGGAGCGCGGACTCGACGCGATCCTGGAGAACACGCAGTTGAAGAACGTGCGCTTCTCGATGCGCTGAGGCCTTTCATTTTTTTCAAAGGAGACAAGAGACATGAAGAAGATTCGCATTGCAAAACTGCTGCTCGCGCTCGCCGCGAGCGCGCTGGCACCGGCCTGGGCCGCGACATTCCCGGAGCGGCCCGTGAAGATGCTCGTGGGCTTCGCGGCCGGCGGCATCACCGACATCACGGCGCGCCAGATCGCCGAGAACATGAGCCGCACCCTCGGCCAGGCCGTGGTGGTCGAGAACCGCGCCGGCGCCGGCGGCAACATCGCCACCTCCGAGCTCGCGCGCGCGCAGCCCGACGGCTACACCCTCATGCTGGCCTCGCCGGGGCAACTCGTGGTCAACCCGCTCACGCAGAAGTCGCCGGGCTTCGATCCCAAGACCCAGTTCACGCTCGTGAGCCTGGCCAACGAGAGCCCCTTCGTGCTGGTCGTGCCCGCGAACTCCAAGTTCAAGAGCGTGGCCGAGATGGTGGCCTGGGGCAAGAGCAATGAAGGCGGCCTCAGCTTCGCCTCGCCCGGGCTCGGCACCACGATGCACATCGCGGGCGAGATGCTGCAGGTCATGGCCGGCGTGAAGGCGGTGCACATACCGTACCGCGGCGGTGCGCAGTCGACCAACGACCTGGTGGCCGGCCGCATCGACTTCATGATCGACAGCGTGGGCGCGGTCGCGACGCAGCTGCAGGCCGGCCAGCTCAAGGTACTGGCCGTGGCGAGCGGCCGCAAGCTGTCGCAGTTCCCCGATGTACCGCTCCTGTCGAGCATCTACCCGGGCCTCGAGGTGTCGTCCTGGCTCGGCGTGGTCGGCCCGCCCGGCATGCCAGCCGACGTGCAGCGCACCCTGGTGCGGGCCGTCGAGCAGGCGGTGCGCGAGCCCGCCTACGTGCAGATGCTCGAGAAGCGCGGCAGCGTGGTCGCAGCTTCCGGCCCGGAGGCGTTCGCGACCCACCTGGCCAAGGAGCGCGCGCGCGTCGAGCGCACGGTCGTCAAGGCAGGCCTGCGGCTGGATTGAGATCGAGGGCCGCCGCGCTGCGCAGCGCGAGCAGCACGCGCGTCAACGCCGGGCTGGGCTCCTGCCGGTCCCACACCATGCCGACCGGGCCCACGTCGGACGCGAGCGACAGCGGCAGGATCGACAGCAGGCCCAGCCGCTCGAAGTGGCGCGCCGCGACGCCCGACGTCACGCCCAGGCAGCGGCTCTCGCGCATCAGCGCCTGGTTGAGCGTGGACGAGGTCGATTCGATCCAGGCCGGCGGCGGCGCCAGCCCCTGCGCGATGAAGGTCGCATCGACCGCCCGGCGCAGCGGCGAGCCGCGCGGCGGCAGGATCCAGGCACACGCCGCGGCATCGGCCCATGTCACGCGGGCGGACCTTCTGAGCGGGTGCCTGCGGCCCGCGACGATGCAGTGCGGATCGTCGAACAGCGCCTCGTGGTGCACCTGCGCGCCGAAGGCCCGCTCGTCGAAACGGCCGACGATCAGGTCCAGCTCCCGCCGCGCGAAGCGCGCCCAGAGGCCCTCGGCAATGTCTTCGACCACCTCGAGCCGCACCGGCTCGGGCTCGCGCGCGAGTTCGCGCACGGCACGCGGCAACAGCTCGGCGCTGCTGACCAGCATGGTGCCCACACGCACCGCGCCGAGCGTTCCGGCGGCCACGGCCGCGAGTTCGTCGGCCAGCTGGCGCGAGTCGGCCACCATGCGCCGCGCATGCCGCAGCGCCACCGGCAGGTAGGGGCTGGGCTGGATCTGCCGCCCCCGCACGAAGAGCGGAACGCCCAGTGCAGACTCGATCTCGGCCAGCCATTGCGAGACCGCGGGTTGGCTCACCTCGAGCGCCGCGGCCGTCGCCGTGAGGCTGCCATGCCGCTCGACGGCCAGCAGCACCTCGAGATGCCGCAGGCGCAGGCGGCGCAGGTTCAGCGCAAGCTGATGTCCATCTTCTTGCATAAGTAATGGCAATGGACCCAGATGGATTTCCGGGTGGATCATTATGGGCACCTGAACCATCATCCGCTCCATCACCCCTCGATCACCACAGGAGTTGCAGCGATGAACCACACCACCGCCCGGCGCGCGTTGCTCGGACTGGGGCTTGCGCTGGCACTGGCCGCCAGCCACGCACAGACCGCCTATCCCGCGCGTCCCATCAAGCTGGTGGTGCCGTTTCCCGCCGGCGGCGGCACCGACATCGTGGCCCGCAGGATGGCCGAGCAGCTGCGCGTGGAGCTCGGCCAGCCGGTGATCGTCGAGAACAAGGCCGGCGCCAGCGGCAACATCGGCGCCGAGAGCGTCGCGCGCTCGGCGCCCGACGGCTACACGCTGCTGCTCACCGCCGCGCCCTTCGCCATCGCGCCGGCCGTGTTCAAGAACCTGGCCTTCGACCCCGTTTCGAGCTTCACGCCGATCGCCCAGGTCGCGAGCGTGCCGCTCCTGGTCGTGACGCGTGCCGAGTCGCCGCTCAGGACCATCGCCGACCTGGTCGCCGCCGCGAAGAAGGACGCCAACGCGATCAGCTACGCGACCTTCGGCAACGGCGCACCGCCGCACCTGGTCGGCGAGCGCATGAAGTCGCTCGGCGGCTTCGGCATGACGCACGTGCCCTACAAGGGCGGCCAGGCCGCGCTGCCCGACATCCTTTCGGGCCAGATCGGCGTGGCCATCATGGACGTGGTCTCGATGACGCCGCTGATCAAGGCCGGCCGCCTGCGCCCGCTGGCCATCACCGGGCCGCGGCGTTCGCCGGCGCTGCCCGAGGTGCCCACGCTCGCCGAAGCCGGCATCCCCTTCGACGCGGTGGGCTGGTACGCGGTGTTCGGCCCCGCCGGCATGGACCCGGCGCTCGCGACGCGGCTCAACACCGCGCTGCACAAGGTGATGGCGCGGCCCGACATGCGCACGCTGCTCCTCGATGGCGGCTCGATGCCGGTCGATGCGCAGACGCCCGCCCAATGGGCGACCGCCTTCGGCCAGGACGTGCAGCTCTGGGGCCGCATCGCGCGCGAATCCGGCGCTTCGGTCGATTGAAGGAACACGCCGTGACGACGCCGCCCCTCGTTGCCGCCGTGCCCGTGCAGGAGGTCGAGATCGTGCGCGACGTGATCTACGGCCGCGCCCTGGTGCAGCGCGGCCGGCCCGGCGGGCCGGTCGAACGCGCGCTCGCACTCGACCTCTACCGGCCCGTCGGTGCGCCACCCGCAGGCCGCGGTCGCCCCGCCTTGATCCTCGCGTTCGGCGGCGCTTTCCATCGGGGCTCCAAGGAAGACGACGCCTTCGAGGCTGAGGGCCGCAACACGGCGGTCGCCGAGTACTGCCTGCGCTTCGCGCGGCGCGGTTTTGTGGCCTGCGCGATCGACTACCGCCTGGTGCCCGAAGACCCCGAACCGGCCGATACGCCGGTGGTCGGCTCGCCCGGCCGCATCCCGACATCGCGCGTGTCGCTGGTGCGGCAGCTGATGCAGTTGCCGCCCGCCACGTCCGACATGCTGTGGCGCGGCATCGAGGCCGCCAGCGACGACATGGCCGCCGCGACCCGGTTCGTACGCGCACAGGCGGACGCTTGGCAGATCGACCCGGCGCGCATCGCCATCGGCGGCTTCTCCGCGGGCGCGCGCACCGCGCTCAATGTCGCGTTCGGCGAGCAGGTGCCGGTGGCGGCCGTGCTGGCGCTCTCGGGCTACATCGACGACGAGGACCTCGCGCGCCATCTCGCCGGCTGCAACGGCAGCGGCCCGGCCGTGCTGGTGGTGAGCGCCGAGCACGACCTCGACTACGTGGCCGCCGCGGCCCCGGGCATGGTCGCGCGCCTGAGAAGCGCGGGCCTGCATTGCGAGCATGTGGAAGTGCCCGGCGCGGGCCATTTCTATCCGGCCGAGGCGCCGGCGCGCAGCGATCGTCGCGGGCCCGTCACGGTCGAGGAAGCGATGGCGGGCTTCCTGCGCTGCCAGCTTCTTCCTTAGCCTCGGCACCCGCCGCGATGCGCGCCAGCTGCGCCGGGTCTGCAATGCGGATGCGCTTGTAGCGCATGTCGATCACCCCCTCGTCGACCAGCCGCCCGAGCTCCTTGTTGATCGTCTGGCGCGACAGGCCGAGCATTGCGGCCAGGTCGTGCTGCGACAGCCGCACCGGCAGGTTCGCGGCGTCCTCCGGCTGCCCACCGTAGAAGTAGATCAGGCTCGTCAACGTGGCGGCCACGCGCCCGCGGATCGTGTTCAGCATCTGGTTCTGCAGCAGCACGATGCTCTGCCGCTGGCGCTGCAGCGCCAGCCTGGCCACGCCGCGCCACAGCGCGGGCTCGGCATCGAGCACCGCCAGCACGGCGTCGCTCGGCAGGTGGACGATCACCGAGTCTTCGTGCGCGTGGTAGTCGTAGGGCAGCGGCACCTCCTCGAGCAGCCGCACCAGCGGCGCCACCTGGCCGGGCCCGAGCAGCGCGTTGACGTACTTTCGCCCCTGCGGGCTCATGCTGCTGATCTCGAGGCAGCCCGACACCACGGCCAGCAGCTCGCGCTTGTGCCGGTCATGCGCCAGCACCTGCGTGCGGCGGCGGTAGCGCACCAGCCGCGCGGACTTCATCAGCTCGGCCCGGCGCGCGTCGGGCCAGTGCGAGAACAGCTCGTTCCAGCGCAGCGCGCGGTCGAGCAGCGCGGCGCTCTCTTCGGCGTCCTTGGGTGTGGAAACGGGGGATCGGGCCAGCGGGTTCTCCCTGCCTTGATGTTCAGGAATCTGTCAAAGCGTTGACAGATTTGGGGGGCCTTCGTTTCTATCGTAAGCCCCGGAACTCGACAAGCACACAAGCGGCACCGCCCTGCACCCGCAGGCGGCACGCCACACCCGGAGACAACACCCCATGAAGAAGACAGCTGCCGCAGGCCTCGCGCTGACGGCCTCCACGCTCGCGCTCGCGCAGAGCACCGTGACCGTCTACGGCACCCTCGACCTCTACGTGGCGCACGCCAGGTCGGGCGCTACATCGTCGACGCGGCTCGATGACGGCGGCCAGACGGCCTCACGCATCGGTTTTCGCGGCACCGAAGACCTGGGCGGCGGCATGCGCGCGCATTTCACGCTCGAAAGCGGCTTTGCGCCCGACACCGGCAACGGCACCCTGCCCGGCCCGGCGATGTCGTTCAGCCGCCAGTCCTTCGTCGGGATCTCGGCGCCGTGGGGGCAGATCGATGCTGGCCGCATGTACACGCCGATGTTCTACGCGCTGTTCAAGGCCGATCCCTACGGCCTCAATTCGGTGTTCTCGCCCATCAACCTGGTGGCCGCGACCGACGCGCAGACGGGCATCACGCCCTTTGCGGCCCGCGCCAGCAACATGATTCGCTACCGCACGCCGGCGAGCATGGCGTTCTTCGCGGACATCGCCTACGCGCCCGGCGAATCGAGCGCACCGAGCCACCAGAGCGGCAACGTCTACGGCGGCAACATCGGCTGGGCACGTAAGCCCTACTACATCGCCTACGCCTTCCAGCGTGCACGCTCGGGCTCGGCCGCGGCGCCGGTGGCCTCGCCCGCCACCACCACCTACCAGGCGCTGACCGGCTCGTACGAGTGGTCGTCGCTCGGCCTGCAGCTCTACGCGAGCTACGTGCGCAACGCATCGAGCCTGCCCGGCGTGCCGACCGCGAAGCTCTTGAACCTGGGCGCCACCTACAACGTGACGCCAACCTCGAACCTGATCTTCGGCGCCACCGAGCGCAAGGTGGCCGGCAGCGACCGCTCGCAGCTGGCCTGGACGCTGGGCTACGACCACTACCTGAGCAAGCGCACCGTGCTCTATGCGCGCTGGCTGCGCCTCTCGAACCGGCACGGCGCCTCGGCCTCGCTCGCCACCGTGCCGGTGGCGGCCCACAGCGGCAACGACGTGCGCGTTCTCGCCACCGGCATCCGCCACAACTTCTGACCTTCGACATGCCCATCGACTTCTTCTCTTCGCAAGCCGAATCCCTGTCGGCGCTCTTCGCGCCGCGTGCCATCGCGGTGGTCGGCGCCTCGTCCAACCCGCAGAAGATCGGCGGCATCCCGGTCGACTACCTGCGCCGCTTCGGCTTCGACGGTGCGCTCTACCCGGTCAACCCGAACGCCGACCGCATCCAGGACCTGCCCGCATTTCCGAGCCTGCGCGCCATCGGCCAGCCGGTGGACCTGGCGATCCTCGCGGTGCCGTCGGCGCTGGTCGAGGGCGCGCTCGACGACGCCATCGCTTCGGGCGTGAAAGGCGTGGTGCTGTTCTCGTCGGGCTTCGCCGAGATCGGCGCCGAGGGCGCGGCCGCGCAGGCGCGGCTCGGCGCCAAGGCGCGTGCCGCGGGCGTGCGGCTGATCGGCCCCAATTGCCTGGGCTTCATGAACATCGCGCGCCACGTGTATGCGACCTTCTCGCCGGCCCCCGGCGTGGGCCGCGTGGCGCCGGGGCGCATCGGCCTGGTGAGCCAGTCGGGCGCGTTCGGCGCCTATGCGTACGCGATGGCGCGCGCGCGCGGCGTCGGCCTGTCGCTGTGGGCCACCACGGGCAACGAGGCCGACGTGCAGGTCGCCGACTGCCTGGCCTGGCTCGCGCAGGACCCCGGCACCGACGTGGTCATGGCCTACATGGAAGGCTGCCGCGACGGCCCGCGCCTGCGCGCGGCGCTGGCCCTGGCGCAGGCCAACGGCAAGACCGTGGTGATGGTCAAGGTCGGCCGCACCGCGCTCGGCGCCGAGGCCGCGGCCTCGCACACCGCCGCGCTGGCGGGCGACGACGCGGTGTACGACGCGGTGTTCCGCCAGTACGGCGTGCTGCGCGCGCGCAACCTCACGGAGTTCTTCGACCTCGCGCACAGCGCGGCCGTGGCGGGCCGCCCGCGCGACCGCTCGATCGGCCTGTTCACGCTGTCGGGCGGCGTCGGCGCGTTGATGGCCGACGAGGCCTCGGCGCAGGGGCTGGACGTGCGGCCGCTGAGCGAGCCCGCGCAGGACACGCTGCGCAGCTGGGTGCCTTTCGCGGCGCCGCGCAACCCGGTCGACATCACGGGGCAGGTCACCAACGACCTGACGCTGATCGAGCGCACGGCACGCGTGATGCTCGACGACCGCGGCTTCGCGTCGTGGATGGGCTTTCTCGCGGCCGCGGGCGCATCGGATGCGTTCTGGCCGGTGCTGCGTGCGCTGGTGACGTCGCTGCGCGCGGCCTACCCCGACACGCTGCTGGCGGTGAGCACCTTGCTGTCGCCCGAGCGCCGCGCCGAGCTCGAGGCGATGCGCTGCCTGGTGTTTGCCGACCCGTCGGACGGCATCCGCACGATCGCCGCGCTCGCGGGGCTGAAGCCCGCGGCGCCCGCTGCAGCAGCCGACGCACCGATCGCCGCGCCATTGGCGCTCGCCCCCGGCACGATGTCCGAGCCCGATGCGCTCGCCCTGCTCGCCGAGGCGGGCGTGCCGGTGGTCGCACACCGCGTGGTGCACAGCGCCGACGAGGCCGCGGCGGCCGCGGAAGCACTCGGCGATGCCGTCGTCGTGAAGATCGTCAGCGCCGACATCCCGCACAAGTCCGACGTCGGTGGCGTGGCGCTCGGCATGCGCGGCGCGGCACAGGCGCGCGCGGCCTTCGAGCGCACGCGCGACCACGCGCTCACCGCCCGGCCCGATGCGCGGCTCGGCGGCGCGCTGGTGGCGCGCATGCTGCATGGCGGCGTCGAGTGCATCGCGGGCGTGCACCGCGACCCGGTGTTCGGGCCGGTGCTGATGTTCGGCCTGGGCGGCATCCACGTCGAGACGCTCGGCGACGTGTCGCTGCGCGCGCTGCCGGTCACGCGCGACGACGCGCTGGCAATGGTGCGCGAGCTGCGCGCCTTCGCGATCCTCGAGGGCGCGCGCGGCCGCCCACCCGTCGACCTCGCGTCGATCGCCGACGCGTTGTGCGCGCTCGCGGCCTTTGCCGAGCGCGCGGGCGACACGCTCGCGAGCGCCGAGATCAACCCGCTCATCGCCCGGCCGCAAGCCGACGGCGGCTGCGTCGCGGTCGATGCGCTGGTCGTCGGTCGCGCCCTGCACACCACCGGAGAAACCGCATGAGGAAGACCACATCGACCGCCGCGCTGCGGCGCGCACTCGGCAGCGCCGCAGCGCTGGCCTTCGCCGCCGGCGGCGCGGCGGCCGCGGGGGCGGATGACGGCTTCCCCTCCAAGACCGTGCGCATCCTCGTTCAGTACCAGGCAGGCGGCTCGACCGACATCCTCGCGCGGCTGCTGGCCGAGGGCCTCTCGAAACGGCTGGGCCAGCCGGTGGTGGTCGAGAACCGCACCGGCGCGGGCGGGATCATCGGCACCGACCATGTCGCCAAGAGCGTGCCCGACGGCCACACGCTGCTGCTGACGGTGCCGGGGCCCGTCACCGCGAACCTGGCGCTCTACAGCAAGCTGCCGTACGACCCGCGCACCGACCTGCGCATGGTCTCGGACATCGCCACCATGCGCACCGTGCTGGCCGTGCACCCTTCGGTTCAGGCCACCGACTTCAAGAGCCTCGTCGCCACCGTGAAGGCCGCGCCGGGCAAGTACGCGATGGGCTCGTGGGGCCCCGGCACGCAGCCGCACCAGGTGCAGGTCCACATGGACAGGGCCTATGGCCTGCAGACGCTGCACGTGCCCTACAAGGGCGAGAGCCCGATGGCGGTCGATTTGATCGGCGGCGTGATCCAGATGACCGTCGGCTCGGTCACCACGCTGCAGCCGTACATCCAGGCCGGCAAGCTGCGCCCGCTGGCCGTCGCCGGCCTGCGCCGCGCCCGCGCGCTGCCCGATGTGCCGACCTTCGCCGAGCAGGGCTACGCCGACGAGGTCTACACGATGACCGGCCCGACCTCGCTGATGGCGCCCGCCAGGACGCCCGATGCGGTCATCGAGCGCCTGGGCCGGGAAGTCAGCGCGGTGGTGCGGCAGCCCGAGGTGAGCCGGCGCATCGAGGAACTCGGCGCCGAGCCCGTGGGCAACCTCCCGGCCGAGGCCGCCGCGGCCTACAAGGCCTTCCTGCCGGTGACGCTGAAGCTCACGCAGGCCACCGGCGTGAAGCTCGATTGAGCAGCGATCGCCCCCGCATCCCTCCCCTTTCACCCATCCGTCCGAGGTCCTTTCCATGAACGCTTCCGTCTCCGCGCCCGATGCAACCGCCGCCCGCAAGGCCGCCGCCCGATCCATCGGCCTGGCCGCCTTCGTCTATGGCTATCCGCTCACCGAGACCTACCGCACCTGCGCCATGCAGACCGCGCCGCGCGCCGAACGCCGCATCGGCACCTCGGCCGGCTCGGACGTGCGAGCGCCGCTGAACACGCTGCACCATGCGCCGCGGCCCTCCACCGACGAAGACCGCGACGTGGTCACGCCCGCCAACGACCTGCTCTACACCATGGCCTGGGTCCACCTCGCCGACGGGCCGATGCTGCTCACGGTGCCCGCGTCGGCGCGGCATCCGGGGCGCTACTTCGTGCTGCCGCTCTACGACGCCTACACCGAGAACTTCGAGAACCTGGGGCCGCGCAACTGCAACCCCGAGGGCGAGACCGTGGTGCTCGTGGGCCCCGGCGGCACGGTGCCCGACGCGCTGGCCGGCCACCGCGTGGTGCGCTGCCCGACCGACCTGGTCTGGCTGATCGGTCGCATCCTGGTGGGCGACGAGAGCGACTGGCCGGCCGCCCGCGCGCTGCAGTCGGAGATCCGGCTCGCGCCCGCGCCCGGCACGGTGCAGCAGGGACGCCCGGCCACCGTCGAGCAGTGGGCCGGCCCGCACGTGGACGCCATGGCCGCCGCCTTCGAGCACGGCGAGCCGGCCGCGCAGGTGGCGCCGCGCTTCTTCACGAACCTTTGCCATGCGCTGGCCGAGGCGCCGGGCCGCATCGAAGACCGCGGCCTCGTCGCATGGTTCGGCCAGGCCGGGCTGCTGGCCAACGCCGCGTTCTCGTGGGAGGCGGTGGACGCACCGCTGCGCGAAGGCCTGGTCGAGGGCTTCGCCGAGGGCGTGCAGTTGGTCGCGGCCGTGGGCGCCAACCGGCGGCCCAGGCCCTGGTCGATGACGCCCGCCACCGGACGCTACGGCAACGCGTACCTCGGCCGCGCGCGCACCGCCTACCTGGGCCTCGGCGCATTGGCCACCAGCGAGGCGGTGTACGCCGCCTCGCACCACGACGCGAACCAGGAACCGCTCGATGGGCAGCGCCGCTACGCGATGCGCTTCGAGGCCGGTGACGCACCGCCGGCAGACGCCTTCTGGTCGGTGACGCTGTACGACAGCGACCGCTTCCTCTACCCCAACCCGCTGCGGCGCCATGCCATCGGCGACCGCACGCCGGGCCTCAAGCGCGGCGCCGACGGCAGCCTCGAACTGAGGGTGAGCCACGCGCGCCCCGCCGACACGGCCAACTGGCTGCCCGCGCCGGCCGGGCGCTTCTACCTGATCCTGCGCATGTACCACCCGCGCGAGGGCGTGCAGAGCTGGCGCATTCCGGCTCTTCAGGTGCAGCAGGACTGAACACGATGCAGCCGCACGCCGACAACCTGCAAGCCCTGGCCGAAGAGGCCGTGGTCTACGCCTATCCGCTCTACGAGATGCGCCGCATGCGCGCCGCCACCTCGCCGCGGCGCACCGACGCCCACGGCGAGGCGCCCGAGCCGCAGCGCTGGTGCAACGTGTTCACACACGCACGCCAGCTGCTGCGCGCGGGCAAGAGCCGCGTCGTGACGCCGAACAACGACACGCTCTACACCAACGCCTGGCTCGACCTCGGCGAAGGCCCGCTCGTGATCGACGTGCCCGACACCGCCGGCCGCTACTACGTGCTGGGCCTGCTCGATTTCTTCACCAACCCCTTCGCGCACCTCGGCCAGCGCCTCACGGGCACAGCGGCGCGCGCGTTCGTCGTCACGCCGCCGGGATGGCGCGGCACGCTGCCCGCGGCCTTCGATGCCCCGGGCGCACGCATCGAGGCGCCCACACGCTGGCTGTGGATCATCGGGCGACTGCTGGTCGACGGGCCGGAGGACGTGGCCGCGGTCAACGCGCTGCAGGACGGGTTCGTGGTGCGCACGCTGGCCGACTGGGAGGCCGGCCGCGCCTCGCCGCCGCGCGCCTTCGACCCCGCCTGCGACCCGAAGGCGCCACTCACGGCCGCGCACTTCGCGGCGCAGGTGAACGCGGCACTGCGCGACAACGCGCCACCGCACGGCGACGCGGCAAAGCTCGCGCGCTATGCGGCGCTCGGCCTCGGCGCCGGTGCAGGGCCGCTCGACGAGCGCCGCCGCGCCGCGCTGCAGGCCGCGCTCGACACCGGGCTGCCGCGGCTGCGCGAGGCGCAGTCGGGCCGCACCACGGCGTCGGGCTGGGTGCAGATGCCGCTGGTCGAAGGCAGCTTCGGCGACGACCACCTGGCGCGCGCACTGGTCGCACTCAAGTACATCGGCATGCTCGAAAGCCGCGAAGCCACCTATCCGATGGCCTGGCACGACGCGGCGGGCGAGGCGCTCACCGGCGAGCGCCGCTACACGCTTCGCTTCGCGCCTGGCGCACTGCCGCCGGTCGACGCCTTCTGGTCGCTCACGATGTACGACGCGCGCGATTACATGCTGGTGGACAACCCGATCGACCGCTACGCCATCGGCGACCGCACGCCAGGCCTGCAGCGCGATGCGGACGGCGGCCTCACGCTGCACATCCGGCACGCGCGCCCCGAGGGCGCCGCCGCCGAGGCCAACTGGCTGCCGGCACCCGAAGGCGCCTTCTATCTCTGCCTGCGCGCCTACATGCCGCGCGCCGAACTGCTCGACGGCCGCTACCTGCTGCCGCCGCTCACCGCCAACAAGGACACCGCATGACCGCCATCGCTGCCAAGCCAGACCACAAGACCGAAGAAGAAGAAAAGCCGTTCCTCATCGTCGGCGCCGGCACCGACACGGTGGCGCCAGGCCTTCACATCCTGCGCGGGCAGGGCCAGTCGTTCGTGGCCGAGACCGATGCGGGTCTCGTCGTGGTCGATGCCGGCCCGGGCGGCTCGGTGACCGCGGGCATGATCGACGCGGTGCGCCGGCTCAGCGATGCGCCGGTGCATGCGCTGTGCTTCAGCCACGGCCACATCGGCTACAACGCCGGCGTGCCGATGTGGCTGGCGCATGCCGCCGCGCGCGGCGACGCGCCGCCGCGCATCATCGCGCACCGCAACGTGCCGCGCCGGCTCGCACGCTACAGCGAGACGCTGGCGCTGCAGCACCGCATGGCCGAGATCCAGTTCAACCGCCCCGCGGGCTTCTTCGACCGCCGGCTGGCGACGCACGCGCCGACCGAAACCTTCGAAGACCTGCTGCAGATCGGCAGCGGCGAGCAGCGCATCGAACTGCGCTGGGCACCTTCGGAGACCGACGACGCGATCGCGCTCTGGAGCCCGGCGCAGCGCGTGCTCTACGGCGGCGCGGCACTGATCGATTCGATCCCCAACATCGGCACCCCGTTCCGCACGATGCGCGACACGGTGCGCTGGGCCGACACGCTCGATGCGCTGGCGGCGCTGGGCGCGCGCAAGGCGGTGCGCGAGTTCGGCGCCACGCTCGAGGGCGAGGCGCAGGTGCGGCACGTGCTCACGCACACGGCCCGCGCGCTGCGATGGCTGCGCGCCGAGGTGGTGCGGCTCATGAACGAGGGCCTCAACGAGCGCGGCATCCTGGCGCGCATCCGCTTTCCGGACGAGCTGTTCGCGGTCGACTGGATGAAGCCCACCTATGGCGACCCCAGCTACATCGTGCGCGACATCTACCGCTCGGAGAACGGCTGGTGGGACCGCAACCCGACCTCGCTGCATCCGGCGGCGCCCGAGGCGGTGGGCCGCGCGGTGGCCGACGCGATCACCGACAAGCGCGGCGTGATCGAGCGCGCGCGCACGCTGGCCGCCGACGGCCAGTGCCAGCTGGCGCTGCATGTGATCGACCTGCTGGCCACCGCCGAGGGCGAGGCGCCCGAGATCGCCGAGGCGCGCGCGCTCAAGGCCGAATGGCTGCGCCAGCGCGCGCGCGAAGTGCCCAGTTACGTCTCGCGCAACCTGTACCGCGTGGGCGCGGACATGATCGAGCAGGGCACGCAGGCGCGCTTCGGCATCCATTGATTGAACGACCGACCCGATTTCCAGGAGACAAGAACCATGACGAGCCCGCATTTCCTTCACCGCCCCCTTCGCGCACTCGCCTGCGGCGCGTTCGCAGCCGCCTGCGTGGCCGCGGCCGCCCATGCGCAGGGCCCCGATGCCTACCCGGACAAGCCCGTCACGCTCGTGGTGCCGACCGCCCCCGCGGGCGGCACCGACACCATCGCGCGGATCTTCGCCGAGGCGCTCGGCAAGGCGCTCGGGCAGACCTTCATCGTCGACAACCGGCCCGGCGCCAACGGCATCCTCGGCGCCGAACTCGTCGCGCGCGCGGCACCCGACGGCCAGCGGCTGCTGTTCACCTATGCCGCGGCGATGGTCGTGAACCCGAGCCTCTACAAGAAGCTCTCGTACGACCCGGTAAAGGACTTCGCGCCGGTGGCGCAGATCGGCCGCGGCGGCAACTTGCTGCTGGTGCGCAAAGACCTGCCGGTGAAGACGATCCAGGAGTTCGTCGCCTACGCCAAGGCCCGCCCCGACAAGCTCAACTACTGCTCGTGGGGCGCCGGCTCGGGCGGCCACCTGGCCATGGAAAGCCTCAAGAAGCAGGCCGGCCTGGTGATGACGCACGTGCCCTACAAGGGCAGCGGCCCCTGCGTGCAGGACCTCGCGGGCGGCCAGGTGGATGCCGCGTTCGCCGACATCTCGTCGACCGTGGAGATCGTGCGCGCAGGCCGCATCCGCGCCCTGGCGAACAGCGGCCCCGGGCGCATTCCCATGCTGCCCGACGTGCCGACGATGACCGAGAGCGGCTATCCGTTCAAGAACTACGCCTGGTACGGCCTGCTGGCCCCTGCCAAGACGCCGCCGGCCATCGTGAAGAAGCTCAACGACGCCGTGAACCAGGTGCTGCGCGACCCGGCGGTGGTGCGCCGCATGCACGACCTCAACTTCAACGACCTGCCGCAGAACACGCCCGAACAGTTTGCCGCCACGATCCGGCAGGACCTGCAGGACTGGGGCGCGCTGGTGAAGGACATCGGCCTCACGCTCGAGTGAGCGGCCGATGCGCTCAGCACCTCAAGGCTTGAAGAACGAGGTCGGCACCATGAGCTTCGTCTCCTGGGAGACGAGGTAGGCGGCCTCGGCGCTCTTGTCGAGGTAGCCGGCCCAGGCCGGGTCGCGCTGCATCGCGGCGCGCTTGTCGGCGCGGTCCTTCGCGTCGGCGAAGACCCAGATGTGGGTGTAGCTGTTGACGTTGCCGGTCTCGGTCTGCAGATAGGCCAGCGGTTCGCCCAGGTGGCGCCGCTGCACGTCGAAGCCGTGCTCGGCATAGAGCGCCAGGTGGCGCTTGAGGGTGCCGGGGCGGCAGGTGTAGGTGCGTACGTCGTAGAGCATGGGCTGTGGGTTCCTTGGCTTGAAGTTCGAAGAAGAAAAGGAGAAAGGGTCTGGGTTCAGTCCACGGTGGCGCCCGAACGCTCGACCAGCGCACCCCAGCGCTTCACCTCCTGCGCGACGAAGGGCTGGAAGGCTTCATGCCGGTCGCCGATGGGATCGGCGCCGAGTTCCTTCAGGCGGGCCTGCACCGCGGGATCGGCCACGGCCGCGGCGATCGATGCCGACAGCTTGGCCACCACCGGTGCCGGCGTGCCGGCCGGCGCGAACAGGCCGAACCACGAGCGCGCGTCCATCTGCGGATAGCCGGCTTCGGCGAAGGTCGGCACCTCGGGCAGGTTGGCGCGCCGCGCCTTGCCCGTGACCGCGAGCGGCCGCAGCTTGCCGGCCTGCACCTGCGAGAGCACTTCGGGCAGGTTGGCGAACATCGCCTGCACCTGGCCGCCAATGAGGTCGGTCTGGGCGAGCGCGCCGCCCTTGTAGGGCACGTGCATCATGCGGGCGCCGACCATCGTATTGAACTGCTCGCCCGCCAGGTGCGCGGCGGTGCCGGTGCCACCCGAGGCGAAGTTGAGCTTGTCGCCCTCGGCCTTGGCATGGGCCGCGAACTCGCCCGCGTTGCGCGCCGGCACGCCAGGGTTGACCACCAGCACGAGCGGCACCGAGGCCAGGTTCGAGAGCGCGGCGAAGTCCTTCGTGAGGCTGTAGTCGAGCTTGCGGTAGAGCGTGGCGTTGATCGCGTGGCTCGAGGTGGCCATGAGGATGGTGTAGCCGTCGGGCGTGGCGCGCGCCACGGTGACGGCGCCGATGTTGCCGTTGGCGCCGGCCTTGTTGTCGACGACGACCGGCTGGCCGAGCGAGTCCGACATCTTCTGGCCGACTACGCGCGCGATCACGTCGGTGGCGCCGCCGGGCGCAAACGGCACAACGATGCGGATGGGGCGCACCGGGAACTCGGCGGCAGCCTGTGCATGGGCCTGCGTGAGCGCGCAGGCGCCCAGGGCCGCGAGGGCCGAAGCCCGCAGCAGTTTGTTCATGTGTTTTGTCTCCTTGGTGGTGATGAATCGTGTCAGGCCGCGGCGCGCTGCTGTTGCTTTTGCTTCTGCTGCAGCAGCGCCTTCTCGCGCAGTTCGCTGAGCGTGGCGCGCGGGGTCAGGATCTCGGGCTCGATCGCGAGTTCGATGAGTGCCGCGCCGCCCGCGGCCAGCGCGCGCTGCAGCGCCGGCGCGAACGCTTCGGTGCGGGCCACGCGCTCGGCCTGCAGCCCGAACGACTGCGCATAGCGCACGAAGTCGGGGTTGCACAGGTCGGTGCCGATGGGGCGGCCGGGGTAGTGCATCTCCTGGTGCATGCGGATGGTGCCGTACATGCCGTTGTTGAAGACGATGAAGACGATCGCGAGGTCGTGCCGCTTCACGGTCGCGAGCTCCTGCGAAGTCATCAGGAAGCAGCCGTCGCCGGCCAGGCACACCACCTGCCGCGACGGATGCTGCAGCTTGGCTGCTATGGCGGCCGGCACGCCGTAGCCCATGGCGCCGCTGGTCGGCGCAAGCTGGGTGTTCGGCCGCGAGAACGGGTAGTAGCGGTGCGCCCAGGCGCTGTAGTTGCCCGCGCCGTTGGTGAGAATCGCATCCGGCGCGAGCGTGTCGCCGAGCGCCTGGATGACGCGCGCCGGGTCGAGCGCGGCCTCGCGCGCCACGGGCGTGGTGTAGCGCTCGTAGTTGGCGCGCAGCCGGTCGCGCCAGGCCTGCCGCGGGGTCGCCGCATCCACCGCCGGCAGCAGGGCAGCCGCCTCGGCGAACGGGGACACGGCGCTCAGGATGCTGACGGCGGGCTGGTAGACGCGCCCGAGCTCCTCGGCGCACGGCAGCACATGCACGAGCTGCTGGCGCGGCAGCGGCACGTCGAGCAGCGTGTAGCCGCTCGTCACGATCTCGCCGAGCCGCGTGCCGACGGCGATCAGCAGGTCGGCCTCGCGCACCGCCTGGGCCAGCTCGGGGTTGAGGCCGATGCCGACCTCGCCGACGTAGTTCGGATGGCGGTTGTCGAACAGATCCTGCCGGCGAAATGCGCAGGCCACGGGCAGTGCGTTCTGCACCGCGAAGCGCTCGATCGCGGCGCGGGCCTGCGGGCGCCATCCGGGGCCGCCGAGCAGCAGCAGCGGCCGCTCGGCCGCGGCCAGGCGCTCGTGCAGGCGCTGCATGGCGTCGGGGGCGGGATGCGCCGCGGGCACCTCCACGCGCGGCACGGCCAGCGGCATGGCGGCATCGGTCAGCATGTCTTCGGGCAGCGCCAGCACCACGGGGCCGGGGCGCCCCGACATGGCCACCGAGTAGGCGCGCGCCATGAATTCGGGCACGCGCGCGGCGTCGTCGATCTGCGCCACCCACTTGGTGAACGGGCCGAACATGCGGCGGTAGTCGATCTCCTGGAAGGCCTCGCGCTCGATCATGTCGCGCCCGACCTGGCCGATCAGCAGGATCATCGGCGTCGAATCTTGGTACGCGGTGTGCACGCCGATGCTCGCGTTGGTGGCACCCGGCCCGCGCGTGACCATGCAGATGCCGGGGCGGCCGGTGAGCTTGCCCTGGGCCTCGGCCATGAAGGCGACCGCGCCTTCGTGGCGGCAGGCGACGACGCGCATGGCGCCCTGCTGCGCATGCAACGCATTCAGCACGTCGAGGTAGCTCTCGCCCGGCACGCAGAACACGGTGTCGGCGCCTTGCGCCAGCAGCGCGTCGACGATCAGCTCGCCGCCGGTGCGCAGTGGGGTGGATTCGTTCATCGCCAGCCATCGGGCCGCCCATGACGGCGGCAGAGTTTCAGATGGAAGGACTTTAGGCAGCCGGGCGCCGAAGGGGGTAGGACGATTGGTCGCTCGCCTTGTACTTTTCGACGGCGCGGACTAGGGGCTTACGCCAGGGGTCCCAGGGGTGCCGTAGCGCTTCTTGAACTCGCCGGGCGTCATCTGCGTGCGCTTCTTGAAGAAGCGGCTGAAATACGCATGGTCTTCGAACTGCAGGTGGAACGCGATCTCGGCCACTCCCATGCCGGTGTTGCACAGGAGCCGCTTGGCCTCGAGCACGCGGCGCTCGTGCACCAGTTCGCCGGCGGTCTTGCCGAGCGTGCGCTTGACGGCCTCGTTGAGCTGGCGCTCGGTGACATGCAGCCGCTCGGCATAGTCGCCGAGCGGGCCGAACTCCAGGTAATGGCGGTCGATCAGCAGCCGGAAGCGCTTCGTCAGTGCGTAGCTCTGCGGCGAGGCGCCCTCGGCCGCGCGTTCGGGGTAGAGCCGCCGCAGCCGCGTCAGCAGCACCAGCAGGTAGGAGCGCACCACGTCCAGCCGCGCCTCCTGGCGGCCGAGCATCTCCTGCTCCATCTCGAGCAGCAGCGGGAGCAACGCGTCGTGCTGCGCCTGTTCGAGGTAGAGCACCGGCGCGTCCGAGGCGATGTGGAAGAACGGGTACTTGGCGATGTCGTCGGCGCGCGGGAACATCTGCACGAAGAACTCGGCGCTGAAGTTGATGACGAAGCCCTTCGGCGGCACGTCGGAGGCCCAGGCGTGCAACTGGCCGGGCGAGACGAAGAACACCGTGTTGGCGCGCACCTCGAAGGTCTCGAAGTCGAGCAGGTGCGTGCCCGCCGCCTCGCTCATCCAGAGCAGGTGGTAGTAGTTGTGGCGATGCGGAAACCCGCGCGGAATGTCCGGGCGCGATTCGAGCCGCACCAAGTCGAAATGGAACGCGCCCGACTCGCCGCTGAAGTCGGAGCTGTCGAAGACGGGGAAATCGGTGGGGGACGGAATGGGCACGGCCTGGGTGAAGTCGCGAAAGTATCGCGCATCCGCCACAGGGCCAGCCTCCGCCAGCCCAATAGGTAAACTCAATGACAGAAATGTAAACTTTCTAACTCATTTTGTACGAAACCGCTTACAGTCGCGCCATGATGAAAAGACGAGTTCACATGTCCGTATTGATGGCGGAACTCAAGATGCTGCAAGCCCGTGCCAAGGCGGGCGACTGTGCCGCCATCCGCGTCCTCTGCAAGGGGGGCGAGCATCGAGCCCCGCCTTCGTGGATTGCCGACGCAGCACGCTGCAGGGAGCGGTCGGCCTAACGACGACCCAGCGCCGCGATCTTGCGCGGCCCGGCCCACGCTTCGAGGATGTCGATGGCGTCCTGCGCCGAATGCTGCTCGGCAGGAGTCAGCCCGGCCTCCAGCGGTGCGCCTGCCACGCGGCGCAGTTCATCCACGTCGATGGGATGCCGGTCCGCGACCGGCAGGCCCTCGAACACCACGCCGGACTGCGCCAGCGAAGCCGCATAGAACAAGCGGCGGATGCCCGCCACCCGCATGGCGGCGACGCACATCGCGCAAGGCTCGCATGAGGAATACATCTCGCAGCCTGCCAGGTCGACGCGCTGCAGCCGCCGGCACGCGTCCCGGATCGCTTCGACCTCTCCGTGCGAAGTGGGATCGAAATGGGCGACCGAATGATTGAAGCCCTCGCCGACCACCTGCCCATCCTTCACCACCACCGCGCCGAAGGGCTCGGTGCCGGGCTCCGCGATCGCGCGCGCTGAAAGCGCCAGCGCCTGCTTCATGAATTTCTCTTGGTACACCTTTGCTGCTCCTGCGTCTGTCTGAAGGGGTGCTGTCGATTTTTAATTGGGATGGCACTGCGGAACGACACTGTTCTTTCGTCAACGCGCGATCGCGCTTCGTCCGTCGGCGCGAAGGGTCACCCGATGGCGCTGCGGCCAGGCGTCGCACGGCCGGCCCGTGCAGAATGCAACCAATAGCCGGATCCGGCCAGGACCAGTCATTCGACAGCTTGCTTCAATTCACACGAAGGCGCTCCATGGGGCCGTCCGCCCGTGGCGCTAATGGGTAGCGCACCCTTCAGACCTCAGGTTGAACACCCGGCGGTGCCCGGTACACCAACACCTTCAACGACCGCTCGTCGGACACGTCGGGAAAGGTGCTTGGATTCGCCAGTCTTTCCACGAAATCCAGCTCCGGCACCAGTGCGCTCATTTGCTCTTGCAGGAATTTTGGCCCCAGTTCTGGGGCATTGAGGCATAACAGGACAAGGCCGTCGGGCTCCAGCAGGTCAGGCAAGCGCTTAATCAGCCGGGCGTAGTCCTTGGTCGCAACGAAACTTCCCTTTTGATAGCTTGGTGGGTCAACGATGACCAGCCCGTAAGGGCCTCCGCGCGAGATTTTTCCCCACGAACTGAAAAGGTCATGAGGGAGGAAGCTCGCGCCGGCGAGCACGCCGTTGGCGCGGTGGTTCTGTTGCCCCACGGCCAGAGCGCCCTTGCTCATGTCCAGGTTGGTGACGTGCTGGGCCCCTGCCTGCAATGCGACCACCGAAAATGCGCAGGTGTAAGCAAACAGGTTGAGCACCTTGACGCGCGACCGGGCGTCTGGGCGCGCCTTCACAAACGCACGAACCCAGCGCCGTCCTTCGGCCATGTCGAGAAACAGCCCGTGGTTCTGGCCCCGGCCCACGTTAACGCGATAGCGAGCGCCCTCCTCGGTGACCCAATGCGGGTCGGGCACCGAACCGCCCATAAGTCGTGTGCTGCTCTGGCCTTCATGCCGGCACTGAAACACCCATTGCAGCGTTTCACCCGGTGCCAACTGTGACCAGCGACGCTCCAGTGCGGCGCCAATTGCAGCCAGTTCGCCGTCGGTCGCAGGCTTGAAGCTGGTCAACACCCAAACCGGCGGGAAAAAATCGAGCGACAAGTGAGCGCACTCGGGATGAAGCCCACCGCGGCCGTGGAAGATGCGCTGCGCATCCACCGGTGCGGACATTGAAGCGATTGCGTCGAACAGGGGCTGCATAGGCATAGGCTCCCATTCTGACCGGATATCGCGGTGGTCCTGGCCAAGACTTCACTGGGCGAACTGAACCGCCAACGCAGCCGCCGGCTGCAGCAGACCTAGCCGGCTGCGGCACCTTTCAAACAGGCTTCGCTCACATTCCTGACCATCACCAATGCGGGTGTGCGGCTACAGTCGGCCAAGAGCGGAAGTACGAATCGAACCCCTGGCCTGACCATGGTGCATATGCGTCTCACGCGAACGGATTGCTGAGACCTCTGGAACACGCTATCCTTGCTCTCCATGGCTTGCTCGCGCTTCGCGTTCATTATTCGCACCATCCGAAGGATGGTGGGTTAGCGCGCGGCCTGAGTAGCCAAAGCAACCCGCCCCACGAGGCGGGTTTTTTCTGTCTCCTGGGGCTCCTCAGAGCTACTGGAGATTGGAATGCCCGAAACCGAAACTTCGCGGTCTGCCGCCGCCTCTTCCTTGCCAGGGGTCCTGCACATGGTCTGCGGGAAGATCGCGTCCGGAAAGTCGACGCTCACCAAGCACCTCGCGGCGCAGCCGAAGACAGTTCTCATCAGCGAGGACGATTGGCTTGCACGTCTATACCCGAACCAGGTTCAAGCCCTCGCGGACTACGTGCGCTGTGCCGGCAGATTGCGCGAAGCGATGTCCGGCCACATTGCGGCACTGCTCGCGGCGGGCACGTCCGTCGTGCTCGACTTCCCCTCGAACACCCCCGCCACGAGAAGTTGGGCCCGAGGCGTTTTCGAGAAAGCTGAAGCAGCTCATCGCCTGCACTACCTGGACGTCCCTGACGACGTTTGCAAAGCGAGACTGCGTGCTCGTAATCTTTCGGGCGAGCACCCGTTCCAAACAACCGATGCGGAGTTCGATCAAATCACCAGCCATTTCGTCCCGCCTGGGGCGGAGGAAGGCTTCAATATAGTTCGCTATGGCTGAACGTGTGGTCGTCGACTCTGCCGCCGCGCATTTGAAGTCGGCCGCAAAAGGCAGAATCCGGCCAGGAGCCGACATTCGTTCCGTGCCTCCAGTTCGAAAGCGTTCCGGACCGGTCAGAGCAGTCCTTCTTTGACGCTTCCGGTTTAAAACACAGGTATCGCTCCGAAGGCGCGACGACGCGCCGAGCAGGGATGCCTCGACTTCATTAGCCGACCTTCAATGCCGATTGATCGTAAATGGCGGTGCCTGGGATGCTCTCTGCAAAGCCAGCGCCGAACAGGCGCGCCGGAGTATTGAATCCCCCCCGCTTTTCACCCCTGAGTACACGCTTGGCGGCCTCCACAGCCGCGAGAGGCGTGTAGGTATAGCCGTTCACCGTGTCGATCACCGATCGCGCAACAGAACCATCGGCGCCCGTGACCTCCACCACGGCGCGAGCCCTTTGGCCGTCGCGCTCTTCGCGGCTGGGGCCGTCCGCGAGCTTGGATAAATCGCCGCCCGGAAACGCAGCGCCCGTCACGTTCACGAACATGGCAATGTTGGGTATGCGCGTGGAATGCCATGCCGTGACCAGGTCGCCGAACGACAACGGCGCGCAAACGACGGGCCCGTCGCCGAAGTCGAACTGCGCGGGCTGAGCGTCCGGCGTTGCAACCAGCATGCCGTCGAGCCGTGCCATCAACCCGGCTCCGACGATCTCGCCGGCACTGACGGCCGAGCCGCGCGACATTGAGCCCGCCACCTGCAATGCGATCCTCAGCGACACCGGGTTGGCGACGCGATGTGAGACCTGCACGGCCAGGCAGTCGGTCGGCACGACATCCCAACCCACGCCGGGCATCAGCATCACGTCGGTTTCTGCCGCTTCCTCGCTGAGTTGCTCCGCCAGGCGATAGACATTGATCTCCGCCGTGATGTCGAGGTAGTGCGCGCCCGAATCGATGCAAGCCCGCATCAGCGGCTCCGCTGTTTGGGCGAAGGGCCCGGCACAGTTGAGTACGACAGTGATACCGTTCAGCGCTTCGCGCACGGTGGTCGTGTCGTCGAGCCCGAAGGCTCGATACGGCACATCCAGTTCCTCGGCAAGCGCCGCCAATCGGGCCGCATTTCTTCCAGCGATGGCGAAGTCCAGACTCGCTACCTTGGCCTGTCGGGCGACCATGCTGCCGGTGTAGCCGTTTGCGCCGTAGATGAGAAGACGGCTCATGGTTGCGCCTTCTGCCAACTCTTGTAGACGAACTCGAGGCTGTAGCCGTCCGGGTCCAGCACATTGGCGGCGTAGTAGCGCGGGTCGTAGTGCAGGCGTGCGCCGGGTGCGCCCTTGTTGACGGCACCTGCCGCCAGGGCGGCGGCGTAGGCCGCGTCGACCGCGGCAGCGTCTGTCGCGACGAATCCGACGTGCACCGCACGCCCTTCGACGACACCGTTTTGCAGCCAGAAGAACACCCGTCCGTTGGCGCCGAAGCCCTTGAGATCAGGATGCCCAGGCGGGCCGTCCTTGCCGGCATAGTCGTGTTGGCGGGTGATCCCGAGGGGGGCCAGTGCCGCCGTGTAGAACGCAATCGAGCGATCGAAGTCGCTTACCGAGAGGAAGATGTGATCGAGCATGGTGACTTCTAACTCAGATGTTGTAGCCACCAGCGACTTCGATGTTCTGCGCATTGATCCAGCCACTGTCCGCAGACAGCAGGCTGGCGATCACGCGGCCGACATCGTCTGGCGCACCGATCCGCCCGAGCGCGGTTTGTCCGGCCAGCATCGTGACGAATTCAGGGCTCTGGTCGAACGCGCCGCTGGTCATGTCGGTGCGGATCGCGCCCGGCGAGATCGAATTCGCCCGGATGCCGCGCGCACCGAACTCCCTGGCCATGTAGCGCGTCAGCACTTCCAGCCCACCCTTGAATGCCGCATAAGGCGCGGCACCTGGCGTCGCTACGCGGGTCGTCGCGCTGGTCATGTTGACGATGTGGCCGCCATCGGCCATCAGCGGCAGCAGCGCCTGGGTCAGGAAGAACGGCCCCTTCAGGTGCACATTCAACAGGCCGTCGAACTCGGCTTCGCTGACGGTCTCGATCGGGTTGAAGAGGCCATAGCCCGCGTTGTTGACCAGCGCGTCGAAGCTGTCCCGGCTCCAGGTCGACTTGAGCGCTGCGGCGACCTTCTCGCGAAAGCCGGCGAAGGATGCGACCTGGCCGACATCGAGCGGCAGCGCCACGGCCTTGCCGCCAGCCGCTTCGATGTCGCGAACGACTTGCTCGGCGCCTGCCGCGTGGCTGTTGTAGGTGACGATGACGCCCATGCCGCGCTGGGCTGCCTGGACGGCGGTGCTGGCCCCGAGACCTCGGCTTGCGCCGGTGATGATGACGATGTTCATGTGTTCTTTCCGTTGGGTAAGTGGTGCATGAACGATAGGTCGTGAGCCTCCTGCAGGCCTGCCCGTTCCTGCCGCAAACCTGCCTATTCCTGCTTCGGTGGTTGCAGCGCGCCTCACATTGCGATCTGATATAGCCCCATGGAAGAACAACTCAGAGAGCTTCGGACCTTGGCGTCGAAAGCAAGGAACCGTCTGACCGAGACTGGCATTCCGCGTGTCGCGATGGTGCAGGGCAAGATCCCCGAGCACGAGCTGAGCGCCGTCTACGACCCGATGGTTAACCTGATTCTTCAGGGCAGCAAATCCATGACCGTCGGCGACCGCACGCTGCACTACTGTCCGGCGAACTATTTCGTGATGTCCATCGACCTGCCTGCGGTCGGCACCGTGTGGCCTGCAGCGACCGGCGAGCCCTACCTGGCGGTGGCCTTGACCCTCCAGCCGACGGTGGTGGCCGAACTGATCGCGGACTTGCCTAAAGTCGCTCACAGCGAGAAAGCCGAAACCGGGTTCTCGGTGTCCGCAGTGACGCCCGATCTGATGGACGCATGGGTCCGCATGCTGCGCTTGATGGAACGTCCCGCGGACATTCCGGCACTGGCGCCTGCTTACGAGCGCGAGATCCTCTACCGGGTGCTGCAGGGGCCGCACGGGCAGATGCTGCGCGACATCGCCATGCCCGACAGCGCCATCGCACGGGTCAGCCTGGCGATCCAGTGGATCCGGCGCGACTTCGCCGAACCGCTGCGGGTCGAAGCTCTGGCACAGAAGGCGGCGATGAGCGAGTCGGCGTTTCACCGGCATTTCAAAGCGGTGACGGCACTGAGCCCGCTGCAATACCAGAAGCGGGTCCGCTTGCTGCAGGCCCGCACGCTGCTGGTCGTCGGCGGCAAGAGCGTGACCGCGGCCGCCTTCGAGGTGGGCTACGAGAGCGCGACCCAGTTCAGCCGCGAATACGCACGTGCGTTCGGCCTGCCACCGGGACGCGACTCGGAGCAGATCCTGGCGAAGTACCGGCCGCCGGTCGACAACGTGGGTCAGCGGCAGACTGCCACTGCGATCTAGTCAGACGAGTGCGTCGACGTCCGCCGTCGCGCGCCGAGAGGCGGCCGGTGCCTTGAACCGCGCCACATCCCGGGCCGGCGGCATTCCAAACAGGCGCGCGTATTCGCGGCTGAATTGCGAAGCACTTTCATAGCCGACTGAAAACGCAATCGATGCTGCGTCGCGTGGCTCGAACAGCAAGAGCCACCTGGCCCGGAGCAGTCGCAGCCGCTTCTGGTACTGAATCGGCGCCATCGCGGTGATGGCCTTGAAGTGGCGATAGAACGCCGGCACGCTCATGTCGGCCATCGCCGCGAGCTGCTCCACACGAAACGGTTCGGTGTAGTGGTCGCGAATCCAGTGGATGGCGCGGCGAATCCGGGGCAGCCGACCATCGGGTCGCGCGATTTCCCGCAGCAAGCCGCCCAGCGGTCCCTGCAAAGCGCGAAAAAGAATCTCTCGCTCGATCATGGGTGCCAGCATCGCGACCTCGTGAGGACGATCGACGAGCCGCATCATGCGCAGCCACGCGTCCATCATCTCGGAAGGCGCCGGCACTGAAACGAAGCACACCTTGTTCGGCTCGTCTGCTTCAAGCTTGTCGACGAGCAAGCTGGCGATGACCGCCGGATCGAGGGTCAAGCTGATGGCGAGGTACGGCAAACCCGGCCCGCCAGGGTAAATCTGGCCGGTGGCAGGGACGTCCACGGGCACGACGAAATAGGTGCCGGCTTCGTAGTTCAGCACCCGGTCGCCGATGGACAAGGTCTTCGAACCCTGCACAACGAAATGCAGCATGGGTTGATAGACCTGATCGGCGCAGGCCTCCGCGCAGACCATCGCCACGCGGGGCACGCCGATGTCGGTCCACTTGTTTCCCGCCCGCATCACGATGCGGCGCAGTTCATCCAGAGCTGTAGCCATGCGGTCGATGATGGGGCACGCAGAGGGGCGAAGCAAGCGATCCGAGAAGAATAGGCAAGCATGGGAGAAGAACTGGCACCCCCTCGCAGCCGGGTTGATCGAATATTGGACGCAGTACTCAACCTGGAAAGACACCCATGAAGCTAGAAGGAAAAATCGCAATCGTCACCGGCGCATCGAGTGGCATCGGCGCCGGGATTGCCAAGGCACTGGCCGCGGAAGGCGCCACCGTGGTCGTGAACTACGCCACCAGCCAGAAGGGCGCAGACGCCGTCGTCAGCGCGATCGAGGCGGCGGGCGGCAAGGCCGTCGCCGTGCAGGCGGACATGAGCAAGACGGCCGATGTCGGCCGCCTGTTCGACACCGTGAAGGCCGATCACGGCAAGCTCGACGTGCTGGTGAACAATGCCGGCCTCGCGGTGTTCGAGATGGTCGCCGACCTGACCGAGGAAGCATTTCACAAGCAGTTCAACGTCAATGTGCTGGGGTACTTCCTGGCGATCCGCGAAGCAGTGAAGCACTTCGGTGATGACGGCGGCAGCATCATCAACATCAGCTCGATCCTGAGCACCGATCCCTATCTGGCCTCAAGCGTGTACGCGGCGACCAAAGGCGCCGTCGACACGATGACATTCGCGCTCGCTCGCGAACTCGGGCCGCGTGGAATCCGGGTGAACTCGATCTTGCCGGGGCATACCAACACGCCGGCCACCGACGGCAATTTCGCTGGCGAGTTCGGCGTGAAGCTGATTGCCGGGACGCCGCTCGGTCGGTTCGGCGAGCCGGAAGACATCGCGCCCGTCGCCGTGTTTCTGGCGTCGCAGGACGCGCATTGGGTCACAGGCGAATCGATCCGGGCCGCCGGCGGCGTGCGCGGCGTCGGCTACTGACTGTCTTCGAAAAATTCGACATGGCAAGTTTGACCCTGGGGAGCGTCGCCCCCGCATCGGGGCGACGCGCGCTCGCGTTGTTCATCGTTCTTGCAGCGCAGTGCATGTTCGCGATGGACCTGCTGATCGTCGTCATCGCATTGCCTCGCATACAGCAGGATCTGGGCTTCAACCCGGCTGCCTTGACCTGGGTCCTCAACGCGTTCGGTCTGGCGTTCGGCGGCCTGCTCATGCTGGGTGGTAGGCTTGGCGACATGATCGGTCAGGTGCGCGCCTTTCGCGCGGGGCTGATCGTGTTCGTGCTGGCCTCGCTGCTGGGCGGCCTCGCCCAGACGCCGGTCATGCTGGTGGCCGCACGCGTGTTGCAAGGGGTCGGTGCCGCGCTGGCAGGCCCGAGCGTCCTTGCCCTGGTGATGGTGATGGCACGCGACGCGACGGAACAGGCGCGCGGCATGTCTCTGTTCATCGCGGTCTCCACCATTGGCGCCTCCGCCGGTTTGATTCTGGGCGGCATGCTGACCGAATACCTGACGTGGCGCTGGTCGCTGCTGATCAACGTGCCGGTCGGCGCGGTGGTGGTGATGGCCGTGGGTCGGCTGGTCGCCGAGACCCATCCGAAGCCGGCGCGTCTGGATGTGGTCGGTGCCTTGACCGCCACGCTGGGCTCGGTGGCGCTGGTGTACGGCTTCATCAGCGCGGCGGAGAACAGTTGGGCCTCCGCCGGCACGATGCTTTCCTTCTCGGCAGCGGTGATCCTGTTCGGCGCGTTCGTGCGGACGGAAAAACGGCACAAGGAGCCGTTGCTCGACCTGCACCTGCTGCAGGATCGATCCCGACTTGGCGGGCTGGCGGTGATGGCCTTGATCGTCGGCGTGCACTTCGCGGTGTTGTTCATCCTCGTGCAGTACTTGCAACGCATCCTGGGCTATACCCCGCTCGTCGCGGGACTCGCCTACATGCCGCTGACCGCCACCGTGTTCGCGATCAGTCAATTCGTTCCGAGATTGATCCGCCGTTTCGGCATGCGCGTGTTGCTCGTCACGGGCAGTGTGCTGGTCGCTGTCAGCCTGCTGGGGTTTGTGTTGCTCGGTGAGCACAGCGCTTACTTCCCGGGCGTGCTGATCCCCCTGGTCGTGCATGCCATGGGCATCGCTCTCGTCTTCGCGCCAGGGACCGTGGCGGTCATGCACGGCGTGCCCGACGCACATGCCGGCGCTGCGTCGGGGCTGCTGCAGATGGACCAGCAGATCGGCGGCGCGCTGGGAATTGCGGTGATCACATCGATCTATGCATTGGCCGCCGCGCCCGGCCAGTATGTTTCAGGCTTGCCGGCTGCCTTCGCAGGCGGTGCCCTCCTTGCGCTCGTCGCGGCCGTCATCGCTTGGCGTGCTTTTCGCGATTGATCGATCTTTAGTTGAGTGGCGCCACTTGACGGAAACTGTCACAGCTCGACGGCGGTTTCCGCAATGCCTGACAACGACTGGACAGTTTCTGAGCGACCGCTTTGGCACAAATCGTACAGCCGCTTTGGGCCCCTACCGGCTGTACGGCTCGCTCCAAAAAATCCGCTCGCGTCGCTGCCACGCCACGTCGTTAGTCTCCAGTGGCGCGGAACCCGTTCGGTCGTTAACACAGGAACGGCACGCCGGTGTTGTGCAGCACGATGGCTGAGCCAGTTTGCGCGTCCGACCTCCGTTATCTGTCGCGACCTCGGCCTAACGCGCGTTTGCCGCCACGACGGCTCTTAGCGTGCGCTTCTGCTCCGCGATGCCCTGCCGCGTTGTCCGAGGGCCCACGGCTTGTTCGCCGTAACGAAATTGGTGACCGCCTACATCGGCGGAAGGTCGGTGATTCGAGTGTCGGCAATGGTCTCGGCGAAGCCGTGGCCGAACAGCGCTGCGGGCGTCGAGAACCCGGGCTGGACCTCGCCAGCAAGCACGCGGCGTGCTGCCTCCGCAGCCGCCATCGCCGTAAAGGTATAGCCGTTGACCGTATCAAGCACTGAGCGCACCACCGTCCCATCCGAGTCGGTGACTTCGACAGCCGCCTGGTAACGGTTCGCCTTCCGTTCTCGAGCGCTCGGCCCGGCGGGAAGCTCTGCGTGGCCAGCGACAATTATCTTGAGCGGTCGACGACAACTATCGTGAGCGGTTGACGCGCGCGCCCGGGGTGCGTTTGC
>NZ_JBDGJC010000019.1:0-46063 GCF_057657075.1 Variovorax sp. Soil_C_26
CCCGCGAAACGCGAGCACCGCAGGTTGCCCCGTAGCGCAGCGAAGGGGTCGCAGACAGCGGGGTCGCCTTTTCTTTGGCTACTTTCTTTTGGCGAAGCAAAAGAAAGTAGCTCGCCCGCCGGGGCGAAACCCGGCCCCGAAACCCAAAAGAATCCCTCACGTCCGCACCTCCCCCACCTCACGCGAAGAAGAAAAACGCCCCCACAACTGCCTGATCGCCCCCGCAATCCCCTGCGGAAACAACAGCACCAGCAGCAGGATGATCGCCCCGAGCATCGCGCGCCAGTAGTCGGTGTTGCGCGCCACCGTGTCGTGTAGCCAGGTGAAGGTGACCGCACCGACCACCGGCCCCGCGAGCGTCTGGATGCCACCGAGCAGCACCATCACGAGCCCGTCGACCGAGCGGCCCACCGACAGGGTCTCCGGCGAGATGCTGCCCTTCGAGAATGCGAACAGCGCGCCTGCGAGCCCTGCCACCGCACCTGCGATGACGAAGGCGGCCCACTGCATGCGCTTGACGTCGATGCCGATCGCGTCGGCGCGCAGCACCGAGTCGCGGCCCGCGCGCAGCGCATAGCCGAACGGCGAATACAGCACGCGCCGCAACCACCACACGCCCGCACCCACCAGCACCAGCGTGAGCCAGTAATAGGCCCGCTTGTCCGACAGCCAGTCGGATGGCCACACGCCGGTGAGGCCGTTGCTGCCGCCCGTGAAGCTGTCCCACTGGTAGGTGATGGCCCAGGTGATCTGCGCGAAGGCGAGCGTGAGCATGGCCAGGTACACGCCCGACAGCCGCACCGCGAACCAGCCGTAGACAAAGGCGCCGAGCGCGGCCACGAGCGGTGCGACCACGAGCGTGAGTTCCATCGGCAGGTTCAGCGAGCGCGCGAGCAGCGCCGCACCGTAGGCACCGAGGCCGAAGTACGCCGCATGCCCGAACGAATGCATGCCGGCCGGGCCCATGATGAAGTGCAGGCTGGTCGCGAACAGCGCCGCGATCATCAGGTCGATCATGAGCACCAGCGTGTAGGGCGAATCGGCCGTGAGCAGCGGCAGCCCCGCGAGCAGCAGCGCGAGCACGGCAGCGCCCGCCATGTAGGCGTTGCCGGGGCGGCGCAGCGGCTCCTCCTGCATGCCGACGTAGCGGCTCGGTGCCTGCGCGCGGCCGAACAGGCCCCACGGGCGCCACACCAGCACGGCGGCCATCACGAGGAAGTCGACCATCAGCGTGAGCTTCGAGAACGACACGTCGACGCCGAAGATCTCCACCACCCCGAGCCAGATGCACACCGCCTTGATCTCGGCGATGAGCAATGCAGCCACGTAGGCGCCGGGCAGCGACCCCATGCCGCCGACCACCACCACCACGAAGGCCGCGCCGATGGTGTTGAGGTCCATCTCGAGCGTCGCGGGTTCGCGCGGCAACTGCAGTGCACCGCCCAGTCCCGCGAGCAGCGCGCCGAGCGCGAACACCGCGGTGAAGAGCCAGGCCTGGTTCACGCCGAGTGCGCTGACCATCTCGCGGTCCTGCGTGGCGGCGCGCACCAGCGTGCCGAAGCGGGTGCGCGTGAGCAGCAGCCACACCAGCCCGAGCACCACCGGCCCGACCACGATCAGGAACAGGTCGTACGACGGAAACTGCCGCCCGAGGATCTCGACCGAGCCCTTGAGGCCCGGCGCACGCGGCCCCAGCAGTTCGTCGGGCCCCCAGAGCCACAGCACCGCGTCCTTGATGACCAGCACGAGCGCGAAGGTGGCGAGCAACTGGAACAGCTCGGGCGCCTTGTAGATGCGGCGCAGCAGCAGCACCTCGATCAGCGCGCCTAGCACGCCGACCGCGAGCGCCGCGACCAGCAGCGCGGGCCAGAAGCCCAGGCTCGAGCCCAGCTTGTCGACCAGCGTGTACGCGATGTAGATGCCCACCATGAAGAACGAGCCATGGGCGAAATTGACGATGCGCGTCACGCCGAAGATCAGCGAAAGGCCGGCGGCCACGAGAAACAGCGAGGACGCGCCGGCCAACCCGTTGAGCAACTGAACAACGAAGCCTGAAAAACTCATAAGGACCCTGAGGAAACGGGAGACATCCGCCTCCGCGCCTTCATGCAAGAAGGGCCGCGGACGCGGTGCAGGAGCCGCGCAGTCAGTCTGCGGGGCGCATCTTCTTGACTTCGTCGTCGGTCGGCTGGAACTTGGCGCCGTCGAGGTAGACGTAGTCGACCATCACGCCCTTGCCGCCTTCGTTCTTCGTCTTGCCGACATACGCGCCCATGGTCGACTGGTTGTCCTGCGCGCGATAGCTGATCTTGCCGAAGGGTGTGTCGACCTGCAGGCCCTTGAAGGCCGCGACGAGCTTCTCGGTGTCGGTGCCGCCGGCCTTCTTGACGCCTTCGGCGATCGAGTAGATGGCGCTGTAGCCGACCACCGAGCCCAGGCGCGGATAGTCCTTGAACTTGGCCTGGTAGGCATCGAGAAAGGCCTTGTGCTCGGGCGTCTTGATGCCGTTCCACGGGTAGCCGGTCACGATCCAGCCGTTGGGCGCCTCGTCCTTGAGCGGGTCGAGGTACTCGGGCTCGCCGGTCAGCACGCTCACTACCTCGCGGCCCTTGAACAGGCCGCGCGTGTTGCCTTCGCGCACGAACTTCGACAGGTCGGCACCGAACAGCACGTTGAAGATCGCGTCGGGCTTGGCGTCGGCCAGCGCCTGCACCACGCTGCCCGAATCGACCTTGCCGAGCGGCGGCGCCTGCTCGGCCACGAACTCGACGTCGGGCTGCGCGGCCTTCAGCAGCGTCTTGAAGGTGGCGACCGACGACTGGCCGTATTCGTAGTTGGGGTACACGACCGCCCAGCGCTTCTTCTTGAGCTTGGCGGCCTCGGGCACCAGCATCGCGACCTGCATGTAGGTCGAGGGGCGCAGGCGGTAGGTGTACTTGTTGCCGTTGGCCCAGACGATCTTGTCGGTCAGCGGCTCGGCGGCCAGGTAGAAGAACTTCTTCTGCTTCGCGAAGTCGGTCAGCGCCAGGCCGGTGTTCGAGAGGAAGGCGCCCGCGAGCACGTCGACCTTCTCGCGCGAGACCAGCTCCTCGGCCACGCGCACCGCGTCGCCGGGGTTGGCGTTGTCGTCGCGGCTGATGAGTTCGATCTTCTTGCCGTTGACGCCGCCCTTGGCATTGATCTCGTCCACCGCGAGTTCCATGCCCTTCTTGTAGGGCTCGAGGAAGGCGGGCTGCGCCTTGTAGCTGTTGATCTCGCCGATCTTGATCACGCCCTGGGCGTGCGCAGGAACGAGGGCCGCGGTCGCCAGCGTGAGGGCGGAAGCGGCGCAGAAGACATGGCGCAGTGGGTTCATCGGGAAGCTCCTGGAAGGGACAAGAAAAACGAGGTCTTTACGGGGAACACCGCGGAACCGGCTTTGCCGGGCCGCTGGTGTTGCCCCCGGTGAGGGGGTTGGCGAAGCGACACGAAGTGCGCGAAGACTGGGGGGAGTACTCATCTCAACCCGTCTTCGCCCTTGATCTCGCTAGCTTGAAGGCCGCCGATGCGCGGCAGCGGCCGGCCGCTGTCGGTGACGGCCACGGCGACCACGATCTCGCCGGCGCGCGGCGCGTCGGACACGCGCGCCTCGACGGCGTCGAAATGGCTGCGCACGAAGGCCGCGTCCTTGTGGCCGAGCGGCACGTCGATGGCGGTGCCGAGCGTGCCGCGCTTCTTGGCCGAGGGCACGAGCGCCGCGCCCTTCTCGACCGCCACGCGCAGCGGCGCGCCGAGCTTGGGATGCAGGATCGCCGCCGCATGCTCGAGCTCGCCGCCTTCGCCGACGATGGCAGCCTTGCCGTAGCTCTGGACCTGGCCCGGCTCGATGCCGAGCGCTTTCACGGCCTTCTGGCCGAGCAGCGCGCCGAGCTCCTCGCCGATCGCGATGAGTTCGTCGAGGTTCTCGCTGTAGCGCCCTGCGTAGGGGTTCTCGATCACCGCGATGGCGACGGCGCGGCGCGTGGGCGGCGTGATCTCGCGGCCCATTTCCTTGCGGGTTTCGTCGACTTGAATGACGAGCTTGCGGATGTTGGCTGTGGTCATGCTCTCTTGATTCCTTGTCTCTGAAATGCGGGAACACCGCGGAACCGGCTTTGCCGGGCCGCTGGTGTTGCCCCCGGCGAGGGGGTTGGCGGCCACACGAAGTGGGCAAGCTTGGGGGAGTACTTCATCTCAGGCCGTCCCACTTGCTGATGTTCTCGGCCAGCAGCCCGCCCACGCGCGCATGCACGCGGTAGCCGGTGCTCATCGCGAGGATGAAGACGATCTCGTCGGCGGCCGGCGCGCCGGGCACGCGCACCTCGATGGCATCGAACTGGCCGCGCACGTAGCTCGCATTGATGTTGGTGAGCGGCACGTCGAGCGCGGCGCCCGGCGGGCCGACCTTCTTGGTCGAGGGCACGATCGACAGCGCATTGCCGGGCTGGCCGGTCTTGGCCTCGCCCTTGCCCGCGGTGTAGGCGGCGCGGTCGCCCTTCCAGCCGAGCAGCTCGCGCATCGCATAGCCCCCGGGCACGTGCCAGAGCGCGCCATGCTCGAGCTCGCCCGCTGCGCCAACGATGGCGCCCTTGCCGTAGGTGGCGATCTGTGCGAGCGGCACGTCCATGGCCGCATGCAGCCGGTGCGCCATGTCGACGCCCACGGGATCGAGCAGCGCCATCATCGGCAGGATGTCGGGCTCGTAGCGGCCGGCGAACGGATTGGTCAGCACCGCGCCGATGGCACCGCGCACCAGTGGCGTCTCGGCGCGCGGGCCGAACTCGTGGTGGATGTGCTCGACCTGGGTGAAGACGCGGCGTATATCGATCATGGGAAAGAACCTTGCTTTTCGTTAAGCAAATACTGAACCAACTGCATCGGCCTGCGCAGCGGGCAGCGACTTGGAGCATAAGGGCTCGACGACTCGAAACTGCCCCTGGCAAACGAGCAGGGCGGCCCAGGCCAGGCCGCTTTTCTGCAGCGCCTGCGCGCACACGGCGCCGGCGTCGAGCGCACGCCGCACCTGCGCGGGCGCGAGCGCCGGCACGTCGACCGTGACCAGGAAATCGCCCAGGTCGCTGTCGTCCTTGCATTCGTTGGCGGGCCGGCGCACGACCGCGGCATCGTCCACGTCGACCGCATTGGCGATCACGGTGGCGGCGGCATCGGCCTGGGCGGCAGTGGCGGCGAGCACGGTCACGCTGTCGGCGATGCCGAGCGAGAAGCTGCGGCCGCGCCAGCCGCTCGTGGCCACGCCGCGCACGGGCTGGGCGGCGCGGATCTCGAACTGCCCGTCGGTGGTGAGGAGGCCGCCTTCGCGCGCGTGGCTGCGCCAGTCGAAGCGCGCCAGGTCGGCATACACGCCCACGCGTGCCGACTGGCCCGGCGCAAGGTACAGCGCGATGTCGCCGCCGTTGTTGATCCAGGCGCGCTCGATGCCGGGGCGTTCGTAGAAGGCAACCAGCTCCTGCGCCACCGAGCCTGCCACGGCCGCCATCGGCGTGAGGAACATCGGCGAGAACGCGGCGCAGGCCTGCCACATGCGCGCCGCGACGGCGCCACGCGGTCGTCTGTTGTCGCTCGCGGGCAGGCGCAGCAGCGGCAGCTCGCGCACCAGTTCGTCGAGCACATGGACGAAGCGCGCCCATGCCGCGTCGTGCGCGGCGGCGACGGCGTACGGATCGCCGTGCGCCTCGACCACGATGTCGATCGGGCCGTGCTGGAAATGCCAGCGGCGCTCGTCCAGCGCGGTGCGTTGGGCGCTCATGGCAACAGACGCGCCTGAGCGGCGCGGTATTCCTCCCTCCCCTTCCGGGGGAGGGCTGGGGTGGGGGCTCGCGGCGCATCCATCGGGCGCTCTGCCCGCCCCCATCCCAACCTTCCCCCAGCGGGGGAAGGAGCAACAGCCGCGGCGCACGTCGAGGTGGACATGCTTCACCCCAGCATCGGCGCGTGGCCGAGCGGCCACGGATTGGCCGCGTCCATCGCGAGCCATTGGCGTGCGAGCGGCGCGCCGTCCTCCTGCCATGCGCCGCGCGCGAGCGCCTGCTCGAGTGGGAAGATGTGCGCCACGTGGCCGCCGAGCGCCTCGTAGTCGGCGCGCCGCATGCTGAACTCGATCGGCGCCACGATGGCCGGCGTGGGCACGGTGCCGAAGCTGTTGTCGGGCATGCGCATGACGTCGGCCATCACCGTGATGCCGCCGCCGGGCCACACATAGGCCGGGGCGCCGCCGCAGGTCACGTTGACGAGCGCGCGCTTGATCGCCCGCGTGAGCAGCACCGGGTTCTCGGTCACGCCGGCGCGCAAGCTGCCGCCCGCACCACCGAGGAACAGCACCGTGCACAGCGATGGTTCGCAGTTCTCGCCGATGCGCTCGACGATGCGGCGTACGTCGAGCGGCATCGGCTGCTCGACGGGCTTGAGCGCATCGTCGAGCACGTACCACTGCGCATGCTCGCCGGTGGTCGATGTCATCAACAGGCGCAGGCCGGGGCGCGCCACGCCCTCCTCCCAGCCTTCGATGATCGCGAGCGGATCGGCGATGTCGGTGCCGCCCCAGCCGTTGCCCGGGTTCGCGACCTGGAAGTAGCGCCCCGGCGTGGACTTGCGCCCCAGCATCTGGATGCCCGAAGGCGGCATGTCGAGGCAACGCCCGGCCTGGTGCTCGGTCAGCACGCCGGTGATGTGGTCGTCGACCACCACCACCTCGTCGGCCACGCCCGCAAACTGGCGCGCGAAGATGCCGACCGCGGCCGAGCCGCAGCCCACGCGCATGCGCTGCTCCTCGACGCCGTTGACGATGGGCGCGCGGCCGGCCTGGACCACGAGCGTGGAGCCGCCGTCGATGGTGCACTCCACCGCCTTCTTGTTGCCGAGCAGCTGCATCAGCTCGACCGTCATGCGGCCCTCTTTCTTGCTGCCGCCCGTGAGGTGGTGCACGCCGCCGAGCGACAGCATCTGCGAGCCGTATTCGGCGGTGGTGACATGGCCCACGACTTCGCCGCGGTAGCGCACATTGGCCTGCTCGGGGCCGAGGAAGCGGTCGGTGTCGATCTTCACCTTGAAGCTGCAGTAGCTGAAGATGCCTTCGGTGACGACCGTGACCATGTCGACGCCCTCGGCCTTCGAGGCCACGATGAAGGGCGCGGGCTTGTAGTCGGGATAGGTGGTGGACGAGCCCACGCCGGTCACGAAGACCTGGTCGGCATGCAGCAGGTCGCCGTTCCAGTCGGGAGCGCCGGCCTCGGCGCCCTCGGCGGCCGTGGCGCCGGGCCGGTCGAAGGGCACCAGCGCGGGCGTCTCGGCGGCGAGCTCGCGGCGCAGCAGCACCACGGGGTCGACGCGCACCAGCACGCCCTCGCGGTTGGCATAGCGGTCGCAGGCACCGGTGCGGCCCTCGGAGATCTGGCACAGCACCGGGCAGGCGTTGCACTCGACCTTGGCGGTGCTCATCTTCTCGTTGCGCGGCGGGGCCTTGCCGAAGGCGCTGGCGCCGGCTTCGAAGGCCACCGGCATGTCCATGCCGGGCAGTCCGTCTGTCTTGGTGTGTTCGGTCATCGGGGCGATCTCGTGGGCAGTGTGCGGAGGCAGCAGGTCCGGTGGGGTTTGCAACAAACGTGCCGTCCGCCCGCTTGTGCGCCGCCTGCCGTTTGTGTAGCATTCCCTACACTTTCATGTTGCGTTCACTACATTCGAGACCAATGTAGCAAACGGGCCCGGTGCTTGCAATGGTGTTTTCTCGCGGTGTTCATCGGGGTTTTTCCGACCAACGACAATGGAGGGTTCGCAGCCGGCCGGTGCTTGCCGCCCCTTCAAGGTGCATTCCGGCTCAGCCATCCTCACTGTCCACAACCCAACAACTCTTGAGTTCCGTATGAGTGCATTCAGCGAAGAACGCGTCCTGAGCGTCCACCACTGGACCGACCGCCTGTTCACCTTCACCACCACGCGCGACCCGGCGCTGCGTTTTTCGAACGGCCATTTCACGATGATCGGGCTGAAGGTCAACGGCAAGCCCCTGCTGCGTGCCTACAGCATCGTGAGCCCCAACTACGAGGAACACCTCGAGTTCCTGAGCATCAAGGTCGAAGAGGGCCCGCTCACTTCGAAGCTGCAGCACATCCAGGTCGGCGACACCATCATCGTCGGGCGCAAGCCGACCGGCACGCTGCTGATCGACTACACGCTGCCGGGCAAGCGCCTCTACCTGTTCGGCACGGGCACCGGCCTCGCACCGTTCATGAGCGTGATCCGAGACCCCGAGACCTACGAGAAGTTCGAACAGGTCATCCTGGTGCACGGCGTGCGCCAGGTCGACGAGCTGGCCTACCACGACCTCGTCACCGACCACCTGCCCAAGCACGAGTTCCTCGGCGAGATGGTTGCGAAGCAGCTGCTCTACTACCCCACGGTCACGCGCGAGGAGTTCCGCAACCAGGGCCGCATCACCGACCTGATCGAGACCAACAAGCTCACCGACGACCTCGGCCTGCCCGCGATCAATCCGGTGGAAGACCGCGTCATGCTCTGCGGCAGCCCCGGCTTGCTGGTCGACCTGAAGCACATCCTCGAGAAGCGCGGCTTCAAGGAAGGCAACACCTCCACGCCAGGCGACTTCGTCGTCGAGCGCGCCTTCGCCGAGAAGTAGCCAGGTCCCGCCGCGCGAACGATGGCCGACAGCCGCAGCACCGCAGCCGCCAAGCCCCAGCGCCGCACCGGCGTGCGCGAGGCCGCGGCGCAGGCCACGCGCGACAGCATCCTGAAGGCGGCGACCAAGGTCTTCGCGAAATACGGCTACGACGGCGGCAGCGTGGAGAAGATCTCCAAGGCCGCGAAGTCGTACGACCGCATGATCTATTACTACTTCGGCAGCAAGGAAGGCCTGTTCATCGCGGTGCTCGAAGGCATCTACCAGCGCATGGACGATGCGGAGGCCGCGATCGCGCTCGATGCCTCGCGGCCAGTCGAGGCGCTGACCGAGGTGATCCGCTTCGTGCTCGGCTACTACCGCAGGAACCCCGAGTTCGTGACGCTGCTCAACACCGAGAACCTGCACAAGGGCCGGCACATCTCGAAGTCGCTGCGGGCGCGCGAGTATTCGTCGCGCGCGGTGTCGATCCTTGCCGAGATCCTTGCGAGCGGCGCGGCGCAGGGGCTGTTCCGCCGCGACCTGGTGGCGCGCGACATCTACCTGCTGATCGCCTCGACCGGCTACTTCTACACCTCGAACCGGCACACGCTCACGGCCTTTCTCGGCGAGCCGCTGGAGTCGCCCGAGGCGATCGCGCACTGGGAAGCGTTCGTGATCGAGACGCTGCTGCGCACCGTGCGGGCCGACGAAGGCCAGGCCCCCAACAACATCACTCCACCCCACGACGAGGACAAAACCCCATGGCAGAAATCGCAACCGGCGGCAAGTCGGGCAAGGTCGTCATCCAGAACATAGGGCTCCTGCTGTCGGGCGACATCGACCGGCCCATCCTCGACGCCGACACCATCGTGGTGAACGACGGCCTGATCGTCGCGGTCGGCAAGCAGAAGGACTGCGACCTCGAAGGCGCGAAGACGGTCATCGACGCGAAGAAGACCTGCGTCGCGCCGGGCCTGATCGACAGCCACGTGCATCCGGTCTTCGGCGACTGGACGCCGCGCCAGGGACAGATCGGCTGGATCGACTCGACCATGCACGGCGGCGTGACCACCATGATCTCGGCCGGCGAAGTGCACCTGCCGGGCCGGCCGAAGGACATCGTGGGCCTGAAGGCGCTGGCCATCACCGCGCAGCGTGCGTTCGACAACTTCCGTCCCGGCGGCGTGAAGGTGCTGGCCGGCGCACCGGTGATCGAGAAGGGCATGGTCGAGAGCGATTTCAAGGAACTCGCCGAAGCCGGCGTGAGCCTGCTCGGCGAAGTCGGCCTGGGCTCGGTCAAGGCCGGCTACGAGGCCAAGGAGATGGTCGCCTGGGCGCGCAAGTACGGCATCCAGAGCACGATCCATACGGGCGGGCCCTCGATTCCGGGCTCGGGCCTGATCGACAAGGACGTGGTGCTCGAGGCCGACGCCGACGTGATCGGCCACATCAACGGCGGCCACACCTCGCTGCCCGAGGCGCACGTGTGCGAGCTGTGCGAGAAGAGCTCGCGCGCGATCGAGATCGTGCACAACGGCAACGAGAAGGTGGCCATCGCGGCGGCCCGGGCGGCGCTCGAGCTCAAGTGCCCGCACCGCGTGATCCTCGGCACCGACGGGCCCGCGGGCTCGGGCGTGCAGCCACTGGGCATCCTGCGCATGATTGCGATGCTGTCTTCGATCGCGAACATCCCGGCCGAGCTGGTGTTCTGCTTCGCCACCGGCAACACCGCGAAGATACGCAAGCTCAACTGCGGCCTCGTCGAAGTGGGCCGCGATGCCGACTTCGTGTTCATGGACCGGGCCCAGCATTCGCCCGCGCCGGGCCTGCTCGAGAGCGTGCAGCTCGGCGACATCCCGGGCGTGGGCATGGTGATGATCGACGGCATCGTGCGCTGCGGCCGCAGCCGCAACACGCCGCCGGCGACCGAGATCCCGGTGGTGGTCTCGGGCGCGCACTGAGAGGCTAGGGCCGGCGGCGCGCCTTGAAGACGAGTTGCCGCGCGGCCACGAAATTGACCACGAGCCCCGCGCAACTGCCGGCCGCGACGCCGAGCGCCGGCACCCAGCGGCCTTCGAAGGCATGCAGCACCCCCACGTAGGCGCCGTAGTTCACGGCCGCGCCGCCGAGCATGGTGACGAGATAGCCGAGGTATTCGCGCACGAGCGAGCTGCCCGACGGCCGCGCCGCGAAGGTGTAGCGCCGGTTCAGCGCCCAGGTCGCGGTGGCCGCCGCCAGGAACGACACCACGCGCGCGCCGTACCAGCCGAGCCAGGGCGCGGCGAGGTACAGCACCGCCACGTCGACCACGAAACCCGCTGCGCCGACCGCGGCGAACAGCAGGAACTCGCGGCCGGGTTTCATGCCCCGCGGCGGAACAGCCCGACGCCCGGCACCCCGAGGTAGCGCAGCCGCTTGGTTTCGCGGCGCGCGAGCCGGATCGCGTGCATCACCACGCCGCACACCATCGACAGCATGGCCGCGAGCATGGCGCCGGTCGCGAGCACCGCGGTGGGCAGGCGCGGCACCAGGCCGGTGTGCATGTAAGTGATGAGGAGCGGGATCGCCAGCGCGATCGCGCCGATGCCCAGCACCGCCGCGAAGATCGAGAAGAACTGCAGCGGCCGCTCGCTGATGAACAGCTTGCAGATGGTCCTGAGGATGCGCCAGCCGTCGCGGTAGGTCGAGAGCTTGCTGTGCGAGCCCTCGGGGCGCGTGGTGTAGGCGGTCGCGATCTCGGCATAGGGCATGCGCAGTTCGAGCGCATGCACGGTGAGTTCGGTCTCGATCTCGAAGCCCTGCGACAGCGCGGGGAACGACTTCACGTAGCGGCGCGAGAACACGCGGTAGCCCGAGAGCATGTCGGTCAGGCCGCCGCCGAAGAGCTGCGCGACGGCGCCGGTCAGAAGCCGGTTGCCGAAGCGGTGGCCGGTGCGGTAGGTGAGCGCGTTCTGGCCATCGTCGACGCGGCTGCCCACCACCATGTCGAGGTTGCCCTCCACCAGCGCATCGACCAGCCGCCGCGCGCTGGCCACGTCGTAGGTGGCGTCGCCGTCGACCGTGACGTAAACGTCGGCCTCGACGTCGGCGAACATGCGGCGCACCACGTTGCCCTTGCCGGGCGCGGCCACGTGCGTGACCCAGGCGCCGTTCGCGCGCGCGATGGTGCCTGTGTCGTCGGTCGAGTTGTTGTCGAAGACGTGGATCTCGGCCTCGGGCAGCGCCGCGCGGAACTCGGCGATCACCTGCGCGATGGAAAGCGCCTCGTTGTAGCAGGGGATGACCGCGGCGATGCGCATCGGGGCGGTGGTTGGCGTCTGGGGCTCGTTCATGGTGCGCTTGAGAGGATACGGTACGCCCGGCCGCCATCCTGTTCGTACAGCAGGGTGAAGTGCGCGTCGAAGCCGGGCCGGGTGGCGAGCGTGGGCACCAGCGAGGTCGGCATGACGATGGCGGTAAAGCCCATTCCGGCCAGCTTGCGCGCCATGTCGCCCGGCGGCAGCAGCAAAAAGTCGCGGTAGCGCCAGGGGCCGAGCGTGTCGCCCCAGATCGGGTTTGGCCCGTAGTAGATCGCCTCGTTGAGCGCGATCTGGTAGACGCGCCCGTCGGCATTCCGGCGCAGGTAATCCATGGCGCCATAGCCGGGCACGTTCTGCCGCAGGAAGGCTTCGCGCGTCTCTTGTGTGGGCGAGATCATCGCGATCCTCTCGGCGGTCTGCCGCATCGACACCGCGGCGAGCGCGGCCAGCAGCAGCACGGCCGCCCAGTCGGCCACGAGGCCGAAGCGCCCCGGCGAAGCCACCGCCGCCGCAGCGGCGCCGGCCGGCGCACCGCGGGCGCCGAACAGCCGGCGCAGGCCGCCCACGATCCAGCCGAACAGCACCTGCCAGCCGATGGCCGCCGTCAGCGCGATCAGCGGATACGAGGCCGTGAGGTAGCGCGGATAGCGCGAAGTGATGAGCCAGACGGCCACTGAATAGAAGCTGAACCAGCCGGCGGCGCGCAGCGCGGACGAGCGCTTCCAGAGCAGGCCGAAGGGCGCGAGGAACACGGCCCAGATCAGCAGGTTGGGCCGCGCGGCATGGTCGCGCACATCGGCGACCTGCTGCACGTAGTCGGCCGGGATCCAGTCGGTGAAGCCGAACACGCGGGCGCCGATCGGGTTGAACGGGTCGCCGGTCATCACGGCATTGCGGGCATACCAATAGATGCAGGGCACGAGGAAGCAGGCCAGCGCCAGCGCCCAGGCCTTGGGCCGCCGCTCGTGCCACACGACGAACAGCGCCACCAGCGGCAGGAAGGTCAGCGCCTGGTACTTGGAACCCGCAGCCACGCCGAGCGCGAAGGCCGCCACGCCGAGCCAGCGCATGCCGCCCGCCACCGGCTCGGACTCGCGCCACCACCACAGCGCCACGCAGGCCGTGAGCACGAAGAGCGCCACGCCCATGTCGATGAGCGCATTCGAATAGTCGCCGATGCCGAGCCAGATCGCGGCGCCGATGCAGGCGGTGAGCCGGTTCGCATGCTGCATGCCGAGGCGAAAGACCATCAGCACCGAGAGCGCGCCGGCCAGTCCGTTGAGCAGGTGCGGCAGCACGTCGTCGCCGAGTTGCAGCGCGGCCGCATAGAGCAGGTTGTAGTTGTACGGGAACCAGGGGTAGCGCAGCCACTCGTGGATGCCGAGGCTGCCCTGCTCGGCCACCAGGCGCGCATAGGGCAGGTGGTACATGAGCTCGTCGAACGCGGCCGGTGGCGCGAGCGGCGCGACGATCGATGGCAGCGCCACCAGCGCGAGCGCGATGGCGGCGATCTTCTCGTTGCGCGTCCAGGGCGCCCGGGCGGCGACGGCCGCAGTGCCGCGCAGCACCCGCAGCGCGCGCCACCAGGGCCTTGCCTGCAGCGCCGCCGCCAGCACGCCCGCGCCGACCAGCGCCGCCGTGGCCTGCGGCTTGAACAGGCCGAAGACCGCGAGCAGTTGGAAGGCGCAGATGAAGAAGCCGACCCCGAGGGCCGCGGCCATGGCCGCCTCGAGCCAGGCATCGCGACGGGGCGGCGGCGCCAGGTGCGCAAGCAGCGCGCGTCCCGCGCCCCAGCAGGCGACCACGAAGACCGCCCATGCCGCGTACTGCGCGGCTGCAAACATCAGCTTCTGAATAACGACTCCCGGTGCCGGGCGGCCGGCGGGTTCAAAGGTTGGGTGCCAGCAGGCGCTCGAGTTCGGATTCGCTCTGCTTGCGCCGCGCGGCCTGGTCCTGCAGCTGGTCGTGCCCGATCTTGCCGACGTTGAAGTACGTGGCGTCGGGGTGGCTCAGGTAGAAACCGCTCACGCTGGCGGCCGGCATCATAGCGAGGCTTTCGGTGAGCGTCATGCCAATGTCCGCGCAACCCAGAAGGTCGAACATCGGGCGCTTCACGCTGTGGTCGGGGCAGGCTGGGTAGCCGGGCGCGGGGCGGATGCCGCGGTATTTCTCGGCGATCATCTCGTCGTTGCCGAGCGCCTCGTCGCTCGCGTAGCCCCACAAGTCGGTGCGCGCGCGATGGTGCAGCGCCTCGGCGAAGGCCTCGGCCAGCCGGTCGGCCAGCGCCTTGAGCATGATGGCGGAGTAGTCGTCGAGGTCGTCGGTGAAGTACTTCTCCTTCTTCTCGACGCCGAGCCCCGCGGTGACCGCGAACACGCCCACGTAGTCCGCGAGGCCGCTGTCCTTCGGCGCGACGAAGTCGGCCAGGCAGCGGCTCGGGCGCATCACGCCGTCGATCACGTGCTTCTCGGCCTGCTGGCGCATGCCGTACCAGGTGAGCGCCACTTCGCTGCGCGTCTCGTCGGTATAGAGCGCGATGTCGTCGTCGTTCACCGTGTTGGCGGGCCAGAAGCCCACCACGCCGCTCGCGGTGAGCCAGCGCCCTTCGATCAGCCGCTTGAGCATGCGCTGCCCGTCGGCATAGACGCGCACGGCCTCGGTGCCGACGACCTCGTCCTTGAGGATCGCGGGGAACGGGCCGGCCAGGTCCCAGGTCTGGAAGAACGGGCCCCAGTCGATGTACTTCGCGAGCTCGGTCAGGTCGAAGTTCTTGAACACGCGCCGGCCGATGAACTTGGGCACCGGCGGCACGTAGTTCGACCAGTCGATCGGCGTCTTGTTGGCGCGCGCCTTGGCGAGCGGCCACAGCGGCACCTGCTTCTTGTTGGCGTGCTGCAGCCGCACCTTGTCGTAGTCGGCGTTGATCTCGCCGATGTAGGCGGCCGCCTGATCCGACAGCAGGCTCTGCGCCACGCTCACGCTGCGCGAGGCGTCGGGCACGTAGACCACGGGGCCTTCGTAGTGCGGTGCGATCTTCACGGCCGTGTGCACGCGGCTGGTGGTGGCGCCACCGATCATGAGCGGGATCTTCCGGATGCGGAAATGGTCGTCCTTCTGCATCTCGCCGGCCACGTACTGCATCTCCTCGAGGCTCGGCGTGATCAGGCCCGAGAGGCCGACGATGTCCGCGCCCTCGACCTTGGCCCGGGCCAGGATCTCGTGGCACGGGACCATCACGCCCATGTTCACCACCTCGAAGTTGTTGCACTGGAGCACGACGGTGACGATGTTCTTGCCGATGTCGTGCACGTCGCCCTTCACCGTGGCGATGATGATCTTGCCCTTGGTGCGCACGTCGCGGCCCGCGGCCTCGTCCTGGCGCTTTTCTTCCTCGATGTAGGGAATGAGGTGGGCCACGGCCGACTTCATCACGCGCGCCGACTTCACCACCTGCGGCAGGAACATCTTGCCCTGGCCGAACAGGTCGCCCACGATGTTCATGCCGTCCATCAGCGGGCCTTCGATCACGTGCAGCGGCCGGCCGCCCTTTGCGAGGATCTGCTGGTAGGCCTCTTCGGTGTCCTCGACGATGAAGTCGGTGATGCCGTGCACCATCGCGTGCGAAAGGCGCTGGTTGACGTGCACCGGATGCTCCGGCGTGCCGCGCCATTCGAGCTTCTTGCTGTCGTCCTTGGCACCGCTCTTGGCGGTCTCGGCCACTTCGACCAGGCGCTCGCCCGCATCGGAACGGCGGTTCAGCACCACGTCTTCCACCCGCTCGCGCAAGGTCGGCTCGAGGTCGTCGTACACGCCGACCATGCCGGCGTTGACGATGCCCATGTCCATGCCGGCCTGGATCGCGTGGTAGAGAAACACGGTGTGGATCGCCTCGCGCACCGGGTCGTTGCCGCGGAAGCTGAAGCTCACGTTGGAGACGCCGCCCGACACCTTGGCGCCCGGCAGGTTCTGCTTGATCCAGCGCACCGCGTTGATGAAGTCGACCGCGTAGTTGTCGTGCTCCTCGATGCCGGTGGCGATCGCGAAGATGTTCGGGTCGAAGATGATGTCCTCGGGCGGAAAGTCCACCTCGTCCACAAGGATGCGGTAGGCGCGCTCGCAGATCTCGATCTTGCGTTCGTAGGTGTCGGCCTGGCCCTTCTCGTCGAAGGCCATCACCACCGCCGCGGCGCCGTAGCGCCGCACGAGCCGGGCCTCGTGCTTGAACTTGTCGACGCCTTCCTTCATGGAGATGGAGTTGACGATGCCCTTGCCCTGGATGCAGCGCAGGCCCGCCTCGATGACTTCCCACTTCGAACTGTCGACCATCACGGGCACGCGCGCGATGTCGGGCTCGCTCGCGATCAGGTTCAGGAAGCGCACCATCGCGGCCTTGCTGTCGAGCATGGCCTCGTCCATGTTGATGTCGATCACCTGCGCGCCGTTCTCGACCTGCTGGCGCGCCACGGCCAGCGCCTCTTCGAACTGGCCGTTCAGGATCATCCGCGCGAAGGCCTTCGAGCCGGTGACGTTGGTGCGCTCGCCGATGTTGACGAACAGCGAGCCGGCACCGATGGCCACCGGCTCGAGGCCGGACAGCTTCATCGCGGGAACGGGGGTCGTGGAAACATCGCTCATCGGGGCTCACCTGTGCAGGGAAAAACGGCAGGTGAGCGTCGTTGGCGGCTTGCGCCCCGGCCAGCAGGGCGCCTTCCAAGCCTGACGGCGGGCCGCTGTGTGGGCCGCCGCTGCAACGCTCCTTGGAAGGGAGCGTGATTTTACCGGCTGCGGCAGGCGCCGCGGCCGCGCGGGGGCGTTCAGGCGCCCTGGCGCGCCATCCCGTCCGCCGACGCGGGTGCGGCGGGGGCGGCCGAGGCCGGCAGGCCGAACACGCGGTCGAAGCCCCAGTTGAAGGCGAAGGTGTAGACCAGGAAGAACACCACCAGGCCCAGGTCCATCACCAGCGCCTCCCAGAGCGTCACGCCCAGGCCCCAGGCAAAGAGCGGCACCAGCACCGCGATCAGCCCGCCCTCGAAGCCGATCGCGTGGGCGATGCGGCGGCGCAGGCTGCGCCCGCGCACGGCCTGGCGCGCTTCCCAGCGCTCGAAAAGCGCGTTGAACAGCAGGTTCCAGATCACCGCGACCACCGAGGCCGCGACGGCCAGCGCGCCCGAATGGCCGAGCCCCGCGCCCGTCATCAGCGCCAGCCCGGCGCTGGCGGCCACGATGGCGATCCCTTCGTAAAGAGCGATGTAGACGACGCGGCGTTGGATGCCCTGCATGACCTGTTCCTCTGGCAAATGAAAAAGCGATGCCTGGACTTTATTTGTGATTTGCTGATATAAAAAGTTAACTTGTTTCAGTTTTATTGATAGATCGACACCCATGGCCTTCTCCAGCGACAGCGTCGAAGTCTTTCTGGCCGTGATCGACCACGGCTCCTTCTCGGCCGCGGCGCGTGCGCTGCACAAGGTGCCGTCGGCGGTGAGCATGGCGATCGCCAACCTCGAGGCCGAGCTGGCGCTGTCGCTGTTCGACCGCAGCGGCCGCGAACCGCAGCCGACCGCCGCCGCGCGCTCGCTCGAGCCGCAGGCGCGGCTGCTCGCGGCGCAGCTCAAGCAATTGCAGGTGCAGGCGCTCGCGCTCACGCGCGGGCTCGAAGACCGCCTCACGCTGGCGATCGCGCCCGAACTGCTGGCGGCGCCCTGGAGCGGTCCGCTCGCGGCGCTCGCCGACGAATACCCGCTGCTGCAGGTCGAGGTGCTGGCGGCGCCGCAGGCCGATGCGCTGGCCCTGCTGCACAGCGGGCGCGCGCAGCTGGCGCTGGTGTTCGAGCGGCCGAGCCTCGACGGCCGCGAAGGATTCCAGGAAGTGGGCAGCGACACCATGGTGGCGGTCATGGCCCCCGGCCATCCGGTGCTGCAGGCGGCCGCCGGCCAGCGCCTGCGCGAGGAGCACCTCACGAACACGCGGCAGATCGTGGTGGCGGGGCGCGACCTCGCCACCAGCGACCCGCGCTTCGTGTTCGCGCGCCATGTCTGGCGCACCGACAACGCGCTGGCCGCGCTGAGCCTGATCACCGCCGGCCTCGGCTGGGGCTGGCTGCCGCGCAATTTCGCGCGGCCGCATGTGGCGACCGGTGCGCTGGTCGAGATTCCGTTCGAGAACCTCAGCAACGGGCTCGACCTGTGGGTCGACGTAGTGTGGTCGCGCGAGCGGCCGCTGGGGCTGGGCGCGCAACGCTTCGTGGCGTTGATTGCGCGGGACCGGCAGGCGGCGGCGGGGATCGCTGCCGGTGCCTAACGTGCCTGGCCAACGCTCAGTTGCGGTTCCCGTGGCCGCCACCCCGGCCGCCGCCTTCGCCACCGCCCCGGCCACCACCGCCACCGCCCTTGCCTTCCCCGCGCCCGCGTCCGCGTCCGCCGCCGCCACTTTCGTGCCGCCCGCCACCGGGGTGCATCTGCGGCGGGCGCGATGGCGGTCCGGGCCGGTGCACAGGCTGGGGCCGCGGCGGCTTGAAGCCAGGGTCGCCGGGTGGGCGGAAGCCCGGCCCCGGGTGCGGGCGCGGGTGGCCCGGCGCGTGCGGGGGGCGCACGCCGTGCGCTGGCCCGGGCTTGAAGCCGGGCCCCGGCCAGGGCCGCGGCTGCCAGGCCGGCCGCACCGGCGGTGGCGGACGCCAGCCCGCCACGGGCGGCGGCGGCGGCCTCTGGCCCCACCAACGCCGCTCGCCGTACCAGGGCCGGTCGCGGTAGTAGTTGGCCCAGTAGTTGCCGATCACGAAGGTCACGACGGGCACGCCGATCGTTGCGGCATAGGTCGCGAGCGGCACGCGCTGCTCCTGCCACGCGTAATCGAGGCTGCGCGACCAGACCCAGCCGCGGCCACCGTCGGGCAGCACCACGTCGCACCAGCCGTAGCCGCTGGTACAGCCGATCACATCGAGCGGCTGGCCGGGCGCCAGGCGCGCCACCAGCGGATAGTCGCCCGACGGGCCGGCGCGCAGGTTGACCGACGCGCGCGTGTAGGCCTGCTGCGCGGCCGCCAAAAACGGCAGCGCAAACGCCAGCGCACCGATGCCGAGCCAGCGCAAGGAGAAGGAATGCTTGGGGTTCATGGCGAAGGGGCTTTCTTGTGTGCGCCCAGCCTAGGCGCAGCCTCCATCACCGTCAATCAGCCGACGGCGCGCTCTTCCTCCCTCCGTGCGAACACCGCGGAACCGGCTCTGCCAGGCCGCTGGTGTTGCCCCCTTGAGGGGGAGGCGGCTACACGAAGTGAGCCGCTTCGGGGGTGGGACAGTCAGGCGGCTTCGCGGTAGAAGCCAGCGCTGTTGTTCAACAAACGCACGGGCATCGGCGCCACGGCCTGGCCGATCGCCGCGATGTGGTCGGGCGTGGTGCCGCAGCAGCCGCCGACGATGTTGACAAGCCCTTCGGCCGCGAATTCGTGCAGCAGCCGCGAGGTGACGTCGGGCGTCTCGTCGAAGCCGGTCTCGCTCATCGGGTTGGGCAGGCCCGCGTTCGGGTAGCAGCTGATGAAGGTGTCGCCCGCGACCTTGGCCAGCTCCTGGATGTAGGGCCGCATGAGCGCCGCGCCAAGTGCGCAGTTCAGGCCCACGGCCAGCGGCCGGGCATGCCGCACGCTGTGCCAGAACGCGGTCACGGTCTGGCCGCTGAGGATGCGGCCCGAAGCGTCGGTGACGGTGCCGCTGATGATCAGCGGCAGGCGCTCGCCGCTCGCCTCGAAGTACTCGTCGACCGCGAACAGCGCGGCCTTGGCATTGAGCGTGTCGAAGATGGTCTCGACCAGCAGCAGGTCGGCGCCGCCCTCGACCAGCGCCTCGGTCTGCTCGTAGTAGGCGGCGCGCAGTTCCTCGAAGCTGACGTTGCGCGCGCCGGGGTCGTTCACGTCGGGGCTGATGCTCGCGGTCTTGGGCGTGGGGCCGAGCGCGCCGGCCACGAAGCGCGGCTTGTCCGGCGTGCTGAACTTGTCGCAGGCCGCGCGCGCGAGCCTGGCGGATTCGAAGTTCATCTCGCGCGCGAGATGCGCCATCTTGTAGTCTTCCTGCGCGACGGTGGTCGCGCCGAAGGTGTTGGTCTCGACCAGGTCGGCGCCCGCGGCGAGGTAACCCTCGTGGATGTCGCGGATTACGTCGGGCCGGGTCAGCGAGAGCAGCTCGTTGTTGCCCTTGACGTCGCGCTCGAAGTCCTTGAAGCGCTCGCCGCGGTACTGCGCCTCGGTGAGCCTGAAGCGCTGGATCATCGTGCCCATCGCGCCATCGAGGATGGCGATGCGCTTTTCGAGGATGCCGGCAAGGGCCTGGCCACGGGTATAGACGAGGGGCTTCATAGCCCCCGATTGTAGGAAGCGGGCGCTGGCCCTGGCGGCTGTCAGCCCTTTGGCGCGGCTTCGACGAACGCCAGCATCGCCTCGATCATCCGGCGCACATGCGGCTGAACGCCCGCGGCCACGTCGGGCAGGTAGTCGAAGGGCAGCTGCTCCTGCATGTAGCTCGACTGCGTCATCTCGAGCTGCACCGCATGCACGCCCGCGGCCGGGTTGCCGTAGGCGCGCGTGATGTAGCCGCCGGTGAAGCGGCCGTTGAGTACCGCGGTGTAGCCCTTCGCCGCCTTGCCGATCTCAAGCAGTTGCGCGGCCAGCACCGGGTCGCAGCTCGTGCCCTTGCCGGTGCCCAGGTTCAGGTCGGGCAGCTTGCCTTCGAAGAAGCGCGGCAGCACCGAACGGATCGAATGGGCGTCCCACAGCGCGACGGTGCCGTGCGCGGCCTTCAGGCGCGCGAGCTCGGCCGCGAGCTGCCGGTGATAGGGCTGCCAGATCGCCTCGCGGCGCTCGGCGACCTCGGCCCCGCCGGGCAGGTCGTCGCGCGAGGCATAGGCCGGCGTGTCGTCGAAAGTGTCGACCGGGCACAGGCCCGTGACGCTCTGGCCCGGGTACAGGCTCGCGCCGTCGGGCGGACGGTTCAGGTCGATCACGTAGCGCGAATGCGTCGCCACGAGCACCGAGGCGCCGAGTTCGTCTGCGAAGTCGTAGAGGCGCTCGAGGTGCCAGTCGGTGTCGGGCACGTGGCGCGCCTCGTCGGTCAGGCGCGCGGCGAGCGCGGGCGGCACATGGGTGCCGACGTGCGGCATCGAGATCAGCAGCGGGCGCGTGCCCTGGCGGAAGCGGAAAGGGGGTTCGGTGGTGGTGAAGGGCATGAGGATCTCAATTCTCTTTCAGCAGTTCGCTGCGCGCCGCGGCGAACGCGGCGGCGGCTTCGTGGTGCAGCGCATGGCGTCCGGCCACGACGCGCGGCCGGCCCGCCACCCAGACCGCGTCGATGGCGGAGGTGCGGTGGCTCGCGAACACGTGCGACGACAGCGCATCGGCGGCGCCGAGGCCCTGCAGCGCGAGGTGCGCGGCATCGAGCACGACGAAGTCGGCCTGCTGGCCCGCGGCCAGCCCGCCGATGGCGCGGCCCGAAGCCTGGGCGCCGCCCTGCACCGCGCCGAGCGTGAGCGCGGTGGCCACGTGCGGATGCGCGGGCTCGGCGCCGACGTTGCGCTGCCGGCGCGCAAGCCGCTGGCTGTATTCGAGCATCAGCAGTTCTTCCGCGGCATTGACGGTGGCGTGGCTGTCGGAGCCGACGCCCCAGGCGCCCCCGTGCCGGCGCCAGGCCGTGAAGTCGAAGATGCCGTCGCCGAGGTTGGCCTCGGTGGTCGGGCACAGCCCCGCGACCGCGCCGCTTGCCGCGCCGCGCTCGTACTCGGCCATGTCCATGTGCGTGGCATGCACCAGGCACCAGCGCGCATCGACCTTCGCATGGTCGAGCAGCCACGCGACCGGACGCTGCCCGCTCCAGGCGATGCAGTCGTCGACCTCCTTGGTTTGTTCGGCGATGTGGATGTGGATCGGCGCGGTGGGGTCGATCGCGTCGAGCCCCGCGAGCGCCTCGGCCAGCGCCCCGGGCGGCACCGCGCGCAGCGAATGCGGCGCAAGGCCCAGGCGCGCGCCCTGCGCGTCGCAGGCGGGCTTCAGGGCCTCGAGCAGGCGCAGCATCGAGTCGGTGCTGCGGATGAAGCGGCGCTGGCCTTCATTGGGGGGCTGGCCGCCGAAGCCGCTCGCCTGGTAGAGCACCGGCAGCAGCGTGAAGCCGATGCCGGCGTTCTGCGCGGCGCGCAGCAACGCGAGGCTCAGCGTCGCATCGTCGGCATACGGGCGCCCGCCGATGTCGTGGTGCACGTACTGGAACTCGCACACGCTGGTGTAGCCCGCCTCGAGCATCTCGGCATAGAGCCAGGTGGCGATCGCCTCCATGTGCGCGGGGCCGAGGCGCGCGGCAAAGCGGTACATCAGCGTGCGCCAGCTCCAGAAGCTGTCGGTGGCCTCGGCACGGTGTTCGGTGAGCCCCGCGAACGCGCGCTGGAAGGCGTGCGAATGCAGGTTGGGCATGCCGGGGATCACCGGGCCGTGGGCGTCCGGCGTGTCGGCGCTGCGTTGCGCACCGGCTTGTACCTGCGTGAGCTGGCCCGCGTCGTTCCACGTCAGCAGGACGTTCTTGGCCCAGCCTGCGGGCAGCAGCGCATCGGCTGCGAAGAGCGTTTGTCCTGCTCCCTCTCCCTCTGGGAGAGGGTTGGGGTGAGGGCTCGTATTCATGGCCGCAGGCCCTCACCCTGCCCTCTCCCAGAGGGAGAGGGAAAAGAAATACGCCCCTGCCGCACCACGCAGCGCACCGGCCGCTGGCCGAACCAGTAGGCGAGCTCGGCCGCATCGCGCACGTTCCACAGCACGAAGTTGGCCGGCATGCCCGGCGCGATGGCGCCGTGCGTGGCCTGCAGGCCGAGCGCGCGCGCCGCATGCACGGTGACGCCAGCCAGCGCCTCGGGCACGGTCAGGCGAAACAGCGTGCAGGCCATGTTCATCATCAGCAGCAAGGAGAGCGCGGGCGAGGTGCCGGGGTTGTGGTCGGTCGACACGGCCATCGGCACACCGGCGGCGCGCAGCGCTTCGATGGGCGGCAGGTGCGTGTCGCGCAGCGTGTAGTAGGCGCCGGGCAGCAGCACGGCCACCGTGCCCGAGCGGCGCATGGCCGCGATGCCCTCGGCCGACAGGTGCTCGATGTGGTCGCAGGAGAGCGCGCCATAGCGCGCGGCCAGCGCGGCGCCGCCCATGTCCGAGAGCTGCTCGGCATGCAGCTTCACGGGCAGGCCGAGCGCCTGCGCGGCCTGGAACACCTGCTCGGTCTCGTCGAGCGAAAAGGCGATGCGCTCGCAGAACACGTCGACCGCGTCCACCAGCCCTTCGGCCGCGAGCGCGGGCAGCATCTCGCGGCACACCGCATCGATGTAATCGCCGCTGCGGTTGGCGTACTCGGGCGGCAGCGCATGCGCACCGAGGAAGGTGGTGCGCACGGTCACGCCGTAGGCTTCGCCCAGGCGCCGCGCCACGCGCAGCTGCTTGCGCTCGTGTTCGAGCGAGAGGCCGTAGCCCGACTTGATCTCGATCGCGCAGACGCCGTCTGCCAGCAGCTGCTCGAGGCGTGCGGCGGCCGCGGCAAAGAGCGTGTCCTCGTCGGCCTCGCGCGTGGCGCGCACCGACGACACGATGCCGCCGCCGGCACGCGCCACTTCCTCGTAGCTGGCGCCCGCGAGCCGCATCGCGAATTCGTTGGCGCGCTGGCCGCCGTAGACGAGGTGCGTGTGGCAGTCGACGAGGCCGGGCGTGACGAGCGCGCCGCCGCCATCGTGCGGTGCGAGGCCGGCGAACTCGGCCGGCACCGCATGGCGCGCGCCGACCCAGCGCACCATGCCGCCGGTGACGGCGATCGTGGCGTCGGCCTCGGTAGTCGCGCCGGGCGCTGCGCCCGGTGCCAGGCGCAGCGCGGTCCAGAGGCCGTCGGCCGAGGGAAATCGGTTGGCGGATGTCATGTGTGTGGGGTTGTCTTTCCGCAGCTTACGCCGGCATGATGCGCACCGCGAGAAGCCGTGCACCGGGCTCGGCGGGTACGGCCTGCCATGCCGCCGTGTGCTCGTCGGTCCAGTACAGGCCCTCGCCTTCGGCGCAATGGGCGTCGCCGATGCGCCAGGCACCGCGCAGCGCGAGCAGCACGCCATGCGGCGCGGGCGCGATGGTTGCAGCGTCGTCGAGCAGCTGCAGCTCGGCGCGCCACTGGCCGCGGCGCACCATCACATTGAAGTCGTTCGAGGCGCCGCCGAGCAGCGTGCAATCGATAGCCTCGTCGCCGCGAAAGGCGAACGGCCGGTGCGGCACGTCGAGCCGGTGGTCGATGCGCGCGTCGTGCGTGAAGAGGCGCACGCCGTCGCCTTCGAGCAGCATGATCTGGCGGTCGATGCCCGCGAAGACCGAGAACGGGCCGGGCTGCGCGATGGTCGCGATGCTCGCGCGCCAGCCGAAGCCGTCGAGCCCCGCGCCCGGCGGCCAGCTCGCGATCTCCTGCGTGGTGCCGCCGCCGTTCTTCCAGGGCGCGGCGGGGAGCGTGGCGCGGGAAAAGCGCTGCACGCTTTTCATGACCGGCCCTCTTGCTCCTTCCCCTCCCGGGGGAAGGCTGGGATGGGGGCAGCGCCCAACGAGCGCCGCGCAAGGGGCAAGGCCGTCGTGCCCCCACCCCGGCCCTCCCCCGGAAGGGGAGGGAGAAATACCGAATCAGACGCGACGCTCATCGCACCAGCCCGCCCTGCCCCAGCTTGCGCTCGAAGTGCCGGAGCACCAGCGTCATCGTGCCCGTGAGCACGAAGTACACGAGCGCGATGGCCAGGTAGACCTCGAGCGAGCGGTACGACACGCTGATGATCTTCTGCCCCTCGTGCATCACGTCGTGAATGGTGAGCAGCGACACCAGCGCCGAGTTCTTGATGAGCGCGATGAACTCGTTGCCGAGCGGCGGGATCATGCGGATCACCGCCTGCGGCAGCACGATCTCGCGCATCGCCACGCCCGGCGTCATGCCGAGCGACTGCGCCGCCATCGTCTGGCCGCGGTCGATCGACTGGATGGCACCGCGCACGATCTCCGACACATAGGCGCCCGAATACACGCCGAGCCCCAGCACGCCGCACAGGAAGGCGGGCAGCAGGATGCCGAAATGCGGCAGGCCGAAGAACAGGATGAACAGCTGCACCAGGAGCGGCGTGCCGCGGATGGCCGCCACATAGGCGGTGCAGATGCCGTAGAGCCAGCGCCGCTTCGGGTTCAGTCGGCCGATGCCGACCAGCAGGCCGACCACGCAGCCCAGCAGCAGCGCGCAGGCGGTGATCTCCACGGTGACGAGCGCGCCGCGAAGCAGCGCGGGCCAGCCCTGCCAGACCGGCGAGAAATCCAGATCCATGGCGCGCTTACTTGGCGCTGCTGTTGAACCACTTGTTCACGATCTGCGCATAGGTGCCGTCGGCCTTGAGCTTCTCGATCGCGCCGTTCACCGCCTTGGTGAGCTCGGGCGTGTCCTTGCGGATCGCCATGCCGTATTCCTCGGTGGTGATCTGCTCGGGCAGCACCTTGAGGCCGCCGCGCGTGCGCACGTACTGGTAGGCGGCAGGCTTGCCGGTCACGGCGGCATCGGCGCGGCCGATGTCGACGAGGTTGAACATCTCCTGGTTCTTCTCGACTTCGAGCAGCTGCACCTGCGGGTACTTCTCCTTCGTGAAGGCGACCGACTTGGTGCCCACCTGCACGCTGACCTTCTTGCCGTTGATGTCGGCCGGCTTCTGGATCGACGTGTTGCCCTCCTTCACCATCACGACGAGGCCGCCCGCGTAGTAGGGCGCGGTGAAGTCGACGACCTTCCTGCGCTCTTCGGTGATGTAGATTGCCGACACGGCCATGTCGAAGCGGCGCGAGATCAGTCCGGGGATCAGGCCCTTGAAGTCGATGTCGATCCATTCGACCTTGCGGCCCAGGGTCTTGCCGATGGCCTCGACCAGCTCCACGTCGAAACCCGTGCGCTTGCCGTTCTCGACGAACTCCATCGGCGGGAAGGTGGCATCAGTGGCCACGCGCAGCGGCTCGCCCTGCGCTTGTGCAGCGCCGGCAAGACCGAAGAAGGCGAGGCCGGCGAGTGCGGCGGCGACGAGGGTGCGACGGGTGTTCATGTTGAGGAGCTTTCGTGGTTAGAAAAAAGGGAAAGACGAGGGGTGCGCGCGCTGCGGGCTACTGCAGCGCGCGAGAGATGCGCGCCGCTGTGACGACGGCCATGTGGCGCAATGCAGCTTCCATGCCTTCGACGCGCGTGAGCGGCGCCATCAGCGTGATCGCTCCGCGCAGGCGCCGGTTGGCTGCGAGCAGCGGTGCGCTGGCACCCCAGACGCCGGCATCGACCTCGCCCTGCGTCACCGCGTAGCCAGCCTCGCGGATCGCGTCGAGTTCGCTGGCGCGCCGCGCGCGTTGTTCAGGCGGTTCGCCGAGCGCGTCGAGCAGCGCATCGCGCTGCTCGGCCGGCATGTGGGCCAGCAGGCACTTGGCGCTCGCGCCGTCGCGCGCCGGCACGCTGCGGCCGCGGTCGAACGAGCAGCGCAGCGAATGCTCGCTGTCGATCATCTCGAGGCACACCACGCGGTCGTTCACGGCCGTGACCAGCGCGACGCTTTCATGGCTCTGCTGCGCGAGCGCGCGCATGTCGGCACGCGCGGCCATCACGAGGTCGGAGTTGCCGTCGAAGCCGCTCGCGAGCTGCACGCTCACCGGGCCCGGCGAATAGCGCCCGTCGGACTCCATCACGAAGCCCCAGCGCCGCAGCATCGCGATCTGCCGATAGAGCGTGCTCTTCGACAAGCCGGTTTCCTCCACCAGCTGCGCCGCGGTCAGGGCCGAATTGCACTGCGCCAGCACCGACAGCACGCGCAGTGCGCGGTCGTTGTGGGCGGAGGCATCGGTCGGCGGCGTCATCGGAAAGGGCGTGGGCGTCGGATGGAGTGGCGGAATGCGGTCTGCAGTATCTGGCCGGCCGTTCCCACGTCCAAGGCTTCATTCCCATTGAATGGGAATTGGCTGGGTTTTTCTTCCTACCTTCGGCTTACCTTTGTCGGCCGCAACGCGCGCCCTCAGCGGACCATCGGCAGCTTGAGCCCCTGCTTCCTCGCGGTGGCGACGGCAATGTCGTAGCCCGCATCGGCATGGCGCATGACGCCGCTGGCGGGGTCGTTCCAGAGCACGCGCGCGATGCGCTTCGCCGCCGCATCGGTGCCGTCGCAGACGATCACCACGCCCGAATGCTGCGAATAGCCCATGCCGACGCCGCCGCCGTGGTGCAGGCTGACCCAGGTCGCGCCGCCGGCGGTATTGAGCAGCGCGTTGAGCAGCGGCCAGTCGGACACCGCATCGGTGCCGTCCTTCATCGCTTCGGTCTCGCGGTTGGGGCTCGCGACCGAGCCGGTGTCGAGGTGGTCGCGGCCGATGACGATGGGCGCCTTGAGTTCGCCGTTCTTCACCATCTCGTTGAATGCCAGCCCCGCGATGTGGCGCTCGCCGAGGCCCAGCCAGCAGATGCGCGCGGGCAGGCCCTGGAAGGCGATGCGCTCGCGCGCCATGTCGAGCCAGCGGTGGGTGTGGGTGTTGTCGGGGAACAGTTCCTTGATCTTGGCATCGGTCTTGTAGATGTCTTCGGGGTCGCCCGAGAGCGCCACCCAGCGGAACGGGCCCTTGCCCTCGCAGAACAGCGGCCGGATGTAGGCCGGCACGAAACCCGGGAAGTCGAAGGCATTGCCCACACCCTCGTCGAACGCGACCTGGCGGATGTTGTTGCCGTAGTCGACCGTGGGAATGCCCATGGCCTGGAAGTCGAGCATGGCCTGCACATGCACGGCGCACGACTTGGCGGCGGCGGTCCGGAGGGCGTCGTGCTGCGACGGGTCCTTCATCGCTGCTTGCCACTGCGGAACGCTCCAGCCCGCGGGCAGGTAGCCGTTGATCAGGTCGTGCGCGGAGGTCTGGTCGGTCACGAGGTCGGGCCGGATGCCGCCGGCCTTCGCGCGCTTGACCAGTTCGGGCAGCACATCGGCCGCGTTGCCGAGCAGTGCGATCGACACCGCCTCCTTCGCATCGCAGTGCTGTCGGATGAGTTCGAGCGCATGGTCGATGTCGCGCGCCTGCTTGTCGACGTAGCGCGTGCGCAGGCGGAAGTCGATGCTCGACTGCTGGCATTCGATGTTGAGCGACACCGCGCCCGCGAGCGTGGCCGCGAGCGGCTGCGCGCCGCCCATGCCGCCCAGGCCGGCCGTCAGGATCCACTTGCCCGCGAGGCTGTTGCCGTAGTGCTGGCGGCCGGCCTCGACGAAGGTCTCGAAGGTGCCCTGCACGATGCCCTGGCTGCCGATGTAGATCCAGCTGCCCGCGGTCATCTGGCCGTACATGAAGAGGCCGAGGCGGTCGAGCTCGTTGAAGTGCTCCCAGTTGGCCCACTTGGGCACGAGGTTCGAGTTGGCGAGCAGCACGCGCGGCGCATCCGGGTGCGTCTTGAACACGCCGACCGGCTTGCCCGACTGGATCAGCAGCGTCTCGTCGTCGTCCAGCTCCTTGAGCGACGCGAGGATCTGGTCGAAGCATTCCCAGTTGCGTGCGGCGCGGCCGATGCCGCCATAGACCACGAGGTCCTGCGGCCGCTCGGCGACCTCGGCGTCGAGGTTGTTCTGCAGCATGCGGAAAGGCGCCTCGGTCAGCCAACTCTTGCAGTTCAGTTGGCTGCCGCGCGGGGCGCGGATCACGCGCGTCGGGTCGTGGCGGGGGTCGGCGCCTTGCAGCGCGAGGGTGTCGGGAGCATTCATCGGTGGATCTCCAGTTTCAGGAATGGCTGGGAAGGATGTCGCGCAGCGCGCGCGGCAGCTCGGCCGCGAGCGCCCACTGGCGCATGGCTTCGATGTCGGGCGCGAGGTAGCGGTCGCGCTCGAGGAAGGCGACCTTCTGGCGGATGTTGGCGAATTCGGCTTCGACCAGCGCGGAGCTCTTGAGCCCGCCGCCGGGGGCCACGCCGCGTTTGAGTTCGATGCCCTGCGCGGCGGCCATCGCTTCGATGCCCACCACGACCGCCGTGTTGTTCACCATGTCGCCGAGCCGGCGCGCCGCGAAAGTGGCCATCGACACATGGTCTTCCTGGTTGGCCGACGTGGGCAGGCTGTCGACGCTCGCGGGATGCGCGAGCGACTTGTTCTCCGACGCAAGGGCCGCGGCCGTGACCTGCGCGATCATGAAGCCCGAATTCAGGCCGCCGTCGTGCACCAGGAACGGCGGCAGGCCCGACAGGCCCGTGTCGAGCAAGAGCGCGATGCGGCGCTCGGCTATCGCGCCCACTTCGCTCACGGCCAACGCAATGATGTCGGCCGCGAAGGCCACCGGCTCGGCGTGGAAGTTGCCGCCCGAGATCACTTCGCCGGTGTCGCAGAACACCAGTGGGTTGTCCGATGCCGCATTGGCTTCGATCGCCAACACGCGCGCGGCATGCGCGAGGTTGTCGAGGCAGGCGCCCATCACTTGCGGAATGCAGCGCACCGAATACGGGTCCTGCACGCGCCCGCAGTCGGCGTGCGAGGGCACGATCTCGCTGCCGTCGAGCAGCGTGCGCACCGCCGCCGCGACCGCCATCTGCCCCGGCTGGCCGCGCGCCGCATGGATGCGCGCGTCGAAGGGCTTGATCGACCCCTGGATCGCCTCGAGCGACAGCGCGCCCGACATCAAGGCCGAGGCGAACACGTTCTCGGCACCGAAAAGACCCGCGAGCGCGAGCGCGGTCGACACCTGCGTGCCGTTGAGCAGCGCCAGGCCTTCCTTGGGGCCGAGGACGAAGGGTTCGAGGCCCACGCTGCGCATCGCCTCGGCACCGCCGACCACGCGGCCGTCGGGCAGGGTCGCTTCCCCTTCGCCGATCAGCACGCAGGCCATGTGCGCGAGCGGCGCGAGGTCGCCCGAGGCGCCGACCGAGCCCTTGCACGGGATGCGCGGCATCACGCCCGCATTGAAGAGCGCCAGCAGCGCATCGACGAGCGCGGGCCGCACGCCCGAATGGCCGCGGGCCAGGCTCACGGCCTTGGTGGCGAGTACCAGCCGCACCACCGGCGCGGCCAGCGGCTCGCCCGTGCCCACGCTGTGCGAGAGCACGAGGTTGCGCTGCAGGTCGGCCAGGTGGTCGTTGCCGATGCGCGTGCTCGCGAGCTTGCCGAAGCCGGTGTTGATGCCGTAGACCACCTCGTCGTTCTCGACGATGCGGCGCACGGCGGCTTCGGCACGGGCCATGCCTTCCTGCACCGACGGATCGAGGGCAAGGCGCAGGCCGCTGTGCTGGTGGATGCGGCGCAGCATCGCAAGGTCGACCTGGCCGGGCATGAGGGTCAGGGTGGCGGGAGTGGAAGGTTGGGCCATGTGAACCTGTCTATACAAGTGGTTGCGTCAGAAGACTTTGGTTGCCGTCGCGGGCTCAGCCGAATGAAGGATTGCCGTCGGCGCGAAAGCGGCTGCCCAGGCTGTAGCGCGAGGCCGGGTGCAGACAGCGCACCCACGTCACCGGGATGTTGCGCGTCCAGGTGCGGCGCGTCAGCAGCAGGCAGGGGTCGGCGGGCGCCATCGCGAGGTGGCCGGCCTGTTCGGGTGTGGGCAGCACGGCATCGACGACATGCTCGATCTGGTCGAAGGGCACGTGGCGCACGAGGTATTCGCTGGGCGGCACCGCGGCGAAGTCCTGCGCGAGGTAGTCGGGCACGACCTGCGGGTTGACGTAGCGCTCCTCGAGCTGCACCGGCGTGTCGTTGTCCAGGTGCAGGCAGACGCTGTGGAACACCGAGCTGCCCGCGCGCATGTCGAGCCAGGCGGCCACGTCGGGCGAGGCCGCGAGGCGCTCGACGGCGAGCATCTCGCAGCGGTAGTCGTGGCCGCGCTGGCGGATCTCGCTCGCGATGTTGGCGATCTGCAGCAGCGTGGACTGCGGCTTGGTCTCGGCCACGAAGCTGCCGACGCCGGCCATGCGCACGATGCGCCCCTGCGCCACGAGCTCGCGCAGTGCGCGGTTCACCGTCATGCGCGAGATGCCGAACTGCGCGACCAGCTCGCTCTCGGACGGCAGGCGATGGCCGGCCGGCCAGGTGCCGTCCTGGATCTTGCGCGAGATGTGGTCCTTGACCTGCGCATAGAGCGCGAGGGACGGCAGGTCGCGTTTCATCGTGCGGCCCCTGTCTGGTCTTGCGCCTTCCGCCCCTGGGGGAAGGCGGGGATGGGGGCAGCGCGCCAATCAGGCGCTTCGTATCGCCCGGGGCCGTCGTGCCCCCACCCCTGCCCTTCCCCAGAGGGGGAGGGAGAAAGAAGACGAGGAGCCCACGCGGCCAGGTGACTCATCTCAATGCTCCGCAGCCGCCATCGACTCGGCCCGGATCTCTTCGGTCAGGCGCGCCTTGATGGCCATGAACTCGGGCGAGGTCTTGATCGTGTACTTGCGCGGATGCGGGAAGTCGACCGCGATCTCGGTCTTGATGCGGCCCGGCCTGGCGCTGAACACGGCCACGCGGTTGGCCATGAAGATGGCCTCGTCGATGTCGTGCGTGACGAACAGCACCGTCTTCTGCGCCGATTCCCAGATGCCGAGCAGCAGTTCCTGCATCAGCACCCGGGTCTGGTTGTCGAGTGCGCCGAAGGGCTCGTCGAGCAGCAGCATCTTGGGGTCGTTGGCGAGCGCGCGCGCAATGGCGGTGCGCTGCTGCATGCCGCCCGAGAGCTGCTTCGGATAGTGGTTCTCGAAGCCGCGCAGGCCCACCTTGGCGATGAAGAACGCGCTGCGCTCCTTCTGCTCGGCTTCGCTCATGCCGCGCTCGCGCAGGCCGAAGCGGATGTTCTGGGCCACCGTGAGCCAGGGGAACAGCGTGTAGCTCTGGAACACCACGCCGCGGTCGGCACCCGGCCCCTCGATGCGCTCGCCGTCGAGCAGCACCTGGCCGGTGGTGGGAAAGTCGAGCCCCGCGACGATGCGCAGCAGCGTCGACTTGCCGCAGCCCGAAGGCCCGAGGATGGTGACGAAGTCGTTCTCGCGCACCTCGAAATCGATCGGCAGCAGCGCCTGCGTGCTCTGCCCCTTGGCACCGGTGAAGACGCGCGACACGCCCTGGATCGAAAGCTGGTTGTTCATCATCGTCTTCACAGTGCGGCCCAGGCGAAGAGGCGGCGGTTGAGCGCCTTGAAAGCGAAGTCGGACACCAGCCCGATGACGCCGATCACGATGATCCCGAAGATGATCTGGCCGGTGTTCAGGAGCGCCTGGCTGTCGGTGATCATGTGGCCGATGCCCGAGGACGAGCCGATCAGCTCCGCCACGATCACGTAGGTCCAGGCCCAGCCGAGCACCAGGCGCAGCGACTCGGCGATGCCCGGCGCGGCACTGGGGATGAGCACGCGCGCGACGATGCCGCGGCTCTTGGCGCCCAGCGTGTACGCCGCCTCGACGAGGTCGCGCCGCGCACCGCCCACGGTGACGGCCACCATCAGCACGATCTGGAAGAACGAGCCGATGAAGATCACGAGCAGCTTCTGCATTTCGCCGAGCCCGGCCCAGAGGATGAGCAGCGGGATGAAGGCCGAGGCCGGCAGGTAGCGGCAGAACGAGACGAAGGGCTCGAAGAAGGCCTCGACCGTCTTCCACGTGCCCATGGCGATGCCCAGCGGCACCGCGAACACGGCCGCCAGCACGAAGCCGCCGAACACGCGCCAGACCGTCATGCCCACGTCCAGGCTGAAGCCGTACTCGGTGAAGAGCAGCCAGCCTTCCTTGACCATGGTCGGCGGACTTGCGAGGAAGGTCGGCGAGACGAAGCCACCGAGCGTGGCGACGGACCACGCGAGCACGAACACCACGAAGAAGCCGAGCCCGAGCAGCACCCGCGCACGCGCGCCGATGGGTTCGAGCGGCGCGAATGCGCGGCGCCGCCGCAGGGGCGGTGCCGTTGCGGCGGGCGCGGCCCCTGCGGGCTGCGTGACCTCGCCGGCAGGCGCCGCGCGTGGCGCCATCGGCGGCAGGGCCTTACTTGACGAAACTGGCATCGAAGGTGGCGGCGTAGTCTTCGGGCGCCTTGCGGATCACGCCGGCTTCGAGCAGGATCGTCGTGGCCTCCTTCATGAAGCTCATGAGCTCGCCTGCGAAGAACTTCTGGTTCGCGGCCTTGTCCTGCCAACGCAGGTAGGCCGACGACTTGGCGAACTGCTCGCCGCTCTGCTTGACGGCCGAGCCCATGATCTCGTTCGACTTGGCCGGGTCGGCCTTGATCATCTCGAGCGCATCGAAGTACGACTTGGTGAGCGCGGCGGCGGCCTTGGGGTTGGCCTTGAGCCAGGTCGGCGCGCAGCCCACGGTGTCCATCACCATCGGGTAGTCGAGCGTGGTGGCCAGGATCTTGCCGGCCGCCGGATTGGCGCGCACGGTCGACAGGTACGGCTCGTACGTCATGGCCGCGTCGTTCTGGCCGGCCACGAAGGCCTGCGCGGCGGGCTGCGGCTCGAGCGAGACGGTCTTCACGTCCTTCAAGGTCATGCCGTTCTTGTTGAGCATCCAGGCCAGGCCGAAGTACGGCGCGGTGCCGGGCGCGCTCACGCCGATGGTCTTGCCCTTGAGGTCGGCGAAGCTCTTCACGTCGTTGCGCACCGCGATGCCATCGGCGCCGTAGGACTTGTCCATCTGGAAGATCTGCACGATCGGCACGCCGTTGGCGTTCCAGGCCACATGCGTTTCCACGGTGGTGGCGGCGCACTGGATCGCGCCCGCGGCCAGCGCAAGGTGCCGGTCCTTCTGCGGGATCATCTTGATCTCGACGTCGAGGCCGTTCTTCTTGAAGATGCCCGCCTTGTCGGCCAGCGTGAGCGGCGCAAAGCCGGTCCAGCCCGACATGCCGAGCGCAATCTTGGTTTCCTGCGCAGCGGCCGTGCCGGCCAGGCCTGCGGTGCAGGCGAGCGCTGCCAGCAGCGGGGAAATCTTCACAACTAGCGTCTTGACCATGGGGACTCCTGGTTCCGTTCTTGAGAAAGAGATGGCTCGGCGATGCGCCCCCGTCGTCCGTCCGGGTGGCGCGCGCCTCGCATTGTTGCCGTGTGCCCCAACTTGTATATACAGGATAACCCGAGAGAACCTATTCGGTGCATGGCAGGACGACAATGCACCACTTTGCTGTCTATACAAGAAGGGCTTCGAGACTGGCGTTGCGATTGCAAACCTCGTGCCACGGTCATTTCCTGGTGGCTGGGGGACAATCCACGGCCGCGCTCCCTCTTCGCCTTTTCCTTCGTTCGTTCCGTTCTTCCGCCGCCCGCCTGCCGCCCGTGTCCTCGCTTGCCCCCCTCCCCTCCGACGCCGACCACAGCACGTCGAGCGCGCCCGCCGACATCCTCCACGAGGTCTTCGGCTATGCGCAGTTCCGCGGGCCGCAGCAAGCCATCGTCGAGCATGTGGTGGCCGGCGGCGATGCGCTGGTGCTGATGCCCACCGGCGGCGGCAAGTCGCTGTGCTATCAGATCCCGGCCATCGCGCGGCAGCGCGCCGGGCACGGCCTCGCGGTGGTGGTCTCGCCGCTGATCGCGCTGATGCACGACCAGGTGGGCGCACTGCACGAGGCCGGCGTGGACGCGGCTTTCCTCAACTCGACGCTCGACTGGCAGCAGACGCAGGACGTCGAGCGCCGCATGGCGCGCGCCGAGATCACGCTGCTGTACGCCGCGCCCGAGCGCGTGACCACGCCGCGCTTCCTCGAGCTGATGGACGCGCTTGCCGCGCGCGGCAAGCTCTCGCTGTTCGCGATCGACGAGGCGCACTGCGTGAGCCAGTGGGGCCACGACTTCCGCCCCGAGTACCGCGCGCTCACGGTGCTGCACCAGCGCTATGCCGGCGTGCCGCGGATCGCGCTCACGGCCACGGCCGACGCGCTCACGCGGGCCGACATCGTCGAGCGGCTGCAGCTCGAAGAGGCGCGCCAGTTCGTCTCGAGCTTCGACCGGCCGAACATCCGCTACACCATCGTCGAGAAGAAGGACGCGACCACGCAGCTGCTGCGCTTCATCGAACGCGAGCACGAGGGCGATGCGGGCGTGGTCTATTGCCAGTCGCGCAAGCGCGTGGAAGACGTGGCCGTGATGCTGCAGGGCGCCGGCATCAATGCCCTGCCCTACCACGCGGGCCTGGACGCAGCGGTGCGCCAGCGGCACCAGGACCGGTTCCTGCGCGAGGAAGGCATCGTGATGGTCGCGACCATCGCGTTCGGCATGGGCATCGACAAGCCCGACGTGCGCTTCGTGGCGCACCTCGACATGCCGAAGAACATCGAGGGCTACTACCAGGAGACCGGCCGCGCCGGCCGCGACGGCGCAGCCGCCGATGCCTGGATGACCTACGGTCTGCAGGACGTGGTCAACCAGCGCCGCATGATCGACGAGAGCCCCGCGGGCGAGGAGTTCAAGCAGGTGATGCGCGGCAAGCTCGACGCGCTGCTCTCGCTGGCCGAGGCGAGCGACTGCCGGCGCGTGCGGCTGCTGGGCTACTTCGGCGAGAAGAGCACGCCCTGCGGCAACTGCGACAACTGCATCGCGCCGCCCCAGGTGTGGGATGGCACCGATGCGGCGCGCAAGCTGCTGTCGACCGTGTACCGCGTGCAGCAGCAAAGCGGCATCAGCTTCGGTTCGGGCCATGTGATGGACATCCTGCGCGGCAAGGAGACCGACAAGGTCCGCCAGTACGGGCACGAGCGCATCAGCACCTTCGGGCTCGGCGCGGAGTTCAGCGAGGTGCAGCTGCGCGGCGTGCTGCGCCAGCTCATCGCGATCGGCGCCGTGGCGGTCGATGCCGAGGCCTACAACACGCTCAAGCTCACCGAAGCCTCGCGCGCGGTGCTGCGCGGCGAGACGCTGGTGTCGCTGCGCGAATCGATCTCGTCGCCCGCCACACGCAGCGGCAAGACGCGGCGCGAGAAGGCCGCGCGCGGCGCGCCCTCACCGGCCGCGGCCGCCCTCGACGCCGAGGGCCAGAAGCGCTTCGAGGCGCTCAAGGCCTGGCGTGCCGAAGTGGCGCGCGAGCACAACCTGCCGGCCTACGTGATCTTCCACGACGCCACCCTGGCCGCGATCGCCGAGCGCGCACCGGCCACGCTCGAAGACCTGCAGGGCATCAGCGGCATCGGCACGAAGAAGCTCGAGGCCTATGGCAGCGAGGTGCTGCGGGTGTGCTCGGCTTTCTAGGCGGCCTCAGCGCGGCAGGCGCACCGGCACCGGCCGCGTGAGCAGATCCACGTAGAGCGCGAAGAACCGCGCGTTGTCGAAACGCGTCACCACCTTCATCTTCTGCAGCGGCGCGCCCGCCGGCGGCGTCGTGTAGCCAACCGAGCGGCCGTTCTCGGGATCGCCCGGCCGCGCAATCACGTCCACGTACTCTTCCGAGACCTGGGTCGCGTAGGCGGGATCGAGCAGGTAGGCGATGGTCAGCGTGTCCCAGATGTTCGAGGTGTGGTTCGGGTCCTTCTCGAAGTCGGCGGCAAACCACTCCTGGCGAAACGCCTCGGTCACCGCGGTGGGGCGGGGCGGGTGCGCAATGCGGTCGTAGATCGCCTTGTCCATGAGCACGGTGTCGGTCACGTCGAGCGGCACCACCACCTGCGGGATCGGCAGCCGCACCACGAACTGCGCGGCGTCGGGATCGAACCACCAGTTGAACTCCGCCGCCTTGGTGGTGTTGCCGGGCACATGGACGGCGCCGCCCATGTAGATGATCTGCTTGATCAACGGCACGATCTCGGGGCTGCGCTGCACCGCCTTGGCGATGTTGGTGAGCGGGCCGATCGCGAGCAGGGTCACCTCGTGCGGATGCGCCTTGACCGTGTCGATGATGAAGTCGACCGCGCTGCGCGGCTGCACCCGCGTGTGCGTGGCGAAGCCGTCGGGAATCGGCGCCAGCTCGGCGTCGGTCCTGGGCTCGGGCGTGCTCCAGGCGCCCAGATAGCCGTCGCCGCCGGCCCCGGCCGCCAGCTCGGCCTCGATCGCAGCCCGGTCGTGGTTGAAGGCGTAGTTCTCGCCCGCAAACACGGGGATGCGGTGGCCCACACCGAGCCGCTCGACCGATTTCAGCGCCTCGGCCACGCCCTGGCGCAGCCACTTGTTGCCCGACACCACGGTGATGCCGAGGACCTCGACCTTGCCCTCGGCCTGGAGCTGCGCGGCCATCACGCCGAGCTGGCCGTCGTCGCTCATGGTGTTGTAGTCGCTGTCGATGATGATCTTCTGCGCGGGCGGCGGCGCGGCGCCGAAACCCGGCGCGAGCGCAAAGCCGTCGTTGCCGCTGCCGCCCCCGCCGCAGGCCGAAAGTACCGTGGCGAGCAAGGCCGCGCCGAGCCACCGGCGGCGCTGGATTCGCATCTTCATCGTGGTCTCCTCATCGCGGCCGAAGCCGTGTAGAACAAAATGCCAAACGTTTGCGCAAACGTTTGCTACTGATGAAGGCCACTCTATCGGCCGCGCGCTTGCGCAGCAAGAGAGTCGAAAGACCGCAGGGTTTACGCCAATCCGGCGCCGGTCATCCCGGTGCTGCCGGCGCGCCCGGCATGTCGAGCACGCGCATCTCGCGCAGCGGCGAGCGGTCGCGCAAATAGGGCTCGGTTTCCGACATGCCGGGCTTCTCGACCCCCGGCAGGGTCTTGGCGGATATCGCCGGGCAGGCGCCGCCATTGCGCATCGCCAGGGCCGCGGCGAGCCGCGCCTCGGCCGGGTCGCCGAGCGGATGCGCGAAGTCGTCGGCCACGGCGCAGTCGGGCCGGAAGCCGTCGCCGTAGTCGCCGAAGTTCTTCGCGTTCACGCCCTGGAACTGGATCGCGAAATAGCTGGTGCCGCAGTTGTCCTGCGGCGAGAAGCCGTAAGGCTTGCCGCAGGTTGTACCGCCGACCAGGTTCACGCTCACGTCGGCGCCGCGCAGGCCGTTGATGACCGACTCGCTGGCCGAGCAGGTGTCCGGACCGACGAGCACGGTGACGCGCGACAGCCCCAGCCGGGGCAGCGCCGCACCCGTGCGGCTGGTGCCGTAGAACGGTATCTGCGTCTGCGCCGGCAGCAGGTGGAACGGGTTCTTGTCATTGAACACCAGTTGCTCGAAGACCTTGCCGTCGGTCGCGGCCGGCCCCGACACCATGTAGGCGAGCCGGCTCGCGATGTTGAGCTGCCCGCCGCCGTTGTAGCGCATGTCGAGCACCAGGTCCTGCACGCCGTCGTTGCGCAGCTGGTTGACCGCATTGATGAGCTGCGCCTCCGAGGTGGTGATGTGGTCGTTGAAGAGCAGGTACCCGACGCGGCCGCTGCCGGTGTCGATGCTCTTGACGAACTGCACGGGCGTGCGCCTGACCTGCTCGGCCGTGAGCTGGACCGGCGCCTGCCGCACGCCGCCCACCTCGAAGACGAAGGTGTGCGACTCGCCGGCTTCTTGCGGCGAGATGGCGCGATTGATCACGTTGACGTTGGCGGTGCCGGTGGCGCGTACCACATCGACGCCGTCGGCCTCCACCAGCTTGGCGCCACGCGGCAGTCCGGCCCTGCCGGCCGGCGAGTTCGGCTCGACGAAGGCGATGCGCATGTTGCGCGCCGGCGAACTGCGCAGCACGGCAAGCTCGATGCCGTAGCTCGGCGACACGCCGGCTTCCGAGAGCTGGCGATAGCGCTCGGTGTCGACGACGTAGTGGTAGCGGTCCTTCGCGCGCCCCGAGGGCGTGAGCGCCGGCGTCTTGAGCACGTTGAAATACGCGACCGGTGTGGCGTAGTCGGCGGCCTTGAGCGTGGTCGGCACCTCGCCATACCAGAGATAGGTCTCGTCGATCCAGCCGCGCACCCACCGCTTCTCGTCGGTCAGCGTGCCGGGCCGGTCGGGGTAGGCGGCACCGGTCGCGGGATTGGTGCCGGCGCGCGGCGCGGCGCACAGGCCGGCCACGCTCGCCGAGGCCACGATCGCATCGGGGTCGCCCGGCCCGTCGCCGCCGCCGTCGCCGACCGGGGGATTGCCCCCGCCCGGGATGATCGGAAACCCGCCGCCGCCGCCACCTCCCCCACCGCCACCGCATGCGGCGATCGCGCCGCAAAGCAGGCCCGTCCCTGCGAATGCCGCGAACCGCCATAAAGTGAAACGCGGCATGCCCCCTGCCGCTGCGGCATGTGTCTTTTGCTCTGTCATCGAAAGCCTCCTCCTGTCGCTGCGTTCCCTGTGTTCTTTTTTTCTGCGTGCGGCCGGCCCCCCGCCGGCGTTCGCTCACTGCTGCCTGGCTACCTACTGCACGAAACCCATGCCGCGCGATTCGCGCACCTCGGGCTTGATGCGGTGTTCGGCCTCGAGCTGGTCGAGGAATTCGGCGGCCGAGAACTCGACCGCCAGGATGTCGGTCTGCCGCTTCACCGCAGCGAAGTCGCCCGGGCACAGCTGGCGCAGTTGCGCGAGCCGCGCGCGGGTCTCGCCCGTGAGCAGCGCGGCATCGCCCGCGAGCGCCTCGGTCACGAACATGCGCTCGCGCTGCTGCGCGGTCAGCGGCATGAACTTGATCTTGAACGTGAAGCGCCTGAGCGCCGCCTGGTCGAGCCGTTCGAGCAGGTTGGTGGTGCACACGAACACGCCGTTGAAGCGCTCCATGCCCTGCAGCATCTCGTTGACCTCGGTCACCTCGTAGGTGCGCTGGGCGCCGCGGCGGTCCTGCAGAAAGCTGTCGGCCTCGTCGAGCAGCAGCACGGCCTTTTCGGCTTCCGCCTCGCGGAACATGGCAGCCATGTTCTGCTCGGTCTCGCCGACGTACTTGCTCATGAGATCGCTGGCCTGCTTGATGATGAGCGGCCGGCCGATGGCTCGGGCGATGTGCTCGGCGAGCGCGGTCTTGCCGGTGCCCGGCGCGCCATAGAAGCACAGCGTGCCGTGGCCGCGCGCCTTCAGCGCCGCGACGATGCGCGGCACCTCGAAGCGGGTCTCGACATTGAGCATGTCGAGGTCGTAGGTGGTGACGTTGCGCCGTTCGCCGAGCCCGGCATCGGACGTGCCGAGCGCGAGGTCGGCGTTGCGCAGCTGGCGCTCGATCAGCGCCTCCATCGACGCGCCGTCGGTGCAGGCCAGCCCCGCGAAGCGCACCGCGGTGCGGATCTGCGCGGGCGTGAGCCCCTTGCGCTCTGCCAGCTTGGCGGTGAACGCCTCGGACACGACGATGCCGTCGAGCGTCTTCTTGACGAGCTGCTCGCGCGCGCCGGGCGGCGGCGACTTGAGTTCGAGGTGGTAGGCAAAGCGGCGCCGGAACGCCGGGTCGATCTGCTCGATGCGGTTGGTGACCCACAGCGTGGGCACGGGGTTGGCCTCGAGGATCTGGTTGACCCAGGCCTTGCCGCTCACGCTGCCGCTCGGGGGCGCCGGAACCTGCTCGGCACGCGCCATGAACTGCGCGGCCTCGGTGCTGATGGGCGGAAAGACGTCTTCCACCTCGTCGAACAGCAGCGCCGCCTGGGCGCTGCCCTTGAGGAACACCTGCGCGATCTGTAGCGAGCGGTAGCGGTCGCGCCCCGACAGCGAGTTGCCGTCGCGGTCGGCGTACTCGACCTCGAACAGATCGAGCCCCGCGGCCTGCGCCACCACCTTGGCGAGTTCGGTCTTGCCCGTGCCGGGCGGGCCGTAGAGCAGCACGTTGACGCCAGGCTCCTTGCGCGCCACGGCCGCACGCAGCAGCGTGACGAGCATCTGCGCGTCTTCCTCGACGAAGGAGAAATCGTGGGGCGTGAGCGTGCTCTTTGCGGAGGGCCGCGTGAACACGGCCATGAGCTCGTTGTGGTCGCGGTACTCACGCATCAGCACCGGCGGCAGCTTCTCGCTGACCTTCATGAGATCGGCCAGGTCGGTGATGTTGTGCTCGGAGATCAGGTTCTCGACCAGGCCGATGCGCTCGAGCCGCGACCCCGCACGCAGCGCCTCGCCGACTTCGCTTGCATTGACGCCCGCGATGTCGGCGATGGCGGCATAGGCCTCGGGCGCGTTGTTGACCTTGAACTCCACCAGCAGCGAGCGCAGGTCGCGCTGGTAGCGCGCGAGCGTGCCGTAGAGCAGCAGCGCACGCTCGGCCTTGTTGAGCTGCAGCAGGCCGGCGAGCGCATCGATGTTCTTCTCGACCAGCGTCGACTGCTTGCGCAGCGCATGCGTGAGCCAGTCGCGCGTGACGGACAGCACCGAGAGCAGGTCCTTGGGATGGTCCTTCGCGTACTCGTCGAGGTAGAAGAACAGCGTGCCTTCCTCATAGGGGCCGCGCCACACGCCATGGCGCTCGAGCAGCGTGCGGCCGTCGAGGTCTTCGACGCCCTTCCAGGCCTCGTTGCCCGCGCAGCGCCGGCCGAGGAACTCGCTCAGCCGCTGCAGCACCGCGAGCGGCCACACCAGGTGGCGGCCGGTCAGCGAGAGCAGGCCGTTGATGTCGCGGCGCACGTTGAAGCGCGGGCCCTGCTTGGCGGCCAGCGTGAGCACGAAGTGCGAGCACATGAGCTCCAGCACCGGCGCGCCCTTGAGCCCGGGCGACGGCAATGCCTGCCCGCGCACAGCAGCAGCCACCACATCGACACCCGCGCGCTTGACCATCCACCGACCTCCTGGCATGAGGAAATTACTGAAGCGACCATAGCGCAGAGTTTTGGCTTCGGGAAGATGCGGGAACGGTAAAAACCCTGATGGTGCGATTCCAGCCACAATGCCCGCCATGGTTGGAATCGAAGAAATCCAGCGTGCCGCGGCGCGCCTGCGGGGCCAGGTGCTCGACACGCCCTGCGTGGAGTCGCGCACGCTCTCCGAGATCGTCGGCGCGCAGGTGTTCCTGAAGTTCGAGAACCTGCAGTTCACCGCCTCGTTCAAGGAGCGCGGCGCCTGCAACAAGCTGGTCGACCTGTCCGAGGGCGGCGCCCGCGGCGTGATCGCGATGTCGGCCGGCAACCATGCGCAGGGTGTGGCCTACCACGCCGAGCGCCTGGGCCTGCGCGCGCTCATCGTGATGCCGCGCTTCACGCCGGGCGTGAAGATCGAGCGCACGCGCGGCTTCGGGGCCGAAGTGGTGCTGCATGGCGACACGCTCGATGCGGCGCGCGCGCATGCGCTCGAGCTGGCCGAACGCGAAGGCCTCAGCTTCGTGCATCCCTACGACGACGAAGCGATCATCGCGGGCCAGGGCACCGTGGCGCTCGAGATGCTCGATGCGGTGCACGAACTCGACACGCTCGTGGTGTCGGTGGGCGGCGGCGGGCTGATCGCCGGCATGGCCGTCGCGGCGCGGCACCGCAGGCCCGGCATCGAGATCGTCGGCGTGCAGACCACGCGTTTCCCCGGCATGGTGAATGCAGTCAAGGGCACGCAGCACCTGCAGGGCAAGAGCACCATCGCCGAAGGCATCGCAGTGGGCACGCCCGGCGTGCTGACGCGCGAGATCATCGCGCGCCACGTCGACGACCTGCTGCTTGTCGACGAGGGCGACATCGAGCAGGGCGTGCTGATGCTGCTCGAGATCGAGAAGACGCTGGTCGAGGGCGCCGGCGCGGCCGGCCTGGCGGCGCTGATCCGGCATCCCGAGCGCTTCAAGGGCAAGCGCGTGGGGCTGGTGCTCTCGGGCGGCAACATCGACCCGCTGCTGCTCGCGGCGATCATCGAGCGCGGCATGGTGCGCGCCGGCCGGCTCGCCCGCGTGCGCGTGAGCGCGCGCGACGTGCCGGGCTCGCTGGCCCAGATCACCGCCACCGTGGCAGAAGCGGGCGCTAACGTCGACGAAGTCCATCACCAGCGCGCCTTCACCATGCTGGCGGCGCAGAACGTCGACATCGAGCTGGTGCTGCAGACCCGCGGACGGGCCCACCTCGCGAGCGTGCTGGGCGCGCTGCACGAGGCCGGTTTCGAGGCCGAGGAGCAGCACTGAAAAAGGGGGCTCGGAACCCCCTAGACCGGATGGACGGGGTCCATCTGTAAAATGCCCGCAGTTTTTCCGTCTTTGTGCATTCGAGGTATTCCCATGTCCAACACCACTCCCGTCGAGCCCGGCCATGCCGCGGCCGTTGAAGCAGATGCCGTCGAATCGGTCGTGCACCTGATGCCCGTCGTGCTCCCCGTGGCAGGCGCGGTGCTGATGCTCCTCCTGGCATCGATCGCCGTCTACCTGGCCTGACAGCCGGTTGCGTCTTCGTCCGTGGGCCGGGTGGCCCCGGGTGACGCAGTCTCCGCGAGGCGAAACGTTTTCTCAAACGGACCTCCGTGCCATGCCGGTACGGCGTCCCGTTCGGAAAGACGATTTTTCAACTTAGGAGATTTCCGATGAACGCACCCACGATGCAGGGCCTCGCCATTCAGGCACCCTCATACGTCAAGAACGCGAAGCTGATTGCCTGGGTGGCCGAAATGGCCGCGCTCTGCAAACCCGAGTCCATCTACTGGTGCGACGGCAGCAAGGAAGAGTACGACCGCCTCTGCCAGAAACTGGTCGACGCGGGCACCTTCAAGAAGCTCAACCCGGCCAAGCGCCCGGATTCCTTCCTCGCACTGTCCGACCCGAGCGACGTCGCACGCGTCGAGGACCGCACCTTCATTTGCTCCGAGCAGAAGGAAAGCGCCGGCCCCACCAACAACTGGATGGCCCCGGCCGAGATGCGCGCCACGCTGCAGCCGCTGTTCGACGGCTGCATGAAGGGCCGCACCATGTACGTGGTGCCGTTCAGCATGGGCCCGCTCGGCTCGCCCATCGCCCACATCGGCATCGAGCTCTCCGACAGCCCCTACGTGGCCGTCAACATGCGCATCATGACCCGCATGGGCAAGGCCGTGTACGACGTGCTCGGCGCCGACGGCGAGTTCGTGCCCTGCGTGCACACCGTGGGCGCGCCGCTCGAGCCCGGCCAGAAGGACGTCTCCTGGCCCTGCAACAAGACCAAGTACATCGTCCACTACCCCGAGACGCGCGAGATTTGGAGCTACGGCTCGGGCTACGGCGGCAACGCGCTGCTCGGCAAGAAGTGCTTCGCGCTGCGCATCGCCTCGACCATGGGCCGCGACGAAGGCTGGCTGGCCGAGCACATGCTGATCCTCGGCGTGACCTCGCCCGAGGGCAAGAAGTACCACGTGGCCGCCGCGTTCCCGTCGGCCTGCGGCAAGACCAACTTCTCGATGCTCGTGCCGCCGGCCGGCTTCGAAGGCTGGAAGGTCACCACCATCGGCGACGACATCGCCTGGATCAAGCCCGGCAAGGATGGCCGCATGTACGCCATCAACCCCGAAGCCGGCTACTTCGGCGTGGCCCCCGGCACCAACCTCAAGACCAACCCGAATTGCCTGAAGAGCCTGGACCGCGACGTGATCTTCACCAACGTGGCGCTCACCGACGACGGCGACGTCTGGTGGGAAGGCCTCGAGGACGACGTGCCCGGCAAGCAGCTGCCCGAGCACCTGATCGACTGGCAGGGCAAGGACTGGACCCCGGCCATCGCCAAGGAAACCGGCGCCAAGGCCGCGCACCCGAACTCGCGCTTCACCGTGGCCGCCACCAACAACCCGGCGCTCGACCCGGCCTGGGACGATCCGGCCGGCGTGCCGATCGATGCCTTCATCTTCGGCGGCCGCCGCTCGACCACGGTGCCGCTGGTCACCGAAGGCCGCAACTGGACCGAAGGCGTCTACATGGCCGCCACCATGGGCTCCGAGACCACCGCCGCCATCGTCGGCCAGGTGGGCGTGGTGCGCCGCGACCCGTTCGCGATGCTGGCCTTCATGGGCTACAACATGAGCGACTACTTCCAGCACTGGCTCGATCTGGGCAAGAAGCTCGAGGCCTCGGGCGCCAAGCAGCCGCGCATCTTCACCACCAACTGGTTCCGCAAGGGCGCCGACGGCAAGTTCGTCTGGCCCGGCTATGGCGAGAACATGCGCGTGCTCAAGTGGATGATCGACCGCATCGAGGGCAAGGCCGAGGGCGTCGACCATGTGTTCGGCGTCAGCCCGCGCTACGAAGAGCTCAATTGGACCGGCCTGGACTTCAGCGCCGAACAGTTCAAGAGCGTCACCAGCATCGACAAGGCCGCCTGGGAGGCCGAGCTGAAGCTGCATGCCGAGCTGTTCGAACAGCTCAAGCACCACCTGCCGAAGGAGCTGCCCGAGACCCGGGCCGCCATCGAGCAGCGACTCGCGGCCTGATTGGCCAAGGCAAAAAAAAGCCGGCCACAGGCAGTCTGTGTAAATAGTCGGCGTTGAGTCCGCGAGAAGTGCCCTCCAGGCGTTGTCTGGAGGGCATTTTTCATTGGAGGCTGACCAATGGGACATCGACACGGACAGGCGCGGGGACAGGCGACGTTGTTCCCACTGATGCTCGATGAGCTGGTAGGTCAGGAAGCACTGGTTCGGGTGGTGGACGCCTGGGTGCAGGCGCTGGACCTGAAGGCGCTGGGCTTTGCCAAGGCGCAGGCGCAGCGTCTGGGAACACCGCCCTACGACCCGGGCGATCTCTTGCGGCTGTACCTCTGGGGGTACCTGAGCGCGATCCGTTCCTCGCGGGCACTGGAGCGCGAGTGCCATCGCAATGTGGAGTGCATGTGGCTGCTGGGGCGCCTGGCCCCGGATCACAAGACCATCGCCGAGTTCAGGCGCCAGAACTCGACGGCCCTGGTGGCCAGCTGTGCAGCCTTCGTGCAGTTCGCGCGGGCCAGCCGGCTGATTCAAGGATCCACCGTGGCCATCGATGGCTCGAAGGTGCAGGCGGTGGCCTCGCGCAAGGCGGTGGTGGGCCAGTGTGAGTTGGCCGCCCAGGCGCAGCGCAACGCGCAGGAGATCGCGGCTTATCTGCGGTTGCTGGACAGGCGGGACAGAGAGGATGACCAGGGCAGCGATGGCGCCGAAGGGGGCACTGGCAAATCAGATGAAGTACGCGCCGCCCTGGAGCGCCTGAAGGCCGAGGGCCGTGCCATTGCCAACCAGGCCCAGCAACTCATGCGCAGCGGTGCCAGCACCATTGTCAACGGCGAGCCCGAGGCACGCCCGATGCGCAGTCTTGACAGCCGTCCGGGCTACAACCTGCAGACAGCGGTGGAGACGCAAAGCCACGTGATCGTGGCGCATGAGGTGGTCTGCGAGGTGAACGATCAGCGCCAGCTACAGCCCATGGCCGAG
>NZ_JBDGJC010000020.1:0-19477 GCF_057657075.1 Variovorax sp. Soil_C_26
GTCGCCTTTTCTTTGGCTACTTTCTTTTGGCGAAGCAAAAGAAAGTAGCTCGCCCGCCGGGGCGAGACCCGGCCCCGAAACCCAAAAAGAAACAAGCACCTCACGAAGGCCGTCCAACCCAATGACTCTCCTCAAGGTCTCCAACCTAGGCAAGTCCTTCGGCGGCGTCAAAGCCGTCGACGGCATCAGCTTCGAGCTGCCCCCCGGCGAGCTGCTCGCGCTCATCGGCCCGAACGGTGCAGGCAAGTCCACCACCTTCAACATGGTGAACGGCCAGCTCAAGGCCGACCAGGGCTCGATCACGCTCGACGGCCAGGAACTCGTCGGCCGCAGGCCGCGCGAGATCTGGCGCATGGGCGTGGGCCGCACTTTCCAGATCGCCGAAACCTTCGCCTCGCTGACCGTCGTCGAGAACGTGCAGATGGCGCTGCTCTCGCACGATGGCAAGCTGTTCTCGATGTGGCGCCGCGCGGCCGACCATCGGCGCGACGAGGCGCTGGCGCTGCTCGACCAAGTCGGCATGAAGGCGCAGGCCGACCGGCCCTGCAGCGTGCTGGCGTACGGCGACGTGAAGCGCGTCGAGCTCGCGATCGCGATGGCCAACAGCCCGAAGCTGCTGCTCATGGACGAGCCCACCGCCGGCATGGCCCCCCAGGAGCGCAATTCGCTGATGGCGCTGACCAAGCAGCTCGTGATCGACCGCGGCATGGCGGTGCTCTTCACCGAGCACAGCATGGACGTGGTGTTCGCGTACGCCGACCGCATGATCGTGCTCGCGCGCGGCCGCCTCATCGCGCAGGGCAAGCCGCTCGAGATCCGCGACCATCCGAAAGTGCAGGAGGTGTACTTCGGCAGCGGCAAGACTTTCGAGAAGGTGGCCGCCAAGGCGGCCGCGATGGGAGCGACAGCATGAGCGCACACGAACCGCTGCTCGAAGCCAAGGCCCTTTGCGCCTGGTACGGCGCCGCGCAGATTCTTTACGACGTCGACCTCGAGGTGCGGCGCGGCGAGGTGGTCGCGCTCATGGGCCGCAACGGCGCGGGCAAGTCGACCACGCTCAAGACGCTGATCGGCATGCTCTCCAAACGCCGCGGCGCGGTGCGCTTTCTCGGCCACGACATCTCGAAGAGCGAGCCGCACCATGCGGCGCGCCTGGGCCTGGGCTTCGTGCCCGAGGACCGGCGCGTGTTCACCGACCTCACGGTGATGGAAAACCTCGAGGTCGGCAAGCAGCCCCCGCGCCGCTGGGCCGACGGCAGCGAGGCGCCGCTCTGGACGCCCGAGCGGCTGTTCACCCTGTTCCCCAACCTCGGCGAGATGCCCCACCGCCCGGGCGGCCGCATGAGCGGCGGCGAGCAGCAGATGCTGACCGTGGCGCGCACGCTCATGGGCAACCCGTACCTCGTGCTGCTGGACGAGCCCTCGGAGGGCGTGGCGCCGGTGATCGTCGAGCAGATGGCGAACATGATCCTCGAACTGAAGGCGCAGGGCGTGAGCATCCTGCTGTCGGAACAGAACATGCACTTTGCCGAGCTCGTCTCCGACCGCGCCTATGTGCTCGAGAAGGGACAGATCCGCTACCACGCCACGATGGCCGAGCTCGCGGCCAACGAGGAAGTGCGCCGCGCCTACCTCAGCGTCTAGCCTCCGTCATCGTTCGACGAAAGAAAAAGGAGTCCCGCCATGCATCGCAGAAGCTTCGCAACCTACGCCGCCGTCCTCGGGTTGTGCGGCGGGCTCGCCCTCGACGCCTTCGCAGCGGGTCCGCTCAAGCCCGACGGCAGGTCCGCACTGCTCGTGATCGACGTGCAGAACTGCTTCGTCGATGGCGGCACGTTGCCCGTCAAGGGCGGGGCCGAGGTGGTGCCGGTGATCAATCGGCTCGCCGGCGCTTTCGAGAACATCGTCGTCACGCAGGACTGGCACACGCCGGGCCATGCCTCGTTCGCGAGCGCGCATGCGGACCAGAAGCCGTTCAGCAGCGTCAAGCTGAGCTACGGCAAGCAGGTGCTCTGGCCCGACCACTGCGTGCAGGGCACCGACGACGCGGCGCTGCACAAGGACCTGAAGCTTCCGGGCGCGCAGCTGATCATCCGCAAGGGCTTCAACAAGGGCGTCGACAGCTATTCGGCCTTCGAGGAAGCCGACCGCAAGACGCCGACCGGCCTCGGCGGCTACCTCAAGCAGCGTGGCATCAAGACGGTCTACGTGGCCGGGCTCGCCACCGACTTCTGCGTGGCATGGACCGCGCTCGACGCGCGCAAGGCCGGTTTCGAGGTCTACGTGATCGAGGACGCCACGCGTGCGATCGACCTCGACGGTTCGCTGGCGGCGGCCTGGAAGCAGATGGCGGCCAAGGGCGTCAAGCGCATCCAGTCCGGCGATATTCCGAGCTGAAGGACGGCTGCATCCCCGTGACGACGACCCACTGCGGTACTGAAGAAAAGAACGAGGCTGCGCTGTGCCTGCAGGTCAATGGCCGTGCGCACACGCTCGACAACGTGCCGCGGGAGGCCACGCTGCTGCACCTGCTGCGCAACGACCTCGGGCTCAACGGGCCGAAATACGGCTGCGGGCTCGGGCAGTGCGGCGCCTGTACGGTGCATGTGGACGGCATTGCGGCGCGCGCCTGCGTGATCCCGGCGCACGGCGTGGCGGGCCGCACCATCACCACGCTCGAAGGCCTTGGCACGCAAGCAAACTGGCATCCGGTGCAGGCCGCGTTCGAAGCGGCGCAGGCCGCGCAGTGCGGCTACTGCCTGAACGGCATGGTGATGCAGGCCGCGGCGCTGCTCGCGCGTGACCCGCACGCGAGCGAGGCGCGCATCCGCAGCGAACTCTCGGGAAACCTGTGCCGCTGCGGCACGCACATCGAAATTCTTGACGCGGTGCAGCGCGCGGCCGCGCGCCTGCGCGCACCGGCCGCATGACGCGCCGCGCCGACCTGCCGCGCACGCGCGCGGAATTCCTTTCGGCCGACGGCGTGCTGCTGGTGGTGCGCGAGACGCCGCCCCCACCGCCGCCCGCCAAGGGGCAGCCCGCCTTCATCGCGGGCAACCCTGCCGAAGGCGACGAGATCCTGCTTGCGGTGTGGGACGACGGCAGCGCCTCGGCGCTCAACGGCCATGTCGACCTGGGCACCGGCATCCAGACCGCGCTCGGCCAGATCGTCGCCGAAGAGCTCGAGCTCGGCATGCCGTGCGTGCGCGTGATGCTCGGCGACACCGCGCGTGCGCCGAACCAGGGCGCGACCATCGCGAGCGCATCGATCCAGATCCATGCGCAGCCGCTGCGCCTCGCGGCCGCACAGGCGCGCGCATGGCTGCGCGCGCGCGCGGCCGAGCGGCTCGGCGTGGCGCCGGAGGCGCTGGAGCTGCGCAACGGCATGGTGCGCGTGGCCGCCGAGCCGGAGCGGCGCGCAAGCTACGCCGCGCTCGTGGCCGGCCAGCGCACGGTGCTGCGGCTCGATCCGCAGGCGCAGCCCAAGGACCCGGCCGACTACCGCATCGTCGGCACCCGGCAGGCGCGCGTCGACATACCGGCCAAGCTCGCGGGCGAGCAGGTCTTCGTGCACGACATGCGCGTGCCCGGCATGCTGCATGGTCGCGTGGTGCGGCCGCCTTATGCAGGAGCGGACCACGGCGACTTCATCGGCAACACGCTCGAGTCGGTCGACGAAGCGTCGATCGCGCACATTCCCGGCATTCGCGCGGTGGTGGTGATCCGCGATTTCGTGGGCATCGTCGCCGAGCGCGAGGAGCACGCCGAACAGGCGCTGCGCGAGCTGCGCGTGCGCTGGAAGCCCTGGCCCGGCATGCCCGATCTTTCCGACGTGGCGCAGGCTCTGCGCGACAACCCCTCGACCCAGCGGCTGCTGGTCGACGAGGGCGATGTCGATGGCGCCATCGCGCAGGCCGCGCAACCGATGCCGCGCACCTACGTCTGGCCCTACCAGATGCATGCGTCGATCGGCCCCTCGTGTGCGCTGGCCGCGTGGCAGCCCGATGGAGAGGGCTGCGAGGTTCGGCTGCGCTGCTGGACCGGCACGCAGAACCCGCACGTGCTGCGCGCCGACCTGGCCCGGCTCATGGGCCTCGAGGACCCGCAGGTCGACGTGGTCCGCATGGAGGCCGCCGGCTGCTACGGTCGCAATGGTGCCGATGACGCGGCTGCCGATGCGGCGCTGCTCGCGCGGGCCGTGGGCGTGCCGGTGCGCGTGCAGCTCACGCGCGAGCAGGAGCACGCCTGGGAGCCCAAAGGCGCCGCGCAGCTGATGGACGTGGATGGCGGGCTCATGGCCGATGGCCGCGTGGCCGCCTACGACTTCGCCACCTCGTACCCGTCGAACGGCGCGCCGACGCTCGCGCTGCTGCTCACGCGCACCATCGAGCCCGTGGCGCAGGCCTTCGAGATGGGCGACCGCACCGCGCGCCCACCCTATGCGTTCGACAACCTGCGCGTGAAGGTCAACGACATGGCGCCGATCGTGCGGGCGTCGTGGCTGCGCGGCGTGTCGGCGCTGCCGAGTTCGTTCGCGCACGAGTCGTACATCGACGAGCTCGCCACCGCGGCGGGCGTCGATCCAGTGCAGTTCCGCCTGCGCCACCTGAACGATCCGCGCGCGGTGGAACTGGTGCAGGCGACCGCGCAGAAGGCCGGCTGGCGCATGCGCACCGGGCCGCAGGAGAAAGCCGATGGCGGGCTCGGCCCGGGCGGTGACATCCTCTTCGGCCAGGGCTTCGCCTATGCGCGCTACGTCCACAGTAAATGGCCGGGCTTCGGCGCCGCTTGGTCGGCCTGGGTGGCCGACGTCGAGGTCAACCGCACGACCGGCGAAGTGCACGTGCGCCGCGTGGTGGTGGGGCACGATGCGGGCCTGCTGGTCAATCCGGCCGGCGTCGAGCACCAGGTGCATGGCAACGTGATCCAGACCACCAGCCGCGCGCTCAAGGAGCAGGTGCAGTTCGCACCGCAATCCGCCGAGGCGCCCGCGGGTGGCGCGCAGTTGCCGGGCGTGTTGCCTTCGGGCGTGGTCGCGAGCCGCGAGTGGGGCAGCTACCCGATCATCAACTTCCGCGACGTGCCGGTGATCGAAATCATGCACATGCCGCGGCCCGGCGAGCCCTCGCTGGGCGCGGGCGAGTCGTCGTCGGTGCCGGGCACGGCGGCGATCGCGAACGCGATCTTCGATGCGACAGGTGTGCGGTTTCGTGAGCCGCCGTTCACCCCCGAGAAGGTGCTGGCCGAACTGAATCGGGCATTTCTCCCTCCCCCTCCGGGGGAGGGCGGGGGTGGGGGTGGGGGCCAGCGGCGTGTGGATGGTGACGCTGTCGTGCCCCCATCCCAACCTTCCCCCGGAGGGGGAAGGAGCAATGCCGCCTGGCCGAGGCGCAAAGGAGTGTGGGCCACGGCCGCTGCGCTCGCCATTGGCGGCATCGGCGTCATCGCCGGCCTTCTCGGCTGGCGCTCGGCCATCGCACCCGTCGCGCTCACCGCACCCGTCTACAGCCAGGCGACCGTCGAACGCGGCCGCGTGCTCGCCGCGCTCGGCGATTGCGCCGTGTGCCACACCGCCCCGGGCGGCGTATCCAACGCCGGCGGACGCGCGATGGAAACCCCCTTCGGCACGCTCTACACCACCAACCTCACGCCCGATGCCGAGACCGGCCTCGGCCGCTGGTCGTTCAGCGCCTTCCAGCGCGCGATGCGCGAAGGCATCTCGCGCGACGGCCATCATCTGTACCCGGCGTTTCCGTACACCGCCTTCGCGAAAACCAGCGACGACGACCTGCAGGCGCTGTACGCGTACTTTATGGCGCTGCCCGCGGTGCGCGCCGAAACGCCGAAGGCCGAACTGAAGTTTCCGTTCAGCCTGCGCCCGCTGATGGCCGGATGGAACGCGCTTTTCCACGACCCGGCACCCGCGCAGCCCGTGGCGGCGCAGAGCGCCGAATGGAACCGCGGCGCGTACCTCGTGAACGGCCTCGGCCATTGCGGCGCCTGCCACACGCCGCGCAATGCACTCGGCGCCGAGCAGGGCGGCAGCGCGTTCCTGTCGGGCGCGATGGTCGACGGCTGGGAGGCGCCGCCGCTCACGGCCGCATCGAAGTCCGCGATGCCGTGGGATGCCGAGTCGCTTTATCGCTATTTGCGCAACGGCCATTCGCCGCGCCACGGCATCGCGGGCGGGCCGATGGCCGAGGTGGTGCGCGAGCTCGCCGTGGTGCCCGACACCGACATCCGCGCCATGGCCACCTACCTTGCGTCGTTCAACCCCGCGCCGGTGCCCGAGGCCGAGGCCGAGGCCCAGGCACGGCGCGTCGTCGACAACGCGGCACGCACGCAGGGCCAGTTGCTCGGCCCGGCGCAGCGCATGTTCGACAGCGCCTGCGCCGCCTGCCACCACGACGGCGACGGTCCCACGCTGCTGGGCGTGAACACGCCGCTCGCGCTCAACAGCAACCTCACGAGCGCGAAGCCCGACAACCTGCTGCGCACCATCCTCGACGGCGTGCGCGAGCCTGCGAGCCGCGACATCGGCTTCATGCCCGCGTTCCGTGAGGCGCTCGACGACCGCCAGCTCGCCGAGCTCGCGGGCTACATGCGCGCGCGCTTCGCGCCGCAGGCGCCGGCGTGGGACGACCTGCAGGCGCAGGTGGCGCGCGTGCGGGCGGATGCTGCTGCTGCACGCGGGCATTGAGCGGTCTGGCCGTACGCACGGCGCTACGATCGCCTTCTTCCCCGATACCCACCAGAGACAACAACCATGCCCCTCGACCTCGACGCCGCCTCGTGCCTTCCGCAAGACGCCTCGCGCGCCACCCTCGTCGGCCGCATCTGGCAACCGAACGTCGGCCCGGTACTGGTCGCGGTCCATGAAGGCGGCCTGCACGACCTTTCGCAAGTGGCGCCCACGATGAGCGACCTGCTCGAAGCCGCGGGCTCGCCCGCCGACGCCGTGCAGCGCGCGGTACAGGCTGGCAAGGCGCCGCGCATCGCGTCGCTGGCCGACACCATTGCCAACAGCGACGGGACCGTTTCGCGCGATGAAGCGAAGCCCTGGCTGCTTGCGCCTTGCGACCTGCAGGCCGTCAAGGCCAGCGGCGTGACCTTCGTCGAGAGCCTGCTGGAGCGCGTGATCGAGGAACAGGCGCGCGGCGATGCGTCGCGGGCCGAGGCCACGCGCGCGGCGCTCGGCGGCGTGCTCGGCGACAACCTCGCGGGCATCGTGCCGGGATCGGCCGAGGCCGCGAAGGTGAAGGAGGTGCTGATCGCGCAGGGCGCGTGGTCGCAGTACCTCGAAGTGGGCATCGGCCCCGATGCCGAGATCTTCACCAAGGCGCCCGTGCTCTCGTCGGTGGGCACCGGCGCCGACATCGGCATCCATGCCGCCTCGGTCTGGAACAACCCCGAACCCGAGGTGGTGCTCGCGGTCAACAGCCGCGGCGAGACGCTGGGCGCGGCGCTCGGAAACGACGTGAACCTGCGCGACTTCGAGGGCCGCAGTGCGCTGCTGCTCGGCAAGGCCAAGGACAACAATGCCTCGTGCGCCATCGGCCCGTTCATCCGGCTGTTCGATGCGCACTTCGGCATCGACGATGTGCGGCGCATCACGGTGGCGCTCGAGGTGCGCGGGCCCGAGGGCTTTGTGCTCGAAGGTTCGAGCTCGCTCGCAAAGATCAGCCGCGATCCGCTCGACCTCGTGTCGCAGGCGATCGGCAAGCACCACGACTATCCCGACGGGCTCGTGCTGTTCCTCGGCACCATGTTCGCGCCGACGCAGGACCGCCACGGCCCGGGGCAGGGCTTTACGCACGTGGTCGGTGACCGGGTGCGCATTTCGGCACCCGAGCTGGGTAGCCTGGTCAATCGCGTCGTGCATGCCGATCAGGCGCCGCGGTGGACTTTCGGCTTAAGCGCGCTGATGCGCAATCTGGCGGGCCGCCAGCTGCTGTAAACGTTATTTCTACGAGTTCAAAGGAGTTGTACTTCTTTGTGACTCATTGGCAGCATGTTGCATTCTGTTGCTGTTGACCATTGTTCGCGTTCCCCTCAAGATACCCGCCTGTTAATGAAGTAACACGGGAGACAGAGGTTGCCGCCCAGCGAGATCGAACTACTGCAGTCGCCAGTCGAAGGTCCGCTTCCGTGTGGTGAAGACCTCGAGTACGACCCCGAGTACCTGGCACTGCAGCAAGCGGCGACGGGCAAGCGCGAACAGCAGTTCGGCTCGACCATCATCCCGGCCGAGCCGCCCGACTGGGCACGCGTGGAGCGCATCGCGAAGCAGCTCTGCCAGCGCACGCTCGACGTGCGCGTGCTGGTGCTGCTGACGCTGGCATGGACCGAGAGCCGGGGCCTGCCGGGCTACGTCGATGGCCTGCGCGTGGTCGACGGCGTGCTGCAGAAATTTTGGGACGCGGTGCATCCGCGCGTCGTCGACGATGGCTTCGAGGACCCGCTGCCGCGCATGAATGCGCTGGCCGCACTGGCCGAAGCCGAAGGACTCGGGCGCAGCGTGCGCGATGCGAAGCTGCTCGACGACGGCGGCGCATCCATGAGCCTGCGCCAGGTCGAGGCACTGCTCGATTCGAGCAAGGCCGACCAGATCGACTATCCGGGCGGCATTGCCCGGCTCAGGGAAGTGGCGCGCCGCGCCCAGGAGAAGGCGGCGGCGCCGGTGGTGGCCCTGCACGCGGCGCTCGAGCTGCTGCAGCGCATCCGCGAGACCTCGGAGCGCGCCCTCGGCCAGAGCTGGGCGCCCGACTTCTCTCGCCTCGAGCGGTCGCTGCGCACCGTCATCCAGCTGTTGCCCGAGCAGGCGCAGCCGGAGCCGACGGCCGCCCCAAGTGCCGACGCCGGGGCTGCCGATGCGAATTCGCAGGGCGCGCAGGGTTCAGCCTCTGCGGCGGGCGCAGGGCAGCACAACGTGGCCGCAGGCGCGCGCAAGCCGGGCATTCAAGAGATTGAAATATCGAGCCGTGATGATGTGCATGTGCTGCTGGAAAAAGCGTGCCAGTACCTGGAACGCACCGAACCCAGCCATCCGGCGCCGATGCTGATCCGGCGCGCGCAGCGGCTGCTGGACCTCAACTTCTTCCAGATCATCGAAGAGCTCGTGCCCGAAGGCGTTCAGAAGATTGAAAGCCTGGCGGGGCGGTCGCTGAGCGCGAGCTCGGCGGCCGAATGAACGACGGCCTTTGAGCCGCCTGCGCACGGCATCAGCAGCATCAGTCAAGGTCGATCAACACGCATTGAGATTCAAGAGGAAGCTTTATGGCAGACAACCGTGTCAGAAACAGTGGGCAGAAGTTCATTGCGCGCAACCGAGCGCCACGCGTGCAGATCGAGTACGACGTCGAGATCTACGGCAGCGAGCGCAAGATCCAGCTGCCGTTCGTGATGGGTGTGATCGCCGACCTCGCGGGCAAGCAGGTCGACCCGATGCCCGATCTCGCGGAGCGCGACTTCATGGCCGTGGACATCGACAACTTCGACGAGCGCATGAAGTCCATCAAGCCGCGCGTCGCCTTCCAGGTGCCCAACACGCTCACCGGTGAAGGCCAGATGAACGTCGACATCACCTTCGACAGCATGGACGACTTCTCGCCGGCGCGCATCGCGCGCCAGGTGGGCGCGCTCAAGCACCTGCTCGAAGCGCGCACCGAATTGTCGAACCTGCTGTCGTACATGGACGGCAAGAACGGGGCCGAGCAGCTGATCGCGCAGGCACTCCAGAACCCCGAGCTGCTGAAGTCGCTCGCCTCCGCGCCCAACCCCGCCGTGGCCAAGGCGGTGGAGGCGGCGAACGAGAAGTCGGGCACACCCGGCACCTCTTCCGAATAAGCAGGATCTCCACCATGAGCACCGCACCCAAACAGACAGCAGCACGCGCGAGCAGCGCCGCCACCGTCGAAGCGCTCGAGCCGAACGAGTTCTCCGACCTTCTGCAGCGCGAGTTCAAGCCCAAGACCGACCAGGCCCGCGACGCGGTGCAGAGCGCCGTCAAGACGCTCGCGGTCCAGGCGCTCGAGAGCACCGTCACCATCTCGAACGACGCCTACCGCACCGTGCAGGCAATCATCACCGAGATCGACCGCAAGCTCTCGGAGCAGATCAACCAGATCCTGCACCACGAAGACTTCCAGCAGCTCGAAGGCGCATGGCGCGGCCTGCACTACCTCGTCAACAACACCGAGACCGACGAGCAGCTCAAGATCCGCGTGATGTGCGCTTCGAAGCGCGAAGTGGCCCGCTCGCTCAAGCGCCACAAGGGCATCGGCTGGGACCAGAGCCCGCTGTTCAAGAAGATCTACGAGGCCGAGTACGGCCAGTTCGGCGGCGAGCCCTTCGGCGCGCTGATCGGCGACTTCCACTTCGACCACAGCCCGCCCGACGTCGAGATGCTCGGCGAGATGGCCAAGATCGCCGCGGCCGCGCACTGCCCCTTCATTGCGGGCGCCTCGCCCACGGTGATGCAGATGGACTCGTGGCAGGAACTGTCGAACCCGCGCGACCTGACCAAGATTTTCCAGAACACCGAGCACACCGCCTGGCGTTCGCTGCGCGAGTCGGAAGACGCGCGCTACGTCGGCCTGGCCATGCCGCGCTTCCTGGCGCGGCTGCCGTACGGCGCGCGCACCAACCCGGTGGACGAGTTCGAGTTCGAGGAAGAAACCGATTCGGCGCTGCACAACCGCTACACCTGGGCCAACTCGGCCTATGCGATGGGCGTGAACATCAACCGCTCGTTCAAGCAGTTCGGCTGGTGCACCTCGATCCGCGGCGTCGAGTCGGGCGGCGCGGTCGAGAACCTGCCCACGCACACCTTCCCGACCGACGACGGCGGCGTGGACATGAAGTGCCCGACCGAAATCGCGATCAGCGACCGGCGCGAGGCCGAGCTGGCGAAGAACGGCTTCATGCCGCTCGTGCACCGCAAGAACTCCGACTTCGCGGCCTTCATCGGCGCGCAGTCGCTGCAGCAGCCGGCCGAGTACTACGACGCCGATGCCACCGCCAACGCCAACCTGGCCGCGCGGCTGCCGTACCTGTTTGCGTGCTGCCGCTTCGCGCACTACCTGAAGTGCATCGTGCGCGACAAGATCGGTTCGTTCCGCGAGCGCGAGGACATGGAGCGCTGGCTCAACGACTGGATCATGAACTACGTGGACGGCAGCCCCGGCACGTCGTCGCAGGACACCAAGGCCATGAAGCCGCTGGCGGCGGCCGAAGTGCAGGTCGAGTCGATCGAGGACAACCCCGGCTACTACGCCGCCAAGTTTTTTCTCCGGCCGCACTATCAGCTCGAAGGGCTGACGGTGTCATTGCGGCTGGTTTCGAAGCTGCCGTCCAACAAGAAGGACAGCAGCTAGTTCAACCGTGTCCCGTGATCGGGCAACAATAACTTTGGGGGTTTCACCATGGCAGTAGACATGTTCATGCGCGTTGAGGGCGCGAACGGCGAATCCAAAGATTCGAACCACAAGGAGTGGACGGATATCACCTCGTTCGCATGGGGAGCGACGCAGCCCGGCAACATGGTCAGCGGCGGCGGCGGCGGCGTGGGCAAGGCAAGCTTCAACGACCTGCAGGTAATCGCGCGCATCGACAAGGCGGCACCGTCGGTACTCAAGAACTGCGCGAGCGGCAAGCACCTGAGCAAGATCGAGGTCTCGGTGTGCAAGGCCGGCGGCTCGCAGATCGAGTACACGCGCGTCACGCTCGAGGAAGTGCTGGTCACCTCGGTGCAATACACGGCCGAGCAGGGCAGCGAGGCGGTGCTGGTGCAGTACGCCTTCCAGGCCGCCAAGGTCAAGCAGCAGTACTGGGAGCAGACCGACAAGGGCGGCAAGGGCGCCGAGACGGTGCTGGCCTGGAACATCAAGGAAAACAAGGAAGGCTGACCGCCGCTTTTTTTCCTGCCCGGCCGGCCTTGCGCGCGCCGCACGAACGCGGCGCGCCGCGGCCGGCCTCTTCATCTACATGTTTCACTCGGCGGCGCCATGTTGTGGGCCGCGTGCGAGTCAATGAGGACGTTTCATGGGCGATGGGTTTGCAGTGCTGGGCGAGCGCTCCGTGGCCGAGCACACCGAAGGGGTACAGCGGCAGATCCGCGCGAGTCCCCAGAACGCCAGCCTGCGCCTTGCGCTGTGCCATTTCCTGGCTCTCAAGGGCGAATGGCAGCGGGCTGAAGACCAGCTCAAGCTGGCCGCGAAGATCGATCCCGCGTTCGCGCCCGCCAGCGCCACCTGCGCCATGGCGCTCGCTGCCGAGCGCCAGCGCACCGAATTCTGGAACCACGGCGGCCCTGCGCCGGCCGTGATCGACGGCCGCGGCGAATGGGTCGACGCCCTCATCGCCGCGGCCGCGCTGGCGCCCGAGCAGGCCGCCGAGGCCGCCCGCCTGCGCGAAGCCGCGCGGCAGGCCGCACCCGCGGTGGCGGGCACCCTGTCGTTGGTCGACCGCACCGATGCGCGCGCCGTGCAGGCGATCGACGGCGAGCCGGTGCAAAGCAGCGCATTCGCCTGGCTCTGCGACGGCGACGTGCGCATCGGCGCCGTGCTGGAGCTGCTCACACCCTCGGGCTATGCCTGGCTGCCGCTGCCGGCGGTGCGCCGCATCAAGTTCGCGCGTCCGCAGCACCTGGTCGACCTGCTCTGGGCGCCGGCCATGATCGAGCTGCAGGACGGCCGCGGGCTCAACGGCCTGGTGCCGGTGCGCTATCCCGGCGCGCTCGATGCGCTTGACGACGAGGCCGTGCTGGGCCGCCGCACCGACTGGCTGCCGCTCGCGGGCGAGGAACAATATGCCGGCGTCGGCCAACGCACGTTGATCAGCGAAGCGGGCGACCATTCGCTGCTCGACATCCGCCAGATCGAGTTGGCCGACGCTGCTGAAGATGATGCTGCTGCCGGCGACGGGGAGCGCGTGGTCCAGTGAGCGCCGTGCTGCCCGCCAACCGTTCGGCCCCCGATGGCGACGGCGATCCGCAGGAAAGCGTTGCACGCGACCGCCTGCAGCCGGTGCTGCTCGACCGCCTGACCGACAAGCAGCCGCAGAACCGCCAGGAGCGCGCGGGCGCGTTCCTCATGAGCGGCAAGCTGTTGCGCGACTCGGTGCTGCGCGACCTGCAGTGGCTGCTCAACACCACCAACTTCGGCGCCGAGCACCAGATCAACGCGATGCCGCGCGCGCGTCGCTCGGTGGTCAATTTCGGCGTGCGCGGCTGGGCCGGCGGGCGCATGTCCGAGGTCGATTTCGCCGACGTGGAGGCCGCGATCCGCGCCGCCATCATCGACTTCGAGCCGCGCATCATGAAGGACAGCATCGACGTGCGCTGCGTCACCGACGCGAACGATCTCGAGCACCACAACCTGCTCGCGCTGGAGATCCGCGGCACGCTCTGGTCGGTGCCCTATCCGATCGAGTTCATCCTGCGTTCCGAGCTGGACCTTGAAAGCGGGCACATGGTGCTCCGTCCAACGGGAGGCTTGTGATGCGCTACCGCACCTCCGTGCAAGGAACACCACGGAACCGGCTTTGCCGGGCCGCTGGTGTTGGCCCCGGTGAGGGGGAGGGAGAAGCGACTCGCAGTGCGCGAAGCCTGGGGGAGAGCCACTGATGGACGCCAAGCTCCTCGACTACTACAACCGCGAGCTCACCTACATGCACGAGCTCGGGGCCGAGTTCGCCGAGCGCTATCCGAAGATCGCGGGGCGCCTGGGCATGCGCGGCATCGAGGTCAGCGACCCGTACGTGGAGCGCCTGCTCGAGGGCTTCAGCTTTCTCACGGCGCGCATCCAGCTCAAGATGGATGCGGAGTTTCCGCGCTTCTCGCAGCGGCTGCTCGAGGTGGTGTATCCCAACTTTCTCGCGCCGCTGCCCGCGATGGCCGTGGTGCAGATCGACGGCAACCTCAACGAGGGATCGCTGAAGGCCGGCTACGAGCTGCCGCGCCACACCATCCTGCGCGGCCGCATGATCAAGGGCGAGCAGACCGCCTGCGAATTCCGCACCGGCCATGCGGTCACGCTCTGGCCCATCAAGGTTGCCGAGGCCGGCATCGGCCCCGTGCCTGCGGAGATCGCGCATGCGATGCCGCTCGTGGCGCGGCAGGCCAAGAGCGCGCTCACCATCAAGCTCGAGGCCGTGGGCGGCGCCAGGTTCTCCGAGATGCCGATCGACCGGCTCGAGTTCTTTCTCTCGGGCGCCGAGCTGCATGCGCTGCGCGTGCTCGAGCTCGCGGTGCACCACGGCGTGGGGGTCGTGTGCCGCAGCGGCCCCGGCAGCACCGCGCGCATCGTGCCGCTCGGCGACGAGGCCGTGCGCCACGAGGGCTTCGACCCCGACCAGTCGCTGCTGCCCTACGACGCGCGCTCCTTCCAGGGCTACCGGCTGCTGCACGAGTACTTCGCGTTCCCCGACCGCTACCTGTTCTTCAGCGTGAAGAACCTGCGTGCCGCGGCCGCGGCCATGAGCGGCACGACGATGGAGATCGTGATCCTGCTCGACCGCGCTGACGCCGAGCTCGAGCGGCTCGTCGATGCGCGCCATTTCTCGCTGTTCTGCACGCCGATCATCAATCTCGTGCCGCGACGCAGCGACCGCATCCCGGTCGGTCCCGGGCAGCACGAGCACCATGCGGTGATCGACCGCACGCGCCCGCGCGACTTCGAGATCTTCACCGTCGAGCGCGTCACGGGCCACATGGCGAGCGGCTCGGAGGAGCGCGAGTTCAGGCCTTTTCTCGGCTCGTTCGCGGCCGACGACGGCGACTTCGGCGCGTACTTCTCGCTGCGCCGCGAGCCGCGCCTGGTTTCGGACCGCGCCCGCGCGCAGGGCACGCGCACCAGCTACACCGGCAGCGAGGTGTACGTGTCGCTGGTGGACCAGCACGATGCGCCGTTCCCGCACAGCCTGCGGCACATCACGATCGATGCGCTGTGCACCAACCGCGACCTGCCGCTCCTGCTGCCCACGGGGCTGGAGTCGGACTTCACGCTGCGCGTGTCGGCACCGGTGCGCGCGGTGCGCATCCTGCGCGGGCCGTCACGGCCCTATCCCGCGCTGGCGGAGGGCGCGCTCACCTGGCGCCTCATCAGCCATCTCGGGCTCAACTACCTGAGCCTGACCGACGTCGATGCGGCGCAAGGCGCGGCCGCGCTGCGCGAGATGCTCGACCTCTACGGCAACCTGGCCGACCCGGCGGTGCGCCGCCAGATCCAGGGCGTGCGCTCGATGGCGCTCGCGCCGGTGTTCCGGCGCCTGCCCGAGCCGGGGCCGATCGTCTTCGGCCGCGGCGTGGAGATCGCGCTCAAGATCGACGAGGTCGCCTTCTCGGGCGCGAGCCCGTACCTCTTCGGCGCGGTGCTCGAGCAGTTCTTCAGCCGGCATGTGTCGCTCAACGCGTTCACCGAGTTCTCGCTCGAAAGCCTGCAGCGCGGCGAGATCGCGCGCTGGGCGCCGCGCATCGGACGGCGGCCGACCGTATGAACCTGGCCGACACCCCCGACGGCGTGGCTGCAGGCGCGGGCGAGTTCGCCGAGGCCGGCGCGGCACCTGCAGCGGCACCGACGTCACGCCGCAGCGCCGCCGACGCCGACCCCGTGCTCTGGGCCAGGCTCGTCGAGCAGCCCTTCGAGCACGACCTCTTCATGCTGCTGCGCCGGCTCGACGCGCAAGGCGGGCATCCGCTGCTGGGCCGTGCGCCGCGCCCGGTCGACGAGCCGCTGCGCCTGGGCCAGGAGCCGTCGATGGCGTTCGCGCCATCGAACGTCTCGGGTGTCGATGTCGACGGCGACGGCCCGCCGCGCATCTCGATCTATGGCTTCGGCCTGTTCGGGCCCAACGGGCCGCTGCCGCTGCACCTGACCGAGTACGCGCGCGAACGCAAGCGCCACCACAGCGACCACACGCTGAGCGCCTTCGCCGACCTGTTCCACCATCGGCTGATCCTGCTGTTCTACCGCGCCTGGGCCGATGCGCAGTCGGTCAACAGCCTTGATCGCCCCGACGGCCACCGCTTCGTCGACTACGTCGCGAGCCTCATGAACATGGGGCAGCCGGGCCTCAAGCAGCGCGATCGCATCGCCGACCATGCGCGCACCCACATGGCCGGCCACCTCGTGCGCCAGACGCGCAACCCCGAGGGCCTGATCCAGATCCTGCGGCTGTACTTCGAGGTGCCGGTGCGGGTCGACGAATTCGTGAGTGACTGGGTCCTGCTCGACGAGCGGCAGGTCAGCCGCATCGGCCTGTTCGGGCGCAATCACCAGCTCGGCGGCGGCGCCACCATCGGCCTCGCAGTGCGCGACGCGCAAAGCAAGTTCCGCCTCGAACTCGGCCCGCTCTCGCAGGACGAGTTCCGCGCCTTCCTGCCGGGCAGCGCGCGGCTTTCGCAGCTGGTCGACTGGGTGCGCCAGTACATCGGCATCGAGTTCGCCTGGGAGCTGCGGCTCGTGCTGCGCAAGCCCGAGGCGCGCGGCATGCAGCTCGGCAGCGACCAGCGGCTCGGCTGGGGCAGCTGGCTCGGCGAACGTCTGTCCGACACCGACGCGGGCGACATGGTCTTCGCGCCCGAGGCGCTGTCTTCTCGCTCCGCCACGGCCGCCCGGGCTGGGGCTTCCACCGCTTCTTTCTCCCAGGTATGACCGACATCCGCCGCGTCTCTCTCTTCTCGAAACTGAACCCGATGCTCTACAAGGCATTGGAGACCGCCACCGCGTTCGCCAAGCTGCGCGGCAATGCCTATGTCGAGCTGGTGCACTGGCTGCACCAGATCCTCCAACTGCAGGACAGCGACCTGCTGCGCATCGTCAAGCGCGCGGGCCTCAACCTCGATGCGGTCGAACAGGACCTGGTGCGCGCGCTCGACCGCCTGCCGCATGGCGCCACGTCGATCAGCGACATCTCCGAGCACGTCGACCATGCGGTCGAGCGCGCGTGGGTGTATGCGAGCCTGCGCTTCGAGGCGACCTCGATCCGCGGCGGCTACCTGCTCGCGGGCATCGTCAAGACACCGGGCCTGCGGCAGGTGCTCTCGGGCATCTCGCGCGAGTTCGACAAGATCGTGCCCGACGTGCTGATCGCGCAATTGCCCGCATGGACCGAAGGCTCGCCCGAGGACGACTTAGATGCCGCCGCACCGGCCGCTGTGCATGGCGGCGCGCCCGCGGCGGCGCACTCCGGCGACGGCCCCGCGGCCGGTGGTTCCGCGCTGGCCAAGTACGCGAGCGATCTCACGGCCAAGGCGCGCGCGGGCGAGCTCGACCCGGTGTTCGGCCGCGACGACGAGATCCGCCAGATCATCGACATCCTGATGCGCCGGCGCCAGAACAATCCGCTGCTCACCGGCGAGGCCGGCGTGGGCAAGACCGCGGTCGTCGAAGGCCTGGCCTCGCGGCTTGCCACGGGCGACGTGCCGCCCTCGCTCAAGGACGTGTCGCTGTGGGTGCTCGACCCCACGCTGCTGCAGGCCGGTGCGGGCGTGAAGGGCGAGTTCGAGCAGCGGCTGCGCCAGGTGATCGACGAGGTCGAGAAGAGCCCCAAGCCGATCGTGCTGTTCGTCGACGAGGTCCACACGCTGGTGGGCGCGGGCGGCACTGCCGGCACGGGCGATGCGGCCAACCTGCTCAAGCCTGCGCTCGCGCGCGGCCGGCTGCGCACCATCGGGGCCACCACCTGGTCGGAGTACAAGAAGTACATCGAGAAGGACCCGGCGCTCACGCGGCGCTTCCAGACCATCCAGGTGCACGAGCCCACCGAGCCCAAGGCGGTGGTGATGCTGCGCGGCATCTCGGCCGAGCTCGAGAAGCACCACGGCGTGCTGATCCTCGACGCCGCGCTCGAGGCGGCCGTGAGCCTGTCGCACCGCTACATCCCCGCGCGCCAGCTGCCCGACAAGGCCGTGAGCCTGCTCGACACGGCCTGCGCGCGCGTGGCGCTGAGCCAGCATGCGCTGCCCGCCGCGATCGAGGACCTGCAGCGCCGCATCGAGGTGCTGGGCATCGAGTCGGGCATCGCCGGGCGCGAGGCGGCCATCGGCGTCGGCGAGGCGAAGCGGGTGGACGACATCGCGGCCGAGGTGGCCGCGGCGCAGGCCGAGCTCGCGCTGCTGGAAGCGCGGCGCGTGGAAGAGGCGGCACTGGTCGAGCGCATCGTCGCGCTGCGACAGCAGCTCGCACCCGCGGCCGTGCCGGTGCAGGCGGAGGACGGCGAAGAGGGCGAAGTGAGCGAAGAGGCCGAGCCCGAGCGCACGCCCGAGCAGATCCGCGCCGAACTGAATGAGGCCCAGGACCAGCTCGCGCAGCTGCAGGGCGAGTCGCCGCTGATTCTCGCGGCCGTCGATGCGCAGGCCATCGCCACCGTGGTTGCCGACTGGACCGGCATTCCGATCGGCCGCATGGTGCGCGACGATGCGCAATCGGTGCTGCGGCTGGCCGAGACGCTGTCGGCGCGCGTGGTGGCGCAGCCCGATGCGCTCGAGACCATCTCGCGGCGCATCCGCACCGCGCGCGCGCGGCTCGACAACCCGAACAAGCCCGTCGGTGTGTTCCTGCTCTGCGGCCCCTCCGGCGTGGGCAAGACCGAGACCGCGCTCGCGCTGTCGGAGGCGCTCTATGGCGGCGAGCAGAACCTGGTCACCATCAACATGAGCGAGTTCCAGGAGTCGCACACCGTCTCCACGCTCAAGGGCGCGCCGCCCGGCTACGTGGGCTACGGCGAAGGCGGCGTGCTCACCGAGGCCGTGCGCCGCCGCCCCTACAGCGTGGTGCTGCTCGACGAGATCGAGAAGGCCCACACCGACGTGCACGAGATCTTCTTCCAGGTCTTCGACAAGGGCTGGATGGAAGACGGCGAGGGCCGGCACATCGACTTCCGCAACACCGTGATCATCATGACCTCGAACGTCGGCACCGACCTGGTCATGCAGCTGTGCGAAGACCCGACGCTGCGCCCCGACCCCGAGCCGCTCGCGCAGGCGCTGCGCGAGCCGCTGCTCAAGGTGTTTGCGCCGGCGCTGCTCGGCCGTCTCGTTGTAGTGCCTTATTACCCGTTGCACGCCGACGCGTTGCATCGCATCATCCGGCTCCAGCTCGACCGCATCGCCGCGCGCCTGGACGCGAACCACGGCATTGCGTTCGCCTACGACGACAGCGCCGTCGAACTGGTGGCGCGCCGCTGCACTGCCATCGAGTCGGGCGGCCGGATGATCGACGCGATCCTCACGCACACGATCCTTCCGCGCCTCAGCGAAGAGGTGATCGGCGCCACGGTGTCAGCGCGCAAGCTGGCAGGCGTGCGGCTGTCGGCGGCGGAGGACGACTTTCAGTACGAGTTCTCGCAAGCATAAGAAGGCATCAAGGAATGCATCAAGGAGACAACTTTCATGGCGCGAGTCGTTACGGCCCACACCCCGCTGGGTGAAGAGCAGCTGAAGTTCCGCTCGATGCGCGGCACCGAGGGGCTGTCGCAG
>NZ_JBDGJC010000021.1:0-18502 GCF_057657075.1 Variovorax sp. Soil_C_26
CTCGAGCAGGAGAAGGCCAGCGGCAACCCGGGGCACATCGCGCATCGGCTGATGTACGCCGACATGGTGATCCTCGACGAGCTCGGCTACCTGCCGTTCAGCGCATCAGGCGGGGCGCTGTTGTTCCATCTGCTCTCGAAGCTCTACGAACGCACGAGCGTGGTGATCACGACGAACCTGAGCTTCAGCGAGTGGGCCAGCGTGTTCGGCGATGCGAAGATGACGACGGCGCTGCTGGACCGGCTCACGCACCACTGCCACATCCTGGAGACCGGCAACGACAGCTTCCGGTTCAAGCACAGCTCGGCTCAACCCGCTCAGGCAGACCAACCTAGAAAGAAGGAGAAAACCAAGAACTTATCCACACCGTGAGCCGCCAGGCTCGCAAAGAGGGTGGGTCAATATTGGATGGAAATGCCGGGTCAGGATTGCATGGAACTCAACACGACAGGGCGATCAGACGTGGCGCAGCACCGCCGAACGAAGCGCGTAACGCCAGCGCCAGCGCCTCGCCGTCCATGCCCGGCATTTCCAAGTCAAGAATGGCTACATCCGGAGGGCTCCGAACTGCAAGATGGAGAGCAGGTTGTCCGCCATGCGCAACGTGAATCTTGGCGCTGGGAAGATGTATGCCCAGGAGCATGCCGAGGAGGTCCGCTGCTTCCGCTTCATCATCAGCGATAAGGATGGTCAATTGGGTCATCGCTCTTATTTCTTCGCAGCGTTCTGTTGTAAGGTTCCACATCACCGAAGGATCGACGATGCGACTTGCTGACTTTCTAGAGGTAGCTCGCGATCAGATTCTCGAGGCTGCCATCTCCTACGCGCGAACCATTCCGGTCCTGTCCCAAACACCTGCTGAGATATTGCGCGACCATCTGCCCGAGATGCTGGAGACCATTTCAGCGGACTTGCGAACGCCACAAAGTAGGACAGAGTCGATTGCGAAGTCCATTGGCGATGGGCCACCGGGGTCGGCGCGTAGCTCTGCCCAAACTCATGGCCTTCTGCGGGCGCAGCGGGGCATCACGCTTGAGGAATTGGTGGCCGAGTTCCGCGCGCTACGCTCCTCTATCCTGCAACTTTGGGCAGACGCACATCCGCCGGGACCGAACGTCATCGACGACATCATGCGCTTCAACGAAGCGATCGATCAGGCCGTTGCAGAGTCCGTGCAGTTCTATGCCGCGGAACGTGAACGCTGGCGGCAACTTTTTCTCGGGGTGCTGGGCCACGATCTCCGTGGGCCGCTGAATGCGATTGCGGTCACTGTCGAGATCATGCGCCTGGAATCGATCGCTCCCCAGGCGCAAATCGCTCTGCTGGGGCGAGGCGTGAGGCGACTCACTTCGCTGCTGGACTCCCTGCTTGAATACAACAGGGTCAGTTTGGGCGCTGGCATGGCGCTGCAAGCCGCTCAAGTCGACCTCGCCGACGCATGCGCGGCGGAACTGGAACTGCTCCGTGTCGCGTTTCCGGGAGCGGACATAGCTTTTGAAGCGAATGGGAACGCAGAGGGACGATTTGATTCGTCGCGCGTGCGGGAGGCACTCGGGAACCTCGTGTCAAACGCAGTCGGGCACGGAGAGCCGAGGCGACCGATCGTTGTCAGGGTCGAGGAGCACGGCGCCGTCGTTCGGGTATCGGTGGAGAACGCTGGCGCCATTCCAGCCGAAGACTTTGAACTGCTGTTCGAGCCTTTGCATCAGCGCAAGACAACTTCTGCCACGGCAGAGCGCAGCCACCTAGGGCTGGGCCTCTTCGTTGTTCGACAGATCGCGAGAGCGCACGGCGGGGAAATCATCGGCGGTTGCTCGAATGGACAGGTGAAGTTCACAATTGAACTGCCCAAGGCCACCTCCGTGGGGCCCACGACCTGATCGCACGACTCACAAGAGTCCGCACCTGCGCGACCTCGCCGCTGTGGGCTCAACTGGATCATCTCGCGCGGGACGCCCAGTGGAGCGTGCACATAAAGCTCATCGGCTACTTCCTCGGTACCGCGCCGGCCCCAGTGCCGGACACATCGCGGGATCGCGAAATCGCGCGCATGAGGGCATGACGGGCCGCCGCGCAATACGGTCTCTAGTGGCTGCGCGTACCGATCGACGAGACACCAAAGTACCGGCGTGAACCGCGCCCGAACGAGCTCAGCGCGTTCGAAGCGGCACTGAGGCCGGCATTGTCGGCGATGCGAGGCGGCCCAAGCACGAGCGACGCACGGCCAGCGCACTGCACGCCGAGATCAAGGCCGCGGGCTACGCCGGCGGCTACTCGGCCGTCACCGACTTCGTTCGAACCTGGCGCCAGGGCGAGGGGCGTCGATCAACGTCACGGCTACGTTCCATTGAACTTTGAGCTTGGCGAGGCCTTCCAGTTCGATTGGAGCCAAGAAGGTCCGGTCGTCGGCGGCATCTACTACCGCGTGCGGCTTGCGCACCGGAAGCTGCGTGCGAGCCGCGCGTTCTGGCTGATCGCCTACCCGAGCCAAGTGCATGAGATGCTGTTCGACGCACACACCAAATCGTTCACAGCGTTGGGCGGAGCGGCGCGTCGCGGGATCAACGACAACATGCGCACAGCCGTCGACAAGCTCCACAAGGGCAAGGGCCGTCAACGCACGCTTCGCGGTGATGTGCGCCCACGACCTGTACGACCTCGACTTCCGCACGTCGCCTCGGGCTAGGGAAAGGGGCGCGTGGTGAAGAACGTGCAGGACTGCCGTCGGCACATCTGGATCGAGGCGGCCCGGCGCCGTTTCGGCTCCTTCGTCGAACTCAACGCCTGGCTGGGCGAACGCTGCCGGGCTCGGCGCTCGCCTACGGCCCGCTATGCGTTTCCAACGCAACTTGACGCAGCACCTGACGTATCGCCTGTTGGTCATACGGCTTCGCAAGCAAGAGGGCCCCCGGCAAAGAGACTGCAACATCATGCCCAGTAGCGAACACAACACCCAACTTGGGCCGACGCAATCGTGCCGCGTCTGCAAGCTCGGTCCCTGACATTCCCGGCAGTCCTACGTCGGCGATGAGAACATCGATGTCGCAATCTTCCAGTACCTTGAGTGCTTGCTCACCGCTCGAAACCTGCCTCACTGCGTGTCCAAGGGCCAGGAGCATCTCAGCAGTTGTCGCACGAATGCCATCATCATCTTCGACCAGCAGAATGTGCAGCGCGTCCTCGCTGTGGCTCTCTCTAGCCAGCTTATCCTGATCGGCCGGAGACAAGCCCCGCTGGTTGCGATTCGCAAGGGTGTGTCGGATCTTGCGTGCGAGATCTTCCCGTGAATATGGTTTGGCGAGCAATTCCACCCCAGGGTCGAGTCGGCCCCCATGCACAATCGCATTCCGCGTATAGCCTGACGTGAACAGAACAGCACATCTTGGCAGCCGCTCGCGGGTCTTGCGCGCGAGGTCGGGACTGCGCAACGGACCAGGCATCACGACGTCGGTAAAGAGAAGGTCGATCTCGATACCGCTGTTGACAACGGCAAGTGCTTTTTCAGCGTCGGCGGCCACGAGCACCCGGTAGCCCAGTTGCTGCAGCGTATCCACTACGGTGGATCGCACGTGCTCATCATCTTCGGCCACCAAGATGGTCTCGGTTCCACCCAAGACAGGCCGCGCATCGACGGGCGCGACCCCCTGCTCCTCATCTCTCGAGCGAGGCAGGTACACCTTTATGGTGGTTCCATCGCCCGGTTCGCTATAAATCTTTACATGGCCGCCAGACTGCTTCACGAAGCCGTAAACCATGGAAAGTCCGAGGCCCGTCCCTTTGCCCTCGGGTTTGGTAGTGAAGAACGGATCGAACGCTTGAGCCACAACTTCGGGCGACATGCCGACGCCAGTGTCCGAGACAGCCAGCATGACGTAGTCCCCTGCATCAACTTCGGCATGTTCCCGCGCGTACCCTGCATCCAGGACGGCGTTGCCGATCTCGACTGTGAGCTTGCCGGCCCCCTCCATGGCGTCTCGCGCGTTGATTGCCAGATTCAAGATCGCATTCTCGACTTGCGCCACATCGACCGAGGTGTTCCAAAGATCGTCCGCAACGGTGGTCTCTACCAAGACGGCTTCGCCGATGGCGCGCTGCAACATCTCATCCATGGACTGGACAATGCGGCCGAGATGGACCACCCTCGGCTCGAGCACCTGCCGCCGTCCGAACGCCAGCAGATGGCCGGCCAGCTTGGCGCCGCGTCGCACGCCAGCCAGCGCATTTTCAACGCGCCGCTCCGCCCGCTCGATGCCCGCCACGTCGCGAGCCAGCAACTGCAGATTGCCTGCGATGACTTGCAGCAGATTGTTAAAGTCGTGTGCGACGCCGCCAGTCAGCTTGCCGATGGTTTCCATCTTCTGAGACTGCAGCAACGCCCTTTCGGTGCGCTGTAGCAACTCGGCTGCTGACTGTCGCTCAGTGATGTCGCGGGTGATCTTGGCGAATCCGACGAACTTCCCATCATCGTCGTGGAGCCGATCGATGATGACGTGGGCGAAGAAGCGCGATCCGTCTTTGCGAACGCGCCAGCCTTCCTGCTCGAACCGCCCCTCGATCGATGCAGTCGACAGCGCTCGGGCCGGCAGGCCGTTGACCTGATCATCCGCCGTGTAGAAACGCGAGAAGTGCGTGCCGAGCACTTCAGCCTCGATGTACCCCTTGATGCGTTGAGCGCCCGCGTTCCACTTCGTGATCAGCCCTTGCGGATCGAGCATGTAGATCGCATAGTCCGTAACTCCCTGGACCAGCAGACGAAACTGCTGTTCGCTCTTGCGCAGAGCCTCCTCGGCCGCCTTCCGGTCTCCCACATCACGAGTGATTTTGGCAAAGCCGAGGAGACGCCGATCGGCGGAGTAGATCGGATCAATGACGACGCTGGCCCAGAAACGCGTCCCGTCTTTGCGCAGCCGCCATCCTTCCGCCTGAAAGGTTCCCTCGGTGGCTGCGATCTTCAGGGCCCGATCGGGAATTCCCGCCGCGCGGTCATCAGACGAGTAGAAGCGTGAGAAGTGTTGGCCGAGGATTTCTACAGCCGCATAGCCTTTGAAGCGCTCAGCGCCGGCATTCCAACTCACCACATGGCCCTGAGGGTCCAACATGTAGATGGCGTAGTCGTGGATCGCCGAAACCAGCAATTCGAAGCGTTGCAGTTCGATCAGCCTGTCGTCGTCTGGGTGCCAAGGGTTGTTCATGTCATGACGTACTGGAAGTATAGGGGTCGAAACACGCGCCCGATCGGAAAGGCCGCCGCGGGCGCCCTTGACCCAAGCGGAGCTGCGACCATCTGCCCTCCAAGAACCCACTACCCGAGTGTTCTTCTACTAGGAGAAACGCCAGGTGCCGCCGGGCAGTCTCCCGGTCTTCATGCCCACAGTGCCCGCCTGTGCGCGGCCAAGGTTGGGGCTTCTGCCACGGAATCGGTGTGCGTCTTGCGACAGCTAGGCATACCAATATGCACGAGCGAGCTTGCCCTGGAGCGGTACGTCGATTCGCGCGCGTCTCTGGGCCGAGCCGCCCAAAGAGCTCAGCGAGGACGACCGCCGGGCGAAGGCCAGCGGTTCGCCACAGCGAGAAGAGCTCCGGCAGTGGCTTCAATTGGAGCGCTGGTTGGTGCAGACGGCGGTCCGACGGCGAAGGCCATCGCCTGCCGAGGCAACGCAGCAGCCAGATTGGGGACTGCCTGCCGCACCAATGTAGTCCGACGTAGGTAACGCACTCGACGCGATTGCAGCCGGCCTGCAGCAAGAACTACTCGGCGTCGGTTCGCACGCGCAGCAGGCCGGGCTGGCCAAGGTGTTCATGCACGAACGCCAGCAGGAAGCGCTCGGGTGTTAGGCAGAACTTTGTGCTCATCTGCTGGATGAGGTCTGGCGGCACGCCCTTGGAAAACTGCATCGTCGCCGTCAGCCGCTGTACGGTGAGCGCACAGCAAATCCATTCTTGACCCGCTTCCAAATGGCCCGTGTAGCCAGCGGCGCCCCGGCGCTCTGCGCACTCAGCGGGGCCGTGCGGAGTTCGGTGCTACGCTGGTTCCTCTATAAAGTCTCCCAGGAATGACCAAAGACGTCCCCCCGCCCGGCCTTGGCGAGTTCATCGAAGGCAGCATGGAGTCGATCCTTCAGGAGTGGGAGGCCTTTGCGCTCTCCCTCATGCCGCTCGCCAATCTCGACAAGCAGGCTCTGCGCGACCACGCCGAAGAAATGCTTCGCGCGGCGAGTGCCGACATGCGCAGGCCGCAGTCGGAGGCGCAGCGCTCCGACAAGGCCAAGGGACTGCGGCCCGACAGCACGTCGCAATTGAATCGTGCCGCGGAGTCCCACGCTGTCTCGCGATTCGGGGACCAGTTCACGATGGATCAGCTCGTGGCGGAGTTCCGTGCCATCCGCGCGAGCGTGCTCAAGCAGTGGGCCGCAACCCGCCGGGCCGAGACCGACGAAGCGGTGGAGGAACTGACCCGTTTCAACGAAGCCATCGACCAAGCCCTCAGCACCTCGGTCATGCGCTACACGGCAAAACTCGATGAATCCCGCACGATGATCCTGGGCGTGCTCGCCCACGACCTGCGCAATCCGCTGAACGCATTGTCGATCGGTTTGCAGTACATCATGCGCAGCGAGTCCACCGATGCCAACAGCACCAAGGCGGCCGCGCGGGCGCTGAGGAGCGTAGACCGCATGGAGGGACTGATTCGCGACCTGCTCGACTTCACATTGGTACGCCTCGGGCCGGGGTTGCCGGTGACAACGGAGCCGGCCGATCTGGCCCAGATCTGCGTTCGAACCGTTGAGGAGGTCGAGGCTGCACACCCGGGGCGCCATTTGCATTGGGAGACTCCAGGTCCGACGGACGGCGAGTGGGACCCGAAGCGGGTGGCCCAGATGCTGGTCAACCTGCTCACCAACGCGCTGCACCATGGCGATCCCACTGGCGCGGTGAGCCTCAAGCTGAGGGGCACTTCAGCCGAGGTGTACCTTGAGGTCCACAATGCCGGGCCCGCCATTCCTGCGGCGCGCCGGGAGTCGCTCTTTCGGCCCCTTGCGGAGACTGCGCCAAGGCGCAGTGGGGTCTCCCAGTCGTCCGGTCTGGGGCTTGGCCTGTACATCGCCTGCCAGATTGCAACGGCCCACGGCGGCGGCATCGAAGTAGAGTCAACCGACGCCGAGGGCACCACCTTCACCGTGCGGATGCCGCGGCAAAGGTGACGCCGGGCAGGATGACGGGTGCCGCCTGCCAAGCACGCCATCAATGATGTCCGTCAGCCATGCGGGATTGTTCCTACGTCCATTGCCACGTGGCGCGAGATCATTGGCAAAGCTTAAGAGGATCATTGCCATGCCGCTACGAGGGTCCGAATCTGCAATAACATCTCTGCACACCTGGAGGGAACTGGAGGGCCTCGCGCGCACTGCCGAGAGGGCTTTGCACAAGAAACTCATCGACTACTTTCGCGGCATGGCTCCGGCGCCAGAGTTCGAGGACTACGCTGTGGCCAAGCAAGCCAGAGACATCGCTAAACGCCACTTCCTCCAGGCGCTGGGAGCACGGACGCATCGAGACCGCTGACTCCGTCATGATCTCCGCACCGCAAGAAGCTACGCAGACCGCGTTCGCATGCCCGTTCCTCTCCCCAAGGGAGTTGCCCCGCGAAGACTCCGCTGATTGTGTGCTGCTCGTGGCATTGGCTTTCATTGACCGACCCGCTCAGGATGGGCCGTGGCGTGCCGTCTCACCCCTGACGTCCCCGTGGAACGCTGCTTGACGTGATCCTCGTTCGAGCGCATGGTGACCGGTCATCCTGGCTGACTTCCTTCGTGCCCTAGTCAGTTGTTGCGCAGGCACCCACGTCTGTCCACCGCACCTTTCGGAATGTGCCATCGTCGCAATGTATAGATCTTTCGAGCTCTGGATTGCTGCCGAGTACGACGCTCAATTCGCCGAGCATAGGTGGCGCATGTCGTTGGACGACTTCTGCGCGAGTCCCACCTTGCGTGACAACCGCCGCGCTGAGCTCGCCACTCGACGTGCGCGGGCCCACTCGCTGTTCGTCGAAATGATGGATGAACTCAAGGCAATCGCGCAGGCACTCCACCATCGAACATCCTCACGTCGCTAAAGCTCCTCACTTGACGGGAGCATTGACGCGCCCCGCGCACGGTCATCCGTGCCATGACCATGCCGCAACAAAGACACCGCTGGCGGTTGCCAGAGATGAGGCCAGCAGCTCCGTGATGCGATCAGCCGGGCGCATGGGCAAAGGCTCGAGAACTCCCTTAGCTATGCGTGCGGCTCGTGGTTGTTCAGCTGAAGCGCGGCGGCCTAGCTTGATGGCGAGGCGTCTCAGAGGAATCAGCCCTGCTGCCGGCGATGCGGCCGTCGTCCGACGGCCAGGGCTTCCTCGCTCCAACCGACCTGGAGGGCCGCGCCGAGCGCGAGTTCAGGGGGCGTACGCCGTGGCATTGGCCGATTGCACTCACTGACGGCAGGCTGGATAGATGTCGGTGACGGCCGAGTAGCCGCCGGCGCAGCCCGCAGCCCGCAGCCCGCAGCCCGCAGCCGCCCTGATCCTGGCGCTACACGTTCGGGCCGCTCATCCCCCGTGCTTGGGCCGCCTGGTGATGCCTGCCTCACCGCCGCCCTGACCGCGCTGAGCTTGTTCGGACGTCGCTCACGCCGGTGTGCCCGCATTCCATCTACCGCGATCGCGAGATCAAGGAACTGCACCGGGCCAACGAATTCTGAGTGGGCGAGCGCGTTTTCGCCCAGGCGGAGCTCGACTGCCGACTGAAACCTGAGGGATTCTTCGGCAGGCATCGCGGCCCCTCCGGGGTCGGCGATCTGCATGGTAGCCGTCCCCAGCAGACCCAACGGTTCCTCTCCCAGGGGCGTCTACGGCCGATCCTCCGTTTGTCGTGTACTTCACCTTCCGGTCCTTGAGATCGTCCAAATTTCAGGGTTCGGATCACACGAGGGTGCACACACAGGCCGGGCTCGCACGGCGCCGTGCGCTTTATGACTACAGAAGCGCCTCGCCGAAGTGCGAATGTGAGCGTTATCCAAAGTCAAACGGACGCGCAGAGCTTCCGCACCGTACATCGCCGGTTCACGGCCCCCATACAAAGGAGATCCCATGTTTTCACACAACAAGCGCCTTCAATACACCCTGAGAGTCAACGAAACGAATCCCGGACTCGCGAACCTGATGCTAGAGCAGTTCGGCGGGCCCCAGGGCGAACTTGCCGCTGCCTGCCGCTATTTCACACAGGCGCTCGGTGAGGATGATCCCGGTCGCAAGGACATGCTTTTCGACATCGCGACCGAAGAACTCAGCCACCTGGAAGTGATCGGCACGATGGTCGCCATGCTCAACAAGGGTACCAAGGGCCGGCTCGCGGAGGGCATCGACGCAGAAGCGGAGGCGTACCGCCGCATCACTGGCGCGGGCAATGACAGCCACCTGACGCAGGTTCTCTACGGCGGAGGCCCGGCGCTGGTAAATTCCGCAGGTGTCCCGTGGACAGCGGCCTACATCGACAGCATCGGCGAGCCCACGGCCGACCTCCGCTCCAACATCGCGGCTGAGGCGCGCGCGAAGATCGTCTACGAACGGTTGATCAACCTCACGGATGATCCGGGCGTCAAGGATGCCCTGGGCTTTCTGATGACGCGCGAGATCGCGCACCAGAAGTCGTTCGAGAAGGCGTTGTATGCGATCACCCCCAACTTCCCGCCAGGCAAGCTGCCAGGGATGCCGGAGTTCACGAGCGTTTACTTCGACATGTCCAAGGGCGGCGAGGTCCGCGGCCCATGGAACCAGGGGCGGGGCTGGGAATTTGTGGAGGACCCTGGCGAGCAGATGGCAGTCGACGGCGGCGACGGCGCGGCCAGTGTGCAGCTCACCCCCGAGGAGCAAGCCGCCGTGGCCGACATGGCGGCAAGGACCGCTTCAGATCCGCTGAGCGATCCCCAAACGGGCGCGGAAATCGGCATGTCGGAAGACGCAGCGCTGCAGGAGGTCACAGACCGGATGAAGAAAGCACAATAGGCGATCTGAATCGTCTACATGACCGTCCGAGAGGAGCAACAGGCCTACGTTGCGTAAGTGGTAAGGTGATCCAGAGGTCCTATCGCGGCCGATAGCGATAGGTACTCCCTTCGGTGCCTGTGCACCAGCGTCACGAAAGTGCCGGCTTCGACCCCCTGGCGAGCCTCGTGGCTGCCAGCCGCACATGCGAACAATGCTTCGACTTGATGCTCCTCTCAATCGAGGACACGAGTTCAACGTCGAGGCCGGTCGATGCGATCGTGTCGGCGCGGCGCGCTTTATTCCTTTTCCCGTTCGAGCCGACGTCCTCCGAACCCTTTCGCGGCAGCACGGACCTGCCACCACGGAGGCCGCGCTGGGTACGCAGGAAAAGGGTCAATAGTCCAGCCGCACTGTGAGCCCCAGGGTCCGCGGCGTTCCGACCGATGCCACGTAGGCACCGTTCGCGGTGGCGGCCACGGTGGGGAAGTACTTCTTGTCGAGCGCATTGCGCAACCAGAGCGACAGGCTCCAGGTTTCATTGCCCCGTGCGACCTTCCAGCCGGTGGCGAGGTTCAGCAGGCCATAGGCCGGGATTCGCGAGTGGACCGATCCGTCGAGCGTGCCGTCCTGTGCGGACCGCCACGCGTACGCCACCGAAACGAAGTGCTGGGTGGTGGGGCTCACGGACCTGCGGTATTCGGCGCCGACGTTGAATGTCCAGCGCGGTGCCCCGGCAACCTGCCGTCCGGTCAGGCTGCACCGCACCTGCAGCACGAACGCGCTTTCTGACGGACAGGGCGCGTCCTCATAGCGTCGATAGCGTGCGTCGTTGAAGGCGGCGTTGGCCCACATGGTCAGCCCGCGCGCCGGTCGCGCGGTGGCATCCAGTTCCAGTCCCCGGCTGCGGAGATCGCCCGCGTTCGTGAGGATCTCGACGTAGTTGCCCGCGCCTGCGCCGGCGGGCACGAACATCGACGTCTGGTAGCCGCGCACACCTGCGAGGAAAGCGTTCAAGTTGAGCGTCAGGCGGTCGTTCCACAGGCTGCTCTTGACCCCGACGTCCAGGCTGTCGACCCGTTCGGGTCCGATGATCAGCGACGACGCGCCGAGCGGGCCGGGAGCGGCACCTGGGCCCGCCAGATTGATCCCGCCCGACCGCTCGCCGTGCGAGAAACTCACGTAGCCGATCGCGTCGTCGTGCAGCCGGTAGCTCGCGCTCAGGAGCGCCGACGGGCTGGTTTTTCGGATGGTCAGCGGGCCGGTGTCGTAAGCCCCAAGCACGATCGGACGATTGCGAAGGAACGCGGTGGCAGCGGCACCACCGGTCGAGTCGCCGCGATGGGTGCGCCCGTCCTTGCGCTCCTGAGTGATGCGCAGGCCGGCCGTGAGGTCGAGCCTGGACGTGGCGTGCCACGTGGCCTGGGAGAAGAGCGCGAAGCTCTCCGTGTCGAGCGCGCCGAAGCTCACGGTGCTCGCGTTGGCGAGCACCGGCAAGGACGTTCCCTGCAGAACGACGTCCGCCCTCGGGCCGAACACGGTGAAGATCTCGTTGCGCATGCGCTGGCGCATGTAGAACGCGCCCACCACATAGTCGACCGCACCGCCGGTGGGCCCGGCGTAGCGCAGCTCCTGCGAGAACTGCTGCTGGCGCACGCGGGAGCCGCCGTCGATCAGCACGGGGATATTGAGATTGTCGTTGGTCGTCGGCACGAACTTCCATGAGCGGCCGGCGGTGATGGACGTGACGGTGGCGCCGGAGGCGAGCTTCCAGTTCGCTTCGGCCGACAGGCCGCCCTGGTCGACATCGACGCGCTCCACGCCGTCGGTGTTGACCGCATAGCGCCGCGGGTCGGCGACGATGCCGGTGGCGCCGCCCGCGCGGGCGCGGGCCAGCGCCGGTCCGCTGCCGAGCGAGTAGATGACGCGGGTTCCGTAGGTGGAGCGCTCCCGGTGCGCATCGGCGATCAGGCGCAGGCTGAAGGCGTCACCGCGGCGCAGCAGCCACTGGCCGCGAATGCCGGATCGAGTGCCCCCGTTGACGCGGCCGCCGTCGTGGATGTTCTCGATGGTGCCGCGTTCATGGGTGCCGTACACCAGCAGCCGGCCCGCCGTCTCTTCCGACAAGGCGCCCGAGAAAATGGCTTGCCCCTGCGCAAGGCCGCGCTGTCCGATCGAGAGTTGCAGGCTGCGCTCGGTCTCGCGGCTCGGGGGACGTGTGTGCAAGGCCAGCACGCCGGCGGTCGTGTTCTTGCCGAAAAGCGTGCCTTGCGGCCCGCGCAGCAGGTCCACGCGCTCGATGTCGAGCAGGTCGAATGTGGCCATGCCGGCGCGGCCCAGGTAGACGTTGTCGAGGTAGATGCCGGTGCTGCCCTCGAGGCCGTCGTTCGATGGGTTCTTGCCCACGCCGCGCACCGCGACGGCCGATTGCCGCGGATCGCCGAAGGTGATGCTGGTACTCGGCAACCATTGCTGCAGGTCTTCGAGGCGCCAGCTTTGCTGCGTCTCGAGGGCCTCGCCGTCGATCGAGGTCAGGGGGATCGGAACCTGCTGGGCGGCTTCCGAACGGCCCCTGGCATTCACGGTAACGGCGGGGAGCGTTTCGCCATCGCCCGAAGGCGCCGGCTGCGCATGGGCCGCCGCGACCAGCCCGAAGGCGAGAGCGCTGGCGGCCAGGAAACGGGATAGGAGATCGCATGGGCAGATTGACATGCGCGTACTCTAATAGACGCTCGCGCCCGGACGCGAGGTCTCGCCGGGGCCAGCCATGCGTGAACTCACGCAAGGGTACCCCGGTCCGAAATCTGTCCCGGTGGTGTGGTTGCGTCCTACGGTATCGCGAACCTCTTCGTTGCACGCTTGCGTTCCCACCATGAAGGAGCAGCAAAAGATGCCCACCACCCGCACCGCACCCGACGCCTGCACCCTGCTGGATGCAGACCATCGCAAGGTCAAGGCCATGTTCAAGGAGTACGAAACGCTAACTAAGTCGCGCGCCGCCAGCGCTTCGAAAAAGAAGCGCGACCTTGCTAACCAGATCTGCTTCGAGCTGACCGTCCACGCTCAGATTGAAGAAGAAATCTTCTATCCAGCGCTGCGGGAGGCCATCAAGGACACGGACCTTCTGGACGAGGCCGAGGTCGAACATTCAAGCGCCAAGGACCTGATCGCGCAGATCCAGGAAGCCGCGGACGTGGACGACATGTTCGACGCGAAGGTCACCGTGCTTGGCGAATACATCGACCACCATGTAAAGGAAGAGCGCAACGAGATCTTCGTGAAGGCGCGTGCGACGCGCAAGCTGGACCTGGTCGCGATGCGCGAAGCGCTGACTGCGCGAAAGGAAGAGCTCATGGGCGAACTGGCCACGGCCTGAGCGTCCCTCCACAACCACATAGCGGCATAACGTTCAAAAGGAAAAGAGATGGGAATAGTCTGGACCGTCCTCATCGGTTTCGTGGTCGGGCTCGTCGCTCGTGCGGTGCTGCCTGGCAAACAGGCGATGGGCTTCATTCTGACGACCGTACTGGGGATCGTTGGCGCCCTCGTGGCGACATACCTGGGTCAAGCGATGGGGTGGTACGCCGCCGGTGCGGGAGCAGGATTCCTCGCTTCGGTCGTGGGCGCCATCGTGCTTCTGGTGATCTACGGGATGGTGGTGAAGCGCTGACAGCCCTGGCTGGAAGCTCAGGCAAAGCCGCCTGACCATGGCGGTGGCGAAAGGACCGCACACGCTGAGCGCCCCTGCGACCTTGCGCATCGCCGGCGGCCAGAGCGGCTGGCAAGCGGCTCTGGCCAGCGCTGCGCGGTGCTGCCGGGCCAGCCCGATGCAGGCTGCGCAACGCGGCATCAGGACCGGGGCATCACGGCGGAGGCTTGGTTGCCGATCACGCGCTCCAACGTCGCATGGCCTCTTGCGGCAGGTGCTTTCGCACGCCTTCGAGCATCACCACCTCGAAGAACACCGTGCCCACGAAGGCGATGGCGGCCAGCAGGTGCAGGATCAGCTGGAGACCATAGCTCATGGGGCCTTCCTCACGCCACCCGCTTGCGCTGCAGCGTCATGCGCTGACCCGCTTTCAGTGGCAGGTCGCTGCCGGGCAACAGGTCCGCCAACGAGAAGCCGTCGAGGTGGGCCATGAACTCCTGCAGGGCGCCGCCGAACACCTTGGCCAGGCGACACTGTCCCGTCACGACGCACTGGTTGCCGGTCGAGAAGCACTCGACCAAGGCGAAGTCCGGCTCGATGCCGCGCACCACGGCGCCCAGGTTGATGTCGCGCGGCGCATGGGCCAGGCGCATGCCGCCGCCCTTGCCGCGCACGGTCTCGATCCATCCTTGCTGGCCGAGCTGGTGAGTGACCTTCATGAGGTGGGCTTCCGAGATGTCGTAGGCCTGTGCCACCTCCGAGATGGTGCACAGACGCTCGGGCTGCTGCGCCACGTACATCAGCAGGCGCAGCGCGTAGTCGGTCATCGTGGTCAAACGCATGGGATGGCTCCAGTCATTGCGGCGGGCGCGGTCGCACCGCAATCTGTTGCGGCTTGAGAACCGGCGCGGCCGGCGCGTCGATGCGCGGGCGAATCAGCATGGGGAAGAACCGCCACAGGTACAGCGCGAAGGCCAGCACCCAGGCGCCAGCCGAGGCCTGCAGCGCACCCGACGCCAGGCCGGTCGGCAGCAGCGCCAGCAGGCGCAGCGCCGCGGCGGCGATCACCAGTCCATAGCAGCACTCGATGAGGCGATCCGAGCGCAGCGGCCGCCCCAGGTGTCCCAGCGCCGTGCGTGTCACCATGCCGATGATCAGAACCGAGAACCCGGCCACGCCGATCACGTGCACCGGCCAGGCGCCGCGCAGCACGCCGCCTGCAGCGTGCGCAGCGGCCGCCAGCAGCCCCGCGCCTGTCGCGGCGTACCCGACATACAGGATCCACAACAGCGGCACGCGCCGTACGGCGGCCGGATTCCAGGCCCCTACCTGCACCAGCGCAATCACACCGGCAGCGCTCAGGAACAGGGCCGAGGCATCCGCCCAGCCCATCAGTCCGCAGCCGATGGCCAAGCCGCCGGCCGCCAGTTGCCAATGGCCGCTGCGCGTGTGCATCGGAATGCTCAGACCCGGCACCGCACGCATCGCGAAAAACGGGATGACCCGCCTTGCCACCAGCAACGCGATCACCGCCATGCACAGCAGACCGGTGTGGAAGTGCTGCATGAGCCGTCCATGGTCGCCCTGCCAGCTCGCGAGCAGGAAAAATGCATCCGCCCCGCCCAGCGCGAACACCAGCAGCGGCACGCCATAGTTGCGCTGGTTGCGCGCGCCGTAAATGGCGCGGCCCAGGACCAGGGCCGACACGGCGAAGAACACGACCTCGCAGACAACCGCCAGTGCGAACCCCGTGTCGCCCGGCACGAGGAAGCCCACCCGCGCCAGAACCCACAGCAGGCTCAAGGCTCCCAGCGCCCTGCCCTTGAGCGGATTGGTGCCCGTCCAGTTGCTGCCCGCGGTCAGCAGGAAGCCCACCGCGATGGTGGCGATGAAGCCCCAGAGCATCTCGTGCGCATGCCAGATGACACCGGCCAGTTTCCCACGAAGCAGCCCGGGCGCGAACACCCACAGCGCCACCGACGCGGCGGCCCAGAAGCAGCCGGCCAGGTACAGCGGCCGAAATCCCAGCTCCAGGAACGCCGCCCACTGCGGCAGAGGCGGCTTCGCCCTTGCCGGCGCCTTGATCTTCAACAGCTCGGCCATGCCACTCAGCCCTGGGTCAGTGCCGCGGGCAGGGCGTCAGGATCGCGGCTGGTCTGGTAGCCCAACCACAGGCTTTGCGCGATGCGCTCGGCCATCGCGCAGGCCTGCCGGGCCATCGCCTGGTTGGGTTGCGCGACCGCATTCTCGCGGAACAGCTTCAACCAGCGCTCGAACAGCTCTGCCGAGAGGCCGGGCAACACCGCATGCTTGGGCATGGGCGCGCCCGAGAACCGGCCCGTGCGCCGGAGAATGGCCGACCAGAAATCCACCAGCCTGGCCAGGTGGCGGTTCCAGTCGCCGACGTGTACGTCGAAGATCGGGCCCAGCATCTCGTCCTGGCGCACACGCGAATAGAACGTGTGCACGAGGGCCGTGACTTCGGCTTCGGCGCAGAGATTGCTCCCGGGCACTGCGTGCTCTGTCGTTCGTGGGGTCGGATTATTCATAAGATCGACAGTAAATATATCTTATGATGGCTTCAAGCGGCGTCTTCGCTACGCCTTCCCGGTCCCCCTCGAATGGAAAGCGCCATGGCCCTCGAACATGCCCAGCCCCTGCAGGTCATCGATCTGCACGCCACGGACGAGGCGCATGGCACGGCGGTCAGCAGCAGTCTTCTCAAGACGCCGCATCTCCAGTTGATACGGGTGGTGCTGGCTGCAGGACAGGCGCTGCCAGAGCACCACGTACCGGGCGAGATCACGGTCCAATGCCTGTCCGGCGAGGCGGATGTCGCGACGCCATCGCGGACCTGCCGACTGGTCCCGGGCAGCTTGGTGATGCTGCCCGCCGCAGAACCCCACCGCGTTCAGGCCCATCGGGACACGGTGCTGCTGGTGACGGTCCTGCACCCCTGACATCAGAAAGAAAGTCGCTATGAAGAAGAATGCACTCGACGCGCTTGACGGCACCGTGGGCAGACCGCGCCAGATGCTGCTGCGCCTTGCAGCCTTCGGATGCGCCGGCGCGGCCTTGACCGCCCACGCGCATGTGAAATGGTTTGCGCCTTACATCGTGGGCGCGCCACCGCAGCCGTTGAGCGCGACGCTCGCCAACCAGTGGTTCTGGATCGGCATCGCACTGGTGCTGATGTTCTTCCTGGCCACCCGGGCCCTCGAGAAGATGACCGCCGGACAAAGCATCCTGGCCGGCATGGACAAGGTGATGAATCCGCTGTGGATGCGCCTGGACGATTTCGTGCGGGTGGTCATCGCGGCCTTCTTCGTCGCGATCTTCGCGGTGGGCGGGGTGTATCTGACGCCAGACCTGAAGACACCGAACGAATGGGTGTCGTGGATGCAGCTGCTGATCGCCGCCTGCGTCTTCTCGCGTCGAACGATGCCGCTGGCGGCCGCCGGCATCATCCTGTTGTGGGTGCTGGCGCTCACCGAGTACGACCTGTTCCACCTGCTGGACTACCTGGCACTCGGCGTTTCGGTCGCGGGCTACCTTGTACTCGAATCGTCGAGCAACCCGGAATGGCGCAAGTACCGGTTCGAAGTGCTGCGCTGGGGCGTGGCCATCGCCCTGATGTGGTCGAGTCTCGAGAAGTTCGCCTATCCGGACTGGTTCTACCCGCTTGTCGAAGAAAAGCCGTTCCTCACCTTCGGCATGCCGCGCGACGTGTTCATCCCGATGGCAGGCGTGGCGGAGTTCACGATGGGCTTCGGCCTGCTCTGGACGGCACTGGTGCGGCGGTTGTCGGCGATCACGCTGTTCTTGATCTTCAACGCGGCCGTCTACCCGTTCGGGCGCATCGACTTGGTGGGACACGCCCTCATCATGGCGATCATCGTGGCCATTGCCGCAGACCCGACGCCCCAGGTGCGCTTCGCCATCCGGCGCTCGGTCTGGACCATTCCGGTAGCGCTCAGCGCAGCGTTGGTGATTTTCACGAGCGGCTACTGGGGTTTGCATCTGGCGTTGTACGGTCCGAACGGTGAAGCAAACACAGCCACCGCTGAGATGGCGACCCACACCTACAGCGCAGAACACCCGCATGGGCCACAGGCCATCGGCAAAGAGACCGCGCCACCCGCCCCCGCTGGCGCCCACGGACTCCGGCATGCAACGCCATCTGCAAGCGCATCAGGCGGTTCAGCGCGCGACGCCTATGCAGCCAGCATGGCCAGAATGCACGGCCCGATGCAAGAGGGCATCCAGCATCCCGATCCCGACGTGGCGTTCGTGCTCGGCATGATCCCGCATCACCAGGGTGCCATCGACATGGCCCAGATCCAGTTGCAGTACGGAAAGGACGCCGTCAACCGCAAGCTGGCGCAGGAGATCATCGCTGCGCAGCGGCATGAGATCCAGGAGATGAAGGCTTGGCTGGCGGCACGTGGCATCAAACCACCGAACTGAGCGAAAGTGCAAGGCTCCAGCCATGAGTGAGCTCTACAGATGCGCGCGCTGAGCAGCGCCGAGTGACCGGGGCATTCAGAACAACGCGCGCGGCGCACCTGCATGGCGAAGCCTCCCGTCGCGCTTTCGCCAAGGACCTCCGCTCTTGTTCAAAGACTGTGTCGTCTGATGAACGATGCGCACAGTCGTGCCTGAACTCTAAGGTTAGCCAGCAACAAGACGACGCCGTCACTCGCACTCCGACATTGCGCAGGCAAGGCGCCTCACGCCCTCTTCGATCTTCGCCACGTCGGCCGTCGCGAAGCTCAGCCGCAGCGTCGCCACGTCGGGCTTCTCGGCAAAGAACGGCGCGCCGGGCACGAAGG
>NZ_JBDGJC010000022.1:0-15027 GCF_057657075.1 Variovorax sp. Soil_C_26
AGGGTTGCGCGAGACAGGGCGCATGCGGCGTTGCCAATGCTCGCTGGACATCAGTCCAGCTTGCGCTTGGCGCCTTGCCTGCACCCTGTCTCGCGCAACGCAGGGCCATGCCCAAGCCCGACAGCCTCCTGGCGCGGTGCCACAATCCCGGCATGAATGGCCCACGCGTTTCGATCCAGACAGCCGATTTCAACCTGGCGGAGGAGGTTGCCGCGTTGCGTGCCGGCGACAAGCGCGTGGGGGCGGTCTGCAGTTTCATCGGCACGGTGCGCGACCGCAACGACGGCAGCACGGTGGCGTCGATGGAGCTCGAGCACTACCCCGGCATGACCGAGAAGGCCATCGAGGCCATGATCGACGAGGCGCACCGGCGCTTCGACATCCTCGGCGTGCGCGTGATCCACCGCGTGGGCCTGTTGCAGCCGCTCGACCAGATCATGATGGTCGCGGTGGCCTCGGCGCACCGCGGCCAGAGCTTCGAGGCCTGCGAATTTCTGATGGACTACCTCAAGACCCAGGCACCGTTCTGGAAAAAAGAACAGACGCCCGAAGGCGCCCGCTGGGTCGATGCGCGCGTAGCCGACGATGCGGCGCTCGCGCGCTGGGGTATCACGGCCCCGAACGCCTGACGCGCGTGGTCAGAGGGGCTTGAACCCGCTGGCCTGGATGATCCGCTCCCAAGTCTGTGTGTAGCTGCGCACGCGGCCCGCGAACTGGCCCTGCGGCTCGTAGCCCACCGTGAGGCCCATGGCCGTGAGCTTCTGCTTCACGTCGGGCATGGCCAGCACTTTCTGCAGTGCCTCGCCGTAGCGGTTGATGACCGGCTGCGGCGTGCCCACGGGCGCGAAGATGCCGTAGTAGGGCAGGTCTTCGAGGTTCGAGAAGCCCAGCTCGGTGAAGGTCGGCACGTTGGGCAGCACGGCCTGGCGCTTGGCGCCGATCGACGCGACGATGCGCACCTTGCCGGCCTTGTGGTTCTCGATGAAGTCGGGCACCGACGCGATGCCGGCGGTGATCTGGTTGCCCAGCATGTCGGCCGTCATCGGCGCGCTGCCGCGGTAGGGCGCGGGCTGCACGTCGATCTTGTACTTCTCCGAGATCATCTTCACCAGGAACTCCGGGATCGAGGCGGGTGCCGGGATGCCGATGGTTTCCTTGCCGCCGCGCTGGGTGCGGACCCATTTCACGTACTCGTCGATGCTCTTGGCCGGCGTGCCGCCCGAGACGGCCAGCACGTTGGCGAAGGTGGCGAAGCCCGCCACCGGCACGAAGTCGGTGGCCGGGTTGAAGCCCGGGTTCTTCACCACCTGCGGAAGGATCGAAATCGAGTGGTCGTGCGAGATGAACAGCGTGTGGCCGTCGGCGGGCGCCGCCTTCAGCGCCTGCGCGGCGATTTGACCGCCCGCGCCGGCGCGGTTCTCGACCACCACCGGCGTGCCCAGCACGTCCTTGAGCTTCTCGGCCAGCGTGCGCGCGATGGCATCGGTGCCTGCGCCCGCGGGAAAGCCCACCAGCAAGCGCACGGGCGTGCCTTGCGCTTGCGCAAGCCCGGACAGGCCCAGGCCCGCCAGGATGAGGCTCGCGCTGAGCGCCCGTCGGATCGCTTTGGTGCGCTGCATTGAAAAAACCATGTTCGACTCCAATGGAAAGAGGAAAGGGGCACAGTGCAATCGCCGTGCCCGAAAGTGCTGGACACCTTGAATCGTGCCCGAACAGCCCTATTTTGGATGCAGGAATACCACCATGCGACAAGACAAACTCACCACCAAATTTCAGGAAGCGCTCGGCGACGCCCAGTCGCTTGCGCTCGGCAACGACAACGCCTACATCGAACCGGCCCACCTGCTGGCGGCGATGCTGCGCCAGGACGACGGCCCGCGCGCGCTGCTCGAGCGCGCCGGCGTCAACGTGCCCGGCCTTGCCAAGGCGGCCGAGGAGGCCATCAAGCGCCTGCCGCAGGTGCAGGGGCACGATGTCGTGCAGGTCGGTCCCGAGCTCGGAAAGCTGCTGCAGGCCACCGAGAAGGAGGCCATCAAGCGCAACGACCAGTTCATTGCGGGCGAACTGTTCCTGCTGGCCGTGGCCGACAGCAAGTCGGACATCGGCCGCATCGCCAAGGAGAACGGGCTCTCGCGCAAGTCGCTCGAGGCGGCCATCGACGCGGTGCGCGGCGGCCAGGGCGTGAACAGCGCCGATGCCGAAGGCCAGCGCGAGGCGCTGAAGAAATACTGCCTCGACCTCACCGAGCGCGCACGGCTCGGCAAGCTCGACCCGGTCATTGGCCGCGACGAGGAGATCCGCCGCGCCATCCAGGTGCTGCAGCGCCGCACCAAGAACAACCCCGTGCTCATCGGCGAGCCCGGCGTGGGCAAGACCGCGATCGTCGAAGGCCTGGCGCAGCGCATCGTCGCGGGCGAGGTGCCCGAGTCGCTCAAGGGCAAGCGCGTGCTGTCGCTCGACATGGCCGCGCTGCTCGCGGGCGCCAAGTTCCGCGGCGAGTTCGAGGAGCGCCTGAAGACCGTGCTCAACGAGCTGGCCAAGGACGAGGGCCAGACCATCGTCTTCATCGACGAGCTGCACACCATGGTGGGCGCCGGCAAGGCCGAAGGCGCCATGGATGCGGGCAACATGCTCAAGCCCGCGCTCGCGCGCGGCGAGCTGCACTGCGTGGGTGCCACCACGCTCGACGAATACCGCAAGTACATCGAGAAGGACGCCGCGCTCGAGCGCCGCTTCCAGAAGATCATCGTGGGCGAGCCCAGCGTCGAGGCCACCATCGCCATCCTGCGCGGCCTGCAGGAAAAATACGAGGTGCACCACGGCGTGCAGATCACCGACCCGGCCATCGTGGCCGCGGCCGAGTTGTCCGACCGCTACATCACCGACCGCTTCCTGCCCGACAAGGCCATCGACCTGATCGACGAGGCCGCGGCCAAGATCAAGATCGAGATGGACTCCAAGCCCGAGGTGATGGACCGCCTCGACCGCCGCCTGATCCAGCTGCAGATCGAGCGCGAAGCCGTGCGCCGCGAGAAGGACGAGGCCTCGCAGAAGCGCTTCGGCCTGATCGAGGACGAGATCGCCAAGCTGCAGAAGGAGATCGCCGACTACGACGAGATCTGGCAGGCCGAGAAGGCGCAGGCTCAGGGGAGCGCGCACATCCGCGAGGAGATCGAGAAGCTCAAGATCGAAATCAAGGAATGGGAGCGCAAAGGCGATTTCAACAAGCTCGCCGAGCTGCAATATGGCCAGCTGCCGGCGCTCGAGAAGCGCCTGCGCGAGGCCGAGGAAAGCGAGGCGAGCAAGGGCAAGTCGAGTGCGCCGACGCTGCTGCGCACGCAGGTCGGCGCCGAGGAGATCGCCGAGGTGGTGGCGCGCGCCACCGGCATTCCGGTCGCCAAGCTGATGCAGGGCGAACGCGACAAGCTGCTCGTGATGGAAGCCAAGCTGCACGAGCGCGTGGTCGGCCAGGACGAGGCCATCGGTGCGGTCGCGAACGCGATCCGCCGCTCGCGCTCGGGCCTGTCGGACCCGAACCGTCCCACCGGCTCGTTCCTGTTCCTCGGCCCCACGGGCGTGGGCAAGACCGAACTCTGCAAGGCGCTCGCGGGCTTCCTGTTCGACAGCGAAGACCACCTGATCCGCATCGACATGAGCGAGTTCATGGAGAAGCATTCGGTGGCCCGCCTGATCGGCGCGCCGCCGGGCTACGTGGGCTACGAGGAGGGCGGCTACCTCACCGAGGCCGTGCGCCGCAAGCCCTACAGCGTGGTGCTGCTCGACGAGGTCGAGAAGGCGCATCCGGACGTCTTCAACGTGCTGCTGCAGGTGCTCGACGACGGCCGCCTGACCGATGGACAGGGCCGCACCGTCGACTTCAAGAACACGGTGATCGTGATGACCAGCAACATCGGCTCGCCGATCATCCAGTCGATGGTGGGCCAGCCTGCCGAGGAGATCAAGGAAGCGGTCTGGGACGAGCTGAAGAACTACTTCCGCCCCGAGTTCCTGAACCGCATCGACGAGACGGTGGTGTTCCACGCGCTCGACGCGAAGAACATCGAGTCGATCGCCGCGATCCAGCTCAAGGTGCTGCAGGCGCGGCTTGCCAAGATGGACCTGGGCCTGGAGGTGTCGCCCGCCGCGCTGGCCGAGATCGCGAAGGTCGGCTTCGATCCGGTGTTCGGTGCGCGCCCGCTCAAGCGTGCCATCCAGCAGCGCATCGAGAACCCGCTCTCGAGGCTGCTGCTCGACGGCAGCTTCGGGCCCAAGGACACGATCGAGGTCACGACCGATCCGATCCGCTCGCCGGGGCAGTTCGGCTTTGCAAAAGCAGGAAATTCCGGCAAAAACGGGGAACCTGCGGCCGAAGCCTCGGCCTAAGATCGGATGATGAACTTTATTCTTCGCGTGATCCTGCTGATGCTGGGCCTGGTCTTTGCGGCCAGCCTGGCGGTGGCCGTGATGCTGTTGGCCGCCGTGTGGGGCGTTCGCTACGCCTGGGCCCGGCTCACGGGCAAGCCCGTGTCGCCCTGGGTGATGCGCTTCAACCCGCGTTCGGGATTCGAACGTTTTCGCACGGCTGCGCAGCCGGCCGAGCCTTCGGCCGCCGACGTGGCCGGCGCGCGGGCGCGGGGCGAGTCGGTGCGCAGCCCGCTGCTGCGCAACCGCGGTGCCGGCGACGACGTGACCGACGTGCGCGCACGCCCGGCCACGCGCGGCGAGTAGTCTCCCCGCCTACCTGGGGCGCTCAGCGGTACAGCGCCTCGATCTCCTCCGCATACGCCTTGTAGATGCTCGAGCGCCGCACCTTCATGGTCGCGGTGACCTCGCCATCGTCATGGTCGAGTTCCTTGGTCAGCAGATGGAAGCGGCGCACCTGGGACACCTGCGCGAGGCGTGCATTGCCGCGCTGGATTTCGGCATCGATGAGTTCGCGCACGCGCGGCAGTTCGACCAGCGAACGGAAGTGCGTGAAGGCCAGGCGTTCGGCCTCGGCCCATTTTCCGACCGTCTCGTAGTCGATCTGCACCAGCGCCGAGACGAACTTGCGCCCCTCCGCCACCACGATGCATTCCTTCAGGTAGGGGCTCGCCTTCATGGTGTTCTCGATCTCCGAGGGCGTGAGGTTCTTGCCGCCCGCGGTGATCATGATGTCCTTGAGCCGGTCGACGATGCGCAATTGGCCGTCGGCTTCCTCGGCCACCACGTCGCCGGTGTGCAGCCAGCCCGCTTGCACCGACGCCGTCGTGGCTTCGGGGTTCTTGTAGTAGCCGCAGAACACCATCTCGCCGCGGATCTGCAGCTCGCCCTGCGCACCCACGCGGTATTCGACGCCCTCGGTCACCGGCCCGACGGTGCCCACCTTGACCTGGTCGATGCGGTGGCCGCAGACCATGCCGGTGGATTCGGTGAGGCCATACACCTCGACCAGCGGCACGCCGAGCGTGCGGAAGAAGCGAACCACGTCGGGCGGGATCGGCGCCGCGCCGGTCAGCGCCACGCGCGCATTGCGCAGGCCGATGAAGTTCTGCAGCGCGCGCAGCACCGTCCAGTAAGCCAGAAAGAAGCGCAGCCGTTCGCCGGCGTTCCATTGCGCGCGCGGTTTCTCGGCCAGTGGCGCACAGCCGGCCAGCGCGCGGCGGTAGAGCGCGCGCCGCAGCCGGCCGGTCTCCTGCATCTTGATGGTGATCGCCGCATGCAGCTTTTCCCAGATGCGCGGCACGCCGAGGAACATGCTCGGCGCCACCTCGCGCAGGTCTTCCTGCACGGTGCGGATCGACTCGCCGAAGTTCACCTGCGAGCCCAGGTAGAGCGGCACGAACGTGGTGAGCATCTGCTCGGCCACGTGGCACAGCGGCAGGTAAGACAGGTGCGTGGTGCCGGCATCGAGCTGCAGCCGCTCCACGATACCGGGCACGACGCCGCGGATGTTGCGCCAGGAGATCATCGCGCCCTTGGGCGCGCCGGTGGAGCCCGAGGTGTAGATCATGAGCCCGATGTGGTCGAGCGACTGCGCTGCCAGCGCGGTGTCGATGCGCGCATCGCCCTCCTGCGCCTGCAGTGCGGCGCCGGCCGCTTCTAGCTCGGCGAAGCTCATCATCCGGTCGCGCTCCGCGGGAGCGTAGCTCGCGAGGCCCTTGGTCTCGATCACGATGATGCGGCGCAGCTTCGGCAGCGCATCGATCGCCTCGAGCACCTTGTCGGCCTGCTCCTGGTCTTCGCAGACCACGACCTCGACGTCGGCATGGCCGACCACGTAGGCCACCTCGTTCGTCGGGCTCGTGGGGTACACGCCCACCGTCACCGCACCGAGCAGGCCCGCGCCCATCTGCGCCAGCACCCATTCGACCCGGTTCTCGGAAATGACGCCCAGGTGGCCGCCGGCCTGCATGCCCAGCGCCGCGAGGCCCAGGCCCACGTGCGCCGCGCGCCGGTGGTAGTCGGCCCAACTCAGCGGATGCCAGATGCCGAAGTCCTTCTGGCGGATCGCGATGCGCGCGCCCTGTGTGCGCGCCTGTTCGCGCAGCATCTGTGGCAGTGTGCGTTCGGGCAGGTTCATGACAGCCAGCGCTTGCGACGCTTGTAGTGCTTGAGCCCGCGGAAGCTCCTGGATTCGCCCGCGCCACCCACGCCGAGATAGAACTCGCGCACGTCGGGGTCGGCCGCGAGCCGCTCGGCGCTGCCGTCGATCACGATCTTGCCGTTCTCCATGATGTAACCGCTGTCGGCCACCGCGAGCGCCAGGCTGGCGTTCTGCTCCACCAGCAGCATCGACACGCCGCGCTCGGCGTTGATGCGCGCGATGATGCCGAAGATCTCTTCCACCAGCTTGGGCGAGAGGCCCAGCGAAGGCTCGTCGAGCAGGATCAGCTTGGGCTCGGCCACCAGCGCGCGGCCGATGGCCAGCATCTGCTGTTCGCCGCCCGAAAGGTAGCCTGCGAGGCCTTTGCGCCGCTCGTGCAGCCGCGGGAAATACGCGTACACCGCATCGAAGTCGCGCGCCTGCGCGTCGCGGCCGACGCGTGCATAGGTGGCGGCCACCAGGTTCTCCTCGACGGTCAGGTCCTCGAACACGCGGCGGCCCTCCATCACATGCGCGAGCCCTCGCCGCACCAGCTGCTGCGGCGCGAGCCGGTCGGTGGGCTGGCCGTCGAAGGCGATGCGGCCGGCCTCGAGCGCGCCGTCTTCCAGTGGCAGCAGGCCAGAGATCGCCTTCAGCGTGGTCGACTTGCCCGCGCCGTTGCTGCCCAAGAGCGCCACGATCTGCCCGCGCGGCACGGCCAGCGACAGGCCGCGCAGCACCTGCACGACCTTGTTGTAGACCACCTCGACGTTGTTGACCTCGAGGATGGGCTCGCCGCCGGTTGCGCTCACTGGTGCACCCTTGGCGCTGCGCGCCTTCCCGCCAGGCGGGAGCGAGCTTGCTTGGGGCGGCCCGGCGCGGCGCTCACTGGCCGCTCTTTCACTCGTTCACTCATTTGTCCAGCGAGATCCAGTCCGACGCCGGCACCATCTTCTGCGCCTTCATGTCGGCACGGTAGACGCGGCCCACCGGGATCGAGTTGCCCTTGATGGTGATCGGCACGCCGATCAGGCCGCCGGTGTCGAAGTCCTTGATGCTGTTGAGTGCCGCCTTCAGGTTCTTGCCGTCGAGTGGCTTGCCGGCGTCGAGCGTGCGCTTGGCGGCCTCGGTGAACAGCATCGCGGTGAGAAAGCCCTGCGTGTAGGCGGTGCTCTGGTACTCGGGGCGCATCGCGCGGATCTTCTCGAGCATTGGCGCCTTGGCCGAGGTGTCGTAGTAGTAGCGGTAGGGCATCACGCCCATGAAGCCGTCGCCGGCTTCGCCCATCTTCATGACGGTGGAGCTGTCCATGGTCCAGAAGGTGCCCATCCACTTGCTGGTCATGCCCATCTGCTTGCCCTGCTGCACGAACTCGGGAATCGGCGCAAGGATGTAGCCGTGGAAGATCGTGTAGTCGGGCGCGGCGCGGCGCAGCTTGATGACCTCGGTCGACACGTCGACGCTGCCGGCCGGCGTCATGATCTTGACCGGCACCGTGAGGCCCAGCTTCTTGGCGGCCGCCTCGCTGGCCTCGATCGGGTCGCGGCCGAACTCGGAGTCGGAGTAGACGAAGGCGACCTTGGCACCGGGCTTCTCCTTGGCGATGTGGCGCAGCAGGATGCCGATCATTTCGGTGTAGTCGGGGCCGACCAGGAACTGGTGCGGGTACTTGGCGGGGTCGTTGAGCTCGGAGGCGAACGAGGCGCCGGCCATCAGGATCTGGCCGCTACGGTCGAGCTCGGGGTTGATGGTCTTCGAGAAGCCCGTCGAGTCGCCGTAGTAGAGGTTGACCTTGTTCTGGCTCGTGATCTTCTTGAAGGCGGCCACCGAGACATCGACCTTGTAGCCCGTGTCCTCGGGCACGTAGCGCAGCTTGCGGCCCTTGATGCCGCCCGCGTCGTTGAGGATCTTCACGTAGTCGGCAATGCCGGCGTTGATGCCGATGCCCGCGAAGGCGAACACGCCGGTCATCGGGATCGAGCCGCCGATGACGATGTCTTCGGCGCTGCCTTGCGCGTGCACGGCGAGCGGCGCGGCGAGTGCGGCCGCAGCGGCCAGCACGAGTGCGCGGCGGCGCAGGGCGGGAGTCTTCTTGAAGTCGGATGCCATGTTCGTCTCCTTGTCAGTTCTTGAAAGGCCACAGATGAAAGAAACGGCGGATGCGCCGCCACACTTCGGCGAGCCCGTGTGGCTCGAAGACCAGGAAGCCGACGATCAGCAGGCCGAAGACGACCGTGCGCACCGGCGAGAGGAAGACCGTCATCTCGTGCCCGCCCGGCAGCAGGTCGAACACCAACTTGAGCAGCTCGGGCACCATGGTCATGAAGACGGCACCGAGGATGCCGCCCAGGATGGAACCCATGCCGCCGACGATGATCGCGGCCAGGAAGAAGATCGACATCAGGAGCGGAAAGCTCTCGGGCGTGACCACGCGGAAGAAGTAGGCCCACATGCCGCCGGCCACGCCGGCATAGAACGACGACAGGCCGAACGAGAGCAGCTTGTAGCGCAACAGCGGAATGCCGAGCACCTCGGCCGAGATGTCGCGGTCGCGAATGGCGATGAAGGCGCGGCCCACGCGCGTGCGAAAGAGGTTGGCCGCGCCCAGCAGCATGAGCAGGGTGATCGGCACGATGAGCCAGTAGAGGCGGAACGAGGTGTCGAGTGCGAAGCCGAAGATCTGCGCCGGCGGCAGCGAGAGGCCCGAGGTGCCGCCGGTGAGCGTGAGGTTGGCAAAGAGAAAGTGCGCGATGAACGAGGCCGCGATGGTGGCGATGGCCAGGTACAGGCCCTTCACCCGCAGCGACGGAATGCCGACGATCAACCCGCCGACCATGGCGACCACGCCGCCCGCGAAAATGTTGAGCAGGAACGGCGTGCCGAAGCGGATCTGCAGGATGGCGACGGTGTAGGCGCCCAGCCCCATGAAGGCGGCCTGGCCCATGCTGACCAGGCCGGTGTAGCCGGTCAGGATGTTGAGGCCGGTGGCGCTCGCGACGTTGATGGCGACGAGGCAGGCGAGGTACAGCCAGTAGGCGTCGGCCATGAACGGAAACAGCACGAGCAGCGCGGCACCGATGGCGAGCCAGGTCTTCTGGGTGCGCGAGTCGAAGAGCGCGGCGTCGGCGGTGTAGCTTTGCTTGAGGGTGCCTATGCGCATCTCAAAGCCTCTCGATCTCATGCGTGCCGAACAGGCCGTACGGACGGATCATCAGCACGACCACGAGCACGACGAAGGTCGCCAGCAGCTTGTATTCGCCGCCGAGGTACGTGCCCGCGAGCGCTTCGACGAGGCCGATGAAGAGGCCGCCCACCAGCGCGCCGAGCACGCTGTCGAGGCCGCCGACGATCACCACCACCAGCACCGACAGCCCGAACACGCCCATCGACGACGAGATGCCGCCGATCGCGCCGACCACGATGCCCGCGACCGCGGCGATCATCGCCGAGGCCACCCAGGCGAGCGAGAACACGCGCGGCACGTTGATGCCCATCATGTAGGCCGCGCCCTGGTCGGAGGCCGTGGCCCGCAGCGCCACGCCACCGCGCCAGAAGCGAAACAGCAGCAGCACCAGCGCGATCAGCACAAGCGCAGCGAGCGCGCCATACGCCACCTTGGGCGCCAGGAAAGCATCGCCCACCATCACCGGCGCATTCGGCATGAACTCGGGCAGGCGGCGCTGGTCGGCGGTCCAGACGATCTCGACCACGCCGACCAGCACCGAGGCCAGCCCCACCGTGACCATGAAGGCGGAAATTGGCGGTTGGCCGAGCAGCGGCCGGATCATCGTGCGCTCGACCACCGCGCCCAGCAGTCCGGTGCCCAGCACCGAGCCGAGCACCGCGAGCCAGATCGGCAGCGAGAAGCTCGCGGCGAACGCGAAGAAAAGGTAAGCGCCGATCATCAGCATCTCGCCGATCGCGATGTTGACCACGCGCGTGGCCTTGTAGACCAGCACGAAGGCCAGCGCCGCGAGCGCATAGAGCCCGCCGCCGGCCACACCCGTGAGCGCGATCTCGAACAGGTAGGCCCAGTCCATCAGCCGGCCTCCGCTGTGGCTGCGGCTTGCGCACTGCCGCGCAGCCTGCGCCGCAGCTCGCCCACGTCGCCGGCGCCCAGGTAGGCGCGCACCACCTCGGGGTCGGCCTGCACCTCGGCCGGCGTGCCCTGCGCGATCACCTGGCCGAAGTTGAGCACCACCACGTGGTCCGACAGGTCCATCACCATGGCCATGTCGTGCTCCACCATCAGCACCGTGATGCCCCATTCGCGCCGCACGTCGAGGATGAAGCGCGCCATGTCCTCGGTCTCTTCCCGGTTCATGCCGGCCACTGGTTCGTCGAGCATCAGCACCTTGGGCTGCATGGCCAACGCGCGCGCCATTTCCACGCGCTTCTGCAGGCCGTAGGGCAGGGCGGCCACGCTGGCATGGCGGATGTGGTCGATCTCGAGGAAATCGATGATGCGTTCCTCCACGTCGCGGCGCAGCTCGGCCTCTTCGCGGCGTGCGCGGCCCAGGTAGAAGAGCGCATCGAACACGTTCGATTTCAGGTGCACGTGGCGCCCGAGCTTGATGTTGTCGAGCACCGTCATGCCGCGGAACAGCGCGATGTTCTGGAAACTGCGCGCCAGCCCGAGCGCGGCGCGCTTCGGCGCCGGCAGGCGCGTGATGTCCTGGCCCTCGAAGACCACGCGGCCCGCGGTGGGCCGGTAGAAGCCCGAGACCGTGTTGAACAGCGAGGTCTTGCCCGCGCCGTTGGGGCCGATCACCGCGGTGATCGAGCCGGGCTGCACGTCGAAGCCCACGCCGCTGAGTGCCTTGACCCCGCCGAAAGCCAGCGTGAGCGCTTCCACGCGCAGCACGGGCGCGGCGCTGCCCGGGTCGGCGGGCGGGCGGGCGCGCAGGGGCTCGGTGTCGGCGTGCATGGCGTCGAGTGGGTTCCTGGTCTCAGGGTTGTTACGGCATCGGCATTCCGGGATACTTGGCCGTAGAATTTCTACTCCCCGGTAACATCGCGATCTTCCAGACGCGACCGCGCCGTGGCATCAGGACTTACCCCTGCGCGCAAACCCGGATCGCACCATGACCCTCACCAAGCGCCGTGCCCCCGCCGCCGCCAAGGCCCCGCCGTCCTCCGCGGACGACTCGCCCTGGGTGCCGTCGGCCAAACGCGCCATGCAGCGCGAGCTCAAGCGCCAGGCGGTGCTGCAGACTGCGGCGCAGCTGTTCAACGAGCGCGGCTTCCATGCCACCTCGCTCGACGACATTGCCGAGCGGCTGCACGTGACCAAGCCGACGCTCTACTACTACGTGAAGAGCAAGGACGACATCCTGCTCGAGTGCGTGCGTGCCGCGCTGGGCATGATGCAGGAGGGCATCGACACGGTTCGCCGCAACGGCGGCCGCGCGCTCGACCAGCTCATGGCCTGCATGCGCAGCTACGCGGGCATCGTCTGCGAGGATTTCGGCATGTGCGTGATCCGCATCGGCGAAGACCCGCTGCCCGCGCCGCTCAGGAAGGAACTGCGTCGCCTCAAGGCCGGCATCGACCACGAGTTCCGGCGGCTCATCGCCGAAGGCATCGAAGAGGGCTCGATCGCGCCTTGCGATCCGAAGATGGCCGCCTTCATGCTTGCCGGCGGGCTCAGCTGGATCGGCCGCTGGTACCGCCGCGACGGCGACTTCACGCCCGAGCAGATCGCCGACCAGGGCATCGCGCTGCTGCTGAACGGCGTGCTGCAGAAGGCGCCCGTGCCCGCCGCGGCCGGCAGCGGCGCGCGCCGCAAGCCCCGCGCAGCGGCCGCGCCCAAATTGGCTGCATGAACAAGGAGCACCCACGATGACCGACACCACTACCACCCCGGCCGCAGCGCCGCTCGAAGTCCGCCGCCAGGGGGCGATCGCCACCCTGCGCTTCAACCGCCCCGCCGCGCTGAACGCGATCGACGTGCCGATGGCCGAGGCCTTTCTGGCGGCGGTGCGTGGCATTGCCGCCGACCGCTCCGTGCGCGCGGTGCTGCTGAGCGGGGCCGGCAAGGGTTTCATGGCCGGCGGCGACCTTGCCCTGCTGCAGGCTGACCCGGCAGGCGGCGCGGCCGCGCTGATCGGTCCGCTGCACGAGGCGCTGGCCGTGCTGGCCACCATCGATGCGCCCGTGGTGGCGCAGGTGCACGGCGTTGCGGCCGGTGCCGGCCTGAGCCTGATGCTGCAGGCCGACTTCGTGCTCGCGGCCGAGGGCACGCGCTTCAACCTGGCCTACGTCAACATCGGCACGAGCTGCGACGTGGGGGCCTCGTGGGCGCTGCCGCGCTGGGTGGGGCTGCGCCGTGCGCTCGAGATCGCGCTGCTCGGCGACATGCTCGACGCCGCCGCGGCCGAACGCATCGGGCTCGTCAACCGCGTGGTGCCGGCCGAGGCGCTGGCGTCCGAAGCGATGGCGCTCGCCGAGCGGCTCGCAAAGGGGCCGACGGTGGCGCTCGGCCAGCTGCGGCGCCTGATGCGTGCCAGTTTCGATCGCGAGCTGCCGGCGCAGCTCGCGGCCGAATCGGCGGCCTTCCAGGTCTGCGCTGCCACGGCCGATTTCCGCACCGGCGTCGATGCCTTCTTCGCGCGCAAGCCGGCGCATTTCGAAGGCCGCTGAAGAATCCTTTCCCTACTTTCTTGATCCAGGAGCATTCCATGACCTCACGCGAGATCTTCGTCGTCGGCACCGCCCGCACGGCCATCGGCACTTTCGGCGGCTCGCTGAAGGACGTGCCCAACACCCAGCTCGCCACCACCGCGGTGAAGGCCGCCATCGAGCGCAGCGGCCTCGCGCCGTCGGCCATCGGCCATGTGGTGATGGGCAACGTGATTCCCACCGACACCAAGGACGCCTACCTGAGCCGCGTGGCGACCATCGATGCCGGCTGCCCGATCGAGACGCCGGCCTTCAACGTCAACCGGCTCTGCGGCTCGGGCCTGCAGGCGATCGTGTCGGCGGCGCAGGCCATTGCGCTCGGCGACTGCGACATCGCGATCGGCGGCGGCTCCGAGTCGATGAGCCGCGGCCCGTACTTCGATACCGCCGCGCGCTACGGCGCGCGCATGGGCGACGCCGTGCTGGTCGACTACATGCTCGGCATCCTGCACGACCCGTGGGAGAAGATCCACATGGGCATCACCGCCGAGAACGTGGCCGCGCGCTACGGCATCACGCGCGAGCAGATGGACGAACTGGCCGCCAGCAGCCAGCAGCGCGCGGCGGCCGCCATTGCCGCAGGCCGCTTCAAGGAGCAGATCGTTCCGGTCGAGGTGAAGACGCGCAAGGGCGTGGTGCTGTTCGACACCGACGAGCATGTGCGCGCCGACACCACCGCCGACGCGCTGTTGAAGATGAAGCCCGCGTTCAAGAAGGACGGCCTCGTCACCGCCGGCAATGCTTCGGGCATCAACGACGGCGCTGCGGCCGTGGTGCTGGCCGAAGGCGCGCGCGTCAAGTCCGACGGGCTCAAGCCGCTGGCCCGCCTGGTGGGCTATGCGCACGCGGGCGTCGAGCCGGCCTACATGGGCATCGGCCCGGTGCCGGCCACGCGCAAGGTGCTGGAGCGCACCGGCCTGAAGGTGGCCGACTTCGACGTGATCGAATCGAACGAGGCGTTCGCGGCGCAGGCCTGCGCGGTCATCAAGGAGCTGGGCTTCGATCCGGCCAAGGTCAACCCCAACGGCTCGGGCATTTCGCTCGGCCATCCGGTGGGCGCGACCGGCGCGATCATCACGACCAAGGCCATTGCCGAACTGCACCGCGTCGGCGGCCGCTACGCGCTGGTGACCATGTGCATCGGCGGCGGCCAGGGCATCGCCGCGGTGTTTGAACGCGTTTGAAGGCACACTGGCGGGCATGCCTCGCCCACCGCTCCTGATCGACCCTGCCGAGGTCGAGTTCAGCGCCATCCGCGCCCAGGGCGCGGGCGGCCAGAACGTCAACAAGGTGTCGAGCGCGGTCCACCTGCGCTACGACATCCCTGCCAGCTCGCTGCCCGCCGACGTGAAGGAGCGGCTGCTCGCGCTGCGCGACAGCCGTATCACGCAGGAGGGCGTGTTCGTGCTCAAGGCGCAGACGCACCGGACGCAGGAGATGAACCGCGCCGATGCGCTCGCGCGGCTGCAGGCGGTGGTCGACAGCGTGGCGACGCCGCCGCGCGTGCGCCGCGCCACCAAGCCCACCTACGGTTCGAAGCAGCGCCGCCTCGAAGGCAAGAGCCAGCGCGCGCAGGTCAAGAGCCTGCGCGGGCCGGTGCGGGACTAGGGCCTGTTAACACTACGCAAGGGGTCGAGCTTCCCTCCGGGTTGCTCCGCCAAGGGGCCGTCTGCGGCGTTGCCCGCGCTTGCAAGGCGCCAGCCTTGCTGCGCGCGGGCGCCTTGCAGCCAGCCCCTTGGCGAAGCAACGCGATCCCCTTGCGTAGTGTTAACAGGCCCTAG
>NZ_JBDGJC010000023.1:0-14173 GCF_057657075.1 Variovorax sp. Soil_C_26
AGCGCCTTCTGGCTCGCCTCCTTCAGGCCCTCCACGTCGAACATCGCGCTGTCGGGAAAGCCCCCCGCAAAGCTGATCATCCCAGGAGTCCCCAGCAGCTTGAAGAGCTCCCGGATGGCGGAGGTCTCGATGCCGTCCAGTCGCGTGGCGAACCTCATTGCGGTTGATACCCGCTTGCCTTGATGGTCTGCGCCCATTGCGTCGTGTACACGCGGACACGGTCGGTGAACTGCCGTTGGTTCATGAATTCAACCAAGAATCCCATTGCAGTGATTCGATCGCGCACGGCGGGAGTGCCGATCACCTTGGCCAAGGCAGCACCGAAGCGGTCGATCGCGGCCTGTGGCGTTCCGCGTGGAGCGAAGAAGCCGTAGTAGGGTAGGTCCTCGAGACCGGCCATGCCGATTTCGCTGAAAGTCTGCGCATCTGGGAAAGAAGGCTGGCGCTCTCGCCCGATGAGGGCAATGACGCGGAGCTTCCCGGCTTTGTGGTATTCGATGAAGTCGGCCATCGAACCGATGCCGGCAGGGATCTGATTGCTCAGCATATCGAGGATCATGGGGCCGCTGCCACGGTAGGGAACGGCTTGCAGATCGAGTCGGTACTTGGTGCCAATGTCCTTGACAAGAAACTCGGGGATGGAGGCCGGTGCCGGTACTCCGATCGCATTCGCTGTCCCGTTCTGCCGCTTGACCCGCGAAACGTACTCGGCGATGGTGCGCACGGGACTCGCCGCTGGGACGGCCAAGCCGTTGACGCTGTTGGCGAAACCGGCGACAGGCACGAAGTCCTTCAGCGGGTCGAAGCCCGGATTCTTCATCACCTGCGGAATGACGGAGATCGTGTGATCGTTGGAAAGAAAGAATGTCTTGCCGTCGGCGGGTGCGCCCTTGAGGATCTGCGCGGCGATCTGCCCCCCCGCGCCCGCGCGGTTGTCGACGACGACCTGCCTGCCCAGCTCTTCTCCAAGCCTCTCGGCAAGCACGCGCGCAATGGCGTCCGTGCCGCCCCCCGGCGGAAAGCCGACCAGGAGACGAAGGGCGTCGCCTCCCAATTGGGCACTGGCGGCACCCGCTGCCAACCACATGGACGAAATGAAGGCCGTACGCAGAACCTTCAAGGCGATACGCGAGATGCTGAACCTGATCATGAGTGCGCTCCAATCGAGAAATGGGTACGAGGTCGTTGCAGCTTCGATGAAGCGCTACGGCAGGAAGATCTTTCCCGGGTTGAGGATGTCGCCCGGATCGAGCGCATGCTTGATCCGACGCATCACGGACAGGGCGCCTTCGCCGGCTTCTGCCAACAGGAAACCGCGCTTGTGCAGCCCGATCCCATGCTCGCCGCTGCAAGTGCCTCCGAATGACAACGCCCGCTCCACCAAGCGCGTGTTCAGGGCCTCGGCCTGCGTCAGTTCCTGAGGTTCGAGAGGGTCGACCAGATAGGCAAAATGAAAATTTCCGTCGCCCACATGACCAACCAACGCGAAAGGAAGGCCGCTTGCCACTGCGTCGTCGATGGAGGCGAGCATGCAATCGGCCAGCTGCGAGATCGGCACGCAGGCATCCGTCGCAATGGCTCTGCAGCCCGGTCTCGACTGAAGTGCCGCAAAGAACGCTTGGTGCCGCGCGGTCCAGAGCCTCGTGCGCCCCTCGGGCGTTGTTTCCCATCCGAACGCAGACCCCCCATGACCCAACGCGATCTCCTCGACGATGGCGGTCTGCTCGCGCACGGATTGTGGCGAGCCATGAAACTCCATCAGCAGCAGAGGCGCTTCGCGCAGAGCCAGGTGCGAATGCTTGTTCACCATGCCGACCGTGCGCGCATCGAGGAGTTCGACCCGCGCGATCGGCAGTCCGTGCTGGATGATGTCGATGGTCGTGCGGATCGCCGTGCCGATGTCTGGGAACGAGCAGGTGGCGCAAGCGATGGCTTCGGGAAGCGGGCTCAATCTGACCGTCAGTTCGGTGATGACGCCTAGCGTGCCTTCGCTTCCGATGTAGAGGTGCGTCAGGTCGTAGCCGGCAGACGACTTCCTTGCACGCGTTCCAGTGCGAATGACGTCGCCCTGGGATGTCACTACCTCGAGCGCCAGGACGTTCTCGCGCATCGTGCCGTATCGGACTGCGTTCGTGCCGCTGGCCCGGGTGGCGGCCATTCCGCCCAGCGTCGCCTCGCCACCTGGGTCGACAGGGAAGAACAAGCCGAGGGCGCGGACGGCATCGTTGAGCTGCTTGCGTGTGACGCCGGGCTGAACCACCGCCAACATGTCGTCGGCCGCAACGTGAACGATCTGGTCCATGCGGCTTACGTCGAGGCTGATGCCGCCGTCGACGGCAAGCAGCTGGCCTTCCAGCGAAGTCCCGCCGCCAAACGCAATCACGGGCATGTCGTATCGGCTTGCCAGAGCCAGCGTGCTGGCGACCTCCCCGCTGCTCATGGCGAACACCACGACCTGCGGCGGGGGCACGTCGAACGCAGACTCGTCGCGCCCGTGCTGTTCACGCACGGCAAGCGCGAGCGAGCAGCGCATGCCGAAGCGGGTCTGAAGCTCGTCGATGGCCGCTTCGGGCAGCACACGTGCGGTGCGCGTGGGAGGGGATGTCATCCGGTGCTCCCGGGCATCCAGCGAAACCGGGCCGTGAAGTTCCGTAGGAGCTCGGGTTCGTGGGTGAAATCGAGTCCACGGATGGCGTCCGCGCGCTGGGCGACCGCAACAAGTGCGTCTGCGACATAGTCCATGTGGTCGTTCGTGTAGACCCGCCGCGGAATCGTCAGCCGCATCGACTCGAGGGGCGCTTTCTCCTGCACGCCGGTCAGCGGGTCGCGGCCCAGGAGCAGCGAACCGATCTCGACGGCCCGCACGCCGGACTCGATGTAGAGCTCGCATGCCAGCGCATGTGCGGGAAACTGCTCCGGGGGGATGTGGGGCAGCAAGGCTGCGGCATCGACGAACACGGCATGGCCTCCGGTCGGGTGCTGGATCGGGATGCCCTCGGCACGAAGACGTTCGCCCAGGTAGGCGACCTGGCCGACCCGGTAGTGCAGGTAATCCGGATCCATCGCCTCTTCCAGCCCGACGGCCAGCGCCTCCAGGTCGCGGCCTGCCAGGCCGCCGTAGGTGATGAACCCCTCGCGTACCACGCACCGCTCCTGCACCGCGCGGAACAGGTCCTCGTCGTCACGGAATGCGCAAAAACCCCCGATGTTGACCAGTCCGTCCTTCTTGGACGACATGACGGCGATGTCCGCGCAGGACATCATCTCGCGCACGATCTCCGGAATGCTGTGCTGTGCGTATTCCGGTTCGCGCTCATGAATGAACCACGCGTTCTCCGCGAAACGGGTCGCGTCTATGACCATCGGAATGCCGCCCTGGCGCGCAATCTGTGAGGCGGACCGCAGGTTGGCCAACGCGACGGGCTGGCCGCCGGTGGTGTTGCAGGTCACGGTCGCCACGATGGCCGCGACGTTGGATGCACCCTGGGTTTCGACGAGCCGGGCAAGCTCGCCCAGATCGAAGTTGCCCTTCCAGTCGTGGTATTCCCCGGTGTCGAGGGCTTCCTTGTTGAGCGCGTTGAGGGCGCGTGCGCCAGCCAGTTCAATGTGCACCTTGGTGGTGTCGAAGTGGAAGTTCGACAGGAACACCGGTCGTTCGGAACCCCGCCGCTTGACGAGCTCGGGATAGAGTATCTGCTCGGCGCCACGTCCCTGGTGAGCAGGGACGAGATAGGGGTAGCCGAACACCTTCTGGATGGTTTCGGCAAGCCGGTAGTAGCTGCGGCTGCCGGCATATGCCTCGTCGGCAGCCATCATGGCGCTCCACTGTCGGTCGCTCATGGCGCCGCTGCCGCTGTCGGTGAGGAGGTCGATGTAGACGTCGTCGCTGCGCAGAAGGAACGGGTTGAGGCCTGCTTCGAGCAGCGCCTTCTCTCGGTGCTCTCGCGTCGTCATCGTGATTCTCTCGACGGTCTTGATGCGGAACGGCTCGGGTATGCGTTTCATGAAAGTTCCATGCTGTTGGATCGACCAGGCTCGGCAGGAGGCCGGCAAAATGACAGATTGCGTCGAATGGAGTACGACGTTCTGTCGTCGAAGAACAGAGGAATTATTGGGCTCCAGGCGCGGAATGAGCTTTCATTTACCGCATCACAGCAGCAAAATAAGATCATGAGTTGCATGAATCCAGAGAATCGAGCAATATAATTTCATATGCTCAAGCTCGACAGCACCGACGTGCGCATCCTTCGCCTTCTGCAAGAGAACGGCCGGATGTCGAACCTCGAAATGGCAGAGGCCATCGGTCTTTCACCGGCACAGTGCAGCCGGCGCCACCACCGTCTGGACGAGGGAGGTGTGATTGCCCGGTACGAGGCGCGCCTTCGACCCGCCGCGCTGGGTCTGCAGGTGACGGCATTCGTCCACATCGGGATGGAGCGGGGCCATATGCGAGATCTCAAGCTCTTCCGCCAGACCCTTGCCCAGATGCCCGAGGTGCTGGAGTGCCACTCGGTCACAGGGGACTTCGACTATGTCCTCAAGGTGATTGCCCGCGACCTCGAGGGACTCAACGTCATCTTGACGGAGCGTCTGGTGGCGTTGCCCGGCGTCAACTTCGTCAAGTCACTCGTCTGCCTGGAAGAGATAAAGCCGCGATCGGGGCTCCCTCTGCCACAGTAGAGCGCTGAAGGCGAACGCACCGCTCGCCGGCGTGGGTCGATCCGCACCCACAACGCACTTCGGTGAAGGTGTGGTCCGAGCCGGCGCAGATTTCGGAGTTGTCAAGACTGCACGTCGTGACAGCCGTTTGTCCAGCCGATGATGTTCCGGCGAATCTCTTGGCTGCTATTGAACGCGAGGCCTAGTGAGAGCCTCTGCCCACGTGTCGTTGTTGCAGCGCGAGCATCGGGCCTCTTGGCCCGCTTCGATCGACCGTGGCAAGCCGCAACGAGTGCAGCAGTAGAGCCCGCCTGCTTTGATCCGCCGCGAAACTTCACGATGCGAGGGCGGCAACACCGACAGCCCTGCACGCACATCGGCACATTCGAAAAAATAGAGGCTCACGTCTCCGTCCGTCTCGAGTATCGCCAGGCGGATCTGCCCCAGATGCTCGACGCCGCGTTGGCGAAGCTCCATGAATAGTTCAGATGAAGACATGTTCAGGCCATCGAGGGAATCCAGTCTGTAGAGTCCATCTTCGATAACGGTGATGGGCCTTCCGTCCATCCACCCCTCAATCCGTTTGCTGCGGGTCATCGCAAACGTTGTTATGCGGTGCAGCCCCAGGAGCGTCAGGAACACCACGGCGACCGGAATAACAGGTACATCGTCATAAAACGACACGTCGCCTGCTGCAGAACCCAAAGTGAGGATCACGACCAGCTCGAACAGCGAGAGCTGTCTGATCCCTCGCCGTCCACTGAACTTCAGAAATAGAAAGACGGCGGTATACGCAAAGAAGGTGCGCAGGGCGACTTCTGGGGGTCAGTTCAAATCCGGGGCGATTCACTAAGCCCAAGTCAGCGGTTGTACCGTCAGCCTGTAACCGCTCCCGCGCGTCCGAAGCAACGTGAATTCATTTTCGCCGCCGAGGCTCAAGCGCGAACGGATTTGTGACACGCAAGCAAAAAGCGCACGCGAGCGGTTTGCGGCTCGCGAACGTGCCCAGTGCAGCTCCAAAAGAGTCTCGTGGGAGACGGTCCTTTCGAGATTGCAGAAGATCGTGAGGGCGACGTCGAACTGGCGCGGATGAAGGTGAATACTCTGGCCCTTCGCGAAAACGAGATTGCTGCCGTCCAGAGAAAAGTCGTAGTGCCCCCAGGACACCACCGGTCTCGGGTCGGGCTCTAGCGTTCCGGCGTCAGAGCGCCTTGCCGCAGAGTGTTGCCCACAGACATCCGGAAGACGCAGGAGCCTCGCGCTCGCGAGCGTACGAGCGTGTCGAATGGGTATCTCCACGATGTCCCTATGTGAGCAGCAATACGGCCGTCTTCTCGCGCGACGTCGAGCAAGATGCGGAGGATCAGGCGCTCGAAGCACTTGAGGCGCTTCAGCGTCACGACCAGACCTCAGGCGTTGGCCTATCCCAAGGACGCGTGCCTTGTCAAAGCCTAAGCGCCCGGAGTGGGATATCTCGGACGTTCTCTGTCAAGAGGCATGCAGGCAACCCTGCAGTGCCCGCATCAAGCGCGATGAACGCCGGGGTTCAATTGGCGGGTGCCTTGGACACCAGGTCCAGGCACTGCTGACGGCGCCAGACGGTCTCCCGGACTGCCTTCTTTCCCTCGTCGAACACGACTTTGTATTGGCACACGAGGTAGTTGCTGGATTGCGGCAGCCGGAACTTGAAGTTGTAGTCCCATTCCGGACCGCGCGGCCCCTGCGCGTCGCGCAGCGGTTGTCCGAGCAGGCTTTGAACTTGAGCCGCTGCCACACCGGCTGTGATCTGTCGGAATGCCGCCGGCTTTGTCACCACGCCGTCGCGCAGGAAGGGCTCGCGGAAGTCAGGGCGGCGCGCATCCACATCCCGATATTCGAGCTTGTTCGGATTGCTGACCGGATCGACGGGATTCTCCCGTGCAAGGGCAGAAGACGCGCCAGCGGCCAGCGCGAGGCTCAGCACGAGGCGGGACATGTGATTGGTTCGGAAAGACTTCATGGGAAGGGTCCTCATTGGAAGGGGGTTGCAGATGAATCAACGCTCCCGCAGCGCTTCTCGCGCGCGGTTCAGCGGTTTGGTCAGGTAGTCCCAGACGGTTTTCTGGCCGGTCTGGATGTCGGCCGTGGCGACCATTCCTGGCACGATCGGGAAGCGCTTGCCGCTCTTGCTGACCAAAGCGTCCGAGTCGGTACGCACCAGCACAGGGTAGTAGACGACCTCCGGCTTGACCTCGTCGCGCAGGGTGTCCGGCGCGATGTTCACGACCTTGCCGTCCAGGCCGCCGTAGATCGAGTAGTCGTAGGCAGTGATCTTCACCAGCGCGCCCTGGTCGGGATGAATGAAGGCGATGTCGCGCGGCGAGATGCGCACCTCGACCAGCAGTTGGTCGTCCAGCGGTACCAGCGTCATCAACGAACCGTTGGGCGGCACCACGCCGCCGATCGTGGTGACGTCCAGGCTCTTGACGATTCCGCGCACGGGCGACTGCAGTGTCAGGCGATCCAGCATGTCGGCCCGCCCTCGGACCACGGAGGACAGCGACTTGACCTCGGCATCCGCCTTGGCCAGCTCCTCGCGGCTGCGCACCATGTAGCTGGAACGCGCTTCGGCAATCTTGAGCTCGAGTTCGGCGCCCTGGCGCTGCAGGCGGATCAACTCGACATTGCTGGCCGCGCCACTCGCGACCAGGGAGCGGGTGATCTCCAGCTCTCGGCGCACCAGACCGAGCGCTTGGCTCAGGCCGCCCACGGTCTCCGCGAGGCCTGAACGGCGCGAGCGGAACAGGGCCGCTTCCGAGGAGGTCAACTGCGGCCAATCCTGAAGTTCAGCCGAAAACTTGATCTCGCCCTGTCCGTTGACTTCCGCGCGCAGGCGCGCACTGCTGGCGAGCGCCGCGCGGTAACGCGCCGCGGACTCTTCGACGTTCGACTCGCCGCGGGTGGGATCGAGCTGGGCCAGCACTTCGCCCTTCTCGACGATCTGCCCTTCGCGCACGCGCAGTTCGGTCAGGATCCCGCCTTCGAGGGACTGGATGCGCTGCTCGCGCGAGCTGGGAATCACCTTGCCCGTGCCACTGGATACCTCGTCGATCTGGAAGTACCAGGCCCAGGCGAAGAACGCCGCCAGGAGCAGCGCTACCAGCCACACGACCCGCCCGGACTTGCTGGCGCGGACTTCATCGTAGTCGTCCAGATTCGGAAGGCCCGCGGCGCGCGGCGCATGATCCACGGCGCCCTGAGGCCTGATCGTCAGACCTGCACTCATGATGCATCGCTCCCTGGTTGTTCGTCCTGCTTTCGCGGTGGCTGGCTTTGCACCTGCACACGATGGATGACCCGCGGCGACTCCGGCCTGGCCGCGGCGGTCGCTGAACTCGCGGGGGCGCCTTTGCGCAGTTGCGCAAGCACCTCGTCGCGCCCGCCGTCCATCACGATGACGCCGCGGTCCACCACGATGACCCGGTCGACAGCGTCCAGTACTGCGGGACGGTGGGTTGCCACGACGAGTGTCCGGCCGGGGGCAAGCGTACGCAAGGTCTTGAGCACATCTCGCTCCGACACTTCGTCCAGCATGGCGGTCGGCTCGTCGAGAAGCAGCACGCGAGGCTCTCTCAGAATCAGGCGCGCGAGAAGCAGGCTCTGCCGCTGCCCGCCGGACAGGCCGAGCCCGCCCTCTTGCACCGGATGGTCCATGCCCGCGGAGAGCTGACGCACGAAGGTCCATGCGCCCACGGCCTGCAACGCATCGATCAGCTCGGCGTCGGTGGCATGCGGTGCGCCCAGCGTGAGATTCTCCCGCAGCGTGCCATGGAAAAGCCGCGCGTTCTGCGTCAGCAGGGCCACGTCGCGGCGCACGTCGGCAGGGTCGATGTGCGACAGGGCCACGCGGTCCAGCAGGACCATGCCGGCCTTGGGCTCGAGCAGACCCGACAGCGCCTGCAGCAGCGTGGACTTGCCCGCGCCGTTGCGCCCCAGTATGGCGATGCGCTCGCCTGCGCGGATGTTCAGCGCCTTGACACTGAGCGCCTGCGTACGACCATCATGGGTGAACGCAGCCTCGCGGAATTCGTAATCTCCCTGCAGGGCCGGGCGATGGATGCGCGTGCTGTCGGGCGCATGGTCGACCGGCAAGTGCATCAACTGATCCAGGCCCTGGCTCGCGACACGCGCCTGCTGCCACCGGTTGAGCACCTGGGTCACGCCCGCCAGCGGTGCGAGCATGCGGCTCACCAGGATGGAGGCGGCCACCAGCACGCCTGTGCTCATCTCGCCGGCAATCACCATCGGGGCGCCGAAGAAGATCACCACGGCGAAGGCGCCTCCCTGCACCGTTTGCAGCCAGTTGTTCAGGCCATTGAGCAGTGCGCGCAGCTTCAAGCCCGATTCCGCATTGATGGCGTTGTAGTGGTTCCATTGGTTCTGGAAGCGGGGTTCCGCCTGGAGCACCTTGATGTCCTCGATTCCCTGCACCGCCTCGACCAGCATCGCATTGCGCAGCGACGCCTCGCGCATGCTGGCCTGTGCGAGCTCGCGCAACCTGCGCTGGGCCAGCAGGCTCGGCAGCAGCAACAGCACGAACGCCGCCAGCGGCACCAGCACCAGCGGGCCGGCGATGAACCAGAACACGACACTGAACAGCAGGAAGAATGGCAGGTCCGCCGCTGCCGTGATCGTGGTGGAAGTAAGCATTTCGCGCACCGGCTCCAGCTCCCTGACCTGCGAGACGAAGGTACCGGTCGCACGCGGGCGAGCGGTGTTCCTGACCCGCAGCGCGTGACCGAATACGCGGTCCGAGATGCGCAGGTCGGCGCGCTTTCCAAGCACATCGGTGATGCGCATGCGCGCACCGCGCATCATCGATGCGAAGAGCAAAGACAGCAGAACACCACCGAACAACACCCAGAGCGTTGGCTCGGACTGTGCCGGCACGACGCGGTCGTAGACCTGCATGGAGAACAGCACGCCACCCAGGGCCATCAGGTTCGTAACGAACGACGCAATCAGAATGTGCGCGAAGGGCCGCAGGTCCGCCAGCACGATGCGGCGCAGCCAGTGGCGCTCGACCGGCTTGATATAGCCGTCCACGCGCGAATCCGGTGCGGACTGGATCGGACGAAGCACGGCGAGCGCCTGCACATGGGGCTGGAGCTCCTCGACGGTGCGCGTGCTTTCTGCGCCCTGGTCTCCGCAAAAGGCCAGACGCAGCCCGTCGGCCGTGATGGCCGTGACCACCGCCACCTGGTCACCGTCGAGCTGAACGACCACCGGGAGGCGCCAGGGACTGAGTGCATCGAGGCGAGGCTCCACGTGGCGCAGCGTGAGCCCGGCCTGCTGCGCCATCTGACGCACGCTCTCCTCCAGCGTCAAGCTGCTGTTCCAGTCGGTGGCGACGCGGATGCGTTCGGGCGATGCGTCCAGCTGGTAGTGCGCGGCCACGGCCAGCACGGCGTCCATCCAGCCATGCGCGAGGCCGGAGAGACCGCGCGGGGTCGCGGCCTGCGAGGCCTCGACTTCCTCGTTGTTCCCGGTTTGCGAGACGGTGGCGTTCATCGCACGCTCCCGCCAGCGCTGGCGCGCAGATCGTCGATGCCGAATATCGCGCGCAACTGACCGGTCTGGTAGAGGCACTGCACCGCGAGACGCTGCAGCTCGTGCGCGCTTTCGGCCTGCTCGAAACGCACCGCGTGGTACTCCTGCTCGGCGTTGAGCAAGTCCAGGAGCGAGCGCGTGCCCAGCTGCAGGTACTGCTGCTTGTACAGGTCGCGCGTGGAACGGATGCTGTCGACCCGCGCGGCCAGCACCGGCAGGCGCTGGACCTGGCCTTGCGACTGAGCAAGCGCATCCTCCAGCGCCTGGCGCGCAGCCAGCTCTGCCTGGGCCCGCGCTGCATCTGCCGCGCTCAGCGCGTAGGCGGCGGCGCGCTTGCGCGACTGGTTGCCTCCGCCCTCGTAGAGCGGCGCGGAGAAGTTCAAGCCGACGGTGGTGTTCAGGCCGTTTTCGCCGGGCAGGCGCGAGCGGGCATCCAGGCCGCGCCCGACCGACCCATCGAGCGACAGCGTGGGCAACAGCTGCGCCTCGGCAGCGCGAAGGTCCGCCTTGGCAATCTCGCGCTGCGCGTCGGCCAGCTGCACAGCGGGCGGGTTGACCGGTTGCGTGCCCATGCCCGCCCGACAGGCCCCGTCGAGCGCAGCCGGAGGCGTATCGGTGATGTCGACAGGCGAGCGAGAGCCCGTGAGGTGCATCAGATTGACGCGCCAGCGGGCGAGCTGCGCATCGGCAGTCAGCTGCTGCGCACGCGCGGCCTCCACGCGAGACTGGGCCTGGACCACATCCGAGCGCGAACTCGCGCCTTGGCGGGCGCGCTCGAACACCAGATCGGTCAGCGCCTGAACCCCACGGATTTGATCGCGTGCGATCTCGCCCAACTCCTTCTGGCGGTGGATCTCGATCCACGAGAACGCCGTCTCGCGCGCCACCTCGTCCGCGGACAGCTCGGACTGTGCCTTCGTGGCGGCGACCGATGCTTCCGCCTGATCCACCGCACTCGCGACCTTGCCGAAGTCGTAGAGCACTTGCGATACGGAAAGGTCGATTGTGTTCAGGCGCCGGCTCTCATAGGAGCCGATGTTGCGATTGCTCAGCTGCGAATTGATGCCACCCCGTACTTGGGGGTAGTAGCCTGCGCGCGCCGTCTCGATGCCTTCGGTCGCCTGGAGGATCTGCTGCGCGGTCGTCCGAACACTGGGGTGCCATTCGACTGCAGCACGCATGGCCTGGGGCAGGCTCAACCGGGCGGACTGCACCGCGCCGCCCGACACCGGCGGGTGGCCGGGTGAGGTTGGCGTGGCCTGCGTCTGCGCCTGTACCACGCCTGCGAGCGCCAGCAGGCAAACCACGACCGCTGCAGGAGCAGTCGCATGCTTGCGCGGAGCGCCGGTAATAGAAAGAAGCATGGAATAAGAATGGAAAAAGGAATCGGGACGATTGCCTTGCGCGATGGCGAACAGACCGGCAAGCACGCAAGGCTCCCACCTGTCGAGCGGGTGCCCTGACAGGTGGAATCCGCCACCAGCGGCTAGCGCCGCCGTCGCGGAACGCCGCGCTTCTTCATGCGCCGTTAGGCGTACATCGCCGCAGCATGGTGCAGTTCGTCGTCAAGCGCGCTGGCAACCGGCGCAACGAATGTCTGCGAATCTCCGCTGCCCGATCCCGCGTCGGTCGCAGCGTGTGCTTCCGTGGTCGTGTGCAGCGGCGGGAAGGCAGCGTTGAGCAAGCCCTCGAAGGACGATCCGGAACTGTCGCCGGAGCTCAGCAGGTCCGTCTTCCAATTGGCATCGTCCCTCTGGCCCGCGTTGTCCGGCGCTTCGAGGGCGTCCACCGCCTGCAGCCCCAGGGAGTCCGTGGCCGCGAAACTGAAAGCGGAGACTGGCGGACTGCCGAACGTGATGTTCAGCGTCTGAGTCGCGGTGTTGCTCACGTCGCCATCGCGGTCCGTGACCTCGTAGGTGATGGTTTCCGTGTAGTTGGCTGGCAACGCCTGATAGTTGAATTCGCCCGTCTCGAGCTCCACCATCAGCGTCCCGCCTGCCTCTGTGGTCACCGTCACCGTCTTCGTAGTCGAATCGAAAACGTAGTCGGGTGCAGTGCCGTCCGCTGTCACGTTGAGGATGCCGGTTGCAGTGTCGTATTCATAGACATCGCCGTCGAGCGTCATGGTCGAGACGTAGCCGCCGTCGCCCCCGAACCCTTGACCCTCTCCGAGGCCGCCCGTCAGCAAGTTGCCCACCGCCGGCGGGCTGATCGTGCCTTGGAGCACGTCGTCGAGTTCGCTGGTGTCTCTGATGATCAGACCATCCTTGTCGGTTCCATCCGGCTCCGTGCTGCCGTCGTAGGCAATCGGATTGACCTGCGCCGCGTGTCCAGCGTTGAGGCTGTTGCCGATGCCGATCGCATACGAATTGATGTCCCGATCGGCCAGGAATTCACTCCAGCTCGCTTCTCGCGTCGGCGTGATTTCTGCGCCGGCGTTGGGTTCGCCGTCCGTGAAGAAATACGAGACGTTCTGAACGTCGGGTCCGACCAGCTTGCCAGCGGAATCGAAGCCGTTGGCACCCATGGCTGCCTGCAGGGCGGACCAGTAGTTGGTCGTTCCACTTGAGGACAGCGCATTGATCGTCGAGATCGCCGTTCCCGCGTCCATCCAGTTTGCGTAGGCCTGGCCGCTGGTGCTGAAGGTCACCAGCTTGACCATGACGTCGCCGTAATCGTCGTAGCTCTCGATCAGGTTCTGGATGGCCTCCTTGGCACGCTGTAGACGAGTTGGAGCCTCCATGGCCATGCTGCCCGAGAGATCCAGCACCACCATCAGATTCGTCTGCAGCTCCTCGACGTTCACGGAAACCTGGCCGTCGCCGAGCACCGGCGCGTCATCCTGCACACTGACGTTGAAGCTCGCCGGCGCGCTGTTGTTCACGCCATCGCCGACCGTGGCCGTGAAGGCGAGGGACAGCGCGTCCTCTCCGCTCGCCGGGTGGTCCATCGGACCCGTCAACGTCGCGGTATACGTGGCAGCAAAATTGCCAGGAGTCGTCTGGCTCACAGAGCCCACCTGCACCGTCATGATCGAGGTCACGACCCCGCCGATCACGGCGCTTCCCGTCAGGGTGCTGGAGGCGGCATCCCAGTTCCACGTCACAGGCTGCCCTTGCGCAGTGATGCCGGCGGGGCCGCCGAGCGACACGACAAGATCGGCAGGTGCGGTGCCCGCGTCGTCGACGATGGAGAGAGTGCCCTGGGTCACGGCGGAGTGGTCCGTGCCTGCGTAGATGCCGCCGGGCAGGGCATCCTCGTAGACCGGGCCTGCAGAAGTAGCGCTCAATGCCGGCGCTTCGTTGACGTCCTGCTCCGAGAGCGTGACGGTGATGTCCCTCGTGCCGCCGGCGCCATCGCTGGCCTGCACGGTCAACGCGTGGACGTTGGGGCCTGCCTCGTAGTTGTTGGCCTGCGCACTCACGCCCGCCGCAGTCAGGGTGATGCGACCATCGGCGTCGATGGCATACCACCCGTTTTCGTTGCCCGCCGTGATGGCGTAGGTCGCCGAAGGGCCGTCCACGTCCGTCGTCCTGACGACACCCAGAACGTCTGCTTCCGTGCTGTTTTCGTTGTACGAGAACGAATAACTGCCCGTCGGGTTGTTGTCGTCGCCGATGAACACAGGCGCATCGTTGACTGGGCTGATCGTCACGTCCACCGTGCTGGTGGCCGTGCCGCCATTGCCGTCGCTAACAACGACGGTGAAGCTGTCGCTGCCGCTGAAGTTCGCGCCGGGCGTGTACGTGTAGGTTCCGTTCGGATTGACGATCACGGTGCCGTTGGCCGGCGGCGTGCCCGCCACGTAGCTCAGGCTGTCGCCGTCGAGGTCGACCCCGGTCACCTGGCCGTTGACGGGCGTGTCCTCGGGCGTGGTCAGCGTGTAGTTCGGAACGGTGGGCGCATCGTTGGTCGGGCTGACCGT
>NZ_JBDGJC010000024.1:0-6663 GCF_057657075.1 Variovorax sp. Soil_C_26
TGTGCGGCTCACGCAGCAGCGCCGCGTGCCGCCGGTAGCCCGACGGGGCGATCTGCAAGACCTTGCAGATCGGCTCGACCCCGAAGGTGCCGCGATGCTTGTCGATGAAATCCCTCAGGACTTCAGCCGGCGGTCGAGCTCCGCCTGGGCGAAAAACGCGCTCGCCAGCTTCAGGATCTCGTTGGCTCGGCGCAGCTCCTTGACCTCGTGTTCGAGCTCCTTCATCCGCTGGGCCTCGCTGGTCGTGACGCCTTCTCGAACGCCGTTGTCGATCTCGTCGCGCTTGACCCATTCGTTCAGCGTCTGCGGCACGCAGCCGATCTTCGGTGCAATCGATTCGATCGCAGCCCACAACGATGGGTACTCCCCACGGTGCTCCTGCACCATCCTCACCGCGCGCTCACGCACCTCGGGTGAAAACTTGTTCGACTTCTTCATGGCTCAATCCTCTCAGAGTGTTGAGCCTCCACAAAATCCGGGGCGATTCAGTTGCTCCTCTCGGGCGGACCATGTAGGCGATTCAGTCAGATAGTTCAGCCTACTAGGCTCCATCACTAAGAACCGTTCGTGATTCATGGCGGCGCATTGTTGCGGTACTCATAGCGCAATGGTCGCATTGCGACCGCTTCGGTTAAGGGTTGTCCGATACCTGCCCGTGCAACACCACGAGCCCAGGCACGGGTCTATGACTTCTGTGTCGGGAGAGGTGCGCAGTACCCGGTTGCGTTCCTCGGCGGCGATGGGGACGAACGCAGCCGCTGGCGCGGCACCTTGGTGCGCGACGAATACAAGGCCTACGACAGCGTGATCGGGGCCGAGCCCGAGCGCATCGCCGCGGGCTGCCTTGCGCACACGCCAAGCGCAAGTTCGACAAGCTGCTGCGCGAGGGCGGCCGCAGTGCCGTGGCCATCGAGGCGTTGCAGCGCATAGCGCAGATTTAACGGGTCGAACGCGAACTCGCTGCACTTCCCGCCCGGGCACGGCAGGACAGCCGGCAGGCCATCACATAGCCGATGTGGGAGCAGTTGCATACCTGGCTAAAGCTGGAGAACTCCCGGGTGCCGGACGGCCGCGCGACGGCCAAGGCGTTGAACTACAGCCTCAACGCGTGGGCCGCGCTCATGAAGACACTTACAGATCACAATTCACTCGAACCCGAATAATTAATACTTGTTTTAATTATCTCTATTGATTCACTCTCTAGAGACAATTCAAGCACATCAGCCTATTTATTGATATCGCAAAAAGATATACATTGCACCTCGATAAGTAAATTTTTTGCCGTCACAGGAGTGGCCATGAAATTAAAAGAGATGCTTGTAGCAGCCGCGGTCGCGGGATCGAGCCTTGCAGCCCACGCAGACGACTACGGCTGCAAGGTGCTGCTGTGTTTGTCAAACCCCAACGGGCCGATGGCGGAGCAACAGTGCGAACCCCCCATCCAGCGATTCTTGCGCGAACAGGCCGAGAAGCCGCCAAAAACTTTCCCTCAATGCCCTGAGGCGAAAGGGCAGGCTGGCGTCACGCAAGGCATCAACCCCTACGACAGCTGCCCGGAAGGAACAACCGCGCTTGATGCGGGAGTTTCAGCGATCCAGGGCATGCCGGAGATCGCGCAGCGCCCGCGCTCTCAGCCTCACAGGTCTTACGGCTTCGTCGCACCCGGCACAGTCGTGGTGGATGCAAGTCAAGTGCCCGCGCTGGTGGCCTATAGAGGGATCGGCGACGGCAACAGGATGAGGGTCGGCCAAGGCAAGCTGGTTTGCGCTGGCAACAAGATCGGCACGCTGATGGTGCGGTTCATCGACGGCACGGGTGACAACCAAGAGGTCAGCATCGTCTCGTATGCAGCCTACGACCGCATCGTGACGATGGACCCCGCGAAGGGCAGCGCACGCTACTTCGACGTGAACATCGACAACAAGCCCTACCGCCGCGTGAGGTTCTAAGTGTTGGATTTCCTGGCCCTGGCGCAAACCTGCGCCCCAGCCGTTCATCCAACGACGATGGCGGCAATGATGCGTGTCGAGTCGAGCTTCAATCCGTACGCCATCGGTGTAGCGGGCGGCAGGCTCGAGCGCCAGCCAACGAACAAGGCGGAAGCCGTCGCGACGGCTGAAGCGTTGGCAAAGGCCGGCTACAACTTTTCGCTCGGCGTCGCTCAGGTGAACCGCCACAACCTGGCTCGATACAACCTCACCTACGAAACCGCCTTCGACCCGTGCGAGAGCGTGCGGGCAGGCGGAAGCATCCTGAAAGAGTGCTACGACCGCGCGAAGCCGACCTTCCAAGAGGAACAGCGAGCTCTGCAGGCAGCGTTCAGCTGCTACTACAGCGGCAACTTCTCGACCGGGTTCAAGCAGGATTTCGCAGGGCAGCCTAGCTATGTGCAAAAGGTTCTGAACAGCGCGGCCGTTCCGACCGGCGAAGTGCCCAAGGTGCAGGCGATTCCGGTAATCCGCACTGGCTCGGCGAAAGCGGGCCCGAAGCCCGCGGCCCCTGCTGAAACGAGGGGCACCACGAGCGCCGATCGCACGGTTGTCTTCAGCGTTGGCGAAGACGAAAAGGCCGGCGCGAGTGTCATGGTTTTTCAATGAGGCCCGCATGACGAAGCTCCTCATTGTTGAATCCCCCGGCAAGGTCGAGAAGCTGCAAGCCATCCTCGGGGATGGTTGGCAAGTCGCTGCCAGCAAGGGCCATATCCGCGACCTTCCAGAGGACGAAATCGGTGTTGAGGCACCCGAGTTTCGGCCGAAGTACGTATTCATCCCAGGCGCCCCAATTCCCGGACAGAAAGGCAAGCGCTACCCGTCTTCCAAGGATCGAGTGGATCGCCTGATTGCCATGGCGCAGCGCGCCGACGCCGTGTACCTGGCGACAGACCCGGATCGTGAGGGCGAAAGCATCAGTTGGCACCTGCAGCAAGCGATGAAGCTGAAAAACCCACACCGGGTCACCTTCAACGAAGTTACGGCTACAGCGGTCAAGGCAGCGGTGGCCACGCCGCGCACGATCGACGTCAAGCTGGGGGCCGCACAGGAAGCGCGGCGGGCCGTCGACCGCATGGTGGGCTACATGGTCAGTCCGGTGCTCACCGACTTGGCTTCGCAAAAGCTGTCGGCCGGGCGCGTGCAGACGCCAGCCGTCTGGCTCGCGGTGGCGCGAGAGCGGGAGATCGCAGGCTTTAAGCCAACCAGCCATTTCGGCGCAGTGCTGCGTTTCGCGGGCGCGAAATTGGACTGGACCGCCGAATGGCTCACGAAGCCGGATTTCGCGAGTGACGATGAGCCGTACTTCATGGACAGGGGGTTCGCCGAGCGAGTGGCCGCGGTGCGATTCGTGATGGTCGAATCGTTCTATGCCGGCGAAAGCAGGCGCGCTCCGCCAGCGCCCTTCACGACATCGACGCTGCAGCAGGCAGCGAGCGTGAAGCTCGGCATGAGTCCCGCGCAGACCATGGAAGCGGCGCAGCGGCTGTTCGATCAAGGCCACATCACGTATCACCGCACGGACAACCCGAACGTCTCGGATGAAGCGCTCCCGGACATTTTTGCGGTTGCCACGAAGCTCGGCCTGGACATGGCAGATGAGCCGCGCAAGTTCAAGGCGAACGATGCCGCCCAGGCCGGACATCCAGCGTGTACGCCCAGCCATTGGGAGGTAGAGGAGGCCGGCGAAACGCCGGAGGACGTTGCGCTCTACAAGCTCATTCGGTTGCGCTCGATAGCGTGCCAGCTGGCGGATGCGCGCTACGCCGTACACAACGCGACGCTGACAGCACAAGGCCTTGATGGCCGCCCGGATCTGAAGTTCAGCGCCAGCGGCCGCACGCTGGTCTATAGCGGCTGGATGAAACTGCTCGCAAAGGATGACACGGACGAGGACGCCGAGCCGGAAGCCATGAATCCTGTGCCGCCGCTGGCTATCGGTGACCGATTGGATGCGAAGGCCGGGGAGATCCTCGCGAAGACCACGAAGAGGCCAAAGCGCTACACGGAAGCGTCGCTGGTGAAGAAACTGGAGTCCGAAGGTGTAGGGCGTCCGAGCACCTACGCGTCGATCATGGAAACGATCGTGGCGAAGCGCCAATACCTCGAAGTGGTCGAGAAGTTCCTACGGCCTACGCTGAAGGGAATCGCGCTGATCGATGCGCTTGGGGACAAATCCGAATTTGTCCTTCCAGGCTACACGCGCGACACGGAACAGCAGCTGGATGCGATCGCTCAGGGCCGCGAGGGCTACAAACCCGTCGTGGAACGGATGTATGGCGCTCTGCACGCGGAATTAACTCGTGTGCAGGACGCCATGCCGAAGTTTGCCTGCGCATCGTGCGGTAAGTCGCTGCGACGCATCGTTATGCCAGGCAAGACTTTTTGGGGGTGCACTGGGCACCCCACATGCACTGTGACGTTGCCGGACGAGGGCGGCAAACCGGGCATCAAGAAGGGCTCCTCAGCGACCGATTTCGCGTGCGAGAAATGCGGCAAGCCTCTGATCCATCGCCAACAAAAGGGCGCTGGCGGGTACGACTTTTTCAGCTGCTCCGGTTACTCGGAAGGCTGCAAGCAGTCGTATGAGAACAAGGATGGCGCACCAGGCTACGCACCGAAATGAAAACACCCGCAGAGTCTAAAAATCCTGTCTGACCAGACCAATCCATGGTTCGTTTGTTGACCCCGCTGTCGGGTCGGGCCGAGGACATCCCTGAGATCGACTCCATGCCCAACTCGGACGCTCTTGAGCGCATCACGGACGAAGAAATTAAGAAATACACCCAGAAGAACGGAATTCGAAACATTCGTGCTTTTCGGATGCCTTCGGGTCTTTTTCGCGTCGTCGTTTCATTAAATTGGACTCCAGGAGATCACTTACTAATCACAGTTCGTAAAACCCCCCGCGAATGGGTCAGCCTTGACAGACTGCTGAAGCACATCGCCACCAATTACGAGGACATCAACGCGTTCAGTCTGTCAATCAAGTTGGAACCTACTAAGGCACAGCCGGAGGGCTGAAGGCCTTTTTCTTGATAGTTAAGGGAGTGGAAAAATATGAGTTCGATCAATTCGTTTACCGGCATCAAGTCGGCGTTCGCGGCCAATTCGGCGGCGACAGCCGCTAGGAGCCGAAAGACCCTCCAGGTCTTCGCGATCGTGGCCCTGGCCCTCCTTGCGATGAGCCCGGAACTGGCCTCAGCAGCACCATGGGACAGCACTGCGGAGAAAGTGCTGGAGATCTTTACCGGTGGTATGGCGCGGACGCTGGCGATCATTGCGGTGATCGCGTGCGGCATCGCGGCAGTTGCAGGGAAGCTGTCCTGGGACTGGGCGATCAAGATCATCATCGGCATCGTGCTGATCTTCGGCGCGACTGCGATCGTCGACTACATGATTGCCGCCACGGCCTAAGCCATGGCCAGGGACATCGAAGACGTTTACACAGACCCACTTTTCGTGGGCCTGACGCGCCCGGCCACGATGTTCGGCATCCCGTACTTTGCGTTCGTCATCGAATTCATGGCGGTCGTCATCGTGTTCCTGGGCGTCGGCAATCCGCTGTACCTGCTGCTGACAGTGCCCGTGCATGCGGTGCTGTACGCGATCAGCGCCCACGATCCCGGCATCTTCGCGGGAATCGCCATGTCGGCCAAAACCAGTTCGCGCTGTGTCAACAAAGGGTTTTGGGGTGCGGTGACGTTCTCGCCCCTCAAGACGACGAAATACAAGAACTGATTTCGCGCCCGCGAAATCGGAAGGGGGCGCCCATGGGCGATAGATTCAAATTTGCCTCGCAGCTGACCCGAGAAGTCGGCACCGCGGCATTCGTTCCTTACACCTCGCTGCTTACCCCGAATGTGGTGAAGCTGGCGAGTGGCGCGTACATGCAGACCTTGCACCTGCAGGGCGCCGCGCACGAGAGTGCCGACATTGAAGACCTCAATAGCTGGCACGACCAACTCAACGGCTGGATGCGCAACATCGCATCACCGAACGTCGCACTGTGGTCGCACATCGTGCGCCGTGAGTTTGGCGAGTACCCGGCAGGAGAGTACGACCCAGGCTTTGCGCACGATTTCAATGAGAAGTACAAGGCGCGCATGGCGAGCACGCGGATGCTGGTCAACGAGCTTTACGTTTCGATCGTCTATCAACCGCAGGCGAACAAGGGCGTCAAGCTGTTCGAGTCCGTACTGGGTGCGTTCGGCTCGAAAGACCCGAAGCAACGGGCTGATGAACTGCACGATGACTTGGAAGCGTGTCGCGAGCTGGCGCTGGGCGCGCTGGCCGCGCTCGATCGCTACGAGCCCGAGCTGCTCGGGACGTATGAGCACCGCGGCGCCCTGTTCTCCGAAACACTTGAATTCCTGTCGTTCCTGGTCGACGGCGAGTGGCGCCGCTTCGCGGTGCCTCGAGCCGAGATCCGCGACGTGCTATGCACGACGCGGCCGATGTTCGGCAAGGGCGGGCTCATGTCGTTCAAGGGGCCATCGCGAACTCAGTACGGCTCTATCTTGACGATCCAAGAGTGGCCGGCGGTGACGTGCCCCGGTTTGCTCAACGATCTTCTCTCCATGCCCTTCGAGTTCGTGGTAAGCGGTCAATAAACCACGCCCTTGCCCGCGGCGCCGGAATCGATGCGCGCGCAGAGGTCTACGGCTCGACGAGT
>NZ_JBDGJC010000025.1:0-5569 GCF_057657075.1 Variovorax sp. Soil_C_26
GTGAGCCACCAGGCTCGCAAAGAGGGTGGGTCAATATTGGATGGAAATGCCGGGTCAGGATTGCATGGAACTCAACATTGTGCTTCTCCTCCTCGGTCTTTGCCTTAGCTACGCGCGCTGCCGCCTCTTCGTCCGGGTAGCGAAACTTCAGCGAATAGACGAGGTTCGGATCGCGCCAAGCGGTCGCATCCTTCAAGTTTCGCGGCTCGACCACGAAAGCGAAGTGGTACGTACGCTTGTCTGTGATGACCGTCACGTTCGTGTCGGCCTTCTCCGCCTTCGGTTTGATGAACAGGTTGCGGCCGCGCGGGATGATCTGCCACGCTTCGGTGTCTCCCACCGCCACGTCGGTCATCTTCTCGTTCTCCGCGAATTGCACGTGCGTCAGGACGCCGTAGAAGGTGTTGACGCGAACGACGTTCGAAGGGTCGTAGTCGATCGTTCGCACCCGCGTGTCGACAGCGCCCCTGCTGGGGGTGATTTCCGCCAACGCAAGCATCGGCACGATCAGCAGCAGCAACAGAAACTTTTTCATGCTCCTGCTCCTTTCAGCGAATCGGCGGCACTTGGGTTCCACTTGTGCCCGGGGCCGCCCCTGCCAGTGATGGGACCGAAACGCGATCGCCTGGTGCCATCGTGATTTCAGCGCCCGATTCCTGTGTCGATGCCGGCGCGCTCGTTCCTGCTGCGTCGTTCCCGGCTTCGGGGTCATTGCGATAGTCGACCACCTGGAAGCCCAAGGGATTGATCTCTCGATCACGCTCCGTCATGGGCGCCTTCGTGTACCTGAACGTCACTGTCGCGGCCCAATGCGACAGCTCGGGCTTGTCGGTGCCACGTTCGATCATCTTGGTATACCGAACCAGCGCGACGGTCGGGCTGATAAACGACGTGCTCTTTATCGCGACCTTCACCTTGGCGTACTGGCCATATACGTTGATCGGAGAGCGCGGGTTTTTCGGATTGAAGGCTTCGAAGTAGCGCTGCTGTTCAACCGAGCCAGACATGAGCCCGGTAGCGTAGTAATACTCTTCCGCCAATTCCTTGAAATAGCCTTCGCGATAGCGTACGTACCATTGAATGAAGTATTTATTGACGGCTTCGCCGTAGTTTTCCTTTCCGTCTTTCAGTGCATTCACCACGTCGACAATGCCTGTTGCGTTGTCGACGCGGATTACCCTCAGCTCGGTTTCCTTGAAAGGCGTGAGTCCCGCGACAGCAATAACCGAAGCCAAGCAGATCACACCGCTCCCGATCGCCACTGTCCATGCCGTTCGGGTGGATCGCTCCAGCTGGTGAACTCGGTTGCTTTCCCACGATTTCGCTTCCGCGAAATAACGCTCTTGGCTGCTCTTCTCGGCAGGCACTGGCTTAGCTTTGTTTGCCATCGCCGCCTCCGTTGCACAACCGCGCTACCGTCTGAGCGTCAGCTTTCGCTGCCACTACGCTTGTCGCGTTCACGGGGTAAAAGGCGCCGGAGCACTTAGCAGGCTTCGGCGGGGTTCCTGCGCATCCGGCGATCAACGCACAGAGCATTGTTAACGTGACAGCTGATTTCATTCCCCTTTTCTTTCTTATTAAATGCGGCCGCGAAACATAGAAAATCGTACGCGCAAAGTACCGTCTATTGCTGTTATTGGGCGTGCCAATATTTGCGCATTAATGCGCATTTATTGCGTCGGCCGCAATGGCCTTTAAGCCTTTTGTGCTCTATTGACGCGGCTAGTGGTTACCTTGCGGTAGACCGCGCTTGGCGCGCCGGCTTCGCGCGCTGCTGCGCGACTCGCGGCGGTACGCTCTGCCCATCGGCGATTCACCTCGCGTGTTCTCCGAGCACCTCTGATGTCGCTCAGCGTCTTGCCCGTCAAGAGGTTCTTGAGGCCCTTGCCGGCGCGGACGCCGGTGCCAGCGGCGCCTTTAGTGCGCCCGTAGAGCGAGCCCACGGCTCCTAGCGTGCTCACGGCTACGCCGCCGCCCAGCGCTGACGCTTGTGACGGCAATTGCATCAAAACCAAGAATGCAACTACAAACAGCGCGATTGCCGCAATTGCGTTTTCCAGGCTCGGATCAGCTGGTGCGGTGGCCGGCAAATACGCGTCAAGCAATGTGAATATCAACTTGATCGCTGCAGCGGTCAGCATTGTCAGGAAGACGTAGTTCAACGCTTGGCCGAGCCAAGCATTGAAGAATTGCTTTGTCGGCTCGAAGATCAGTAACAATACAAATAGAGGGCCGATGCCAAGAAGTATCGCCAACGCCATTTTCGAGAGCACCAACAGAAATGCCGCGTAACCCGTCGCAAGAACACCAGCAACCCAAATCCCTGCCGCGGCTAACATCATGGTCAAGTCCGGTACACCCAGCGTCGCATTGGCCTTGGCCTTTGTTGCGTACGCGGCCCCATAGTCATAGACCTTATTCCACAACGTATCAAGAAAATTTACGTTGGTGACGCCGCTATCCCCTGCGATGTAGCTCGCCATCAGATCCGGTGAGTTCCAGATCCAATCGGACAAGTATGTGGCGTAGTACCCACCGGTGGTAGCAATCGCAACGATGATGGACAGCCTCACCAATCGCGAAACAGCATCCGTGATCGGCTCCTCGATGACCCCTCGGATCATCGACCAACCCCAAAGGCAGATGTAAATCAGCACCAGTGTTCGCGCCACCGGCGTGATCGCTCCGATGATCGACGCCGACGTGCTGCTCACGTAGGTGTCCAGGGTGCCGCTCAGTTTTGTGAACAGGGATGAATAGAAGCCCGCCATTGTTGTGCCTGCTATTTCTTTCGAATCAGTGAGTCCATTTGCGACTGCATCACGACGGCTTGACACGTCTCGTTCATCATTTTCCGCTGGCAATATTTATCGCGGAATTCACTCGGGGTCATTCGTTGCCCGTCCACCACGATGTTCTTGGTGTCGGGCACATTTGGCACACCGTCAACATCGGCATCGTTCTTAGAGCACGCTTGCAGCGACAGGCCTACCGCGGCCGCCGTTACCAACGAGAGACCTATGCGTCGCGCCGCCGCGATGCTGGCCATCACCAAGCACCTGTTCCGGTGCGCTTGAGCGACTTCATTTGCCGATCCAGCGCTTGTGTGTTCTGAATGTCGCGCTGCGCCTGCTGCAGCTGCGCGACCATGTGCAATTTGTTCGCTTCGTTTTGCTGCATGACTTGCTCGATCTGGATACGCGCCTGCAGCTCCTGGATGTCCTTGTCATCCGGTGTCTGCTTGATCTTCTCCAACAACTGCTGCAGCGTTCCGAAGCGTTTGCTGGCCTGGCGATAGCCTTCTTCGCCAATTGCGCGATTCATCGCCGCTTGCTTCTGCTGGTTGTCGTAGGCAATGCCTGAACTTCCGCCCAGGCCCAGCGCGGCCGCGCTTTTCACGTCCATCGCAACCATCATCTGACGATGGGATGCAGAGAGGCTTCCGCCGCCTTCCATTGCACCCATCGTCGCTTGCCACTCGTCCGGCAGGTACTTGCGCCCCGCCGGGTCGTTGACGACGTCGGCCATGCCGCGGACTCCGTTGATGCTCCTGTACGTGGTCTGGAGCTGCTGGTTTTGCTCTCGCAACTGGCTGATCTGCTGCTCGAGTTGCTTGTACTGTTCAGCCCACTTGGCGATCGTCTCGACCTGGTTCATGGCGCTCTGTCCGATCGCCGCGACATCGGTCACCGGGATCTGCGCAGAGGCAGTGCCCACGCTGAAAAGCCCGCTCAGTGCAAGCGCTGCTCCACCCATGAACTTGAGAATGCGTTTCATTGGATCTCTCCCTTGCGATATTTGTGGAACTCAGGCAACCACACGGCTGGATCGGGACCGAGCTCGGCCACCAATTTCTCAGCCAGCAAAGACGTGGCCGTGTTGCCCGAAAGGACGGCCAGTTCATCATCGAACCCGCGAAGGTTCAGCTGCGCAACGACGGAGTTCTGTCCCGTCTTGATCAGGAACATGCGCGACTTTTCTCCCAGCGACCGGACGATTTCAAACTCGCGCTCGGTGAGCTTGAAGCCGTCGATGTACGCCTTGCGGTCGGCAGTGGGGTTGGGAAGAAAGATCTTGTTCGCGGTCTGATTGATGATCGAGAACGCGATAGGTGAGTCCAAGGCCTGTTGCGGGTCTTGAAGGAACATCACAAGAAAACCGTCCTTCTTCCGGATCGTCACGAGCTGGTTCTTGCCGAAGTCAGCGAAGGCCTTGTCGTCGAGCAGCCGCGAGAACTCGTCCATGAAGATCGGCACTCGGCGGCCATCGAACAAGGCCTCTATCCGATGCATGAGGTACATCATGGTCGGGGTCCGCGTCACTTCGTTCTCCAGGAACTCCGTCACATCGAATCCGACGATGTTGCAGTTGTCCACATCGAGCGTGTCGATCGGGTTGTCGAACAGCCAGGCAAGCGCTCCTTTGCCGCACCATTTCATGAGGCGGGCATGCACTCCGTTCGCGTCGGTCGGGTCCAGAAACTCCAGTACAGCGCTGATACGGCGCAGGTGCTGCGGTGCCACCATCACGCCGGCGACCGCGTCGGCGATCTCCTTGTCTTGGCGAGGCGTGAACGGGTAGTTCTCGTGCATCACCAATTGCTTGATCAGCTTCTCGAGGAACGTCAGGGCGCCCGGCGTCACAGGCAGTTGGAACGGGTTCCAGCCTGACGGCAGCCCATTCTTGATCGGGTAGTAGCGGCCGCCCATCGCTCGCACAGCGACCGCCCCGCCCAAGTCCTTGTCGAACATCACGCACGACAGCTTTTTCACGCCAAAGTGGCTGGCCGGAAACTTGGCGAACTTCTGCACCTGGGCCAGCAAGTGCATTTCGAGCACGGTTTTGCCCGTGCCTGTCTTGCCAATCACGATGGTGTTGGCCAAGTCCTTGTGATTCGGATCCATCGACGCTACGCGTTTCGCGTCGGGCCCCTCTTCACCCCTATGAAAGTTGAAGTAGTACGGTGCGCCTGATGTCGTCTCGAACATCGATACGGCGTCGCCCCACTGGTTGTGGCGAAGCCGGCCGATCGGGTAGTTGTGCAGACTGGAGAAGCCTGCGAAGTTCCGGCTCGTGATGTCGCCGATACGCACGCGGTACTCGAAATTGCCGGGGAGCTGCGACCAAAACGCGCCTGCTATGCCGACGTCTTCGCGAGCCCATTTCATCCCGCAGTCCGACAACGCCGCGCCGGCATCGGCCACGAACTCATTCAAAGATTTGTGGTCATCGCCGCGGATGACCAGTGCGAGGTTGTGTGCGCCCATCACAAAGCGATTGCTCTGCAGTTCGTCCTTCGCGTCATTGATCTCGTCGACTTGCGACTGCGCCACGTCACCAGCATTTGTCATGCGGCTTTGCTGGCGCTTCATGCGTCCGATCGCTACAGCTTTCGAGAGAAAGGTGAAGTTCTGCGACAGCACGAACTGTATGCGGTCAACGAACCACGTCCTTGAGCCGCAGGCTATGACCTGACAGCCTACGTTCCCACGTAGAGCAACGTGGGAACGTAAATGACAGACGATTTGGAAGACCTCAAACGCCGGCTGGTGGTGGGACACAAGAGCGA
>NZ_JBDGJC010000026.1:0-4469 GCF_057657075.1 Variovorax sp. Soil_C_26
CAGTGTCGCCACGTCAATCACTCCTGTGCTCCTGCCGCTAAAAGCAGCAGGTTAGGGTTCTTACGTGGGTCAGATTTGGATGGAAATCGCCGGGATTAGTGGGTCACTTCTGGATGGAAATCAACAGCCCTGTCGGGCAATGTCGTGCGACTGGGGGAGGTTCGCAGCAATGGCGCGTTCGATCATCACCTCAGCAAGCCGGTGGATGTGGAGAGCCTGTTGCGCCTATGTGAAGAGGGCTGTAGATCCACCAGACTCGGCGGCATCCCCCCGGCGGTGGCCCCAGATGAGCCCTCCAGGCCGTAGGCGGGATTCGCAGATCGATTCCAACCTTTGGGGAGGCTGCGAAGACTGATGGCGTTCATTCACCGCAGGCCTCGTTGCCACGCCGCTACGACATGAAAGCCGGAAGCACTCGCGCTACATCTTTCAGAAACGCAAATTCGGCATCGCTCAGCGGCTGGGCGATCACGTCAAAGTGGCAAAGCGTGCCGACAAGAGCGCCACCGCTTCCTACGATCGGCACGCCGTGGTACGCCCCCATCACGCCTTGGTAGGCGTGTCCATTCAGGCGATCGTCGGATGCCGAGTCGCTGGTCAAGAACGCGCCATCACGAACTACGAACTGGCAGAAACTCGAGCCAATTGGGACCTCTGTCAGGTAGTCCGGGCGGGCTTCGTTCAACTTGTCGACGAGCGCGACGTTCCTGAACAAGGCGTCATCGAGTCGGTAGACCGCAGTATAGCGATGAGGAACGCGGGCGTTGACAAGCTGAAGAGCAGCAGTAAGTCCTTCTTCCTCGCACGAGAATACAAAGGATTGGAGTTCGCTGCCGGCGGACTATTCCTTTGCGGCCAAGAGCATCTGCAAGTAAAGATGATCGATTTCTCGTTCCCACACTGACCCTGCGTCAAGCAGCGCTGCATCCGCGGCGCGCAGGTCTGCGACGTCCTTAACCATCGCCATGGTGGGGTAGGGGCGCACGGCATATCCTGCAGCCCGGAGTGCTTGTTCTTTCTCAAAACGCGACAGCGGTGACATAGCGACTCCTTGGACGCCAGTTTAGATGCTCCAAAAGGCTCGCGGTTGCCGAACACCCACGCTTTTGTAATAGCTCGAAAGACCGCCCACGCGGGGCGGCGCCCGGTGGCAAGAATGCCTCGATGTGCTTCCACTACCAAGCCGGAACCCGCCGCCGCAAGCTCGAGAAGATGGGCGTCTCACCCCGACCCGATTGGGAGTCGCCCTCCGGCAATGCTCATCTATCCAACCTGGCCGCCGGAGCGCGATTCGGATGATGAGGCAGTTCCGGCCCTCGAACTGGTCGGTGCGCACTTCGGCTTGCGACCCGGCTTCGCAAGAGTGCTCGCACATCACGGCGAAGCGGGCATTGACGGCGCGACCCTATCATGCGCGCTATCTCGCGCTCCGACAGCTTGTCCCTCACGTGCAGCCGACGGGTCCTGCCGACCATGCCAAGGTGATCACTCCTCGAACCCCGCTGCTTAAATATACAGCAGGGTAGGTTGAACACCTGGCTCCCTTTTAGTTCGGCACTACCTCCAAAACTGGCTCACTTTCCGGGCGGCGCCAACAGGCTGCGCAGCAACAGAACTTTTTTCCAGGGTACCGAACCCAGAGCGGCAGGAGCACAGTGGTGGTCCTGCCGCTTGCGGTCCTGGTCTGTGCGGCATTGCTGGTCTGCGAAGGCGCCCGTGGCGGCAACGGGCTCTGCACGCGCCCCTGGAGCAGGGGCGCTGTGCGCCGATGGCTCATACCGGTTTGCCGCGAGAGTGCAGCGACGGGGCTCAGCTCGTACGCTGGCGTGATCTCGCGCGGGCGACCCGTTCCGGTAGCACCGCGCCGGTCGGTGAACGCTTTCGCAATTGCCTCCTTGAAGCGCCCCGTATTTGAACTGACCCCCAGAAGTTGGACGGTCACGATCCCGCCGATCAGGCGGTGCTTCTCAGCCGGTAATCGACCGGGCTGAGTCCCTGCAGTCCAAGCTTTATGCGCTTGTGGTTGTAGTAGTGGATGTAATCATGCACGCCCGCTTCGAGCGCATCGATGCTATCGGGCGCTGCAAGATGGAAATACTCGGCCTTCAACGTGCCGAAGAAGCTTTCAATCGCCGCGTTGTCGAAGCAATTTCCCTTACGGCTCATGCTTTGCTTGACCCCCCGTGTCGCGAGCATCGATCGGTAGGGCTTCATCTTGTAGTGCCAGCCCTGGTCCGAGTGAACTATAAGTTCGGCGGTGCACCTGATCCGCGATAGTGCTGTCTGAAGTGTGCTGCAAACCAGCTCGAAGACGGGGCGTCTTGCCATGCGGTGCGCGATGATCTCGCCGTTGTAGAGGTCCATACAGGCCGACAGATAGAGCTTCTGGCCATTCACACTGAACTCGGTGACGTCCGTCGCCCATTTCCGGTTCGGAGCGGTTGCGCAAAAGTCGCGTTGCAGAACGTTGGGCACGTGCTCATCGCTTATGCCCAGGACTTGTCGGAAGCGCTTCTTCGCCCGGATCAGCGCGCGCAGTCCCATCTTCTGCATCAGACGCTGCACGCACTTGTGGTTGACCGGTTTTTCGAGCGAATTGCACAGCGCAGCCGTGATCCGTCTGTAGCCGTAGCGGCCCTTGTGCTCGTCGTAGACAGCGCGTATCTCGGTCTTCAGAATGCTTTGCTGGTCGGCGCGCTGGATCGCCTGACACTGGTAGTAGAACGTGCTGCGTGCCATGCCTGCAGCTTGCAGCAGATCCGCCAATTTGTGGTGATGCCTCAACCCGGTAATCAGACGCGCCTTGTCGGCGCAGCTGATCTCTTCGACCGGATCAAGGCTTGTAATTTTTTTAAGCACGCGACCTCCGCGCGCAGTCGCTCATTCTCTTCACGCAGGGCCTGCGTCGAATCGGTGGAAGCCGGGTTTGCCGGCGGTGGGCAGCGTCGTTCCGGCTTCATGCTGGGACGCCCTTGCTTTCTGCCATCGAGGGCCTGCACGCCACCTTGGTCAAGATTGCATCGACAGCCCACCACTTGGTTGGGATTGCGGATGTCATAGACCGCCGCCACTTGGCGGCTCGAAAACTGTTCACGGTCCTGATGAGCCAGCACCTGCAACTTGAACTGCGCACTGTACGCGCTGCGCTTGGGGCGCAACCCGTCAATGCCGTGGAGGCGATAGTGGCTCACCCAGGTGCGGATCTTTTCCTCGGGCAGCGACCAACGCCGGGCCAGCAACTTCGCTCCGCCCTCGCCAGCCAAAAAGCTCTCAACGACCTTGAGCTTGAACTCCGCTTTGTACTTCTTCATGAAACCCCTTGAAGTTTGTCCAACTTCTGGGGGTCAGTTCAAAGCCGGGGCGCTTCACCTTGCCGCGCAGACGCATTGCGGCTGGATGCCCACTCTGACAAAATCTCCGCGTACTTCGGGAGACGTGCAATGAAGATTGTCTCGATCAACCAGGCGCGCACTCAGAGCGTCCAAGACGTTACCTTCAACCTGGATTCGGAGATCGACTCCGAGATTCTTGAACTGTCCAGGAGTGCCGGTCTCGTGCTGAGCGGCGAGGGCCGCTTGCTGAGGGTGCAGTCGAGCGGCGAGGAGCCGATCGTCGCCGATACGATCGCGAGACTCAACGAAAGGCTCGACGGAGCCATTACCCTAAAGGCCGCGCAGAAGGAAGAGGCGCTCGAAGTGCGAGCCCGCATGCTCGCTTCGGTTGCAGCCGACACCAAGCTCGACCTTGACTGACTTTGCAACTTCATTTGGCGTCGCACATCAGGTGAAGACGTGCTTCGCGTTGGTGTCGCGCGAGTTGGTCTGAACGAGCGTCTCGGCTGTCACGCGCCCGGCGGCCGACCTGCCGCCAGCGCACGGGCCGGTCGCCCGACAGCCGGGGCGCCGCGTCAAGATATCGTGGCATTGCGCAGTCTGCGTCGCGTCAACGTTCCAGCCGTCTCTTGCATTCGTTGCGTGTTGCGTGTTCCGGGTGCCGTGTTCGGCGTGCCGCGGGACCGCGAGGCGCCCACAAGCCGGCGTATAGGTACCACCGGTTCTTGATTGCAAGGAGATCAGTCCCTCCGAAGATTGCACAGTCAGAACAGCACCGGAGAAGGGATCATTGCTGCTGCCATGCGGGCCTTGGTCGGCTTGTGCAGCATTGCTCATCTGGTGGGTATTCCGGAGCATCGTGACCGTCAATTCCGCACGAACGTGATCGGTGATTCCGGGCTCAACGTGACCGATTTCTGGCTGGTCCGGAATCACCGGTCACGGCAGCGGAACGCTGCCGTACGTCAGCGTGTTGGTGTTGCGCATTTCATCCACCCCATGCGGGTAGCCTGCCCGGCTTTGCCGGAGACAGGCTTGCCCGCACCAAGGATCAACATGCTGCCCGGCGTCAACTACTTTGAGCGGCCAGCGTCAATTATCTTGAGCGGTGCGGTCGAGCAAGATCATTGAGTAGTT
>NZ_JBDGJC010000027.1:0-1799 GCF_057657075.1 Variovorax sp. Soil_C_26
TGCCCGGCGTCAACTACTTTGAGCGGCCAGCGTCAATTATCTTGAGCGGTGCGGTCGAGCAAGATCATTGAGTAGTTGTCGTTGCGCTGCTTTGCCGGCGAGCCGGCAACGCAGCGCGGCGGCGGTAGCTGTCCACGTTCATCTCCAGGATAGTGGCGTGATGGACCAAGCGGTCGACCGCGGCAATCGTCATGGCCTTGTCGGGGAAGACCTCGTCCCACGCCGAGAATGGTGCGTTGGCCGTGATGGCAATGCTCTTTCTCTCGTAGCGCTCGGCAATGAGCTCGAACAGCACGGAGGTCTCGGCCTGGTCCCGCCGTGCATAGCTCAGATCGTCCAGGATGATGAGATCGAAGCGATCGAGCTTGGCGAGTTCATTTGGCAAGCGCAGGTCTCGGCGCGCCGCCTGCAGACGTTGCACCAGGTCGCTCGTGCGCACGAAGAGGACCTTGTAGCCGTGGTCAATCAAGGCATGGCCGATGCCGGCGATGAGATGAGTCTTGCCCACGCCCGGCGGCCCGAAGGCGAGCAAGTTGTGCCCTTGCGCGATCCAGCCATCGGCCTCGGCCAAGGCGGTGACGTGGGCCTTGGAGACGGTCGGAACTGCGTCGAAGTCGAAGCTGGCCAAGCTCTTGTCCGGTGGCAGTTGGCTGTCGATGCGAGCGCGCGCAAGCCGACGCGTTTCGCGTTCGTTGACCTCCTGCTCGAGCAGTACGCCGAGGAAGCGTTCTGCCGGCCAGCCTTCGCGGTTGGACTGCTCAGCCAGATCGGCCCATAGCCGCTTCATCGTTGGAAGCCTCAGTTCTCCCAGCATGAGGGGCAGGCGCGCTGCATCGGCCGCGGTGCGCGCGGATGCAATCGTGTTCATGCGGCCTCCAGCAGATCGTCGTACACCGCGGTAGCCGGCAACAGGACCTCCACGAACGGCATCAATGCCGGACGCGGCGCGAACTGCGCTCTCAACACCTCGATGTCGGGGAGTTCGTTGCGCTCGCCCAGGGCGCTGAGGATCGCGGCGAGCTCGGTTACCACATTGGCCCGATCGGCCAGATCGAGCAGATTCACCATCAACCGACAGGCCTCCCGCTCGCTCAGGCGCTGGCTCATGTGCTCCCAGGCTTGGGCGTATTCGCTGCGCGGGAACATGGCATCGCGCAACATCCAGCGGGCGAAGGCTCCGGGCTTGCGTCGCAGTGACGGGAGCATGTGGCGCCAGTCGATGCGCTTGGGATGCTTGGTCTGGGCGCTGCTGCGCAACCGCTCGCACTCGAACACCTTCACGCCTCCCAGCCAAGCTTCCAAGTGGGCGCTGTATAGCCGGACCTTCAGCCGATGACCGACCAGCCTCGACGGCACGCTGTAATGAGCGGCCTTGATGCTGATCAGGCCGAACTTGCTGACCCTCGCATCGACCTCTTCGAAGTCAATCGTCCGTCGAGTCGGCAGGGGCCGGAGGCTGGCACGCTCGATCTCCCAGGTCCGGGCGCAACGCGCGTTCAGCCGCCGCACGGTATCTGCGACGAACTGACCGTAGCTCTCGAGGTTCGCGAACTCACGTGTGCCGCGCAGCAGCAACGACTGATTCAGTGCGGTCTTCAGGCTGCCCTGGCGCGCTTCGATCGAACCGTTCTCGTGGCTCACGCCCGGATTGTTGCGGCTCGCGCGCAGGCCGTAGTGCGCGCACAGCTCGCGATAGCGGGCGGTGAGTTCCTCCTGCTCGGCCAAGTTGTTGAACGCCGCCGACAGGCTGTCTGTGCGATGCTCTTCGGGCACTCCCCCGGCCATCCATAGTGCCTCCT
>NZ_JBDGJC010000028.1:0-1745 GCF_057657075.1 Variovorax sp. Soil_C_26
GTAAGCGGTCAATAAACCACGCCCTTGCCCGCGGCGCCGGAATCGATGCGCGCGCAGAGGTCTACGGCTCGACGAGTTCGATGTTCCAGGGAAGCAGCGCCTCGTAGTCGTCGACGGTCTGCGCCAGCGGCAGCTTCTTGAACAGCGCGACGAGGTACCGGTAGGGCTCGATGTTGTTGGCCTTGGCCGTTTCGATCAACGAGTAGAGGTTGGCGCTCGCGTTGGCACCGCCCACGGTGTCGGCGAACAACCAGCTTCGTCTTCCGACGACGAAGGGCCGGATCGCGTTCTCCACCGGGTTGGAGTCCAGCGGCCAGGAGCCGTTGTCCAGGAACCGCACGAGCTTGGGCCACTGCCCGTGCAAGTAGTGCAGCGCTTCGCCCAGCAGGCTTGACGGCGCCACGCTGTGCAGGTGCGTGAGCAGCAGCCGCTCGATCTCGCGCACGACCGCGGCGCTGTAGCGCGCACGCAGCCGCAGCCGACGCGCAGGCGCCCAAGCCTTGGCCAGCGCCTCTGCACGGTACAGCTTGCCAATCAGCCGCACGAACCGGGTCGCGATCTGATCCGGTGAGCGAACTGCCTTCGGGGTGGCCTCCTCGGCCTTGATGAACGGCCGACGCGCGTGGACCCAGCACCCGAGATGCGTGAGACCGCCGGCCTTCGCGATGCCGTTGTAGACCTCGTAGCCGTCGCTCATGAGCGTGGTGCCTGGGCGGATGCCGGCATACAGCTTGTCGGCGTGCACAGTGCCACGTCCCGGCGCATAGGCGAACAGCCGTACCGGTGGACCGGTGCCATTCATCTGCGCCCACATGTAGCTCTTGGTCTGGGCTTTCCTTCCGGGCTCCTTGAGGACCTGGACCGTGGTCTCGTCACCGTAGATCAAGTCGCTGTCCAGCAAGTGGTCGCGCAGCAGGTTGATGACGGGCTGCACGGCCCGGCCGATGCGCACGACGCCGGCGGCCAGGGTGTTGCTCACGATGTCGCCACCGAAGCGGCGCAGCAGCGCGGCCGTGCGGTACAGCGGCATGCCGAACTGGTACTTGCCGGTGATGACCCAGGCCTGGGCCTGCTCGGTGAGGAGGCCTCGCGGAATGATGCGCGCCGGCGCCGGTGCAACCTTCAGACTCTGATCGCAGCAGGGGCAGGCGTACTTGACGCGGTGGTGCTGCAGCACGCGCACCTGCTCGGGGATGACGTCCATCTGCTCGCTGACCTCGGCGCCGATCTCCACCAGCGCGTGCCCGTCATGCGCGCACACGCGCTCGGCCTCGGGCAGCTCGTGGCGCACGATCTCGCGCGGCAGCGCGGGGTCCAGCGGCTTGCGTCCACGCTTCTTGCGTTGATGCCCTGCGACCGGTGTCGACTCCTCTTCGTCGGTCTCGGCGGGCGGCGTCTGATCGGTAGGCGCGAGTGCCTCGGCCTCGTTCAGGAACAGGTCCTTCTGATCGGTGCCGCGGGCTTCGCTCTTGGCAGCGAACAACTGGCGCTGCAACGACCTCAATCGCTCCAGGGCGAGGTCCCGCTCGGTGGTCGCGACTCGAAGCGCGCCGGCCAACGCATCGCGCTCGGCAATGAGCGCGGCGAGTTCTTCAGCGGTGATGGAGGCAGGCGACGACACGCCAGCTTGGATCGGCATGCCCCATCATTGTTCCTTCAGGCGACGCTGGAATAGCGCAGACGGGAGTGGCGTTGCACCACCGCGATGTCGATGCCCTCCAGCAACCAGTGCAGCTGCTCGGCCG
>NZ_JBDGJC010000029.1:0-1315 GCF_057657075.1 Variovorax sp. Soil_C_26
TCTTCCATGGAGGCGGCCGTCTGCTCGAGCGAGCTGGCCTGTTCCTCGGTGCGCGACGAGAGATCCTGGTTGCCTGCGGCTATCTGGGCCGAGGCAGTCGCGATCGCGTCGGTGCCCTGGCGAACTTCGCTCACCACCATGGCAAGGCTGTCGCGCATGCCGCGGATGGCATGCAGCAGGCTCGCCTGGTCGCCGCGTCGCAGATCGATGCGCACCGCCAGGTCGCCCTCGGCGATGCGGCGCGCGATGTAGGCCGTGGCCGTGGGTTCGCCGCCGAGCTGGCGCAGCAGGCCGCGCGAGATCGCCCAGCCCAGGGCCAGGAGCGCCGCGCCGAGCACCAGCGCGCCGATCGACAGGCTGAGCGCCCGGTCCATGATGGTGGCCTGCACCGTGTCGACATACACGCCCGAGCCGACGATCCAGCCCCAGGGTGCGAAGCCCTTCACGTACGAAACCTTCGGCACGGGCTGGTCGCTGCCGGGCTTGGCCCAGCGGTACGCCACGAAACCCGCGCCCTCGGCTTTCACGATGTCGACGAAGGCGACGAACAGCGGCTTGCCGGTCGCGTCCTTGTTGGCCGAGAGATCCTGGCCTTCGAGCTTCGGGCTGATCGGATGCATGACCATGCGCGGCTGCATGTCGTTGATCCAGAAATACTCGCTGCCGCTGTAGCGCAGTCCGCGCAGGGCCTGCATCGCCTGTTCCTTGGCCTGCGCCTCGGTCAACGTGCCCTTGGCCTCGAGGGACTGGTAGTGCGCCAGCAGGCCGTGCGCGCTTTCCACCACCTGGCGCACGCCCGCCTGGCGCTCCGCCAGGATGAGCCGGCGCTCGGAAACCAGGAAAAGCGCGGTCAGGGCGGCCACGCCCAGAATGGCGCTGGCGGTGAGCAGGCCAAGCTTCTGGCCGACGCTCAGCGCGCGGAAACTCAAACGGTCGAACATTCGGCTCTCTTCCTCAGGTGGTCTTTCTGCGGTGTTGTCGATGGTGTTATCGGCAACTTCGCGCGAGACTTGAGGCCCTCGGTTCAAAATTCCGTCCAATCGCCTGTGGCGGGGGTCGCGGCCGCCAGCCGCGGCGCCGACGCCCTCGGAGCGCCCGCGAGGCGCGCAGAGGCCCTGGGCGCAGCCGGCGGCGCCTTCGCCGCTGCTGTTGCTGTTGCTGTTGCCGCCGCCCCATCGAGCCGGAACACGCTCACCGCATCGACCAGGCTGGCGGCCTGCTCCTGCATCGACTGCGCCGCGGCCGCAGCCTCTTCGACCAGCGCCGCGTTCTGCTGCGTCACCTGGTCCATCTGCGCGATCGCCTGGTTCACCTG
>NZ_JBDGJC010000030.1:0-1280 GCF_057657075.1 Variovorax sp. Soil_C_26
AGCCAGGAGCAGAGCACGGGCATCGAGCAGGTGAACCAGGCGATCGCGCAGATGGACCAGGTGACGCAGCAGAACGCCGCGCTGGTCGAAGAGGCCGCGGCCGCGGCGCAGTCGATGCAGGAGCAGACCACGAGCCTCGTGCAGGCCGTCAGCGTGTTCCGGCTCGATGGCGGCGCACAGCCGGTGCACGTCGAGCCGGTGCAGGCGCAGGCGCCGCTGCGCCGTCCGGCGATGAAGCCGCGTCCGCCGAAAGAGGCCATCGCCTCCGCGGCGCCCCTGGCCCTCGCCCGCGGCACCGCGGGCGACTGGACCGAGTTCTGAACCCGGGCCCTCCGTTTTTTCTCACGAACATCCACCATGAACTTTCTTTCCAACACACGCATCGGGACGCGCCTGGCCATCGGCTTTGGCTTGGTGCTCGCCCTTACCCTGGTGTCTGCCGCCTACGCGCTGATGACCGCCCGCAGCAACGCCGAGGCCACGCGGCAGATGATGCGCAGCCCGCTCGCGAAAGAGCGGCTGATCTCCGACTGGTACGTGCTGACCTACTCGGCCATTGCACGCACCGCGATGATCGCGCGCACCACCGACGAGACCCTGCCCGTCACCTTTGCCGACGTCATCTCCGACAGCGTGAAGAAGGGCGGCGAGACCATGGCCAAGGTCGAGGCGCTGCTGGTCACCGACCTGGAGAAGTCGACCTACAAGAACATCGTCGAGCTGCGCGCCAAGTACCAGTCCGCCAAGGACGCGGTGCAGAAGGCCAAGGCCGGCGGCGTGCCCGGCGAGGCCGAGAATGTCTTCAAGGACGTGTTCCAGCCGGCCGCCAAGGCCTACGAAACGCGCGTGCTCGACCTGCTGGCACTCGAACGCAACGCCATCGACGAGATGAGCCAGCGCATCGACGCCGCAAACGATCGCAGCTTCAACCTGCGCATCGTGCTCACGGCGCTCACGCTGCTGATCGGCGCGCTCTGCGCCTGGCTGATCGCGCGCAGCGTGACCCGCCCGCTGGCGCATGCCGTCACCGTCGCCGAGACGGTGGCCAGCGGCGACCTCAGCGCGAACATCCAGGCCGATTCACGCGACGAGACCGGCCAGCTCATGCAGGCGCTCAAGCACATGAACGAGAGCCTCGCCAAGGTGGTGAGCGAAGTTCGCCAGGGCACCAATGCCATCGCGACCGCCTCGGGCCAGATCGCAGCAGGCAACCAGGATCTCTCGTCGCGCACCGAGGAACAGGCCAGCTCGCTCGAGCAGACGGCCGCCTCCATGGAAGA
>NZ_JBDGJC010000031.1:0-1220 GCF_057657075.1 Variovorax sp. Soil_C_26
GCGTTGTCGGCGTTCTGCTTGACGGTGCTCGTGAGTTCTTCCATGGAGGCGGCCGTCTGCTCGAGCGAGCTGGCCTGCTCCTCGGTGCGCGACGAGAGATCCTGGTTGCCCGCGGCGATCTGCGTCGACGCGGTCATCAGGTGCGAGACGTTGGAGTCCACGTCGAGCACGATGGCCGAGAAGTTCGCGCTCATCTGGTTCAGCGCGCGCAGCAGGTGGCGCATCTCGTCCTCGGGACGAACCTCGAACTTCGCAATCCCGCCCGATGCGATGGCCTGTGCCACGCGCACCGCTTCGTCCATAGGACGGAACACGGTGCGGTCGAGAAAATAGCCGAAGCCGGCCCATGCCAGCGCGCAGAGCGCGGCACCGGCGGCCCACACCTGCGGGCCCACGAAGCCCAGCCAGCCGGCCACGCCGAGTGCAAGCATCAGCACGGCGGCGGCCGCGGCAGAACCGAACACGCGCACGCGGATCGGAAGCCGGCGCAGGCGTGCCAGCACGCTGGTCCATCCGCGCCGGACCACCTCGCCCTGCTCGATCGCCAGCCCCTTGGCCTGGCCCTCGCGAAAGCGCCGGTAGAGCTGCTCGGCCTGCTCGACGGCGGCGCGGGCGGGCTTGCTGCGCACCGACATGTAGCCTTCGATCTGACCGTTGCGGCGCACCGGCGTGACGTTGGCAAGCACCCAGTAGAAGTCGCCGTTCTCGCGCCGGTTCTTGACCAGGCCGGTCCAGGGCAAGCCCTTCTTCAGGGTCTCCCACATGTCGCCGAAGGCCTCGGGCGGCATGTCCGGATGGCGGATCATGTTGTGCGCCTTGCCGATGAGCTGCGGCACCGCGTAGCCGCTCGCGGTCACGAAGGCCGGATTGACATAGGTGATGCGGCCCTTGAGGTCGGTGCGCGACACCAGCGCCGCGTCATCGTCGAGCAGGTATTCGTGGGTGGTGACGGGAAGGTTGAGTCTCATGATCCTGGGGAATGCGGTCTTTTCTCTGCGCGGTCAGGCAAACGCCGGCTCGGCGTTTCCGAGCGCGCGGACGTCGTGCTGCGCTGCTCTGGAAACGCCCGGCAGGGCGCGGCCATCTCCCGCATGAGCCTCGAGCCTGAACACACTCACCGCCTGCACAAGGCTCGCGGCCTGCTCCTGCATCGACTGCGCGGCGGCCGCAGCCTCTTCGACCAGCGCCGCGTTCTGCTGCGTCACCTGGTCCATCTGCGC
>NZ_JBDGJC010000032.1:0-1213 GCF_057657075.1 Variovorax sp. Soil_C_26
CGCCCGAGGACACGCCCGTCGCGGGCCGGGTGACCGGCGTCGACCTGGACGGCGACGACCTGAGCTACGTGGTGGGCACGCCGCCGGCCAACGGCGCCTTGACCGTCAATCCGGACGGAACCTACACATACACGCCCGGTGCGAACTTCAACGGCAGCGACAGCTTCACCGTCGTCGTTAGCGACGGCAACGGCGGCACGGCCACCAGCACGGTGGACGTGACGGTCAGCCCGACCAACGATGTGCCCACCGTTCCGAACTACACGCTGACCACGCCCGAGGACACGCCCGTCGCGGGCCGGGTGACCGGTGTCGACCTGGACGGCGACGACCTGAGCTACGTGGTGGGCACGCCGCCGGCCAACGGCGCCTTGACCGTCAATCCGGACGGAACCTACACGTACACACCGGGTGCGAACTTCAACGGCACGGACACCTTCACCGTTGTCGTCGATGACGGCAACGGCGGCACGGTCACCAGCACGGTGGACGTGACGGTCAGCCCGACCAACGATGCGCCCACCGTTCCGAACTACACGCTGACCACGCCCGAGGACACGCCCGTCAATGGCCAGGTGACCGGCGTCGACCTGGACGGCGACAACCTGGGTTATGCGGTTGGCACGCCACCGGTGAGTGGCACCGTGGTCGTCAATGCCGACGGTACCTATATGTACACGCCCGGTGCGAACTTCAATGGCAGCGACACCTTCACCGTCGTCGTCGATGACGGCAACGGCGGCACGGCCACCAGTACGGTGGAAGTAACGGTCAGCCCGACCAACGATGCGCCCACCGTTCCGAACTACATGCTGACCACGCCCGAGGACACGCCCGTTGCGGGCCGGGTGACAGGCGTCGACCTGGACGGCGACAACCTGGGTTATTCGGTTGGCACGCCACCGGTGAGCGGCACCGTGGTCATCAATGCCGACGGTACCTATACGTACACGCCCGGTGCGAACTTCAATGGCACCGACACCTTCACCGTCATCGTCGATGACGGCAACGGCGGCACGGCCACCAGCACGGTGGACGTGACGGTCAGCCCGACCAACGATGCGCCCACCGTTCCGAACTACACGTTGACCACGCCCGAGGACACGCCCGTCGCGGGCCAGGTGACAGGCGTCGACCTGGATGGCGACAGCCTGAGCTACGTGGTGGGCACGCCGCCCGCCAACGGCACCGTCGTTGTCAATCCGGACGGAAC
>NZ_JBDGJC010000033.1:0-1205 GCF_057657075.1 Variovorax sp. Soil_C_26
GAGGCATTGATCGAGGCCATGGTGTCGACCACCTGGCCGACGACGTCGCCGCCCTTCACGGCCACTTCGGAGGCCGACAGCGCGAGCTGGTTGGCCTGGCGAGCGTTGTCGGCGTTCTGCTTGACGGTCGAGGTCAGCTCTTCCATCGAGGCGGCCGTCTGCTCGAGCGAGCTGGCCTGCTCTTCGGTGCGCGAAGAGAGATCCTGGTTGCCTGCGGCGATCTGGCCCGAGGCGGTGGCGATGGCGTCGGTGCCGTGGCGAACTTCGCCGACGACCTTGGCGAGACTGCCGTTCATGCCCTTGAGAGCCTGCATGAGCTGGCCGGTCTCGTCGCGCGTCGTCGCATCGATGCGGCTCGTGAGGTCGCCGGCGGCCACTGCCTCGGCCACCTCGACGGCGCGGCGCAGCGGACGCGTGATGCTGCGGACCAGGAGCCATGCGAGCACCAGGCCCAGGGCCAGCGACAGCACGCTGCAGACGATCAGCACCATGCTCGTGGCGGCGCGCGTTTCCTTGCCGCGTGCGGCCGCGGCGTCCAGCTGGGCCCGCTCGGCGTCCACCATCTGCTGCACGCCCGCGAGATAGCTGCGCGAGGTGGGTTCGAAGCGCTCGTTGAAGATCCTGTCGGCACCCTCCACGTCGCCCGCGAGCTTGGCCTTGCTGACCTCCTCGCGCGCGGCGAGGTAGGCCTTGCGCAACTCACCGACCTTGTCGAACACCTGCTTCTTCTCGGGCGTGTCCATCTGCTCCTCGATGAACTTCTGCAGGTCGTTGGTTTCCTTGATGGCGGCGGCCGTGTGCGGTGCGAAGTAGGCGATGAGGCTCGAATCGCTGCTTTTCGCAATGGCTGCGGCACGCTGCACACCGGCCGTGGTGTGGCGCAGCCAGTCGGCGCCCGCACGTTCGGTCTGGACGTTCTTCTCGACCATTGCGTCGATCTCGACGCCCAACTCCCGCAGCTCCAGCATCGCCACCACGCTGCTCGTGAGGGAAAGCGCAAGGATGGCGCCGATCACGACGGCCAGCCGCTTCCCGATGGACACGTTGCTCAAAAACATTCATTGCTCCAAAATTTCAGACCGGGAAGGCACGCAGCGCGCGCCTGCCATCAACTCAGGCGGCGGCCCGTTCGACCAGGCCCATTTCCTCGCTCGACATCAGCCGATCGATGTCCACCAGGATCAGCATCCGCTCGTCGAGCGTGC
>NZ_JBDGJC010000034.1:0-1192 GCF_057657075.1 Variovorax sp. Soil_C_26
GGCCGCGGCGCAGTCGATGCAGGAGCAGACCACGAGCCTCGTGCAGGCCGTCAGCGTGTTCCGGCTCGATGGCGGCGAGGCCCCTCCCGCGCTCGCCCAGCTGCAGGCCAAGCCGCAACCGGTGCTGCCGCAGCGCAAGGCCGCCCCCGCATTGAAGGCGCCCGCCCGCGCCGCGTCAGCACCCCGCGCGGCACCGCAGCCCAGGCTCGCCGCGGCGACGGCCGCCGGTGCGGGCGACTGGACCGAGTTCTAACCCACCCAGGACAACAAAAATGAAATGGTTCCAGTCGCTTCGTGTTGCCACGAGGCTGATCCTCAGTTTTCTCGTGGTCGCGACCGTGGGGGCCGCGCTCGGCGGTCTCGGCATCTTCCAGATGGGACGCATCAATGCGTCGACTGAAAGCCTTTACAACGACGACCTGCGCGCCATCAAGGCGGTGCAGGCAGCGAACATCCACCTGCTCGACGCGAGCCGTGCCCAGATGAGCCTGCTGTCTGCCGGCACCAAGGGCGAGCGCAACCGCGGCTTCGCCGAGCTCGGCAATGCCGTGAAGGGCGTCGAGTCCAGCGTGGCCGAGGCGCAGCCGCTGCTCGAGCAGGCGCCCGAAGGCCGCGAACTGGTCGCGCAATACCAGCGCCTGATGCCGCCGCTCAAGAAGCACCTGTCCGATTTCGCGGACCTCATCGGCAAGCAGTCGCTCGACAGCTCGCAGTTCGAAGGCAGCGTGCCGCAGGAGAGCGAAGCCCTGCTGAAGGAATCGCGCGCCCTCGAGAAGGTTCTGCAGAGCATGGTCGCCTACAGCGACCAGCATGCGCGCGACAGCATGGAAGCCGCTGCGAGCACCTTCGAGACCTCGCGGCTGCTGATGGCGCTGATGGCGCTGGCCGGCATCGTGATCAGCGTGGGCCTCGGCGTGCTCGTGGCCCGCCTGTTGTCGCGGCAGCTCGGCGGCGAGCCCGGCTACGCGGCCGAGGCGGTCGGCCGGATCGCGGCCGGCGACCTGACCCAGGCGGTGCAGGCGAAATCCGCGCGCAGCGGCAGCCTGCTGTTCTCGATCGGGCGCATGCAGGACCAGCTCACGCACGTCGTGACGCGCATCAAGGGCGCGAGCGACGCCATCGCCACCGCCTCGGGCCAGATCGCCGCGGGCAACCAGGATCTCTCGTCGCGCACCGAGGAACAGGCCAGCTC
>NZ_JBDGJC010000035.1:0-1153 GCF_057657075.1 Variovorax sp. Soil_C_26
GCACGCTCGACGAGCGGATGCTGATCCTGGTGGACATCGATCGGCTGATGTCGAGCGAGGAAATGGGCCTGGTCGAAAGAATCGCGGCCTGAAATGGAACGCCCCCCGAAGCGCCTGCGGGCGCCTCCCCCCACTGGGGGGCGCACCCGGCGGCCCGGCAAAGCCGGTTCCGCGGGTGCACTGGGCTCCGCCTGCGAAGCGCGATGCGACGCGGGTGGTGTCCAGCGCCATGAATCACTGAGATGAAAAACTTGAATGGAGCAACCGACATGAAGAACCTGAAAATCGGCACACGTCTCGGCATCGGGTTCGCATTGGTGCTGGGCCTCATGGCCTGCATCGCGGCGATCGGTGTGTTCCGTCTGCAAGGCGTGGGCGACGCGGTACAGCAGATGGTCGAGCGCTCGCTCGCCAAGGAGCGCCTGGCGGCCAACTGGCTGCTGAACACCAGCAACAACAGCGTACGCACCTTCGCGCTCGTCAAGAGCAACGATGCCGAAGTGCAGGACTACCTGCAGAAGCACATGGCCAAGACCAGCGCCAGCATCTCCGAAACACAGGCCAAGCTCGAGGCGCTGCTCGATTCGCCCGAAGAGCAGGCGCTCAGCGCCGACATCAAGGCCAAGCGCACCCAGTACATCACCTTGCGCAACGCCATTGTCAAGCTCAAGGCCGAAGGACGGCAAGACGAAGCGGCAGTGCTCACCAACGAGAAGCTGGTGCCGATGCTCGACGTGTACGACACCAGCATCCGCAACATGCTGACGCACCAGGCCGACCGGATCGACGAAGCAGCCGAGGCGGTGCATGCGCTCAACCGCGTGGGGCGCACGAACGTCATAGCGCTGGGCGTCATCGCGCTGGTGCTCGGTGCGGCGCTCGCATGGCTGCTGACGCGCAGCATCACGCGCCCGCTGAACGAAGCCGTGCGGGTGGCGCAGACCGTGGCCGGAGGCGACCTCACGAGCCGCATCGAATCGTCGGCACGCGACGAGGTCGGCCTGCTCATGCAGGCCCTCCAGAACATGAACGCAAGCCTCGCGAAGGTGGTCGGCGGCGTGCGCCAGGGCACCAATGCCATCGCCACCGCCTCGGGCCAGATCGCCGCGGGCAACCAGGATCTCTCGTCGCGCACCGAGGAACAGGCCAGCTC
>NZ_JBDGJC010000036.1:0-1094 GCF_057657075.1 Variovorax sp. Soil_C_26
GACAACAAGGGTGCGGGCGGCGCGGTGCGCATCGGCGGCGCGCAGTTCGCGGTCGACGGCTACAGCATCGTCGGCGATGCGTTGACGATCAGCGCACCGGCGACGGTGGTGCGCGTGGGCGACGGCACAGCCGCGAGCGCGGGCATGACCGCGACCATCGGCGCGGCGATCGGCGGCGCGGGCGGGCTCGTGAAGGCAGACGGCGGCACGCTGGTGCTCGGCGGTGCGAACACCTACACGGGCGGCACCACGGTCAATGGCGGCACCCTGCAGATCGCGGCGGACAACAACCTGGGCGCGGCGGGCACTGCACTGGCGCTCAACGGCAGCACGCTGCGCGTGGCCAGCGGCGGATTGACGGTGGCTTCCAAGCGCGCCATCACGCTAGGCGCGGGCGGCGGAACCTTCGAAATGGCGGACGGCGCGTTCGAATCGAACGGGTCGATCGGCGGTGCGGGCGGCCTCACGGTGACCGGCACGGGCGGCGCAGTGCAGCTGAACGCCGCCAACACTTACGGCGGCGGCACGGTGCTGCGAGACGGAGCGACCGTCGCCGCGACCGCGGATGGCGCGTTCGGCAGCGGCGACGTGCGCCAGGAGACCAATGGCACGGAGGTGACGATCACCGGTTCGGCCAGCGCCGGCAGCACCCGCTTCACAGTCGGCCGCGCCGGCAGCACCGACACAGCGAACCTGCTCGTGTTCGCGCAGTCGGCCACCGGCGGCACGGCCCAGATCGACGTGCATGGCCAGGGGCTCGCGGGCGGCATCGGCAATGCGGCCCTGTTCATCAATACCAGCAGCGCCGACGACGCGACCATCAACAACCAGGGCGGCCTGGTCCTCTTCGCCGAGTCGGCCAGCGCAGGCACGGCCAAGGTAAACAACCAGGCCGGCAGCATGGTGTACTTCGCGGGCGATGCGTCCGCGGGCGGTGCATCGATCACCAACGCCGCGGGCGGCACGCTCGACGTGTCGGGCATCACTGCACCGGCGGGCCTCGCGATCGGCTCGCTCGCGGGCGGCGGCGCGGTGGTGCTCGGTGCCACGCGGCTGACGCTCGGCGCCACCAACGCGAACGACGCGATCTCCGG
>NZ_JBDGJC010000037.1:0-1054 GCF_057657075.1 Variovorax sp. Soil_C_26
TTGCGCTCGAAGTGCACCAGGCAGGTGGGTGAGACGCGCTTGGTGTGCTCGACGAAGCCGTCGAACGGACGAGGCACGGGCATCAGCAGCGGCCGCTCCTGGGCCCACACGTCGGCCAAGGTGCCGGGCAGCTTGCCGTGGGTGATCTCGCTCCACAGCGCCTTGCAGCGGTGCTCGAGCCACTCGTTGAGCAGCGCCAGCGTGGCGAACGCAGGCACGGGCTGCCACAGCCGGTGGCGCGCATCGCGCACGTTCTTCTCCACCTGACCCTTCTCCCAGCCCGAGGCGGGGTTGCAGAACTCGGCCTCGAATAAGTAGTGGCTCACCATGGCGCTGAAGCGTGCGTTGACGTCGCGCTCCTTGCCTCGGCGCACGCGATCCACGGCCGTCTTCATGTTGTCGTAGACGCCGCGTCGCGGCACGCCGCCCAACACCTCGAAGGCGCGGTTGTGCGCATCGAACAGCATCTCGTGGGTCTGCAGCGGGTACGCCCGCACGAGGAAGGCCCGGCTGTGGCTGAGCTTGAAGTGCGCGACCTGCAGCTTGGTGCGCTCCCCGCCGATGACCGCCCAGTCCTCGCTCCAGTCGAACTGGAACGCCTCGCCCGGGCCGAAGGTCAGGGGCACGAAGGTGCCTCGGCCCGTGGTCTGCTCAACCTCATGGCGATGCGCATGCCACGCTCGTGCAAACGCTGCCACGCGGTTGTATGAGCCCTGGTAGCCGAGCGCGGCCAGGTCGGCGTGCATCTGCTTGAGGGTGCGCCGCTGCTTGCGTGACCTCGACGCCTCGCTCTTGAGCCAGGCGCCGAGCTTCTCGGCATACGCGTCGAGCTTGCTCGGGCTGACCCGCTTCGCGTAGCTGGGCGCCGCTTCGCCCTCGCGCAGGTACTTGCGGATGGTGTTGCGAGACAGGCCCGTGCGTCGAGCTATCTCCCGGATGGACAGTTGCTCACGCAATGCCCAACGTCTGATGACACTCAGTGTCGCCACGTCAATCACTCCTGTGCTCCTGCCGCTAAAAGCAGCAGGTTAGGGTTCTTACGTGGGTCAGATTT
>NZ_JBDGJC010000038.1:0-1021 GCF_057657075.1 Variovorax sp. Soil_C_26
TCGTTACGGCCCACACCCCGCTGGGTGAAGAGCAGCTGAAGTTCCGCTCGATGCGCGGCACCGAGGGGCTGTCGCAGCTGTTCGAATTCGAGGTCGATCTGCTGAGCGCGGATGCGGCACTGGATCTGAAGTCGGTGCTGGGCAAGCCGCTGACGCTGGAGATCCAGACCGCGGTGGCGGGCGCGCCGCGCTTCCTCAACGGCCAAGTGGTGCGCTTCTCGATGGTCGGCCGCGAGGGCGGCACCTCGCGCCACACCGTCTACCGGGCCACCGTGCGGCCGTGGCTGTGGTATCTCACGCGTTCGAGCGACAACAAGATCTTCCAGAACAAGAGCGTGGTCGAGATCCTGGAAGACGTGTTCGGCGACTACGGCTTCGCGTTCGAGAAGAAGCTCTCGGGCAGCTACCGGCAGTGGGAATACTGCGTGCAGTACAACGAGAGCGACTTCGCGTTCGCGAGCCGGCTCATGGAGCTCGAGGGCATCTACTACTGGTTCAAGCACGAGAAGGGCCAGCACACGCTCGTGCTGGCCGACGATGCCGGCGCGCACGAGCCGATGCCCGGCTACGAGACCATCGACTACTTCGCGGCCGACCGCGACATCGGCGAGGACATGGAGGTCATCCGTGACTGGCAGCCGAGCGAAGAGGTGCGCCCCGGCAGCTACACCGTGGACGACTTCAACTTCACCACGCCCAAGGGCGACCTCGTCAACGTGCGCAGCCAGCCGAGACCGCACGACAACGCCGACCACGACATCTACGAATGGCTCGGCGACTACCCGGCCGCGGGCGACGGCGAGCACTATGCGCGCGTGCGGCTCGAAGAAGTGCAGGCGCTCGCGCAGCGCAGCAACGGCCAGGCCACCGTGCGCGGCATGGCGCCGGGCTACAAGTTCACCATGCGCAACTCGCCGCGCGCGGACGACAACCAGGAGTACCTTGCGGTGGCCGTGTCGTATTCGCTGCGCGAGGGCGGCTATGCGAGCGGTGCGGCCAGCGGCGAATACAACTTCGACTT
>NZ_JBDGJC010000039.1:0-908 GCF_057657075.1 Variovorax sp. Soil_C_26
GTGAATCGCCCCGGCTTTCATGGAGGCCGGTTGGTTTAAGTCATGCCGCCGTCTTGAAGGGCTGACTAGCGAGTTGCCGGTAGTAGTTTGCCTCAGCCTCTGCAGGCGGGATGTAGCCAATGGGTTCGAGCAGGCGCTGGTGGTTGAACCAGGACACCCATCGAGCGTCGCAAACTCCACCGCCTCCTTGGTCTTCCACGGTGCCCGGCGATGGATCAGCTCGGCCTTGTAGAGGCCGTTGATCGTCTCGGCCAGGGCGTTGTCGTAGGAATCGCCTTTGCTGCCTACTGAAGGCTCAATGCCAGCCTCGCCCAGTCGTTCCGTGTACCGGATGCTGACGTATTGCGAGCCGCGATCGGAGTGACAAGTCAAGCTGCCGTCGCGTTCGGGTTGACGGTCGTACAGCGCTTGCTCCAAAGCATCGAGCACGAAGTCCGTGCGCATTAACTGCTGACTCACCAACCCACGATGCGTCGGGCGAACACATCGATCACGAAGGCGACGTACGGCCAGCCCTGCCATGTCGACACGTACGTGAAATCCGAAACCCATAGCTGGTTCGGGCGCTGCGCTCGGAACTGCCGGTTGACCCGATCCACAGGGCATGGCGCCCTGGCATCGTTGATCGTGGTCTTCACCACCTTGCCGCGCATCACGCCTCGCAGCCCAGGCGCCGCATCAGCCGTTCGACTGTGCAGCGCGCCACCGCAGTGCCCTCGCGTGCCAGTTGCCTCCAGACCTTGCCGGCCCCATAGACCTGCATGTTGGCCTGCCAGACGCGCTGTATCGCCGGCATGAGGACATCGTCGCGGTGTGCTCTGGCGCAGCGCTTGTGCGGCTCACGCAGCAGCGCCGCGTGCCGCCGGTAGCCCGACGGGGCGATCTGCAAGACCTTGCAGATCGGCTCG
>NZ_JBDGJC010000040.1:0-714 GCF_057657075.1 Variovorax sp. Soil_C_26
TGCGACCGAGACGATCACGGGTGGCGAGACGCGCATGGTCACCGGTGGGCTGACCGAGACGGTCAATGGCGGCGTGATGCTGACGGTGAATGGCACGGTGGTGCGGATCCTCAGCGGTACCGATCTACGGATCATCGGCGCAGGGCGCATCGAGATCATCAACGCGATCGATAGCAAGGTGGTGCTCGGGCCGAACATCACCACCGTGACCGGTCCCAAGATCGTGTTTGCCCCATTCATCATTCACTACGCCGACACCTACACGATCAACACCGTCAACTACATCGTCAACGCCAAGGTGGTGATTCACAACAAGCCCACGCAGACGCTCCACATCCAGGAGCACAGCCACTGGCGTTGGACGCGCTACGACATCGAAGTGTGGCAGGGCGGGACGCACAACCTGGCCTTCGACATCTACGGCATGAAGCTGATGGTGAGCAGGTGGTTCTTGTCTGCCAACGGCATCTTCGTCAATCTCGCAGCGAAGACCGAGATCCAGACGATGAACAAGTACACGGTCGGCTGGTTGAAGTTTCGACAGTTCGCGAAGGAAGCCAAGACCCATGGCGTGCGTGCAGTAAAGGGAACGATTTTCGTCAAGGCGAACTGAAAAGGATGGTGGTGATGACCAGGATCGTTACGGCCCACACCCCGCTGGGTGAAGAGCAGCTGAAGTTCCGCTCGATGCGCGGCACCGAGGGGCTGTCGCAG
>NZ_JBDGJC010000041.1:0-678 GCF_057657075.1 Variovorax sp. Soil_C_26
AAGGCCGCTTGCCAACGCCTGGAAGCTCTCGCCGCTCAGCACGATGCAGGCATGGCGCCAACCGCTGTGCGCGAACGCGAACTGGTACAGCCGGTGCGGCAAGGCCTCGCCGACGATGGTGATGGCCAGTTCGTCGCAGACCGTAAAGTCCGACAGGCCAAGCCGGCCAGGCGGATGCTCCTGGGCGAAGAAGATCTCGCGATCGCCACCGTGCTCGGCGCGCCACTGCCGCACTCTGCGCTGCAGGGTGCGCAAGACCGCGCAGTCAAAGCGCTGCGGATATCGAAGCTGCAGTTCCTCCAGCACCGTCACCGCCATTAGCCCAGGGGCCGCCTCCAGCATCGGCACGACCTCCGCCGCCCACACCTCAGTCAGCGGATCGGCGCGCGTTCGCCATGTCCGCGCAGGCTTCTGGGAGGGCAGAAGAACCGTCGATTCGATCCGGCGCGCGCTGGCCACACTCACCCCAGCCTTGGCAGCCGCCACCTCCTGGCTGTGCTTGCTGCGCAGTTCCTTGTACTTGGTCACTTGATGATCCGATATGCGTTTGCCGGGCAAGGTGGCTGCCTCCTCTAGAGGCAATCCACTTTAAAACCCGACCGCAAACGCACCCCGGGCGCGCGCGTCAACCGCTCACGATAGTTGTCGTCGACCGCTCAAGATAATTGTCGCTGGCCA
>NZ_JBDGJC010000042.1:0-653 GCF_057657075.1 Variovorax sp. Soil_C_26
AAGGGCGAACTGGGCGAGGGCGCCATCATGAAGCTGGCCGAAGCGCTGGACAACTACATCCCGACGCCCGAGCGCGCTGTGGACGGTACCTTCCTGATGCCCGTCGAAGACGTGTTCTCGATCTCGGGCCGCGGCACGGTCGTGACCGGCGCTGTCGAGCGCGGCGTGATCAAGGTCGGCGAGGAAATCGAGATTGTCGGCATCCGCCCGACCGTCAAGACCACCTGCACCGGCGTGGAAATGTTCCGCAAGCTGCTCGACCAGGGCCAGGCTGGCGACAACGTGGGCGTGCTGCTGCGCGGCACGAAGCGCGAAGAAGTCGAGCGCGGCCAGGTGCTGTGCAAGCCCGGCTCGATCAAGCCGCACGTGCACTTCACCGCCGAGGTGTATGTGCTGTCGAAGGACGAGGGCGGCCGTCACACGCCGTTCTTCAACAACTACCGTCCGCAGTTCTACTTCCGCACGACGGACGTGACCGGCGCCATCGAGCTGCCCACGGACAAGGAAATGGTCATGCCTGGCGACAACGTCAGCATCACCGTGAAGCTGATCAACCCGATCGCGATGGAAGAAGGCCTGCGCTTCGCCATCCGTGAAGGCGGCCGCACCGTGGGTTCGGGCGTCGTGGCAAAGATCCTCGACATCTAAGCCGG
>NZ_JBDGJC010000043.1:0-562 GCF_057657075.1 Variovorax sp. Soil_C_26
CACGAGGCGAACGGGTCCAGACCCAGTGCCTGCTCTACCAGCACGGCCAAGCCGTTGATGCTCAGCCGGAAGTCCACGGGCGTGCGGTGCAGGTAGACCTTCAGCCCTTCGTCGAGACGGAACACCGCAACCTCCCAAGCGCCTCGATCACTTCGCCGACGTGGCGCAGCTCTATGCCACGAAGTTCGAGCGCCACGCCATTGGGCAAGCGCGCCTGCATGTCCATCACGGCGACCGTGTCGTCGCCCGAACGAGCCTTCACCGGCGACGCTGGCTGCTGCATTGCGACAGCCACAAACGCAGGCGCTGGCACCACGTCGGTGGCCTTGCGCGCACGCCCGCCGAAGCCATGCTCGCGAAGCCAGCGGCTGACCTGGTTGGCGTTGACGCCGCACTCGCGCGCCAGACGCGACACCGAGGCGCCCGGCTGTCGGCACAGTGCCACCAGCTGCGACTTCGCCGCCTCGTCGTACACGCTGCGTCCGTCGCTCTTGTGTCCCACCACCAGCCGGCGTTTGAGGTCTTCCAAATCGTCTGTCATTTACGTTCCCACGTTGCTCTA
>NZ_JBDGJC010000044.1:0-550 GCF_057657075.1 Variovorax sp. Soil_C_26
TCGCCTTCGAGGGCGAGCTTGGCCGAGCCATGGATGATCGGGGTGTCGTCGCCAGGGAACTCGTACTTGTCGAGGAGTTCGCGCACTTCCATTTCGACCAGCTCGAGCAGCTCCTTGTCGTCGACCATGTCGCACTTGTTCAGGAACACGATGATGTAGCCCACACCCACCTGGCGCGCCAGCAGGATGTGCTCGCGGGTCTGGGGCATCGGGCCGTCAGCGGCCGAGCACACGAGGATGGCGCCGTCCATCTGGGCAGCGCCGGTGATCATGTTCTTCACGTAGTCGGCGTGGCCGGGGCAGTCGACGTGTGCGTAGTGGCGGTTGGCCGTCTCGTACTCGACGTGGGCCGTGTTGATCGTGATGCCGCGGGCCTTTTCTTCGGGCGCAGCATCGATGTCGGCGTAGTTCTTGGCTTCGCCGCCGAACTTGGCCGACAGCACCGTGGCGATCGCCGCCGTCAGCGTGGTCTTGCCGTGGTCGACGTGACCGATCGTGCCCACGTTCACGTGCGGCTTGGTGCGGGTGAATTTACCTTTTGCCATTTTTC
>NZ_JBDGJC010000045.1:0-518 GCF_057657075.1 Variovorax sp. Soil_C_26
GTGCCTCGTCCGTTCGACGGCTTCGTCGAGCACACCAAGCGCGTCTCACCCACCTGCCTGGTGCACTTCGAGCGCAATCGTTACAGCGTGCCCGCGTCGTATGCGAACCGACCGGTGAGCCTGCGGGTCTACGCAGACCGCCTGGTCGTGGCGGCCGAGGGGCAGCTCCTGTGCGAGCACACGCGGATCATCGACCGCCGTCACGACACGGCCGGCCAGACCGTCTACGACTGGCGCCACTACCTGGCGGTGCTGCAACGCAAGCCGGGGGCGTTGAGGAACGGCGCACCCTTTAGTGAGCTGCCGCAGGGCTTCAGACGATTGCAGGCCGTCCTGCTCAAGCAGCCGGGTGGCGACCGGGAGATGGTGGAGATCCTCGCACTCGTCCTTCACCACGACGAGCAGGCCGTGCTGGCCGCCGTCGAGCTGGCCCTGGAAGCCGGCGTAGCCAGCAAGACGCATGTGCTCAACGTCCTGCACCGGCTGCTGGACGGCAAGCCAGTGGCACCCGCACCCGT
>NZ_JBDGJC010000046.1:0-509 GCF_057657075.1 Variovorax sp. Soil_C_26
GTGGTGCAGCCCACCTCGCTGCCGTTCAGGGCGCCGCGGCAGACGCCCGTGCCGCGCACGAGCGGGCCGCAGACCGCGACCGTGGTCGGTCCCGAGGGCGAGGAGATCTGGACCGACCAGTACGGCCGGGTGAAGGTGCAGTTCCACTGGGACCGCTACGGCCAGAAGAACGAGAACAGCTCGCGCTTCGTGCGCGTGTCGCAGATCTGGGCGGGCGAGCGCTTCGGGGGCGTGTTCACGCCGCGCATCGGCCAGGAGGTGGTGGTGGACTTCATCGGTGGTCGCGTGGACCGTCCGGTGATCGTGGGGCGCGTGTACAACGCCGACCAGATGCCGCCGTTCGCGCTGCCGGGCGAGGCGACCAAGAGCGGCATCGTCACGCGCTCGAGCAAGGGGGGCTCGAGCGCCAATGCGAACGCCTTCGTGTTCGAAGACAAGATGGGCGCCGAGCAGATCCTGCTGCATGCCGAGCGCAACCTCGACGTGGAGGTGGAGGGCGACGAGACGCA
>NZ_JBDGJC010000047.1:0-492 GCF_057657075.1 Variovorax sp. Soil_C_26
GCCGGTCTGGCCATGCTCGTCGCGCGTGTTGGGGTCGAATCCGCGGTTCAGCAGCGTGCGCACGCCGCTTGCGTTGTCGCCGCGCACGGCGCGGAAAAAGTCTTCGAACGAACCGGCATGCGCTGCAAAAGTTGCTGCTGCGACAGATAGATACAAGAACTTCTTGATGTACTTCTTCATGTTTTTACTCCCGTGAAAAGCTGTTCGAAATTGTCGCTCGTGGCCTTCGCCACCGCTTCGATGGGCAGTTGGCGCAGCTCGGCGATCTGCTTCGCCACGAACGGCACGTACGATGGGTTGTTGGTCTTGCCGCGGTACGGCACCGGCGCGAGATAGGGGCTGTCGGTCTCGATCAGCATCCGGTCCAGCGGGACGAAGGCTGCAACCTGGCGCAGTTCCTCGGCCTTCTTGAAGGTCAGGATGCCCGAGAACGAAATGTAGAACCCCAGATCGAGTGCCGCGCGAGCGACCTCGGCCGTCTCGGTGAAGCAG
>NZ_JBDGJC010000048.1:0-488 GCF_057657075.1 Variovorax sp. Soil_C_26
CGTCACCGCGTCGTAGCCGCGAAGCTCCTGCACCTTCTGGATGTCGATGCCGTATTCCTCCTGGCCGAGCGTGAAGGAAAGGAATTCCAGCGGCCGCGCCGGCCGCGAAGGCGGGGTATTGCGGTTGTCCGGATGGGACTTGGATGTGTTTGCGCTCATCGGGAAATCTGTGGTGGTTGTCACTGGGGGGTTCAAAACTCGGTCCAGTCGCCGCCCGCGGTGGCCAGTTGCGGGGCGTCCTGGGTCTTCCTGGCTGGCGCGGGGCGCCGGAGCCTGGGGGAAAGGGTGTCGGGCTGCGGTGGCTTGGCCAACGCGGTGGCGGGGCGGCGCGCATTCGCCAGCGCCACGGCCGTGGCCGCGCCGCCTTCGATGCGGAACACGCCGACCGACGACTGCAGCTTCGCGGCCTGTTCCTGCATCGACTGCGCGGCGGCCGCAGCCTCTTCGACCAGCGCCGCGTTCTGCTGCGTCACCTGGTCCATCTGCGC
>NZ_JBDGJC010000049.1:0-469 GCF_057657075.1 Variovorax sp. Soil_C_26
CGCAAAGCCACGTGATCGTGGCGCATGAGGTGGTCTGCGAGGTGAACGATCAGCGCCAGCTACAGCCCATGGCCGAGGCGGCCAGCCGGGTGCTGCAGCAGCCGTGCACGGTGGTGGCAGACGCGGGCTACGCCAATGGGGAGCACATTGCAGCGCTGGACGCCCAGGGCATCACCAGCTACGTGGCGCCCAACCGTGCCGTGAACAACAAAGGCGATGGCAGTCTGTACGAGCGCAGCGCCTTCACCTACGAAGCGGCCAGCGACAGTTTTACTTGCCCTGCAGGCAAGCAACTCAGACGCAAGCAACTCTCGCGCACGGACAAGATGGTGATCTACGCCGCCCAGCCCAGCGACTGTGCCCAGTGCGCGCGCAAGCCCGCATGCACCACGGCCAGGCAACGCTTCGTGACACGCCACCTGTACGAAGAGGCGCTGCAAGCCAACGCGAGCCGGATGGCCGCGCAGCC
>NZ_JBDGJC010000050.1:0-452 GCF_057657075.1 Variovorax sp. Soil_C_26
TGGCGCACTGCGGCAGCCTCAGCAAGGTGCTGAGCCCGGGCCTGCGCGTGGGCTGGATGATCGCGCCGGCCGAACTGCTGGCCAAGGCGACGATGTGCAAGCAGTTCAGCGACGCCCACACCAGCACCTTCGCCCAGGCCACGGCCGCGCAGTACCTGAAGAGCGGCCGCATGCCGGCCACGCTGGCCCATGTGCGCGAGGTGTACGGCCAGCGCGCGCAGGCCATGGGCCAGGCGCTGAAACGCGAGCTCGGCGAGGCGGTGAGCTTCACGCAGCCGAACGGCGGCCTGTTCTTCTGGGCCCGCCTTACCGGCGCCAACGGCAAGCTGGCCGACGCGAACGAACTGGCCAAGCGCGCGATCGAGAAGCTGGTGGCCTTCGTGCCCGGCGCGCCGTTCTTTGCCGAGAAGCCCGACGTGGCGACGCTGCGGCTGAGCTTCGCGACGGCCGAC
>NZ_JBDGJC010000051.1:0-452 GCF_057657075.1 Variovorax sp. Soil_C_26
ATCGTCAAGGTGGGCAGCGGCACGCTCACGCTCACGGGCGCCAACAGCTACACCGGCGGCACCACCGTGGCGGCCGGCACCCTGAGCGTGAACAACACGAGCGGCAGCGCCACCGGCAGCGGCGCGGTACAGGTGCAGGGCGGCGCAACCCTGTCCGGCAGCGGCACCATCGCAGGCGACGTGACACTGGGCAAGGGCGCCGTCCTGTCCGCGGGCAACACAGGCGTCGCCAGCGGCGTCGGCACGCTCACGACGGGCAACCTCAGCCTCGGCAGCGGCGCGGTGCTGAACTACGACCTCGGCCAGGCCGGCGTGGCGGGCGGCACGCTGAACGACCTGGTCAACGTCAACGGCAACCTGCAGCTCGACGGCACCTTGAACGTGGCGCAGACGGCCGGCGGCCAGTTCGGCGCGGGCCTGTACCGGCTCATCAACTACACCGGCACGCTGAC
>NZ_JBDGJC010000052.1:0-423 GCF_057657075.1 Variovorax sp. Soil_C_26
GTCGACCGCGAACTGCGCGCCGCCGATGCGCACCGCGCCGCCCGCACCCTTGTTGTCGACCGTGACGGTGCCGGCCGCGCCGCTGAAGATCGCGAACCCGTCCTGCTTCCAGGTGCCGTTGGCGACGCCCGCCACGTCGGTCCAGGTGTCGCCGGGGCTGCCTGCGCGCCAGGTGCCCGAGCCGCCAGCGATCTTGCCGTCGTTGAAGTTGGCGCTGTCGTTGCCGTCCCAGAGGTTGAGCGCCACGCCTTCGGAGTTCACCAGGTTGACCTGCTGCGCAACCGAGGTCTGCACCTGCAGGTTGCTCGCGTCGGTGGGCGCCGTGCCGATGTCCAGGCCGTTGTCGGTCAGCGTGCCGGTGTAGTTGATGAGCCGGTACAGGCCCGCGCCGAACTGGCCGCCGGCCGTCTGCGCCACGTTCAA
>NZ_JBDGJC010000053.1:0-419 GCF_057657075.1 Variovorax sp. Soil_C_26
CCTTCACGCTCGGCCAGGAGGAATACGGCATCGACATCCAGAAGGTGCAGGAGCTTCGCGGCTACGACGCGGTGACGCGGATCGCGAACGCGCCCGAGTACATCAAGGGCGTGGTGAACCTGCGCGGAATCATCGTGCCGATCATCGACATGCGCATCAAGTTCAACCTGGGCACGCCGAGCTACGACCAGTTCACGGTGGTGATCGTGCTGAACATCGGCGGCCGTGTGGTGGGCATGGTGGTCGACAGCGTGTCGGACGTGATCACGCTGGGCGCGGAGCAGATCAAGCCGGCACCGGAGATGGGCTCGGTGCTGGACACCGACTACCTGATCGGGCTGGGCACGCTCGACGAGCGGATGCTGATCCTGGTGGACATCGATCGGCTGATGTCGAGCGAGGAAATGGGCCTGGTCGAA
>NZ_JBDGJC010000054.1:0-404 GCF_057657075.1 Variovorax sp. Soil_C_26
GTCGACACCATGGCCTCGATCAATGCCTCGTCGCGCAAGATCGTCGACATCATCGGCGTGATCGACGGGATTGCGTTTCAGACCAACATCCTGGCGCTCAATGCGGCGGTCGAAGCGGCACGTGCAGGCGAACAGGGCCGCGGCTTCGCCGTGGTGGCCTCGGAAGTGCGCAGCCTGGCGCAGCGCTCGGGCGCGGCGGCCAAGGAGATCAAGGGCCTGATCGACGACTCGGTCGGCAAGGTCGACCGGGGCAGTGCACTCGTGGGCGAGGCCGGCAAGACGATGGAAGAGATCGTCGGCAGCGTCCGGCGCGTGACCGACATCATCGGCGAGATCACCGCGGCGAGCCAGGAGCAGAGCACGGGCATCGAGCAGGTGAACCAGGCGATCGCGCAGATGGACCA
>NZ_JBDGJC010000055.1:0-397 GCF_057657075.1 Variovorax sp. Soil_C_26
GGCGTAGCCAGCAAGACGCATGTGCTCAACGTCCTGCACCGGCTGCTGGACGGCAAGCCAGTGGCACCCGCACCCGTCACCGCCCCTCAGGCACTGCGCCTGACGAACGAGCCCCGAGCCAACGTGTTGCGCTATGACTCGCTCAGAGGACGCGCGACTGCAGTCGATCCGATCATCATCCAAGAGGTGCGCCATGCGCCATGACCCCGCCAGTGCAGCCATCGTCATCATGCTGCGTGAACTCAAGATGCACGGCATGGCGCACGCCGTGGCCGAACTCGCCGAGCAGGGCTCGCCGGCCTTCGAGGCTGCACAGCCGATGCTCTCGCAGTTGCTCAAGGCCGAGACGGCCGAACGCGAGGTGCGCTCGGTGGCCTACCAGTTGAAGCTGGCACGC
>NZ_JBDGJC010000056.1:0-359 GCF_057657075.1 Variovorax sp. Soil_C_26
GGGCAGCTCCTGTGCGAGCACACGCGGATCATCGACCGCCGTCACGACACGGCCGGCCAGACCGTCTACGACTGGCGTCACTACCTGGCGGTGCTGCAGCGCAAGCCCGGGGCGTTGAGGAACGGTGCGCCCTTCAGTGAGCTCCCGCAGGGCTTCAGACGGTTGCAGGCCGTCCTGCTCAAGCAGCCTGGCGGGGACAGGGAGATGGTGGAGATCCTGGCACTCGTCCTTCACCACGACGAGCAGGCCGTGCTGACCGCGGTCGAGCTGGCCCTGGAGGCTGGCGTAGCCAGCAAGACGCATGTGCTCAACGTCCTGCACCGGCTGCTGGACGGCAAGCCAGTGGCACCCGCACCCGT
>NZ_JBDGJC010000057.1:0-329 GCF_057657075.1 Variovorax sp. Soil_C_26
TCACGCCGCCATTGACCGTCTCGGTCAGCCCACCGGTGACCATGCGCGTCTCGCCACCCGTGATCGTCTCGGTCGCACCGCCCGTGATCGTGCGCGTCTCGCCACCCGTCACCGTCTCGGTCGCGCCGCCCGTCACCGTGCGCTCCTCGCCGCCGTCGATGGTCTCCACCGCGCCGCCCGTGATGTGCCGCTCCTCGCCCGCCTCGTAAGTGGCCGACTCGTGCCCCTTGATCAGCGTGGTGCGCGTCTTCTCGGTCGTGTGCGTCTCGTCGCCCTCCACCTCCACGTCGAGGTTGCGCTCGGCATGCAGCAGGATCTGCTCGGCGCCC
>NZ_JBDGJC010000058.1:0-291 GCF_057657075.1 Variovorax sp. Soil_C_26
GTGGACTTCCGGCTGAGCATCAACGGCTTGGCCGTGCTGGTAGAGCAGGCACTGGGTCTGGACCCGTTCGCCTCGTGCGCGTACGTGTTCAGCAACCGCCGACGCGACCGGGTGAAGATCCTGGGTTGGGAGCGCAACGGCTTCTGGCTGCTGCTCAAGCGCTTGGAGAAGGACCGGTTCATCTGGCCCTCGTCCGAGGCGGTTCCCACGCTGACGGCCGAGCAGCTGCACTGGTTGCTGGAGGGCATCGACATCGCGGTGGTGCAACGCCACTCCCGTCTGCGCTATTCC
>NZ_JBDGJC010000059.1:0-283 GCF_057657075.1 Variovorax sp. Soil_C_26
CCTTCTTGCGGCGTTCGAGGCTCAGCGTCGCGCCGCTCGGATTGCCGAAGGTCGGGATCAGGTAGACGAACTTCGGCATGTGCTCGGCGATGAGTTGCTCGAGCGCATCGGTGTCCACGCCGTTGGCGTCGATCGGTGCGCTGACGAGCTGCGCGCCATAGAGCCGAAAGCACTGGATGGTGGCCAGGAAAGTCGGCCCCTCGACGATCACCTTGTCGCCGGGCGAGATCATGGTCTTGCCGAGCAGGTCGAGCGCCTGCTGGCTGCCGGTGGTGACGATCAG
>NZ_JBDGJC010000060.1:0-263 GCF_057657075.1 Variovorax sp. Soil_C_26
GGCCAGGTGGTCGACACCATGGCCTCGATCAATGCCTCGTCGCGCAAGATCGTCGACATCATCGGCGTGATCGACGGCATCGCGTTCCAGACCAACATCCTTGCGCTCAATGCAGCGGTGGAAGCCGCACGTGCGGGGGAACAGGGCCGCGGCTTCGCGGTCGTGGCCTCGGAAGTGCGCAGCCTCGCGCAGCGCTCGGGCGCGGCCGCCAAGGAGATCAAGGGCCTGATCGACGACTCTGTCGGCAAGGTCGAGGCCGGCAG
>NZ_JBDGJC010000061.1:0-254 GCF_057657075.1 Variovorax sp. Soil_C_26
CTGCCCGCCTCGACCTTGCCGACAGAGTCGTCGATCAGGCCCTTGATCTCCTTGGCGGCCGCGCCCGAGCGCTGCGCAAGGCTTCTGACTTCCGAGGCCACGACTGCGAAGCCGCGGCCCTGCTCACCGGCGCGTGCCGCTTCGACCGCTGCATTGAGCGCCAAGATGTTGGTCTGGAACGCAATCCCGTCGATCACGCCGATGATGTCGACGATCTTGCGCGACGAGGCATTGATCGAGGCCATGGTGTCGAC
>NZ_JBDGJC010000062.1:0-251 GCF_057657075.1 Variovorax sp. Soil_C_26
TCGATCACGCCGATGATGTCGACGATCTTGCGCGACGAGGCATTGATCGAGGCCATGGTGTCGACCACCTGGCCGACGACGTCGCCGCCCTTCACGGCCACTTCGGAGGCCGAGAGCGCGAGCTGGTTCGCCTGGCGGGCGTTGTCGGCGTTCTGCTTGACGGTGCTCGTGAGTTCTTCCATGGAGGCGGCCGTCTGCTCGAGCGAGCTGGCCTGTTCCTCGGTGCGCGACGAGAGATCCTGGTTGCCTGC
>NZ_JBDGJC010000063.1:0-227 GCF_057657075.1 Variovorax sp. Soil_C_26
TGGTCCATCTGCGCGATCGCCTGGTTCACCTGCTCGATGCCCGTGCTCTGCTCCTGGCTCGCCGCGGTGATCTCGCCCATGATGTCGGTCACGCGCTTGACGCTGTCGACGATCTCTTCCATCGTACGGCCCGCCTCGGCCACCTGCCGGCTGCCGGCCTCGACCTTGCCGACAGAGTCGTCGATCAGGCCCTTGATCTCCTTGGCGGCCGCGCCCGAGCGCTGCGC
>NZ_JBDGJC010000064.1:0-221 GCF_057657075.1 Variovorax sp. Soil_C_26
TCGACCACCTGGCCGACCACATTGCCGCCCTTCACTGCCACTTCCGAGGCCGAGAGCGCGAGCTGGTTGGCCTGGCGAGCGTTGTCGGCGTTCTGCTTGACGGTCGAGGTCAGCTCTTCCATCGAGGCCGCCGTCTGCTCGAGCGAGCTGGCCTGTTCCTCGGTGCGCGACGAGAGATCCTGGTTGCCCGCGGCGATCTGGCCCGAGGCGGTGGCGATGGC
>NZ_JBDGJC010000065.1:0-209 GCF_057657075.1 Variovorax sp. Soil_C_26
CATCACAGCCAGACTGAACTCCGCACGCGCTCCGCTCGTGTGTCTCATCAGCAACCGGGCATTGCCCAGGATCAGGTGCTTGATGCTGGCGAAGGGGTGCTCCACGGTCTTGCGCCTGAGCGCCATCATCCAGGCTGCGCGGCCATCCGGCTCGCGTTGGCTTGCAGCGCCTCTTCGTACAGGTGGCGTGTCACGAAGCGTTGCCTGGC
>NZ_JBDGJC010000066.1:0-201 GCF_057657075.1 Variovorax sp. Soil_C_26
CCGTGCCGCCGTTGCCGTCGCTAACGACGACGGTGAAGCTGTCGCTGCCGTTGAAGTTCGCACCCGGTGTGTACGTGTAGGTTCCGTCCGGATTGACAACGACGATGCCGTTGGCGGGCGGCGCGCCCGCCACGTAGCTCAGGCTGTCGCCGTCCAGGTCGACGCCAGTCACCTGTCCGTTGACGGGCGTGTCCTCGGGCG